>SHND01000064.1 GCA_004295045.1 Chloroflexota bacterium | reverse complement strand
CGCAGCGTATCGTGCCGCTTTTGCAAACGACCAATCTTGTATTGCTTGCCGAGATTTTCGACGCGGATGGCGATGTCAGACATAGAGTTTGCGAGCATACTACCGCGCCTCGTCGGCGCGGCTCAGTTCCTCCAAAAAGTTCGCAAACTCCTCGAGCTGTTCTGCGAGTTTTGCCCAAAGGATTGACAAACTGTCCATCAAGGTCTGCATCCGCGCCGCGTCCAATTGTGACGTATAAACATGTCTCACCAAATGTCGAAACTTGCGAAACTCGTCGAGCAACATAACCGTTGATGCGTCAATCACCGGCGGACGCACTCCCTCGATTTCATGCGCCATTTGGTCCAAGAGTTGCCGATGCCACGCTTCGCCACTTGGTAATTGCTCGTCAATTTGATTCGCAATGAGCTCAAAAAGTCGTTCCACACCCGAATAAAAGCCGTGCAAGTTAAGCGCAACCGAATCAATATAAGGGTCAGGGTCAGTAGTCCTCGGCACAACGCGCCAAGATTTTTGGGCGCGCTTGACCTCGCGTTCCAAATCGGAAACCTCATTGTGGACTCGCTCCGCCAAGCGTTTATAGAGTTCAATCACAAAAGTTTCCCCTCGCGTTCAATCGCGGCGCGCATAGCCGCAGAAACTAGCCCCAGATCCACCAAGTCAATCTCGAATTCGGGTTCGCGGCGTTCAAGTTCACCCCAAATACGCAGATAGTCGGGCCAGGGAATCCCTTCCACCGCCAAGTCAATGTCAGAGTGTTCGCCGAATGAGTCCGCGTAAAGCAGTGAACCAAATATGTAAACTTTTGCGTCTGGATAGCGTTCCTTGACCAGCGCGCCAGCCGCATACGCCGCGCGCCACGCGCGCGCATGACGTTCTGCGTCGCGTGGTCCAAGCGCTTGGGCGCGTTGTCGCGCCGTTTCCATGTATTGCGTGTAATCACGGATTAAAGTGGTCATATTTGCTCCTCAAACACAGGATAACAAAGAATCGCAAATCTTGGCAATTTTTGTGTTTTGCAAACGACCGATCTTGTATTGCTTGCCGCTCCCTCGCCTTGGCTCGGGACATGGATTTTCCATGCGAATGGCAATGTCACTGATTGCTGTACCGTAATTCGTTCCCGGTCGCTCTTCACATTCGAATTCTTTCTGTCTCGAGAGTGACACTTACTTCTCCAGGTTGGACCATATGTCTTGCCGACGCATGAAGAAATTCAACGCTCACCGGTTTGCCGTCTTCACCATAGCTAATGATCACACCCCCGGGTTCCTCAAGTGCATCAACGGGTGGATCATCTCGAACCATAAAAAGCAATACGTCGGCATCAGGATCGTATCGAATGCGCATCTCATCCCCCTTTCCCCTTTCCCTCACACCACATCCGCAAACGTTCGTTCCATCCGCTTGAACACAAAGAGTCCGCTCACCAGAGTAACAATCACCACCGCAATCGAGACCAAGATCAACGGACCCGGCGCGGCGGTGTTGCCGAACAACGCCCAACGAAATCCATCCACGACGCCTGCCATCGGATTCAGCGCGTACAACAAACTCCACGGCGCGGGAATCAAGCTCGACGGATAAACCACCGGCGTCGCAAAGAACCATAACTGAATGAGAAAGGGAATCAAGTAGCCTACATCGCGGTATTGCACGTTCAACGCGCTCAGCCACAAACTCACGCCCAACGCCGTCGCAATCGCCATCAACAAAAAGAATGGGAGCAGCAGCCATGAAAGCGTCGGCGGATAGCCGTAAAAAAGCATTAGCGCGACGAGAAGCAAAAAGGTGATCCCAAAATCTACCAGTCCCGCCAACACGCTCGAAATCGGAATGATGAGACGCGGAAAATACACTTTCGAAATCAAATTCGCGCTGCCGACCAAACTGGAACCGCCGCGCCCGATGGCGCCCGAAAAATAATTCCACGGCAGCAGTCCCGCGAGCGCAAAGACCGCATACGGCAAATTTTCCGAAGGCATCTTGGCGAGATTGCCAAAGATGAGCGTAAACACAATCGTCGTCGCGAGCGGCTGCAGCACGACCCACAACACGCCGAGCGCGGTCTGCTTGTAGCGCACCTTGACATCGCGCCACACCAAAAAATACAACAGCTCGCGATATTCCCACACCTCGCGCAGCTTTAACGCCGACCAGCCGCGCGAGGGACGAATGCGGAGATGAGGAACGGCGAGATTGGAATTCGGAATTTGGAATTCGGAAACCGAAGTTTGGAGATCAGATTTGACGCTCATGTCTTTCGAGTTCTATCATATAACGTTGAACGCGCTTTTGTATTTTTACCAATGCTTACAAAGATCGCGACAAGCTGATTCGCTTCATCGAGAAGTGACCTACATTCTGCCCCATCGCTTACGTTCGCGTCATTGTACAACTCAAGCCAGTACAACGCCTCGGCTGCTTCCTTTTCAACAATCCCAATTTTGTGAATGAAATCTCGCCGCGATTCGGCGCGGTTCGCCTCGCGATAATTTGCGCCAACGGAAGTGGCAGAACGCAACAGTTGATTTCCTAAAACATTTCCGATGTTATTTTTTGGAAACTCGCCCACAAATCGAATTACGCGCAAGGAAAATTGTTTTGTTCTCACTTCCAACTCATTCTTCGCCACAACGCCCTCCCCT
>SHND01000066.1 GCA_004295045.1 Chloroflexota bacterium | reverse complement strand
CGCTCTGTCCATGCTCGCGCAGATAGACGCACACGCGCGCTTGCGCTACAGGCAGCGATGGGAGTTCCTCCAGATATTTTTGTGAAAGTTGATAGCGCATTAATTGCGGTACGCGCTCGATCAGATTGTCACGTTCGAGACGCTGGAGCGTCGAATCCGTTGCGCGTGTTTGCGCAACCAGCTCCGCGCGCGTGAGCGGCGCGTTGGCTGCGGCGAGATGACGCAGGACAGAAGTTTTGCGATCCAAGCCCGCGATCATGGCGCGCGCGGTTTCGAGTGGGGCGATCAATTTCACTGTATCCACACGCCGCGGTTTCGCGCGCGCGGGACGAACGTTATCACGCTTGACGAGAACGCCGCGCGCGACTAATGAGTTGATCAGATTACGCTGCGAGATTGCAAGCTGCGTTGTTTTGAGGGCGCCTGCTTCGCGTACGCGTTCCACGAGCGCGCGTTGTTTTTCCGTCAACGCAGCGGTGTTCGCATCGGGCGCGAGTTCGATCAGTGTCTCTACCTTTTCTTGAATCCCCGGCGGCAGGAAAAGCCAAATGCAATCGGAGAGTGGGGCGAGGTATGTGTTGGAAATCCAATGTGCGAGTTCGATTTGTTGGAGGGTGACGAGAGGTTCGGGATAGACAATTGCTTCGATGGGACGCGTCTTGTCGAGCTCTGTGGTTTCCGTGAGCTCGACCACAACGCCTTGCAAACGACGCGCGCCGAACGGCACCCACACCAATTGTCCAACGCGAATCGCGTCGCTCAATACTTGAGGAATGTCGTACGTGAAACTGCGGTCGAGCCACGCGCGCGGCAGCGGCGCGACATCGCGATCTGTCTGTTGCGGCAAAACAGGCGCGTTTGTAAAGGGAATGTGAACGACAACGTTTGCGTAGTTCATGGAAACGGAATCCGTTTTCGAACGAATTTCGCTTCTTATTATATCGCATTGCAAAAACAAAGGAGCAGGTTTTAGACCCGCCCCTGCCGCCACTCTTTTGTTTTATAAATCCCCGCCGCCATGTAACCGACGGTGTACTGCCCCTCTTCTTTGATCCCCGTCACCTCCCCCGAATTGGTGCGATAGAACACGCGGATTTTGTTCGCGCCGCGTAACTGTGAGGTCATCAACGTCGTCACAATCGCCATGTCGCCGCACGCGCGCGGTTCGCCTTCGTTGATCATGTAATCAATCAGCGCGCCGATGTTGTATTCGACAATGAGATTTTCAAATCCTTGATCGAAATAGGTCACGGCGTCGTAACTGTGCAAATGCGACAAATCGGAACTGGCGACGAGCAACGTGTCTTGATCGAGCAGCGGCGCGAGCGCGTGACTCAACGTTTCACATTCGTTGCGCACGCGCAAACCGAAATGATAAAAGGGATGCGACATCATCACGGGCAAGAGTGAAAAATTCTTCAGTTGGCGTTGGAGAAAGGGGACCTGAAGTTCGAGCGAATGTTCCTTGTCCAGCGGCACAAAATTGATTGGGACCTGCGCGCCAAGTTCATTCACCAATTTTGCGTCTACGGCAACACTGCCCAGCGGCGTCTCGAAAAAATCAGCGCGGTTCACGGCTTGCGCGCCGAAATCTTGAAAATGACTCGGACCGAGAACGACGACGCGTTTATACGCCGCATTGGCGATTTGTTGATACGCATACGCGGCAGTTTGTCCCGAATATTGATAGCCCGCGTGCGGCGCGATGAGGGCGACGAGTTCGCCGCCGGAGGAGGCGGCAGGGACATTGGAAAAAAACTCGTCCAACAAAAAACGCAACTGCGCCGCATCGCTGGGATACCAGCGACCGGCGCAGATGGGAACGCGAATGGAAGGCATGTCGCCTATCGCCAATCGCTTATCGCAGAACGCATATCGTTAGAGAGTTGGCTGCGATACGCGATACGCCATAAGCGATACGCGAGTTACGTTCGGAAACGATACGTGATGCGTCCGCGCGTCAAGTCGTACGGTGAAAGTTCGACGCGCACGCGGTCGCCCAGCAGAATGCGAATATAGTACATCCGCATCTTGCCGGAAATATGCGCCAGCACATCATGTCCCGTATCGAGTTTCACACGAAACATTGCATTGGGCAACGCTTCGGTAACTGTCCCTTCGACTTCGATAGTGTCTTTTTGTTTCGCTTCTTTGGTCTTGACAGGTCTGCGAGATTTCGCCATGAATAATTCCTTTGTGAGCTCGTGCGATAATGCAATCGTGCAATAGTAATTTTGTAAAATCGTAAATGCGATTATAAGCAGAAATGAGGAAACTACCTAACTACGAGCCACACCACTATCACATTACTTTTTCTTTTTCGGTTTCTCTTCCAATAAAATTGCGCGCGGTTTCCCATTGCCCTCGTCAGGTCCGACCACGCCCATCTCTTCGAGTTGATCCATCAAGCGCGCGGCGCGCGGATAGCCAATGCCGAGTTTGCGCTGCAGCAGCGAGATGGAAGCTTGATTCGTCGTGCGAATCACCTCAATTGCATCTTCGGTCAGCGCGTCACCGCTCTTTTCTTTTTCTTCGCCACCTTTATGCTTGGGCGCGTCCCACGGCGCTTTGGGAATATATTCGAAATCCTCTTGCAGCGCGCGCCAATGCGCCGTCAAACGCGCAAGTTCTTCATCCGAGACAAAACATCCTTGCAGACGCTGCAACTTGGCGGAATCGGGCGCCATGTACAACATGTCACCGCGTCCGAGCAATTTTTCCGCGCCCGGCGAATCGAGTACGACGCGCGAATCCACAGAGCTGGTGACGGCGAACGAAATGCGCGCGGGAAAGTTTGCCTTGATGAGACCCGTCACCACGTCCACCGACGGACGCTGTGTGGCGAGAATCAAATGAATGCCCGTCGCGCGCGCCATTTGCGCGAGCCGCGTAATCAACTTTTCTGTTTCGTCCGGCGCAGCGAGCATCAAGTCCGCCAATTCATCAATGATGATGACAACATACGACAATTTGTCGCCGCCCTCTTTGTCCATTTTCTGATTGTACGCTTCGATGTTGCGCGTACGCGCCTTGCTAAAGGTTTGAAAACGCGCGTCCATCAACTGCGTCGCCCAACGCAGCGCGGGGACGACATTCGACACATCGGTAATCACCTCGCCGAGCAAATGCGGAATGCCGTTATAGTTGACGAGTTCCACGCGTTTCGGGTCCACCATCACGATGCGCAGTTCATCCGGCGAATGGGCGAACAGCAAACAGG
Organism: Chloroflexota bacterium; assembly: GCA_004295045.1. Classification (GTDB taxonomy): domain Bacteria; phylum Chloroflexota; class Anaerolineae; order UBA4142; family SHND01; genus SHND01. Next base: position 400 of record SHND01000066.1, on the reverse strand, counting down.
CAATGATCGCGTTGATGGCAACGGATTTGCCTGAACCGGTCGCGCCTGCAATCAGCAAATGCGGCATCCCCGCGAGATCGGTAGCTTGCGCCTCGCCTGAAACATCGCGTCCGAGCGCAAAGGGCAGGATCGCTTTTTGCAACAACTCTTTGTAGCGTTTCGAATCCATCACGCCGCGCAAACTTACCATCGCGATAGATTCATTCGGCACTTCGATGCCGACATAGTTTCGTCCGGGGACGGGCGCTTCGATGCGAATTGGCGACGCGGCGAGCGCGAGCGCGAGGTCATTTGACAACGCGAGAATGCGATTGACTGGTACTTTGCGGCGCAGGATTTCGCCGTCCAGCCCTTTGCGTTCGACAAAGCCCGGTTCCACCGCAAACTGCGTGATGGTCGG
>SHND01000073.1 GCA_004295045.1 Chloroflexota bacterium | reverse complement strand
CGAATTTGAGTTGACACGCAAAGTGGATGACTTATACTTGCAAACATGTCAACCAAGCCACCGCGTGGGAAAATCTACTTTGAAGTGGATTCTGTACTTGGTGTCAAGGTTCGGATCACTGAAGATTACTGGACATTCCTGATTACGATCAAACATCCTCCAATGCGAGGACGCGAACAAGGTGTGAAACAAACCCTTGCCGACGCCGACGAGGTGCGAATTAGCAAGATAGACAAGAATGTGTATCTTTATTACAAAAGAATCGAAAAAAGATATGTTTGCGTTGTTGTGCGACATTTGAACGGTGAGGGCTTTGTCATTTCGGCGTACCCAACGGACGCAATGAAGGAAGGAGTAGTGAAATGGAAAAAGTAACAGTTATCTATACGCGTTTTGCAAACACATTGGATGTTTGGTGGGGCAATCCTGAAGACGAAGAAGTTGCGGAGGAAACTGGCGACGAAGTAATTCTAAAAAAAGACAAGATGGGGCGAGTTATCGGATTTGAGAAATTGAATTATTTGCCGACGAATGAAGCGGCAGGCAACGAAGAGTTGACACGGCTGCCTGTCGAGGTGGTGATGGCATAGGCGCCTTGTGCAATCAGAGCAACGATTGAATTTTATTTACTGCACCCGCATTCCTCTTTTTGGTATCGCTTCGCCCGCCTATTCACGCTGACGCGGCAGTTGAATTGTAAATGTACTGCCCTGCCCTTGTACACTCGTCACCGCAATCTGTCCCGCATTCGCCTGCACAATCAAACGCGTCAACGCCAGACCCAAACCACTTCCGCGCACAAGATTGCGCCGCGCGGTGTCCACGCGATAAAAGCGGTCAAAGATGTGCGGCAGTGCTTCGGGCGGGATTCCCACTCCCGTGTCGCTGATGACAATTTCGACAACATCGGGCAGCACATTCGCGCGCAATATGACGGTGCCGTGCGGCGGCGTGTACTTGAACGCGTTCTCCAACACATTCCGTACTGCCATTCTCACTTGCTCCGCGTTGGCGTGAATCAATGGTAAATGTTCCGGCACTTGGACTTGGAACTCTACTTGAGTGGTTTGAACCAATGGCGAAATGTCATCCGCCAAATCATACAACAACGGCGCGGGGTCAAAATTCGCGCGCGGCGCGAGTTTCCCTTGCTCCAATGCCGCAAGCGCAAGCATTTGTTCCACCACGCGCTGCAAATGGGCAACTTCATGCTCCATCTGCGCGAGATAATTTTGCGTGACCGTTGGATTGGTGCGCGCCGTATCTTGCAATAATTCCAATCGCAAACGCAAACCTGTCAGCGGCGAACGTAATTCGTGCGCCGCATTCCCCGCAAATTCTTTTTCGCGCATAAGCAATTCGCTCAAGCGCTCTGTCATTTGATTGAACGCGCGTCCGAGGCGCTCGATTTCATCGGGACCTTCCGGCGTCACGCGTTGTTCCAAATGTCCTTGCGCGATCGCCTCGCTCGTTGCGGTGAGCCGCTGCACCGGACGCGCAATGCTGCGCGCGAGCATCACACTCACCAATGCCGTGAGCGCCAAAATAATTCCGCCGACGCTCGCCAAGCCCAGCCACATTTGTCGAACCATTGCATTGATGGGCGCGGTGGACATCGAAAGCTGTACGAATGCGTCCACATCGTGTTTCCCGCGCAACGCGGCGGCTACGAATACGCGTTCCTGATTTGCAAATTCATCCCAACGGATTTCGTTTTGCTCATAGCCCGCGCGCGCGGCGGCAAATTCCGTGTGATTATGTTCGACCCCTTCCGTCACACGCGGGTCAGAACTTGCCAACACGCGCAATTTATCATCCACCAAGGTCACGCGCGCGAATTCGTCGGACGCGTAGAGACCGCTTTCTTGCGCGTAGGTTTGCAAAGCCGAACGTAAGGCAGCAACTTGAATCTTGTCGGCGTCGTCGCCAAATTCGTTGCGCAGCGCGTTCGCAATCAACTGCGCTTGAATTTCCAAATTGCGTTCTTGTTGTTCAAACGTCGCCGTCTGCAATTGCAAACCCGCCCAAACAATCAAGCCGCCTACGCTCAACAGTACCAACAACATGTACGTGAGCGCGAGGCGGCTGGTCAATCCGTGCGGAAAGAGGCGCATCTTAATTTTCGCGCGCGGCAAAACGGTAGCCGAACCCGCGCACCGTTTCGATAAAACGCGGCGCCGATGGGTCGTCTTCAATTTTTTCGCGCAGCCAACGAATATGCACATCGAGCGTGCGCGGGTCGCCAATCCATTCGACGCCCCACACGCGGTCGAGCAATTCTTGGCGCGCTTGCGCGTGCCCCGCGCGTTCCATCAACGCGGTGAGCAAATCAAATTCACGCGTCGTCAATTCCACCACGCTGCCCGCGCGCGTCAAACGCCGCGCGATTTTGTCGAGAACGAGTTCGCCGCTCACCAAGCGGTCTTGCAGTCCGCTCGACACACCGCGGTCCAATTCACGTCGCCGCAGCAATGCACGCACCCGCGCGACCAATTCACGAAAGCTAAAGGGCTTGACCAAATAATCGTCCGCGCCCAATTCCAAACCCATCACGCGATCCAACTCTTGCCCGCGCGCCGTGAGCATCAAAATCGGCACAGACGATTCTGCGCGCAGAGTTCGCACCACTTGAAAACCATCCAAGCCCGGCAGCATTACATCGAGCAAAAGAAGGTCGGGTTTGTGAACGCGCGCGAATTCAAGACCCTCGCTTCCGGTGACAGCATGCAAAACGCGGAACCCTTCCCGTTCCAGACCAAAGCGCAGCGGTTCCGCGATCGTCTCATCATCCTCGACGAGTAACAGTTGTGGGAGTGACTTTGGCGACGCCATGAGGGGTAACACGCGGGGTACGAATTGCATTCAAGATACGCACGAGCAATAAAAAATAGACAATCAATGCGCTGCCCAGATACAACAGCATCATGCCGGGCGCCGCTGTATCCGTCCCCGCGAAAATTCCGTGTAACGTTAAAACCAAGTATAGAACAAAGCTGCCATAGTGCAACGCGCGCCACGCGCGATACCCGCTTTGCTTGCGAAAGTAAAAACTCGCGGCGATGAGGACGCACACATAAAAACCGATTTGTCCCATGCCAACCCAAAACGGTTCATAATCGCTGTACGCAAACGGCGTCAAAACATGGACGAGCGTTACGGAAATGTATTTGTCGCCGAGCAAAATCAACGCGTGAAACACACTGAACGCGATGGCGAGCCATGTGACAAATTGATGCAGCTCGATCGCAGTGGGTCCGCCATTCCACAAGCGCGCCATTTTATTGCTCACCACCATCCCCAACACCATCGAGAGCCACAACAACAAATACGCGATCACGCCCGTCGCGCGCGCGAGATACCAATACGCTTTCGGCGCATCACCCAACAGCGATGCGCTCAAACCCGGCAGCCACGCCGGCAACAACACCGCCGCCGCGAGTGCGCCGCCCGCAAACGCGAGCAGCATCAAAAGCATCTCGATTGGATTCAATAACGGAATGTCGTCGTTGGTTTGTGTTTCATACTTGGCGCTCATACCAAAAATTCCTCCATTCGTGCGCTGGTCAAAATGTTTCCATCATCCAAAATCAAGCGCGCGGCGAGTTCGCGCGCCTCGAGCCACGCGAGTCCGTTGACACTGCCCAACAGCAGCGCGACTTTAGCCGCGACTTCGGCTTGAAAAATTGTTGGCGCAATCACCGTCGCAGTCAGCACATCCGTCACCGCAGGCAAACCCGAGCGCGGGTCAATCAGATGATGCGCGGCTTTTCCATCGCGCGTCCATTTCCGAAAATCGCGTCCCGATGTTGCCACTGCGCCGCGCGCGATTTGCA
>SHND01000045.1 GCA_004295045.1 Chloroflexota bacterium | reverse complement strand
GTGCCGATGATGCAAGTGGATGAACGCTATCTCGATGGACACGCGCGCGGCGTGACGCCGTTCGGTGTGGACGAGGGCAATCAAGTGGATCAAGCGGCGAATTTGGGATTGTGGGCGGAAACCATTTGGACGCCTGCGGTGTTCCTCACCGACCCGCGCGTCCGTTGGGAACCGATGGATGAGAACACCGCGCTGCTCGTCGTTCCGTTCAAGGCGGGCAAAGAGAATTTCATTGTGCGTTTCAATCCCGAAACCGGTTTGATTGATTCGTTCGAGGCAATGCGCTATCAGAATCAAGCGAGTCCCGAAAAAATGTTATGGCGCACCAACGCGGATGAATGGAACAATCTCAATGGCATTCCGACAAATACGGTCGGTTCGGCGATTTGGATGAATAACGGCACGCCGTGGGCGATTTTTCACGTGGATGATATTCGCTTGAATGTGGACGTGGATGAATACATTCGCGCCAAGGGACCATAATCGCCCACAAGCTTGAAATTTGATTACGTCTGATACCTTTTCCAATTTTATCCGTAATTCTTGGTGCGTAGTTGACGCGAAAGGAGTCAATATGAAAAATAAACGCGCCCTATCTCTGGGTTTAATTGGTTTGTTAGTGGTTGGCATGACAGTCCTGCTCCTCGGACTCGCGCCGACCGCAAATGCGGCGGATATTCGCAGCGGCGAACGCATTGTCATTCCCGCTGACCAGGTGGTTGACGATGATTTGTTTGTGTCGGGCAACGAAATCATTATTGATGGAACGATCAAGGGTGATTTGTACGCGCTCGGTAATACCGTCACTATCAACGGCACGGTGGAAAACGATGTAATGGCGCTCGCGCAAACGGTTTTGCTCAATGGTAAAGCGGACGCGCTGCGCGTAGGCGCGCAAAATATCGTTATCGGCGAAAATGCGAACGTCGCAGGCACGGCATTGCTCGGCGCAATGAATATTGAAACCAAGCCGGGCAGTGTGATTGGCAGAAATTTGATTTTCGGCGCGATGCAAGGATTGCTCGCGGGAGACGTGGGACGCGATCTGCTCGCGGGCGCGAACGCGATTGAATTGCGCGGCAGTATTGGGCGCAACATGCGCGTGGGCGTTGGCGACAGCACAGACGCGGGGATGCCCTCCACGTTTTTCATGCCCACCTCAAATTTCCCCATGCCCGTTGTGCCAGCCGGATTGACGATTGCGGCAAGCGCAAAAATTGGCGGCGACTTGAATTACGAAGCCGTCTCTCAAGCGAATATTGATCCGGGCGCGCAAATCAGCGGCGCCGTTTCGCAAGTGGTGCCAACGCGCGCGGAACGCCGTCAACCAACCGCCGCCGAAATCGCGCAGCAGCAGCAAGAACAAACGCTCAACTTTTGGCTCGATCATTTGCGCCGCTTGATAATTCTGCTCGTGTTTGGTCTGCTTGCGTTGTGGATCGTACCGAAATGGATTCAAGCGCTCGCCGAAAAAATCCACACGAAACCGCTCGGCAGTTTCGGACGCGGCTTTTTGATGATCCTCGGATTCATCGTCCTTGTGACAGCGATTGTGTTCGTCGGAATCATGTTGGCGTTGTTGTTCGGTTTGCTCACCTTTGGCGATTTGGCGGGCTTGAGTGTGGTGACGGGTGTCGTCGCTATCGGCGTCCTGAGTTTCGCCTACATGGTGTTCACATCCTACATTGCCCCCATCGTCGTGAGCTTGCTCATCGGACGTTTGATTTTTGACCGAATGCAAGGGTCGTGGACGCAGAATCGCTTTCTCGCTTTCATCGTCGGATTGATTCTCTTGTCACTCGTCGCATTGATTCCGATTTTGAACGTCATCGTCGGAATTCTGGTAGCGCTGTTTGCGCTCGGCGCATTGATGTTGTGGTTTGCGTCAATCCGAAATCCGTCAACGGCGCCGGTTCTCGCATCGGCATAACAGAAATCAAAACAGCCCTTCAACCGCTTGCTCGAAAATGAGCAAGCGGTTTTTTTGCGCGCAAAAAATCGCCAAAACGATTGGCGCGGACGTATTTTTGACCACGTTTTGACTTGATTCCCATCTTGGCGGCTTAAGCTTTTTGCGATTCGATCGCAAAGGAGCAAACGAAATGCGCGGCACAATAGTCATTGACGAGAATCGCTGCAAAGGATGCCAGCTGTGCACGTATGTCTGTCCCAAACATTTGATTGGGATGGCGGAAACGTTTACGCCGCGCGGCTATCAACCCGCGCGTCTTTTTGATCCTCACGGCGACTGCACGGGTTGTCTCTTGTGCGCGGTCATTTGTCCAGACGTTGCAATTACGGTGTACCGCACGCCTCGCGAAAATCGCCAAGACCGCGCAGTCGCCACGCACCCTCAAACCGCCGAGCTTGGCAGTGAATCACACACTCTCAGCAGAGCCATAGATGAAATGGAGCGCGTTCAATGAAAGAGCTCTGGAAAGGCAACGAAGCCATCGCCGAAGCGGCTGTGCGCGCGGGACTCGATGCGTACTTTGGCTATCCCATCACGCCCCAAACAGAATTGCTGGAATATCTTTCGACGCGTCTGCCTTCCCTGAGCGATGGCAAGCGCGTCTTTTTGCAAGCCGAAAGCGAATTGGCGGCAATCAACATGGTGTACGGCGCGGCGTGCGCGGGCGCACGCACAATGACTTCATCGTCATCGCCCGGTTTTTCGTTGATGCAGGAAGGATTGTCGTATATTGCCGCGTCGCAGGTGCCGTGCGTGGTGGTGAATGTGATGCGCGGCGGACCCGGTTTGGGCAATCTCGCGCCGACACAAGCCGATTATTTTCAAATGACCAAAGGCGGAGGACACGGCGACTATCATCCCATTGTGCTTGCGCCTTCGTCGGTGCAAGAGGCAGTGGATTTGATGTATGGCGCGTTTGACCTCGCGGAAAAATATCGCTGCATCGTCATCATCGCGATTGATGGCAACATCGGGCAAATGATGGAACCCGTCGAAATGCCAACGCTCCGCGAAATCGCGAAAAAAGATTTTGGTTGGGAACTGACCGGTGCGCGTGGACGCTCGCGCCGCATCATTACTTCGCTTTTTTTGAAACCCCCGGAATTGGAGGCGATGAATGCGGCGTTGGCGGATCAAGACGATGCGATTCGCGCCGAGCAAGTACGTTACGCGGAACGTTTCACCGACGATGCAGAACTGGTCATTGTCGCGTTCGGTTCTGCCGCGCGCATTTCGCAGACCGCCATCCAACGCGCGCGCGAAATGGGAATCCGCGTCGGACTTTTTCGCCCCATTTCGTTGTATCCCTTTCCCGAACAAGAGCTCGCGCGTTTATCGCAGCGCGTCAATCAATTTCTCGTCGTCGAAATGAGCGCGGGACAGATGGTACAAGATGTAGAACGCGCGGTGGAGCGTGATGCCGACGTGCATCTCTTTGGCAAGATGGGCGGACTCGTACCAATGCCGGACGAAATTCTTGAACAGATTGAAAAATATCTGCCCGCTGTTGAAACTGAAACAACGTTCACGGCGGAAGAGGCGTTGGTCGCCGCGTATCAATAAACAGTCGAATGAATCAAGCTGCGTTCCAAGTTCTGGCGTACCCGCGCGAGCGTCACGTGATTGCCGACGGCGGGCGCATTGCCGCGCGGCGTCATACAGTCTACGGCATGATCGAAGTGGATGTGACCGAACCGCGCCGCGTTTTGCAAGAATATCAAGCGCGCACGGGTGAGACGCTTTCTTTTACCGCGTTCATCATTGCGTGTCTCGGCAAGGCGCTTGATGAAAACAAAATGATGCACGCGTACCGCGATTGGCGAAATCGTTTGATTGTGTTTGACCAAGTGGATGTCAACACCATCATCGAAATCGAAATGGACGGACGCAAGGTAACGCTGCCGCATTTCCTACGCGCGGTGAATCAACGCAGTGTGCGCGAGCTGCACACTGAACTTCGCGCGGCGCAGCGGAATCCCGAACAAACGCGCGAGTTTGGGGCGCGGTGGTTTGCGCGACTGCCGCAATTCGTTCGAGATATTTTTTATTGGGCGGTGTACAAAAATCCGCACCTGTTGAAAAAAACGTTTTGCACGGTCGG
>SHND01000032.1 GCA_004295045.1 Chloroflexota bacterium | reverse complement strand
TACCGTCCGAGATGTCGAGAACACGATTGGGTATGGGCTCACCATCTTTCGGACGAGTTTTACACTCGGGGTCTGACCGGAGTCACCATACCCACGGCTGAACTGCTTTTCTGTAATATATCAGGTCTTGTTCAAAACCAATGTGGAATTTCTTGTTGCTCGGTTCGGGCTCAATTACCGCAACAATCCTACCCCATTACGTCGCCCGACGCCAACGCCGCCGACAGGTCCGGGTGGATTCGGTCCGCGTCCAACGCCGCCAACGGGTCCCGGCGGATTCGGTCCGCGCCCGACGCCGCCAACCGGTCCTGGCGGATTCGGTCCGCGCCCAACGCCACCGACAGGTCCGGGCGGATTGCCCATCCCGATGCCGCCAACGGGTCCCGGGGGATTTGGTCCTCTACGCATAATCTACCTCCTCAGATTTATTTTTTCTTCTTTGCCGCAGCGTTCTTTGCTGCAACTTTTCTTGCTGCAGCGCGTTTTTTCGCCGCCGCCGCTTTTCTCTTGTCCCTCTCAAGTTCTTTTTCGAACTGCTTGACAATCTCTGCGGAAATTTGTCCGCGTTCGACGAGACCGCCGCCTGCCCTCACAATTGCTCTGCGGACGCCGTCCAGCCAAAGGTTCTCCCACAAAAAGAGAATCGCAGCTGTGTTCTTTTTTAGCTTGCTCGCTGCAATCTCAAGGTCATTGGTGGTGAACAAACTCTGCACATGCTTGCCAAACGGCACAAACATTTTGTACCCTTTGGGGTCGAGGTCGTTCAACTCTATCGTTCGCGTTGTTCCGTCCTTTTCTTTTTGGATGAACACGATGTCAATATAGCGAACGATGCCGCGTTCCGCCAAATCTAGCAGTTGGGGAACGATCTTGCCTGAAAATTTGTTGCCCTTGAATTCGATGAGGGCATACTCTAACGGACGTTCGAGCATAACTTGTTGCCTCCTGTGTGCGCGAAAATCTTCGCAGAATCTACTGACCCCACGGCTCAGCCGGGAGTATATTCGGCAATTGGTTCCAGTTCCATGCGGCGTGAAAGTCCAATGCCTTGCCGGTCGGATTGCTGTGCCTCGTGCAAATCCAAAGCATCCACAAATGTGCGATTGACTAGCGTTTCGAGTCTTGCGCGCTGCTCTTGAATCGCCGCGCGCCGTTCTTTCGGCACAATCGGTTCCAGATCGGCAAGCAGGGCGCGCAGGCGGCGCACGATTTGATACGAGTTAGCGCCGTAAAAACGGATTTCGTCAATCGCAAGCGAGAGCAAGTCTTCCCAACTTGGAGTTGGATACGCAACGCGTACCGAGCCAGCTGCGTCCCGCACGTAACCGACATCTAGTTGACTGCGCCCGAGTCGTCTGAGCAAGTCGTCAATTTCATTTAACGCCATCACCGCCGTCGTCGGGTCATTGACGGCAGGAGAAAGCGCTTTGATGCCAACGTCAACGAGCAAGCGCAGCGCATACTTGGGGTCCTGCTCGATGGTGCGTTCGAACCCGAGCGCGATTGCCTCGCGCAACGCATTTTCGGAAATGGCATGTTGCCCGCCATGTACATATAGTACGGGCGAACCATCCGCCACGACATCGCCGACCGCGTATTTTATTTCAATCACGCCTTCCGCTTGCCGTGCCAGTTCCGCAAGCGCCGACAGACGAAATTCGACTACAACCGCCGGACCGCCGACATAGCGCAGCGTCTGCGAGATCGGCGCAAGTTCGGTTGCAGGTACAGGCGATGCCGAGTGAGCGCTTTCATCTGTTCCGGGCGCGTTGGATGCAGCAAGCGGATACATGCCCTCGACGACAGTCCGTCCGTGTTCGCCGACCATGTGTAAAACTACGGCAATCGTCAGATTGTTTATTCGCCGCACGAGGAGGACAAAGAGGAGGACGCTGGCGAGCAGCCAGAGGAACGACACGGCTGCGATTGTCCAGTCTGACAAAGGCGGACGATTCGGATTCAGCAGTAGCAGCCCAACGAGCGCAAACAAAAACGTGCCGGTAAAGACGCCTAACGCGTTGGTTACGACACGGTCTGTAGTGAATAGACTTACGAGGCGGGGCGAATATGCCGAGCTGCCGAATTGAAGGAAAACGAATGCCAACGAAAACACAATCGCGGTCAATGCCATCATCCCCGAGGCGATAGAAGAGAGGTATGGAGTCAGTACGCCGGGCATGAGGACGGTCGTGAAATTGGGGGAGAGCGATTGGAGATTTACAAAGTTGAGAAACACTCCCAAGACAATCGCCAGAATGACCCACAGCGCCGGTACAAACCAGATGCGCCGCTGCCGATAGAGGATGGGCTCGCCCCATTGTGTCTTGGACATCGTGCAACTTCCTCAATTTGAATACACGGAAATTAATCTCATCTACGCGCTGGGCGCTCTTACGCTATGATGCTGGTGGCTCAGTGACGTCCAGCGCCAAATCGCGTGCAGTATGCTTCCATTCGCGAGTAGCGAACGCCGTGCGAGATGTCTCATCGTTTTCGTTGCACAAAAACATTCGATCTGACACCTGTGCGACGTTCGCCACTCGCCCTTTACTGTCGTGCGCCGCTTTTACTTTTTCTTGGCGGGCGCTTTGGCAGGCGCAGCCGACTTTGCCTGCGCGTCAGCCAGCGCGGCTTTGAGCGCTTTGGCATTACTGCCTTCTGCTTCCCCAGTCACTTTTTTGAGCGCGCGCGAAATGAGCTTGTCCACTTCGTCTGCCGATTCATGGGGATAGGCGATGATGACGCCCGCTCCGCCCCACGGAATCGTATCCTCTGCCTGCTTTTCGATCTGGCTTTTTAGTTTCTTTTCTGCGACCTTGCCCACACCGGCGCCGAACGCTGCGCCAACGGCAGTGGTCAGCAGCAGCGGCGGCGCGAACAATCCCACCACAAAGCCCGCGCCACCCAGCGCCACGGCGCCTTTTTTCTTTAGGTGGTCGGTAATCTTGACATCCATTTTGCCGGAGAGGTCGCGGGTGATGCAGACAACGCCGTCGTACTTGGCATTGGACTTGATGACATCTTCATAATCCAATACCGCCGGTTCCTCGTTCAAGTATCCGGCAATCATAACATTGGTAATTTTTTCAGCCATAGTTTGTTCTCCCAATGGAGTGGATGAGGTCTGAACAGTTGATCAGTTCCCACTCATCACTCAACCCTTTATCATTGCCTGCTCATGATCAGTTTCAACATGTCATCCGGAGAAATCAGATGGCTCTGGTCGTCATCGGCAACGCTCAGCTCCACCCATTTGATTTCGCCGTTAAACACGGTGAGTTCGGGGCTTGACATGGGCAGCACAGTGGTGCCCAGCTCGCGCCCGATGTCAACCCCTTCAGTTGGTGAAAAAATCATCGGCTCGGTAATCAAGACTTTGCCATCGCCTGCTTTCGCGCCATCATAATAGAGCGTCACTTCGCCGCCTTTGGCGAGCCCGGGTCCCGCGTACGCGAATTCGGCGCGCACCTGATGTTCGCCCGCAGCTAACGGCTTGTCCGCATTCGTGACGAATACGTTGACGCCCAACAAGTTATAAGCAAACCGCGCTACACCTTGGTGCATCATCAAGCCCCATCCGCCGGTCGAACCACCCTGCGCAATGATTGTGCCGTTTGCGCCGCCCTGGGGTACCACGATCTGCGCGGTGACCGAGAACGATTTGTTTTTCATGTTAAGGGTGCTCGCTTCTGACACGCGCTTCATGCCCGGGAAAAAGAGTTGGCGCTTGCCCTTGATGGTTTCGGGTCGCCCAACCAATTCGGCATTGAAACGCTCCAACGAGCGGTCGTCCAACGGAAGAACGTTGTACTTGGTCGCCTCAATCAAAAAGACGCGCTGGAGTTTGTGCAGCAAGTCCGGCATCTCTTTAGAGAGGTCACGCGCTTGGCTGTAATCTTTGCTCCCGTCGTACAGTTCCCAAATATCGTCGTCGAATGCCGGCATTTTCGCGCCAAACGCCCACGGCGTACGATGCTTGGTGACCGCGCTCCAGCCCTTGTAATAGACGCCGCGATTGCCCATCATTTCAAAGTACTGAATTTCGTGCCGTTCCGGGGCTTTTGCATCGTCAAAGGAATAGAGCATGCTCGTTCCTTCATACGGGCTTTGTGTGACGCCGTGCACCTGAATGGGTTCGGGTATGCCTGCTGCTTCCAGCACGGTGGGCGCAACGTC
>SHND01000038.1 GCA_004295045.1 Chloroflexota bacterium | reverse complement strand
GTTTCTCCCTCCGTCAAACAAGAAGAGCTCGCGCTCGACCTTTCACTGCGTCCGAAAAAACTCGCGGAATATATTGGACAGGACAAGGTCAAAGCGAATCTGAAAATTTTGCTCGACGCCGCCAAGCAGCGCAACGAAGCCGTTGACCACATTTTGTTGTACGGTCCACCCGGCTTGGGCAAAACAACGCTCGCCAACATTATCGCGAACGAATTGAACGCGGCAATCAAAATCACCGCGGGTCCGAGCATCGAACGCCCCGGCGACCTCGCGGCGATTGTGACAAATTTGCGCGCGGGCGATGTGTTGTTCATTGACGAAGTGCATCGGCTCAATCGCGCGGTGGAAGAAATTTTGTATCCCGCGATGGAAGATTTCGCGTTGGACTTGATTACGGGCAAAGGACCGAGCGCGCGTTCGATTCGTTTGAAACTGCCGCGCTTTACCATCGTCGGCGCGACGACGCGTTTTGCGATGTTGTCCGCGCCGCTGCGCGACCGTTTCGGCGCGGTGTACCGTTTGGACTATTACGATTTGCCTGCGATGGAAACGATTGTGGACCGTTCGGCGCACATTCTCGGCGCGGAGATTGAAGCGCAAGCGGTGACGGAAATCGCGCAGCGTTCACGCGGCACGCCGCGCGTGACGAATCGTTTATTGAAACGCGTACGCGATTACGCGCAAGTGCGCGCCGATGGAAAAATTACCGCCGGCGTCGCGCATCAAGCGTTGGCGATGATGGAAGTGGACGAACTCGGTTTGGATGAAATTGACCGCAAAGTGCTGCGAACGATCATTGAAAAATTCGGCGGCGGTCCCGTCGGTCTCGATACGATTGCGGCGGCAGTGAGCGAAGAAGCGGATACGATTATGGATGTGTACGAACCGTATTTGCTGCAACTCGGCTTTCTCGACCGAACACCGCGCGGACGCACGGCAACACGGCGCGCGTATGAACATCTCGGCTTGCCAACGCCCGACCGAATCGAACAAAATCGGTTGTTGTGAACTGAAACCTTCGAGGATTCGGAATCCTCGAAGGTTTTTTTCGCGCTATGGTAGAATAGTCACGAATGAAAAAGTGGATTTTATTTGGCGCGCTTGCATTGATTCTCATTGCAAACGCGCTTTGGTTTTATCAGGCGATTGGCTGGGATGCGGTGGACGACGCGTATATTTCCTACGTGTACGCGCAAAACGCGCTGCGCGGTTACGGACTGACTTTCAATCCGAGCGAACGTGTCGAGGGCTTTTCCAATTTTTTGTGGACGGCGATGATGCTGCCGATTGTGGGCGCGGGCTGGGACGTGGGACGCGTGAGCAGCGCGCTCGGCGTCGCATTCGGCATCGGCACGCTGGCGTTGACGATTCGTTTTCCGAAATGGCTCGGCGTTGCGCCGATTGTGGGATGGATGGCGGCGTTGTTTCTCGCGGTGGATGGTTCGTTCGCGCTGTGGAGCGTGAGCGGCTTGGAAACGCCGATGATGGCGTTCTTGCTCACGCTCGGCGCGTTTCTCTATCTTCAGGAAAATTTCCAATCAAACCACTCGACTGACACAACGCATGGCAACGATTTACTCGGACGCGGATTCACGCGGACAAACGCGGATATAAAAACCCTATTTGGTTTTATCCGCGCAAATCTGCGTTTATCCGCGTCCCAATATGCCTTGGACGGTAATCCGGGAGCATGGAACTTTCCGAAAAGCGGAATTATTTTTGCGCTCGCGGCGATGACGCGTCCCGAAGCGGTCGCGGTATTCGGTTTGACCGCCGCGCATCAATTCGCGTGGCGCATGATCGAGCAAACTCCGCTCGGAGACCAACGAAAATTTTTTACGCGCGGTGATTTAATTCGCATCGCATCGTTCGTTGTCATCTTTGTACCGTACTGGCTGATTCGCTGGCGTTATTATCATTCGCTTCTGCCCAATTCGTTTTATGCCAAAGTTTCCGTCGGCGGGCCCATCGCGCAAATCATGCGCGGGTGGGAACATGTGCAAACCTTTGTCGGCGTGCATTTGAGTTGGCTGATTTTATTGCCGGCGGTGATTGCGTTGGTTGTTGTGTGCGCGCGGTATGTGAAAGCAAGGAGATTGGAGACTGGAGACTCGAGATTGGAAGAGACGCGGCGCGCGTTTTTTGGATTCACGTATTTTGTGGCGATGATTCTTTTTTATGGTGTGTACATTGTTTATGTCGGCGGCGATTGGTCGGTGGGCAGATTCTTTGTGCCGTTCCTCGCGTTCGCGTATTTGCTCATTGCGGCGGGGATTGTGTTTGTGGTGGGACTTGCGAATTCGAAATTCGAAATTCGAAATTCGAAATTTGTTGACTATGTTTCAGGTGGACTTGCGATTTTACTTGCGCTCGCGCTCTGGTTTTCTTCCGCGTACAATGGCGAATACAAAATTTTTATCGGCGGGTTCGACGCGGCGTTGGCAACGCACGCGCGCATTGCGGCGGGGAAATGGTTGAAACAAAATGTCGCGCCCGGCACATGGATTGCGGTGGACGCGGCGGGACAGGTGCCTTATTTTTCCGAACTGCCGACGATTGATATGTTCGGCATCAACGATGTGCATATCGGACGAATGCCCGTGGCAAATTTGGGAAGCGGGACGCCGGGGCATGAAAAATTTGATTTAGGTTACATCATCGCCCGCGCGCCAAAATATGTTGTGATTTATGGAACGCTGTTCGATAACGTGAGCGAATACAAACGCGCGAATGTGCAGTGGACGGACAATCCGGAACTGGAACGATTTTTGACGATTTACGAGAGAGCCGATGGCAAATAGCGAATAGCAGATAGCGTATGGCGAATTGCCAAAACGTTATCAGCCATCAGCCATTTGCCATCAGCCATTTGCCAGCATGGACGATTTCCCAAAATTACTCATCGTACTCGGCATCAGCATCGCGCTCGTCGGCGTGCTGTGGCTCGGCTGGACGCGCATTTCGGGCGGCGCGCAATTTCCGGGGACGTTCGTGTTTCAAGGCGAGAACATGACTTGCGTCGTGCCGATTCTTGGTTCCATCATATTGAGCATCATTCTCACGATTGTGTTGAACGTGATTTTGCGCGGGATGAACAAGTAATTTACAAGAACGCGCGCCACACGAAAATCGCAAGCATGAGCAGCGCAATCAAAACTTCGACAAACGAAGACAACGCACAGCCGACCAAATACGCTTTGCCCGCGCGCACTGCTTCGCCAAAATTTTTACGCTCCCAATAGGTGAGCGCGCTCGTGCCAATTACCGAACCAATCGCCGCGCCAAAGAGGGTGCCGAGAACGGGAATTTCGCTCAGCAATATTCCACCAACGATGCCGCCGGCAATCGCTGCCAAAATTTGTTTCCAGCCGAACCCCGCGCGCGTTTGCACGAGCGGACGCAGCCAATATTCTGAAAAAGTGGCAGCCAACGCAAGAATACCCAACACAATCAATGTGAAAACATCAATGCGCTGAAATTTTTCGCCAACTGCCCACACCAAGATCCCGAACCAAATCAACAGCGCGCCGGGAACGACAGGAATGACCGTGCCGATGAGTCCGACCAGAATGAGCAAGAGGGTGAGATTCGCGGCGGGATTGGTGAAAATGGTGGGAGGCATTGCGGCGGATTATGAAGCGTCATGCATAAATCGTCAAACGCAATGCGGAAGTTGTAGGCAAGGTGCGCGCAAAGAATCATCCGTACTGTAAAAGACCTCCGATTCAAAATCAATCGGAGGTCTCCCATTTTAGAGTCTAACGCTCTGTTTCATCTTTGGACGCGGGGTTCAATTCCCATCGGTCACGATCACGTTTTTCCAGCTTTTCTTCGGTGTGCAGCGGTTCCTCGTCTTGATACACAATTCCAACTGCCTCGCCTAATTCGCCGACGCGGTCTTGGTCCGGCGTTGCCACGGTGCCGCCAACAGTTTCTTCGCCCGCGTCATTGGCGCGTTCCCAATCCGCATCCAGATCACCGCCCGATAGTTCGGGCGATTCGGCGTGATGCTCGCGCAGCGCCTCCGCGAGTTCATTGCCCGCCGTTTCCACGCGTTCGGTTTCTTGAAGCACATCCATTACTTGCGGGTCGGGCAAATAATTCCACGTCGCGCCGCTGGAAGTGCCGATGAACGGCTGATTTTCATCCGGTTCGAGAATGCGTTCGCCGCCGAGAGGTTGTTCATCAATTTCGATTTCGGGTGCAACAGGATTTTCGCGCACTTCAGAGCTTGCGCTTGGCTTGGGATGGCGCTGCGTATTTTTATGCGTGGTTGAGCGCTTTTGTTTTCGTTTAGACATAACGAGATTGCTCCTTGTCTGCGGTGAAAATTGTTCGCCACGTAATACAACGACAGGCGCGCATTTTTGTAACGACGGCAATCGCAAATCGCGTATAATGTCCTCATTCATCAAAAAAGGAAATCTCTTATGCAAAATCATCTTGCCACCGAGACGAGCCCGTATTTGCTGCAACACGCGGACAATCCCGTTGATTGGTATGCATGGAACGCTGAGGCAATCGAAAAAGCGCGCCGCGAGGACAAACCTATCTTTCTGAGCATCGGCTACGCGGCTTGTCACTGGTGCCACGTAATGGCGCATGAATCGTTCGAAGATGAAGCCACCGCGCGCTTTATGAACGA
>SHND01000051.1 GCA_004295045.1 Chloroflexota bacterium | reverse complement strand
AGCGGAGAGGGGGGGATTTGAACCCCCGGTAATCTTGCGACTACACACGACTTCCAATCGTGCGCACTAGACCGGACTATGCGACCTCTCCAAGCAAGTGCAATTGTGCAATGGTGCGATAGTGTATCAGATACACTACTGCACTACCAAACGAACGCACTATCAACGGAGAGGGAGGGATTTGAACCCCCGGTGGCGTGAACCACACGCGATTTCGAGTCGCGCGCACTAGACCGGACTATGCGACCTCTCCAGAAAGACAGACGTTGGAGATTGAAGATTGGCGAATTGGTTAAACCACCAATCTCTAACATCCAACATCCGATTCAGATTATACACACTTTCAACCCAGCTCCCAAATTATTTCCAAAAATCTGTTGTGTGCGTTTATAATCTGTATGCGGAGGTTACGATGACATATTATATCAAGCACATGGATGATATTTTGGATGAGATTGGAGTTCCGCCCGTACGCGCGTTTCATGTTCGGATTGACGAATATATCCAAGAAATTTTGGGTACGCGCGATTTGGATGCCGAAGAGGTTTGGAAAATTTTGCATCCCAAATTGCAAGACCCCGAATACAAAAAACAATTTACCGAGCAATTGCGCGAAAAATGGGAAAACCGCGATTTTCGGAATGAAGGATTGGGCTAATGCGAACCACAGCAGACGCGGTCGTCATCGGCGGGGGAATTCAAGGGCTCTCGTGTTTGTACCATCTCGCTGCCAAAGGAATCAAAAACATTTCGCTTGTCGAACTCGATTTGTTGGGCAGCGGCTCGTCGGGACGCAGCGCGGCAATGTTGGTGCTTTCGATGGGGCGCGCAGAAACAATTGAACTCTCATTCGTTGCGTGGAAAGAGTACATGGCATTCGCCGAAATGTTTGGCGAGTCCACTCATTTCAAGCAAATCGGCTACTTGACGGTTGCAACGCGCGCGGCGGAACAACATCTGCGCGGCGAAATTGCCGTCCAGTCCAAGATGAATGTGCCGATTGAAATTCTCACGCCGAGGCAAGTAAAAGAAATTGTTCCGTCAGTCAATATTGACGATGTTGTGCTCGGTTCAATTTGTCGGACCGATGGTGTGATTGATCCGCACGCGGTAATGCACGCGTACGCGCGTGGCGCGAAACAACTCGGCGCGGAAATCAACGAACGTGTGCAAGCGACGGGCATCGTGTTAGAAAACGGACGCGTCGTCGGCGTCGAAACAACGTCCGGAAAAATTTCAACGCCCCTCGTCGTGAATGCAACGGGCGCACGCGCAAAAGAAGTTGGCGCGTGGGTTGGATTGAATTTACCGATCACGAATTACAAGCGTCACATTTTTATTACTGATGAATTCAAAGCAATTCCGCAAAGCACTCCGTTCGTAATGGACTTGGAAGCCGAATGGTATTTTCGCAAAGAGGGCGAAAATGTTTTGATGGGGATGGGGCGCGAAGAGTCAACTTTATTCGAACCGCAATTCGAACCCGAGTTTCAAGAAAAAGTGATTGAACGCGCCGCACATCGCGCCCCAATTTTGTTGAACGCAAAAATTATTCGCGGTTGGGCAGGCTTGCGCGCGTTGACGCCGGACGATTTACCGGTGTTGGGTTATGCGCCGAACGTGGGGGGTTTTGTAAATTGCTGTGGTTGGGGCGGACACGGTGTCATGCACGCGCCTGCGGGTGGAATCTTGACGGCGGAAATTATCGCGGATGGTCGCGCGACAAGTATGGATGTGACGCCGTTCCGATACGAACGATTTGAAAAAATGTAGGGGCGACCCTTGTGGCCGCCTTTATGTTTCACAACAAAAAATTATCAATCAACCGCGTCGTTCCAAAACGCACCGCCAGCGAAAGTAATACGCCATCTTGAATTTCTTCCAATTCTTGCAAAGTGATTGGGTCTGCCGCGCTCACGTATTCGACATTTGCGCGCGGTTCCTGTTGCAGCGTCTCGCGCATCACTGCGCGTAATCTATCGCCGTCGCGTTCGCCCCTCAAAAACGCGTCACGCGCCGCACACAACGCGCGATACAACACACTCGCGGCGTTTCTTTCCTCAACCGACAGATACGCGTTGCGTGACGACATTGCCAAGCCGTCCGCTTCGCGCACCGTTTCGCCGACCACAATTTCGACGGGAATGTTCAAATCTTGCACCAGTTGCTTGATGACTGCAACCTGTTGGGCGTCCTTTTGCCCAAAATAGGCGCGGTCAGATTGAAAAATGTTGAACAGTTTTGTAACAACGGTTGCGACGCCGCGAAAATGTCCCGGACGCATCGCGCCTTCGAGCGGTAGTGTGATTCCCTCCACCGTCACGTACGTCTGAAAATTCGGTGGATAGATTTCTGCGTTGGCAGGCGCAAACACCAAATTCACGCCAAGCAGTTTCAATAATTCCAAATCGCGTTCGAGCGGACGCGGATATTTATCAAAATCGCCGCCCGCCGCAAATTGCGTCGGATTGACAAAGATGCTCACCGCGACCTGCTCGTTTTCGGCGCGCGCGCGGCGCACCAGCGACAAATGCCCCTCGTGCAGCGCGCCCATCGTCGGCACCAGTCCCCATGTGCCACCATGTTGTTGGTGAAACGCGCGCACCTCTGAAATCGTTTTCGCGAGAAACATTTTTTATATGAGAGATGGACAAATACAAATGGACGCGGAAAATTTCAATTAAACCCGCGTCCAACTAAATTTTTCCACGCCGTAAAACTATGCCGCGAGCTGCGCGAGATTGTGCTGAAGCATGCGCGGATTGGACATGACACGCAGCAGCTGTTCGTTGACAGGAGTTGGCACGCCGAGTCGTTTTCCTTCGCGCACCACTTCGCCGTTGATGCGGTCTAATTCCGTCGGCGCGCCGCGCAGAATGTCTTGCAGAGTCGAGGAATGATTTCTTGCGGTTGCCGTTGCAACTTGAATGGCGCGGGCGGCAGGATCATCGTACGGCAATTGAATGCCAAGCGCCTGCGCCACACTCGCCGTTTCTTGCGCGGCAGCGCTCATCAGCGCGCGCGTTTCGGGATTTTCCACAAGCCAGCCATTCGGCACGCGATAGATCGCGCTCAACGCGTTGATCGCGCTGTTGATCACCAGCTTTCCCCACATCAGACTTTTTATGTCAGTTTCTACATGCGTTTCAATTCCAGCATGTTGAAATAATGCGGCGAGCGTGTTGAGCGCGGCGTGCGTCTTGGGCGTAGAAGCAAGCGTTGTGATCCCGCGTCCCGCGTGAAACACATGTGCCGCGCCGAGCAGCGTCGCGCCTTGCATCGTCACGCCCATGGCTGCGCGCGCTTCGCCGACATGCTGCGCGAGAATTTCGTAATTGCCCAATCCATTTTGCAAGGTGAGGGCAACGCCATGCGCATTTAGAATTTGATTCGCCCAACGCGCAGCGCGTTCTGTCTGATGCCCTTTGACCGCGATGAGGGCGATGTCAATATCGCTTACAGCGCGCGGATTGGTTGTTGCATGTACGGGAATATAAAGATGCTCCGCGTCGCGTTCGAGATGAATCCCACGCGCGTTCATCACTTGTACTGCCTCGCGCCACGTGCCAAGTACGGTCACATTCGTAAGTGGTGCGAGATGCGCCGCAAAGAGCGAACCCATCGCGCCTGTGCCAATAATCCCAATTCGCATTTTGCATCCTCTCAATAGACGCGCGTCGCGTCCGCATGTTCATCGAAAGCAGGGAGCGTGTGCGTTTCGTTCGGCGCAGTGAGTGATTTCAAAAACGCGTCCCATTCATCCTCTTTGATGCTAAAAGTATGTTCCGCCGCAGGAAACGCGCGCGCATCTACTTCACGTTTATATTCACTGATTGCTTCGACGATGATGGGATAAAGTTTCGCGTACTGTTTTGCGAATTTGGGAACAAAGCGGTCAAACAATCCCAAAAGATCATTCGTCACCAAGACTTGACCGTCGCAGTGCAGTCCCGCGCCGATTCCAATCGTCGGAATTTGCAAACGCTGCGTGACGAGTTCCGCGAGTCGTTCGGGAACTTTTTCCAACACGATTGAGAACGCGCCCGCGTCTTGAAGCGCCAGCGCGTCATCCAAGAGTTTATGCGCGGCTTCTGCGGTTGTGCCTTGCGTGCGCCAGCCGCCGAGTTTGCTAACACTTTGCGGCGTCAAACCAATGTGTCCCATTACGGCGATGCCCGCGTTCGTAATTGCGCGCACCGTCGGCGCGATCTCGCGCCCGCCTTCCAGTTTCACTGCGTCCATGTTCGCTTCTTGAATGAAACGCCCCGCATTGCGAATCGCTTCCCGTGCGTCCACTTGGTACGAAAGGAATGGCAGGTCGCCGATGAGCAGCGGATTTTTTGCGCCGCGCGCGACCGCTTGCGCGGCGGTGATCATCTGATCCATCGTCACGGAAACTGTCGTGTCATAGCCGAGCACCACCATGCCGTACGAATCGCCGACGAGGATCATGTCAATCCCAACTTGATCAATCGCGCGCGCGATGGAAACATCGTACGCGGTGAGCATCGTGATCGGCTCGCCCATTTCTTTTTTGCGCTGGATTTCAGGCAGCGTTACCTTTTTGCGTTCCATCATTGTCTCCTTTGACACGCCAACAAATAGACTATGAAAGCAACAAAAAAACGCGCTCACCGAAAAACGGTGAGCGCGCGAAAATTTCGCCGTTATCTCCCGTCTCGGTCATGCCATCTCGGGCAAATGATCCAAGCGGATGTTGTTGGTCTGTCGAATA
>SHND01000043.1 GCA_004295045.1 Chloroflexota bacterium | reverse complement strand
CGAACAACGAACAACGAATGACAAAAAATTCAAGCCGCGCGATTCTTGGCATCATTTTATTTTTCCAACTGCTCTTTGGAGTGATGTACGCTGTGCGCACGCCGCACTGGCAGGCGCCGGACGAACCCGCGCATTTTAATTACGTGCGCGTCCTTGCCGAGACCGCGACGTTTCCGATTTTACAGCAAGGCGATTACGATCAGGCGTATTTGGAAAAAATCAAAGCCGCAAAATTTCCGCCCGAGCTTGCGATTGATTCGATTCGCTACGAAGCGCATCAACCGCCGTTATATTATGTGGTGGCGCTGCCGATGTATCTCGTGGCGCGCGCGTTGAATCTCGATGTTGTGCTGGCGCTGCGCTTGTTTAACGTCGTCCTGGCGGTGTTTCTCTCGCTTCTCGCTTTTCATATCTTTCGGTTCGTATTTCCATCCAATCCGCTGCTGCGCCTTGTCGGTGTTGGAATCATTGCCACGTTGCCGATGCACATTGCCATGAGCGCGGCGATTAACAATGACACGCTGGCAGAAGTTGTTGTGGCAGTAATCTTGTGGCTGAGTATTGTGCGATTGAATGGAAAAATGAATCGCACGCGTTTTTTTGTTTTAGGGGGAATTGTCTATGGCATCGCGCTGCTGACCAAGACGACCATCTATGCGAGCGCGGCGTTGTTGATTCTCGGCGAATTGGGCTATCAGCAGATTTCTTACGCGCGGCAAGAGGCGAGCGCCGCGCGTCCGGCGGCAGTAAAGCCGCGTCGCGCCGCATTGCTCTCGACAGGAAAAACGTTATTGCCGTTGTTTGCGATTTCGCTCGCGCTTTCGATCTTCTGGTTCGCGCGCAACGCGGCGGTCTATGGCATTGGTGATCTGTTGGGTTGGCAGCGGCACGATGCCGTCGTCGCGGGACAGCCGACGACCGCGCAATGGATCGCCGCCAATGGGCTGCGCAATACGCTCATTGATTTGTTCGCGATCTCGTTCAAGTCCTTCTGGGCGCAATTTGGTTGGATGGGCGTATTAGTGAATGATCGCATTTATGTTTTTCTTTTTATTCTGAGCGCGGCGGCAACATTGGGCGCGCTATTTTTGCTCGCGCGCTTGTGGCGTGAGCGGAACTCCTTTCCGGGCGAAACGCGTTGGACATGGTTACTGTTGAGCGCGCTGCTGGTGTTGGTGATTGCAGCGGATGCGTACTATAATTTGAAATTTTTCCAGCCGCAGGGACGCTATCTCTTTTACGCGTTGATTCCGATTGCGGCATGGTGGAGCGGGGGCTTGAACGAATTGCTCAATGCGCGCTATGCGCGTTTGGTATTCGCACTGCTCTACATTGTGATGCTCGCGTTGGATTACATTTCCTTGGCATGGTTCATCGTGCCGCAGTTGGCGCGGTAGATACGACTGCGGATGACGGACTACTGACGACAATAGCTGTCCGTTGTCCGTTGTCATGGAGTTTGACATGAGTTTCCTGAAGAAAATCTTTGGCGGGAGCGGCGCGTCCGATTCGTCCGATGCAAACGCCTTGTGGTTGTATGTGCGTTGTGGCAAATGTGGCGCGCCCGTCGCCATTCGTGTGGACACGCGCAATGACATCAGCGTTGATTATGAAACGGGTGGACGCTATCTGCGCAAAGAAATTATGGACAGCACCTGTTTTCAATTGATGTACGCGGAGGTGCGGTTCGACGGCAATGGAAAAATTGTCGAACAGAGCATCGAGCGGGGGACATTTTTGACGCGCCAAGAGTACGAAACCGCGCTGGAAGCATTTCAAGCCAAACGCCAGTCGTAAAATGCACTCCGATTCGACCCTTGCCCGCGCGCGCGTCCGTATTTCCGCCAATTTTGACCCAAAAAGAAAGCAACTATTTTGCTAAATATTTGCAATATTTTTGAAAATATTTGAAATATTTGAAAAACTATTGACAAAATTTGTAATTGTGGTAAAATTTTTGCATAGACGCAAAAAATGCGGAGAATTTATGAACAAACTCATTTGGAAATGCCCGGTTTGCACTCAGGAATTGCACGTTACCGCTCTCGAATGTGCAAGCTGCGGCACCGAACTGCGCGGACACTTTGAACTGGGGCGCTTTGCGCGGCTTGGGATGGACGAACTCAACTTTATCGAAATCTTTGTGAAAAATCGCGGGAATGCCTATCGCGTCGCGGAAGAGTTGGAAATTCCTTACTCGGGCGTGCGCTCCCGCCTCACGGAAATTATTCAAGCGATGGGGTATGACGAAGAAAACGAATCGCCCGAAGAAGCAGGTCTGCCCCCCGAACGCCGGAAAGAGATTCTCGAACAAGTTTCAAACGGGAAAATTTCTTCCGAACAAGCGGTGAAATTATTACAAGGTGATGCGTAGGACAATCGCGCACGTTTGTCCTGCGATGCCTCCCAAAAATATGCCTCAACCCCAACGCAAACCCGTTGCCTATCAGCAGCCGCCTTCGCGCACAATCGAAATCGTTGATTCGACGCCGCGCAACGAACGAATCATTGACATTAACACCGACGCCAAGCAAGTTCAGGAAATGTCCACCGCTTCGCCTTGGCGGATTATGCGGCGCTTTGCCTTTATTTGGCTGCGCGTTTATGTGAACGAAACAAAATACGGCAAGTCCCAAAAAGTGGATATTTCGATTCCGATTCCCATTCCGTTCATCGGCGCCACCTTTGCGCGTCAACTCTCGTATCAAAAAGCGGCGCGGTTGGCGAATCAAGCGCGGCGCGGCGAAATTAATTTGGACGAGACGCTCGAATCCACGATGGGTTTGGAAATCGTCCGCGTGCACGAGGAACAACCCGAACGCGGCAAGAGCCAGTTGGTCGTTGTAGGATTGGATTGACGGCGATGGTTGCGCAAATTGTTCGGCAAGGCACAGAATCATTTCGCGGCGTGCGTCCGCTGAATCCGACGCGCGATCTGCCACAGATCGCGCTGTTGTTGGAGGAAGCCTTTCGCCAAGACCTCGGCGCGCTTCATGCCTGGTCGCGCGTTCCGATCCTCCGCGAAATTGGCGCAACCTTGATCTCGACTGCATTCATGCCGATGCCTACAGAGAGTTTGCGCGGTTTTGTCTACGAAGAGAACGGACACATTTTCGGCAACGTGACGCTGACCCTTGACGACAGCCGCGAGCGGCGTTGGATGATCAGCAACGTTGCCGTCTCGGAAAAATATCGCCGTCGCGGAATTGCGCGCCAACTGATGCTTGCGGCGATTGACGAAGCGCGGGCGCGCAGCGCGCAGTGGTTGATCTTGAATGTGCGCCCGTGGAATGAAAGCGCGATTCGTTTGTACGAGGGATTGGGATTCGAGGCGGTTGACACCGAGACAGAGTATGTGCGTACGCGGGCGCGTGTCTTGGCATACGAGCCATTGCCGATTCGTCCGCTGCGCAACAATGAACTGCGCGCGGGGTACATGCTGGCGCGCGCAGGGATGAATGAAAAACTGCAGCTCTTTCGCCCGCCCGGTATTTCTGAATTTGGCGTGCGCTTTGAGGACCGCCTCGCGGAACGGACGCTTGATCTTTTTATTCTGCAGTCTACGGAACGCTACGGTTATTTTGAAAATGAAGTTTTGTTGGGAACTGTTTCGCTGCATGCGCAGCGCGTTGGCACGCCGCACAAATTGGACATTCGAGTAATGCCCGCCGCACGCGGCAGAATTGAAAATGGCTTGCTCGCAGCTGCTTTGCAGCGTTTGAATCAATTTGCCGCGCGTGATATTTCGATGCGCGTGTTGGCGAGTCATCACGAATTGGTGCAGGCGTCAGCAGACGCGGGATTTGTTCCCACACGCGGCTTGACATTGATGGCTAAAGGATTTCGTTAGGTCGAACGACGACCTTTTGAAGGAGACAGATTATGGCTACGGCGGATGAACGGATGCAAATTTTGCGAATGATTGAAAATCGCCAACTTTCGGCGGAGGAGGGCGCGCGGCTCTTGGCGGCGTTGGAAGACAAACCCGCCGCCGAACTTCCCCCCCCCCCTTCGCCGCAAACGCGCGGGCGCTGGCTCAATGTGCGCGTGACTGATCAACGTTCGGGCAAGCGCAAAGTCAATGTTCGCATTCCATTGAGTTTGGTGGATGTGGGACTGAAATTGGGCGCGAAATTTTCCCCGGTGGGGCTGGAAGGTCTGGACATGAATCAAATCATGGCTGCCGTGAAAGCGGGCGGCACAGGGAAAATTGTGGATGTAGATGACGAAGAGGACGGCGAACACGTAGAAATCTATATCGAGTAATTGGCAAGCAAGAAGGTTCATCGCAAAGGGGCGGAGCATTATGCAATAAAGGCATTGTCTGCGAATGCTTCGCCCTTTTTCCTGTACCAAAAATGTTTCAAGCACTCAAAAATCGCAACATCGCATTGTTATTCGGCGCGCACGTCATCTCAGTTGGCGGCGACATGATCTTGTTCGTCGCGCTGCCGTTCTGGGTCTTTCAATTGACCGGCTCGGCGATGGCGACCGGCATCATGTTCATCGCGCTGACCATTCCACAACTCATTTTTAGCCCCATCGCCGGCGTATTCGTGGACCGGTGGGACCGCAAGCGCGTAATGATTCTCTCCGACCTCTTGCGCGCGGCGATTGTGTTGGGTTACTTTGTGGTCAATACGGCGGAGCAGGTGTGGATCATTTATCTCCTCGCCTTTATGGAATCCTCCGTGTCGCAGTTCTTTCGCCCCGCGTCGTTGGCGCTCATACCGAACTTGGTGGATGGCGAAGAAGAACTGGCGCGCGCGAATGCGGCGATGGGCGCGTCGTTCGCCCTTGCCCAGCTCGGCGGTCCGGCGATTGGCGGCGTCCTCGTCACAATGTTTGGTCCGCACGCCGCTGCCTTATTCGACGCGGTGAGTTATTTGGTTTCGGCGGCGTTGGTGTGGGGAATCGTTGTGCCGACGCGCGA
>SHND01000042.1 GCA_004295045.1 Chloroflexota bacterium | reverse complement strand
GCACGATGGCGCGGCCCACCGCGACGCGTTGCCGCTGACCGCCGGAGAGCTGTTTTGGTTTGCGATCAAGCAGATGCCCAATGCCCAGAATCTGCGCCGCCTCTTTTACGCGCTTGTCAATGTCTGTCTTGGACATTTTGCGCAGTTTGAGTCCGAATGCCATATTGTCATAGACCGACATGTGGGGATAGAGCGCATACGATTGGAACACCATCGCAATATCGCGGTCTTTGGGCGCAACATCATTTACAACGCGGTCGCCAATGCTGATGGTTCCTGAAGAAATATCTTCCAGTCCCGCCAAGAGACGAAGGGCGGTGGTTTTACCGCACCCGGAGGGACCAACAAGGACGAGGAATTCTTTGTCCTTGATGTCGAGCGAAAGATCATTGACGGCTTTGACCGTTTCGCCAAATTGTTTTGTAACGTGATCGTACCGAACTGCTGCCACAGCAAATCCTCCATCGAAAGAAAAATGGCTTTCGACCCATTGGATGGTGCGATTGTATAATGGCAGGGTGAGCTTTGTCAAGCGAATCGCGCGCAAAGAAAGTCCGTTGGAACTCCTCGCCTTGGCGTTGTGTGTCGGCGTAGTTGTTATCGTTGCTTTCTTTCTGAATGGTGGACAACATGGCTTGTATGCCGACGATTGGGTGTACAAGTTTTTCGGCTCCGGACTCGCACAAGAAACATGGACACCTCAACAAGGTGGAGTAACCTATCGCGTGTTGGCGGTGTGGCTCGCGCCAATTGTGGCGAGCGCGCTGCCCGAGTACGAAATTTCTGTGCGTATCGGAATTATCGGTTTGCATTTACTCAATGTCATTTTGCTCGCATGGTTGGCAATGCGCTTGACGGACGCGCGTTGGACGGCATTCGTTGCGGGCGCGCTGTTTTTGATTCCGCTTTTTGCGTATGAATCACTCTTGTGGTTCAGCGCGGGAATTTTTTATCTCATTCCGCTACTTTTGCTGCTGCTCGGATTTCACGCGCTATTGTCCTGCCATTCACTCAAACGGCAAATCTATTTGCCCGCGCTCGCGCTGATCGCGTGGAGCGCGATGCTTTTGTTTATCGAATCGGGATTGTTAGTTCCTTTGCTAATCGCACCGATGAGCTGGATGGTGAAGCGGCGCGGCATTGCGCCGGAGCGGCGCGCGTGGCTGGGAACTGTGACCGTTTTTTATCTGATTGCGGGCGCGTATCTTTGGTTCGCGCTGCGCGGCTCGGCAGTGATTGCGGTGCATGGTGAAACCGCCTTTGATCCACTCTTGATCGTGACACAGAGATTGCCTCAAGTCGCCGAAAGCGTTGGCGGCTATTTCGCAGAATGGCTTGCGCGCGGTGTGTTCGCTGACGCGTTCGAGTTCGGTGTGCGCGAATGGCTCGCGACGAGTTGGTTTTGGATCCTTGCGATTCTCTTGGTGATAGGTTGCTGGATCAGCGCGCGAGAAATTGCAAAGAGTGAAACGCGCGAGCTTGAAAACCGCGAATTCCCCAATTCGCTCGCATTATGCGTTTTGGGAATAGCTTGGTTTGTTCTCGCGCTCGCGCCCGTGTTGTTCATCCAAGGGCTAGGCGTGAGTTCGCGCGTAATGTATTTTCCGTCGGCAGGATTGGCGTTGGGCGCGGCGGGACTGTTGAGTTGGGTAGTAGAAAAGTTGGGTGCGTGGAGAATAGTTGGTGCGCGTATTATCCTCGTTGGGATTATCATTTTTGTTTTCGTAAACGCGCTGGCGATGGCAGGTTTGCTGCGAGTTTATCAACTTCGCTACGAGCAAGACATGACACAACTCGATGCGCTGCGTGGGGCGCTGCACGAGTTGCCCGAAGGGCGAACTTGGTTGATGGCGCACGCGCTCGATCAATCCCCAGTCCGTACTTTGTTTGGACGCGCGACAAAACTAAATCGGTTGTTGTATGGTCTGTTCGACATTCCCTGGGCGGCAGAACCCGCGCTGTGGTTAGCATACCGCAGTGAACGGATCGAAATGATTGACAAGGATGATCAAGGGAACGTACGGATCAGCGACATTGAATTTAACACCGATCATTCGGTGAACGCGCTCGTGTTTCGCGGGCTGACAAAACAACAAACGGTGCCGGTGACGCGTTTGTTGGCGTTCACATATCGCGGCGAAAAATTATATTGGCTTGACCCGCTGCTGCTGTTCGAAAATGAGAACGCGTCGCCACTCGAAATCCAGTTGCCGCTCGCGCAAACCATTGGCGGCGCGCCTCTGCGCGAGGCAAAGCTGGGGCTGGAAAAAGAATAGCTTGGTTTGTCCCAATCTCTTTTTTCAATAGAATCTTGCTATCTCTCGTGTTCATTCGTTTCCACTCGTTCGTTCTGGGGCTACTGACTCTGGTCGTGATCGGCTGTGCCAACGTCTCGATTCCGCCGGAACAATCTGCTCTTCCTGCCGCCCCCACGTACGAACCGACAGAAATCGCCACAGCCGCGCCGCTTGCGCCAAAGGTTTCGCCGACGCTCGCGCGCCCGACACCTGCCGCGCAGGTCAATGGAATTCCCGCCGCGCTTCCTACAGAGCGCCCGCGTCTGGCTGCGCGCGCGCCGATTGTGCAAAAGGTTCCAGTGCGCGATCTCGCCGCGCTAAATGAATACCAGCGCGGCATTGCGTACACCGCCGTCAAGCGCGATGAATATCAATCTGAATCTTCGCTGCGCGCGCTGGATGAATTGTTTGCGACAGGCGCCAATTACATCAGCTTGCTCGTGACTTGGTATCAAACAGACGTGACATCACGAGAAATTTTTCGCGCCGAGAATACGCCCTCCGATGAGGAATTGGCTCATGTGATTGCGTACGCGCACGCGCACAATATCAAAGTTTTGCTCAAGCCGCAGGTTGACTTGGCAGCTGATCCGGCGCATTGGCGCGGGCAAATTGAATTTGAGAATGAAGCGGATTGGCAAACGTGGTTCGCCTCGTACCGCGAATTTATTTTGCATTATGCCAAATTCGCGCAAGAAAATGGGGTGGAAGAATTTTCGGTTGGCACGGAGTTAGTCGGCACTACGACGCGGACTGCCGATTGGCGCGCGCTAATTGGCGCGGTGCGGAACGACTATACAGGTCTGCTCACCTATTCCGCCAATCACAGCGGCGAGGATGTCCAAGTGCAATTTTGGGATGACTTGGATTTTATTGGCATCAATGCTTTTTATCATCTCACCACCTATCGTACACCGACGATGCAAGATATTTTGGAAGGTTGGAGACAGCCCGCACAACGATTGACGATGGTCCACGAAAAATTTCCCAATCAGCCCATCATCTTTACCGAGGTTGGCTATCCGAGCATGGACCTGGCAAGCGTCTGGCCCTGGAATTGGCAGCGCAGCGGCACAATAGACCTTGAAGAACAAGCAATGTTGTACGAGGGATTGTTTCAAACGTGGTGGTTTCAACCCGGGCGCGAATGGTTTCGCGGGCTCTTTATTTGGAATTGGATCCCCGACCCCAATCAGGGCGGCGCGATGGATGCAAACTATACGCCGCACGGCAAACCGGCGGAAGAGATATTGAAATATTATTTTCAAATAAAGTCCCCGAATCGTCCGAACGCGGCGCCATAAACGGAATCGCAAAAAGAATGCGACGCTCCTTTGTTCAGGGGGCGTCGCATGTTTTTTTATCCGCTCAAGAAACTCTTTACCAACTGCAAACAGCCGCCACCGCTTGGCGGGGGTTGTGGCGGTGGTTCCGGCTCTGGTTCCGGTGGCGGTGGATTGGGTTCCGGTTCCGGCTCTGGTTCCGGCGCAGAAATGGATTTGAAAACATCAAAAACAATCACCCGCCCTTTGCCTTGTGTATTTTCGTCCAGCCCCAAATTTTTCGTGTGCGCCATGAACGCGGCTTTGATCTCCGCCGGTTTCAACGAGGGCGCTTTTTGCAGCAGCAGCGCGCAAGTGCCAGCCGCGTGCGGTGTCGCCATTGAAGTGCCGGATGCGGTGGTATAAAAATCATTTATCGGATTACCCATCGCAGTATTTTTTGCGCGCGCAGAGGTGATGCTCGAGCCGGGGAAACAGACGTCGGGTTTGACGCGACCGTCCGATGTCGGTCCGCGCGACGAATAGCTGGCGATGCCGTCTTGTTTGTCCGTCGCGCCAACGGTAATAACTTTGCGCGCGCACGCGGGCGAACCGACCGTGCCTGCGCCGGGTCCCGAATTGCCTGCGGCAACACAAACGACGATTCCTGCATCTACTGCGTTATCGCACGCGACCGAAATCGCATCGGTGCCATCGTTCGCGCTGCCGCCGCCGAGTGAGAGATTGATCACTTGAACGCCTTGA
Source organism: Chloroflexota bacterium (assembly GCA_004295045.1). GTDB lineage: Bacteria > Chloroflexota > Anaerolineae > UBA4142 > SHND01 > SHND01. The sequence continues at coordinate 875 of SHND01000042.1, read as the reverse complement.
TCCAGGCAAAATTCCATGCCTGCAATCACATCGCTCATCAACCCGCCGCCGTTGCCGCGCAAAACTTTGGCAGCAACAAATTCGCATTCGTACGCGACCCCGCGATATTTGTCCGCGCTCGCCGCGCCCGTCCCACCGACAATTCCGGCGACGTGGGTGCCATGCCCATTGTTATCAATCTCGCCTTCGCCTGTGAAATCTTTGAACGCTTTGACGCGCCCGGTGAGATCAGGATGCGTTGTATCAATTCCTGTATCAACGACGCCGACGACAACTCCCTTGCCCGTAAATCCGGCTGCCCACACTTCGGGTACTTGGATCAGAGGGACCGAAACGTTAAGCAGCGTATGTACTTCTTCGTCAAGCCAAATCATTTCGACATCGGGGCGCGCGGCGAGAACCTTGATCGCGTTCGGGGTCGCAATCAGCGCCGAACCCGGCAACAATGTATCGAACGTTTGCGTGGTTTGCGTTCCCACGGCTGCCGCCGCCATGCGCGTTTCCGGAAAGGGTTTGTGTTCGACAATGATTCGAATCTCGGGCTGCGCGCCGCCGTGCGACGCGGCAGCCATTTCGGGAGAGTCGAGCAATGCAGCTAACGTGGGATGAATTTTGGAAGAGGAAGACATACGTGAACCTCATTTCTACGTGCGGGCTGAGCGAATACGCGAAACAACATTCGCCGGATGATTCTATACCAGAAATATCACTTGATGCAATGGGACTTGTCAGCGCGTCCACCAATCCTTGCGCGAGCGCGGATCCATAAAGGTGCCTTTGTCTCGAACGACAATGCCAACTTCGGAAGTTGTGGCGCGCCCTAACGGCTGTCCTGCGCGCAGCGCGGGCAATTCGCGTCGCTTGGCGCTATTCAT
>SHND01000033.1 GCA_004295045.1 Chloroflexota bacterium | reverse complement strand
GCGTTTGCGAAAACATGCCGCGCCGAGATTACGTTACTACATGCGACACCGCGCTCGCTGTTGCAAGATCAGCGCGTGCGCGCCCTATTTCAACATTTGCGTTCGCTTCCCGAAATTACGCGTTGGCATCGTTCGCGCGGCGATGCGGTGGGGGCGATTTTGGAACACGCCAAGCCGCGCGCGCATCAACTGATGGTTATCGGCGCCTCGGCGAGAACGAATGCTGCAAACAAAGTACCGGGCACCGTTACCGCACGCCTATTGGATGAGGCAAAGATTCCGGTCCTTGTGGTCAAAGCGAAGCAGAAGAGCGCCGTTCCAATGGCAGCGGATGCGGAACTCGCGCCGGTGGACTATACGATTTCGGTTGTGGTGGACAAATGGTTCGCGGAGAATACATTTCACGCACACGAATTTGAAGACATCGCGCAGCTGGTAAAACTCAAAGAGCAACAAGGTTTGACTATTTCACTCGGCTTGCCGACGCTCAACGAACAAGAAACAATCGGCAACGTGATCAAAACGATGCGTCAGCGTTTTGTGGAGGAATTTCCGCTGTTGGATGAGATCGTGGTGATTGATTCCGATTCCACTGACCGCACCATCGAAATTGTCGAACGACTGGGCGTGCCGGTGGTAAAGCATCCGGATGTGCTGCCGCAGTACGGAACGTGGACGGGCAAAGGCGAAGCGTTGTGGAATTCCTTGTACGTCTTGCGCGGTGATTTGATTGCGTGGATTGACACGGACATTGTCAATATTCATCCGCGTTTTGTGTACGGCATTTTGGGTCCGTTGATTCGCGAACCGCGTTTGATGTATGTGAAAGGATTTTATCAGCGTCCACTACAGCTGGGGAGAAAAATTCAAGCGCGCGGCGGCGGACGCGTGACGGAACTTACGGCGCGTCCGTTGTTGAATTTGTTTTATCCAGAACTCTCCGGTTTTGTCCAGCCGCTTGCGGGCGAATACGCGGGGCGACGCCAAGCGTTGGAACAAGTGCCGTTCTTTGTCGGCTATGGTGTCGAGACAGGTTTATTGATTGATTTGTGTACGCGTTTTGGTTTGAGGGCGTTGGGACAGGTGGACTTGGAAGAACGCGTGCATCGCAATCAATCCCTGCACTCATTGAGCAAGATGGCGTTTGAAATTACGCAGGTGGTAATGCAGCGCGTCGGCGAAGCGCGCGGCGTGGAACTGGTAGAACAACTCAATCGCAGCATGAAACTCATTCGTTACGAAGACGACGATTTTGATTTGGATGTGGCGGACATTCAAATTCACGAACGTCCGCCGATGGCGACGATACCGGAATATAAAAAGCTAAGGATGGGAGAGGGTGGGGCTCGAGATTAGAGACTTGAGACTAGAGATTGGAGAGTTAGTCTCAAGTCTCTAACCTCTCTTTACAATGAAGGCGATTCAATTCAACGCGACGATTCCGCGCTATGCGATCGGACTGGCGGGACAAAAAGTTTCTGCAGCGGTCTTGTGGAACGGCATGTCGTGTACACAAATGCGCGACGTTCCCGAACCGCAGCTGCCGAATGATGAATGGGTAAAAATCAAAACGCGCTATGGCGGCATCTGCGGCACTGACTTGGGAACCATCCATTTGCATACGAGTCCCTATCTCTCGCCACTGTCTTCTTTTCCGTTCACGTTTGGACATGAAAATGTTGGAACGGTTGTCGAGGTCGGCGCGCGGGCGGGCGATTTCAGGATTGGTGAACGCGTTGTGGTAGAAGCATTATTGTGGTGCAAGCCGCGCGGCTTTTCCGAACTGTGTCGTTTTTGCGCACGGGGAGAAATCAATTTGTGCGAACGAATGACGGAAGGCGCGTTAGCGCCCGGTGTGCAGCCCGGTTTTTGCAAGGATACAGGCGGCAGTTGGAGCGAATATTATCTCGCGCACAAATCACAACTATATCGCGTACCCGAAAATGTCAGCGATGAAAACGCGCTGTTGGTGGAACCCTTTGCCGTGGGTTTGCACGCCGCGTTGCAATTTCCGCCGCGCGCGGATGAAACGGTTTTGATCATGGGCGCGGGTGTCATTGGTTTGATGATGGTGGCAGCGCTGCGCGCGACCGGCTCGAAAGCAAACATTTGGGTTGTGGCGCGGTATCCTTTTCAAGCGGACGCCGCGCGCAAGCTTGGCGCGACGGAAATCATTGACGGCAAAGCGGATTATTTCGCCAACATTGCCAAACGAACCCAAGGCGCTTTGTTGAAACCGATTATCGGCAAGCGCATTTTATACGGCGGTGGTGTGGATGTGACGTACGAGTGTGTTGGCAGCGACGATTCCGTTGACGATTCGCTGCGGCTCACGCGCAATCACGGCCGCGTCGTGTTGGTGGGTGTGCCCGGCATTACAAAAAACGTGGATTGGACCGCAATCTTTTCCAAAGAGCTGGATGTTGTCGCCTCGTACATTTACAATCGGGCAGAACCGTATCGCGGGGAAAAACGCGCGGCATATGAGATCGCGTTGGAGATGATGGCTGGGGCACGGGTAGGAACGGAACCCGGTTCCGTTCCTACCCAACCACTGGATTTGTCATGGTTCGTGACGCACAAATTCAAATTGGACGATTACGCGCGCGCGTTCGAGTTGTTGGAAAAGCGCGGGTCGAGCAAGGCGATAAAGGCGGTGTTTGAATTCAAGTGAAAAGTAAAAAGTTCAAAGCGAAAAGTGAGAAACACAAAAACGGCAGCACATAAACAAAAAAGTGGAAACGGCTTTGTGCCTTTCCACTTTTTACTTTTAGCTTTTAACTTTGTACTTTAACTTGTCACGGCTGGTCAATATGGTCGTACGTATATTCAATCGCGCCGACGCGCTGCGGGTCGTACATGTCGAGTAATCCTTGGAGTGGTTGGTCGCTCGCGCCTTCTTTCCACAATTCGACCACCGTCTCGCCGTGATACAACATTTGCCAGCGCACGTACAAACGCGGGTCGTCGGGATCATGAATCGCTTTGGAACGATGCGCGGCATCCTGCGCGAGTTGCTTCATCAAATCGGTGCCGCAGCCGAAACCATACGGATAATCGCGGCGATTGAGTCCCATGTCCTCGACCCATTCTTCGTCAATGTGCGTGACGCCAACGTGAGTGTGAACGCCGCCGCGTATCATCGGCACCTCTACATCGCCGTTCGGATCAGCGACCCACACGCCGTCCGCGTTCTTGCGCACGCGCGTTTTTGGCACGCTCATCAACAGAGTATACATTTCCACCGCTTCGACGGAGGGACCTTTTGGTTTGATGCCTTCCGGCGCGTACACCAAAATTTTGTGTTCTTCCATTCCGCCAATCGGCACCACCTCTTCGCGTTTTAACGCGCGCTTGTCCACGTTCCATGAACCGGACGCGGTGACCATGAGGGTCTGCGTTTCGGGATCGAATGCGAACAACATTCCTTCGCTAAAACCCTTCATATTTAAATAGCGATTGTAAATGTTGGCGAGATCGGGCGAAACATATTCGCTCACGTTCTTGGGCGCGGGCAGCAAGTTCAAGGTGTCCATGCGATGTCCCGCCGCAATCAGCGCTTCCGGCGTGCGCGTCGTTTCCCATTGTTCTTTGGAAACTTGATTGTCAATTACAATATAGTCTGCGCCGACATCGCGCGCACATGCCATTGCAATCAAACGATCGCGCAGCATCAGCACGACATCGCGTTCTTCGGCTTTGTCGCTCGGATGTCCGCCTTCCATCGTTGTGTACGTGCTCTCCCACAGTTCGCCCGTCTCGCGATCACCGGAGAGAAAAACAACTTTTGGTGAACCTGCGCGCGCCATCGCCGTGCGTGAGAGCTCGATCATATCGGTATGTTTCATTTCGCTGGGACGTTCGCGAATGGTAAGAAAGAGGACGAGATTATCAGGACGTCGCGCGAGTTTGTATTCGCGCATCAGTGTCAACGCGAGCGGGAGCTGCCGTTCGGGAATGCGCTCGATGAGCGACGCATCCGTATCAGGGACATCATAAAAAGCGATCATTAAATTGACATTGCCATCCGGCTGTTCCGAAACAATATGTCCTTGTTCACGAAATGCTTTGATCAATTTGGGCAAAAGTTTTGCCTGAACGAGATCGCCTTCGACGGGTTTGTTTAAAATGGAAATGGTGCGTGGTTGAAACCATGGGGTCTCACGCAAATCTGCGCGAGGGATTCTTAAATCCATGTCTACAGGGGCTGTCGTAATCAAGAGTGTACTCCTCGATGAGATAAACATGGCAAGTCGAAAACACTTGCCTCGTGCGTAATTATATCGCACAGTGTTAAAACACCAAGATACGGGGCGCGTCGCGGATGGGGTAAATGCGCTGTCCTTGCGACAAATTTTGTTCCGCGTACCATGCGCTTAACTTGCCACATGCGAAAGGGATCCTTTTATGAATCATCCAAAAATTCTCGGTCTGGGTTTAGGTGTCCCGCGTTTCGAGTATACGCAGTCAGAAATTTATGAACGCTTTTTGGCGCCGCATCTCGGCACGAATCGCCGCGCGCGCATTTTGTTTCAGCGGGCGGGGATTCAGCATCGTTTCACCGCGATCCCGGGCGAATATCACAATACGTATCGCAGCACTGAGGAACGCAACGTCACTTTTATGCAAGAAGCGCTGCCGCTTGGCGCGATGACGGTGGAACGCGCTCTTGCCGTCGCCAAGTTGAGCGCGGAGGAAATTGATCAATTTAGTGTCATTTCTTGCACCGGCTATGATTTGCCCTTTTTGGATTTGCAGATTGCAGGGCAGGTGGGACTGCGGCGCGATCTGCGGCGAACCTGCATTTTGGGCATGGGTTGCTACGCCGCCTTCCCCGGTTTCAATCGCGCGCGCGATGTCGTCATGGCGAATCCGCAGCAGCGCGCGCTGATGCTGACGGTTGAATTATGTTCGCTTCATTTTCAACCAACGGACGATACGGAAAATGTGATCGTCTCGGCGCTGTTCGGCGATGGGGCAGGGGCGGCGGTGATCGGTTTTGACGAAGCGAGCGAGGGACCGATGCTCGTTGATTCGCTGACACGCTGCGAATACAACACGCTCGAACACATGGCGTTTCACCTAACGGATCATGGCATGAAAATGGTCTTGAGCGCGTATGTGCCGGAAATTCTCGGCGCGAACGTCGAAGAATTTGTGGATGATTTGCTTGAGCGGAATCAATTGAAGCGAAGCGATGTGAAATTTTGGGGCTTGCATCCGGGCGGTTTAAAGATTATGCAGCACATCGAGCGCCGCCTCGAACTCGAACCGGAGGAATTGAAATATTCGCGCGCGGTG
>SHND01000040.1 GCA_004295045.1 Chloroflexota bacterium | reverse complement strand
GCGGTGGACGGTCCAATGCCGCAAACGCGTTTTGTGTTGCGTAAAGCGCTCGAGTTGGGACACAAAGCGATTGTGGTCATCAACAAAGTGGACCGCCCGAACGCGCGTTTGAATCACGTCGCCAACGCGACCTTTGATTTATTCGTTGACCTCGGTGCGACGGATGAACAAGCGGAATTTCCGATTGTGTACTCGGACGCGCTCACGGGACGCGCGACGCTCGACCCGCATCTCGCGCAGCATGCGTTCAAAAACGCAAACGGCGAAAATGTGCCAAGCGATTTGCAGCCGTTGTTTGAAACCATCGTCGAATACATTCCCGCGCCAAAAATCGCGCCCGATGACCCATTGCAAATGTTGGTGACAACGCTCGCGTACGATGATTACAAAGGACGCATTGCGATTGGGCGCGTCTTTTCCGGCAAAATTCGCAAAGGGCAAGAGGTGATGCGGATTGATGTTCACGGCGAAATGGAGAAAAATAAAATCGCCGAAGTTTTTGTGCATCAAGGACTTGAACGCATTCCCGTTGATGAAGCGGAAGCAGGTGAAATCGTCGCGATTACGGGAATTCCCGAAGTTTACATTGGTGAAACCGTCGCGGACGTGCAGTCGCCCAAAGCATTGCCGCCGATTCGCGTCGAAGCGCCGACGGTGCGTATGACATTCGGCGTCAACACGTCGCCGTTCGGCGGACGCGAAGGGCAATGGAGCACCTCGCGTAAATTGCGCGAACGCTTGTTCAAAGAATTGGAACACAATGTTTCATTGACCGTTGACGAAACCGAAAGCGCGGACACCTTTATCGTGAGCGGACGCGGCGAACTGCATTTAGCAATCTTGATCGAGACGATGCGCCGCGAAGGATACGAATTCCAAGTCGCCAAACCCGAAGTAATTTTTCACAAGAGCGACGATGGACAGCTGTTGGAGCCGTTCGAAGATGTTTACATCGAAGTGGCGCAAGATTCGACGGGCAACGTGATGGAAATGCTCGGCGCGCGCCGCGGACAGCTGTCTGAAATGCACAGCAGCGATGACGGCATCACACATTTGCGCTATCGCGTTCCGACGCGCGGCTTGCTCGGTTTTCGTTCCAAATTTCTCACGGCGACGCGCGGCACGGGCATCATGCACGCGTTGTTCGCGGGCTATTTGCCGATGGCAGGCGAAATCGCCACGCGCACGCACGGCTCGCTTGTCGCGCACGAAGCGGGCACCGCTACGACGTTCGGTTTGAGCAACGCGGAAGGACGCGGCATTCTGTTTATCGGACCGGGTACGGAGGTGTACGAGGGCATGGTCGTCGGCGAAAATCCGCGCGAAGAAGATGTTGTCGTCAATGTCGCCAAGAAAAAACATTTGACGAATATGCGCTCGTCGAACGCGGATGTCGCGGTGCAGCTCACGCCGCCGCGCAACATGTCGCTCGACGACGCGATTGAATATATTGCCGAAGATGAGTTGATGGAAGTGACGCCAATCAACATTCGTCTGCGGAAAAAGATTTTGAACAACGAAGAACGCGGGAAACTGAAAAAATCAGCGCAAAAAGCGCGGGAACGCGAAGAAGAAAGAGCCTTGGCGTGATAAAAAAATCGCTGCGATGCAGCGATTTTTTTATTTCTGTAAGAGATGGCATAATGCTTACGCCGTGACTAAATCAAAACTTGGCATTTACGTCATTTCGCTTGCGGGCGTGGACGTGATTGATTATGTGCGCCGCGCTATGCCGCGCGTGATTCTTTCGATGGATCACAATCTCGAAACGTGGCGACAGGTGAAACAGATTTCGCCCAACACTTTACTCGTGGGGCGATATTATCTCGACGACGGCGACCAAGTTTATTTCGATCAGCCCGAAGTGCGCGCGACTGAATTTTTTACCAAGATAAAGCCCGACGCGGAAAAAATGCGCGGCGTATATGACGCGTGGATGGGTTACAACGAAACGGTGCTCAATAATGATGTCGAGGCGCGGCGCCTCTCGCGTTTTTACGCGCACTGGGGCAAATTGATGCGCGAGGCTGACCTTCGGTCAGCGGCGTATTCGTTTGCATCGGGAACACCCGCCGCGGGCTTTCCGTACCCCGACGGCTCGTGCTGCGAGCCGAACTATTGGGAGTTTCTAACGGATGGTTTGCGCGAGTGTGATTATTTGTCACTGCACGAATACAGCGCGCCGTTGATGCGAACCGCGCAAGGATACTTGTGTTTGCGTTACCGCCATGTGTGGGATATTTTGCCGGAAGACGCGCGACGTCCCATTATCATTACCGAAACGGGCATTGACGGCGGCGTAATTCCGGGCGGGCAAGACGCGCAAAAGGGTTGGAAATTTTTTACGAACGAAGATGGTTACTTGAACGAATTGAAATGGTACGACGATAATTTGCGCGCGGATGAGTATGTCGCCGGCGCGACGATTTTTTCGCTGAACCCCTGGGGCATTCAAGGATCGTTTGGAATTGATCGAGCCGACAAGATTCGCGATTACATCGGGGCGGGCGGAGCGCCTCCGCCGATTCCTCCGCCTACGTTGGAAGAGGCGGTCATCCAAACCGCCGAGTCGGTGCCATGGATGCCTGTGAACAACACCGCCGCATTGTGGAAATACGCGCAGCAGAATGGCTTGCAAGACCAGCAAACGGATGAGATTCATTTCCTGTACGACGGCGAGGAATACATCGCGCAAGTTTTCAATCTCGGCGTCGCGTATGTCAAAGTGGGCGATTGGAACAATATCAAGATGATACCAAAATGATGAATGGACTATGCACAATGGACAATGCACAATGGACAATTTAATTCAACCTCTACCGAACGATGCTCAACAATTCTCCGCCTGGAGCTGGGCAAAAATCGAACCGTACTATGCGCGCTTGAACGATTACGCTCTCACCGCGCAAAATGTGGACGCGTGGCTCGCCGACTGGTCGCAACTCGCTTCGCTAATGGACGAACGGTATCAACGGCTGCAAGTGGCGCGCACGCAAAATACGGCGGACGAGGAAACTGAAAACGCGTTCAACCATTTCATCGAAGAAATTTATCCCAAATATCAAGCGGCGGAACAGACCTTGAAGCTAAAATTGCTTGCGAGCGAGTTGCACCCAAACGGGTTCGAGATTCCGCTGCGAAACATTCGCGCCGAAGCCGACATTTTCCGCGAGGAAAATTTGCCGCTCCAGACGATTGAGCAAAAACTGGAACAAGAGTACGACAAAATCATCGGCAGTGAAACGGTGGTATGGAACGGCGAAGAAAAAACGCCCGCACAGATTCTCCCGATCTTTCAAGACCCCGACCGCGCGACGCGTGAACGCGCGTGGCATCTCGTCATGCGCAAACGTTTGGAAAATCGCGCGGCGTTGAATGATGTCTGGACGCGCATGTTACAGAACCGTTTGCAGATGGCAAAGAACGCGGGATTTATGCTGTCTAATTCGGACAGCGCCGCCGGAACGGGCGACTATCGCGCGTATCGTTGGCAGCAGTATCAACGTTTTGACTACACGCCCGCTGATGCAAATCAATTTAACGCGGCAATCAAAGAGGTGGTTGTGCCTGCCGCAGCGCGCATTTACGAAAAATATCGCCAGCGTCTCGGCGTCGAAACCCTGCGTCCCTGGGACTTGCAAGGACCACAAGGATTCTTTATTGCAACCGATCCGGTGGGAACTGCGCCGCTGCACCCATACCAGACCAACGCGGAAATGATTGACAAATGCGCCGCCATTTTTCGTGAGGTGGATGCTGAACTCGGCGAATATTTTGAAACGATGCGTAGTGAAGATTTACTCGATTTGCCGAATCGCAAGAACAAGGCGCCCGGCGGCTATTGCACCGTTTTTGAAATGAGTAAACGCCCGTTCATTTTCATGAACGCCGTCGGCACGCCCGAAGATGTCCAAACCTTGCTGCACGAGGCGGGTCATGCCTTTCACGCGTTTGAAGCATACAAATTGCCGTACACACAGCAGCGTTTGATGGGCTTGGAATTTGCCGAAGTCGCCTCGATGGGCATGGAATTTCTCAGCGCGCCGTATTTGAATCGCGCAGGAGGTTTTTACACGGATGCCGACGCCGCGCGCGCGCGCATCGAAAAATTGGAAACGTCAATTTTTTTCTGGCCCTACATGGCAGTGGTGGACGCATTTCAACATTGGGTGTACGAAAATCCGCGCGCGGCGATGGACCCGGGAAACTGCGATGTAGAATGGGGCGCGTTGTGGGATGAGTATATGCCCGGTGTGGATTGGAGCGGCTTGGAGGAAGAACGCGTTACGGGATGGCACCGCAAGCTGCACATTTTCACGAGTCCGTTTTATTACATCGAATATGGCATGGCACAGCTCGGCGCGGCGCAAGTGTGGGCGAACTCGTTGCAAAATCAGAAACAAGCTATTGCCGATTACAAGCGCGCGCTCGCCTTGGGCGGCACAGCATCACTGCCAACGCTGTTTGAAACTGCAGGCGCAAAATTCAAGTTTGATGCAGGGACCCTGCGCGAATCGGTTGCGTTGATGGAACGAACGATTGAGGAGTTGGAACAAGAATGACGAGCCGCATAAATGACGAGACCGCCGTATTTCGGCGGTCTCCTTTTTTTCAATCAATCTGGATTACGGTCTGCTGACACGGGACTTGCAACCTTTCCCCTAAATGGATTGGAATTTGCGCTATGGTAATTTACGCGCCGCCATCGCCGCGCCGATGATGCCCGCCTCATTCAATAATTTCGCGGGAACAATTTCTGCATTGCTCTTGAGAAACTTGCCATACTTGTCGAACTTTTTGCTTATGCCGCCGCCGATGATAATCAGATCGGGCGTGAACAATTTATCAATCTCGACAAAAAACTCGTTGACGTACTCTGCCCATTCTTTCCATTTCAAATCTTTGTCTTCTTTGGCGAGAGCAGAAGCGCGCTTTTCCGCATCTTTGCCGCGAATCGTCAAGTGACCGAATTCGGTATTGGGAAACAAAACGCCCTCAACAAAGAATGCAGAGCCGATGCCAGTGCCAAAGGTGAACATGGCAACAGTGCCTGTTACGTCTTTACCCGCACCAAACGCCATCTCTGCAATTCCGGCGGCATCGCCGTCATTCAACACAATGACCGGTAAACCGATCACCTGACGCAGCAATTTTTCGGCGTCGCAGTTTATCCAACTCTTGTCTACATTCGCCGCCGTGAGCGTCACCCCATGCCGCACCACTGCGGGAAACGTCACGCCAATCGGTCCGCGATATTCAAAATGCGCTACGATTTCCTTTACGATGTTCGCGCAATTTTCGGGCGTGGATGGATTCGGTGTCTCGATCCGAAGACGCTCGTGGAC
>SHND01000049.1 GCA_004295045.1 Chloroflexota bacterium | reverse complement strand
CAATTGAAGGAAGCTGTGCTACCTGTTCTCCCCATCTTTCGACGAAATCGCACACGATGTCGTGAGTACTTGCCCGGTTAGAAAATGCCCAAAAAACCGCACACGATGTCCTGATTATTGACAGTTAGTCAATCGTCGAGAGTCAAGGTATCGCTCATCGTACATTCCCTGCTACCTACTACTTGTGCATTGTCCATTCTGCATTTTGCATTCCATTTACATCATCTGCACAAATTCCGCGTGTCCGTTGCGGCGCGGGCAAAAATGTCCGGCGGGGTCAATCGGGCGTCCGCACAAAACGCAAATGGGACGACCTGCCGCAGCAATTTCGGTGACATGCCGCGCGAGCGCGCGCATTTGATCGCGTGTTGCCCAAAAACGGACAACGTCCACCAACTCCTGATCTTCTTGTTCGGGCAGTGCATACGCCACAATCACCAACAAATCTTTTTCTTGATCGTATCCCAAACCGAGTTGTCCAATCCGAAATAACGGCTCGATCGGCTCTTCCAATGCAAGTTCATAATCACTTGTCTCGGTTGGTGCACCCGCGCGTTCGCCCAAACGCGTCAAGAGGTCTGTGATGCCCTGCGCGAGCGAAGTCATCTGTTCCTTTTCCGTAACCAAACTCACCAACGTTCGCCCTTGCCGCCCTTGTAAAAAAAAGGTGCGCTGTCCGGGTTCGCCCAACGCGCCAACCGTGACGCGCGCCACAGGATTCAGATCATGCACTATGTTTGCTTCCGCCATTTTATGCTCGTCCTTTTTGTCCGCTGCTGGTTCCTGCGATTTTTCTTGTTTGGATTCTTTTTTCGGTTTTTCAAATTTTGGCAGCGGGCCCGTATCGTTGCTGCGTAACAGCGCCGCGCCTTTATCGTCCACTTGGATTACGGTCACTGACGCGGGGCTAATTGCGATGCGTTGAAAATTGTTCAAGTCCCAATTCAGATAATGTGCGACGACGCTTTTCAACGGGTCCGCATGTGAAACGATCGCGACAATGCCGTCGGGATGCTTTTTGCGGATTTCTTGAATCGCCGCAACCATCCGCGTTTGCACTTCGTCAATGCTTTCGCCGCCCGGCAATTTTACACCAATTGGTTTCGTTTGAATTGCCTTCCACATGTCGGTGCCATTCAGTTCGCTTAATTTTTTGCCCGTCCATTCGCCCGCATCGCCTTCGAGCAAACCGGGAATAATCTGCACGGGCAATTGGTGACAACGCGCGAGCGCGTCAGCCGTATCGGTAGCGCGTTCCAGCGGACTGGAATAAATCGCTTCAAGCGGAATGTGTGCGGTGCGCCGCGCCATGTCCTCTGCTTCGCGCTGTCCTTGCGCGTTCAGATGCACGCCGGGCGTTCGCCCCGCGAGCCGCCCTTCGTTGAGAAAATCATTGGATGCGTGTCGGATTAATAATAGGATTGTCATGTTGATTCGACCACAAAATTATACGTTCCATTGGATTCTAAAAATCTCATGCTTGTTGTTTCGCCTCCCACGCGCGCAACAGCGAAATGAATTCCGCGAGAATCATCGCGGTGGCGCCCCACACTTTGTAGCCGTGCAATTGAAAAAACGGAACTTGCACCGGATAGCCGCGCAATTCCCATTCTTCTTCCGCTGTCGATGATTCGTCCAACAAATCGGCGAGCCGCGTCGGCAAGATTTGCAAGACTTCGGCAAGGGACGCCTGCGGCTTGGGCTCCTCACAGCAATAGTAACCTACAAACGCCGTCACCCAAAAATCGCTCACGGGAATATACAACGGCGTCAGCGGCGCGCCAAGAATTTCAATTTGCGATGCATTAATATCTAATTCTTCGCGCGCCTCGCGCAGCGCAGTCTCCTGCAACGATTCGTTGTCGTCTTGACTGCCGCCGGGAAGCGAGATTTGACCCTTGTGTGTGGCAACCGTTTCTGTGCGCCGCGTTAGAAAAAAATACAATTCGCCGTCACGTTCGTACAACAAAATCAATACTGCGGCTTGCTTGCCCGAAGGATTTTCGGGCATCGGAAAAATATCGCCGGGGCGCGGACGCGGACTCATCCGTTCTTGCGCGGGGCGACCCGTGCGCGGCGATGCCAACGCGCGGCGCACATCATCCACCGAGATTGAAAACAAAGGCATTTGCAGAAATTGTACGAGAATGGAGGATCCGGTCAAGCGTGAAACGCAAATTATCGTGTATGCCTATTGAACCCAGCTTGCATCGCGCATATAATCGCCAATGTTTTGTGAGTGGTACGTTCAAGATTTTTAGGAGGTGTTGTATGAAACGTTTGCTTACGCTGTTTGTTTTTGGAATCACCTGCTTGTTGATGCTCTTGGCTTGTGCGCCAAGTAGTACACCAATTCCCCCTGCGCCAACGATCGCCCCCGCTACATCTACTTTGGCACCAACCGCCGTGCCTTCCACAGCCACGCCGATTCCACCTTCGGCAACTCTGGTGCCGCCAACAAACACAGTTGTCCCGCCGACAGCAACAGCGACGACAATTCCGCCCACAGCGACTGCGATTCCAGCGACCAATACCGTCGCGCCACCCACCGAAACCAAGGCGCCGCCGACTGCGACGAAAGCAGCGCCGACCAACACGGTGGCGCGCCCGACGAACCCGCCACCGCCGACACAACCGCCCTCCGGTTGTCCCATTGATCCGGGCAACGCGGGCATATTGGTCGTCAACAATTTTGACGGCTTGATGACGTTTACTGTCCTCAACACCGAATACAAAATAGATCCGCATACGCAGTTGCTCGTCCAAGTTCCGGGCGGGCAAGAATTCACCGCCAGTGTTTCAGTTCAAGGAGTTGGCAAGACCAACTTTGGACCTGTATCAGTACCGGCGGGCGAGTGTGTGCGTTATGCGCCAACCGCAGGATAAAAAAACTGCGGCGCTGTAATACGAACAGCGCCGCAGTTTTTTCAATCATTCCGCAAATAGATCAAAAATTCTACATTCCCTTCTGTCCCCGCAATCGGCGATTCGATCAGCCCACACACGCGCAGCCCTAACGCTTCCGCAAAACGCGCGATTTTTTCTTGGACGGCGCGATGAACTTGCGGATCGCGCACAATGCCGCCGCGTCCGACATCTTTTTTCCCTGCTTCAAACTGCGGTTTGATGAGCGCGATGATTTGTCCTGTGTGCGGTTTTAATAGTGTTTGCGCTACACGAAGAATATGTTCGAGCGAAATAAACGAAACGTCAATGACCACCAAGTCAACGAGTTCAGGCAGGTTTTCGAGATACCGCGCGTTCACGCGATCCATCACCACCACGCGCGCATCATTACGCAGTTTCCAAGCCAGTTGTCCGTAGCCAACATCGAGCGCGTAAATTTTTTTCGCGTCGCGCTGTAACAAGACATCGGTAAATCCGCCGGTGGATGCGCCAATGTCCGCGCACACAAAATTTTTCGGGTCAACGCTAAAGGCATCGAGCGCGCCCGCGAGTTTATAACCGCCGCGCGAAACAAAAGGCAGCGGCGCGCGAATGGTGATTTCTGCGTGCGCGTCAATTTGCGTACTCGCCTTGTCCATCACCCGCCCCGCGATTTGGACGTCGCCCGCGAGAATCAGCGCTTGCGCGCGCTCGCGCGTTTCGGCAAGGCCGCGTTCGACCATCAAAACATCCAGACGTTTCTTGCTCACCGTGAAAATTATATCAAGTTTTGACTTGGGCATATAAACGGCTAAGATATTTGTCTCATGCTGAAACTCATCATCAAGGAAATGCGCCCGCGGCAGTGGCCCAAAAATGGATTTGTCTTTTTGCCTTTGATTTTCACCGTCAGCCAATACTGGAGTCCTTTTACTCCAACGATGTGGGTTTTTCTCGGACTGACGATTGGCGCATTCATCGTTTTCTGCTTTGCTTCGGGCTTTGTTTATTTTGTCAACGATTTAGCCGACGTGGAAAAAGACCGCGCACATCCCACCAAAAAAAACCGCCCGATTGCTTCGGGCGCGCTACCGGAAAGGGTCGCGCGGATTTCCATTGTCGCGCTGCTGCTCATTACACTCATTGGCGCCATCGCGCTTGACCTCTTTTCCCAACAATTCCCCTACCCGGCAGGCGTGCCGATTTTTCCTTTTCCGTTTGCGTTCACGGTGATAACTATCGTCTATCTCGTTCTGCAAGTTGCCTATTCCTTTTCGCTCAAGCACATTGTTATTATTGATGTTTTTTGTATTGCCGTCGGCTTTGTGTTGCGAACGGTGGCGGGTGCGGCGATAATTCAAGTGCCGATTTCGCCGTGGCTCTATGTGTTGACCACTATGCTTTCACTTTTCATTGGCTTTGCGAAACGGCGCAACGAAATCATGATCTTGGAAGGGGACGCGAAAAATCATCGCGCGATTTTGGAAGAGTACAGCGCGGAACTGCTTGACCAAATGATCGCGGTGACGCTCGCGTGTACAGTAATCGCCTATTCGCTCTACACATTCACCGCTGAAAATTTACCAAAGAATCACGCAATGATGCTGACGATTCCGTTCGTGTTGTACGGCATCTTTCGCTATTTGTATCTCATTCACATCAAGAATGAAGGCGGCAGTCCCGAAGAAGCGCTGCTCGGCGATAGACCACTGCTTCTTTCGGTCGTCCTGTGGGGCGCGGCGGTCGTTGTGATTTTGTACGTGTATTGATGAACAATCTAAAAACTGCGAGCGGTCATGCCACTCGCAGTTTTTTTATACCAATGTTGCTTGTCGCGTTTCCTCCCGATGCAAAATGTGCCTTTCCCAAAATTCGCGCGCGAGTTGTAACGGATTCGCGTCTACACCGGAACGCGCAAAGTATTGGCATAACCGTTCAATATCGCGCATGAGCAAATTGTACGCCTCTGAATTCACATACGGATTCACCGCTTGCGGCAAATCAATGATTTTGATTTCGCCCTCCCAATACAAAACATTGTAGGCGGACAAATCGCCATGCACGCAATCGTGCGCGAGCATCAATTCCACATTGTCCATCAAGCGTTCAAATAACGCTCGCGCCGCGTGCCGCGTGAGTTGCACTTGGTTCAGCGCGGGCGCGGGATATTTTTCCGCGCCGAGATATTCCATCAAAATCGCATTGTCACTCGACGCGAACGGTTTCGGTACGTCTGCGCCTGCCGCGTGCAATTTCTTCAAGGTTGCAAACTCATTGGCGAGCCACGTTGTATGCCGCAGCGTTTGCCCAAAAGCCGTTTTCTTGTTCATCGCCAATTTTTCGCGGCGTCCGCGCACCTCTTTGCCCTCTTCGCCAATCACCTCACCGCCTTGACGATACACCGCGTCGTTGCGTAATTGGCGAAACATGCGCGGGCGATACACTTTGGCGGCAATGAGCTCCACGCCCAACGCGGGATTGGCGCGA
>SHND01000077.1 GCA_004295045.1 Chloroflexota bacterium | reverse complement strand
ATCCCGAACAAACGCGCGAGTTTGGGGCGCGGTGGTTTGCGCGACTGCCGCAATTCGTTCGAGATATTTTTTATTGGGCGGTGTACAAAAATCCGCACCTGTTGAAAAAAACGTTTTGCACGGTCGGCGTCACAGCAATTGGCATGTTCGGCAATGGCGGCGGTTGGGTCCTGCCGTTTGGCGTACATACGTTGGATGTGGCGCTCGGCGGCATTGTCGAAAAACCGGGCATCGTCAATGGACGCATCGAGCCGCGCGAATATCTCGACGTGACAATGTGTTTCGATCACGACATTGTTGACGGCGCGCCCGCGACGCGTTTTACCGCGCGGTTCAAGGAATTGATCGAGGGCGGGTACGGGTTGTGCGATGGAGAATGATTCAGAGTTACAGCGATGAATAGCAACAAACTTTTCCCATCGCTGCTCGTTGGCGGCGTGATTGGGCTGACT
This sequence comes from Chloroflexota bacterium, assembly GCA_004295045.1. GTDB lineage: Bacteria > Chloroflexota > Anaerolineae > UBA4142 > SHND01 > SHND01. The sequence continues at coordinate 5,221 of SHND01000077.1, read as the reverse complement.
CTGTGGCGATGCGCGAAATCCGTTCCGGCAAAACCGGTCGCTAACGATAATTCCTTTGGCGCAATTGACGCTTATGTTGAACAACAAAGGCGTCGCCTGAATGTGCCCGGCGTGTCTCTTGCAATCGTACAAGGCGACAAGATTGCGCATGTGCGCGGCTTTGGCAGGGCGCGTCCGCATGGTGAAATTCCAATGACACGTCGTCGCGCACACAGCCCCACCCAAAACTCATTGCGCGACGACGTATCACCGCAAACGCCGTTCTATGTTGGCTCGCTCACGAAATCGTTCACGGCATTGGCGGTGATGCAGCTGGTCGAAGCGGGAAAAATTGAGCTGGACGCGTCGGTTCAGCATTATCTCCCGTGGTTCCGTGTTGCGGACTATGGCTCAACTGCGCGAATCACTGTGCGCCATCTATTGAATCAGACGAGCGGCATTCCCGCGTCGTCGGGTGAAACCGTGCTTGCCGATTCTGACAATCGTCCCAACGCCACCGAGCGACAAATGCGCGCGTTAGCAAAGCTCACGCTCACCCGTCCCGCCGGCATGGCGTTCGAATACAGCAACGCGAACTACAATTTACTTGGATTGATCGTCGAGGCGGTCAGCGGCGAATCGTACGCAGAGTATGTGCAACAGCACAGCTTGAACCCACTGCAGATGTGCCACACGTACACCTCAAAGGCATTGGCAAAAAAGAACGGTTTGGCGATGGGGCATCAATATTGGTTCACCGTTCCAATCGCCGCGCCGAACATTCCCATCCCGCACGGCTCGCTTCCCGCCGGACTGCTCATCTCTTGCGCGGAAGATTTGGCGCACTATTTGATTGCGTTCTTGAACGGCGGACGCTTCGGCGACGCGCAAATTCTCTCGCCTGCGGGCATCAAAGAATTGCAGCGCGGCGCGGCAAACGTCAATTGGATGGGCATGTCATTGGGACAGTACGGGATGGGATGGTTTATCACGGAAATTGGCGGCACAAAACTCGCGTGGCACAGCGGAACACTTCCCGACTTTGGCGCGTATATGGCGCTTTTACCAGAACAAAAGAAAGGCGTCGTACTGCTCTTTAACGCGTGCCATCATTGGATGAACCCTGTGCTGACAGAGTTTGGCACAGGCGTAGCCACGCTGCTCGCGGGCGAACAGCCCGCGCCGCGTCCGTTTTCTATTGTGATTCCTTGGATATTGCGCGCGCAGCTGCTCCTGCCTGCGTTACAACTTGTTGGTATCGCTACGACAGTGCGTCTCGGAAAACGCTCGCGTCAAGAATTTCCACGAACAATGCGCGGCGTTCTTCCTTTAATCCCAAATCTCTTGGCAGCTCTCACCCTGATTCCGCTGCTGGGCAAACGGCGCGGCTATCTGAAATTATACATGCCCGACTTGGCTTGGCTTGCAATGATCGGCGGCAGTTTTGGCTTGGTGTTTAGTTTGGCGCAAATCGCGCTGTTGTTTCGGCAGCGCCGTTTTTTGGAGAAAAGGTAATGCAGAACATTCAGATTCGCGGCGTGTCACTTTTCGTGAAGGTTGTCGGACAAGGGTATCCGCTGCTGCTCATGCACGGCGGTCCTGGACTTGATCACACGACGTTGTTGCCATTGCAGCCCTTGTCAGACCAATTCACGCTGATCTTTTATGACCATCGCTGCAATGGACGTTCAGAGGGCGCGCCGGTTTCGTCGATGACGTTTGAAAATCTGACGGCGGATGCCGACGCACTGCGGCAAACGCTCGGCTTTGAAAAGTGGGCGGTACTCGGTCATTCCTTTGGCGGGAACGTCGCTCTGGAGTATGCGCTGCGTTATCCGTCAAGTCTCTCGCATCTCCTGCTGATGGATACTGGCGGCGACGTCCATTGGGTGCAGCACAATGCACCGGAGATTCTCGCGAAACGTGGCTACAGTGCTGCCACCGTGCAGACTGCTCGCCGCTTTTATAACGGTCAGCTGACACCCGGCGAATGGCTTTCGTCAGCATTGAACTTGGTCAGGGCGTACGCCTACCATCCCAGTCTCTTGTACCACCCCAGTTTTTTGGCGCTGGCATACCGAGTGGGACTGGGACCTCCTATGAAAATGCGTCCCGAAGCCCATATCTTTTTCAGCCAGTTCATCACGGGCTGGTCGGTGATGGACCGGCTCGGGGAGATTCAAGTGCCGACCCTGGTGATGGCGGGGCGTGACGACTTTTTGTTTCCGCCGGAACATCAAGCGATCCTTGCGGACCGAATACCAAACGCGCAGTTGGAAATTATCGAGTGTGCGGGTCACAACCCGCAGGTCGAGCGGACTGCCCAAGTGATTCAAATAGTCAGACGCTTTATGGCAGCGGCGAATTCATCCTGCGCCGAAAACTTGCCGAACGCCGCGCATTTCCATTCAGCAGTTCAAATGGAGGAGGCGCGACTTTGAATACCAAAGTTGGAACCTATCACATCGTTGATCTCACACCGGGGCGCCGCGTATGGCTCAACATGCTCGACCTGCCAGGACCCAAGCATTGGATGTACGGGTTGCTGGAAGTGGATGTGACGCGGGCGCGGCAGTTCATTACGCAGCACAAGGCGCGCACGGGTGAAACACTCTCCTTTACCGCTTATCTTGTATTGTGTCTCGCACACGCGGTGGACGAAGACAAAAGCGTGCAAGCGTACTTGAAGGGGCGCAAACAACTCGTCATTTTTGACGACGTGGATGTCGAGTTGATGATCGAGCACAAGCTTGGAGACAAGCGCAATTTGATGGGTCACGTCATCCGGCGCGCCAACCACAAGACCTACCGAGAAATTTATCAAGAGATCCGTTCGGTCCAGTCCGAACCGGTGCCGCCGGGCAGAGGAATGCCCAACTGGCTGCGTTCCGTCATGCTGCTCCCGTGGCCCCTTTCCACGCTCGTTAATGCCCTGCTCCGTTTTTTCACGCGGCGCGACCCGACGATTTTCACGACAATGGCAGGCACAATCGGCGTGACCGCTGTAGGAATGTTTGGCGAAGGGCACAGCGGTTGGGGCCTCGTTTCCACGCCCTACGCACTCGAGTTGATCGTGGGGAGTATGGCTTGGAAGCCCGCGATCGTGCAAGGGCGAATTGAACCGCGCGAGATTCTCAATCTCACGGTGACGTTCGACCACTCTGTGATTGACGGCGCGCCCGCGACGCGGTTCGTGCGAAGGTTGGTCGAGCTTATCGAGAGTGGCTATGGTCTCGACCAGCTTGTTTAAAAAGAGAGCAACACACACGAGTACACTTACGCTTGACTCGTATGCGAATCGTACAAGTCCGATGAATGACGACTTTGCAGCGTGTTTTGAATGTATGTTGAAACGAGCACATCATGACAACTCTTAAAATTGTTATCACGCGCCACCCGTTGCTGAGCTACTCCGCTCTCGTGTTTGCCATCTCGTGGGGCGGCATCCTCGTCGTGGTCGGTCGCGGCGAATCCTCGGCGAACGGTGAACAATTCGAGAGAATGTTTTTGTTCATGTATTTGGCGATGCTCGCCGGTCCCGCCATTGCAGGCATTCTGTTGACTGGTCTCGTCCATGGACGGACGGGCTTGCGTGACTTTGCATACCGCTTGCTCAAATGGCGAGTGGGCGCGCGTTGGTATGCGGTCGCGCTCGTGACCGCGCCACTCGCAATCACGATGGTGCTCCTTGCGCTCTTGCAAGTCTCCCCGGATTTTCTGCACCGTTTGTACACATCCGAAGACAAGGCGTTCCTTGTTCAGTTCAGCGTCATCGCGGGATTGTTGGTTGGAATCTTTGAGGAGCTCGGCTGGACGGGGTTCGCGGTAAATGAAATGCTGCGACGAGGCAACAATGTCCTTCGTACTGGGCTCGTCGTGGGCATCCTGTTCGCCGCGTGGGATTTTCTCGTGGTTTTCTGGATGACCGATGCTACCTCCACCGCCGGAGCGCTCCCGTTGATCATCTTTCTGCCGGTGACTCTTTTTACGTGGCTGCCGACCTACCGAGTGCTCATGGTGTGGGTCTATGACCGCACGCAAAGTCTGTTCGTGGCGATACTTATGCACACAAGTCTCGTCGCGGCTTGGACGATGCTCACGCCTCTGGCGATTACTGGAATGCCGCTCGTGACCTATTACCTCGCCGTGACTGCCGCGTTTTGGGTAGTCATTGCAGCCATCGCGGCGACAAATGGCTGGCACCTCTCGCGACAGCCGCTGCGAGGGCAGGCAGATTGAAAGGGAAACCAGAATGGTCGAGCTACCAAAGTCACATCTCGATTTGATTAACGGCGCGAATGTCGTCGCCTTGTCCACCGTCATGCCCAATGGTCAGCCGCAGACGACGCCGGTGTGGTGCAATCGCCATGGCGAGTTCATTTATATCAATGTGATGAAAGGATTTCGCAAAGAAAAAAATATGCGGCTGAATCCCAGAGTGACGATTCTTGCTTACGACCCGAAGAATGTTTTGCGGAATATCGAAATACGCGGTTGCGTGATTGAGATGACGGAGGAGGGCGCGGTGGAACACAACGACGAACTCGCGCGACTGTATCTGGGCAAGTCCGACGCGAGATTTTTCGGTGACGCGGTGCCTGCAAAACTCGCCGCGAGGTACACGCCGGTCCGCGTCAAGATTGCGCCAACACATGTGCGCGTGGAAGGATAAAGAGAAATGAGCGTTCCAATTCCTGATTCGCATCGCGATTTGTTTTGCAATCCCGTTCACGGCGTGCTGACCACGATGATGCCCGATGGTTCGCCGCAGTCGTCCATCGTCTGGGTGGACTATGACGGCGAGTGCGTGTTGCTCAACACCACGCTGGAACGCCAAAAGGGTCGCAACATGCGCACGAATCCGAAAATGGCACTGTTGGTGATTGACCCAAGAGATTCGAGTCGTTGGATTCAAGTGCAAGGATGTGTAAAGGAGATGACGCGCGAAGGCGCGGAAGCGCATGCCGACAAACTGACGCAGCGTTATTCGCACAAGCCGCATTTCTACGGCGACATTTATCCTGTCGAGCAAAGGTTCAAAGAGACACGCGTGATTGTCAAGATTGAGCCGCTCAAGGTTTCGTTGGACGCGATTTTTAGATGAAGAATGGAGGAAATCATGTCAACAAAAATTCTCGTAGCGTATGCAACGCGTTACGGTTCCACACAGGAAGTTGCCGAACAAGTTGCGGCGACACTGCGCGAACAAGCTCTCGAAGTGGACTTGAAACCATTGCGTCAA
>SHND01000007.1 GCA_004295045.1 Chloroflexota bacterium | reverse complement strand
AAAAGCGGGAGACGGGATTCGGACCCGCGACCTTCTCCTTGGCAAGGAGACGTACTACCACTGTACTACTCCCGCAATACGATTAGCATTATATGAACTTGGACAGCCGTGTCAAATTTTTTCGCGCCCCATTGCTTGCGGTGCGCGTTGATGCTATAGTATCGCCGCATTGCGCTCTAGATTTATTAAATTCTGTTTGCTCAGGAGTTTTTATGACTATTGCAATCAATATTGCCGTTCCTGAAGGGCTTGTCTTTGCCGCAGATAGTCGTCAAACGTACACCAATGCGCGCAGCGATGTGCGCGTGAGTTCCGATAACGCACAAAAATTGTTTCAACTCGGTCCGCGTCATGCGGGCGTGACATACGGCTGGGCATTTTTGTGCAACCGCAATATTCACAGCCATGTCAATGATTTCAAAACGACAATCGCCGCTGACCTAATGACGGAAGATTTAGCAATCGCCCTGGCGAAATATCTCACGGTGCAATACAACGCGCATATTGAAAAGGAATATGACAAACCCGTGGATGAAAAGAGTTATGCCCTCGCCCTCTTGATTGGCGGCTACGACGTGGGGGACAAACAAGGCAAGGTGTATGAAATTTATGTGCCGGGTGAAGATGCGCACTTGGTGCAAACGACCGATGAACGCGTGGGCGCAGCATGGCGCGGACATACGCTGGTGGTTGGGCGTTTGCTCAAGGGGTTTGATCCGCGGCTGCGCGAGCTGGAGGGCTATGAAGACAAGTTTGCAAAAACGATGGAGACCTCGCCCCTCGATTATTTGATTGATTATTGGTCAATGACGTTGCAGGACGCTGTGGACCTCGCGACCTTTCTTGTACATACCACAATTCAGATGCAGCGTTTTTCGGATGGCATACGCATGTCGCCCGGAGTGTCCGCCAACTGCGGCGGCGCGATTGACGTTGCTGTGATCGAACCTGAAAACGGATTCACTTGGATGCGGCACAAGACTTTACATGCGCCGCGCACCGCCACAATTTTTCGCAACGGCGAGACTTGATTGTCCGGGCTCGAAAAATAATTCCAGACGATAATTTTTCAAGCTCGCGCGGTCTCTATTGCTTTGACCAACTCGCGGCAGAACGCGGGAATATCTTCGACCACACGTCCCCACACCAGATTGCGGTCGCGGAATGCCGGTTCGTCCACCCACTTGGCGCCCGCGTTAATCAAATCGTCCTTGATCCCCAGCGAACCTGTCGCGCGATGTCCGCGCACGATGTTGGCGGAAATGCCCACCAGTCCGGCATGACAAATGAGTCCAACAATTTTGTTTTGTTTGTATACCGCTTGGACGAGATTGGTTATCGCCGGATAGCGGCGCAATTTATCGGGCGCCCAGCCCCCCGGAACGACTATCGCATCAAAATCATCTGCAGTCACCGCGCTCGCCGCGACATCACTTTTCGCCGTCAGCGCGTTTTTGCCGCGCACTGTTTTGTTAGCTTCGACGCCGACAATCGTGACGCGCGCGCCTTCCTCTCGCAAACGCATCACTGTCACCCAGAATTCCAAATCTTCGAATCCTTCTTCAACGAACACCGCGATTTTTTTATTTTGCAAGCGCATCATTTACCTCCTTTTATTTCACATTGTACAACCATACTACCGTTGTATGAACATACCGTTCTCTGCCAAATCGGTTCCGACGCGGTGGAGTGAAAATAAAAGCGAGAGGTTCAACCCTCTCGCTTGTTTTTACGGCGTCGGCGTCGTTGGGACCGTTGGTTCCGCCGTTGGTTCAATTGTCGGTTCCAAAGTTGGCTCGATGGTGGGCTCTAACGTTGGCTCTAACGTTGGCTCAAGAGTCGGTTCTTCGGTTGGCGTTTCAATTGGAATCGGTGTCGCGATGATTGCCGTAGGTTCGGGCGTGCGCGTGCGGCGCGGTCGCTTGGTCGGCTCTTCGGTTAGAGCCGGGGGAATGAACGGCACAACATACACGCGCACTTTGTCTTCGTACGGTCTGCCAAATTCATCTGTCGCCGTCAGACGAATATCGAGCTCACCTTCACCAAACGCATTTGCATCGAATTGTCCCAACTGCCCGCGCGTTTCACCATTTCCCGACGCGATGGCAACCCATTGCCCGGTACGTCCGACCTCCAAAATCCACGCGGCATTTTGCGGCGCGCGAACCATTCCGTTCACGGTCACCACTCCCGAAACATTTGTGCCGGGATCGGGGCGATTGATTTTTACCGCGACCGGCTCTTGCGTCGGACCCGGAACATTGTTTGTGCAAGGACTGTTTTCAATTGGCGGGATCGGATAGCCGTTTGCCGCGCCCCATTCACGAATTTTGTCGTACGGCAAAACCAAATCCTCTTTTAGTTTTGCAAATACATTTTCTTGAATCACTTCGGGCGCGCAATTTTCATTCGCCAGTTGTCCATTCGTGCTGTCAATTTTCAATTTGACCCACACGTCGTCAAATTGTGTCGGCGCTTGATTGTTCAAAAAGATTTCACTATGCCGATGGTCGGCAGGACAAAATTCTGTCGGCACGAGACCCGATTCGTTGCACACTTCGGCTTGTACCAAACCCTGCGGAATGGAAAAATCGTGCGGGGCGATTCCCTTGAACGCGTCCACCTCTTTGTATGCGCGCTCCAACACATTATGCCAAATCGGCGCCGCGCCCGTGATGCCCGAAACATTTCGCATCGCTTCATTACGCGGATTGCCGACCCAGACGCCGATCACCAATTCGTTCGTGCCGCCGAGTGTCCAATTGTCTTTGTAATCGTTCGTCGTTCCCGTTTTGACAAAGGCAGGACGCGAAACTTTGAGTGGTGAATTCGCGCCGAACGCGGGTGTGCGCGCGGCATTGTCCGAAAGAATGTTTGTGAGCAAGTACGCGTAACGCGGATCGGTCACTTGCTGTGGCTGCGCCGCGTCGCTGTTCGAGATTGGGAGTTCGCGTCCATTTCCATCTACAATTTTTGTAAAGGGCGTCAAGGGCTGCAGCTGTCCGCCGTTCGCCAACGCCGCATACGCGCCTGTGAGTTCAGTGAGTTTGACTTCACCCCCCCCCAACGTCAACGAGAGTCCATAGCGCGCGGGGTCGGTGAACGTGGTGATGCCAAATCGCTGTGCCACGCCCATCATTTCGGGGACGCCGACAAAGTACAACGTTTTCACTGCCGGAATGTTGTAGGAGTTTGCAAGCGCCGTTCGAAGAGTGACGAGTCCATGCTCTTTGTCATCATAGTTTTTTGGAACATAGGGCGGCTGTGAGCCATTCGGAAATTCGGTGACGAGATCATAGATTGGCGTCGCGGGAGTCCATCCTTTTTCCAGCGCGGCGAGATAATTCAACGGCTTGATGGAAGAACCGGGCTGGCGCAAGCGCGTCGCCACGTTCACCTGCCCATCAATTTCTTTGTCGTTGAAATCTACACTTCCGAGCATCGCATAAATCTCACCGTTCTTGGGATTCACCACTACCGCCGCCGCGCTGTTGACATTCTTGCCTTTCAACGCGCCAATTTGTTTGCGCGCTTCTTCTTCCACAATCGTTTGCATTTGCGGGTCGAGCGTGGTGTAAACTTGCAAGCCCGCGCGATCGAATTCGGGACCATAGCGCGCCTGTAATTCCTGACGCACATATTCGACAAAGTGCGGCGCGTGCGAATAATCAATTCCTGCGCGGCACGCATTTACAAACGGGTCGCTTGTCACACGTGCTTGCATTTCCTTCGTTGCATCGCTCGCCTGCGCCTGATTGATGAAACCTTGTTCCATCATTAAACCCAACACCACTTGCTGACGTTCCAGCGCCTTGTCGGGATTGATGCACGGGTCGTAAATCGCGGGCAGCTGCGGCAAACCCGCGAGCAGCGATGCTTCTGCCAAATCGAGCTGCGTCACATCTTTTTGAAAATACGACTGCGAGGCGGCTTGAATGCCGTACGACCGATTGCCGTAATTGATAGTGTTGAGATAAAACGCGAGAATCTGATCTTTGGAATAGCGTCGCGTCACTTCGAGCGCGAGAATCGCTTCTTTGATTTTGCGTTCAATCGTCTGTTCGGGCGAAAGCAGCGCCGTCTTGATCAATTGCTGCGTGATCGTGGACGCGCCGCTGACGGGGCGTTGATAACGCACCAGATAATAAATTGCGCGCGCAACGCCGTACCAATCCACGCCGGGGTTGGAATAGAACGACGGGTCTTCGGTCGCGAGCGTCGCTTGTTTCAAGACTTGCGGAATTTTTTCCGGCGGAACGATCGTGTGTCGTCCCAAGTTGGGATCAACAATTTCGTACAGCAGCCCGCCGTTGCGATCATAAATTTTCGTAGATTGATCGGTGTTGACTGTCGCGAGTTTGTCCGACGGCGGCAACTCATTCGCATAAAAGGCGTAGACGCCACCGACGAGTGCAAGTCCACCACAGAATACGAGTAACAATCCGCCGAGTAGAAAAGGAATCAGCCGCCCTGCCCACACACGCGTATTTGAACGCGGGGCTGCGACCTGCGAAACTGTTTGGCGCGGCGGTTCAAATTCTTTGCCCGGTGGGGCAACCCTCGATACGGGGGGAGGCGGCGCGGCGTTCGCGCGTTCCGCAGGTGGCGTTGTCGGAATGCGGCGCGCTGGCGCAGAACGCGGTGACGGATATTCATATTCATAGCCCGATGGTTGCAGCGGATTTGGATTTTCATTGCTGTCCGGCGGGCGATTTGCATTTTGAAACGAGTCGTTCATTGAAAATATTGTCGCACGAAAATTCTCATATATCCCTTAATGGCACGTTAAAAAGACGAATATATCAACGGGCAAGTTCCACCCATAAAGCAAAATGCAGCGTTTTTGCGCTGCATTCTCTTACAAAGTTGGAATATGGGTTCTCATATCTGCCTCGTCAAGCTTCTAACCCAATGTGCATGGCGCATCGAGAGTGGCGATTTACCAAGTGATTGTGATTTCGGGCGGAGCGAGAAATCCCAACGCTGGGCGAGAGGTCTCACTTCATTCGCTATGCCGCCTGCGTAATGTTCGCCACTCCGAGTACATCAATTGGATTGCGAACGCCCTAGTCGCCTGTCCAAACCGGCGAGTACGCGGCAATCGTTGGGTTCACTTGGAACAAAAGTATCTCTGTTCGTGGCATAGGCTGCCTCGGAAAAAACGCTAGATTCGAAGATGAATCTGGTACTTGATGAAATTGTGGAAGCAGGGTAAGATTTAGCAAATAACCCGACGCGCGTCCATTGTGTGAACTTCCAGCGAATCGTCACACGCGTAGCGTTGCGCGATTGGTCCCACGCGGCCAATTCTGTGTCCAACGTGAACGCATCGTCGAGACGCCGCCGCGTACACTGTCGTGCGGTCAAACTCAATTCGAGGTTACCTACGTTCAACCAACTGCCATATACGGATGTGTAATGAAAGATTATTTGACAACATCGGCTTGAATTTTGCCGTTGCGGACGAGTTTCGAAAGTTTTGCTCGTTCGGCGGGTTGTAGAAGAATGGCACGTTTTTCCATAGCATCACCATATCCGTTCGCCGCGATTTGATTAAGTGCCTATCCGAATAACTCATGATATAAGTAGGGCATGACCAAACGAACCAAGAAAAAGAGCACATCGTCGAAAACCATCAAGCCGAAACGGACGCGTCGGCGTACGCCGAATGACCAAACCAC
>SHND01000002.1 GCA_004295045.1 Chloroflexota bacterium | reverse complement strand
ATCGGTGCCGCCATGCACAAGTTGTTATGTCTGGCTTACGGCGTCTTAAAGTCTCGGCAACCGTTCGATCCAAATTATGCAAAAATTCATCCCGTGACCCCTTGACATTCAAGACGGTATCTTTCGGCAAAGGCGTGTCGGGTTTCAATTCATCCAAAGCTTCAGTCAATGTTTCGCCCAATGCTTTACCACGGTCTAAAAATGTAAGCGGCGCGCCATCGCGTTTTTGTGCAAGCCGCGACTGTACGATGCGCAGCCGCGCCAGATCATGCTCGCCAAGATACGCGACATCGTGAAGTTTCCGCAGCGCATCTTCGACGAGCGGAATCAATCTCTCTTCGTCCCACTCCAGCGCCTGCATGGACGCAGGCAAGGGACGTTCCGCAAGCATCTGATCTACTTGCAACTGTAACGCGCGTTCGCGCGCGCGAAAATCGGCGACGAGATCATTCAAGCGCTCCGCATTTTCATCTTGCGCGTACGTGTCGTGGATTATGCGCGCGATCTGATCACCCAAGTCTTCCAACAATTCCAAATCCGTTTCTCCGTACTCCATCCCGTTTTCACGTTCGCCCAAAACCAGCGCGCCGATTTGGTCGGTGTAGACACAGAGTGGCACGAGTAATTTCATGTCTTGCAGATTTTTCCGCGCGGGCAAAACGAGTCCAATCGTTTCCGATGCCGCCAGCGTTTGGTAGGAAAATGTTTGCGCGAGCAGTTGCGCGTTGTGCGCAGTGTGGACGCGGAACTGTTCCCCCTCGCGAATCGCAATGAATGCGCGCCGCACGCGCAGCACACGCGACAGCGTTGCTAGAATCGTATTCAGACGTTCATCCAGTGTTTGTCCCGCGCCCGCTTCGCGCGCGAGTCCGCGCAAATTGGAACGCAGCACTTGGAATTGACGGCGATAAAATACGCGATCGAGGGTGAGCCGCACGCGATCAAACATCGAGTTCGCCAGCACCGTGCCAACGACGGTGAGCGCGAGCGAAAGAAACGAAACATGGTTCGTCCAATACAAAAGCCAAACGATCAAACAATAAAAGAGCGTGAGTGAACCGACGACGAGGAGCGAGTAAAGAAAATCGCGGTCAATCGGACGTCCTTCGAGCATGGCGTTGTAACGCGCGACGGTGTAACCGAACAAGAACACGCCTGCGAAATACATGAAATCGGGAAGGATGAATGGAATCGGCACATTGTAGGCGGTGCCAATGACAACGAGCGCGCCCGCCAATGCTTCAATCATCGTTGCCGCCATCAAGACGTTGAACTGCGCCTTGAGTTGTTGATTCGGAGCGGCTCGACGCGCGCGCCACAAATTCCATAACGAGATGCCAAATCCCAAAACCAGCAGCGGCAGAATCAAATAATAGGCGGGACCCGAACTGCGCGCATTAGTGTAAAGCGGTTCGTGTGTTTGCGCGCCAAAAAGCAAGTCGGTAAAGATGCCGAGCGCGGCGATGACGACTGCTAATGCATATCCCAGCGGAATAACACCCCACCGCATCCAATTCGCGCGCAAGCCTGGCGGCAAGAGCCAATACGTAAGGTGAATCCACAGCGGAACGATAAACACAATGAGCGCGCGCATCCAATCGAACGGACTCGCCGGTAAATTCAACGCCATCGCCGCTTGGAAAAAGTACGCCGAAAGGATCCACAAGCCGAACGCGGCGAGCCACGCCGTCCACAGCTTGCGCCCGCGCGTAGTGAGATAGAGCCCCAGCCAGAGCGATCCGGCAAGGGCAATCAGATTAACGTACGTAGTGAGCGCAGAGAGGGTGAACATCGGTGTTGTGATCCGAAGGAATTCTACATCACAAACTGGGCTAATGGTGCGCGCACTTGGAAATTATCAAACCAACGATTCAAAATTTTTGCTCGCACAATCAACTCCTCTCCGCTCATTTAATTTACGGTCTCCACATCTTCCACTCACTCGTGAACGCGCGGCACGCTTCCAATAATTTTTGGCGGCGGAACAAGGCGGCGATGCATTCGAGCAGCAACAGCACTTCGTAACCCACATTACTTATCTGCCGTACAAGACCAACTGCTGCGCGCGGAAATTTTGGTCGAGAATCGGCTGACTTTCGCAGGCAGGCATCAATTCTGCATATTTGCCCAACTGCGTCTGATATTCGCGCACGTAAAATTCCGGCAGCACATCCGACTTGCCCGTGTGAAAGGCATAGAATTCACGATCGTGTTTCAGCATGTCGAGAGTTCGCCCCATCGCGTGCGCCAGCGTATAGAACGCGACGGTGCGAATATAGTGCAACCCCTTGGCTTGCCAAAATGTTTTGGCTTTCCAGCGCGCGTAAATTAGTTGACGCGAATACAGCACCGTGTACATGTCAATCATCTTGGTGAAATACTCGACCGGATCATAGTTCTTGAGAATCACCGTCAAGTACGGAATGACATAAAAGTTGAACGGCAGTTTGGGCAAAAGACGCCCTTCGGTGAGCAGCGTGTCGAACAACGGCGTGCCGCCGAACGCCATCGGAATATTCAGCGTAGGCGTGGCGAATGGCACGCGCATTAAGAATTCTTTGGTCAGTTCAAATGGTTCATCGCCATAGTCGTTGTCCAAACCGAAAATAAAATTCGTTTGGATGAAGGGAACATATTCGTTGACCATCTCTAAATGTTCAACGACGCGCTCCATTTTTTCGCGGAGCGCCGCTTTGCCGACGGCGGCTTTGTTGGAATACTGCGACCACGACTCGATGCCGGGCGCAACCGCGATGCAATTTGTGTCGCGCAAGCGTTGGAGGCGTTCCGTCGTTCGCACATTCGTCAGCGAACTTTCAATCGCATACGGATTGCGGCGCGCGGGCGCGATGTTTTCAAAGCTGTCGAGCGTCTCGTCAAAACGAATCCCAAAGTTGGGATCATAAAAAATCAAACGCACACCCGGCAATTTTTGCGACGCAAATTTCAGGTCGGCTTGCAAGCGTTCATTCGAAAGCGCGCGATAGGCGTTGTTCCAATCGGTGCAGAAATTGCACGTATAAGGACAACCCATACTCGCCAACATCGGAATCAAACTGAACAGATACGGTTTGTCATTCCAAAAGACCGACGCCTTGATTTCCGGCATGCGCTCTTCAATCGTCGGCGTGTCCTCGTACGGTTTGCGGCTCGACACGATGCTCTTGCGCGGAAAGCGGTCATCAATAATGTCCTCGATGAGCGCTTTGTCGCATTCCAAAACCACCAAATCGAAATAACGCAGCGCGTCGAGCGGAAACGATTTGGCGTGCGGTCCGCCGATGATGACGCGCGCGCCGCGCCGTTGATACAGTTTGCACAAAGCGTACGCGAGCGGCGCAAGATTCGAATGGGTGGAGATGAAAACCACATCCAAATCATTCGGCAGTTTCGCCAGCGGGTCACCTTTGCCGTAATAGGTGGCATAGTACGCCGCGTGTCCCAATTGACGGCACCAGACCGAAACGACCTGCGGCGTGACTCCGACATACTGTTTTTTCTCGATCAAGCCAAAATAATGTTCCCACCCCTTTGGACCTTTTCCCGCACCCAGGTCCAGAATTCCAACTTTTTTCATGGCGAGGCTGCTCCCTTCCATTTACTACTATGAAAGGGTAAGGCAAATTTGGAATTTGCCCTACGACCTTTCATCCGCGCATTCGACAAATTGCAAATTTGTCATACACGGCTCTTTTTTTATGTGCTATGGCGCGGGCTGCGCGTCGGGCGGCGGAGTAATCTCAATCGGCGCGCCAAAGTCAAAATAGTGCACATCCGTTTTGCTGATGTTCGTGCCGCCATCGGGACGTAATAGATCGGCGCGCAAGCGTGCTTGATGAACGTAACCGTCAGGACAGACCCAGTAGGTCGCTTCGACATTGACCACATTGCTCATGAGTTCTGCGGGAATGATGTTGTTCTGTTCAAAGATTCGGCGCCCCGCTTGCTTGTCAATGGTGTACACGTCACAACTCTGCGCATCCACCGCTTCCGTGCCAATTTTGCTAAATTCGCTCAAATTGGACGAGAGCGTTTTCTTGGGGTCGAAATCGAGCGCCGCCGATTGTTCCCCACGCGGGCGAAAGTACCACGTTCCGCCCCTTTGAAAATAATGTTTGTCGCCATAAAAGATGGATGGAGAATCCGCGCACTCGCAAAGAATCGCGAGCAGTCCATGCGGCGTGATACGCGCATTTCCGTCTTGGCGCTCCCCATCGCTCGTAAGCAATTCGATTTCCCGAAAGGGGTTGCTGAAAATTGTGCGCGTTTGAAACCGAAGACTTTTCGCCGCGTTGGTGCGATTGATTGCCGCGAGCAGCGGCGGCAGTTTCGGCGTCACAGTCGCGGGAACGCGCGTCCGCGTCGGCGTGAGCGATGGCGTGTTCGTGGCGGCAGGTGTGAACGTGGCTGTCGCTGTCGCGGTATCCGTTGGCAACGGTGTCTGCGTCGCTGTATTGGTTTGCGTTGGCGTAAATGTTTTGGTTGGCGGCAGGGCAGTATTCGTCGCCGTCGGCGGAACGGCTGTGTTGGTCGCGGTGGGTGGCATCGCCGTTGCGGTTGATTGCGCCACCGCTGCGACAGTGGGCGCACTCGTTGGCAACGGTGCGGCAGGCGCGGCGCAGGCGTTCAAAACCAACGATACGTTCAGAACGAAAATTGTAACGAGAATATGATGTTTCATCGTCGTCCTCCTGGTATCTTTGAATCTGACATTTTCTCATCTTTGGCGAGCCAAATGAACGACGTTCGACTGCTCTATCGGAGCAATGTTCAAGGCGTTCACAATCAGGGCAGCGAGTTCGAGCGAGGGACGCAGTTGGTCGGCTTCAATTTTGCGAATGGTGATTTCCGCGCAATACGCCTGTTTTGCCAATTCACTCTGCGTAAGCCCAATCGCTCGGCGGCGCGCCTTGAGCCAAGTCCCGAAGGAAAGAAATGTGTTCATGTAGGTTCTCCGGTTGTTTGCGCAGAAATCATCTGCGGATGGTTGGAATCTAATTCCCTCGCACTGCCATTCCCAGACCTCTAACCGCCAGAGACCGCCATCCTCATTCCTCCTCCACAATTGGTGCAAAATCAGTCTCGTTTTGGGATGGCGGAGTGGATTCCACAATGCTGAGCCGCAGGAATTCGACAAACTGCTCAAAATCCGCAAACCCGCGCGCGGACTCGGGCGCGATGCCAATTTCTTGCAGCAAAAAGCGCCAAGTTGGCGTTGCGCCGTTTTCGCACCATGTCCGCACCAGAAACGACCGATACAATTTCGGAAAGCTGCTCAAAAACTACCTCCGCGCTGAGGATTTGGTGCTATACTACGCTACAAGTCTTCGCTAACTCTTCGCTAACCTGGCAAATGCGTTTGTAAAGTTTTTCTGGAGCAAGCTTGTGACATCTTTGACCAACTTGTTGGACATAAACTCTCACGCTGGGGCTATTTCTAACAAATTGGCTTGATTCGATGTCAGAGGATTGGGCAAAGTATGGACGCATTGTTTCGGCTTTGCTTGCTTGGAGTGCCGCAAGCAACGGCGAATGGTCAACCCATCCGCGAATTTGAATCGCGCAAAGCCCTTGCCCTCCTCGCCTACCTCGCCGTAAGGGATGAACCTCTCGCCCGCACGCACCTCGCCGACCTATTTTGGAGCACGTTGCCGGAAGCCAAAGGTCGCGCCAATCTCTCGCGTGTCCTCCACAATCTGAACGAACTTTTTCCCGATACTTTCCACGCGAGTCGCGATTGGATTCAAATTGATCTGAAGGCGTTTGCTCTTGACATCTGCGATTTTGAGGCATACGCGATGTCGGGAACGGCAGATGCATTAGCCGCCGCAGCCGCGCTGTAT
>SHND01000021.1 GCA_004295045.1 Chloroflexota bacterium | reverse complement strand
CCGAGATGCTGCCGCGCATCGAAAAGTTGTTGGAGCTGGCGGTGGAGAAGGAATAAAATGTGTTGCGAACGCTGCGCGTTACCGGCAGCATAACGCGCGGCTCGTCCCACAGATTTGTTTTCTGCAAATCTGTGGGACGGCTGCCGCGTTCATTTCCTTACACGAGTCGAGACCGCATTGTATCCACCACCCCCCGGATACACCCAACTCCCCGTCAAAGTGTTGCCATCCTTGCTAAACTGACCTTTGTAGTATGCGGGCGATCCTTTTTCTCCACCCCAAATGGTTAACGTATCGCCCTCCGCTTCATACACATAGTCAAAGGTTTCGCCGCCACTGCCATAAAAGCGCGACTTGATATCCGTACTCGGCTCTTCGCCAAACGTCTGAAGATGTCCGATGATCTCCATGCCCTTGATCTTGTGACCGTCGTGATCAAGGTCAACGCGCTGGATTAGAAAAAAGCCGCCCTCCATCCACTCGTAAGTGATTTCCCCCGCAATGCCTCCCGATTGTTTCCACGTCCCGATCAACCTTCCCAGTGGCTCAAGATCGGGATTTGGTTTGGGTTGCTCGAATTGAGCGTATTCTGCCATGATGTTTCTCCTTTCTTACTTTTGCGTCGCTGCCAGCAGTTCATCGAGCCGCGCATAGCTTTCGTTCATACCCCATTCCATGCCCGATTGAATCATCCCATCGCGGTCGGCGACGGATTGAAACACCGATTGTCCAACGATGCGCGTGCGATTGTTCGGCAGCGCTTCGAATTTCAACGTTTCCAAAATCACATGCCCGGGTTCGGGCAATCCTTCAAACTCGAACGTCTGGATGATACGTTCCGAAGGCATAACTTCGTGAAAGACGCCGTGAAACGCATAATCGTTGCCATCTTTCCCGGTGCTGACATAGCGCCAGCGTCCGCCGCTGTGCGGTTCGAACGTTTCGAGATTCATTTTGTCCTCGCGCGGTCCCATCCACTGTGTGTACAAATTCGCGTCGGTGTGCGCCTTGAACACGAGTTCGCGCGGCGCATCAAATTCGCGCGTCACGAAAAGTTCCTGCTTGCCGGGTTCGGCGGTAATCGTTGCTTTATTTTGTGCTGACATTTTTTTGCTCCTTTTGCATGTTCTGTAAAATTTGGTCGAGACGTTCATAGCGCGCGTTCCACATCTGTTCAAACGGCGTCACCCAATCGTAAATTGGTTTTAACGCTTCTGCGTTCACTCGATACAAACGCTGTCGCCCCACACGGCGTTCGCTCACCAAGCCCACCGTTTTGAGAACGCCGAGATGTTTGGAAACCATCGGCTGCGTCCAGCCAAGTTGTTCCACCAAATCATTGACCGCCAATTCGTTCGTTCCTAGGACCTCGAGCAACTGGCGGCGTTTCGGTTCGGCGACGGCGTTGAATGGGTCGAACGTTGTAGGTGCGCGTGCCATGACGATATTATATTCCAATATGGGAATATGTCAAGAGGCAAATCTCATGCGTTTCCAAAAAGAAAATGCGCCGAGTTTTCACTCGACGCATTCAATAGAATTGGTTAAGCGCTCAATTTCAAGATAAACTCTTCGACCTCTTTACCCGCCGGATTCGAATACTTGTTCTCGCCCGTCACATTGAATCCACATTTTTCCAATACGCGCAGCGAACCGAGATTATGTTTCGCAACGTAGCCATACAGCGGTCGCGTTGATTCGAGAGTTAGAAAATCTGACAGCGCTTGCGTCGCAATCCCCTTGCCCCAGAATTCTCTGCCAATCCAATACCCCACTTCACGCTCACCAGCCATTCCAAAACTCACGATGCTTCCTGCCACTTGTCCATCATAAACGATAGTCTTGAGAATGTTCGTCGGGTCGCTCAAAATCTTTTTCCAATGTGTGGAAAACGTGTTCTCATCGCGCGCGGGAATAGCAGACATCGCGTTCGCTTCGGGATCGCGTTGATATTCAAAGAGAATGGGAAGGTCATAGTCAGTTACGTCACGTAGTTGAACTTGATTCACCATAGATATTTTCAACCTTGTTCTGCGGGTTCAGTCGGCTTGATTGCGACTGGCATCTCAATCATAACACCTTTTTCTCTTGCAAAACACAATTTCCGCTGCGCGTTTTGTTTGTCAGACGAGTACTCCGCGCGAACCAATCAACAATCGAATACGAACCAACAAATTTCGTTACGCAACTTTTGGTCGTCAAGCACGAGCGCGCGGATTTCGCGCGGCAGTTGCGCGCGCTGCCATTCGCACTCGAGGCGCCCTGCTTCTTCAGATTGCCCATCACGCGCCGCCGCGCGCGCGGCTTGAATCGCGTACGCCGCCGCGCCGAGTTCGTGGGCGGCGACATGCGCTACCACTGCCGCCTGTCCCGCCGCGTACGCGGCGTTCCGCGCCGCGCCGCGCAATTCTCTTGCCGCCGCCATCGCATAGCCGCCCGCCGCGCGTGATTGCGACATTGTTACCTCGCCGCGCGTCCACGCGCGAATTATTTCGATGGCGCGACGCGGACGCGCGTCATTGGGTTGCGTCTCCTCAAACAAGTGCAACACATGCTCGGCGCAATCGGCTGCCCACAACGCAAGCAGGTGATGGTCAGAATCCTTGAGGGTGCCGCCGCGACGGATGGTGATGAAACGAGGGTCGCGCTTTTTTGGCAAAATCATTACTAACTCACGTTACGCACACTTGCGGGAAAATAGCGCGCAAACGTACGGCAAATTTCAAATTTGCCCTACCACTGCGTAACGTAAGTTAATAACTCCAACCTCCGCCATCAACTCGATAAAATTGCGCGCAACATCTTGTACATTCTCCAACGCTTCCGCGATGGTCTCACCTTCCGCCTGACATCCCTGCAAAATTGGGCAGACCGAGAAAAAGCCGCCCTCCGCCAAGGAGTCAACCTCGATAGGCAATTTGTATTTCATAAACTCTCCTCACCCAACCTCCGCCGCCTCACTCGCCGCATCCATCACCAGCGGCAACTCGATTGCGTCATCGCCCTTTCGCCGAAACACGATTTCCTTTTCGTCGCTCAAATCCACCACCACCACATCGCCCGCGTGAAATTCATTCGCCAATAATTTGCGCGAGAGCGGCGATTCGACGCGGCGTTGCAAGGTTCGGCGTAAAGGACGCGCGCCGAATTGTGGGTCGAAACCAATTTGCGCGAGATAATCGCGCGCCGCGTCCGTCAATTCAATCGCGATATTTTGCTCGCGTAAACGTTCCGCGATTTCTTGCATTTGCAAATTCACGATTTGCTGAATCTGTTCGCGCGTGAGCGACGCAAACAAAATCACTTCGTCAATTCGATTCAGAAATTCGGGACGAAACGCGCGTTTCAAATCTTCTTCCACGTCCGCCCACTCTTTGTCCACGCGCGCGTTTCGTTCGCGTCCGCTTGACGCAAAACCAATCGTCCCGCCCTTCTCCGCGTAAGCGGTGCCGATGTTTGAAGTCATGATAATGACCGTGTTGCGAAAATCTACCGCGTGTCCTTGCCCATCGGTGAGGCGCCCATCCTCCAAAACTTGAAGCAGCGTATTCCAAACTTCGGGATGCGCCTTTTCCACTTCGTCAAACAAAATGACTTGATACGGACGCCGCCGCACAATTTCGGTAAGTTGCCCGCCCTCCTCGTAACCGACGTAACCGGGCGGCGCGCCAATCAAACGCGAAACCGCATGACGTTCGCGGTATTCGCTCATGTCCACGCGATACAACGCGTCCGCGTCGTCAAACAAAAATTCCGCGAGCGCGTGCGCCAGCGATGTTTTGCCGACGCCCGTCGGCCCCAAAAATAAAAAGGAACCGATGGGACGTTTTGCATCGGCGATGCCTGAACGCGAACGCCGCACCGCGTCGCTGATCGCGCGAATCGCTTCGTCTTGACCAACGATGCGAACGTGCAGCGCGTCCTCCATCCGCAATAGTTTATCCGCTTCCGTTTGCAGCATCTTGCTGACGGGGATGCCCGTCCAGTTGCTAATCACTTGGGCAATGTCTTCGCGTTCGACAATTTCATCCAGCCCTTGTTCTTTTTGCCACGCGTCGCGCGCTTCTGAAAATTCTTCTTCCAATTTCACGCGTTCGGCGCGCGCCTCTGCCGCTTTTTCGTAATGGCGCGCGCTCCACGCATTTTCTTCGTCGCTTTGAAGTTGGCGAATCTGCGCACGCATCGCTTTTAAATCGGGCGGCATCGAAAAAATTGCGACGCGCAATTTCGCCGATGCTTCGTCCATCAAATCAATCGCCTTGTCAGGCAGAAATCGGTCGGCGACGTAACGCTGCGAAAGTTTTGCGGCAGCGTCGAGCGCGGTGTCGTCAATTTTCACTTGATGATGCGCTTCGTAACGCGCGCGCAAACCTTTTAACATTTCGAGCGTATCTTCCACACTCGGCTCATCCACAAAAATTGGCGAAAAGCGGCGTTCGAGCGCGGGGTCTTTTTCAATGTGCGCGCGATATTCGTCGAGCGTCGTCGCGCCCACACATTGCAATTCGCCGCGCGCCAACGCGGGCTTCATCATGTTCGACGCGTCAATCGCCCCCATCGCCGCGCCCGCGCCGACGACAGTGTGCAATTCGTCAATGAACAAAATAATTTCGCCTTTGCTGTTTTGAATTTCTTCGAGCGCGGCTTTGAGGCGTTCTTCAAATTCACCCCGAAAACGCGAACCTGCCACCATCGCGCCCAAGTCCAACTGCACTACTTTTTTCGTGAGCAGCGGTTCCGGCACATCGCCCGCGACAATTTTTTCGGCGAGACCTTCCACAATCGCCGTTTTGCCAACGCCCGGTTCGCCAATTAGCACCGGATTATTTTTGGTGCGCCGCGAGAGAATTTGAATCAGTCGCAAAATTTCGCCATCGCGTCCAATCACGGGGTCGAGTTTGTCGTCGCGCGCGAGCAGCGTCAAATCGCGCGAATAGCGTTCCAACATCCGATAGCGATTTTCCGCCGTCGGGTCGGTGACGCGCTGTCCGCCGCGCACATCGCCGAGAATGTTTTGAATGCGGTCCTTCGTCACCCCAAATTCCGCGAGGATTCTGCCCGCCATGCCGTCGCGTTCATTTGCGAGTGCCAGCAAGAGATGTTCGGTCGAAACGTAATCATCTTTGAGGCGCGACGCTTCTTCGTTCGCATTGTCAACGATGCGTTTCACGCGCGGTGTCACATACACTTGTGCCTGTCCGCCGCCGTAGGGATAATACGTTTTCGGCGTGGATTGGAGATATTCGTCGGTGCGATTACGAATCGCGTCGGGTTCGATTCTCAAGCGTTCGAGAATCGCTTGCACCGCGCCGCCGGATTGTTCGACAAGCGCGAGCAGCAAATGTTCGGCATCGAGTTGGGAATGACGATAGCGTTGGAGAATTTCGTGGGCACGCGCAAAGGCATCTTGTGCCCGCTCCGTGAATCGGTCAAAGCGCATCATAGATAGGGTCCTCAAAACTGCGGAATCGGTGGAACACAAGAATTATATTACAACTATGGGCGCGGTCAATGAGAATTGGGTGAAAAAATATATTTGTCCTCCCGTCAACTCGCGCTATAATCGCTCCGTTTGACTCTTGACGGGCAAATATTCCGCAACCGAACTTTTTTCCAGCACCCTAAAGAATGAGTGAACCCTTCGCTATCGCCATCGGCGAACTCTTGCGCGCAAAACACCTGAAACTCGCGTTAGCCGAATCGTGTACGGGCGGCTTGATTGCCTCGCACATTACCGACGTGGCGGGCAGTTCCGAATATTTTCTCGGCAGCATCGTCGCATACGCCTACGAGGCAAAGGAAGGGCTGCTTGACGTGCCGCACGAATTGTTGCTGGAGCACGGCGCCGTGAGTGAACCCATTGCGCGCGCATTGGCAAAAAACGCGCGCGCAAAATTCGGCGCGGATGTCGCTGTGGGCATCACCGGCATCATGGGTCCCGGCGGCGCCACGCCGACGAAACAGCTCGGTCTCACCTACGTTGCATTGTCCGCGCCCGATGCGGATTGGTGCCGCAGATTTGTTTTCACGGGCAATCGTTTGGAAAACAAAGCGAGCGCCGCGCACGCCGCGTTGGAAATGTTGTACGATTATCTGAACCGCGGCTAGCAGATGGCGTATCGCAAATCACTAGCTGTCAATAATCAGGACATCGTGTGCGGTTTTTTGGGCATTTTCTAACCGGGCAAGTACTCACGACATCGTGTGCGATTTCGTCGAAAGATGGGGAGAACAGGTAGCACAGCTTCCTTCAATT
>SHND01000065.1 GCA_004295045.1 Chloroflexota bacterium | reverse complement strand
GCTACCTACTACCTGACACATTCGACATGGCGCAAACGGCAATAACCATCAATCGCTCAAACGCTGACAGCGGCTTGGACGCGCTGCGGCGATTGCTCGCGCGCGTCGGAGTGCAGGTTCGCATAGATCGCTATGCCGTCGCGCTCGCGGCAATTTCGCTGTTGGCGTTGGGACCAATGTTACAGCCCGGTTATTTTTGGGGCGCGCATGATGCGCGTCATTCCGTCTATTTTTTGTTCGAGTTCGACCGCGTCTTTACGGGCGGCGTGTGGTATCCGCGCTGGTTTCCCGACATGACGTACGGCTACGGCTATCCGCTCTTTAACATTTACGGACCGCTCGCTTTTTATGTCGGCGAGTTTTTCCATCTCGTCGGTTTTGATTTTGTAACAAGTGTGAAAATTGTTTTCGCGCTGGCGTGGGTCTTGTCCGGCTTGGCAATGTACGGTTTTGTCAAACGCGTTTTTGAAAATCGCGCAGCGGCTTTTATTGCGGGCTTGCTGTACGTTTTCATGCCGTATCACTTGATTGATGTGTATGTGCGCGCGGCATTGGCGGAATCGGTCGCGCTCGTTTTTTTGCCGCTAACGTTGTGGGCGTTTTATGAAACGGTCAACACGCGGACGATTCGCAGTGTGTTGTTCGCCGCGTTCGCGTATGCAGGAATGGTGTTTGCGCACAACGGCATCGCGCTGTTGTTTTCACTCGTGCTGGGCGCGTGGATCATTTTTCTCTTTCTGCGAGCGAATGGAAATTTGCGCCCGCGTTATTTTGGGAAAAATGGATTTCGAAATTTCGCGCGCGAACTCGTACGCGCGGCGCTGCCCACCGTCGGCGCGCTCGCGCTCGGATTGGGACTCACCGCCATTTTCATGCTGCCGCTCGTCCTCGAATATCGCTACATCAACGTAGCCGAATGGACGCAAAATTATTACAACTACCAAGACCATTTCGTCGAGCTGTATCAATTGTTCAGCCCCAAGTGGGGTTTTGGCATCAGCAATCTCGGTCCGGTGGACGGCTTGTCCTTTCAAATTGGGCTAGTGCCAATCGTCCTTTTTCTTTTTTCTTTATTTGTGATTGCCAAGAATCCAGACTCGAAACGCGCATACACTTTATTCTTCTTTTTGCTTTCGCTCGTAATCATTTTCCTGATGTTTGAAATTTCGCTGCCAGCGTGGAAAACGTTTGGTCTTGCCAGCGTTGCGCAATTTCCGTGGCGCTTGCTTACGCTCACAACCGTTTCCTTTTCCATTGTGGGTGGAACTGTAATGTTGTTGGACGAACGGACAATTTCGAATTTCGAATTTCGAATTTCGAATTTTCCTCTTTCGTTAGTTGTTCTCGCGGCACTCATTCTGCTCGGCAGTTATCCGTACATCACTTTGCAAAATATTTTGGAACCGCGCGAAGGTCCGGTTGGACTCGCGGGTTTGATGGCGTTTGAAAATTCCGCGAATGAAATGACCGGGACGACGAAATATGCGGATGAACAGCCGCGTTGGTCGCCGCTGGCAGACAATTACGTCGCGGGCAAAAATGTAAAATCGAAAATTGATTTCAGCACGGTACCCGATTGGCTTTTCATTCGCATCCCGCAAAATTCACTGCGTGTGGATGGCGAGCGCGTCGATTACAATGCGCCGAACGGCGATGTGACGCTGGTGTTTAACGTGCAAATGTATCCCGGCTGGCGCGCGTTTCTCACGCCCTCGCGTTCAACGGAAATTGTGCGCGAACTGCCGATTGAAATCGAACCGCCGTATGGCAGAATCAAAGTGACCATTCCGCAAGGCGAACATGGTTTGTGGCTGCGTTTTGAAGACACTCCGCCGCGCACGGTGGGAACAGTTATTTCGGGAATTTCCTTGTTGATTGCAGTTGGGTTGTTCATCTGGCACAAACGCGGAGAAAACCGAAATAAAAAATCAAAAATTACCGCGTAACTCACGTTACGCAATAATTTTATTTGGCAAAATATTTTTTTATGCGCGCAAAATTTTTTTCTCCGCACCTCTTTGTCCTCCTCGCGTTTGCGACGTTGATCGCCGCGCCCCTTTCCGCTCCCGGCTATTTCATGTTCGCGCATGACGCGCGACATACCGTGTACTTTATGCAAATGTTCGACGCCGCGCTGCGCGATGGCGCGCTTTTTCCGCGTTGGGCGACGGACATGGTGTTCGGGTACGGCTATCCCGTGTGGCTGATCCTCGCGCCGCTGCCGTACTATGGCGCGGAATTTTTTCATCTGCTCGGTCTCGATTTTCCTTCCAGCATCAAAGCGATAGAAGCCGTCGGTTGGTTCGCCGGCGCGTTGGGAATGTTTCTCTTTGCTTCGCGCGTTCTCGGCAAAGATTCGGGGCTCGTCGCGGCGATTGCGTATCTCTTTGTCCCGTATCACATTGTGGACTTGTATGTGCGCGGCGCGATGGCAGAGTTTCTCGCCTTTGTATTTCCGCCGTTCATCCTTTGGGGCATTTATCAAATTTTTTCCACGCGCCGCGTCTTTTATGTTCCCCTCACCGCGCTCTTGTACGGCGCAATGCTCTTGACGCATGTGCAGATGACGGTTTTGTTCTCGCCGGTCATCGCGGGATACATTTTGGTGTTGTGGTGGGCAGACAGACGACGGGCGACGAACGCGCAATCACCTAATCACCCAATCACACAATCACCCAATCACCCAATCATCCAATCATCCCTTCACACATTCACCTTCTCGCCCCTCCTCCGTTCCGCGTTTGCAATTGTTTGGGGCGTCGCGCTTGCCGCCGTTTTCTTTTTGCCGATTCTGCTCGAACAAAAGTATCTCACGAACGACCCGCTGATTGGCGGCTTTTTCAATTTTCGCCTGCACTTTGTGAATCCCGCGCAGCTCGTCTCGCCCTTTTGGGGTTACGGCTATGCCGGGACGAACGGCAGCGACCAATTTTCACTGCAATTGGGAATCATGCCGTTGTTCTTTGGAATCATCGCGCTCTTTAACTTGAAACGCGGTCAAGCGCGCAGCGCGCAAATTTTTTATTTCGCGTTGGTGACGCTCGGGGCGGTGTTCGCCATGCTCGTTCTTTCGACGCCGCTGTGGGAGCTCGCCGCGCCGATTGTGGCGTTCACGCAATTTCCATGGCGCGTATTATTCGTCAGCGCGTTCGCGTTGGCATTTCTCGCGGGCGCGTCTGTACGAGCGATTGACGCGGAAAACCAATTTCGCGCCGCACTCTTTTTCGCGCTTCTCGTTTCTTTCGCCATGTTTCCGTATGCGCGTCCGCAATACACCGAAACGCAATTCACCTGGAATACGATGATGGATTTTCAAGTCAAGGACCGCGAATTGTTGGGCGATACGATTTGGGTGGAAACGCGCCCGCAAGATTCGCCGCTCGTCGCACAATATCGCGCGGGGAACATCACGACCAAGGCGGTCGTCCTTGAAGGAGACGCGCAAATTGAGCTCCTTGAGCGTCGTCCGTTGGGCGATACCGTGCGCGTCAATGCCGCCACACCTTCGCGCATCATGTTTTACACACGCGATTTCCCCGGCTGGACGGCGACGTTGGATGGAAACGCGGCAGAAATCAAGCATGATAATGAACAGGGCTTGATTACAATAGAGGTGCCTGCGGGAACGCACATCGCTGCCACGCATTGGGGCACAACTCCGGCGCGTGTCATTGGCGCAATTATTTCGTTCGTTTCACTTGTTTTCGCTTTGATTGTCCTGTGGCGCACACGCAAATAGTTTGAGCAATTTGCCATTCCACTGTAATCAGCGCGGCAATCTGCTATCTGCGAACCTCATTTGTCATTTGTTGAACCTATGCTAGAATCACCCCGCCGCGATGCTCAATTCCTTCGCGCGCCTCATCTATGGATCAACGCAAACGTATTCTCATCGTTGACGATGACCCGAAATTTGTCGAACTCTTGCGTGTCGCGCTGGAACGCGCCGACTATGCCATCGTGACGGCAACCAACGGTTTGCAAGGCGAAAAAGCATTTCGCAGCAATCCCGTAGATTTGATCATGCTCGACGTGATGATGCCCCAGCGCGACGGTTTTGAAATGCTTCGCGATGTGCGCGCGATCTCGTCGGTGCCGATCATCATGCTCACCGCATTGAGCGACACCGATAACGTCGTCAAAGGTTTGGAACTCGGCGCGGACGATTACATCACCAAACCCTTTGAGCTCAAAGAAGTCCTTGCCCGCGTCAGCGCGGCATTGAGCCGCGTCGAACGCATCAAGACGACGGACAAAGCAACGCGCGTGATAGCCCTCGGCGATGTCTCTTTGGATTTGGATCGCGGGGTAGCCAGAATGCGCGATACCGAAGTGCCGCTTACGCCGATTGAACTCGAACTGCTGCATTACATGATGATGCATGCAGGGCGCCTGCTCGAACGCGAAACGCTTTTGCGTGATGTGTGGGGCTATGATTATTTTGGCAAGACCAATCTGGTGGATGTGGCGATTCGGCGCTTGCGCGAAAAGATCGAGGCGGACCCCTCCAACCCAGTGTACTTGCTCACCGTACGCGGGCAGGGCTATCGCTTTGCGCAGCCGAATTAGCTTGATTCATGTCTAGCAATCGTCCTCCCAGCAATCGCCCGCGCAATAAACCGCCCGAACCGTGGCGCATCGAACGCATGGTGCAGCGTGTGCCGGCGCATTTGGGCGAAGAGAATAGCTTTTCGCCGTGGCTCGTCGTCGGCGCCGTCGCCGTTGTGGCAATTGTCGCGGGACTCCTCGTCTTTTTGGGCGGCTTTCCAAATCTCGGTTTCACTCCCGCCGCCGCCCCGACCGCTGCAACGCGTACGCGCACTCCGCGTCCCACCAATGTCATTGTGGTGACCGCGACGCCGGAACCAAATACAGTTACCCCGACAGCGCGCCCAACGCCGTTTATGATCCAGTACACCGTCAAAAGCGGCGACACGTTGATTGACATTGCGAATCGCTACAATGTCTCGGTGGACCAAATCCGCGACGCGAATAATTTGTCCAACGACACTATTTTCCCGGGCGACAAACTCTTGATTCCACAACCGACGCCCACGCCAAAACCCGGCGCCGTCGCGCAAAATGCAACCGCGCCGCCCACGTCAACCGCGACGGCGACGGAAACGGGCTCTGCTTTCAACACACCCACGCTGATCGCGTTTCAACAAACTCAAACGACCGCTCAAGCCACAACCCCCACGCCGACAGCGGGGGTTGTTGTTTATTACGTTCAATCGGGTGACAATCTCGGCTCGATTTCCAAAGCCTTTAGTACCACCGTCGATGCGATCATGGCAATCAACAAAATTTCCAACACGACGATTCGCGTTGGACAAGCGATCACAATTCCGGTTGGCGCGTGGACGCCGACCTGGACGCCGACGCGCAACATTGAACAAACTGTAACGCCCACACCGCAGTACACTTACAACGCGCCCGCGTTATTGTCACCCGGCGCGAACGCCCAAGTCGAAGGCAGCGTCATTTTTCAATGGACAGCGGTTGGAGTATTGCCGGACTCGGCTTCCTTTATCATTTCGCTTCGCTACAACGATGGAGAAAATGAAATCACACGCGCGATTGATGCGGGACGTGCGACCTCGTACCGCCTCGATGCTTCACCCTCAGGAGTTCCCAACACCGAATATACGTGGTACGTTGTCGTCGTACGCAACATTGGCTGTGGACCCGCGTCACCCGATGCCACGCAGCCGTGCGCGGTGAGTCCGCCGAGTGGGACACGGATGTTTGTGTGGAAATAAACATGCCCGATTCCTTCCTCACCCGCCTCGCGCAAGCGCCTCTGCTCTGCGACGGCGCGACCGGCACGTTGTTGTATGTGCACGGCGTTGCATTCGAGCAAAGCTTTGACGCGCTCAATCTCGAACAACCCGCGCTCGTCCAAGAATTGCACGAAGAATATTTACGCGCGGGCGCGGAAGTTGTCGAGACCAACACGTTCGGCGCGAACCGTTTCAAACTTCAAGAACATGGCTTGGAACATCGTGTCGCGGAAATCAACGCGGCGGGCGTGAGACTTGCGCGCGCGGCTGTGAACGCATCGGGGAAAAACGCGTTCGTCGCCGCGTCCATTGGGCCGCTCGGCATACAAATCGCGCCCGTTGGCGCCGTTTCGCGGCAAGAGGCGCACGACGCCTTCCGCGAACAAATCGCCGCGCTCGCGTCGGAAAAACCGGACGCGCTGATTTTTGAAACGTTCGGCAATTTGCAGGAAATCACCGAAGCGATTCGCGCCGCGCAGGAATTGGCATCACCAATTCCAATCATCGCCCAAATGACGTTCACCAATGACGGCGTGACGCAGTACGGTTACACGCCCGTTCAAGTCGCGCACGCGCTCGCCGCGCTCAAAGTGAATGTCATCGGCGTCAACTGTTCCGTCGGTCCCGCGCGCATTTTCCCCGTCATCGAGCAAATTATTCACACCGTCCGCGACGACCCGCGTCGTCCGGGCATGATTTATTTTTCCGCGCAGCCGAACGCGGGTTTTCCTGAAGCGAGCGGCGGCAGAATTTTTTATCCCGCGACGCCCGATTATTTCGGCGATTACGCGCGCCGTTTCGCCGAAGCGGGCGTGAATCTCATCGGCGGCTGCTGCGGCACCACGCCACAGCATATTCGCCTCATGCGTCTCGCGCTTGACGCGTACGCGCGCACGGCGAAAAAACGTCCGCGCATCACCTCCATCGCGTCGAACGAACCAGAAACGAAACCGCTCGCGCACGAACCGCCAACACAAATGCAGCAAAAATTGGACGCGGGACATTTTGTCGTGGGCGTCGAAATGTCGCCGCCGCGCGGGTTCAATCCCGACAAAGTCCTCGCGGGCGCGTTGATTTTGAAACAAGCGGGCGCGGATGTCATTAACGTTGCCGATTCGCCGCGCGCGCAGATGCGAATGAGCGCGTGGGCAGTCGCGCATCTCATTCAAACCGAAATCGGCGCGGAAAGCGTTTTACATTTTCCGGTGCGCGGCAGAAATTTATTGCGCGTGCACGGCGATTTGATGGCAGCCCACGCCTTGCGCGTCCGCAATATTTTCGCGTGCATGGGCGACCCCGCCGCGACGGGTGATTATCCGCAAGCGACGGACGCCTACGATATTGTGCCGTCCGGTTTGGTGAAACTCATCAAGCAGCACTTTAACGAGGGCATTGACCACGCGGGAACCTCGATTGGCGCGCCCTGTTCATTCACGGCAGGCGTCGCGTGCGACCCGAACGCGCGTGACGCCGCGCGCGAAATCAAAACGCTCCGCAAAAAAATCGAGGCGGGCGCGGATTTTTGTTTGACGCAGCCGATTTTTGATCTTGCCGTCGCGCGCGAATTTTTGAAACAATACGCGGACGAATACGGAAAATTGGAATTGCCAATGCTCGCGGGCGTGTTACCCCTTGCCAGTTCGCGCCACGCGGAATTTTTGCACAACGAAGTTCCCGGCATCACGCTCACTGATGAAATCCGTGAACGGATGCGCCGCGCGGGCGATAACGGACGTGCAGAAGGATTGAAAATCGCGAGTGAGTTGTGGAGCGAGTTGCTCGAATTCGCGCAAGGCGTCTATATCATGCCCGCGTTCGGACGCTACGAAACGGTGGCGGAATTGTTGGAGCAAGTGAAGGTGCGCGC
>SHND01000023.1 GCA_004295045.1 Chloroflexota bacterium | reverse complement strand
GAAACGTATCAAGCGCAGATGGAACCCCTGCGCGCGCAGCTCAATCAGGCGTTAAAGAAAAATTGGGAGGAATGGGAAATTCCGCGCGAACTCGAAAATCGAAATTCAAAAATCGAAAATCGAAATTCGGAAATCGAAAATCTTTTCTCGAAATGGTGGGAACTGCGGATTGCGCGCCAAAAAGAAATTGACGCTTCGATTGCGGCGAAAGCGGATTACGAATACTTGTATGACAAGCCGTATGAAGACAATAAAAAAGTGCGCGTGGCGGGTCCGTTCACGGTCGAGAGTTTGTCGCCGCACCGCGCGCTGGGCGTGGATGAAAACGATGAATTGATTGATATCGTCGCCGAAGGCAAAGCGGGCTATGCGCCCGGACAGAGTTTCGAGCAAATGATTTTGGAAAATCTCAAAATGGCGGGCGTGCAGCAGGCGCACAAGCAAGACAAAATCAACTTTTTCTCGCTCGCGCCATGGCCCGGACATTACATTTGCGCGGAAGGGCGTTATCTGGAAGGCAGCGAGGAAAAGGGCAAAGAAAAACGCGCGGGCATTTTCATCGGTCCCGAATTTGGCACCGTCGCGCGTCCCGATTTGGTCGCCGCCGCGCGCGAGGCGGGCGATGCCGAATTCGACGTGCTGATTGCGTGCGCGTTCAATTACGATGCGCGTTCCAC
The DNA here is from genome assembly GCA_004295045.1 of Chloroflexota bacterium. Lineage (GTDB taxonomy): Bacteria > Chloroflexota > Anaerolineae > UBA4142 > SHND01 > SHND01. The sequence goes on along the minus strand of SHND01000023.1, from coordinate 7,298 downwards.
CGAATTTAGCAAACTTGGAAAAATCCCCGTGCTGCAAGCGCGCATGAACGCGGACTTGCACATGGCAGGCGATTTAAAAAACACGGGCAAGGGCAATCTCTTTGTCATTTTTGGCGAGCCGGATATCGAAATTCAAAACGCGCCGGACGGACAGATTCAAGTCAAACTCAACGGCGTGGATGTGTTTCATCCCGACACGGGCGAGGTGACGAGCGACAGCGCCGATGGGATTGCGTGCTGGTTCATTGACACGGACTATAACGAAGAAAGTTTCTTTGTGCGGCACGCGTATTTTCTCGGCGCGAATGACCCGTATGCGGCGCTCAAGACCACGCTCAAAGCCGAAATCAATCAAGCGGCGTGGGATTCGCTCCACAGCGACCTTTCGCGTCCGTTCGCCAAACCCGCCTCCGGGCGCATCGCGGTCAAGGTCATTAATCATCTGGGCGATGAAGTGATGAAGGTGTTTCGGGTCGCGTAAGGGCGAAGCATTTGCATTCGCGTCCGCGTCGGATAAAGCAATCGTTCATGCAAATGCTTCGCCCCTACATTACCACAATGGAATTTCGCATCTCGGATACTTTTGTTGACAGCTTGACGAAACTGAACAACGACGAACAGAAACTGGTCAAGACGACCGTGATGGATTTGCAAATTGACCCGTCCAGCCCCGGGCTCGCGTTTCACAAACTCGACCGCGCGCAGGACGCGCGCTTTGCTTCGGTGCGCGCGTCGCGCGACCTGCGCGTGATTGTGCATCAACTCCAAAACAGTTTGCTCGTCTGCTTTGCGGGGCATCACGACAATGCGTATCAATGGGCGAGCCGTCGCAAACTTCAAACGCATCCCACCACCGGCGCGGCGCAGTTGGTCGAAATTCGCGAGACGGTGCAGGACATTGTCATCCCGAACTATATCGTTCAAGACACACCCAAGCCGCGCTTGTTTGCCAACAAAACGGATGCGGAACTGCTCGGCTATGGCGTCCCGCCGGAATGGCTCGCCGATGTGCGTGAGGCGAATGAAGATTCGCTCCTCGCGCTCGCAGACCATTTGCCGCGCGAAGCGGCAGAAGCGCTGCTCGAAATCGCGGTCGGCGGAAAACCGCAAGCCGCGCCGGTGACTGTTCCCGTCACGAATCCGTTCGAGCATCCCGACGCGCTGCGCCGCTTTCGCATCATGGGCGACGCCGAAGAACTTGTCCGCGCGCTCGAATATCCCTGGGAAAAATGGACCGTCTTTTTGCATCCCGAACAACGGCGCATTGCGACGGGCAATTACGGCGGACCTGCGCGCGTGTCCGGTTCGGCAGGCACGGGCAAAACGGTGGTGGCATTGCATCGCGCAGTGCATCTCGCAAAAACAAACCCGACGACGCGCGTCCTGCTGGCAACCTTTTCGGATACGCTGGCGAATGCGCTGCGCGCAAAATTACGCATCCTAATTCACAAGCAGCCGCACCTTGCAGAGCAGATTGAAGTGTATGCCATGAACGCCATTGGCGCGCGGCTTTACAATGCCAATCTGGGCAAAGCGCGCATTGCATCCGCCGAAACAATTCAAGCTCTAATTGCGGAAGCATCCGCGCAAGTCGGCGGACATTCTTTCAGTCATCACTTTTTGGTCACCGAATGGGAACAGGTCGTGGATGCGTGGCAGCTCGACAGTTGGGAATCATATCGCGACGTGGCGCGCTTGGGACGCAAAACGCGCCTGACGGAAAACCTACGCCAAACATTGTGGACAATTTTTTCGCGCGTGCAATCCGAGCTACGCGCGCGCGAGTTGATTACCCATGCGGGTATGTTCAATCGTTTGGCAGCGCATTATGCGTCCGGGCAGCGTTCACCGTTTGATTTTATCGTGGTGGACGAGGCGCAAGATGTCAACATTCAGCAGTTGAAATTTTTGGCGGCGCTGGCAGACAATCGCCCGAACAGTCTGTTTTTTGCCGGAGACCTCGGGCAGCGCATTTTTCAACAGCCGTTTTCATGGAAGGCGTTGGGCGTGGATGTGCGCGGGCGCTCGAAAACTCTGACCATCAACTATCGCACCTCGCATCAGATTCGCGCGCAAGCGGACAAATTGCTCGCGCCCGAGCTTGCCGATGTGGATGGCATTGTGGAAACGCGCAGCGGCGCCATCTCGGTATTCAATGGTCCCGCTCCCGCTATCGAAATATTCGAGTCGCCTGAATCCGAGAGTGAGGCAGTTGGAGTGTGGCTTCAAGAGCGCAGCGCGGAAGGTTTGCAACCAGAGGCGATTGGTATCTTTGTGCGTTCGGAAGCGCAGCTCTCACGCGCGCAAGCCGCGCTGGACGCTGCCCGAGTGGTCTATAAAATACTCGATCAGAAAATGGAAATCGCAGAGGGCAGCGCGTCACTGTGTACTATGCACCTCGCCAAGGGTCTGGAATTCCGCGCGGTTGCGGTTATGGCTTGCGATGACGAAATCATTCCTCTGCAAGAACGCATTGAAAGCGTGACGGACGACTCGGACCTCGAAGAGGTCTACAATACAGAACGACATTTGCTCTATGTCGCCTGCACGCGCGCGCGCGACCATCTGCTCGTCACGAGCGTTGAACCGGGCTCGGAATTTCTGGCGGATATGAGGATATAATCTTGACGCGTTGAACGCGGACGAAAAAAGGGCATCTCCTTTCCTTGATACGCCACATGTTCAAAAATCTTGCCGACTTACGATGATTGTGGTTGGAGTGGCAAATATTTCGGCGCTGCGAAGATTGCAATCGAGCGCGGGGGATGAAACGTAGGAACAACGATGGACATCAATATCGGCGAAGAAAAAATTATCGAGCTCGCGTCGCCTTTGACCTTTGATGAAATTCGCAACAAGGCAATGGCAAAGCGTGTGGACGCGTTCGGGACGATTGCGAAATTTATGCAGCGCCCCAAGCCCGAAGAGATCGAAATCACGCAGACGCAAAAACGGTACGAACCATTTTGGTACGGCGCGGCGCGTGCTGTGTACAAATACGATCGGCGGCATCGTTATCAAGTGCCGACCGCGCCCGAAGTGCGCCTGGTGACTTTTTATGAAACGGAACATGCAGTCGAAAAAGACCACACCTTTGCGCTCAATGCGCTGGAACATTGCGAAGAAGAACTGACGAAAGAATTGATGCTCGAACCACAGCACGGCAGTGAGCGCGATTACAAAAAATATCTCGCCTTTACCGGCAAGGAAGTGGAAAATCTGGACGCGCTGCGCGATGAGGAGACGCTGCTCGTCATGCCCGAAGTGCGCAGCTCTTTTCTCGTCGGCAAGTTGACGCAGGCGCTGATGAAAACGATTCAGGCGGATAAAATTTATGAACAGCGGATTGATGTGGAGCAAGTCATTTTGTATTTTCGTCCGGTCTATGCCTTTGAATTTTGGTGGAAAACAAAAGACAAACGCCAGGTGATCGAGTTTAACGCACTGACGGACGAACAGCGCGCCGAGCCGGGTCAGATCAAAAAACAGATTTCCGGTGTGTTGGAAAATGACGATTTATTTGACATCGGTTCGGATGTGGTCGGCACCTTTGTCCCCGGCGCGAACATCGCCATCAAACTCGGACGCCTCGCCGCGCGCAAGGCGTTGAAATGATGAGCATCGCCGATCCTCAATTCGAGAAATCTCATTTCGAGAAACGATCTTGACGACGATTTCGTAATGGCAACTGATCGCCTGCTCAAAACATCGCGGGGCTGGACGCGGAGCGCGCTGATTGGCATTTTGCTCGTCGGCGCGTTTTTGCGTTTGCATCAACTGGAATACAAAAGTTTGTGGGTTGACGAAATCCTCCAAGTCCAGGCGGCGAGCGCAGGCATCGAAGGTGTGCTGCGACTTGGCGCGCACGCGGCGGCAGGCGCGCCGCCGTTGGATTTGCTCATCACTGCGCTGGTTATTCCCCTTGGGACGAATGAATTTATTTTGCGCTTTCCCGCGATGGCATGGGGCTGTGTCACGATTGCGCTAACGTTTGCGGTTGCGATGCAATCCACGCGCGATCGGCGCATCGGTCTCGCGGCTGCGTTTCTCGTCGCGCTGGCGCCGCTGCTCGTGCGTTTTTCGCAAGAAGTGCGCTTTTATAGTTTGCCCATCATGCTCGGCTTGCTCGCCGCGTACACCTTTGAAAAGAGTTGGCGCGCGCCGAGCGCGCGGCGGTGGGCGCTGTTTGCAATCGTCTTGAGTTGTGGTGTGCTTGCATTTTACTTTTTGCTTTTGATTGCGGCAGGATTGCTTGGCGGAAAAATTTTCGAGTCATTCGTGCTGACGCGCGTTCGTAGAATTGAAAGGTCGCGTTGGTTGGGATTCAGCGCGGCGCTGATTGCAGCGGTTGCCGCGTTATTCTTTTGGATGGCGAGTTTGGGTTTGACGGGACCCGGCGATTTTTCCTTTACCTTTCCGCTTTGGACGGAACTGATCGGTGAAACGGTCACGAGCGGTCATATTGGCGGCGTCGCGCATCTCTTGGTGGTGCGCGTGTTGGGAATGATCGCGCTGCCCTTGTTCGCCTTGCTCGGAGTTGTACGCAGTCTGCGCGCACGCCAAGCGTGGGGTATTACGTTCGGTTTGATTGTTGTCATCGGCGTTATTGGGGTGCTTGCGGCAGACGCGATGTTCTCGTACTTTTTCACCGTGCGCCAACTCCTTTTCGTCGTACCGTTCTATCTGATTCTGGTCGCGGCGGGCATTGTATTTTTGTCGGAACTCTTGTTTCAAAAGCGCGCGGTTCCCGTTGCGTCAAGTATAGCAATCATCGTTGCAGTCATCGCGATTATTTTTGGATTGTCATTGCGCGCGTATTACGATTGGCCCAAAGAGGACTGGCGCAGTGCGGCGCGTTTATTGGAAAATGCGCGCGCCCAAAATATTTTTACCGAACCCGGCTCGCTGCGCGGTTATCTCTTCTATTATCAGCCCGCGCTGGCGGATGTCATTCAGGACAACACGCGTCTCGCCGAGCTGGCGCGCGGTGACGAAATGGAGCGCGCGTGGATTGTCACGCTAGCTAATGAACAGCCGTCGGCGTTGGATGTTTTGCAAAAAAATGGATGGCGCGCCATTCGACTGGATGTGAGTCCGACGCTGAATATTTTCTATGCGGGTCGCGTCGCGGAAAACGATTTATGGCGCGAAGCCGCCGCGTTCGATCTGCCGCCGCAAGTCTTGCTCTATTCCGAGCTCTTGGCGCGTGTGCGAGCGTTCGATCCCGCGCTCGCGCAAAGCGTCGCACGGCGCGCCCACGCGACAATGCTTGGGCTCCGTCCGCCGCTGCTTGATGCGCAGCAAACGCGCCTCATGCGTCGTTTGGGACGCGTCAAATAGTCCGCGCGACGTTCAACGCGCGCGGGCTAGAGATTGACAGACGCGAAAATCGTTGTAAAAGTTATATTCAATTTTGGAAAGAGGAGGACGACACGAATGATTCGTGAAAACAAGACCAAAGTCAAACTGCGACGCGGGGACACTGTCTTTGGATTGATTTCATTGAGCGCAGACCCACTCCTCGCGGAATGGTGCGGACTCGTCGGCTTTGATTTTTATATGCTCGATGCGGAACATGGCGCGGTCACTGTCGCACATGCGGAAAATATCGCGCGCGCGTGCGAGAGTGTGAACATCACGCCGCTGATTCGACTCGGACAATTTGATCCGAAATTGATTTTGAAATATCTCGACGTGGGAATGTTGGGGGTGATGCAGCCCGGCTTGAAAAATGCCGCAGAGGTGCAAACGCTGGTGGATGCGGTACGCTATCCGCCGCGCGGCACGCGCGGACTTGGACCTTCGCGCGCGAACGATTTTTTCATCGGACAAATGTCGCAAGCTGAATATGTCAGCTTTGCGAACGCGCAAATGATCGTCCTGCCGCAGTTCGAAGAACCCGAAATGTTCGCCGAACTGAACGCAATCGTCCAAATCGAGGGCGTGGATGGAATTTGCATTGGTCCGCGCGATTTGGCGTTGGCGATGGGTTTTCCCGACGGCGCGAATCATCCCGAAGTGCAGCATTTGATTGCCGAAGCGATTGCCATTGCGCGCGGCGCCAAGCTTGCCGTTGGCATCCCCGCGTCCACCGGCGAACTTGCCAAAAAACAGATTCAACTCGGCGCGAATTTTATTCTAGTTTCGACCCATTCGCTGATGCAGCAAGGCGCGATAGATTTTCTGAACGGGTAACACGCGCAGATGTATAATAAACGCATGACAGCTTTGAATCCGGCATCACTGCCAACGACGCTGTGGCAGGATTTCTACGCGGGGAGTCAATTCTTTATGGGACGAGGCAACGTGTACGAGACCTTGCGCGAATTGGCGCGGCGTTTGGAAGAGGAAGGATTAGAGTACGCGCTGATTGGCGGAATGGCATTGGTCGCGTACGGCTATCGGCGTTTTACCGAAGATGTAGATATTTTGATGACTCCGGCGACTTTGGAAATCTTCAAGGAGAAATTTTTGGGGCGTGGTTATGTTCCCGCGTTTCAAGGCGCGCGCAAGGTATTTCGAGATACCCAAACAGGTGTGCGCATTGAAATCATTACGACAGGCGAATATCCCGGTGATGGCAAGCCAAAGCCCGTTGCTTTTCCTGATCCCGCGAACGCGCGTTTTGCGCGCGAGGGTGTTTGGTTAATTACGCTTGAAAAATTGATCGAATTAAAATTGGCGTCCGGACTTGCTGCGCCACATCGGCTGAAAGATTTGTCCGATGTCCAGGATTTGATCCTCCGGTTGGACCTCCCTCAAGATTTTGAAAACAAGCTCGACCCCAGCGTACGCGTGGAATATCGTCAATTGTGGGAAATGGCGCAGAACGCGCGGAATGATGATATAAACGAAAAAGGGTAGGGACGGAACCGGGTTCCGTTCCTACCCTTTCTCACCAATAACGTTTGACGCGCACGCGTACAACACCGTCTTGATTTGAAACGGCGTGAGTTCGGGATGTTTGCCGCGAATCAAAGTTGCGATCCCGGCAATGTGCGGCGCGGCAAAGCTGTTGCCCGTCGTTGTCACCATACTGCTGTTCGCCCACGCGACCTCGACATCAATTCCGGGCGCGCCAAATTCGACGGGCGGGTCGGGATTGTAATAGTACGTCAAAGGATCACGCCCCTCGTGCGCGGCGACAGAGATGACCGAAGAGTAAAGCGATGGATAGCTCGGCGCGGGAATGTTGTTGACGGCGGAAATGAGGAGAATGTTTTTGAAATACGCTTCGTCGGCGATTTCGTGAAAGAGCCCATAATATTCTTGCTTGGAAGTTGAAAGCGAAAGATTCA
>SHND01000070.1 GCA_004295045.1 Chloroflexota bacterium | reverse complement strand
ATTTGCACAAACTCATCGCCGATGGAGAGCGCGCCCGCTTCTTGCGTCGCCCAAAAAAGTAAATCGGTGACGAAACGCGACAAACCGCCCGCCGCCGTTTGCGTGACGCCCGCGATCTCGGTTTGATAATCCGCGCCGCCCACCGCGTCGTAACTGCTGGCGACGGGCGCATCAAAGCCGAGCAGGTCGGCGACAAGCGCGCGGTCTATCGGAAAACCGGTGGTCGTAAAGGCGACTGCGCCGAGCGGCGAAAGATTCACGCGCGCAAACGCGGCTTGAAAGCGCGCGGCGTCACGTTCGAGAAAGGCGGCGACGGCGCCGAGATAATGCGCGAGTGTCGTCGGCTGCGCCGGCTGCGTGTGCGTGTACCCGGGCATCAAAGTGTCCACGTGGGCGCGCATCATTTCAAGGATTCGCGCGCGCAGCGTGTGGATGTTTTGCAAGAGGGCGAGCATTTTTTCGCGCGTCACCCAGCGACACATAGTGCCGTCGAGGTCGTTGCGACTGCGCGCGACTTGCATGTTGCCCACCGCGTCCGAGCTGGAGAGTTCGCCAAGCCGATGTTCCATAAAAAAGAAAAGGTCTTCGTACTTGCCGTCATACGTTACGTCGCGCACGCCTTCCGCTTCGAGGGAGCGCAAACCTGTGAGGAGTGATTCGCCGGTGGCGCGCTCAAGGATGTTTTGGCGCACGAGCATTACGAGGTGTGCGCGCGTCGCGCTCAACATGGCAGGCACGAGATATTTTTTGGTCTGCTCAAAATTGGGCGCGAGGACGGTTTTGGCGTACGCGGGATGGGGAAAAGAATTGGGCATGGGTTCCTTGATCATCCTTTCAAACCGGTCAAGGCGATGCCTTTGATGATTTGGCGTTGGAAAATGATAAAGACAATCAAGACCGGAATCGTCGCCATCGCCGCGCCCGCCATAATCAATTCCCACGACGCGCCCGCTTCGCCGGAAAAAAAAGACAAGCCGACGGGGATGGTCCGCATGTTCATTTTTTCGGTGATGATGACGGGCCACAGGAACGCGTTCCAATTGCCGAGAAAGGTGAAAATGCACAGCGCGGCGAGCGCGGGGCGGACGAGCGGCATGGCGATGCGCCAGAACAATCCAAACTCGGATACGCCGTCAATGCGCGCGGCGTCGAGGAGTTCGGAGGGAATGCCTTCCATAAATTGCTTCATCAAAAATACGCCGAACGCGGACATGACGCCGGGGAACATAATCCCCCAGTACGTGTCCACCCAATTCAAATTGTTCGAGAGGATGAACCAAGGGATGATGAGCATTTCCGTCGGCACCATCAAGGTGCTGAGGATGAAAATGAAAATTATATTTTTGCCGGGAAATTCGTACTTGGCAAGCACAAAGCCGACGAGCGAATCAAAGAACGCGACGCTGAGGGTGGTGAGGACGGCGACGATGAGACTGTTGAGATACCAACGCGCGAACGGAACTTTGTCCAATACGATTTGAAAATTAGCGAACGTTGGCGCGATCGGAAAAAAGTTGCCGAGAAAAACTTCTTTGGCGGGTTTGAGCGACGTGGCGAGCATCCACACAAAGGGAATGACCATCACGATGCCGCCGATGAGCAACACGGTGTACAAAAGCGTTTGCGTCGTCCAGCGCGGCAAGACGTGCGCCTGGGTTTGATTTGGGTTTGTCATTTTAATACTCGACTCGGCGCGAGGTCACTCTGAGTTGAATCAAAGTGATGAGCAAAATGATTGCAAAGAGGACAACGGTGCCTGCGGCGGCATAGCCCATCTTGAACGATTGGAACGCTTGTTGATAAATGAACAGGACGAGCGATTTGGTGGAATTGAGTGGACCGCCCATGCCTTGATAACTCATATTCAAAACTTGGGTGAACACTTGAATGCCGGTGATGGTGCCGATTACGGTGAGAAAAACGATGGTCGGATTGAGCAGCGGCAGAGTGATATGGCGAAAGAGGTTCCAGCCATCCGCGCCGTCAATCTTGGCGGCATCGTAAAAGTCAGAGGGAATCGCTTCGAGCCCGGCGAGAAAAATGATGATGTAAAAGCCCACCGCTTGCCAGGTGATGGCGACGACAATTGAAGGCAATGCTTGGTCGGGATTGGCGAGAAAGGTTTGTTCCGGCAGACCCAAGAGGGCGAGGAGTTTATTGAGCGGACCGAACGTTGGTTCGTACATCCAGCGCCATACCCAACTGATGGCAACGGTGGAAGTGACGAACGGAATAAAATAGAGCGCGCGGAAAAAACCTTTCCAATGAATGGCGCGCTGCAAGAGCAGCGCCACACTCAAACCAAACACGAGTGCCAGCGGCACGCTCAACGCCACGTACAATAACGTGTTGGTGAGCGCTTTCCAAAATACATCGTCATGGAAAAGATTTCGATAGTTCTCCAAACCCATCCATGGTTTTTCCGGCGAAAGAATGTCCCACTGGAACAGACTGACGCTCATTGCGAACAACGTCGGCGCCACGCGAATGCTGATGAAAAACACGAGTGGGACGAACAAAAAGATGTACGCCCAAACCATGCGGCGTTGCCCCAGAGTCAAGCCGCGTGAACGGACTGCCATAGTCACCTCATTGTGGTAGGGGCGGGATTTCCCCCGCCCCTATGCTTACGTTTTATTACTGGGACGCCCAGTAATCGTCAAACAGCTTTTGCACGATCTTGACTGCTTCATCAAGCGCTTGCTTGGGGTCGACGCCTTTGAGAATGACGGAATCGTAGGCGTTCACCAAAGCGGTGCGATCCGCGGCTTCGTCCACAAAGAACGTGGCATATGAAACGGGTAAGGTTTTCAAGAATGGCGCAAGCAACGGATCATTCGCGAACGTGGGGTCTTGGAGAACCTCGGCGCGCGCGGGCAGTTCACCAATCGCCGGCGTCCATTGTTTCATCACTTCGGCGCTGGTCAGGAATTTCAAAAACTTGACCGATGCGGCGAGTTTTGCCGGATCTTTGGCGGCTTTGGTGGTGATGCCGTGCGTCCAGAACGAACCAAAGTTCGCGGTAGCTTTGGGACCCGCGGGCATTGGAAAGACGCCATAGTTGAATGTGGCTTTGCTCTTGGCGGTGCCGAGATAGAACGAACCGCTAACCATCATCGCCGCTTGCTGCGCGAGCCACGCGGTCGGACCATCTTGACCAATCGTTGGTTCGCTCACTTTGTACTTGGTGGTGAGGTCAACCAGAAACTGCCAAGCCTCGTAGCCACCGGGAGTAGTGTTCCACAAAATCTTTTTGTGGTCCTCGCTCTGCGGCGTGCCGCCGTACGCGCGAATCAAAATTTCGCGGTAGAGGTTGTGGTCTTGATTGGTCAAATCCACGCGCCAACCGGCGACAGTCATTTTGCCATTCTCGACTTTGGTCATTTTTTGCGCGGCAGCCGCCAATTCTTCAAACGTCTTGGGCGGATTCGCCGGGTCGAGACCTGCGGCGGTGTACAAATCTTTGTTGTAGAAAATCGCGAGGTTGCGGACAGCGGTCGGCAGCGCATAATACTTGCCGTCCACTTTGGCGATTTGTACCATCGGGACGAAATCTTTTTCGATTTCGGCGGCGGGGAAATCCGCTTCGGGCAGGGGCGCGAGATAACCGGAATTGATATAGCGCGGCAGCCAACCATAGTAGAGATTGATGACATCGGGACCGCGTCCAGCGGGGACACTCGCCGCGACTTTGTCATTGTATTGTTCGTACGGGAAGGTGGTTTGGACGACGGTGATATTCGGATTCTGCGCCTCGAATTCGGCAATCAGCTTGTCCATCAAGTTTTTCTTGGACTCGTAAAAATACTGCCAGTATTCGATTTCGACTTTTTCGGCTGGGGCAGCGGTTGCTGCCGGCGCGGTGGTCGGGTTTGCCGCCGGTGCTTGGGTAGCGGCGGGCGCGGTGGTCGGGTTCGCTGCCGGCGCTTGCGTCGGCGCTGGGGTGGGTGATGAACAAGCTGCCACAACCAATGCAAGAGCTACTATGGCGAGCAGGGTTAAACGTTTCATTTCTTCTTCTCCTCTTGTGAATCAGATACGATTTGTGATGGGTGGGTAGAAAATTTTTGTTCGCGCGGGAATAGCACCTCCTTTTTTTTAGACGTGACAGGTTTTGGCGGTGGGTTCACCGCAGAAACCTGTCACGTCTGTCTAAATTTTCAACAATCGCGCGGCGTTGCCGCCAAAGATTTTTTCCAACGCGTCCGGCGACACATTCAATTCGCGGCAATCGCGCAACTGGTCTTGCAAATAGCGAATGGCAAAGCCGCGCGGGAACCACGACGAATCGGTGGCAAAAATCAATCGTTCGGGTCCAATCGTTTCAAGATATTTGCGAAATAATTTTTTTACGGTGAGCTCTTCCGGCATCCAACGCACCCATTGATTCGAGCCGGAGGTGTCAATGTACACGTTCGCGCAACTCCAACAGAGTTGCAGCGCCTCGCGCAGCCAACCGCAGCCGAAATGCGGCACGACGAATTTTACTTTTGGAAAGGCGCGCGCGACGTCGTGCAGTTTGAGCGGATTGATATTTTCGTGCCACGCGACGCCGCCGCCCGAACCGAGTACGCCGAAATGAATCAGCACGGGGATGTCGTATTTTTCGGCGACCTCCCAGACGGGCCACGCGGATTTGTCCTCGATGGGTTTGTCGAGCGCGGGCGCGAGCAATTTGTACGCGCGAAAGCCGAGCTGCGTAATCGCGCGTTCGAGTTCCGCCGCCGCGTTTTCGGCAAAGAGATTGTGATGGGCAAAGCCGATAAATTTATCGGGATGTCGCGCGATGACTTGAGCGAGATTGTCATTGCCGCCGCCGGTGACAAAGCCAACATAAGCTATGCCGTATTTGTCCATCTCTGCCGCCCAGCGATCCGCGAGAACCTCGTCCGATTGTTTTTCTGAATCGGGCGCGGGAAAATCCCACGCGAGCCGCCAATCGGTGTTGTACATTTTTTGCCACTCGCGCAAGACCGCCGCTTGTTCCGGACCGCGCGGATGCACCGGATTATCGGCGTAACTGCCGCCCATCATGGGCTTGGCGGTGGGAAAGTGAACGTGAAAATCAACGATGCGTAAATTTTGATATGCCACAAGGACTCCTCGAGAATTGCGAATTGGGAATTACACCAGTTTGCGCGCGACGAAATAATCGCTGGTGGTATAGACGATTTGGGCGATAGCGCCCATGACGGCGGCGCGTCGTCCCAGCGTCGAAACTTTGAGCGTGGGCGTTTTCGGCAAAACGTTTTGGATGCGCGCTTGGACGGCGGGCAATAAAACATCCGCCGCGTCGGAAACGCCGCCGCCGAGAATAATCACTTCGGGGTCAAGGAGCGCACTAATGTTGATGATGGCGATGCTGAGGTAATCCACCGTTTCGTTGATGAGCGCGACGCTCCATTTTTCACGCTGACGATACGCGTCAAAGACAGCTTGCGCGGTGAGGGGCTGACGACGCGCCCTAGAAGCGTTGGGGCGCGCGCGTTGCGCGCGCGCGGCGATGCCTGTGCCGGAGATGATGCTTTCGAGCGCGCCAAATTTGGTGTACTGTTTGTCGAGTTCCGCGCGCTGCGAGAGCAGAAAACCGACTTCGCCCGCCGCGTTGTTGTGTCCGCGATAGAGCGCGCCATCCACAATCAACCCCGCGCCGACGCCGGTGCCAATCGTGATGAGGGCAATGTTGCGCGCGCCCACGCCCGCGCCAAACCATTGTTCGCCGAGCGCCGCCAGATTCACGTCATTGTCAACGAGACACGGCAAGCGAAAACGTTTTTCGAGTTTTTGTTTGAGCGGATACGCGCGCCAGTTCAAACTCGGCGCCCATTCGACGATGCCCTCTTGCGCGCGCGTAACGCCCGGCGCGCCGACGGCGATGCCGCGAATTTTTTGACCGCGCGTACGCGGCAAGCGCAATAGTTCAGAGATGATTTCTTCAAGCATGGCGTAACTCGCTTCTTCCGAAGTGCCATGCCCATTGATTGTGCGCTCGCCGATGATTTCGCCGCCGATGTTGGCGAGCGCGCCGAACATTTTGGTGCCGCCGAGATCTATGCCAATGACGGCATGTCCCTCTTTATAGTATTCGAGTAAATCGCGGCGACGGCGGCTGCTCCATTCTTTGGCGCCGGTGGGGCGCACCCAGCCATGCGCAGTTAATTCGTCCACAACCCGCATGACGGTGGGCAAACTCAATTTGAGGTCGCGCGCGATAACCGAACGCGCTACAGGGCTATTGCGCCGAATGTATTCGAGGACTGCCGAGCGGTTGACGCTCCGCATTTCAGCCGAGGTAAGGGTTCGGAACATGCGCCGCGCCTTTGGAGTGCTGAATCTACTTACACCAAGAAAGTTTTACTTTCACGATGTAATATAATAAAAGAATGGCGGTTTGTCAATAAAATTTTTGGGGTGATTAGCCAAATTGCGCCAGAGGCGTTCTCTGACGCTGACGAAGCGCATTAGAGAATGCGCGCTACGCCGAGGTGTGGGTACGCGCGCGACCCCAGACACCCAAAGGGTTTGCAAAAACTCCTTGGGTCTTGCGCAAGAGGTGGATGGCAGGCAGAGGCGCGCCGATTGTGTGCGCGTTTTTGATTTGGTAAAATCGGCGGCGCGTGGTAGGGGCGAAGCATTGGCAGACGCGGACGCGATAATCCAAACAACTGCCAATGCCAATGCTTCGCCCCTACGTTCAAAGGAATCAACATGACCGAATTGATTTGGGAAGGCAAATATAAAGACGAGGGCGATGGGAAGCCTCGCGCAAAGTCGCACCCTTGCGCGTGGCGCTGCCGTTTCAAACGGTGGAAACGGTGAATGAATCGGCGCAGCAGCGGCAGCGCACGTTGGATTTATTCGGCGCGGGACGCGATGCGGAATGGCGCAATCGTTTGATTTGGGGAGACAAGCGCTATGTGCTGCCCTCGCTCTTGTCTGAATTCGCGGGCAAGGTGAATTTGATTTACATTGACCCGCCATTCCCGTATGCGCGCCCGACGCTGCCCGCGACGAAAACCGTTTTCAATCTCGTCCCGTGCGGCAACGAATTTGAAAAAGCGTTCGCTAAATTTTTGGAAAAGGCGAACGACATTGCGCGCTTTGCCAAATTGCCCGAACAATTCAATTTCGACATCGAGTACGCCGACTCGAACAACAACTTGCGCTATTACGAACCCGATTTCGTTGCGGTGACGAACGCGGGCGCGCATTGGCTCGTCGAAACCAAAGGGCGCGAGGATGTGGACGTGGCAAACAAAGATCGCGCCGCGAAACTGTGGTGCGAAAACGCGACGCGGTTGACGGGAACGGATTGGGATTATTTGAAGGTGCCGCAAAAGGAATTTGAAAAATTGCAGGCGGATGAATTTGGGGAGTTGATGGCGCTTGCGCCGATGCTGGGGTAAGAAAATTTTGTTTCGGAAATTTCTCGATATTGTGCGCCGCGGTTGCAATCGCAAAAAAATGCGACAAGAAATTTCTTGTCGCAGCTGGCGTCCCCGGGGAGGTTCGAACTCCCGACCTAGGACTTAGGAGATCCTCGCTCTAATCCATACTGAGCTACGGGGACACGCGCCAAGATTATACATCAAAACGTTCTGCGGGAATGAAAAAAAGCGCGCGGAAGAATATCGGCGCGAAATTTTTTGCGCGAGACGCTCACGCGGAAAAAATTTGCGCTCTAGTACCACTCATGCTATCATCGCGCCGTCAAAAATTTTGGCTCGCTAGCTCAATTGGCAGAGCAAGGCACTCTTAATGCCAAGGTTCGGGGTTCGAGTCCCTGGCGAGTCACACGGGAGAACAGGGAGGATGAAGGTTGAAACGCCTTTATCTTTTTTGTTGCATGCGCAAGTCCAGAGGCCGACAAAAGCGCGTAAAAAATTTAAGGTTGTTTTTATATTTTGGGTGTTGACAAACATAGATTCCGTGATATGCTATACCTCGCTTGTCTAGAAACGGCACAGTCCGTCCCAGCCATCGAGTTCGATAACAACCGATTAAGGAGGTCAGGGAGAAAACAGATAGCGCTGAACATTCGCGCTTGCGCATGAATGCAGCGCAACGGAAAATAGAAATATCTTTCCTCGCTTCTCCTTGTCCCCGCCGCAGGCGTGCCGGAGTAAAAATCGCTCCGACGCCCGGCGGATTTTTTGTCTCGCGGCGATTGAAAATATCGCCGCGCGCGTTTCTTGATCGGCTGTTGTGCGCGATGGAAAACAAAGCAATGCACCTTACCAGTTAAAGAGTGGAAGAGAGAGTGCGAGAGCGCCTGTGTGAGAGATGAGAATCTCTCACGAACTTTGAGAAGAAACGAAAAATGGAATCAAACGGAGAGTTTGATCCTGGCTCA
>SHND01000046.1 GCA_004295045.1 Chloroflexota bacterium | reverse complement strand
GTTCCGGGGCTTTTGCATCGTCAAAGGAATAGAGCATGCTCGTTCCTTCATACGGGCTTTGTGTGACGCCGTGCACCTGAATGGGTTCGGGTATGCCTGCTGCTTCCAGCACGGTGGGCGCAACGTCTATCACGTGGCAGAACTGAGACCGCACAGTGCCTTTGTCCTTGATGCCTTTGGGCCAGTGAACTACGGTGCCGGTGCGGGTACCGCCCCAGTGCGAAGCTACCTGTTTTTGCCATTGGAAGGGCGTGTCCATTGCCCACGACCAGCCGACGGCATAGTGCGGATACGATTCGGGACCACCCCACTTGTCAATGCGCGCCGACAGATATTCGGGTGTTTCGAGAATAGCTCCCATACCGTTGAACACGATCAACTCGTTATAGGTGCCCTTGAGCGTGCCTTCGGCGGATGCGCCGTTATCGCCAATGATGCAAATAATGAGCGTGTTATCTAATTCGCCCAACTGCTCGATGGTGTCAATGACGCGCCCAACCTGATGGTCGGTATGCTCCAGAAACCCGGCATATGTCTCCATCTGTCGTTCGAGGATTGGTCGCAGTTCGGCGGGCTGGTCATCCCACGCGGGAAGTTCGGCGGGACGCGCGGTCAGTTCCGCGTCGGCGGGAATCACGCCCAATTCTTTCTGCTTGGCGAAAGTGATTTCACGCTGCTTGTCCCAGCCGTGCGCGAATTTGCCCTTGTACTTGTCAATCCACTGCTTGGGCACGTGGTGGGGCGCATGCGTTGCGCCCGGCGCAAAGTAAATAAAGAACGGTTTATCGGGCGCAACGGATTTGAGCGTGTGCAGCCACGTGATAGCGTGGTCGGCAAGGTCTTCGGTCAAGTGATAGCCTTGCTCTGGCGTCTTGCCCACTTCAACCGGGGCGGTGCCTTCGTACAACGACGGATACCACTGGTCATCCTCGCCTGCGACGAAACCGTAAAAGTAATCAAAACCCGAGCCAGTGGGCCAGGCGTCGAACGGACCGATGGCGCTGTTCTGGAACACCGGCACTTCGTGACATTTGCCGTACTGCGAAGTGGCATAGCCGTTCAGTCGCAGAGTCTCAGCCAGCGGCTGCTTGCTGTTCGGGCGCACCGAGTCGTACCCCGGCGCCGCTGTCGAAATCTCAGTCACAGTGCCCATGCCCACCGAATGATGGTTGCGTCCGGTCAGCAATGCCGAGCGCGTCGGCGCGCAGAGTGCGGTGTTGTGGAAACGGTTGTAGCGCAAACCGTTCTTGGCGATTTTCTCAAAATTTGGCGTATTGCACGGACCGCCGAACGCGCTCGGTGCGCCAAAGCCACAGTCGTCAATCAGGACGACAAGGACGTTTGGCGCGCCCTCCGGCGCTGTAATCTGCCGAATCGGCGGAAATTTGGTGTCCGGGTCTTTGGCATCATAGGTGGTCAACCCATGATAGACCTGATCCGGAATCGGCAAGATTGTGCGTGAGTGTCTGTCTAATTTTGCCATAATGGTTCTCCTGTCTGAATTGTCTTGTCTCTTGCATCAATCTGTTAGTGAGGCGCTTTGACGTGCTTGACCTCGTATTCGGTTCCACCAATCAATTTGCAGAGCTTGCGCATCGCAATTCGCATGGGCGGCACAACGCCGTGCGGAAGGATGGCTTGTTTGACGCGCCCTTGCACGTCAAAATATTCGCGGAAAATAAATTTGCCACCGCCCTTTTTGTCCGGTTCCACGCCCATGAATCCGATGTAATTCTGCAAAGGGAATACTTTGCCCTTGGTGCCATACGCGTAACACAGCGGCGGATTCCAAAACACCACTGTCTCGACCAGCGTGATACCGCCTTCGAACACCATCTTGCGCGCGGTGCCGACGGCGCTTTCGCCCGGGGCGACTTCCTGCGTGTGCGTAACCGTGACCTTTTTGAGCAGCGGCAGCCACTGCGTCATGCCTTTGTGATCGGCGAGCAGCGCGAATATCTTTTCGGGAGGATCGGTAAATTTCATCCATCCTTCGGTTTGGAGCCGCGCGCTCGTGAACTTGGTTGGGTCAAAGTTCAAGTCGTTCGTTGCCATCCGTTTCCTCCCCTCGCTCGCATTTTTCAATTCATCCCCGTTCAACGAACAGCTCTCGCAGCGCGGCTTGTTTGCTTTTATCCAATCCCAACCCCTGGCTAAAGTAGCCTTGAATTGTGCCATAGTTTTGGCGCATCTCGTCGAATGCCGCTTCGAGATATTCTTTTTGCACGCCGAGAATGGGACGCAAGAGTTCCGGGTCGCCACCTGCTGACGCGAATTTATCAAAGACAGGTTGCACGGCTGGCAAGAGTTCTTCATTCGTGAGAAGATACTCTTGCATCACTTGTTCGTCCGGCACACCGAGCAAAGTCAGCAGCGCCGCCGCTCCCCAACCGGTGCGGTCTTTGCCTGTCGTGCAGTGAAAATACGCGGGACGATGTTGCTCGCTCAACAGGTCGGTGAAAAAGAGTTTGTATCCGGCAAGCGCGCTGGGCAACGAGACGATTTGGCGATAGCCATGCTCGAACATTGCGACAGCTTTGCCGCCGCCGAGCATCTGTTCCGCCGCTTTGGGGTCAGCGAGCACCTTCATCAGCTGAGCAGGTCCCGCTCCTGTCGCGTCCTTGAGAACATCAACGACAATGTATTCGACGCCTTGAGGATACTTGTCGGGCTGCGCGGTGCGTTCGGGTTCGGTGCGAAGGTCGTAGACTGTGCGGATGCCGAGATTGGCGAACGCGGTCATGTCGTCGCCCTGGAGTTTATCCAATTCGATACCTCGAAAGGCGAGCCCGTAGCGCACACTTCCACCATCGAGCGTTTGCCAACCGCCGAGATCGCGCAGGTTTGGCACTGCGCGAATTTTGATATTTGCGCCGGGAGTTGTGGGCGGCTGAGTTCCATTGCTCACGTGATTTTCTCCAATCGTTTTTTCCTGCGAGGGGGAATGAATCCCTCGCAGGAATCAAGAATTATCTTACTGCCGCGCCATTACTGGCGAACCATCATTGGCGAGCCATCGCCAAATTCAGGCGTTCCTCCGGGCTAATGAGGTGGTCGTGGTCGTCTGCCCCTAGGTCAATTTGAATCCAGTTGATTTTGCCGTTGAACTTGCTGGTCTCGACCGTGTAATCAGGACTCACAGGCGTACCCGACTCGTAGCCGATGTCGGTTGTCTCGTCCGCCGAGAAAACCATCGCTTGGGTCGCCGCGACGCGCCCCTTGCCTGCTTCCTTGCCGTCATAGTACAGCGTCACGTTGCCGCCCTTGGCGAGTCCGCCGCCGTCATACGCAAATTCCATGCGCACTTGATGTTTGCCCCGCGGAATCGGCGTTGTCGCCTCCGTCGGAAATTCGTGGATGCCGAGAACGTTATAGGTGAATTTGAGATTGCCGTCTTTGGCGTACACGCTCCATCCGCCAAAGCGCCCGCCTTGCGCGATGATCACGCCGTTGGCGGGTTTGCCATTCACTTCCACCTCGGCTGTCACCGAGAACGATTTATTCTTGATGTTCACTACACTATTTTCTGACAAGCGTCCCATGCCGGGAAAGAACAACTGCGAATTGCCCTTGATGAGCGTCGGGCGTCCTGCCATGTCAGAGTTGATGCGTGGACCCACGCGGTCATCAATCGGAATCACATTGTACTTTGTCGCTTCGATGAGGAACAGCCGCTGAAGTTCGTGCAGTTTCTCTGGCATCTCTTTGGAGAGGTCGTGCGCCTGCGACCAGTCCTTGCTCCCATCGTACAGTTCCCAGTTGTCATCGTCGAACGCCACCGTCTTTTCGCCTTGCAAGAGCCACGGCGTTTTGTGTTTCGTGACCGCGCTCCAACCCTTGTAATAGATGCCGCGATTGCCAAACATTTCAAAGTATTGGATTTCGTGTCGTTCAGGCGCGTTCGCATCATTTAACGTGTACATCATGCTCGTGCCTTCGTACGGGTTTTGCGTGACGCCGTGCATCTGGATGGGTTCCGGGATGCCCGCCACCTCCAAAATTGTCGGCGCCACGTCAATCACGTGCGCGAATTGATTTCGGATGCCAGCAGTGGTGCCGGTCAATTTGGGATAGCGGATGATGGTGCCGTTGCGCGTGCCGCCCCAGTGTGACGCCACTTGCTTGGTCCACTGATAAGGCGTATCCATCGCCCATGCCCAACCCACCGCAAAGTGATTGTACGAGCTGGGCGAACCGAATTCGTCCATCTTGGAGACCATAAAATCTACGGTTTCCAACGCGCCCATGCCGTTAAAATTCGACATTTCGTTGAATGCGCCTTGCAGTGTGCCTTCCGCCGACGCGCCATTGTCGCCGACGATGATATAGATGAGCGTGTCGTCATAGATGCCCAAGTCTTTGATGGCATCAATCACGCGGCCGACGTGATAATCGGTGTGTTCCATGAACCCGGCATACACTTCCATCTCGCGTTCAAGCACGGGCTTGAGCTTCGGATCCATGTCATCCCACGCAGGAATTTGGTCGTGGCGCGCGGTCAATTCGCAATCCGGTGGAATCACGCCCAACTCTTTTTGTTTGGCAAAGGTGATTTCGCGCTGCTTGTCCCAACCGTGCGCGAATTTGCCCTTGTATTTTTCAATCCATTCTTTCGGCACATGATGCGGCGCATGCGTCGCGCCCGGTGCGAAATAAACAAAGAACGGTTTGTCGGGCATCAGCGCCTTTTGCTGGCGAATCCAGTTCACCGCGTGGTCTGCCAAATCTTCGGTGAGATGATAACCCTCTTCGGGTGTCGCGGGCGGTTCGATGGGGGTGAGCCCTTCGTACAACGCCGGATCCCACTGATTGTTTTCGCCGCCGATGAATCCGTAAAAATATTCAAAGCCGCCGCCGCCCGCGGGCCAATGGTCGAACGGACCCATCGGACTGGTTTCCCATACTGGAACTTCGTGGCACTTGCCAAACTGCGCGGTTGAGTAGCCGTTGAGCTTGAGAGTTTCTGCGAGGGGTTGCTTGGTGTTCGGGCGCAGCGAGTTGTTGCCGGGAGCAGAAGTGGCGATTTCGGTGATTCCGCCCATACCGACCGAGTGATGATTGCGCCCGGAGAGCAGCGCCGCGCGGGTAGGCGAACAGAGCGCGGTGGTGTGAAAGCGCGTGTATTTTAGAGAGTCTTTCGCCACCGCTTCAAAGTTCGGCGTGTTGCACGGTCCGCCGAACGCGCTGGACGACCCAAAACCTGCATCGTCAATCAGGACGACGAGGACATTCGGCGCGCCCGCGGGCGGACGCAGTTGCCGAATCGGCGGATATTTGGTATCCGGGTCTTTGGCGTCGTAAGTGGTCAAACCGTGGTGGTCTTGATCCGGAATGGGCAGGATTGCCCGTGAGAAATTGTCGGTTTGGTTAGACATCGTTATGCTCCTTTTGAAGTTTGTGTGATAGTGCGATAGTGCAATAGCGCGATAGAGAGAGATGATTTGTCTCTTTCTGTGTGGACAAGCAGAAATTTTACGGGCTGGGTTGAGTTTCTGTGCTGCCCGCGTTCTGTCCGCCGACAGGACGCGTAACAAACGAGCCCTTTAATCCTTTATTCATTCCTAAAAAGATAACTACTCCTGTTATCGCCAGAATGATGGCAATCACCACAAAGGTCATTGCCAGCCCGACGGTGAATGCATTGCCAAAGGAGAGCGTGACTTGCTGCGCCAGGTTTTCGGGCAGACGTGTCAGGTCACCGGACATGGCGCGCGAAAAGAATTCTTGAAAAACTCGTGTAGCTGCGTTCATCACTTGCGGCGGCGCATTCGTCTGCTCGAGCTGTTGCTTGAAATTTTGGTCGGCAAACAAAGTGACGAGGATGCTCGACAAGACCACGCCAAGCGCAAAGCCCGATTGCCCGGCGGCGGTGTTCACTCCTGCTGCCATCCCCGTCAAGCCCGGCGGCGGCGTGGTCAGCACCACAACCGTTCGCGGCGGCGCAGAAACGCCAAAGCCAAAACCCATGATGAGCATCGGGACGATGAGCTGCCAGTATGGTGTCGTCGGTTGAATAAAGAACATGCTCCCCAGACCCAGCGCCATGAGCAAAAGCCCACCGGTAATCATACGCCGCGCACCAAAGCGCTGCGAAAGCCGCACGACAAACAATGTCGCAATCATTAACGCGATCACGTACGGCGCGAGTCGCGCGCCCGAAACCACGGGACCGACGCCCTGAACTCTTTGAAAGAACACACTGGTCTGATAAAAGAGCGTACCTTGCCCTGCCGACAGCATGATGCCCGCGAGAATGGCGAGCGACAAGTCGCGCACATCATACATTTTCACCGCCGAGCCGCGCATTCGCCGCGCGACCCAACGATAGGCGATGATGAAACCGATGACGCAAATCCCGATAACCAAAAACATGTTGCGGCTGTCGAGACCGCCGCCGATCGCCAGCACGCCGTACACCAAGCCAAAGATCGCCGACGCCCATGCCAGATTCAAGAGCAATTCTTGCCGCGAAATGTCATTCGGCGCGCGACTCTCTTGCGTGTCGCGGCGAACCAGTCGAATCGCGACGAACCCCATGATGATTGCGGGCAAGAACGCAACCCACTGCGCGCTTGTCGGTTCAAAGATGCCATAGAGCGATGAGGCGGTTACATAGCCGATGCCTTGCACCGCAAACACCGCGCCGTACGCAAATGGGCGCACCGCGAGCGGAAATGCCAGCGTGACGATAGCGATCGTCATGGGCATGATGAACGAACTCGTGATCGTGTTCAGCGAATTCAGCAGCGTATAGTACGATGAATTCAACAAGAACATGCCCAGGATATTCGTCACCATTACAGCAAACAGACCAAAGAGCATAAACCGCTTGTGTCCAAAAATGTCGCCACTCGCGCCGCCGACCAGCGTCAGCACGGCAAGCAACAAATACGCTGCCGCAACTTCGATTGCCACACCGCTGCCCGGATCGCGTATGCCCTGCTCCACATTCGCCACATAGAGCGATAGGTACGGCGGCTGCAGCGACGCGGCAAAGATCGCCGCCATACACGCAAGCAGTACGCGCAGCGCCTCCCGGTCCGCGATCAATTCACCAAACATGATCTTTCCCGGACCAGGGAGACGCGCGACGAGTCGTTCCAGAAAGGTGAGGGTTGCTTCCAATTTTCAGTGACTAGGCACTTGCTGCGCCGAGCTCTGCCGCACCCGCCGCCACTTCCGCTCCGCCTTCCATTGCCAAATCGCGCGCGGCTTTCGTTGTCGCCTGCGACGCTTCCATTTCCACCATTCCGGTGACTGCCTGTTCCGCGCCTTCTTGCGCCAACTGTTGGCTCTTGGCTTCGGCGAGCTCTGCCACCGAGACGCGGGCGATGCCTTCGGCAATTTCATTTTCGCCCATGCCCGCGACGGCGGAGGCTTGTTTCGCCACTATGTCGCCTAACGCGGTCGTCGCCGCAAAGCGCAGCACTGTTTGAACTGCCGCATCTTGCAGCTTTTCCCCGCGCCTGAGCAGGAAACGAGTGAGGATGGGCATCTTGAGCATCGCCACAACATCGCTCGCCGCGCGCAATTCACCCGACATGCGCGCGAGATTCATGCCTGCTTCCAAGTCTTCTTCACTCATCAAGCCGAGCACCGCGCCGACCGTTTTGATGTCATCTGACACGGCAAGCATTGCCGCGCCTTCTGCGACATCGAGTGTTCCTGCCACAGCCACGACTTGGCTGAGCTGTGACAGCCGGTCAGCGACGACGATTTTGTCCACACCGCGCGTCGCGTCACTCGCGCCCACCGCGAGTTCCGCGCGCCCGACATCGGCGACATCACGCGCGACACGCACCTTTTCGACGCCCTCGACCATTTCTTTAGCGCCCACTTGCGCCTGCATTTCCTTTTTTTGTTTCTTGGTTGACTTTGCCATTTTTTTGCTCTCCTTGTTTTTGGACTGCGGTGATTTGGAATTTATTGAAAGTGAATTGCGTTTGGTTGCCAGACTGTTTTATTTCTCTTCTGGATGCAGCTCTTCCTGAATCGCCTCACCGAGCTTGAGTCGCGGCTTTTCATCTGCGAGCATTTCCTCCGGCGTATCGCGCGGCTCCGGTTCCTCCCAACCTCGAAACTGCGCAAGCAGACGGAACGAAAACGCGATGGCAAAGGTGATAAGCGTGGCGGGCCAGAGCGACAGTCCGAGCCAATACAAAAAGACATACAATATGCTCGCCAACACCGCCGTGCCAACAAACCATTCGCCTTTGACAAAATGTTTTGGCGGCACGCCAGACGTAATGTCAATGAAATAGCGCCCCGCCGTTGGACCGACAATGCCGATCAACACCACCGCGATGACCGGCAAGTTCGCGTCCAACGCCTTTTGCGCGCCGACGACGGCGTACCATGGCAGCGAGAACGCCGTCATGAACTGGAATAACCCTTCGCGGAATTTTTGTCCGGAGCGAAACGAAATCATCAGCGCGAGGATGGATGCCAACGTGCAGAGGATTAAATACCAAGGGTTCGTCAGTGCGGCAGGAATATCATTCAACAACACATCGCGCGCCACGCCGCCCCCGATGCCGCCGATAATTGCTATGAGAATGATACCTATGACAGTCCAGTGGCGATAGTGATCGGCGCGCCGCGCCAGCAGTGCGCCATTAAACGCATTCGTGGTCGCGGCAATCAGATCAATCGCGGTCAGACTGCCAATCGTCCACGTGCCGAAATATGTGAAAATTGTGTTCAGGTCCATTCACCGATCCTTTTTTAATCTAAATGAAATCGTTCGTTGTGCCGCCTCAAGAGTCAACTACGGTTTTGGGCTCGAACCCGGATCCGGAGACTGCGGGTGGTGTGCCTCCCTCACTCGCGGCTCCGCCTTCTTCGGTGGCTCCTTCATCCTCTGCATGATACTCGGCGAGCAATTTCTTTTCCTGCTCAAACTTGGGGAACACCAGGAACACGAGCGCCGCGCCGATCAACACTGCAATGATGCCTGCGAGATACGCCTGCTGGTCACCTGCCAAGAACGATTCCTTTGCCGCCGCTAGAATCTGAGTCGAGTATTGTGGATACTGTGTGGCGACCGATTGTGCGCCGGCGAATGACATTTCGAGTTCGCTGACCACATTCGCGGGAATCTGCGAACCTTGTGGCGCTGCCGCAATTTGCGCTCCCATTGCCGACGCATAGCCCGCCGCCAACAGCGCGCCAAAGAGCGCCGTAAAAATCGCGCCGCCCAAGTCGCGCTGCAAGTCTGCTGTTCCTGATGCCATGCCCACCCGCTTGACCGGAACCGAACCGGTCAGCGAACGCGAAGCAGGCGTGCCGGACAAGCCAATCCCGACGCCAATGAAACAGAACGTGAGCGCGACAATCCAGAACGGCGTGCCTTCCTGCCACAGCAGCAGCATTGCTACAAAGCCAATCAGGATGAACACATAGC
>SHND01000079.1 GCA_004295045.1 Chloroflexota bacterium | reverse complement strand
GTCGGCACGAGATTTTTCATACCGTCCGATAATTTCAAAAGCGTAGTCCCCGCAACTTCGGTGAGAATGGCGAGAATGAGGAAAATCCATTCCATTGATTGGCTCCTTGTGTGAGAATGGCGAAATTGTATCAAAGAATTTTGATTTGCGCGGCGCTCGCGTTGAGCGCGTTCGGTTTGCTCGCGGGCTGTGGCGGCGCGCAAACGTACGTGGTGCAGCCGGGTGAATCGCTGCCCGATATCGCGCTGCAACATAACGTCGCTTTGAGCGATTTGATTGCGGCGAATCAAGAGCGCTATCCCGCGCTGGCGGTGGACCCCGAAAATCCGCAGGTCGGAATCGAGCTGGTAATTCCCAGCAAAGGCGATGCGAGAATTGATGAATGGTTCGCGCGGCTCGCCGCTGCGTCGAGTCCGCCCGTCACGCCCGCGCCCGACGTGCCTGCCGCGCCGAATGAAAAAATCAACGCGGTGGTGCAATTGATTCTGCGCGGCATCAACCGCGAACGCGCCGCGCGCAATCTGCCCATTCTGTTGTACGATGAAAAATTAGCTAACGTCGCGCAGGCGCGCAGCAATGACATGATTCGCCGCGCCTATTTTTCGCACGACGATCCGCAGCGCGGCAGTGTGGCATTTCAAGATTTGATTCGCGCCCAAGAGGTCAAATTTTTGTTTGCGGGCGAAAATATTGCAGAGATCAAAAATCAAGGCACGCTTGTGCCGACCGCGCTGACGGTGTATTCGCGCTATGGTCCGAATGAAATTGCGAATCAATTTGTAGAGGGCTGGATCAACAGCCAAGAACATCGCGACAATATCTTGAATCCGCATTTCCTCAAGACGGGCATCGCGCTGGGTGTCTCGGTGGACGGCACGCGGATTGTCGCCACCCAAATTTTTTCTGATTGAGGAGCATTATGGTTCAATTTTCTGACAACGATTTGAAATTACTGAAACGCGAAACGAAAGCGTTCGCTGATCTCGCGCTTGTGCTGCGTGACGGCACGCCGCAAGTGACGCCGGTGTGGTTCGATTGGGACGGCACCTATATCATTGTCAACACGGCGCGCGGACGCGTCAAAGACAACGTGCTAAAGCGGCATCCTTTCGTCGCGTTGGCGATTAGCTCGCCCGATAATCCGTACCGCTACCTGCAAATTCGGGGACACGTGGTGCAAGAAACCGAAGCGGGCGCGTACGACATGATCCGTTCGCTGAATGAAAAATATCACGGCAAATACGAATACCCGAAACGCCCCGGCGAAGTTCGCGTGACGTACAAAATTTTGCCCGAACGAGTTTCTTCCAAGACGTAATTTATTCGCTGCAATGTCTTGCGCGCAGTGCGCAAGCAACCCGCATCGCGCTCCGCTTCACCCTCAAGGTGCGTATGCAACCTAAAATTTTCTTTGGAATCATCACAAGCTGTTTGATTGCGATTCTTTCAGCTTGCGCGTTGCCGACGCCAGCGCCGCCCGTTCCGACACCGACGCGCGCTGCGGTTGTCCAAACTCAAACCGGCGCGCCGACAAATTCGCCAACCGCTGTGCTTACGCCAACCAGCACCGCTACGGCAACGTTCACCCCGACGCGGACGAACACGCCAACCCCGACCTTTACGCCAACGATTCATCCTGATTTGGAGGGCGTGACGATTGATGGACTGCGCGCGCGTGAGTATCAAGGCGGGCAAATTCGTATCACCAACACCATCACGGTGACGGATGCGTACACGCGCACGTACATCACGTATCCATCCGATGGTTTGACGATCAGCGGTTTGATGCACGTTCCTTTTGGGCGAGGTCCGTTCCCCGTGATTATTATGAATCACGGTTACATTCCGCCGTCGCGGTACGTGACGGGTTCGGATACGTACCGCCCGGCGGACATTCTCGCGCGCAATGGATATATTACGATTTCGCCCGATTTTCGCGGCTATGCGCGTTCGGACAGCGGACTGAATTTGTTTCGTTCGGGCTATATGATTGATGCGTTGAATGCGGCGGCGTCGGTGAAATCGTTACCGAACGCGGATCCAAAACGCATCGGGATGTGGGGTCATTCGATGGGGGGAGGCGTTACAACGCGCGCGATGGTGGTGAGCGATTTGATCAAAGCGCATGTGTTGTATGCGCCGGTGAGCGCGGATGTGCGCGTGCGTCGCTTTACGGGCGGTTTAAGCGGCGCGAGCGAAAGTGATGCCGACCTCGCGGAATCGTACTATTATTGGACGCGCAAACCGGAAATCATTCACGATGTTTCGCCCATCCATTATTTTGAAAATGTCACCGCGCCCGTGCAAATTCACATTGGCGAGATTGATACCACGACGCCGCCGATGTGGTCCGAAGCGATTCGCGATGAATTGATAAAGCAAAACAAGTACGTGGAATATTATGCGTATCCGCGTCAAGCGCACGCGTTCATCGGGAATGGTTGGACGTTGTTCAATCAACGCGTCGTCGCGTTTTTTGACAAGTATGTCAAGAACGCCAAGTAAATCAGACGTGACAGATTTTTGCGATAAACGCTATCGCCGAAACCTAACACATTCTTTTTTTGGACGCGGATTTTCGCGGAAAACGCGGAAATAAATCTTGCTTTTTGCCCTTGCCGCGTTCATCCTTGTTTTTCCGCGTCCAAATTTGCAAGGGATTGTGTCACAGCTCAATCCCCAATAATATCGTTATCAATATAACACCAGCGCCAATCTTCGCCGGGCTCGATTGATTGAATGATGGGATGTTGGGTGGCGTGAAAATGTTTGGTCGCGTGTTTGTTTTTGGATTTATCGCAGCAGCCGACATGCCCACAGGTAAGGCACATTCGCAGGTGAACCCACGTATCGCCCATTTGCAAACATTCTTCACAGCCGCGCGTATTTGGTTTAACCGCTTGAATTTGATCGAGGTGTGTACATTGCGCCATCGTTTCTGCTCCGTGGTGAGATGACGCTATCGTCGTGCGAAACGCTCGCGTTGTCAAGCGCAGGGATCTGACATCCCAACCGTCCTTTTTTCTGCGAATCGAATTCGCGGCGTTTCGGCGTCTGGTCTGCGCAGGCAGACTTGCGTGGTTATTGGCACGGTTTATAACCGCCGCCAATAACTACGGGAATTTGATATAATCCTCGCATCGTGTTCACATCGCGTAGAAAATCTTTTATTGCAGCGCTCGTCACAATTTTCATTGCCGCGTTCTTGTGGTTCACACTCCCCGCGGCGCCTACGCGCGCCCAAGCGCCTACCCCCGTTCCAACTCCTACACTCACGCTCACCGAAGATTGTATTGTCAACGGCATCAATAAATGCGGCGAACGCATTGTGCGCGAAAACGGCTTGTTCGTTTTCATTCTCGCGGCACTCGTCATTGGCGCAATCGCGTTTGTAGGTTACGCGCTGCTCAAAGGCGCGACCAAGCCGCTCGAAAAAAAGAGTGAAGAGGTTAGCAGTCGCTTGCTCGAGCGCGATGATGCGGTCACGCGGTACTTGAACGCGGTCATTCCGGATTATCACCGTTTCAAATTTCGAGGGTTTAATACGCGCCCGGAAGATAGCTTTATCCACGAACTCGATCAAACGTATGTTTCGTTACGCATGACTGCTGAAGCAGACGAAAAACGCGCGCAAAGGGAACGTTCGCTGAAACATTCCGAAGCTTCGCCGGGTAGCGACCCCGAACTCGCGGCAGCAATGTTCCGCGAACAGATTGAGCCAATCACACTCGCGCAAGCGATTGGACGCGCGTATCGTTTGGCGATTGTCGGCGCGGCGGGTTCGGGCAAAAGCACGCTACTGCAATGGGCGGGCTTGGCAATGGCGCGGGCGCGCATCGAACCCAAACGATTGACGGAGGAACAGCGCGCGTTCGTCCAAGCCGCGAGCGATAAACCACTCTTGCCGATTCTCATTCCACTGCGCGCGTTTCACGATGCTTGTGTCGCTCAAGAACAAACGCACAGCGCGACGGCATTGCTGGCATTTCTGGGAAAATATATTTCGGAAAAACATCCGACGCTCGCGTTGCCGAACGGTTTTTTTGAAGCCCAATTGCGCGGCGCGGGGTGTCTGGTGATGTTTGATGGCGTGGACGAAATGCCGCGCGAGGAACGCTCCGCTGTCCGTGGGGCGATGGAAGATTTCGTAGCCGAATTTAAAAACACCGCAAACCGCTATCTCGTCACCTCGCGCCCAAACGCGTACTTTGGCATGGCGCAAGTGGCGGGCTTTGAAAAATGTGTGGTTCAAAATTTTACGCCGGAACAGCGCGATACGTTGATCGAGAGTTGGTGCCGCGCAACTTACGAAGGCGACGACCAAGTAACGCAAGCGCGCGACTTGATTGAACGTTTAAATACAGCAGACGAGCGCGTGCGAAATTTAGCGGTGACGCCGTTGATGACTACGGTTTTTGCGTTCGTGCATTACAAGCGCAATAAAAAATTGCCGAAACAGCGCGCGGAATTGTACGAAGATGCCATCGAAATTTTGTTGACCGAACCGTACAGAGAGAGCGCCCCGCAAATTGATTCGGAAGAACGTCGCAATGGGTTGTCCGCCATCGCGTTCGAGATGCACGCGCGCGGAATCGAAGAATTGCCCGAGGATGATTTAGTGGCGTTATGCTGGCGCGCGTTCGGGAGTGACGAAAAAACCGCGCGCAAAGCCGCGCGCGATTTCCTGCGCGCGGTCGCAGACCGCGGCGGCTTGCTCGAAGAAGAGAATGGCAACTATGGATTTTTTACGCACCGCACGTTCCGCGAATTTTTAGCGGGGCGGTTTCTCGCCGAAGAAATTCGAGACCCCCACAGACAGCGCGCCTTTTTGCGCGAGCGCCTGGACAACGAACAATGGGATGAAGCAACGTGTTTAGCGGCGGGTTATCTGGCAATCAAAGGGAAAGCGGGCGCGAATGATTTCGTTTTGCTCCTTGCGGATTTGGGGGAGAATGACGGCGAAGCGTCATTAACAGACGAACAGCGCGCGCACGCCCTGACGCTGGCAGGTAACGCGTTCTCGGATTTGCCGCCCAAGATTGTCCAAGCCGAAACGCAGACGCGCGTCTCGCAAGCGCTGCTCGACTTTTTTCAGGCGACCCCACCGCGTGTCGAACCGCGCTTGCGGCGTCCGCTCGGACTCGCGCTCGGCGCAGTGGGGGACTCGCGTTTCGCGCGTTCGCCGCTCGTGGTG
This sequence comes from Chloroflexota bacterium, assembly GCA_004295045.1. Classification (GTDB taxonomy): domain Bacteria; phylum Chloroflexota; class Anaerolineae; order UBA4142; family SHND01; genus SHND01. Next base: position 4,791 of record SHND01000079.1, on the reverse strand, counting down.
GGCGAAGGCGCCGGCTGGCGCTTGCCTCAAGTGGTTCCAATTCCTGCGGGCGAATTTTTGATGGGGACGAGTGATGATGAGGAAAAAGAATTGGAACGGCAAGACGCGCAAGCATATAGTTGGGAAAAGCCACAAAATAAAATTTACGTTTCTGAATTTGCGATTGGCAAGTATCCCGTGACAAACGCGGAATTTCGCGCGTTTTGGATGGCGAAGGGATACGAAAAGCAAGAATATTGGAGTGATGATGGCTGGAAGTGGCGCACGGGCAGGTTAGAGGCAAACTTGGATTGGCTGCCCAGTGATGATTTGAAAAAGAGTTACGCGGACTGGCTAAAAAACCGCCCTGTCGAAAAACGCGACGAGCCTTTTTTCTGGAATGACCCGCAGTGGAGCGCGGATAACCTGCCCGTTGTCGGCGTGACGTGGTTTGAGGCGGAAGCGTACTGCAATTGGTTGAGCGAGATGGTTAAAAAGGGAAACAAGGAGGCAGGGAAACAAGTAGAGTATCGGCTGCCAACAGAGGCGGAATGGGAAAAGGCAGCGCGGGGTCCGCAAAATTATTTGTGGAGTTGGGGCAATGAGTGGGATGCGAACAAATGCAATTCCGTAGAAAGCAAATTCAACGCAACCTCGCCGGTTGGCATGTATCCCGATGGAACGTGGAAGGATGAACAGGGAAACGTGGGACCGTTGGACATGATGGGGAATGTGTGGGAATGGTGCGGCGATTGGTATCAGGGTGATTTGTATGAAACGCGCGCACAAGAAACGACGCGTGACCCACAAGGACCTGCTTCCGGGAACGCGCGCGTTGTCCGCGGCGGCTCGTGGGGCAGTGTACGCAGGTACTGTCGTGCGGCGTACCGCCTCAGGGATGTGCCCTTGCTTTTCACCTACTTTATCGGTTTTCGAGTTGTCGTCGTCCCCATCCCACGCACTTGATTTCTGAATTTCTGGTTTCTGATTTCTGAAAAATTTTCGTCGCCCGCACTTGGGGCGGCGAAAAAATTTTTTTAAAAATCAATAACCTTTTCCTATACCACGCGCGCATGAAAAAGGAAATGGGAAAATTTCAAGATGGACAAACGCGACGCGCGCGTGCTAAGGTACGACAAATTTCCAATTTGTCATCGGTTGTGGCAAATTGCAAATTTGCAATACGATGAAAACCTACACCGACCTTTATCCGCAAGTGTGCGCGTTTGAAAATATTTTCAAGGCGTATCGCGACGCGCGCAAGGCAAAACGCAAGTTTGCGAGCGTGGCAGCGTTTGAACTGAATCAAGAAGCCGAATTGCTGCAATTGCGCGATGAATTACAAACGCACTCATGGCAGCCGGGCGCGTACCACAGTTTTTACATTCACGACCCGAAAAAGCGTTTGATTTCTGCCGCGCCGTTTCGTGACCGGGTGGTGCATCATTGTTTGCACAATGTCATCGAACCCTTGTGGGAGACGCGCTTTATTTTTGACACGTATGCGAATCGTCAAGGCAAAGGCACCCATGCCGCGCTCGACCGCTGCACGCAGTTTGCGCGGCGTTTCCAATATGTTTTGCAAGGCGATTTAAAACAATACTTTCCCTCGATTGACCATGCGTTGCTGCGCGCGGAATTGGCGCGCTGGATTAAAGACGATGCGGTGTTGGAATTGTGTGACCGCATCATCGCTTCGGGCGTTGGCGTCCTCAACGAAGAATATGAGATGCAATGGTTTGCCGGAGATGATTTGTTTGCGGTGAATCGTCCGCGCGGCTTGCCCATCGGCAATCTCACGTCCCAGTTTTGGGCAAATGTGTTTCTCAACCGCTTTGACCATTTTGTAAAACGCGAATTGAAATGCGCGGGCTATGTGCGCTATGTGGACGATTTTTTGTTGTTCGGCGACGACAAAAGACAACTGCATCAATGGCGCGCCCAAGTGATTCACTGGTTAGCGCAGTTGCGTTTGAAACTGCACGAAACGCGCGCGCAGATCTCACCCGTCACACACGGTATTCCGTTTCTCGGTTTCCGTGTCTATCCAACGCATCGTCGCTTGAAACGGCGGAATGTGATTCACTTTCGACAGCATTTCAAGCAAAAAATAGCGCAAGTAGCGCGCGGCGAAATTGCATGGGCGCGCCTGGATGCGAGTGTGCAAGGTTGGATAAACCACGCCCGCTATGGTGACACATGGCGCTTGCGCGGCGAGGTGTTGCGTGGTGAACGAATCCCCCATTTATTCCAAAACGTATGATTTGCTTTTGTGGCTTTTGCCGCAAGCGATCAAATTTCCGCGTGCCTATCGTTTTACATTGGCAGAACGCGTGCAGCGGCGCGCGCTCGATTTTCAGGAAACGCTTTTGGCGGCAGGTCTGGCAAACGGCGCACTACGCGCCGAAAAACTGCGCGAGGCGGATTTGCAGTTGGCGCAACTGCGTCACACGTTGCGGCTGTGTCAAGATTTGAAATTATTGACGCTCGCGCAATACGAACACGCGGGAGGCATGGTCAATGAGATTGGACGCTTGTTAGGCGGCTGGCTCAAAAAAGTGTAAGCGAGGCGTTGACTGAATTAACGCGGCGGCTCGTGGAACAATGAACGCAGGAACTGTCGTGCGGCGTACCGCAACAGGAATGAGCCAATGAATTTCAACAACAATATCGGTTTTCGAGTTGTCGTCGTCCACGTTTTTGGAATTTCGGTTCAGAAGTGTGAGCGCAGTTGATGCGCCGCCGCGAATCCGAAAATGGCGCAGTCAATCGCCTGCCGCTTGAGGCGAATAGAAAAAAGATGCGCGCTCTCTGCCATGTTAGCGCGCAACGAAAAAACCTCAAAGATGGCGATACAAGACATCGCGCCACCTTTGAGGTTTTTTTCGCGCTTAGCGAACTCCCACGGTGATGGAAATTTCTTTGAGCTCTCCGCCGCGAATCACTTGAGCGTTCACGGTGCGTCCGCCACCTTCGTTGGCAAGCCAGCGATTGAGTTCGCGCACCCGCGCAATCGCCGTCCCATTCAAGCCGACAAGAATGTCGCCGGGCAAAAAGCCCGCTTTCTCCGCATTCGTCCCCGACTCGACTTGGAGAATCATCAGCCCTGTCTCTTGCTGCACGCCGAGTTTCTGCGCCAGCAATTGCTGAAGCGATTGTTGCAAAGGGATTTTTTGCACGCCGATGCCCAGATAGCCGCGTTCGATGCGTCCTTTGAGCAAAAGTTGTTCCGCGATGCGCGCAACCGTTTCGCTGGGAATCGCGAGCGAGAGATCGCGTCCGAGAACGCTGCTGTTGATGCCGACGACGCGTCCGCTGGCATCCGCCAACGGTCCGCCGGAAAAGCCCGGATACAATGTCACGTCGCTGTGAATCAAACCCTCGCGAAATTGATTTTCTCCGCCGAACGCGCGCCCCCATTTGCCCAACGCGCTGACAATGCCCGCGCTCACGATGGCTTCGTTGCCCCACGGGCGACCCACCGCGAAAACGAGGTTGCCTTGCTTGATAGTTTTCGAATCCGCCACCTGCGCGGGCACGAGATTCGAACCTTTGATTTTCAAAACGGCGAGATCGGTCGTCGGATCGCGCCCCGCGAGTTCCGCATCATACGTTGAACCATCCAAAACGACGCGGATATTTTCTTCGCGTTCGACTACGTGATCAGCGGTCACAATCGCGCCTTCGCTCGTCCACACCACGCCGCTGCCCGCAACGCGTTGGCGCGCTTCGACGCGCACGACCGAGCGCGTCACTTGGGCGACGACCGCGGCGAGTTCATCCGAAAATGCTTGTAAATTTGTTAGTGCCAATTTGATCCTCCCTGCTGTTTTTCTGTGACAGCGCGACAAGAGCGCCAGCATTTGCTCATTGCAATCAGTGTAGCAGAAGGGGCAGAGTGGCACATCCCTCTGATGGATAGGTTTTGCGCGCCGCGCCTAACACAGTGAGCAGGTCTTGCGCGCGCGTAGCTTAGAGACTGACCAATCCTTTTTGCAGACCGAGCGTCACAGCTTCGGTGCGATTCGCCGCGCCAAGTTTTCCCAAAATCGCGCGGATATGAAATTTTACGGTGTGTTCGGTGATGAACAATTCAGAGGCGATTTGTTTGTTCGCGAGGCCGCGCGTCATGAGGCGCAGCACGTCGAGTTCGCGTTCGCTCAATGGTTCGATCAAATCATCCGCGCCCGTTTCATTTTCCTCGCGGCTGCTTTCATTCGCGTGTACGATATCCAACAAGGTCGCGGCGATTTGCGGGTCGAGCGCGATAATTCCGCTGTGCGCGGCGCGCAGCGCGTGCGCCATTTCCTCGGCGGATGTTTCGCGCAATAAATAACCGCGCGCGCCGAGTGTTAACGCGCGCGCGACGCGGCGATCGTGCGCGCTGTCGCCAACGACGAGGGTGGTGAGCGTTGGCAGCGCGCGTCGCAATTCGTCCAAAAGTTTCCAGCCCGCGTGTTCCAGGACTTGAACATCCAACAACAACGCGTCGGGTTCTTGCGCCAGAATGTCGTCAATCATTTCGTCGGAAGGGGCGAGCGCGGTGACTTGAAAATCGCGTTCGTCTGCGAGCAGCGCGCGCAATCCTTCGCGGACGAGTGGAATGCGCGCGAGGATGAGGATGTGAAGGGGAGGCATGATGGTTGTTGGTGAAATTGTTGGCGAAGGTCTTACGGAAAGCGGGGGGGGGGAAAGTTTGTGTTTGCAGTGTGGGTTATCGCGACTGTGCGGTCAGAGATTTTGAGTTGCCTCATTCAAGCGTGTTTGGGCTTGCGCCAAGCGCGCGAGTTGTTCGGCATGCCAAGCGACATC
>SHND01000026.1 GCA_004295045.1 Chloroflexota bacterium | reverse complement strand
AATAAATCCGCGAATCAAAAAACCCGCGATGGGAATCGCATAAAACGCGAGCCAAATGCCCGCGTACACCGCGACGAGCGCGAACAAGGTCAAACCCAAGACGCGTAGGTGTGTGAGCAGCGCGCCGATGTAACCATCGCTGCGTTCATCAATTTTCTTGTCAAGCAAGTCCCACACAAACGCGAGCATCCCCAACGCGGCGACAATAAAGAGGAACGCGAGCGCGGTGGTCAATTCACGAATGACGAAGATGCGAATTGCCACCAGGAGCATCAAGGGACCTTCGACGGCGTAACCGAGCGCGAACAATTTGCGCGGCTCGCGGCGCAAAAGTGTGGCGCCCAAAATGACGGCGAGGATGGGAATGAGAATCAGCAAGAGCGCATTCACGGCAAACGAAACGGGAATGATGTTGGCTTGCGCGGCGAGAAGCAGTTCGGGCAAGATGAGCGGCGCGAAACCGAGCAGCATGAACGCGAGAAAAATCGCGTTCCACGCCCAGAACAAACCATAGCAGCATGCGTCCAGAAATGTTGCGTTCCAAAAGATTTTTTTCATAGGGCATGTTTGGGGACACAGATGTCACAGATGGCGCAGAAAAAATCCTGTTGGTCTGTGAACTCGGCGTCCAAAATTATTCTGCCAATTGTTGCGCGACGGCTTGATGCAGCGCGCGATACAACGCAACGGCGCGCGCGTCGTTCGGCTCGAGCGGTTGGTCAAAGAGAATCGAAACCAGCACCCAACGTTCGGCGGGCGCGGCAGTGTCCGCCCAAATGCGCGTGCCGTAATCGTCCGTCGTGCGCGTCGCCGATTGAAACCAATACGCGGCGTCGAGGCGCGCGTCGCTTTTCGGGTCACGTAACACAACCGCGCGAATTGGGAAATTGTCCGCAATCATTTGCGCGCGCGAATCATTCAACTGCAAACCGAATACTTCAAAACAGCGTTCGGGGCGATGATGCGCGCGCCAGGTGCGGCTCGGGACAAGAATCATGGAACCGGAAATGTCTTGCCACGTAAATTTCAACCGCGTCGCGGATTCCGCGCCATCGCGCGTGAGCCACGCAATTTCGTCGGGTTTGAGCGGCAATTCGTGTGTTTGCAACGCGGACGGAAAATGCCACACGGGCGCGTTTTGCGACAAACCCGTTTCTGCGCGCGATGTGTAAAGCAATCCCATTCCTGCGATGAGGAATGCAAGGACGATTGAAAATTGTGGGATTGAAAAAGAGAAATTGTCCGATTCAAAAACAAAAATTTCGGAGAAATTTTTGTTTTTGAATCTTAATAACCACACCGCCGCCGCGCACGCGCCAACAAATCCCAGCACGCCCAACGGCACGTGCAGCATTTCAGCGAAAATGGGAACATTCAAAACTTGCGCGGTGACGACGAGCGCGCCGACGCGCAAAACATTTGCAAGGAACAAAAGCAAGCCGAACGCGCACGCCGCGCACAGCCAACGCAGATTGAGCGCGCGGCGGTCGAGCCACGTAACGGCAATGAAAAAGATTGCGCCCGTCCACAAACTTTTCACGCCGCTGCAAGGCAAATCAATTTGTGAGACGCCATTTTCCAAAACGAGAATCGTGTCCACGCCTGTCGAGGTGACATGAAACGCGGCGAGTCCATCGCGCACGAGTTCGGCGGTGAAAATTCGCATCGGGTAACCGAGGAACGTTTGCATGTGTTCGCCGAAGGGCAGAACGGCAATCAACAACAGCGCAGCGGGCAATCCGGCGCGCCAACTGCGCGGCGCCATCCACAAACCGATGAAGCCATAACTCGCGATGCCGAAGAGGGTGGCGGATAATGTGTTGATGTCAAGCGCGCGCGCGGCTATGAGATAAAGCATCGAACCGCCGAGGGCGAGTGTTAGCGGTAGCGGGTAGGGGCGGGGTTTGAGATGAAATTCAAGCTGGAAATTTTTGGTGTGAATTTGCCAGCCAATTAGCGCGATAATAGCGAGGAGGACAAGTTGATTGGTGCGAAAATCTTCGCGCAGTGCGATGATGCCGAGATAGTCGAACATGGCGCGATACAAACCGAGCCACAGCGCAAGCAGCAAGCCATTCCACACTATTTGGGGCGCGTGGGCGCGCAAGTTCGATATAGAATTCGAGGCGGGAAAATTGCGTGGAGGAAACATGCGTTAAAATGAAACCGCGCAGTGTACAAAAGACGCCCGAACGGGCTCCCGAGTTCCGCGCGTTTGTACGAATTATACTTTTGATGTGCGGTGCCTCTGCATAGGACAAACCTGCTATCAACTTGAATAGCAGAGCATGTTATGATATGTATGAAAGTGGCGATGCACTTGGCAGCGCGGAAAGACTGGAAGCAAAATGGCTCAACTACTCAAGACGCGTGTTCTGATTGTGGATGATGATGTAGCGATGGGGAAACTCTTGCAAATCGTATTCCAGCACGCCGGCTTTCAAGTTACCCAAATGCGCAGCGGTGAAGAGGCGCTGGCGGAAGCCACAACCAATGTGCCGGACCTCGTACTCCTTGATGTGATGCTGCCGGGGATGGATGGCTACACTCTCTGTCGGCGTCTCCGCGAGCATCCGGCAACAAAGACTCTGCCCATTCTCATGCTCAGCGCGCAGAGCGATACGCGTGATATGCTGGCATGGTCCAAAGCGGGCGCGGACGATTACACTGCCAAGCCCTTTGAGCCGGATGATTTGGTGGCGCGTGCGAATGCTTTGTTGGCGCGCTCTCAAGCCAAAAGCTCGACCAAGTGATCTCTGATGCAATCTCAAGAATTGGAATCGGCAATGCGGCAGTTACGCGCCGAATATCAAAGAGGACTGCCCGAGCAGGTAGAGGAAATGGCACGCGTCTGGCGCGCGCTCGTTACGAAACAGTGGAGCGCAGTTGAATTTCGCGGCTTTATCCGTTCCGCCCATCAGCTTGCCGGTTCCGGCGCGACGTATGGAATGATCGAAGTGAGCCAAGCGGCGCGCACGCTTCAATCGTACGCCAAAAAGTTGGATGCCACTGTGCGTCCAACTCCGGAACAATGCGCCAATCTTGAAGGGCTGCTTGCCCAGCTGCGCAAAGCGGTTAAAGTACAAAGCAAAAACCCGTCCGGGTAAGGACGGGTTTTTTATTTATGACCGAGCGCATCTTTTTTGCAATGCGCGTTACGATTCAATGTCAGGCAACAATCTTACGAGTCGTTCAAGCAAGGGCTGGAGTTTTTCCGGCACGCTTCCGTCAAATACTTCGATCTCGTTGGAACGCTGTCCGACACGCGCCGCGATTTCATACGCGTATGCATCGGGATTTTGTTTTCCCCCCCCCGCAGTCATCCAAAAATTCGTTTGGTCCAACAACTTGCGCAGCGAGTGAACTTGTCCGTCATTGAGGGCGCGGCGCAGACGGGTATATTCTTTTTGCGGAACGCCGCGCGCATCGTACGCGACCCGTCCGTCGGGATACACCACAACTTCGCGCGTGGTAAAGTGCAAGCCGCCGCTTTTGCGGAGCGCAACGAACGCGCCGCGCGGCAAGCGCAAGGGTTCGGACTCTGCAACGGGCTCGTTCGCGCTCAAAACGGATGGGGCTGACGCGGGCGCGTCTGGCGGCTTGGCGGTATCTTTTTGAGCCGAATCTTTTTTGCGGATAGACCGCTTGGCGGATTCCACCGGCGCATCGGATGATGGCTCGGTCTCGGCGGAGAGTGTGCCGACCACCGCGTCATCTTTTTGCTCGAGCATTGGCGCATCGGCTAGCGCGGCGGTTTCGATCTGCTCCGGAGGAGGAGACTTGCGCGTTCCCTTTTGTGATTTCTTTGTGTCCGCTTTCTTTTTTTTCTCGCTCATTGTAATTTCACCGATTGCAGAATCGCGTCCATGCGTTGACTCGCGCGTTCAAACTCATTTTCAGGCGCGGCGAGCGTGATATAGTACGTGCGTGTGGGAGTTTGAAGGATGTAATCGCGCGCAATGACGACGACGGGGAGTGAAACGCGGCGCGGTGTATCAATGGGTTGGACCACGTACGTGTATTGCAATTCTTGCGCGGGCGCGCCTGCCACCGTCGTTTCCCGATTTGCGATGAAATGATAGCCGGTCAACGCGCTGCGCTGCTCGACACGGCGATCAATCAATTGCTGCATGGTCGGCGGCGCAGAGGGATCGAGCTCGCGCGTTTCCACCGTCAGCGAAGTCTTGAATGCCGAATCCGCGACGGGGTTTTCCACTTTTAACAATACTTCTTGAAGCGATTCCGCGTCCGTCCAGCCCGCGGGATATTGCAAAGTGAATGGTGAATCGGGTTCTTGGTACGTCTTGGTGCGATTGATTACCACTTGGCTGAGTAGATAGCCGAGCGCCAGCGCGATGAGGACGACAATCGCGACGCCAATATCTTTGTTCCGCGTATGAAACGAACGAATGGATGGATTGGTTGCGGTCATAGGTTTATGTTTTGGCAGGACGCATCGTGAACGAATGTGCGCGCTGCATCAAATACACCAACGCGCCAAACGTTACCAACGCAACCACGAGACCGAGCGCGAGGGAACGCCATGGCTCAACCTCAAGCCCCGCCGCGCTCACCTCGTTGATGAGCCAACTAAAGAGCCCGTTCAGGACAGCGGCGACAATGACACCGAGCGGCACCCACCAGACCGGTTTGTGTTCAAACTTTGCTTGCGCCATAAAGTAACCGAGGACGCCGCCGAACGATGCCTGCGCCAGCGCGGTTGTGACGACATTGATAATACCGGGCGCGAGCGCGACGCCTTGATTGTCAATAATGTAATGTAGATTCAACATCGTCGCAACGCCGAGTCCGGCGACCGTGCCATAAACGATGCCGTCCATGCGTTCATCGTATTCAGGCGTTGCATAGACCCAAATCCGAATTGAAAAGTACATGATTGCGGTGAAAATAAACCCGTTAATCAAAATGGAGGCGGCGAGCGATGTCCAATTGTTGTACGATGCCCAATCGGGTACGGCGAAAAAATCATTTATCAGCGGCAAGCCAATAAAGCCCGTCAACACCAACGCGGTGAACAGGATCGAGCCGATGCGCTCTTTGGGTTCCGGCTCGAGGCGATCTTGCTGATAAAAATAGATCAGCCACGCCGCCGTAGGCAAGATGGCGAAAATGAGACCAACGACAATCAGCATCGGCTGGCTCAGATCATGAACGTCGCGCAGCAGGAATGCAAGAACGCCGCTCGCGATGCCCATGATGAGAATCATGAGGACCGCAGATTTCCAAAAACCCGAATGCGGTTTGTTGACTTGGGCGAAATGGCGCGCGCAATAAACCCGTCCGCCGAGGATATTGTACGGCGGGGAAACGGGTTCGTTGTCAATGCAGCAGTATTGTTTTTCCTCACTCATATAAAAGTAAAAAGGTAAAAAGTTTCAAGCTAAAAGTACAAGATCACACTTGCAACTTTTAACTTGAAACTTTTGACTTGCTATCGGCTGCGTCGTAGCGTGGCATCCACTGTAAAGGGATTTGGCGCATTTTGCGGAATGTTGATTCCGTCATCAGCGACAATGGGACGATAGCCGCGTGCGATGATGATGACGCTGTAGGCGCGTCCAACCGGTAACGCCACATCGGTTTGATACAAACCATTTCCGTCTGTGACCGCTTGGGCGATGATTTCACTGCGCGTAACTTGATCATCCGCTGCGGCTTGCGACGCGCTCACGCCCGGTTTCATGATAAAGACCTGCGCGCCTTGCACGCCGCGCCGTGTGTCAGCATCCACCACATTGCCTTGCACGTACGCGCTGTTGGCGGCAGCTTGCGGCGCGGATGGCGCATTGCCTGTGGTGCAGACGAGCAGCGCCACGTCGTCAATGAACATCGAACTCACATTGCCGCGCGGATTTTCCGAAGTAAAGGCGAGCCGAATCGTCTTGCCTGCCAGCTGCGAGAGATCAATTTGTTTGCTTTGCCAGCGGTCGTCCGCCTGCGATGACGCGAGTTTTTCCACCGCGCCGATGATCTGTCCTTGCGTATTGGCAATCACCGCGCCAAATTTTGCATCACCGGCAAAGATTCCCGAAAAGCCGCTCGTCTCTTCATGCAGGAAGCGATAGTATTCGAGGTTCACACGCGTAGCGTTCGCCGGAATGGAAACGTCTTGATAAATCGTCTGGACGGATTCCTTGTCTTGACCGCCGAGCCATGCGCTGCGCTTGCCCGTGTGCGGCAGCTCGGTGTCAATCAATTCCGTGCGCCCGCCCGAAATATCGCTCCATCCTTCATCCGTTTCAAATGTGCCATTGGTGATCAAATTGGTGCAGCCCTGCGGCGCCTGATTCGTCGGCGGCGGTGGCGCGTTGTTGTTCCCCGATTGCGATGTGGAAGGTGGCGCGGGAACATTGTCCGCGCCCGCGACATTGATGCCCACACCCGCGAACCCATTGCGCACAGCTTGCACCTCTGCCGCGCCATACAAATCTTGTGCCGCGCGGACGGTCGCTTGTGCCGCGTCTTGGAATTCCGAATCGGGTCCCAGATACTGGGTGAGGGTGCGGTAATAGATCTGTTCTAATTTTTCGGGACCAATTTTTGTCCCAATCAAATACGCGGCGTAATTGGGAATGCCGCTGTTGATATGCACGCCGCCGTTATCGCCGCGGCGACTGATGGGTAGGCGCGCGTACTCGCTCACATTTTTTGGCTGTCCTACACCGCCAAGTGGATTGCGAATGTCAAACGCGCCCTGCATGTTGGGGTCTTCCAAACTGCGGAGCATTTTGCGCGGAAAGGGCGGTGACTTGATAACGGTTTCGCCAATGAGCCAATTCCCGCGATCAATCAGCACACCAAAAATATCCGCGAACGATTCATTCAGCGCGCCCGATTGTGCTTTGTATTCCAAACCCGCTGTCGAACCAATGACGCCGTGCGTAAATTCATGTCCGACGACGTCGAGTCCATACGCGAGCGGTTTGAAAATTCGACCGCCATCGCCATAAATCATCTGCTGATATTCACCGATCCACGCCGCGTTTTCTGCGTCATCCGGATCGCTGCCGTAATGGACCGTGGAAACGAGCGAACCCCCTTGCCCGTCCACGCCATCGCGTTTATGCACGTTGAAATAATAATCGTACACCTTGCCTGCGCCGTCGTGCGCGGCTTGGGCGATTGGATCGCGCGATGATTTTTCGCCTTCGCTGATCATTAAACGCCCGGGAACATCAGTGTCGTTGTCTGCCGAGTAAGTTGCGCGCTGCTTGATATGTTCCGCGCTGTCGTACAAACTTGTTACGGTGGGACGCCGCGCATTGATGTTGTAATACCATTGTCCGAGCGGCGAATCGGTCATGATGGTCACGTACCAGGTGAGCGTCGCGTGATTTTCGTTGCCGTCGTCCACGTGAATAACCAATTGCGTTTTGTCGGACAAAATCTTTGGCGTCACGCGCGCGCGTTCATCACTGCGCAGTTGATTGTTTAATAAATCGTCGAGCGCGACTTGTTCCGCCTGTTGCGCGGTGACAAGCGGTTCGGTCATCACATTGAGATTCGGCACAAAATGCCCGTTGACCGCGACGATGTGTTCTTGCGGGTCGAGATGGACGATCAGTTGTTTGCTTTGAACGGGAATGTTTTTGAACGTTTGGTCCAAACGGACATGCGCGTAATTCAACTGCGCGTCCGGTTCAATGCGGCGCAAGGTGAAGGAATCGTTCGCGCCTAACCGGAACAGCGACGCGTTTTCGTTCAGGAAACCGCGCGCGATGAGTTCGGGTTTGCCGCGTTCGTTCGGTTTCACCGCGTACGGAATGCGCGCGCTTGCGTCGTCACTTGAAATAAAATTCGGTACGCCGGTTGTTGTGTTCCACGACGCGGTCAGCTTGCCCAACGCGCGCGCGTTCAAATAAAGCCACGCGGCTTGCGGTCCCGCTTCGATTTTGTTGGCGACGACACTGCCGACAAGCAATGCCGCGATGCCAACAAGTGTGACTGCGAGAGCAGCGGTGAGAATCCAGCCAAGACGATTTCGAATCATTGCCATGCCTCTAAAAATTTTGTGGGGGGCCGCCACGAATACTGAAAGAATTTGCGCGCTATTTTATACGAGATGGGGAATTTCTGCTAGAGAGGATTGAAAGTTAAGAGAATTGGTGCCGAGTCAGGATTAGGGGAAATTTCTCCATAAACATAGTGCAAACAATGAGGTGAAACGCTTAACGCGCGCTTTACATTCCGTTTGCGCGCGCTTAACCACGCGCCGCGTTTTTTCCGCTATGCTGGCGCCATGAAAACTCAAAGGTGCAAGTAAAGGAGATTTAAAAATGAAACAGCGAACAGCAATTCTTGTAGCGATCGCGTTGACTGCCTTTGTGATGGTCGTTGTGAGCGCAATCACTTTTAGCATCACGTTGAAAGCCTCCGCGTCGCAAGCGGCACAAGCCGAATCCGTCAAGGTTGAATCTATGAGCGGAGCGGCAGAGCAGCAAATCAACGCGCCCGCCGCGCCGACGACGAATTCACCTGCGACAACCGCAACCGCGCAGCCAAAAATCGTTTCCGCCGATGACGCGACACGCGTCGCGCGCGCGCTTTTTGCGGGCGACACTTTGACGCAGCCGCCGGAATTGGTCAATTACAAGGGCAAGATGGCGTACGAAGTCGTGTTGGGCGGTGGAACTGTCTATGTTGACGCGTTCACCGGCAAGGTGTTGACGAGCGTTGTTGCGGCGGCATCGAATCCAACATCGTCGGAAAGCACCGACTCGTCCTATTCATCGTCAGCACAATACGACGATGATGATGATGAAAAATATGACCACATTGACGACCATGATTCCGCCAAGAACGATGACGAACACGACGGCGACCATGATTGAAACGTGAAACGTGAAACGTGAAACGTGAAACGTGAAACGTGAAACGTGAAACGTGACAGGTTTTGGCGGTGGAGTTCACCGCAGAAACTTGTCACGTTTGGATGAGGAAAACCAATGGAAAAACCCAACTCGAAACCAAAACCAAAATCATCTATGCAGCGCGGCGCGAAATTGTTTCTCGCTTCGCTTTCGGTGGCGGCGACGTTAAGCGGTTGGGCATGGCTCACGCGTGGAGAAATGTTCGACGTAAATCAGAGCGAGCCGATGCAAAAAATTGAAACGCTTGATTTGGCGAACCTGCCGGTGCGTGGACTGCGCCAGGTGGGCGATGCCGCGGCGCCGCGCACAGGGTCGCAAATCTCCGCCTCCGCTCAACCACAACCATTGCCGTCGAAAGCGCAACGCAAAACAAGATCTTCAAAATAAAGAGGGCGCGACACATAATGAACGAAATCATTTTCCGCGCGATGGGCAGTGAGATTTTTTGCGCCGTAGATTCCGAACGCGCCAGTGTAAAGGAACGACTCGAACGCGTGCCGGCAATGTTTGAAACATGGGAGAAAAGCTTGAGCCGCTTTCGCGTCGACAGTGAATTGTCACAACTCAATGCGCGCGGCGGCGAAAACGTGCGCGTGAGTGAAACGTTGTGGCGCGTCTTGCAAGTGGCGCAGCGCGCGGAACTCTGGAGTGATGGTTTGGTCACGCCGTTGATTTTGAACGCGCTCGAAGCGGCGGGTTATGCGCGTTCGTTAGCGGAAATGCAAACGTTTGAAGGGGCGCGAGAGATTGAAACATGCGCCGCGCGCCCCATCAACCCGTTACCGCGCTGGGAAATGAATCAAACCACGCACAGCGTTTGCGTCGAAGGGGGCGCGCGGCTTGACCTCGGCGGGGTCGCCAAAGGTTGGGCGGCAGAACAAACCGCACGCTATCTTGGCGAAATGGGCGCGGCGTTGGTGGACGCGGGCGGTGACATGGTAATGACTGCGCCGCCTGCGGAAGGCGCGTGGCACATCGGAATTGAAAATCCGTTCGCGCCGGATGACGATGACGTGCCGACGGTGCAAATCGCGCGCGGCGCAGTGGCAACATCGGGACGCGATTTTCGGAAATGGACGCGCGATGGAAAAGCCGCGCATCATCTGATTGACCCGCGCTCGGGTTTGCCTGCGGTGACGGATGTGCTGAC
>SHND01000050.1 GCA_004295045.1 Chloroflexota bacterium | reverse complement strand
ACGTTTTCAATGTAGGCGCGCTGCAAAATCGCGTTCGCGCCGAACGGATTTCGCATGGCAGGAATGTTTGCTGTCACCGCGCAGTCGCCGAACGAGACGAGAATTTTCGTATGCGCGCGAATGTGTTTGATTTTTTCCAAATCTTCTTCCGAGCTCACCGCGCCTTCAACCAATGTCACATCCACCTCGTCGGGAAATTCTTTGGTGTCCACCAACGGGCTGTACACCAAGTCGGCGCGCGTCGTCACGTCAATCAATCGTTCGTCCAGATCCAAGAACGACATGTGGCAGCCCGAACAGCCGTCAAGCCAAACAGTGGCGATGCGTGGTTTTGAATGTGTTTCGGTCATTTCATTTCCTCGCGCATTTTTTTCAAATACGGCAAGAAATCAATCTTGCGCGACATCTCTCCGACCGATTTGCCTTTTTTGAATAACGCGCCGGTTGGGCAAACGTTCACACATTTACCGCAACTCGTGCAGGTGACCGATTCGCCCCACGGTTCGTTGAAATCGGTAAAAACGCGGCTGTCAATCCCATGCCCGCGCACGTCCCACGTATGCGCGCCCTCGATTTCCGCGCAGACGCGCACACAGCGCGTACACAAAATACAGCGATTCTGGTCGAGCCCGAATAAATCATGCGAGGCGTCCACCGGCACGTTGGGGTACAAGTACGGATAATGCACATGGTCCATGCCCAACGTTGTCGCCATGTCTTGCAGTTCACAATTGCCGTTCGCCACACACACGGAACAAATGTGATTGCGCTCGGTGAAAAACAATTCCAAAATAAATCTGCGATATTTTTGCAAGCGTTCCGAATGGGTAACCACCTCCATTCCTTCACGCACGCGCGTCACACACGCCGGCTGCAACTTGGGCGTACCTTGAATTTCGACGAGACACAAGCGGCACGCGCCCACTTCCGACAATCCTTCGAGATGACACAAGGTCGGAATTTCGATCCCGTTTTCGATGGCGACGTCGAGAATCGTTTGGTCGGCGTGCGCGCTGATTTCGCGGTCGTCAATTTTCAGTGTCGTAACTTGTGCTTGCGGATTCATAACTTGCAAACTCCCGCTGGACATTTTTTATCTTGGATGTGCGCGACATATTCTTCGCGAAAATAGCGCAGTGTGCTCAGCACCGGATTTGGCGCCGCTTGTCCGAGTCCGCACAAGCTCGTATTGCGCACGAGGTCGCACAATTCCTCCAACAGCGCGAGGTCGTCCAGCGTCGCTTCGCCTTGCGTAATTTTGGTGAGCAAGTTGTACATTTGCACGGTGCCCACGCGACAGGGCACGCATTTGCCGCACGATTCCGTCATACAAAATTCCATGAAATAGCGCGCCACATCCACCATGCACGATGTTTCGTCCATTACGATCATGCCGCCCGAACCCATAATCGTGCCGAGCTGCGTCAGCGTTTCATAATCCACCGCTTTATCCAAAAATTGTTTCGGGACGCAGCCGCCCGAAGGACCGCCGGTTTGCACAGCTTTGAATTTTTTGCCGTCCGGAATTCCGCCGCCAATGTCAAAAATAATTTCGCGCAGCGTGATGCCCATTGGCACTTCGACCAGCCCCGTGTTTTGCACCGCGCCCGCGAGCGCAAAGACTTTGGTGCCTTTACTTTTTTCTGTGCCGATGTTGGCGAACCACTCGCTGCCATTGCGGATGATGCTTGGCACGAGCGCGTACGTTTCGACATTGTTGATGAGCGTGGGCTTGCCCCATAAACCGTACTCGGCGGGATAGGGCGGACGGATACGCGGCAAACCGCGGCCGCCTTCAATCGAAGCAATGAGCGCGGTTTCTTCGCCGCACACGAACGCGCCGGCGCCCATTCGCAACTCGACGTGAAAGTTGAACGGACTCGCAAAGATGGCGCTGCCGAGAACGCCCGCGCGTTCCGCTTGTCGAATCGCGATTTTCAAACGTTTGATGGCGAGCGGATATTCCGCGCGCACATAGATGTAACCTTGATTCGCGCCCACCGCATACGCCGCAATCGCCATGCCCTCTAAAATGCGATGCGGGTCACTCTCCAACATACTGCGGTCCATGAACGCGCCGGGGTCGCCTTCGTCCGCGTTGCAAATGACATATTTTTGAACGCTTTCGCGTGTTTGAGCGCCTTGCGCTTTGACGACAGTGCTCCATTTCAAACCGGTTGGATAACCCGCCCCGCCGCGCCCGCGCAAACCGCTGCGCGTCACCTGTTCCACCACTTGCGCGGGCGTCAGCTCGTTCAACACTTGAGCGAGCGCGGCATAGCCGCCCTGCGCGATATATTCTTCGATGCGTTCGGGATCAATCACCCCTGAATTTTCCAGAGAAATTTTTGTTTGGCGGTTAAAGAACGGGAGCGCGGGCTCGAGCGCGAGTTGTGCGAGCGGCTCGGCGTCCAATGCTTCCAAAATTTCGTTCGCCTCATTCGCGGTCACATGTTGATACATCACGCCGTTCGGTTCCACCGCGACGAGCGGACCGGCTTTGCACAAGCCCAAACAACCAACGCCTTTGACATGACATTCATGTTCCAGACCACGTTCCTTTATATTTTTTTGCAGCGATGCCAAAACTGCGTCGGATTGCAGCGACATGCAGCCCGCCGCAAGGCAAACGTTCAAACGATGTTTGACCTGTTGTGATGCTGCAAGTTCTTTTTCGCCTATCGCATCCAATTCTTCGCGCGTCATTCTTTCAACCTCGCAATCTGCTCCATCAGCGTTTGCGGCTCCAAATTGCCCGCGACGTGTCCGTCGAACACTGCCGCCGGCGCGAGACTGCACGAACCGAGACAACGCGCCGTGAGAACGGAAATTTCGCCGTCACTCGTCGTTTCCCCCGGCTTGATGTCAAAATTTTTATCCAGTGTTTGGAGCAAGGCTGACGCGCCTTTGATGTAACACGCAGTGCCGGTACAAACGACGCAGGTGTGTTTCCCTTGCGGGCGCAGTGTGAAAAAATGATAAAAGGTGGCGACGCCGTACACTTTGCTTGGCGGCACCCGCAGCGATGCAGAGATGTAGCGCAGCGCGCTTTCGTCCAAATAACCGAATGCTTCCTGCGTACTGTGCAGCGCTTCAATCAACGCGCTCGGCACATAACCCTTGCGCCGCATGGTGGTATCGACAATTTTCCAACGCTTGTCTTCGGAGGGGGGGGAGATTTTTTCAGACCTCATAAGCTTTTCGAATAGACGAACGCGCGAACGTCATGCGCCGAAACGCGCGGCGCAGCTCACCACCAAGCTTGTTCTCGCGCGTAACATTCCAAGTCGTCGCGGAATGTCGGATGCGCGATGTCAATCAACGCGCGGGCGCGTTCGGACAAACTCTTGCCATAGAGCGACGCGATGCCGTATTCGGTGATGACGTAATTCACATCGCCGCGCGAAGTGACGACGCCCGCGCCGGGACGCAAATGCGGGACAATGCGCGATTGTTTTTCGCCCTTCGCGGTTGAGGGCAGCGCAATGATTGCTTTGCCGCCCGCCGAACGCGCCGCGCCGCGCACAAAATCTACTTGCCCGCCAATGCCGCTGTAGGGACAGGTGCCAATCGAGTCCGCGCAGACCTGTCCGGTTAAATCCACTTCGAGCGCGGAATTGATGGCGGTCATGCAATTATTCTTGGCGATGATAAATGGGTCGTTCACGTAATCGGTGGGATGCAATTCCACCATCGCATTGTCATCCACAAATTTGTAAAGTCGCTCCGAACCGAACAAAAAGCCCGAAACGATTTTGCCGGGATGCAGTGTCTTGCGGTCGTTGGTGATGACGCCGCGTTCGACGAGATTGATCACGCCGTCCGAAAACAATTCCGAATGAATGCCCAGATCGCGTTTGTGTTCGAGATTGTGCAGCACAGCGTCGGGAATTGCGCCGATGCCCAACTGCAGCGTCGCGCCATCGGGAATCAATTCTGCGACGAGCGCGCCGATGCGATTTGAAACATCGTTCAGATCGCCTTGCGGCGCTGTGGGCAGCGCGTAATCGGTTTCGACCAGCGCGTCCACTTTGCTGATATGAATAAAGGAATTGCCCCAGACGCGCGGCATTTGGGCATTCACTTCGGCAATGACAAACTTGGCACACTCTGCGGCAGGTTTGGTCACGCCCACTTCGACGCCAAAAGAACAAAAGCCATGTTCGTCCGGCGTTGAAACTTGGATCAATGCAACATCCAGCGGCAGGTAACCATCACAGAACAAACGGGGAATCTCGGACAGAAACACAGGCACATAGTCGGCGCGTCCGCACTGTACGGCGGCGCGCGCGTTCTGCCCGATGAACAGGGCGCGATGATGAAAATTGCGCGCGTATTCCGGTGCAAGATATTCACCGCCCGCAAAGGTGAGGACGCTGACCACTTCGACATTGCGAAAGGCGTTGGCGTGCGCGACCATTGTGCGCTCCAGGACTTGGGGGACGCCGGCGCCGCCGCCCAGATAGACGCGCGTATTGGAACGAATCAGTTGAATGGCTGCCTCTGCCGAAACCAGTTTGGAACGATAAAGTTCAAGATTATTCATTCGTGTTTCTCGCCATTTGCTTATCGCATCCCGTCGTCAAAATTTGGTCAGAGATGAGTCAAAAAACGATTCTTTCAGAATCACTTGCATCCTGATTGTCCATTCTTGCGTTCAAATTGCGAGTGCAATTCATCCTCTCAAGAACGGGACAGCTGTACCTCTACTTTTTTCATGCTCTGTGCAAAAATTCAAGCGGCTGGAATACGAGGAGGTATTTATGGCTGCACCATCGCAACAACCCACATTGCTAGAGATGCAAAATCTGGTCGAGAAAGGCGAACGCTGTTTGACCTGCCACGCGACGCCCAACAATTCCGGGTCGCCCTGCTACGAATTTACGCCCGGCGGTGTCGAGGTCTGTTCACAACTGCCGTGGTGGAATGGCAAGCCGATCCTGCCGGAAACGCTGCGACAGTGGAAAGAGATTGTCACGTCGTATCAAGCGGTCCCCCGACGCGCGGACGATTAACGCGCTGTGCTGTATTGCAACGAATTCAGCTAACATGCCGCGCGTAAATATTGGCGCGGAAAATAATTCGCGCCCACATCAAGAGAAATTGATGCAGGCGCGAAAATTTTTGTGCTCGAGTTCGGTAGGTCACGAGCTATGATTTGTTTGGCGGACGCAACAGCAAAATGGGCAAATGCGAATTCCGCACAATTTCATCCGCCACGCTGCCCATTACCATCCGCGAGAGTCCGCTTCTGCCATGTGTGGTCATGGCAATCAAATCTACTCCGAGATTTGTAGCAATTCCGAGGATGTTTTCTTCGGTTGGACCGCTCGTCACTTGGAGCGTGATGTCTTGATCGGGGAAATGATCGAACGCAACGCGCTGCAAGTAACCTTCTGCTTGCGCGAACAAATCTTGACCCGGCGCGGCGGGCAAGTGCTGCACTGTTATTGTGGGCAAGCTCGTGAAAACCATTTCTTGCATGGGATGTGGAACGACGCGTAACAAGATCACGTGTGCGCCCATGCTCTTGGCGAGTTTGCTCACATGCGGCAAGATCGCCTCGGAGAGTTCAGAACCGTCGAGGGGGACGAGGATTTTTTTATACATGGTAAGACTCCTTCATTGTCCAGACTATCTGCGCTTACCATCGCACACTCGCCGCCCGAATCCAATTGTCGTGTGTCCTTGTTTCACGAGGACAAAACAACCTCTGGTCGTGGTCCGTCGCTATGTCACAAAAAAGCGTTTGGCATCCTGAAGGCGTTCCGGCAAGTTGCGCCAGGTGTCCGGACTTTTAAATCGTTTCCACAAACGTTTAGGACGAAAGTAAAAACGGCGATACGCTTCATGCCACTTTTGTTCAACCAGTTGAGGATCCATCCCGGGAAAATCAAAGTGAGCATGATCGGATTGAATTGCTAATTCGCGCCAACTCTGCGCGTACAATTTGCCTTGACTGGATACGGTATCCCACAAGGCGGTGCCGGGATAAGGCGCGGCGATCATGAAATGCGCGAGATCGGGATCGAGTTCGAGCGCGAGCTGCGTCGTCTTGTCCATCGTGGCAGCAGTCTCGCCCGGCATCCCATAAATAAAGAAACCCATCGTTTGCAAACCTGCCGCTTTGGCATTGCGGAATGCCCCGCGCACCTGCTCGAACGTCTGCGATTTTTTCACAACGCGTTTCAGAATTTCCTCGTCGCCGCTTTCGACGCCAAAGCCTACGCGTTTGCAGCCCGCCTGTTTCATCAAGCGAAATAATTCCGCGTCCGTGTGATTCACCTTCATTCCATGAATTGTCACCCACGGCACGCGATTCAAGCCGAGCTCGATCAAACCGCGACACAATTCTTTGGCGCGTTTGAGATTCAAATTCCAAATGTCGTCGGTGATGCCGATTTCCGTCGCGCCCAAATCCTCCACCAACATTTTCCATTCGCGTAAAACATTTTCGACAGAACGCGCGCGCCACGTGTCGCCAGTGATGGGCTTGGAGCAATAGGTGCACTGATATGGACAGCCGCGCGAAGTGACGATGGTGTACGCGCGCGCGTGCGGATCGAGTCCGTCGGTGAGTGGCTGTAAATTGGTATAGCGTTCGATCTTGAAGAGCGCATACGCGGGCATTGGAATGGCGTCGAGGTCGGGCGCGAGTGGACGCGCAACGTTGTGAAAAATTTTCCCGTCCGCCTTTTTCCACGATAATCCTTTGATGCCGGACAATTCGTCGGGCGCGGCGCCGCGTTGGATTGCTTGGACAAATTCGACGATTGTTTCTTCGCCTTCCCCGCGCACGACAAAATCAACGGATTCGTTTTGGAGCGTTTCGTCGGGCATGAGCGTGGGATGCGGTCCGCCGACAATGGTGATTGCGCCATGCGCTTTGGCGATGCGCGCATAATTCCACGCCGCCTCAATCAGCGGCGTCGGCGCGGAGATAGCCACGATGTCCGTGTGCTCGCGTTCGAGACGCGCGTCGAGCGATTCATCCTCCACCGCGCCGTCGTAAATATCTATCTCACGAAAACCCGCCGCGTCAAGCGCTCCGGCAAGATAGCCCAGCCCATTGTGAATATGCGTCCGTGAGTTCCAAAGCCGCGCTTCGGGAGAGACCAAAAGAATTTTCATGTAACTGACTATACCGCAATGGAGAGCGAACGGCTAATTTGGGAAGAAACGGGTGGGGAATGGCTCTGCCCCGCCAACGGTAAAGAAACATAAAAGGTCGAACCGTATCCCACCCGACTCTCTGCCCACAATGTGCCGCCCATGGCTTGAATGAGTTTGAGGGAAATATAGAGTCCCAAGCCATAACCGTATGTTTGACGGGCGTCACTGCGTTCGACGCGGTAGAACTTGTCGAAAATTTTTTCGAGCTCTTGCTTTGAGATGCCCTTGCCTTGATCGCTGATACTCACAACCAACTGATCCTCGATCACTTGTAACTCTACGCTGATCGTACTTTTTGGATTGGAATATTTGTACGCGTTGTCGAACAGATTCGTCAACACTTCTTCAACGCGGTCGCGGTCTCCCCACACGGAGGGAAGATTGGACGCAGTCGGTCCGAGCCAATGATGTTCCAAGTCGCACGCGCGCCATTGTTCCAACAGATGTTGAATCAACACACACAGGTCAAACGCCTGGAATGATAATGCCGCATTGCCCGCCTCGATGCGCGCGATGTTCAATACGCCCTTGACGAGACGCGTCAGCCGTTCGGTTTGATCATTCGCCAGCGTAATCATTTCGCGCTGGTGCGGGGTCAGTGGATTGGCATCATCTTCATCGAGCAGCAGCTGCAGCGAGCCGGAGATGTTCGAGAGAGGCGCGCGTAGTTCATGCGAAACAAGCGAGACAAATTCCGATTTGAGCTCGTCCAGGCGTTCGAGTTCGGCATTTGCCTTTTCCAATTCGCGTTGGCGGCGGCGTAATTGTTGATTCGCTTCGGACAATTCGTGTGTGCGCTGCGCGACCTGCGTTTCGAGTTGACGATTGAGTTCGCGGATTTGTGCTTGGGCGCGTTCGCGCTTGGTCACATCGCGCAGGATCGCGGAGGAGCCCATGGCTTGACCATGTTCATCGCGCAACTGTGTGCGCGTGAGTTCAACTATAAGCACACTCCCGTCTTTGGCGACGCGCTGTGTGATGTAATTGCGAATGAAACCACAGCTCGCGAGCTCTTGCTTGAGACGTTCGAGTTCTCCACCAACACGCAGGTCATCAGGTACGAGTATTTCAAAGCGCTTGCCGATAATCTCTGCGGGCGCATAGCCGAAAATAATTTCTGCGCCGCGATTCCACGATTGAATAACGTCCGCGTTATCAAGCCAAATTATCGCGTCGGCGGAATCTGCGGTAATTGTCGCGAGCAGCCGTTCTATTTGTTTTTTCATGCTTGTCGCTATTTTGTGAGCGCCTCGAGCGGGACGGATTCGGGTTCCTGTGCGAGAACGCGAAAAATATCCGATTCGGTAATGATGCCGACCAAATGCCCTTGCTCTGTCACGGGCAGTCCGCCGATCTTGTGTTCGAGCATCAAGCGCGCGGCTTGGCGAATGGTGGCGTCGGGCGCAATGGTGAGCGGATCGCGCGTCATGATACTGTCCACCGTCAGTTTGCTCAACAGATAATTCAATTCATAAATGCTGAGCGTTGTCGCGTTCGATGGTTCTGCCTCGCGGACGTCACCGAGCGTTACAATTCCAACCAAGCGTTCACGTTCGACCACAGGCAAACGACGAATTTTGGAATCGCGCATCAGTTTGTGCGCATCGGGCAAAGTGGTCTTGGGCACTATCGTAATCGGATTGGGAGTCATCCAATCGCGTACAAGGTTTTTGGTCATTGCATTTCCTCCTGAATAGTTTTACCACCTCATATTCGGCGGTTTGGGTCAAAAATTGGTGCGGTTCTGATTTCCGGTTCGTCCAAAGGCGCAAGGCGCGCATGTTTTTGGACGCGCAAGCATTTCAATTTGACGAAAAGGAATAACCAAAACCGCGCTCTGTCATGATGTATTGCGGATTGGTTGGATCGTCTTCGAGTTTGTGGCGTAAATACCAGATGTAGCGTTTTACATAGCCCGTATCTTCACCCGCTTCATAGCCCCACACGCGTTCAAGAATTTGTTCGTGCGTCAAGACGCGTCCCGCGTTTTCCGCGAGCGTTTGCAACAAACGAAATTCTGTCGGCGTGAGTTCGATCGGTTGACCTGCTTTGGTCACACGGTGCGCGTCAATATCAATGACCAACGCGCCATTCACAATGCGCCGCGCTTTGGGATTGTTCTCATGTTCGCGCGTGCGTCGAAGCACCGCTTGCGCCCGCGCGATCAGTTCCGCAAAACTGAACGGTTTCGTGATGTAATCATCCACGCCGTGCGTCAAGCCGCGTATTTTATCCGCTTCGCCATCCTTGGCGGTGAGCATGATCACCGGCACGCGCGAAAGCTGCCGAATGCGCTCCAACGTTTCCCATCCATCCATGCGCGGCATCATTACATCGAGGAGGACGAGATCGGGCTGCTGCGCGTACAGTTCTTGCATTCCGTCAATGCCGTTGGTTGCCAGAATGACATGAAAATTTGCTTTGTTGAGCGCTTCTTGTAACAGGCGCAGCAGCGTCTTGTCATCGTCAATGACGAGAATGGTGCCCAACCGATCCATAATGTCACCTCCCGCTTGCTAAACTCGTAAATCCTGCTGACATGCTACAGTCCAGTCCTGAACGTGACAAGGGGCAAATGTCCTATCGTCAAGGGACATTATTCTTGACATATCTTTTTCTGCCGCGCCAGATACGTTATAATCACCATCGTCGCCAATCGCGACGCGTAATTTTTTCCCTCAATGACAATGTCTCGCGCATTTGAATCCGTCCGCAAACACGCGATCCTCTATTTACAAATTGGCGCCGTCTTGGCGCTTGCGATTCTCATTCTGTCAATGGTGATGAGCGCGTGGGCGCAAGGTGACACCGCCCCGCCAATCGTTCTCACCGACGCGTCCGGCGAATATCCGCTCGCGCCGCATCTCGAAATTTTGCGCGACCCGACGCGCCAGTTGACGATAGAGGATGTGGCGTCGCCCGCGTTC
>SHND01000075.1 GCA_004295045.1 Chloroflexota bacterium | reverse complement strand
TACGGCATGTTGACCAACACCGTCTGGGTCTCGCCGCGCGACCGGCAGCCCGAAATTGAATCCATCGCCGCCCGTCTCGACATTCAAAATTTTGTACAGACCTTTAGCGCGCAAGCGGAAGGATTCATGTCGTCAGAAGAATTTGTCGCGCGCTGTTGGGATTTGGATGTATTGAATCACGACTATTGCGATTTTATTGCGCGTCACGCGCCCGCCGCAAATTTTTATCGCGCGCAATTCGCAAAGAATGAAGCGGTGGACGAAAGCGAATGTTTCGCGCGGCGCGTGTTGTTGATTCATCAGTACCGCAAATTTCCGTACCGCGATCCGTACTTGCCGCTCGAACTTTTGCCGCGCGCTTGGCGCGGTTGGGAAGCCACCGCGCTCTTTCGCGAATATCACGCTTTGCTCGCAACCAGCGCCAACAATTATTTTCAATCGGTCTATCAGGCATAACAAACATGCAAAATAAATTCCCCTCCCGTCCCGCCGAAACATTTGATTTTCAAGATATTTTGTACGAAAAAGGTGATTGGATTGCGCGCGTGACCATCAATCGCCCACAGGCATACAACGCCTACACCACCAACACGGTGCGCGAACTCACCACCGCGTTCAAAGATGCAATGTGGGACGATGCCGTCGCGGTGATTGTATTGACGGGCGCGGGTGAAAAAGCATTTTGCACAGGCGGCGATGTTAAAGAGTACGCCGAAGTGTTCACGCAGCGCCCGCGCGATTATTGGAAATGGATGGGCGAATTTATCGAGTGTCACGATTTGTTACGCAACATTGGCAAGCCGGTGATTGCGCGCATCAACGGCATGGTGGCGGGCGGCGGCAATGAATTCAATATCTCGTGTGACCTCGCGGTGATGGCAGACCACGCGACGATTCGCCAAGTCGGCACGCGCGTTGGCTCCGTCGCGGCGGGCGGCGCGACGCAATGGCTGCCCATTTTCATCGGCGACAGACGCGCGCGCGAAATGTTGTTGACGTGCGAGCCGATTGATGCCAAGACCGCGCTCGATTGGGGCTTGGTGAATCGCGTGGTGCCAGCCGCGCAGTTGGATGACGCGGTGAATGAACTCGCGCAAAAATTGATTGACAAATTCCCCGAATGTTTGCGTTACACCAAAGCGCAAGTGAATTATTGGAAAGAGATGGCGTGGGCGCAAACGATTCGCCACGCGCAAGATTGGCTCTCGCTGCATTTTGCGACCACCGAGCCGTACGAAGGCATGACGGCGTTCGTGGAAAAACGCGCGCCGCGTTACCGCGAACTGCGCGCACAAGCGATTGATGGCGCGCCCGAATTTTTGTTTGGTCCGTATTCGCAAACCTGCCCATCATGCGGAACAAAAGGATTGCCGGGCGAATTTGAATTTTGTGGCAAGTGCGGAAGTGCGTTAGTGCGATAGTGTGATAGCGCGATAGCGCATTTGCCATCTGCTATCAGCCATCAGCCATACGCGAACTAATCATGTCAAACCTTCTCGTCGAAAAAAACAATGGCATTGCGCGGGTGACGATGAATCGTCCGCCGTTGAATGTGCTGGATATTGCGACGATGCGCGAACTCACCACCGCGTTGTGCGACGCGGGCGCGGATGCGAAAACGCGCGTCATCATTCTTGCCGCGCAAGGAAAATTCTTTTCGGCGGGCGTAGATATTGCAGACCATACCAAAGACCGCGTGGGCGAAATGATTTCTGTTTTTCATGGCTTGATTCGCGCGTTGTGGTCATTGGAACAACCCACCATCGCGGCGGTGCAGGGCAGCGCGTTGGGCGGCGGGATGGAGCTCGCGTTCGCGTGTGATTTCATCGTCGCGAGCGAAAAGGCGAAATTCGCGCAGCCCGAAATTCAAGTCGGCGTCTTTCCGCCCATCGCCGCGCTGATGCTGCCGCGTTTGTTGCCGCGCAATAAAGCGTTTGAGCTGGTTTTGACAGGCGACGCGATAGACGCGCATACGGCGGAACGACTTGGTTTGGTCAATGTCGTCGCCGCGCCGGACGATTTTGAGAATGCGCTGAATGCGTTCGCCGCGCGCTTGAGTAAATTGAGCGGCGCGATTTTACGAATGACCAAGCGCGCGTTGCAAATTCCACTGCGCGGCGAAAAAGAGAACGCGCTGCGCGAGATTGAAGCATTGTATTTGAACGAGTTGATGCAAACCGCCGACGCGCAAGAAGGACTCGCAGCATTTATGGAAAAACGCGCGGCGGTGTGGAAGGATGAATGACGACAGAGGATAGACAACAGACAACAGACCGCAGACAACCTTTCGACGAGATTCGTCGTCCGTCGTCCGCCGTCCGTCGTCACACGGAGACAATGATGCAACTCCTAGATTCGTGGCAAGACAAACCGCTCGACGAAATTTTTTATTACGTGCGCGAACTCGTACAAGACCCCGAATATCCGACGGTCAAACGTTGGCGCGCGGCGGGCGGCAAGGTGCTTGGACATTTTCAAGTGTACTTTCCCGAAGAAATCGCGCACGCGGCGGGAATGTTGCCGGTCAAAGTGCGCGGCGCGCCCGTCGAAGGACGCCAAGCCGATTCGCGTTTCGGCTCGTACCTCTGCTCCATTATCAAGAGCTCGCTCGAACTCGCGCTGAGTCATCGGCTCGAACTCGACATGTTCGTTTCGCATCCGATTTGCGACGCGGCGCGCAATCTCGCCGCCGTGTGGGGCCGCAATCTGCCGTATCCCGCGCAAATTTTGTATCTGCCGCAAAACGCCAACTCGGCATATTCCGCGCGTTACTTGTGCGGCGAATATTCGCGCGTGATGCAAGATATTCAAGCCATCACCGGCGTAACTGTCACGGATGCGGCGCTGCGGAATTCCATCAAGGTCTTTAATCGGAATCGCTGTTTGTTGCGCGAAGTGTACGAGATCAAGCGCACAACGCCGTGGCTTTTGAGCGTGGACGAAGCATACGTGTTGGTTTCGCTCGGCGGCATGATTACGCGCGAGGAACATAATGAATTGCTCGCGGCGGTGATTCCGCAAATCAGGGCGCGCAGCGCGAAAAAGCAAGACAAAATCCGTGTGGTGTTCGACGGCGGTTTTTGCGAACAGCCCCCGCTCGATTTGCTACGCGTCATCGCGCAATCGTGTTACGTCGTGGACGATGATTTGCTCATCGGCTTGCGTTGGATTTTGCAAGATGTGGAAACGGAAGGCGACCCATTGTTCAATCTGGCGGACGCGTATCTGAACGCGTCTTCGTACAGTCCCGTGCAGCACGACCTTCGCAAACCGAAAGAAAAAATGCTCGTGCAGCGTCTACGCAACGCGAACGCGGAAGCCGCAATTATCACTGCCGCGAAAATGTGCGAACCGGGGTTGGACGAACAAGTCGCCTATTCCAAAGAACTCGACGAATTGAACATCCCGTATTTCATCAGCGAGTTTGAGGAAAAGATGACGAGCTTTGACCACATGCAAATGCAGCTCGAGACGTTTGTGGAGAATGTGTTGTTTGAGTAGAGAGGAGGCAGGGAGAGAGGAAAACAAGGAGAAAGGAAAACAGGGAAACAAGTAAATAGGGAAACAGGGCGTACCTGTCTACCTGTCTACCTGTCTACTTATCTACCTATTTACCTATCTACCCAAATCATTATGAGCAACGAAACTAACGGTCACGAAATTGTCGGGCGCGGCGCCAAAGACGGCGGACGCTTGTTCCGCGAATGGTTCGAGTCGTTGAGTCAGGCGCCTGAACGCGGCGATAAAACGGCGTATGTTTTTGTCATGGGCAGTATTTCGGAGATTTTGCGCGCGTTCGATTTTCAAATTTCCTTTCCCGAAATCAACTCGCTGCAAACCGCGGTGCGTCGCGTCGCGCATGAATATCTCAATACCGCCGAAGATTATGGTTACTCACCCGACATCTGCGGCTATGTCAAAGCCGATGTGGGCATGCAGCTGCGCGGCGGCGAACATCCGATGGGGCGCATTCCGAAACCGAATCTCGCGGTGTTGACGAATGCGTGCAACACTTATTTAAAGTGGGCGGAAATTTGGGAGCGCATGTACAGCATTCCCACTTTTACGGTGGACATTCCCGGCGGACGCAGCGCGGGGTACGGCACAAGCGAATCATCGGGCGATTTCGGGCGCGACAAACAGTATGTGCAGTTTCAACTGCAAGAGCTCATCACGCTGTGCGAAGAATTGAGCGGCAAAAAATTCGACATTGACAAATTGCGCGCGCAGATGAAATACACGAACGATATGGCGGCGGCGTACAAGCGCGTGATTGAATTGAATCAAAACACGCCCGCGACATTCAACGCGTTGAGCGAAGGGACGATTTATCTCGGCGTGGCGAATGGTTTGCGCGGCAGTGTCGAAGGCAGCCAATATTTCCAGGACCTCGTGCAAGAGATGGAATACAAAGTCGCCAACGGCATCGGCACGCTGCCCGAAGAAAAATATCGCCTCATTTTCGTCGGCGTGCCCTGTTATCCCATCTTTCGCCGTTTCTATGAATTGTTCGCGGATTGGGGCGGCGTCTTTATCGGCTCGACGTATTTGTGGTTCGCGGCGGGCGGACTCGAACTCGGCTATCAGTACGATCTGAACAATCCGCTCGAAAGTTTGGCGGAAGGCACGCTGTTGAGTGTCCGCAACGCGATGGACTCGATGTTTTTCCAGGACCGCGCGTTGGTGAACATGCTCGAGCCGTTTCGAGTGGACGGCATCGTCTATCATCCCATCAAAAGCTGCCGCACCGTTTCGACAGGTCTCGCGGACAACCGCCGCGCGGTGATGGAAGCGAGCGATGTGATGACGCTCTTTATCGAATCGGACATGATGGACAAGCGCGTGGTCTCGGAAGCGCAAATGAAAAATCGCATTGACGCGTTTTTTGAAGGATTGGCGACGCGGAAATTAAGAACAGCGGCGTGAAACGAAAAACGAGAGGCGAGAGGCGAGAAATTGAATTCTCGTTTCTCAATTCTCGATTCTCGCATCTCGCATCTCGCATCTGGAGGTCTTATGGCATACGCAGCCGGAGTAGACGTTGGCTCGACACAAACCAAAGCGGTTGTGATCAACGAGCATGGCGAAATTGTAGGACGCACCATTATTGATACGGGCGCGAATGTGGTGACCGCCGCCGAAAAATCGTTTCTCGCCGCGCTTGAGCAAGGTGGGATTGACGAAGAACAAGTCGGCTATGTTGTCGGCACCGGATACGGACGTTACAAAGTCACGTTCGGCGACACCCAAATCACCGAAATCAGCTGTCACGCGCGCGGCGCCGTTCACATGTTTCCTGATACGCGCACCGTGTTGGACATGGGCGGACAGGACACCAAAGCGATTCGCGTGCAGCCGAACGGCGAAGTGGTGGACTTTTGCATGAACGACAAATGCGCGGCAGGCACCGGACGCTTTTTGCAATCGGCGGCGGCGGCGCTCGAAATTCCGTTGGCGGAACTCGGCGTGGTCGCATTGCGCGCGGAAAAAGCGGTGCCGATTAGCACGACTTGCACGGTCTTTGCGGAATCCGAAGTGCTGTCGTGGTTGGGCAAAGGCAAAAAAATCGAAGAGATTTTGTTGGGCGTGCATCGTTCGATTGGCACACGTTCGATTGGGCTGCTCAAGCGCGTCGGTATTCAAGACCAAATCACCTTCACGGGCGGCGTGACGCGCAATCAAGGCATGGTGACGGTGTTGAATGAAGCGCTCGGCACGACGTTGAACGTGAGCGAAGAATCGCATTACATGGGCGCGTTGGGCGCCGCGCTCTTTGCGATGGACCGCATCAAGAGCAGCCGCGAACCGGTACGCACGAAAGAGGTGACCGCATGATTACCGCAGGCATTGACGTTGGCTCAACGTACACCAAAGCCGTTCTCTTGGACGGCGACGGTAAATTGCTCGGCAAGGGCATTATCAACACCGGCTTTCGCCTCGCCGAAGCCGCGACGAGCGCATACCAAGACGCGTTGGCGGAAGCGGGCATCGCGCAAGACGACGTTCGGTATGTTGTCAGCACCGGTTACGGACGTTTCCAGGTGCCGTTCCGCGATGTCCAAGTGACCGACCTTTCCGCGCAAGCGCGCGGCGCGTGTTATTTTTATCCCAACACCAAAACGGTTTTGGATGTCGGCGGGCAAACGATGAAGGCGAGTCGTTTGGCGGAAAACGGCAAAGTCCGTTCGTTTCGGCTCAACGACAAATGCGCGGCAGGTACGGGCGCGTTTTTGGAAAAAACGGCGCGCTACATGGGCTATCGCATCGAGGAAATTGGTCCGTTGATTTCGACGTCGAAAGACGCGGTGACGATTTCGAGCGTGTGCGCGGTGTTTGCCGAATCCGAAGTCATCAATCACGTTTCGTCGGGTTCGACGCCCGCCGACATTATGCACGGCGCGATTGTGTCGCTGGTGGATCGTTCGGTGCAACTGATGAAGCGCGTGCAGATGGAACCCGAATTTACGCTCGTCGGCGGCATCCTGCGTTTTGAAACGATGGGGCGCGTCGTCCAAAACAAACTCAAAGCGGATGTGAACGTCCCGCACGATGATTGGGCGCAATACACGGGCGCCGTCGGCGCGGCAGTGATGGCGCAGCGGCGTTTGCGCAAACTGCAGGGTGGAAATGGCAAAGGCGAACGCGAGTTTGAAGTTGTTTCGGAAGAGGTAGTGGACGCGTGATTACGCGGTGAGGGGATTGAGGATTTGCAAGCCGTTGGCTTGCGCGGCGGCAAGGAGTCGTGAATCAGCGGCAACAAAAATCAGTTGTGAGCGTTTCAATTGCAATGCAGTAGCAAGTTGAAGTGCATCGAGTGTGCGAATGCTGTGCGTCAATACCAAGTCGCGCGCAATACTCGCCCAGTTGCGTGGAAATCTCAATACGAGCAAAGTATCGCCAATATCGGCAGTGAACCGTTCAAGTAAAAGTGGCAATTCGTCAGGACTGATTTCACCGCGACTCTTGAGTCGCTGCATGGTTGAAGCAAATTCAACAATCGTTAGTGACGAGATTTGAAATTGCGATGCGGCGTCCGAGAGAATGGCATCCACATGAACCGAACCTGCCTCCGGGCGATAATGTTTGACCAGCGCGCTGGTATCAATAAAGTAATCGCTCATCTTTCATCTCGTTCAGCGATAACTTCATCGGATAATGAACGTTTCGTCTTGGACAGAATCTCGCGCACTTGCTCAAGCGAAGGGGGATTCTCGGGCATCTCATCGAAATATTCTTCGCCGCCAGAGACATCAATGCCCATCGCGCGCATTTCTTTTAACGCGCGCACTTTGCCGGGCGAATAGTATGAAGGATATTCTGATTCAGGTTCCGGTTCGCCAACCAGATTGCGCGCGGCGCGTTGTAACGCATCCAGTTTGTTACGCGGATATGCAGCAACCGCATCGGCATTTAGAATCAGCCAAGCGCGCGGCGCGAGCGTAATGACAGTAATACCATTGTCCTCTATCGCCTCGAGTGGAATCTTTATGCCGTCGCGTTCAATCGTAATCGCAGCCATCGCGCACCTCCGCGTAGGATTATGATAATCGCGAGCAATTATAACACACCGTGAACAACGTTGTTTTTGGTCTCACGCCCCGCACAAAAAGCGAGGACGAACTTGCCGCCGAAGGTTGGACGCGCCGTTTCGTCGGCGGTCCGCCGCGCCTGAACGAAATGCTTCAGATGTACAAAGAACTCGGGTTTGAGATATGGCTCGAACCGCAAGCGCAGGAAGAATTTGCGGAAGAATGTGCGGACTGTACGCTCGCGTTGATGTTGTTTCGGGTGATTTATACAAGACCAATGCAACAGGCCTCAGGCTAAAGTCTGATGGCAAGGGAAAGCGGAGTGCCGAACCAAGGAAATAAATCAATGTCAATCGAAATTAATTTGAACGGACGCGTCGCCATCGTCACCGGCGCGGGACGCGGCATCGGCTGCGAGACCGCGCAACTCTTTGCCCGCGCCGGTGCGCGCGTTGTAATCGCCGACATTGACGAAGCGAGCGCGCACGCGGCGGCGGAACAAATTCGCGCGTTTGGCGGCGACGCGTTTGGCGCGCGAACCGATGTGACAAATGCAGACGACGCGCGCGCGTTGGCGCAAGCGGCGTTGGAAAAATTTGGGCGCATTGATATTCTCGTCAACAATGCCGCGCGCTGGACGACCAAATTGTTCAAAGACATGACGCCCGAAGAGTACGACGCGAATTTGCGCGTGACGCTGTATGGCACGCTCAACGTTTCGCGCGCCGTCCTCGACGCGATGACCGAGCAGAAATATGGGCGCATCGTGAATCTCATTTCCGACGCGGGGCGCATCGGCGAACCGTACTTGACGGTGTATTCCGCCGCCAAAGCCGGCGTCGCCGGGTTCACCAAAGCATTGGCAAAAGAAGTGGGGCGTTACAACATCACCGTCAACGGCATCGCGCCGGGCGTCACGCATACGCCGGGCTCGCGCGATTTTATCGAGAGCGCCGGCGGCGAAGAGAAAATCGCCAAAGCGTATCCGCTCCGTCGTCTCGCGCAGCCAATTGATATTGCCAACGTGATTTTGTTTCTCGCGTCGGATATGTCGGCGTACATGACGGGACAGATTTTTAGCGCGAGCGGGGGATATACGACGATAGGGTGACGGAACACGCAACACGCGTTACGAAACACGCAGCACGGATTACGTGAGACGTGGCGCGTATTGCGTGACGCGACAATCTCATGAAAATCACAGACGCACTTGTAGGCGAACACGGAGTACTTTATTCGCAATTCGACTTGTTGCAGCGGACTGCCGAAACAGCGAATTTGGAAGTTATCAAAGCGCAGGGCGCGCTGCTGCTCGCAGGATTGGCATCGCACGCGCATATCGAGAACGAGGTCCTCTTTCCCGCGATGGAAAATATCATGGGCGAAGAGGGACCGACGCACGTCTTTCGGATGGAACACGAGCAAATTGAGGGCTGGCTCGAACAGTTGCAAGAAATCCGCGAGTTGATGCGCGCACATGATGAAATCGAAGGCGCGCTCGCGCGCTTGCCCCAAACCGAAGATCTAGCTCAAGCCAAGCGACTCGTCTCGGATACGCTTCATCTGGCGCGCGAACATTTTGGCAAAGAAGAAGTGATGCTCTTTCAGATGGCGGAAAATATGCTTGAACCGCGCGCGCTGGAAGAATTGGGCGCCGAATGGGCGCAGCGGCGCGGTGTTGCCTGGGGGGGATAGGGCAAATTTAAAATTTGTCTTGAGGATATAGGGCAAATTCCAAATTTGCCCTACGTCCTTTATAGAAATGCCATGTCAACAACCAAAGTTGCCGAATACTGTTATCAATGCGTCGCCGGTCCCGATTTGCTGAACGTTTGCGTCGAGGATGGCGTCGCCACGCGCGTCGAGCCGAATTGGAAATTTGGCGACATTCATCCGGCGGCGGGGCGCGTGTGCGTCAAAGCATACGGCTTGATTCAAAAAACTTACAACCCGTTCCGCGTCAAAAAACCGATGGTGCGGACGAATCCCGTCAAAGCCCAAGACGCCGACCCGCAGTGGAAAGAAGTGACGTGGGACGAAGCGCTCGACCTCATCGCGCAAAAATTGCTCGCGGTCAAAGCCAAAGGCGTGCGCGACGAAAGCGGCTATCCGCGTCTCGCCGTCACGTTCGGCTCCGGCGGCATTGCGCCCGCGTACACCGGCGCGCTGCCCGCGTTTCTTTCGACGTGGGGTCCGGTGGATTTTGGCATCGGCAGCGGTCAGGGCGTCAAGTGTTATCACTCGGAACATCTTTACGGTGAATTTTGGCATCGCGCCTTTACCGTGCAATCCGACACGCCGCGCACGAATTATCTCATCTCGTTCGGCAACAACAACGACGCGAGCGGCGGCGTTCTCGGCGTGTGGCGGCACGCGCAAGCGCGCGAACGCGGCTTGAAACGCGTTCAGTTCGAACCGCATCTTTCCGTCACGGGCGCGCACGCGCAGTGGGTGCCCGTCAAACCGAAAACCGACGCGGCGGTGATGTACGCGCTCATTCACACCATTCTGCACGAACACGATTGGCGCAAGGAATGTGATGTCGAATTTTTGCGCGGCATGACCAATTCGCCGTATCTCATCGCGCCGAACGGTTTGTTCTTGCGCGACGAAACATCGCGCAAGCCGTTGATGTGGGATGAAAAAGAAAATCGCGCGCGTCCGTTCGATGAAGCGTTCACGCCCGCGATGGATGGGACGTACACGACGAGCGGCATCACCATCGGCGCAGACCAAGAACTTACCAATTTTGAAAATATCCAAGCCGCGACCTCGTTTCAAAAATTGATTGACCATGTGCGCGACTATACGCCCGAGTGGGCGGAAAAAATTTCGGGCGCGCCCGCCGCGACGATTCGCCAAGTCGCGCGCGAATTTTTGGAAAACGCGAACGTCGGCGCCACGATCGAGATTGAAGGCAAAACGTATCCGTATCGCCCCGTCGCAATTTTGTTGGGCAAGACGGTGACGAATGGTTGGGGCGGTTACGAAGCGCTGTGGGGACGCACGATGCTGGCAATTCTCGTCGGCGCGCTCGAAGTGCCGGGCGGAACGATTGGCACGACAGTGCGTTTGAATCGTCCGGGGCATGACCGTCTCGCCAGCGCGCGTCCGGGTCCCGATGGATTCATGGACCAACCGTTGAATCCGACCGACAAAGAAAATTGGGTGGCGAAACCGAAAATTCGCAACGCGTACCAAACGCTCGTTCCGCTCGCCAACAATTCGCCGTGGTCTGCCGCGTTGGGTCCCGCGCATTTGCCGTGGCTCTTTATGAAAGAGCCGCCGGAAAATTGGCCCCGCCCGACGACGCCGGAGGTGTGGAT
>SHND01000008.1 GCA_004295045.1 Chloroflexota bacterium | reverse complement strand
TACTTTCCACGCGAGTCGCGATTGGATTCAAATTGATCTGAAGGCGTTTGCTCTTGACATCTGCGATTTTGAGGCATACGCGATGTCGGGAACGGCAGATGCATTAGCCGCCGCAGCCGCGCTGTATCATGACGCATTCATGGCGGGACTCTACCTCGATGATTGTCCCGAATTCGAAGTCTGGCTTGTCGCCGAACGCGAACGCTGGCACCAGCGCATTGTTTCCGTCTTGGAATGTTTGAGCGGCTTTTACGCGCGGCGCGGGCAATCTGAAACCGCCTTACCCTTTACGGCGCGTCTTTTGTATATTGAACCGTGGCGCGAAGAAACGCATCGCCAAATGATGCGCCTGCTCGCGCAAACGGGGCAGCGCAGCGCGGCTTTACAGCAGTACGAAAGCGCGCGGCGTGTCTTGGCGGAAGAATTGAACGTCGAACCAAGCCCAGAGACGAACGCGTTGTACCAACAAATTCGCGCCGAGGAAATCGCGCCGCGCATTTCGTCGCCGCACAATTTGCCTACGCAGCTCACGACCTTTTTTGGACGCGAAACGGAATTGACGCGCATCGCCGCGCGCTTGAACAATCCTGCTTGTCGTTTGCTCACACTCGTCGGCGCTGGAGGCATCGGCAAAACGCGGCTCGAGTTGGAGGCGGGAAAACATTTGCTTGGCTCGTTCCGTGACGGTGTGTTTTTTGTTCCGCTCGCCTCCCTCGGCGCAGGACAAACCGATTTCATCGTGCCTGCGATAGCGAGCGCGCTGAACTTTACTTTTGAGGGTCCGCAAGAACCCAAAACACAACTCTTGAATTTTCTGCGCGCGAAACAACTTTTACTGCTCCTCGACAACTTTGAGCATCTCCTAAAGGGGACAGCGCTCGTCATCGAAATTTTGCAAGCCGCGCCGCAGGTGAAAATTTTTGTCACCTCGCGCGAACCGCTGAACGTACAAGCGGAATGGGTAACACGCGTGACGGGATTGAGTTATCCGACGAGTGTTTCACACAACGCGGACGAGTTGGGACATTACAGCGCGGTGCAATTGTTTGTCGAGCGCGCGAATCAGTTGGACGAAGATTTTGCCTTGAACGCGAAAACGAGCGCGTCGGTCATTCGCATCTGCCAGAATGTGGAAGGCATGCCGCTGGCAATCGAGTTAGCTGCTACTACGCTCAAGTCAATGGCTGTTGAGAAAATCTCGGAACAGATCGCGTCGAATGTAGATTTGACGACACCCATGCATGACACGGAAGCGCGGCACTCTAATTTGCGCGCCGTATTGGATTGGAGTTTTGCGCTGCTGTCTCAAGCCGAGCAAACGGTATTTCGCCGTCTCGCCGTTTTTGTCGGGGGATGGACGCTTGCCGCAGCAACGTTCGTTTGTGGAGGCGATGAACTGCCGACCGAGTCGGTTGCCGCGCTCTTGAGTGAGCTAGAGACCAAGTCGCTCGTTGCGCAAGAGGAACGCGAGGAAGAAATGCGCTATCGGTTATTGGAGCCGGTGCGGCAGTATGCTCGAAACAAATTGCTTGAGGCTGGTGAAGCAGAAGCTGTCGCGGCGCGTCACTTGGAATTTTTCGTTCAATTGACGGATCGTGCGGAACCAGAGTTGACAGACGCGCAACAAGGGGCGTGGCTCAAAGGACTCGAAACAGAGCTCGATGATTTTCGACCAACAGGAACATGAGCACAACGTGAGCCAGTTACGTGCTCAACTTGATGAGGCAACAGATACAGAAACATCAAATGCGCCTTCTTGATGCAGTTCAAATCACACAACGCATCTTTCTATCCACTGCTCCCAAATCTCTACGGATGATTGAAGGATAATGGGTGGTGGAAGATAAAAACAATTGATTCAAGATTTTTCAATTTCGCCGCGGCGCGGTCAAGAACGCCCAGAGCGTCGGAAATTTTTCCTTGAGCAATAGGTGATCGTCCGTTTCAGGTTGATGCGTTGTCAAAAAAATCAGCGCGAAGATTCCTCCGAATAGAACAGACATCCACGTCCGCGTCACCAACCCCATGACAACTGGCAGAAACAGCAGCGCGACGCGCATTGCCAAAAAAGTGCTGCGCGTCAGAAAACGCGCGGCGAGATAAATCACAACGATGACCACAAGCGAGGGAGGCGAATAAACAGCTAACGCCGCCGCGCCGAGTGTATTCCCGCGTCCGCCTTTCCAACCAAGCCAAATGCTCCACCGCGTTCCCACAAACGCGGCAATCACCGTGCAGCCAATTACAAATTCATTCGCGCCGAGATAACGCGGCACAAGCACCGCAAGCGCGCCTTTTAACGCTTCCAAGAAAAAAACGAGCGCCGCCGCCCAACGATGGACCGACAGCGCGGTGTTCAACACCCCAACGTTTCCCGAACCCAATTCGCGCAGATCGCGTCCCGTTGCGATTTTCGTCAAAAGCCACGCGACGGGAATCGAGCCGAGCAGATAGCCCGCGGGAATGAAAATCCAGGTCATCCGTAATCAGGGAAACAAGAAAGCAGGTAGACAGGTAGGCAGGTAGGCCGGACACTTGTTTCCCTGTTTCCCTGTTACTTGTCTCCCTGTGCCTCGCGCGTCAACTGTTCAAAAAATTTTTCCATGAACGCGTGCCGTTCTATGGCGATTTGTCGCGCGGTCGGCGTAAAAAAGCGTTCGCGCAAATGTTTCAGTTTCACATGATATTCATCAACGGGGGTGTGTGCTTTGTTATGTTGTTCGCGCGTCGCCACCGCATTTTCTTTTGGTTCACTGTACAATTTTTGATTCGCCAAACCTGCCACCGCGTATGCGCGTGCGACGCCAATCGCGCCAATCGAATCGAGTTTGTCCGCGTCGAACAAAATTTTCGCTTCGAGCGTCGTCGGCTGCACACTCCCGCGAAAACGATGCGAACGAATCGCTTGGGCAACGCGGGCGGCAAACGTTTCATCCGCGCCATTTTGCAGTAAAAATGCGCGCGCGTCATCTGCGGAAACTTGCGCGTGGTCTATTGGCGCGGCGCCCGAATCTTCTTCATGCCGCGCAATGTCGTGCAGCAGCGCGGCGGCGCGCACAATTTCTACATCGCCGCCTTCGGCACGCGCCAGCCGTTCCGCCATTTTCATCACCCGCAAAATATGTTCAAAATCGTGTGCGCTGTCCGCGTCCGCATAAAACGCGCGCGCGTGTTCAATCGAGAGAGAATAGGACATGCAGCGATTATAGCAGATGGCTGATCGCAGATGGTAAATTGCAATTTGCCATCTCCCCTTTGCTATCGGCTATCTGCTATCTTGTGCTATAATTTTGGCGTGTCTATTGAAACGATTGTGAAACAAGAAACCCGCGCGCAGATTTCCGTGCGCGGCATTGTGCAGGGGGTGAATTTTCGTTGGTTCACCCAGCGGCGCGCGTCCGATTTGAGTTTGACCGGATTCGTGCGCAACGCGGCGGACGGTTCCGTCCAAATCATCGTAGAAGGCGCGCGGGCGACGATTGAACAATTGCTCGAGGCGCTTCGCATTGGTCCATCGGCGGCAGTAGTGGAAAGTGTCCAAGTCGAATGGCACGCGCCGTCGGGAGAATTTGATCGCTTTGAAGTTAGAAGTTAATACGGGTGCGCTCCCGCGCACGGCAGCGCCGCAAACAAATACGGTGGCAGGCAAGCCCGAACGCATGGCATGGCTCGTCCTCTTTGGTGCGTTCGGCGTTTGCATTGCGCTCTCCCTCCTCGTTCCCTTTCTCGGCGTCCAGTTCGTTCGCTTTTCCACAGAATCACAAACCGCGCTGTTGCAAGCGATTGGCGTCACGCAAGGCGGCGTCACTCCGGTCAGCGT
Organism: Chloroflexota bacterium; assembly: GCA_004295045.1. Lineage (GTDB taxonomy): Bacteria > Chloroflexota > Anaerolineae > UBA4142 > SHND01 > SHND01. Next base: position 7,198 of record SHND01000008.1, on the reverse strand, counting down.
CAATGTTCCAAACGCGCCCCTGCCGATTGCAATCAAGGACCCTGCGCCCATCTCTGAGGACAACACCATCGTCACGGACAAGAGCGATACTTCGCGCGCGTTTCTCACCTTTTTCGATTCCAGCACAGCAACCATTTCGCCCGATACGCAACTGACGCTTCAAGAAATGCGCCGCCCGCGTTTTACATGGAGCGATTTGCAGAATCAAGTCGTGGTGGAACAGCCGCGCGGACTCGTCCGTTACGCGGTTGCGCCAACCTGGGCGCATCCGGGCAATCCCGACGGACGTCCTTTGCAATTTCTCGTGCGCACGCCGCAGTTTGACGCGTGGCTCGATCCCGGCGGCAGTTATTCGATTCTGGTCACAGACAAAACGGCGGAAATTGCCGTACGCGATGGCAACGCGACGTTACAATCGCGCGATGGCAGTCAGCAGCTGCGCGTCGGCTTGAGCGAACGCGTAGTCGCGGAACAAGGCAAACCCATCGCGGCGCCAATCGCGGCGGCACAAGACTTGTTGGGCAACGGCGATTTCGCGCAGCGCGTTACTTGCGATCCGAACGAGGCGGGACCTTGGCGCTGCTTTGTAGATCAAGGCGGCGACGGCGGGAACATCAACGGTTCGATTGGCGCGGTCACCAGTGAGAATCGGCGCGCCGTCCAAATCAATCGCGCCAATTCAAACCAGAACAGCGCCATCACCGGCATTCGCCAAGATATTGATCGCGATGTCTCCGATTTTCGGACGCTCAAACTTTCTGCCGACGTGCGCGTGGACAATCAAAGTTTATCGGGGGGCGGTTATCAGAGCACCGAGTATCCGCTCATCCTCCGCGTTCGCTATCGCGATGTGAACGGCGACGAGGCGGAATATTTCAGGGGCTATTTCATTCAAAACGATACGCACAATCCGACGAACAACGGCGAACAAATTCCGCGCGGGCAGTGGGTTCCCGTCGAATCGAGCAACTTGCTGGCGCTGCCCATCAAACCCTTTCGCATCATTTCGGTGGAAGCATACGCGTCGGGTTGGGACTATCAAAGTTACATTTCAAACGTACAGCTAAAGGCAGAGTAAAGAAATAAAAAATTTCGGAACGCTGTTCCGAAATTTTTTATTTTATAACTCCTCTTATTTCATCCACCGCTTGCGGATTCTCCAGCGCGCTGACATCCCCCGGATCATTCCCCAAGTACACCGCCCGCGCGACGCGGCGCATAATTTTGGCATTACGCGTACGCGGCAAATCATTTACAAAATAAATCGCTTTGGGCAATAGCGCTTTACCCAATTCCTCCGTCAACAATTCACGCAATTCTTTTTCGATTTCCTTCTCTCCCTGTCTCCCTGTTTCCCTGTTTCCCTGTCTCCCTGTTTCCCTGTCTCCCTGTCTCCCTGTCTCCCCATATTCCCGATACCCCGCCTTTAACATCACAAAACAAACGAGCGCTTCGCCTTTCACTGCATCCGGCACGCCAATCGCCGCGCTCTCTTGGACCGCAGGATGACGCGCGAGCGCCGATTCCACTTCGGCGGGACCGAGCCGTTTGCCCGCGACTTTGATCACGTCGTCACTGCGTCCGAGAATGTACCACAAACCATCGTCGTCAACCGCGCAAAAATCGCCGTGAACCCACACGTTCGGAAAACGCGACCAGTACGTGTCAAGATAACGCTGGTCGTCGTGCCAAAAACCGCGCGTCATCCCAATCCACGGTTTGCGAATGACCAATTCGCCGACGCGTCCGCGCACGGAATTTCCGTTTTCGTCCACCACATCCGCGTCCATTCCCGGCAAAGGTCCGGCAAACGAGCCCGGTTTTTCGGGCGCGAGAAAATTGCCCATCAAAATGCCGCCCGCGATTTCGGTGCCGCCCGAATAATTGATGATCGGCAGTTGTCCGTTGCCAACGGTGTTGAAAAGCCAAAGCCACGGCGTCGGATTCCACGGCTCGCCGGTCGACGCGAACGCGCGCAATGATTTCAGCGAATATTTTTTTACGGGTTCGTCCCCATATTTCATCAACGCGCGCACGAACGTTGGCGAAAGTCCCAGCAGCGAAATGTTGTGGCGTTCCACCATCGCCCACACGCGATTCGGCGCGGGATAATCGGGCGCGCCGTCGTACAAAAACATCGTCGCGCCGAGCAGCAGCGTGCCATACACGAGCCAGGGTCCCATCATCCAACCCATGTCCGTCATCCAATACAATGTGTCGGTCGGTTTCAAATCGAGCCCGTGAAACAAATCTTGCGCCGCTTTGATGGGAAAGCCGCAATGCGTATGCACCGCGCCCTTGGGCTTGCCCGTTGTGCCGCTCGTGTAAATGAGCATCAACAAATCTTCCGCGTCCGTGCGCTCGGTGCGGCTCGCTCCTTGCCACTCTTCACCCATCGTCACGATTTCATCCCACCAATGATCGCGCGTTGCGCGCAGCTCGATTCTGTTTTTCGCGCGCGGCAAAACAATCACATGCTCAATCGTCGGACACTGCGCGACAGCTTCATCCGCTGTGTGTTTCATTGGCACAATATTGCCGCGTCGAAACGTGCCGTCGGCGGTGAACAATGCTTTCGCGCCCGCGTCGTTCAAACGCGTTGCCACCGCGCCCGCACCATAGCCGCTAAAGAGCGGCAGAAACACCGCGCCGATTTTCGCAATCGCCAGCACGGCAATGATGATTTCGGGCGTCATTGGCATCAACACGCCAATCGCGTCCCCTTTTTTCAAACCGAGCGCGCTTAAGCCGTTCGCGATTTTGCAAACCTCGTCATTCAGTTGTTTGTATGTGAGCGTGCGCGTCGCGCCCTCTTCGCCTTCCCATTTCAACGCAATCTGATTTTCCTTTGGAGCGCCCTGATACTTGTCCAAGCAATTGTGAACGATATTCATTTTGCCGCCGACGCACCATTTCGGAAATGGAATGCCGCGCGACAAATCTACGATCTGCGAGTACGGTTCGTAAAATTGAATATCGAGCGCGCGCAGCATCGTTTCCCAAAACCACGCGACATCGTCGGTGGATTTTTTTTGAAATTCCGCGAGGGTGCTAAAGCCATTGCGTTTGTAAAACTGATACAGATTGCTTTCGACGCTTTGCGCGCGCAAAGGTTTCCAAGCAATCTCGCCGCCAAATTCAAATTCGGACATCATCGCCTCCTGCCTGAATTATGAAGAGGAATGGGGCGAATGTCAACGCTTTGCAGGAGGCGAAATAAATTGCCATTGACACGGCAATTCGCGATGTGATATAGTTTTCACGTTTGGCGACTATTCTTGTTATATCCGCACATTGGAGGATGCAATGAAAATTCAGTGGCTTCGTATCAGCGCGTTCGTGCTCGTGACACTCGGCGCGCTGTTTTTGTTTGGAACGGGGACAATATATGCGGTTGCTTGTACTACTAATGGAACTGGAGGTGGCGATTGGACCGCAGGCGCCACCTGGTCAGGATGTTCTGGCGGCGGAGGAGTCCCGGCAAGCGCGGATACTATAACAATCAAAGATGGCGATACTGTGACGGTTAACACAAGCCCGATTGTAGCGGGAGTGACAGTTGGCGAAGGCACAAGCGGATTCCTAAACATCGGGAACAATACCACGGCGCGTACGTTGACTGTGAACGGGAATATCACGATTCAAACAGGCGGTACCTTTCAAGTTCTTGCGACGGTGAATGCAAATAACATTCTTGCACTGAGCGGAAATCTCCAAAACAATGGAACCTTTAACGGTCAACCTGATGCCGACAGCGAAATTCGGGTGTTATTCAATAACACCAGCGGAGACCAAACCGTGAGTGGCAGCGGCACGACAACTTTTAGTATGGTTACGCTCTCCAAGCTTAGCACTGCTAATAAAGTCATTGCTTCTCAAAGTGTCACGATGGGTTCGGGAACTACCGACTTTGATCCCAATGATGGAACGTGGGAACAGACCGCAGGGACTCTGACCAAGAGTGCCGGAGCGATTGATGTTGGGAGCAACGGCGCCCTAGCCTTTACTGGGAGTGGCGGACTCACCCTCCAAGACAATTCTCTTAATGTTAATGGGACATTCGTTGCAAACACAAGCGGAACTATAGCGATTGGTAACGGAAATGACGGGCTTGTAATTGCAACCGGCGCGGCCGCGACTCTAACAAGCGGCACTCTCAACCTCAACGGGGCATTTGCTATGAACGATGGAACGACGACAATTGACGGCGCGACGATTAACATTGATCCCCAAGGCGCTGAAAATCTCGTAGGTAGTAATAACGCTTTCAATGCGGCTGGCGCAGCAAACTTGACATTTTCATCCGGGACGGTCACGATTATCAATCCGAATGCGAACACGGGCGGCGGAAATGCTGTGCAGGTCGTCGCTGGCGCAGGGACAAAGAATTTCGCTGGCAGCACAATTCAATTAGGGAATGGTGTCTCGACTACTGCTGGTTCGACCGACGGGTTCGACATGAACTGTGGCACGACTATCACGCTCGGAAATTTGATTGTTAACAATCCTTCAGGGACCAACCGGTTCGTGCGCCTTGTTAGCAACGACTGCGAGATTGGATCTGACATGACCATCACTGCCGGGCAATTCAACATGGTCGCTGGTGCGTTCGATCTCTCCGTCGCCGGGAATTTCAGCAACAGCGGCGCACTTGCGCCCGGATCGCGAACTGTAACTTTTAACGGCACGGGCGCACAAACCATTGGCGGCACGACCGCAACAACGTTCAGTGGACTGACCATCAACAATGTAGGCGGGAGTGTCACGCTTGGTAACAATGCGAGCGCGACCGGTGCATTAACACTGACGAGCGACTTGAATACGGGTACGAATACGCTTACAACTACCGGCGGCACCTGTTCAGGCACAGGCGATGTCGTCGGAAACACCACTCGGACCGATCTTGTCGTCGGTACGCCACGCTGTTTTGGCAACACCAATGTTCAAATCACCGTAAATGCCGGCGCAACCGCGCCGACGGCAATGACCGTTGACCTCCAAAAGCATGTACCCAACGACTTTGCGAATGCGGTGATCCGTCAATACACTCTCACGCCAACAGGCGGCAATTGCGCCGCGGGATCGAACTGTACGGTGCGGCTCCGCTATCTCGACAGTGAGTTGAACGGCAATACGGAAACGGCATGTCCGCCCGTCGGCGCAAATCTTTTGAGTCTCTGGCGCTTTGGTGCGAGTTGGGGTGTCGTTGGCGTCACCGCTTGCGACAGTACTGCCAATTGGGTACAGCAAGCAGGCGTCACATCGTTCTCGCGCTGGGCAATTTCGAATGCGACCAGTAGCCCCACCTCCGCCATCCTCACCGCGTTCAGCGCGAAAGCAAAATCGAGTACGCGGGTAAAGGTCAAGTGGGAGACCGGCAGCACGATGGGCGTCATCGGATTCAATGTCCAGCGCGCGACCAAGCGGACTGGTGCCTACAAAACGCTCAAGAGCGTCACAGCTGATCCGACGGACCCCATCGGTCATGCATACAAATTCGTTGACAAAACGGTGAAAAGCGGCAAAGCATATTTCTATCGCATCGAAATTCTCAAAGCGGACAACACGACAGAATTGAGCGATGTCATCAAAGTTAAAGTGCCGTAAAAAAATGGCGAGCCGGTGGCTCGCCATTTTTTATTCAACATAAGAGTCGTCTGTAATCTCTAGCGCGCGGTCAATGATCTCCATTCCCTCATCCAATTCCTCTTTTGTAATCGTAAGCGGCGGATTGACGAGAATGTTGTTCCAGCGCACAAAAGTGAACAAACCATTTTCGCGGAAAAATTTATTCACCACCGCCATCGCGCCCATCTCTGACGCTTTCGCGTTGAACGGCGCCATCGGTTCGCGCGACGCGCGATTTTTTACGATTTCCAAAATCGAAAACATACCGATGTAGCGCACGTCGCCGACGGAGGGATGCTTCGCTTTGAGTTTTTCGTGCCACGCGCCGAGATATTTGCCCATCTCTTTGGAGCGTTCAATCAGATTATCCTCTTTGTACACATTGATGCACGCAATCGCCGCCGCGCAGCCCATCGCGTGCCCGCCGTAGGTCAAGCCCGCGTACAAAACTTTTTCGTCAAAATATTTCGCAACCTCTTCGGAAACAATCGTCGCGCCGAGCGGCATGTAACTGCTCGTCAAACCTTTGGCAACGGACATGATGTCGGGTTCGACGCCCCAATGATCCACCGCAAACCATTCGCCCGTGCGTCCAAAGCCGCTCATCACTTCGTCGGCGATAAATAATATCCCATACTTGTCGCACAAGTAACGAATGCCTTGCATGTAACCTTCGGGCGGAATGATAATCCCGTTCGTTCCCGTCACCGGCTCCAAAATGATCGCCGCGATATTGTTGGGTCCTTCAAATTGAATCGTATCCTCGACATGATTCAAACAATTCAGATTGCACGCGTCCGCGCTCTCGCACCAACGACAGCGATAGCGATACGGGTCCATCACGCGCACCACGCCGGGGATGCCGGGCTCGGATGCCCAACGGCGCGGGTCGCCCGTCAGCGTCATCGCGCCCGCCGTGCCGCCGTGATACGAACGATAGCGCGAAATAATTTTTTGCTTGCCCGTCATCATCTTGGCAATCTTGATCGCGTTCTCGTTGGCTTCCGCGCCGCCGAGCGTAAAAAATGATTTTTTCAAACGCGCGGGCGTGATTTCCGCGAGCATTTCGCCCAACACGCCGCGCACGTCGGTTGCCATGTACGGCGACGCGTAGGTGAGCGTGGCGGCTTGGTCTTGAATCGCTTTGATGACGCGCGCGTCGCCGTGACCGATGTTGACGCTCATCAGTTGCGAATTCATATCAATATATTTTTTCCCATCCGCGTCCCAAAAGTAGACGCCTTGCGCGCGGACAACGGGAATGGGATTGAACGCCGCTTGGGCATTCCACTCGAACAACGTATAGTCTTTGTTCAGCCGAACCATTTCGGCGGACGACATTGTCATTTCATTGGCTCCTGTTTTTTGTAAAACTGCATAACATTGTACGATTTTGAAAAGTAACGTCAAGCATCAGCAGCAGATCTTTCGGGTTTTTGGAAACCCGAAAGATACCGTCTTGAATGTCAAGGGGTCACGGGATGAATTTTTGCATAATTTGGATCGAACGGTTGCCGAGACTTTAAGACGCCGTAAGCCAGACATAACAACTTGTGCATGGCGGCACCGA
>SHND01000074.1 GCA_004295045.1 Chloroflexota bacterium | reverse complement strand
CCCCACGCGCCGCGCCGTTCGCTCGGCAATTCTTTCACCTCAACCCATTTTCCCGAGCCACCGCCCGCCGCGCCGTAACGATGCCAGCCGTTTTCCTCGCTGACGTATTCAAATCCCATCTTTTCCGTCAAAAGTTTTGCCGTCGGCGCGAGCGCGCGTTCCCACAAGCGCGCAGCATGCATTCCGCGTAACTGATATTGCGCGGGAATCGGACTGTCGTCCCATGCCACAAAATCGCGTTCGTCGTTTGTCTCGACTAACGCGAGTGGCAAACCGTGCGGGTCTTGGAACGGCAGAGTTTTTTCGCCAAAGCGAATTTCTTGCGCGCCGTATTTTACGGCGCGCGCGTCAAAACGTTTGCGCCAAAAATCGAAACTGCCGGGCGGAACGGCGAATGGAATTTCAATCGCAAGCCCAATGCCTCGACGCGCAGGTCCCATCTCGGGCCACGGAAAAAATGTAAGGTCAGTGCCGGGATTGCCCACCGCGTCCGCGTAAAAAAGATGATAGGTGTCGGGCGCGTCTTGATTCACACTTTTTTTGACGAGCCGCAGTCCCATCACTCCGACATAAAAATCCAAATTCTCTTGCGGGTCACCCGCAATGCAGGTGACATGATGAATGCCATGAACTGTGTTTTTCATTTTTTACCTTTCCACATTCTGATTATTCGTGTAATTCGCGGATGCTTGGGTCTTTACGAGTGTGTCAACCAAGTTGTTCCGCAAACTTTTCATACGCGCGTTTCAGATTTTCCAATGGCTTTTCGTAGAACGTTTCCGCGTCCAAATCTAAACGCGCCCATTCGGGAAGCGGCTGAATTGTCGGACGCGTCGCGGCAAACTCTTTTACGACTTGCGCGTGCGGTTTCAACGAGCCATCGGGACGCACCAGTCCGAAAAAGCGTTCGTGCCGCGCCTCATCGCACGGCGGACGATTCCACAATCTCTCCGCATAATCCGCAAAACACCACAGCACCGCGCCCGTCGCGCCAACGGCGCGCAAATTTTTCAAGGTCGAGTCCAAGTATTCTGCCAAATCCTCTTCCGACGCCATGAATTGTTCGCGCGGTTCGCCGTACGCATTCCATTGCCACACTTGAGAATTTTCGCCGCGCGGCGCGGTGCAGCCGCCAAACTCTTCCATCAACGTTGGCTTGCCGCACAACGCGCTCACTGCCGCGCAAGTGAACGGCACATACCACGCGTCGAGCGGACTGCGCGCCCAATCCGCATACATCGGATACGCGTGCATCACCGCGACATCGGTTTCGGCGTACACCTCATTCACGCGCAAACCGTTATCGTGTACCAAACTGTCAACATGCAAGCCGCACGTAATCGGATGCGCGTCGTCCATTTCACGAATCACGTTTCTCATTGCGCGCACCCACGCGCGTCCCGCTTGATACGTTGGCGGCTGCGCGAACAAATCGGGTTCGTTGCCGAGATTCCACATGCCAAGCGCGGGATGTGATTTCAATTCACCGACGACAGTACGCAATAACAATTTTTCCGCGTCGAGTGCGACGGCATCGGTGAAAAAATTGCGATAACCCGAATTCACCACGCGTCCTTGACTCACGACTTGAAGCGCCGTTTCGACGCGCGGCTCGCCCAACAACCAACGCGGCGCCCAATTCGGACCGCTCATGTGTCCCGTAAAAAACGTGACGTCCAATTTCAACTGCGCGTCGGCGGCAATGTCGCAAACCGTTGTGAGATGTTTTAATTTGTCGCGCGCGATTTCATTCGGCGCGGGTTGAAAATCGTCCCACAGCAAAAAAATGCGAACGAGAGCGAGATTCAATTCGCGTATCACTGCGAATTCGTCGCGCACCTCGCCCGCATCAAAATCGTTCCACCAGTACATTGCTTTGCGACGGGGCCAATAATTTACGCCGAGCATAAAAGAGTCATTGCTCATTGTTCGAGTGGCTTGGCGCTTTTGTTTTGAATCCAATGCGTTCGTGTGCGTCATCGCAAAATGGTTTGTCGTTCGAATGTCCACAGCGACACAGCCGCCGTCTCTCGCCGCGAAAAATGATTTGTCCCCGCGCGTCACGAATTTCAAACGCGCCCTCGAATTTCAAATTGCCGTTCGGCTGCGGTGTGATGCGTAACTTTTGATGCGACGCGAGTTCGTTGTGCGCGTTCGTTTCGGATTGATACACACCTGCATCACGGAATTGAATTTCACGATGCGTATTGTCGCAAAATGGGTAATGCTGTGACGCGCCGCAGCGACACAACGCCGCGCGCGTCTCGCGCAGCGCCGAACCATCGGGCATCACGATTTCCAAATCGCCGCGCACGTAATACGGTCCGTTGCGCGCAACGAAAACGACGTTCGTCGCAGTCGGCTGTTCTTGTGCGCCGCCATCGGTGCGTTCGTAATGCAGCGCGCCCGTCGGACAGCGTTCCACCGCGTCAATGATTTCTTCCAGCGTGCCGTTTTCGACTTGGACCCACGGTTGATTCCATGTGTCAAAAACGTTCGGCGCGCGGCGCAAACATTCAGCAACGTGCGTACAGCGACGCGGCTGATACGTCACCGTGATTTCGGCGCGTTTGTATTTTCGGGCGAGAGGTTTGTTGTCCATTACGCCGTCACAAATGTTCCATTCTGTAAATCACGCACCGCTTGTTGAATTTCTTGCAGTGTATTCATCACAAACGGACCATACGGCACAATCGGTTCGTGAAAGGGCGCGCCGGCGAGAAACAAAAAGCGGACGCCGGAATCTGTTCTTACGTGAATCTCATCGCCCGGCTCAAACATGACGAGATGCGTCGCGGGAATCAGCGCTTGCTCCGCGCCGAAATAACCGTCGCCTTCAAACACATAGGCGAGAACGGTATGCGCGGATGGAACCGCTTGTGTGAATGTCGCGCCCGCGTCCAAACGCACATCAAAGTACAACGGCTGCGCGGCGATTTCTTGAACGGGTCCTTGCGTTTCTAAAAATTGTCCCGCAATCACGCGCACCGTCGCGCCGTGATGCGAAACAGTGGGAATCGTTTCTGCGTTCACTTCTTGATAACGCGGCGCGGTCATTTTTTTCGCGGCAGGTAAATTCACCCAAATTTGAAAACCATTTACGCCGCCGCGTTCGCTTTTGCGCGGCATCTCTTCGTGCAAAATGCCGCGCCCGCTCGTCATCCATTGCACAGAACCCGCGCCGATAAAACCGGAATTGCCCAAACTATCGCGGTGCGCGGTGCCGCCTTCGAGCATGTAGGTCACAGTTTCGATTCCTCTGTGCGGGTGCATGGGAAAACCGCGCGGCTCGCCTTGACGCGGATTGCGAAAACTAAAATGGTCGAGCAACAAAAACGGATCGTACTCGTTGCTGCGTAACGGCGCGATAGAACGCTGCAAAGAGACGCCCGCGCCTTCGGCAACGGTTTGTGGTTTAATCAGGTGAGAAATTGTGCGCATAGACATTATTTTTTCTTTCTACTGGGCAGATTCTTTTCTTTCCAATCTTTTAATAAAAAGCGGACCGCGCCGGGAAAACGGCGCGCCCACGCGCTTTCGGTGTGATGTCCGCCGCGTTCGGCAACATATTTCAAATCGGTGCGCACGCGATAGCCTTTTTCGCGCAAGAGTTCGTACATTTTCCGCGCGCTCGGCTCGCGGGTGCCATTGTCCAAATAAATTTTCCCGATGTGAAATTCTGCCGCGCGCACATCGTTCAGAATTGCGCCGCGTCCGACAAACAACGACGGACTCATTGCGCCGCATAAACCGAAAATATCAGGACGATGGAAAAAGGCGTACAGTGAAATCAGTCCGCCCATCGAAGAGCCAAGAATGGCTGTCGCGTTCGGTTCGGTATGCGTGCGAAAATTGCGGTCAATAAAGGGCTTGAGTGAATCGCACAAAAATTTTACATATTCGTTGCCGAGACTGTGCCATTTGCCGGGAAACGGATTGTATTCGTTCAAGCGCGCCTCGCCGCTGTGATAAATTCCCACCACAATCGCCTCGTAACCGTCTGCGCTCATGCGCTCCATCGTTTCGTCCACATGCCAATCGTGCCCTGCAAACGCGGTTGCGTCGTCAAACAAATTTTGCCCATCCTGCATATACAACACCGGATATTTTTTTTCGCTCGTGGCGTACGACGGCGGCAAATAAATCAACACATCGCGTTTGTTTTCGAGTTGCGGACTCCACGCCTGCGGCACGATGCGCACATCACCGCAAATTTGATGCGTGTGCGCGTCGCCCTTAATAAAATCGAGGTACGGCAAAATTTCCGCGCGTTTCAAAACGTTTCCATTTTTGTCTTTGATGATTTCTGTTGGCGTATCCGCGCTCATTCTTGCTCCGTTATTTTTTTCGGCGTTAGCTGCAATTGGGCAAGCACAAGGCATTGCCCCTACGCTTCTCTTTTCTCGCCTCTCGCTTCACGTTGCACTTGTTCCACCACTTGCTTTAACACATCCAACGGCTGCGCGCCCATGACGAGATATTTTTCGGCAAACACGATAGCGGGCACTCCGCTCATTTGGTTTTCATACGCGATGCGTTCGTCCATCAACACTTGATTTCGATATTCCACATTCTCTAAAATTTCCGCGACTGGCACCTCAATGCCGACTTGCTGCAAGAGTTCTTGCTGTACGTTTGCATCGCTCACGTCAAGCCCATTCATCCAATACGCGTCCAACGCGGCATCGTGAAATTCATTGCCTTTGCCCTGCGCGCCCGCGAATTTTTTCAGTTGATGCAATGCGCGTGTTTTAATGCCGAAAGGGCCCTCGATGATTTCAACGCCGTAATCGCGTTTCACGCGCGCGGCGAAAATCGGGCGGTTCGCTTCGATGCGCGCGCGATATTCGGGCGAGACGGGCGGCGAACCTTCGGGGCGCAGTTCAAACGCGCGCCAATGCAATTCTACCGGATGTGTTTGAGCAAGCTGCTTGAGACTCAAGCCAGCAACAAAACACCATGGTCAGACAAAATCAGACCAAACGTCAATGCGAATCGGTTCCATTTTCCAGTCTCCAGTCTCCAGTGACAGTAATCAGTGTACAGTATTCAGTAATCAGTTTGTTACGGTCAGCACCACACCATTTTTTGAGGGGTCGCGCACCAACAATCCAGTCTCTAGTTCTCCAATCTCTATTCCCGCCTGACGTACGCGATTGGCGACGCGTCCAAGTTCATCGGAATTGGGAAGATTGATGGTGAAATATTGCAAGCCAACCGCGTCGCGCGCGGGCGTTGGCGCGTTCGCGCTCTCCCAACTGTTCATGCCAAGATGGTGATGATAACCGCCGGCGGAAAGAAACGCGGCAGTGCCGCCGAGATTCGCCATTTCGTCAAAGCCAATTACGTCACGATAAAATTTTTCGTCGCGATTCACATTCGCCGCTTTCAAATGCATGTGTCCCAACACCGTGTCGCGGTGCAGACCTTGCCATTCGTCTGTTTCGTTTTGCAGTTCACTCAACACGCCGCGCACGTCAACGGGCAGCGTCCCCATTTGAAAATTTCCGTTCTCGTCGTACCACTCTTGACGCGGACGGTCACGATACACTTCGATGCCGTTGCCGTCGGGGTCGCTCAAATAAATCGCCTCACTGACAATGTGGTCGCCAAAGCCGAGTTGAATTTCCGCTTCCGCGAGACGCCGCAGCGAACGCGCGAGCTCAAAGCGCGACGGCACGAGAATCGCAAAATGATACAGTCCCGTCGCAAAGCGCGAAATTTTCGCGTCAGGGTTTTCGGTGAGAATCAAGAGATCGTTCCCGCCTGCGCCAAGCTGCGCGACACCTTTTTCGTTCCGGTGAATTTTGAATCCCAGCACGTTTTGATAAAAGGGCAACGTTTTTTTGAAATCGCGCACGGTGAGATGTACGTAACCGATGTGCGTGTCGGGATGAATGGAAATAGCGCGCGGTTGTGGTTTTGGAAATGTAGATTGCATGGATTGTAAAAAGGGATACAGAGAAACAAGGGAACAGGTAATAAATTTACTTGTGCCGCTTTACCTGTTTTCCTGTCTACCTATCTCCCAAAAAATTCTAGCCCTCTTTATTCTCTAGCGCGCGATCCAACTCGCCAAGCAAATCGAGCAGCTGTTTTTGTTTTTGCGAATCCAGCGCGTTCATTTGCGCGGCGATGAGTTGACTGTGCGCGGGGAGAATTTCTTGAATCAAGCGTTTGCCTTTTGCCGTGAGATGGAGCATGTACGCGCGTCCGTCGTGAGGGTCTTGGCGGCGTTCCACCAAACCTTGTTCGAGCATGCGCTCCATCAAGCCGCAAACATTGCCTTTGGTGACGAGGAGACGGTTGGCGAGGACTTGCTGGGTGATGCCCTCTTCGCGGCTCAACTGCGCCAGCACATCGAATTGCGGCAGCGTCAAATTGTATTTCGCCAAATGCGCGATTTCGCATTTTTGAATTTGATGCTGAACGCGCAACAAATGCAGCCACGCAAGCACGCTCGGCTGGCGGTTCGACATTGACAAGACTTGTTTCATCACATCCTTAGATAGTTCAAATATAAACTATCTTACCCTTTTGTCAACTGTCTTTTAGCCCACAAAAAGAGACGCCGCAAACCATTCTGATTTGCGGCGTCTCGGTTACAACACCAATTCGGCTTCGACAATCGTCGGGTCGTCCATGTCGCGGTGCAGTTTGAAACCCAGCTTTTGCGATATTTTTTGCATTGCGATATTTTCGGGCGAGATGTAGGCGGTGATGCGTTTGAGGTGTTCCGCGCGTCCGATTGCGACGAGCTGCTTTAAAAACTCGCTGCCGAGTCCTTTGCCGTGAAACGAATCAATGATGAGCATCGAAAATTCGGCGTCTTGCGTGCCATAAATTTTTGACAGGCGTCCGATGCCGACGATCTGTTTTTGATTGGTTGCAGGATCGGTGTACTCTGCCGCGAGCGCCATCTCGCGGTCGTAATCAATGAACACGATGCGCGAGAGACGGTCGTGGGCGATGCGCGTGTCGAGCGCCATCGGATGCAAGTAGCGCAAGTACACGCTGCGTTCGGAAATTTGTTTGTGATATTCCACCATCAACGGCTCGTCTTCGGGACGAATGGGGCGAATTGTTAGCGTCGTGCCATCGGTTGCCGTCCATTGTTTGACATAGCGCAGTGGATAGGGACGAATCGCCAAGCGCGGCAGTTCGTCTGCCGAAACATTTTTGTCATACACAATGACGCGCGCATCGAGCGCAATCATGTTGTCGGACGAAACGAGCAGCGGGTTGATGTCTATTTCTTTGATCCACCGCTGCTCGACAACAATTTCCGAAAAGCGCACGAGCAACTGCGCGAGCGCGTCAATGTCAACGGGGGCGCGGCCGCGCACGCCTTGCAGCGCGGTGTAAATTTTGGTGCGTTCCATCATGCGCCGCGCGAGCGTGGTATTGAGCGGCGGAAGTCCCAACGCGCGGTCTTGAAACACTTCGACGAGTTGTCCGCCAAGTCCAAACAAAATCACGGGACCAAACTGCGGGTCGGGCGAACTGCCGATGATGAGTTCATAGCCCTCGAATTTAATCATGGGTTGAACCGTGACGCCGCCGAAATGTTCGGCGCCAACTTTTTCGGCGACGGAGGTTTGGATTTCGTTGAACGCACTGCGAACATCCGCCGCGTTGTGCAAATTCAGTTTCACGCCGCCGACGTCCGTTTTGTGCGTGATGGTGTCGGAATAAATTTTCAAGACGACGGGATAGCCGATTTCATTCGCCGCGTTCACCGCTTCATCAACGTTCGCGGCAACGCGCGTCTCCACAGTGGGAATATCGTACGCGGCGAGCAGTTGTTTTGATTCGTATTCGTTGAGAATCGTGCGCCCCTCATCGCGCGCTCGGTCAATAATTTGCGACGCGTGCGCGCGATCGGGGTCACTCATTTCACCCATCGAGGGCGTTTCGTACACGAGCCGCAAATTTTCCGAATACTGCCACATGTAATTGAACATGCGCGCGGCAGTGTCGGGATATTGAAACGTGGGGATGCCCGCACGCGACAAAATGGCTTCGCCCGCTTCAATATCGCTCCCGCCAAGCCAACTGGCAATAATCGGTTTGTTTGGAATGCGCGCGTACGGTTTCAGTTGCTCTGCCGTCATCGTCGGGTCTGTCATTGCTTGCGGCGTGAGAATGACGAGCAAACCGTTCGCGTTCGGGTCTTGCGCCGTCAGTTCCAATGCTTTCGCGTAGCGTTCGGGACTCGCATCGCCGAGAATGTCCACCGGATTATTGTGACTCCACGCGGCGGGCAAGAGCGCATTCAATTTTTCCATCGTCGAATCGGAAATGGGCGTAAGTTTCCCCCCCCCCTCCACCAGCGCGTCGGTGGCGAGGACGCCGGGGCCGCCCGCGTTCGTCAGAATCGTGAGATTGCGTCCTTTTGGGCGCGGCTGCTTGCCCAAAAGTTCGGACGAAAAAAACAAGTCCATGATGGAATTGACGCGCAGCACGCCTACGCGTTTGAATGCGATATCGAGAACATCATCGCTGCCCGTGAGTGAACCGGTGTGCGAGGCGGCGGCGTGCGCGGCGGCTTCCGTGCGCCCCGGCTTGATCACAAGAATCGGTTTCGTGTATGCCACCTCACGCGCGGCGGAAAGAAAGGAACGCGCATCGCCAATCGTTTCCATGTACATCACAATCGCATCGGTGCGCGGGTCGTCGCCAAAGTATTGAATCAAATCGCCCCAGCCGACATCGAGCATCGAGCCGACGGAAACGAACGCGCTGAATCCCACATTTTCGCGGAAACTCCAATCGAGTACGCCGGTCAATAACGCGCCGCTTTGCGAAAGAAACGCGACTTTGCCCGGACGCGCCATCGCCGCCGCGAACGTCGCATTCAATCCATTCAACGGATTCATCACGCCGAGACAATTCGGTCCGATGATTCTCATTCTGCCGCGCCGCGCGTTTTCCATCACGCGCCGTTCGAGCTCTGCGCCCTCGGGTCCGATTTCTTTGAAGCCCGCGCTGATGATGATGGCGCCGCGCACGCCCGCATCCACACATTCGCCGATGATGTCGGGAACAGTTGGCGCGGGGGTGACAATGACGGCGAGGTCAACGCGCGCGGGAACGTCCGAAATTTTTGGATAGCTCTTGATGCCGAGAATCGAGGGGCGTTTCGGATTCACGGGAAAGACGGTGCCGCCGAACGGATTGGAAATGAGATTCCAAAGAATTGTCCGTCCGACGCTGCCTTGTGTTTCCGTCGCGCCAATGACCGCAACATTTTTCGGCGCGAAAATTGCGTCGAGCGGATTCGGTTCAAATTTCAAAACATCGCCCGCGCGGTCAAAGGGCGTGGGGTTGGGGGTAGTAGGTTTTATCATCGGAAAACTCCAGTGCGAATTTGCGGTTCAAGCTAATTGTGAGGATGATTATATATGCAGTTACATTACAAGAGATAACCCAATCTCAAACAAGTTTTTGTGGCTGCGAATTCTATTCGCAACGAATTTCGATTCGCTGAAAAATTCGCCCCGAAAGTGAACTGCACGCGCAATCGGCAGGCGATTGCCTAGACTCGGCGCTTTGAATATAATAAAAATCAGCAAGCTGGATGAGCGCCTACATTTGCTGAATGATTAGCATTGTCGCCCGTTCTGGTAACTCCAGGGCGGGTATTTCGTTAGCCAAAGCAGAACAACATAGTTATGGATAATCTTTTCTTTACTCAACCGATCCTCAACTCGCCGTACGAACGTCCCACCAAACATTGGGAATTGGATGAGGAGGGTCAACCAACCCAACGCATTATCGAACGCCGCCGCGGGGCGGAATTTATTACGCCCATCCCCAAACCGAAAAAACGCAAGACCGACAAAACCCACGGCGCTCAAATCGCGCTCGTCATGGACGAAGGCAAGGGACTGTCCACCAGCGCGCAGCAGTACGACCCCACCGGCAACATCAACCTCATTCGCAATTTCGTGGACCAGTGGCGCATGATTCCTGACCCAAGTGATTGGCGCGTCACACCAGAGACTGCGCGCTTGCTGCAGCATTGGCGACAGCATCCCTTTGCCGCCATTCGCCCGTTCTTTTGTCAGGTCGAAGCCGTCGAGACGCTTATCTGGCTGACCGAAGTCGCGCCCAAATTGGGCAAACGCGAAAAGGATTTGTTGGTGCATCTGAAAAAGGCAAGCCATGATGCAAACCCCGCACTCGAACGCGTCGCGCTCAAGATGGCTACGGGCTCGGGGAAAACGACGGTCATGGCGATGCTGATTGCGTGGCAGACCATCAACGCGCTGCGCTATCCGACGAGCAAAAAATTTACGCGCGGCTTTATGATTGTGACGCCCGGCATTACGATTCGCGACCGCTTGCGCGTGCTGCAGCCCAACGACCCGGACAGCTATTACGCGCAGCGCGAGCTCGTGCCAAGCGATTTGATTCCCGAACTCGGCAAAGCAAAAATTGTCATTACAAATTATCACGCGTTCAAACTGCGCGAGCGCATGCCGCTTTCCAAAGGCGGACGCTCGTTACTGCAAGGACGCGGCGAAGAATTAAACACGCTGGAAACGAAAGGGCAGATGTTGCAGCGCGTCATGCCGGAACTGCTCGGCATGAAAAATATCATGGCTATCAACGACGAAGGGCATCACTGCTATCGTGAAAGACCTGAACCAGAAGAAGAGGATTTGACGGGCGATGACCGCGCCGAAGCGGAAGCCAATAATGAAGCCGCGCGCTTGTGGATTAGCGGTCTGGAAATGGTGAATGACCAAATTGGTTTGCAGCAAGTCGTTGACCTTTCCGCGACGCCGTTTTTTCTCAAGGGCTCGGGCTATGCCGAAGGGACAATTTTTCCCTGGACGATGAGCGATTTTTCGTTGATGGACGCGATTGAATGTGGCATCGTGAAACTGCCGCGCGTGCCAGTCGCCGACAATATCCCCGGCAGTGAGATGCCCAAGTTTCGCAACATTTGGGAAAACGTCCGCAGCAAGATGCCGAAAAAAGGTCGCGGCAAAAACAAAGATCTCGACCCGCTCAGCTTGCCCGTCGAATTGCAAACCGCCTTTGAAGCGTTGTACGGGCATTACCAAAAAACGTTTCAAGGGTGGCAAGCCGCGAACATTCAAGCGCCGCCCTGTTTCATTATCGTCTGTCAAAATACCGCCATCTCGAAATTGGTGTATGACTTTGTCTCTGGGTTTCAAAAAACAAATGAAGATGGCTCGACATCTTTGGTACCGGGGCGGTTGGAATTGTTTCGCAACTATGACGAATATGGCAATCCGCTCGCGCGTCCCAACACGCTGTTGATTGACAGCGAGCAGCTCGAGTCGGGCGAAGCGCTGGACGCGAATTTTCGCAGTATGGCGACGGATGAGATTGAACGCTTTCGCCGCGAAATTCTGCAGCGCACCGGCGACCAGCGACAGGCGGACAATCTCACCGACCAAGATTTGCTGCGCGAAGTGATGAATACGGTCGGCAAGTCCGGACGCTTGGGCGAATCTATTCGCTGTGTCGTTTCGGTTTCGATGTTGACCGAGGGCTGGGACGCCAACACGGTCACGCACATTTTGGGCATTCGCGCGTTTGGCACACAGTTGTTGTGCGAGCAGGTCGTCGGGCGCGCGCTGCGGCGGCAGTCGTATGATTTGAACGAGGATGGAAAATTCGATGTCGAGTACGCCGACATTCTCGGCATTCCCTTTGACTTTACCGCCAAGCCCGTTATCGCAAAACCGCAAACGCCGCGCGCGAGTGTGCATGTGTATGCCGTGCGCCCCGAACGCGACGCGCTCGAAATTCAATTTCCGCGCGTGGCGGGTTATCGCGTCGAATTGTCGAATGAACGCTTGGATGCCGAATTTACGGCGGATTCAGTTTTGGAATTGACGCCGAAATTGGTTGGACCTTCCATCACCCAGAACGCGGGCATTATCGGCGAGGGCGTGGATTTGACGTTACAACACCTGCAAGATACGCGTCCTTCGACACTCTTGTTTCATCTCACCAAGCGGCTGCTCTATACGCATTATCGCGATAGCAACAAGGAACCGGAACTGCATCTCTTTGGTCAGTTGAAACGCATCACCAAGCAGTGGCTGGACAATTATTTGGTTTGCAAAGGCGGCACGTATCCCGCGCAGCTGCTGTATCAAGAATTGGCGGATATGGCATGTGCGCGCATTCATACCGCGATCACGCGCCACTTTGCAGCGGAACATCCGATTCGCGCGGTGCTTGATCCGTACAATCCGACCGGCTCGAGCATTCACGTCAATTTTTTTACGTCCAAAGCCACGCGCTGGCAGACCGATTCGCGCAAATGCCAAATCAATTGGGTCGTCACCGACAGCGATTGGGAAGCCGAATTCTGCCGCGTGGTCGAGTCGCATCCGCAAGTGCGCGCGTACGTGAAAAATCAGGCGCTCGGTTTTGAGGTGCCGTATCTCTACGGCTCGACGCCGCGCCGCTACCTGCCGGATTTTATTGTGCAGGTGGAGGACGGACATCCCGACCCATTGAATTTGATTGTGGAAATCAAAGGATATCGCGGCGAGGATGCCAAAGAAAAAAAGGCGACGATGGAAACCTTTTGGATTCCCGGCGTCAATCATCTCGGCGCGTACGGGCGCTGGGCGTTTGCGGAATTTACGGATGTGTTTGACATGGATGCCGCGTTTGCGAAATTGATTGCGACATTCGCGTAGGGGCGAAGCATTTGCATACACAGCTGCTTTCCGACGCGGGCGCGAATGCAAATGCTTCGCCCCTACCCCATCAATCACGGATATTGAAATGGCAAAAAAACCCAACCCAAAAAAATCTATCGAAGCTATCAAGCACACGGACGCGTCGCGCAAATATATTCCCACCGCCGAATATCAATCGGTCTTGAGCGCGGAACAGCAGACGCCGCTTCAGGTCGCGTATGCGCGCCGCAATCCCGACCTCGACCCGCAGTTGGTGTGGCGCGGCAAGGACATGCAGGACTGGTCCGACCTGATTGTGCAAGCGCCGCCGCTGTATATTCAAGAAAAGATACAACCCAAAGTTTTGATTGACGATTTGCGGAAACAAACGCACGCGCAGACAAGCCAAAACGCGCCGCAGCAGTTGGATCTGTTCGCGGACTTTAACGGCATCCCGCCGGAAGCGGACAAGACCGAGTTTTATCAACACGACGCGAATTGGAC
>SHND01000001.1:7430-13643 GCA_004295045.1 Chloroflexota bacterium | reverse complement strand
CGAACTCTCACACTTTGGAGTTTGAATCCAAGTTACTTCGTGCACT
Source organism: Chloroflexota bacterium (assembly GCA_004295045.1). Classification (GTDB taxonomy): domain Bacteria; phylum Chloroflexota; class Anaerolineae; order UBA4142; family SHND01; genus SHND01. Next base: position 13,597 of record SHND01000001.1, on the reverse strand, counting down.
TTATGAATTCAACAATGAGTATTTTCCAGTTCCCGAATACAAATATCGCTTGCGACAAGGTGAAATTGACGAAGCCCAATACGGCAGCGAGAAAGAAAAAGAGTTTTTGCCGATTTACAACCGACTTGTAAAACAATACAATATCAAACTTCGCCAAGATAAAACTGATACTTTTCTTGACATATGGTATTTGCAGCATATTAGAGTAGAGATTGAATTCGTTTTCGACGAAATCAAACCGATCAAAAATCTTGATACTAAGAAAATTATCAGCGTAATATTGAGCCGAACCATTCGCAGTTGCAGAGCGACTACTCATGCCGATCTTGGCACCTTGCTAGAGCCGATCAGTGCTACATATTATTGTGCAAAACACGGCAAAATGTGTAAGCCGCTCTTTTCCATTCTTAAATGGTGGGAAACCTACACAAAGGACACCATGAAGCGCCTTACACAGTTTGAGAAATTGAGAACGCAAACTTTTCAGGTCTGCTTGACAGGTGATAGCAGAACAATCAACATTTTCGAAGAACTGAAACGGAGAAATTCTGCGTTCGCAGAACTAGCCGCACGTCAAAAAATCAAAGGTATTTTTTCTTCGCCGCCTTATGTTGGACTGATTGACTATCACGAACAACATGCCTACGCCTACGACCTGTTCGGCTTTGAACGAAAGGACGAATTGGAAATTGGACCACTGTTCAAAGGTCAGGGTCGCGAAGCAAAGCAGAGTTACATTCAAGGCATCAGCGAGGTTCTCAATAACTGCAAGAAATTTCTCGTTCCAGATTTTGATATATTCCTTGTGGCAAATGACAAGTACAGTATGTATCCCATCATTGCGGAAAATGCAGAAATGAAAATTGTAAATCAGTTCAAGCGACCTGTATTAAACCGCACCGAGAAGGACAAGGGCGCGTACTCTGAAATCATTTTCCACTTGAAGAAAAAATAATGCCATTATCTCAAGAAAAAGTCGAAGCAGTTGCATATCAGGTGATCAAAACTCTCTACAAGAGATTTGAAATGTTTCCGGAAGATCCCTCTGGAATTAGGAATGCCCCTTTTCATATGGCGTTTCTCACGGCATTTCAAAGTAGACTTGAAGCGTATGTTACCGACATCCCCGTGTTTATCAGTTTGAGTAGTTGGTTTCATGGTTTGAATACTACGCTTGGGCAAACCTTCTTTGAAGGCATCTCTCATATTCTATCTGATGGAATCAAACGAGAATTCAAGACATTAAAAATCTCACACGTCCAACAAACAACGGTTACTGATATAGTAACCGACTTGAAGAACAACGCACAAGTTCCAAACCTTGCTCGAGAAAATCGATTGATTTATCAGAACCACACTCCTCAGGACAAAGAGGTCTCGAATTTCACAGCAGATTGTTTTTTTGAGGATAACGAAAAAATTGTTGCCATTGAACTGAAAACCGTAAAACCCAACAGTGGTATTTTCAAAAACGAAAAGGACAAGATGCTTTCTGCGAAAGCGGGTTTAAAAAACGCTAACCCTGAAAAAGAAATTTTCTTCTACCTGGGATTTCCCTTTGATCCTTTGAGTCCAACTCCAACTGGATCAAATAAGACAGCATTTATGAATTACAGCATTGACTTTAAGAAATTTTTCGCACCGAACGAAGTTTTGCTTGCTGATGAACTTTGGAACTTTCTTTCTGGCGACACAAATACAATGCAACAAATAATTGACATTATTAATGCAATTGCTTCGCCCCAATTTATGGACAAATATAGTTTTCTCAATGATTCACGGAACCGAACAACAAACAGAGAGCAATATCTGCAACAACTTGCAGAGTGGAAATTGTTTTCGGAAATCAAGCTGATGAATGGCGAAGCTTTTCTTTTACAAACAATCGAAAACAACAAGAGAATGCTTAGGAAGTTTAATCAGCCGATTTTTAATGAAGGTGACTACAACATTGGACGCTTTGTTGCTCTCAAAGATTTCTTGACTTGATGATACGACAAATCAAGTAACAAGCACGATGATTTCGCTCAATAAACATAGAGGGCGAGTGATTTTCATCACTCGCCCTCCCTATTTCAAAACGGCACATTGCTTTCCCCTTCACTTTTTCCCTCCGGCACATCAACACGCATCTCACTCGCTTCAACTTTCCCATCATTCACCTTTAGAATTTTCGCCCGTCCCAAAAACTCTTCCGTAAAATCATCCAAATCGGTCGCGCTCAAAATCGCTTGATGCGCGTTGAGAATCGCGTGCGCGAGCGCGGCGCGGCGCGGCTTGTCGAGTTCGGACATTACATCATCGAGCAGCAACACCGGTTCTTCGCCCGTTTCCGCGCGCATCAATTCGATTTCGGCGAGTTTCAATGCCACCGCAATCGTGCGCCCCTGTCCACGCGACGCGTAGGTGGTCATATCCACGCCGTCAATCGTGAAACGCAAATCGTCGCGGTGCGGACCGACGAGCGTTAATGCGGCGCCGACTTCTTTTGTTCGCAAATCCGCGAGTTGTTGCTTGAACGCGGCGGAAATTTGTTCGAGTGGCGCGGCGGGTGGAGTGATGCCGAGTCCGAGTTGGCGCGCGGATGCGTCGTCGTTTTGCGTAAATGCCTCAATCGGAATCGTCGGTTGATAATGCAATTTCAATACTTTATGTTCCGCCGTGAGACGCGGATGAATTTCGGCGACGAGATTGTTGTACGAATCAATCGCCTGTGCGCGCCGCGCCATCACGTACGCGCCGTTTTCGACGAGTTTGTTATTCCACGGTTCCAATTCCGCCGCGTTGTACGAGCGTTCGCGGAATTCTTTCAAGAGCGCGTTGCGCTGTTCCACGATACTGCCGTACTGTGAAAGCGCGCGCGAGTATTTCGGGTCAATTTGTGAAAGCGTCGTGTCGAGGTAACGGCGCCGGTCGCCGGGCGAACCAAACACCAAATCCAAGTCTTCGGGCAAAAATAAAACGACGTTCAAATTTCCGAGCAAATCAAGCGCGCGTTTGTTGACGCCGTTGACTTTGATTCTTTTGCTCACGCGCGCAGTGGCTAAATCTTTTTCTTCGCCCGTCACCAACACAATTTCCAAATCAATTGTTTGTCCGCTCGCGCGTTCCACTTTTGCTTCGACGCGCGCAAAGGGAATTGGTTCGCTTGCCGCGCCAAAGTGAATCAATTCGCGTTCCGCGCCCGCGTGCGGCGAACGCGCGGTGGCGAGGAAAAAAATCGCTTCGAGTAAGTTTGTTTTCCCCTGCGCGTTGTTGCCGTGCAAAAGCGTAATGCCCGGCGCAAAATCAATTTCGAGATGCGGATAATTGCGAAAGTTGGAGAGAGCAAGATGGGAAATAAGCATTGAGGGATGAGGGATGAGGGATGAGTAACTCTTGGCTCATCCCTCGTCCCTTGTCACTTACATGTTAAATGCCTTGCGTGTGTTTGGAATCAAGAGATAAACGAAAATGATGATGGGCAAAAGCGCGTTGGTCACAATCGTCCACGCCATCGCACCGCCGCTGCCGACGATATTGACAAGGACGCCCGCCACCGCGATCCCTGTCGCAACGATGCCGAGCCACCATGCCCACGGACGCAAATTCCACGCGCCGTACGCGAATGCAATTTGCAGCACGGGTCCGAACGCGAGAACGCAGGCGAGAATGAAACCGAGAATGCCCAACACTTGCGTGATGCCCGTTGGAATTACAATGCCGATGGTCGAAGCGATGAGCAACAAGGGTGACGAACAACACAAACCGAAAAAACCGCTGATGAGCGCAAGAATGGCAATGATGGTGATTCCAGTGGGGCGTCCACTCGGCGTACTCGCGGTGGAAGGGGGGGGTGAACTCGGCGCGGACGTGGAGGGAATTGGTACGGGCAGCGCCGGTTCTACCGGCGGCGTAGTTTCGGGAACGGCTGGAACATTTTCAGACATGATTTCTCCTGTGAGTTTGCGCGACGGTTTGATTATACCGTGAAAACGAAAAATTTTTTACGCGCGTATTTTGGCATTGACGTTCGCGCGGCGTCAATGTTAAAATCGCGCGCATGAAACGACATCCTTTCCTCTTTTACGCAATTCTCTTTTTCGGGTTAACACTCGCCGGCACGCTCGCAATTTGGTGGATTTTGAAATGGGACATTGTGCTGGCGTGGCTCATTTCAATTATGGTCGTGACATTATTCGCGTATCGTTTTGACAAAGGCATCGCGGGTTCCGAGCGCACGCGCGTTCCCGAACGCATTTTACTTTTGCTCGCGTTGGCGGGCGGTTCGCTTGGTGCGATTTTGGGAATGTTTTTTATCGGCGACCGTCACAAAACGAGCAAGACAAGTTTTATGCTGCCGTTCATTGGCATTTTGATTGTGCAGGCGATTCTCGTCGGCATTTATTTCTGGCGACAGTTTCAAGGATAACGCGGCATGGGAGAAAATTTGCGCGCGCTGTTGGATTTTGCAAGCGAAACCGCGTATCTCGCGGGACGGCTTACGCTCGGCTATTATCAAACGGGGATTCAGCCCGATTTCAAACCCGATGATTCGCCCGTGACGCTGGCGGACAAAAAAGCGGAAGAACTGATTCGCGCGCGCATCGAAAAAAATTTTCCAACGCATGAAATTTTGGGCGAAGAATTTGGGGGCGGCAAAAATTTTCAACACGCGAGCCATCGCTGGCTCGTGGACCCGATTGATGGGACGAAATCATTTACGCGCGGCATTCCGCTGTATTCCGTTTTGTTGGGCTTGGAGATTGAAGAAAAAGTTAAAGTCGGCGTCGCGTATTTTCCCGCGTTGGATGAAATGGTCGCGGCGGCAACGGGCGAGGGATGTTTTTGGAATGGACGCCGCGCGCGTGTTTCGGAGGTGACTGATTTGTCGCGTGCGTACGTGGCGCACAGCGACGCAAAAGCGTTTGACAAACACAATCGCCGCGCGGAATGGGAACGCATCAAAAACGCCACCTACTTTCGCGGCGGCTGGGGCGACGCGTACGGTCATGCGTTGGTGGCAACGGGACGCGCGGAATTGATGCTCGACCCGATAATGAATGTGTGGGATTGCGGACCGTTTCCGCCGATTCTGTCCGAAGCGGGCGGCTATTTTGGCGATTGGAAAGGCAACCGCACGATTTGGGGAAATGAAGCGCTGGCAACGACGAATGTGTTATTGCCGCAGGTGTTAAAATTGATTGGTCAATAAAAAAATCGTGGCACGCCACGATTTTTTTATTGAATAGATTTCACCATATACAACCCATCCCACTCGAATCCCAATTTGCGATAATATTCGCGCGTGCCGATGGCGGAAATGACGGCGAGGCGTTTGAAATTCGCGTTGCGCGCAATTTCGAGCGCGTGTTCCGCAAGTTTGCGTCCAAGTCCCGAATGTTGCGCTTTGCCCGAATCGTTCGCGCCGAGTTCGAGCGCGGGTCCATAAATATGCAATTCGCGCACCATCGCGCAGCCATGCAATTCCTCTAAAATTTCCTCACGCGGCACATCGTCATGTGGCAAACTCAAACGCAAGAACCCCGCGAGTTTTCCATTCGGCGTCACATATTGCAAAAAATGTTCCGTCGTCGCGTCGGTCTCGTACTGGAAATCTCGAATCTCCAATTCTCCAGTCTCCACTTTCTCGTTTCTCACTTCGCGGCAGCGAATACACTCACACTTCCACCCGCGTTTTTTCATCTCTTGCTGCACCACGACGCGCAAATGCGATTGCGTGCTGCTCGCGGTAATGTATTGCGCGGGAATGTCGCGGATGACGCGATTGATGCGGCAGTAGGGGGGGGTGGAACGTTTTGCCTGCGCGAGCGTTTCAATCAATTCTTCATCCGTGTAGGGACGATATTTTCCCTCTTGCCACAATTCGTACAATTTCGTTCCTTCGAGCAACATGCACGGATAAATTTTCAATTCGTCGGGACGCAGCGCGACGTCGTTCCACAAATTTTCGTAATCGCGCACATCGCTTTCGGGCGTCGCGCCGTACAAATTCGGCATCCAATGCAAATGCAATTTGAAACCCGCGAGTCGCAAGAGCCGCACCGCGCGGCGCGTATCCTCAATCGTGTGATCGCGCCGATTCAATTCCAAAATTTTGTTATCCGTACTCTGCGCGCCGAGTTGAATTTTCGTCATGCCGAGCCAACGCAGGCGGCGCACTTCGT
>SHND01000001.1:0-7330 GCA_004295045.1 Chloroflexota bacterium | reverse complement strand
CGCACCGCGCGGCGCGTATCCTCAATCGTGTGATCGCGCCGATTCAATTCCAAAATTTTGTTATCCGTACTCTGCGCGCCGAGTTGAATTTTCGTCATGCCGAGCCAACGCAGGCGGCGCACTTCGTCCATATCAATGTAATCGGGACGCGTTTCAATCACCATGCCGACGTTACGATGTCTCGCCGTCTCGTTGCGCGTTTGCGCTTGTTCCAATGTCTGCGCGGGTTCGCCGCCGTTCATCGCGTCCAAACATTTTCGCACAAACCACTCTTGATATTTTTTTGGATACGCTGACCACGTCGCGCCGATGATGAGGAGTTCGATTTTATCAATCGGATGCCCCATCGCTTCGAGCGCGTCCATGCGCGCCTTTGTGGATTTGTACGGGTCATAGCGCACGCGCATCGCGCGCTGCACGGCGGGTTCATCGGGCAAATAACTGCGCGGCACGCCTTTCGCGTCGGGACAAAAAATGCAGTCAGCGGGACACGGGTACGGACCCGTCAGCACGGCCACGGGCGCGACGCCGGACATTGTGCGCGTCGGTTTCATCCGCAAGCGTTCAAACAATTCGCGCTCAAACGGAATGACGCCTTGCGCGGCGAGTTCTTTGTACGCGGAAACGACTTGCCACTGCGCGACAGAATTTCCATCTGCGCCGTGAACATGTTTCACGAGCAGTGCGTTCAACTGCGTTGGGGTGAGTGGTTCGGACGCGCGCACGGCGTCGAAAAAGGTCAAGAGCTGAGAGGTTTCCATAAATCCGTTTATAATCTTAACTGTGGACGCCGAAACCGTCAATAAGCTTTTGAAAATCAATCGCGAATTTTACTCCCAATTCAGCGCCGATTTTTCTGACACGCGTTCGAGCGAACGATTTAACATCGAGCCATTCCGAAAATTTTTGGCGAACGACATTCGCCTGCTCGACGCGGGCTGCGGAAATGGGCGCTTGGCGGGAACGCTCGGACGCGCGGGTTATTCGCTCGATTATGTTGGAATTGACGGTTCGGCAGAGTTGATCGCGTTCGCGCAGAAACAAAGCGCGGGCTTGAAAACTGTGCGCGCACAATTTCGCGCCGTGGATTTGACTGCACCGCGTTGGAGTGAAGCATTGCGCGATGTTGCCCCATTCGACGTAATCTTCTCTATCGCGGTCTTGCATCACATTCCAAGTTTTGAATTGCGCGCGCAGGTCTTGAAAGAAACCCGCGCGTTATTGAAACCGCGCGGCATTTTCGTCATGAGCAACTGGCAATTTTTGAATAACGAACGCTTGAGGAAAAAGGTTGTATCTTGGGATAAAGCGCAAATCGGAGAGTGGCGATTGGAGACGAACGACTATCTACTCGATTGGAAACGCGGGGGCACCGGTTATCGCTACGTGCATCTCGTTGATGAAAATGAAGTGAACGAGCTGGCACGCGCGAGTGATTTTCAAGTCATTGAACAATTTCACGCGGATAGTGATTTGAATTTGTATAGTATTCTTACGCCCGCATAATTATTCGGACACAAATTTCACGGATGCCACAGATTTCTGCATATTCTGTGATAGCTGTGTCCAAAAAAATAATGTCCATCAACTACACCGAACGGCTCGCGCGCACACGCGCAAAAATGGACGAACTCGGCATCTGCGGATGCTCAAGAACGAAAGATTTAGGTTGTTGCAGGAAAGATATTGGAAACTTGTAATCCATCCGTAATAAGCATTCTGCGCTTTCGCAGAGATAATACTCTGCAAATGGGGGTTTGAACTCTCGGGTAGGCGATTATCTGACAGCCAAGTAAGCCTGACGCCTACACAAACTGGCGCATGAATCCGATTGTGCTTCCGGATTCAATGCATGAAAATCAAAGATGATGGGATAATAGTAAGCAGTCGAATCTCCCATTGATTATGCGCCTTGTTATAGTATGATAGGCGCAAGGTTAGACGACGCAACCTCGCTGCTCCGCGCAACGAGGTCAATAATGAATTAAAAGGAGATGTCTTGTGATTAGCGAATTGGGAACTCATGTAATGATTTTGGAAAAAACGCATCCATCTGGCGCAGAAGAATGGTATTGTCCCACTTGTAGGCGCCGAATGTTGCTGCAGTGGTCCCCAGCATTTGAATTGATCGTCCTTGAATCTGGCGACCAGCATGCTCAACACAGTGGCAGCAAGGGCGGCTTGCAAATTGGGGCACCTCAAGTCGAAGACGGTGCCGCGATATCTGTCGCACAGATCGAGGACGATGAGGTCTCTGAAGAAAGTCTCCGTCTCTGGTTAGATGCTCTGGACGATATTGAACTTGACGACCTTGGTGACGAGCAAGTCGCCTAGTGCCAGCTCAAGTCATCGGGCCAGAGATAGCTGTGACGCAACCACTTTATTCATTTCTTCCTGCTCTTGATTAACCTCAACGATTGGACCATCGCGATAGCTCGCTAGATTGCCCGGTGAACCGAGAGTGACAAGCGTAAATAGACGATATAGTCCGGGGGACATGCCCGGCACTTGCATTTGCGCTGTATAGCTCAAGATATCCTTGACTAGCTTTCCTCGCTGAGTGGCTAGCAACTTGCGCGATCCACCCGTCGCATTGGTGGCATAAACCTTCGTTTCGTAGGAAGATTCCTGGTCTGTTAGGGCGGGCGCATCGGGACCCTGAAGCTGGAAGCGAACTTGAATGACAAATGCCTCTTCAGGACTCAAGTTCAAAGCTATAGCATCAGGTTCGCCTATGTGAAACATTCCAACTTGAGAGACAGTCAGTTCCACTGTTTGTCTCTGTAGCTCTGGAGCTGGGCTTGCTGGTTTTGGCAGTGGAAATGCTGGAGGCGGGGTTGGCTCCGGGGTTGAGGCTTTTACCTCTGTGGGAGGAGACGCAGTCGGGACAGCATTTGCCATCATGAAAGCAGCCTGACCCTCACCATCGCTGATGAAAAACTGCTGTTTTGTCTGGGTCAATCCGTGTTCCATCTCTATCCGTCCGGTTTGACTGGCTTTGTCAAACTCCAGCACTCGCGAAATGAAAAAATCTCGCTGTGGTCTTTGCTCTTCAGACACCGGTAGTGCATGACGCTCCAGCTTATCTTTCGCCTGAGCGGTGGCTAGGGCATCCTGATCTTCGGCGCTTGTCTTTTCCGCTTTGTGCTTTGCCTTTTCTCCTGCTTTGCCGCGCCTATGGGCTACTTTTTCATCAGTTTTTGTTTCTTCAATCTCATCCGCAGTTTCCCCATTCGGTTCCACCGCGAGCATTTCATCGTATTGATCCTGTTGCTCAGCCATTCTTCCTCCCTAATGTAACTGGCGATCCCTTTCAACAGAACAAAGGCTGACCTCAAAAGTGAATTCCAAACTACTTGCCTTCGAGGTCAGCGATCCGATCAGCTCGCCTCGGCTTAGAGCTGCTTTCACGACATGCTGTCGAGATCTTCGACGTACCACATCAATCGCTCACCCAAGCCGACCTTATGGTTTGGTAACCATAATGATAAGCCCGTCGTGAAAACCAGCCACGAGAGGCTTGACCGCCGTATCCTCTGCGTGGATGTGGGTCAGAACGCGGAAAGTACCCGCATCAAAGCCAGCTGGGATCACCAGGTCAGCGGGTCCGGGCGTGTCAGCTGTGGTGTAAGGTCCGGAGGTAACAGTGATGTGAGCGCGAGCGCCCGCGGCTCCTGGCACTACAAAGGTGCCCCCCGCTAGGGGCAGCGTTGTTGTAGTCCCGTTTTCAAGGTTCTGGACATGGTGAAAAACATTGAATGTTTGTCCAGTGAGCATTCCGTCCAATGTGCCATCGAATCCAACTTCAGTCCGTAGATTGAAATCAGAACCCGCTGGCAGAATGTTGGTCGGGCCGATTGCTACAGGCGACTCAAAGCAGATGGTTCCGTCCACTCGGAACTTGTGCTCCGGCAAGCCATCGGGTTGTCCAACTCCAGGCATGATAAACCTCCCTATTTAGTATTGTGAATCTGTTTATCTTCAGGCAACTCACAAAGAGCCGCCTATGCTCTCGGCTGAGGGGCCCCGCTCTGCCAATCGCACGCCAACACTGTATCATCGCGCGCTTAATCCGCGCATAGTTCGCGCTTAAGCAGAACGATTTTAGAATTAAGTGAGGCGCAGCATACTAAACCCGTTCGCCACGACGGATTTGCTCGTACAATTCGGTCGTCGCTGACGCAGGTGTAACGTTCAACTCTTCGTGCAGTGCGTCAAAGGACACTTGATATTGTCGCAGTGCAAGATGGGGCTGACCTTGACGAGCATAGCAACGCATCAAGCGGCGATGCGCGGGCTCGGAACAGTTATCGCGCGCGAGGATGAGCTTGCACAAGGTTCCACAGATAGAGTATTGTGCCTGCGAAAAATGGATCCGGCTGAGACGGTCCAGAATATCCAAATAGTCACCGCGCAGACGTTCGCGTGTGAGGATTGTCCAATCGTCGTAAACATCCTCTTCGAGAAAGTCGCCCTGGTACAAGCCCGCGGCTAATTCGTATTCAACGACGGCTCTTGCAACATCACCGCTCTCTTCCAGATTGCGCCCGACTCGGACGTGCCGCACAAAGTCTTCCACGTCAAGCCAGAGCTGCAAATCAGGATTGAGACGATAGGCATTCTCTTCAAACAAGACAATTGGAGTTTCCGTTGTCAAACGGAAAGCGTGCCTTAGCCCATGCAGGGCAACGTTTAGACGGTTGCGCGCGGCATCAGGGTCCGCGTTGGGCCAAAGCATCTCCATCAAGAGATCGCGTGAAATCGGCTTGTCGTGATGCGTGAGCAAATATTTGAACAACGTCCGTCCTTTGCTGCTCTGCAAGTTCTCGATCGGAACCTCATTGAATGTCGCGCGGAACGTCCCTAATAAATATACTACCAGCGACGGAGCTGCCGGACGGAATTCCAAATTTGTAGATTGAGTGAGCCGCGGTACGTTTCCGGCAATGGTCGCAGGAAGAACGAGCGCAGAGGCGCCGGGAGTCAATGATTCCACGCCATGAACTTGGTCCGCGGTGAGGAAAGGATCCATTCGACTGATAGCGCTCACCTCGCTTGACAAACTGGTTTTGGATCCAAACCTGCGCCGCAAATTCATTGCTCCCCGCAAGACAGTCCACAAACCGGTTCGACCCATGTCGTCTGAGAGAGTTTCCGTCATCGCAGGTAATTTGACCATCAGCGGTGTGCGCGACCAGCCGTGCCGTTCTACAAACAACTCGATGTTTTTTAATGGGTCATCAAGCAGCTGTCGGAGCATTTCGACGGTCTCTTGTTCTTTGCGCTCGACGGTCAAGTACGCCTCTCTCAATGATTCGCGCTCGTGCTTGAAACCGCGTTGACTTGCGGCGAGTTCGAACGCTTTATGCAACAATTCCGAGAGGAACGGATCGGCAAGCTGGTCTGCCGCTTCTGCAGCCAGTTCAAAAAAGCCAAGCGCATCGTCGAATTGGTCCTGTGACACCATCAAGGAGCCGATTTGCCAAGCTGCCCAGCATTGATGCCACGCCAGCTGAAAGGCGCGCGCCGTATCCAGCGCAGTCCGCGCGCTGGCTTGCGCTTGTGCCAGATTGCCTTCCTGTGCGGCAACCGCGCTCTCTGCAAGTAGACTCGAACAGGCGCCATCTCTGTCGTTGCGCACAGAAAAAAGACCTGTCGCTACTGCAAACGCGCGTCGCGCGCTCTTCCGATCGCCATGCGCTGCCGCGATCTCGCCTTGGGTATGGATCAACGTGGGATACGCGTGCAATACATGCGTGGGAAGTCGGTTGAGCCATCCTGTCAGCGTCTCCCATTGCCCTAGATTGATGAGCGTTTCCGCCTGTCCTGCAATGACCTCTGCGGCTCGTGCTGCATTCCCCAAATTAAGATACAGCGAGATTGCCTGCTCAGTCGCATCTTGATCCAAAAGATAATCGGCGGCGCGCTGCATCTGCTCGGGACTGGGGCTGAGCCGATTGCGAAATACTCTGCTTAACGCGGGGTACCACATATCCCGCAAGTGAGTCCACTCGTCTGCAAGTGGTTGGAACCACGGGGATTCGGGCAAATCGCCATGTCCGAGAACAATACTGCAAAGCCCCGGCTGGATATATTCCAATTGCATCGCGAGCGCAAGAGTATCTAGACTTGAACCGTCAGAGCCCGACAGCCACGCTCTGGCGAGGCGCGTGAGCAAGTCATCGGAATCACGCGCGGAATCCACAACTTGTTCGACAAGTGTAGTACCCAAGCGGGAATTGACGGCGAACAAACCAATCAGCGCTTCGGCGCGCCCATCGAAAAGCCGGATGGTGCGCTGGAGTGCGGGAGTAGGATAGAGGACTTGGGCGCGTTCGGCGAGCGCTTGCGCGGCGCCAAGATCCACGCGCAGCGCGACATCTCTATATTGTGCAACGTTCTTTGGCAGCACAGCATTCGGCAAAGCATTTTGACTGGTGAGGATCACGCATGTGCCCGGAGCCAATGCCGGCAGCAAATAGCGGCAAAATAACTCTAAAGTCGAGTGGGTGGCGACAAGATAGTGTACATTTTCAATCACAATGGCGCAGCGCGCGCTCAACAACTCTCTTAGCTCGCGTCCCAATTGAACGAATAATGCAGACCAACCAGCAACCGGACCCGGTTGGCGCCGCATGTCTTGCAGGGTCACTTTACCTATCTCGGGAGAAAGTCGCTGAGCAGCGGCAATTAATGATAGCAGGAACGTCGCAGGGTCGCGGTCTTCGGCGTCGAGCCGCAGCCAAAGGGGGAGGCGTTGGCTTTGTTCGATAATTGCGGCGAGATGCTCGGTAAGAAGATAGCCGGCAGGAACGGTAAAGAGTGAAAGCGCGTCGTCAAAAACCCGATCTAGCCCGGCTTGGCGCGTGACGGAGTATAGAGGCAATGGAGCAACAAATTTGGCAGATAACATGTGCTCAAAGCTCACGAGCGGACAAAAATCAATACGTGGCACTGCCGCTTTTATATTGTGAGAGAACCAAGCCAATCAGAAAAGAGCATCCGATGATGAATGGGAAGAATGGAAAGAGGAAAGGCAGAAAATGGAGAATTGCCCAACATCCCATTTTCGCGCCTGTCATATTCGATGTCAATCGGAAATTTTGTGCGATGGCGTAGAGCAAAGCGCGTGTGGAACAAGAGTGTTGCCATACGGCGCAATCGCAAATCGTGTGATTATGGCGCGGGTGCGGAACTCGTCAGCAAGTTATTGAAACTCGACGCACTCTATTTTCCGCGTATTAAACCAAAGTCGCGCAAAGTCGTAAAGGCGCGAACCGATACAAAAACTGATATAATTTCAAAACTACTTGCGACCATAATCCGCCGG
>SHND01000006.1:13403-15343 GCA_004295045.1 Chloroflexota bacterium | reverse complement strand
GCGAGCGGCGTAGTTTTGGCGCCGCGCACCGGCGCGCCCACCGCATCGGCGAATCCCAATGATGGCACGCCCGCCGAATTTAAGAATGACATGCCCGTCTTTTGGGAAGCGTGGAAACTCGTCAATGACAATTTCTATCAACAGCCGATTGATCAAGAAAAAATGACCTACGGCGCGGTGGGCGGCATGGTTGACGCGTTGGGCGATGTGCACACCGCGTTTGTGGACCAACAGCGCGCCGCTTATTTGCAAACGCAGTTGTCGGGATCGTTCGAGGGCATTGGCGCGACGGTGGAAATGGTCAACGGACGATTAACGATTGTTTCGCCCATCAAAGGCACGCCCGCAGACAAAGCGGGTCTGCAAGCGGGCGACGTGATTTTGCAGGTGGATGACACGCTCATACAAAACATGGATGTGATGCAGGCGATTTCGCTCATCCGCGGACCGAAAGGCACGGACGTGCACTTGAAAGTTCAGCGCGGCACGCAGCCCGCGTTCGAGGTGACGATTACGCGCAACACTATCAACGTTCCCGAAGTCACGAGCAAAATGCTAGAGAACGACACCATCGCCTATGTCGAGTTGAGTGAATTTGGTGAAAAAGCCAAATCGGAATTGCACAAAGCGCTCGCGGAGGCGCTGGCAAAAAATCCCAAAGCGTTGATTTTTGATTTGCGCGGCAATCCCGGCGGCTATCTGAATACGGCGATTGAAGTTGCCAGCGAATTCATTGACAAAGATAAAGTTGTGTTGATCGAAAAATTCCGCGATGGGCAGCAGCGCGTGTACAAGACCGAGGATGGCGGGGTTGCTACAAAAATTCCGATGATCCTGCTGGTCAATGAAGGGTCCGCGAGCGCCTCTGAGATTCTCGCCGCGACCTTGCGCGATTACAAACGCGCGACCATCATCGGGCAAAAAACGTTTGGCAAAGGTTCCGTACAAACAACGCATCAACTTTCTGACCAATCACAGCTGCGTGTGACCATCGCGAATTTCTACAGTCCCAATGACGTTACGATCAATCATATCGGCGTCACTCCCGACATCGAAATTCCTGATGCAACCGAATACGAACGTTCGCGCGGCATTGATCCGCAATTGCAAAAAGCGATTGACATGATCAAGAATGGCGAGTTGGAGAAACCTGCGCCGGTTGGTACAAGCTCGCAATGGATTGCGCCCGTACCAAAAGCTGAAGTTGGAATGCTCGACGCGCTGCGCGAATGGATTGCGATGAATTTCTTTACGCCGCGCTTGCCTGCCTGATATTTTCTGGTTCGCTTCAAGGTCTGCTAAAATGATGCGCCGTCCAATAAAATGGTACGGCGCATTCCTTTTTCTGTAAATTCCAATGACTAGTGCTTCCAAGACGGAAAAATCCGACCTGCGCGTTGTCGCCACCAACCGCAAGGCGTACCACGATTATTTTATCGAGGAGACGTACGAAGCGGGCATCGCGCTGACAGGCACCGAAATCAAATCGGTGCGCGCGGGCGCGGTGAATTTACGCGACGCGTACGCGACAGTGCAAAATGGCGAAATGCTCTTGCAAAATGTTCACATCTCCCCCTACGAAGCGGGGAATCGCTTTAACGTGGACCCGTACCGCACGCGCAAATTATTACTGCATCGCAAAGAAATCAATCGCTTGATGGGGCGCGTGCAAGAAAAAGGACTGACGATTGTGCCGCTGCGAATGTATTTAAAGAAAAATCGCGCCAAAGTGGAACTCGCGTTGGTAAAAGGCAAGCGGCAGTACGACAAGCGCGAATCCATTTCCAAACGCGACGCCGACCGTGAAATCGAACGCGCCATGAAAGAACGCGAACGCGAATGAGCAACCAAAATTTTGTTACGTTTGTTCCGCCGATCAATCCACAGCAAATTGTTTCGCCCAGCCGCAAAATTTTTGCGGTGATGGGGCAAGAAAATAT
>SHND01000006.1:0-13303 GCA_004295045.1 Chloroflexota bacterium | reverse complement strand
GATCCGT
Organism: Chloroflexota bacterium; assembly: GCA_004295045.1. Taxonomy (GTDB): domain Bacteria; phylum Chloroflexota; class Anaerolineae; order UBA4142; family SHND01; genus SHND01. The sequence goes on along the minus strand of SHND01000006.1, from coordinate 13,296 downwards.
CAGCCGTTCGTTCAGCTGATGCTCATCGCTTTGGAGAGGCGCCGCATGGTGCGACGAACACTGCGCGGCGTTTCTGTTTGTATTTTCGTCTTGTCGCATTCCGGAATGCAGAATTGAAAGAGGTCTGGATTTAGAACATGCAGCCGCAAGATTTTTCACAACGCACAAAATTCCCGGGTACATCCGGAAACGATTTTGATTTGGTCTTTAAACCGATTGATGCGATGAACGGTCTGAGTGCGCCACTGTTTGCCGTTCTGTTATTTGCCGTCGCATTTCTTGCCGCGCGTCTGGAACTCGTTCCCGCGTTGATTCTCTTCGCCTTTTACCTCACCGATTGGGGCATGATTGCTCTTTTGCCCCGCGCGAGAAAATCATTCGGTCCCGCCAAGTCGCCGGTGTTTTTGCTCGCGCTGATGCGCGCGCCGTTCGCACTCTTGCTGCCTTTTCCGTGGTGGATTGTTGCGGAACTCATCGGCACGGCGTTGGTGTTGTACGGTTTTTGGATCGAACCGCATCGTCTCACGCTTACACATCAAACTTTGAAATCAACAAAGCTTGGTTTTCAAAAGCCACTGCGCGTATTGCATCTCGCTGACATTCATGTCGAACGCATCACCGCGCGCGAACGCGGATTGCTCGACATGGTGCAAACGCTCGCGCCCGATCTGATTTTGTTTTCCGGCGATTTTCTCAATTTGTCGTACACGCGCGACGCGTTGGCACAGGCACACGCGCGCTCGGTTTTGGAAAAACTCGACGCGCCGTTAGGAGTTTTTGCAGTGAGTGGCAGTCCTGCGGTGGACCCGCCCGATGTCGTATCGAAACTTGTAGAGGGAATGGACAATATTCAATGGCTGCGCCAGGAACGCGCGGTCATCGAACACGAGGGCAAGCACATTGAAATCATCGGACTCGATTGCACGCACAAACCGTTTGTGGACGCGCCGAAATTGTATGCGACGATGAACGGCACAGGTCCAGAAACGTTTCGCATTTTGTTGTATCACACGCCCGATCTCGCGCCCGAAGCCGCGAAAGCGGGGATTGATTTGCAGTTGTCGGGACACACACACGGCGGACAGGTGCGGATTCCACTTTACGGTGCGGTGTACGCCGCATCGTTGTACGGGAAAAAATTTGAATCGGGATTTCGCCGGGTTGGAAATATGACGCTGTATGTTTCGCGCGGGATTGGTTTAGAAGGCGGCGGCGCGCCGCGCTTGCGATTCAATTGCCCGCCGGAGGTGGTGTTGTGGGAGATTGGGTGAATTAGTTTCGTAAGAAATCGTGCTATAATCTCTCCAAGAATTGGGGCTGCACGGCTTCGACGGGGAGGGACGATCACAAGTGGCAAGCGGTGGAGTCTGACCACCATAAAACGGACAAAAGTTTAGTTGCGAACACTCGCACAAACTTGGCGGCATTGCCGCTCGCTGCCTAAACGGCAGTTAGCAAATGCTAACAAGTCCGCAGTTAAATCTGCGGCGTCCACATACGGGCTTCCCCAAAGCGCGTATGCCGGGCGTCACCAAGTTGGGGTATCTCACCACAACGCCGATAGTGAGTGACGAAGACATGTAACCATGTCAATCGGCTTCGGCGCAAGCAACTCTGACAGTCGAGTCCGTTTGCGCAAGTAAGATGCGCTTCCCGTGCAAACGGGTCGCCCATCACCTAAAGACTGGCTAAGCTTGTAGTCACTTGTTTTCCAACTCTTCGGACGCGAGTTCAATTCTCGCCAGCTCCACTCAAGAGTCTGCACATCGAAAATGTGCAGACTCTTTTTTTCTACTGCGCGAAATTCTCTCTTGTGTAACTCGATTCCGCCTTGTCGCACGTTCCTGTCGCGCGTATAATGACACGCAGCTCGATCGAAAAAATCCATAGGAGAAAATAGCATGGCAGACAAAATTCGTTTTGGTGTAATTGGCGGCAGTGGCGTTTATAGCATTGAAGCATTGCAAGATGTTCAAGAAATAGAGATTGATACGCCCTTTGGTAAACCGAGTGATGCCTACATCACAGGCTCGTTGGATGGTATTCGCGTCGCATTTCTGCCGCGACATGGTCGCGGGCATCGCATCACGCCGACTGAATTAAATTCGCGCGCAAACATTTACGGCTTTAAATCACTTGGCGTTCAATATTTGATTTCGGTGACGGCGGTGGGTTCGCTGCGTCAAGACTATGCGCCGCTTGACATTGTGATTCCCAACCAAATCTATGATCGCACGCGCAATCGCGAACGCGAGTACACTTTTTTTGGAAATGGGATCGTTGCGCATGTTGGTTTCGCTGATCCGTTCTGCCTTGACCTCAACGCGATTTTGTATGATACGGCGAAACAATCGGGCGCGCACGTTCACAATGGCGGCACGCTTGTCGTAATCGAAGGTCCAATGTTTTCTACAAAGGCAGAATCAAATATCAATCGCCAGCTCGGTTGTGACCTCGTTGGCATGACGGCGGTCCCCGAAGCCAAGTTGGCGCGCGAAGCGGAAATGGGATATTCTGCGATTGCGATGGTCACCGATTATGATGTGTGGCACGATTCACACGAGACCGTCACGGCGGATATGGTGGTGCAAAGTTTGCGCACGAATGCCGAGATGGGCAAACGAATTTTGCGCGCTGCCCTTCCCCGCGCGGCGAGTGAGTTGCAAGACTGCACTTGCCTTCATTCGCTGCAAGACGCGATCGTCACTGATCCAAATACAATCCCGCCGGAAACACGCGCCCGCATGGAGTTGCTGGTCGGCAAGTACCTACCAACTGCACATGCCTGAGAAAAGGCAATAAAATTTCGCATAGCACCTGTCTCCGTTTTTGATTTTTCCGATTCGATTTTATGGATACTGTTTTCACTACGCGAAGCGATCTTCGGTCACGCGGCAGTGTTCTGGTGATTGACGATACACCGATCAATCAGGAAATTCTCACCGAAATTCTTGGGGAGGAAGGATATACGCTGCGGTTCGCGCACGATGGAGAAAGCGGACTCGACCAAGCGCGCCTCTTGAAACCCGACCTCGTGCTGCTCGATCTCGTCCTCCCCGGAATCATGGGCACGGATGTTTTGGACATCCTCAAACGCGAATTGCCCGAGACGATGGTCATTCTCACCACCGCGTATGGTTCTGAAGAAACCGCCATCAAAGCGCTGCGGATGGGGGTCAATGATTACATTATCAACAAACGCCCCTTTGATGCGGACGAGGTGCGCGAGGTCGTCAAGCGCGCCGTCACCGAAGCCCACCTGCGGCGCGAGAATCAGCGGCTGCAGCGCGAACTTCAAATTTCCAATCAACAACTCACCGAAAGTTACGTCCAACTCCAAGCCGCGTACGAGCGCTTGCAGGAACTGGACAAAGCCAAAGCATCTTTCTTTTCGATGGTCTCACATGACTTGCGTCATCCCATCGCCGTTGCCAAAGGATATTTGGAATTGATTCGGACGGGAAATGAAGAATTGGGCGCAGAGACACAAACGTATGTTCAAGTTGCAGAACAAGAGATGAGATATATCGCCGAGATGGTGGATGATGTTCTCGATCTTTCGCGCATGGACGCGGGATTCTATCAGATTGATTGCCAGCCGCTCCAAGTGAGTATGCTGCTGCAGCAAGCGCGCCTCGCGTTTCGGACCCAAGCCGCGCCGCGTAATATCACGATCCAAATCGAACCGTGCGATGATCTGCCTCTTGTCTCTGCGGACGCGCTGCGGATGAATCAGGTGCTGTCCAATCTGCTCGAAAACGCGCTCAAGTTCACGCCCGATGGCGGGACGATTACATTGAGCGCCGAGCCGCTCGAAGAGGAAATTCAAATCACAGTCCGCGACACAGGAGTTGGCATCGAACCGGGCGAGCATGAAAGAATCTTTGACCGCTTTTATCGCCTCAAGCGCGGCGAACAGGTCGAAGACAAAGGGTCGGGCTTGGGCTTGGCGATCTGCCGCGAAATCGTTCGCCTGCACGGTGGGCGCATTTGGGCAGAGAGTGAGATGGGCAAAGGCGCAGCGTTTCATCTCACTCTCAAATCCGCCGCAGAATAAAAATCTGCTGCATTCTGGTGCAGCAGATTTTTTTATTTCTCTTTTTTCTGTTTTCTCGTCTCACGCTTTTCGTTGTCACGCCTCGCCCTTGCGAAACACTTGCGACGACAGTGTGACATTATCAAGATTGCGCGGCATCACTTGGACGCCAATGCCAGGACCGGTAGGGACGCGCATCTTTCCCTCTGCATCCACTATAAATTCCGGTTCCACAATATCGGTGTGGTAATAGCGCCGACTTGCCGACAAATCGCCCGGCAATTTGAAATTCGGTAATGACGCCAGCGCCACATTCGCCGCGCGCCCAATTCCACTCTCCAGCATACCGCCGCACCAAACCGGCGCGTTGTACTTTGCCGCAAGGTCATGAATCTTGATCGCTTCGGTGAATCCACTTACGCGTCCTTGCTTGATGTTGATGATGCGGCACGCGCCGAGTTCGAGCGCCGCGTCCGCGTCATCTACAGAATGGATACTTTCATCCAAACAGATCGCGGTTTTCAATTCGCGCTGCAATTTGATATGTTGAAAAATATCGTCGTTCGAAAGGGGCTGCTCGATCAGCAGCAAATCAAATTCATCCATCGCGCGAAAAATGTCGGCGTCGTGCAGCGTGTACGCCGAATTGGCATCCACCTGCAAACGAATCTTTGGGAATTCCGCCCGCAGCGCGCGCACCAGTTCGAGATCATGCTGCGGCTTGATCTTGATTTTGATGCGCGTATATCCTTCTGCCAGATAGTTTCGCACCTGCTCTACTAACGCTTGAGGCGTCGCTTGCAATCCCACACTGACGCCCACAGTTATTTTTTCAGGGACTGTGCTTGGCGAGACGGCAGTCTGCGTACGATGAAAAAGTTGTGCGAGCGATTTACCATTGGCTTTGGCGAACCAGTCCCACAGCGCGGCTTCGAGTCCCGCTTTAGCCATGTTGTGACCGCGCACGCGCGCGGCAACGCGCGGAAAATCTTGCGGCGCAGCGATCTCCTTTTGCCAAAAAAGCGGAATCAAAAATTCGCGCAGCACGTGCCAGGCGGTTTGATTTGTTTCATAGCTGTACCAGGGTCCTTCGGAGGCAACACACTCGCCCCATCCTGTGACGCCGTCGCCATCCACGCGCACGATGATATGTTCTTCAACTCTCTCGATGCCGAATGACGTTTCAAACGGCGCGACGAGTGGCATTGCGATCATTCGCAGTTCAATACGCTCGATATTCATAGAAAACTCACGGAGGTGGGGTATTTACCACAGACATGCCTTGCAGTGCCGCGACAGCTGCTTGGCGCACCGCAGGCGACGCATCGTGCAGCGCGCTTTCCAACAAAGTGCGGGCTTGAGCCGTGCCAATGAAACGAATAACTTGAATCGTGTTCAAACGAACGGTCTCGTCTGCATCGCGCAGCAATTCTTCAAGCAATGGGTACGACGCTTCGCCATTTGCCTCAAGCGCTTGCATCGCCACTTGACGGCGCGCGGTCAATTTTGCATCTGTCATGGCAGTCCGAAAATAATGTTTTGCTTGAGAGGTGTTAATGCGCAAGAGCGCGCTGGCGGCTTCCAAGCGTCCTGTTACCTTTGATTCAGTAAAAAATATCCCAAGCAAGGTCACAGCTTCCGGCGAGCGCGCTTGTTCCAATTGTGCAATCGCTGCGAGGCGCGCAGCATCATCTGAGCCGTACAACGCCGCCCGATATTCGGCAAGCGTCGTCGGCGCGGTCGGTAAAGGTGAAACGGAACCGACGGCTGGAACGCAGGCAGCGAAACACAGCGAAAAGAAAAGGATACAGAACGTGGGAACGAGTTTCATTTGAGAAATCGAGTCTTGACGCTCTAACTAAATCGCTTAGAATAGCTCCTGAATGACACTCATGCCCCCGTAGCTCAAGGGATAGAGCGACGGACTTCTAATCCGCAGGTTGCGCGTTCGAGTCGCGCCGGGGGCGTTCCAAAAATCCATTCCCCCCTTTTGCGCCGCATTATAGAGGGAAACCTTGCGCGGCGCAATCGCTTTTTCTATTCCCATGCACACAGCGAAAGATTCCATTCTGCTCGGCGAGACGCTCAAACTCTCGCACATCGTTCAGGTTGCGCGTGAAAACTCCATCGTGATGCTTTCCGAGTCGGCGCGCGAAAAAATAGCCGCGAGCCGCGCGTGGGTTGAAAAGATTGTCGCACGCGGAGAGCCAATGACTTATGGCATCAACACCGGCTTTGGTGTTTTTGCAAATGTGCCTGTTTCCGGTTTGCAAGCGCGCGACCTCATGCGAAAATTGATTACGAGCCATGCCGTTGGCGTAGGCGAACCACTGCCCGAAGATGTTGTGCGCGCGGCAATGCTAATTCGGGCGAACGCGCTCGCGCAAGGCGTCAGTGGCGTGCGCGTCGAAATTGTCGAAACGCTGCTTGCGATGTTGAATCGCGGCGTGCATCCGATCATTCCCGCCAAAGGTTCCGTCGGCGCAAGCGGCGATCTCGCGCCCTTGTCGCATCTCGCGCTTGTGCTTTCGACTGACGATCAAGATTTGGATGAGGAAAGCGGCGAGGCGCTCTTTCGCGGCGAGCGAATGAGCGGCAAGACTGCAATGGCACGCGCAGAAATTCCGCGCGTAATTCTCGAAGCGAAAGAAGGTCTCGCGCTCAACAACGGCACCGCCATTTCCACTGCCATCACTGCGCTCGCCGCCCACGACGCGCAGAATCTAATTGAACACGCCGCGCTGGTAGTCGCGCTCACGCTTGAAGCTATGTGCGGCGCATCCAATGCCTTTGACGCGCGCATCCATGAAGCGGCGCGCCATCCCGGTCAAAGACAAATTGCGGCGCGCGTGCGTGAATTGATTCGGGGCAGCCGCTTGGTGGACAAGGCGCAGCGCGTTCAAGACGCGTATTCCATTCGCTGCGCGCCGCAGGTGATCGGCGCGGCGCAAGATGCGCTCACGTACGCGGACGCGCGGCTGGAAGAAGAATGCAATGCCGCCACCGATAATCCGCTGATTTTTGTGCAAGGCGAAAATGGCGCCGCGCTGTCGGGCGGAAATTTTCACGGCGAAGCGGTAGCCATGACGAGCGCGTTACTGGCAATTGCGGTTGCCGAAATCGGGTCGCTCAGCGAGCGCCGCACGTTTCGACTGCTCGATGGGAAACTGAATGACGGCTTGCCGATGATGTTGATCGAACACGGCGGCTTGAATAGCGGCTTGATGATGGCACAAGTGACTGCCGCCGCGCTCGCTTCGGAAAACAAGACACTGGCGCATCCCGACGTTCTCGATTCCATTCCTACGAGCGCAAATCAAGAAGATCATGTTCCCATGTCCGCCAACGCGGCGCGTCATCTGCGCGAAATCGTGTGGAATACGACCTACATTCTCGCGATTGAACTTGTCACCGCCACTCAAGCCATTGACTTGCGCTTGCGCAGTGAAGGCAAAGGGATTGAGATGCTGGGCGAAGGAACACGCGCGGCATTTCAGGCGCTGCGCGCTCAAGTTCCCTTTTTGGAGCGAGACCGCCTGCTCGATCGCAACCTCAATACCGTCGCGCGCCTCATTCAAGAACGCGTCTTTTTGCAATCCCATCCTTGATGTTTGCGCCTGCAAAAGTTTGTGATAAAATTTCGCCCAATCATGCTGCAAGCAATTTCTTGGAACGAGTTTCTGCATTCGCATCACGCTCTGCTGTTGTTTTGCCGCGCCTGCTGATGCTTGTCTTTTGTTAATTTTCAATTGGCGTGGAACTGTTCCACGCCTTTTTTATTTCGTCGCAACTTGCACTGTGGAGGATTCCAATGACAGCCATTATCGAACCTCGCCTGCCGCGCGGAATGCGCGATATCTTGCCGCAAAAAATGCTTCAGCGCCGTTACGTCATCGGCGTGGTCGAACGCGTCTTTGAACGCTTTGGGTTCGAGCCATTACAAACGCCGGTCCTCGAACTACAGCAAACGCTGTCAGGCAAGTACGGACCCGACGCAGAAAAATTGATTTATGACGCGCGCCATCGTGAAGGCAAAGAAGACCTGGCGCTGCGCTACGATTTGTCCGTGCCGCTCTCGCGTGTTGTGGCGATGAATCCCGAACTCGTTAAACCGTTCAAGCGATATCAAATCGCGCCGGTGTGGCGCGCGGAACGTCCGCAAAAGGGGCGTTATCGCGAATTTTTTCAATGTGACGCGGACATTGTCGGAACATCCTCAATGCTCGCCGATGCAGAAATTGTCGCGATGATTTTCACCATTCTGCGCGAATTGGGATTCAAGGAATTTGTTACCAAACTCAACAACCGCCAAGTGTTGACCGCGCTCGGCGAATATTCCGGCGTCGCCCCTGCCCTGCTGCCGGGCTTGTATCGCTCGTTGGACAAACTTGAAAAAATCGGACGCGATGGCGTCCGCGCCGAGATGCTCAAAAACGAGATTCCGGACGAAACTGCCAAAAAAGTTCTCGACCTCACCGAACTTCCGGTTGCGGATCTTAACGCATGGCGTGAAAAATTTCGCGAGTATCCAATCGGCATTCAAGGCATCAACGAACTAGAGGAACTTGTCCAATTCGCGCGCGAGATGGGCGTGCAAGCGGAGCGTCTGCAAATAGATTTGACGATGGTGCGCGGGTTGGAATATTACACCGGTCCGATTTTTGAAACGGTTGTCACCGAACCAAAAATCGGCTCGCTAACCGGCGGCGGACGATATGACGGACTCGTCGGCTTGTTTAGCAAAAATTCTCTGCCCGCGACCGGCACAAGTCTGGGCATCGAGCGGATCATTGACGTGATGGATGAATTGAACATGTTTCCAGCCAACTTGCCCAAAACTGTGGTGGATGTTTTCGTCACGGTGTTTGATGTCGCGCGCCGCGCGACGTCCCTCGCGATTGCAATGTCATTGCGCGAAGCGGGACTTGATGCAGAAGTGTGGTACGATTTCGACGGCTTGGGCAAACAACTGAGATATGCCGCCGCGCGTGGTATTCCGTACGTTGTCATCGTTGGACCTGATGAAGCGGCAGCCAATGTGGTCACGCTGCGCGATTTGAAAACAGGCGAACAGATCCAGGTCACGCGCGGCGAGGTGGCGAATGTATTAAAGAAGAAAATAGAACGCGCGTAGAAAATTTTTGGCAGAGACTACAAGTGTGCTATACTTGTTTTACACGGCGATCATGGTGGAAGGGTACCACGTCTCACTGTGGATGAGAAGGCTGCGGGTTCGAAACCCGCTGATCGCCCTCATGTTGAGCGAGCTGTAACATTTTGCAGCTCGCTCATTTTAGAAATACGATACGAACAAATGGTCTAATCCTTTCAGGAGAAAAAGTTTTGGGCAATCTCATTAATCCCGACAATGCGGGCAAACGGCGCGACCGCTATACCAAAGCAACGGTGCTTGCCATGCGCGAATTGGTGAACAAGAAAAAAGTAGATGACGGTGTGCGCGACCTCACCGCGTTCATCGTCTTGACTTTGCGCCAAATTGACGAGACTGTTGACGAAACATGCACAGCATGGGAGAAACGTGATTATTGGATCAAGGCAGACCGCTTTCGTCAAGAGTGGCTGTGGACCCAAACTGCGGAAGCGAAATTAAAGCAAGCGGTCATGGAGAATAAATGGAATCTCGTGCCTGCCGTTGTCAAAGAGATGGCGAAACATTTGCAGAATGTGACTTTGCCGAAACGCGACTGGGGCACACCGTGGGATGGCGCGTACGCCCTGCTCTTGGAAAAACAGGAAAAGGAAGCGGCGCGGCGGTGAATTGACCAACATTTAAAAGTACATTATCATCGCCACAGTTTGTTGCCCTCGTAGCTCAATGGATAGAGCTCTTGTCTTCGGAACAAGCGGTTGGCGGTTCGAGCCCGTCCGAGGGCGCTGCAATAGACTTCGCAACCGAAGTCTATTTTTTTTATGGAACGAATAGAACAGATCGAACGCACAGAAGGCGAACTCCAAACTCATTCGCGTTCGTACGCCCTTGCTTCCGTCGCGCAACAAGCTTTTGTCGTCATCTTGGTCATCGCGCTTTTTCTGCTCGCGTGGGAAATTGTTGCGCAAGTCCAAAACGTGCCGACCTTTTTCTTGCCCAAGCCGTCGGACATTGCGCGGCGTTTCGTCACCGCGTGGGGCGAAGGCACCCTGCGTTATCACGTGGCTGTCACTTGGAGCGAAGCGTTGGTCGCGTTTGCCATTGCCTTTGCTGGTTCATCCGTTTTGGGTTATGTGCTTGCAAAATCGCGGCGGTTGGAGCAAATCGTTTCGCCCTTTATCATCGCTTCACAGTCACTCCCCATCTTTGCCATCGCGCCGTTCGTGCTGATTATCTTTGGCAACGGCTTTTGGTCGAACGCGATGATGGGCGCGCTGGTCGCGTTCTTTCCGATGCTCGTCAACATGATCGCCGCGCTGCGCAATATCTCGCCCGACCAGCGGGAAGTGCTGCGTTCGTACGCGGCAACTTCGCGACAGGTGTTTTCCAAACTCGAAGTCCCCGCGATCTTGCCGTACGTTTTCGGGAGCGTGCGCGTCGGCATTACGCTCTCTGTGATTGGCGTGCTGGTCGTCGAATTGTTCTGGGCGGATCGTGGCATCGGCTTTTTGTTAAATTTTGCGCGTGGGCAATTCGACACCCCATTATTGTTTGCCGGCATCCTCGCGTTGATTTTGATGAATCTCATCATGTACGGAATCATCGCCATTCTGGAGTACGTTTGTATGCCGTGGCGACATGCCGCGCAGTGAAAGAATTTGACGCGGCGCATTATTTTTGTAAAATTGATTTTGCTCGACAGATGCCGAGCCAGAATTGAATATTTACCTCGGGGCAGGGTGACGTGCATTGCGCCAAACAGCGGCGCAGCGCACGAATTCCCGATCGGTGGTACAGCCCACGAGTTGCGATTATTTTGCGAGAGCATCCAATCGCAACATGATTCTGGTGAAATTCCAGAGCCGACGGTATAGTCCGGATAAAAGAGGTCTAGTCGCACAAAACGCATATGGCGATTTGTGTGGCATGCGCGCACGTTTTGCGATCACGCCCCGAACAAGTTACTTGTTCGGGATTTGTTTTTCGCAAAAGCGTGTCGCGTTTCCTGCTTGTTTCCTGCCCCGAAATAAACATTCGGGGCATTTTTATTTTTGCGAAAATACTCGCATGGAGGAAAATTATGAAGCGTTTCAGTTTCGCCGCGATTTTTTCGAGCGCCATCGCGCTGCTCTCAATGAGCGCGTGCGCGCCCGCCGCGCCGCTCCCGCCGACGAACGCGCCCTTGACCGAAGTGAGCGTCGTGATGGGATACCTGCCCAATGTCCAATACGCGCCGTTTTACGTCGCCGAAGAAAAGGGATACTTTGCGCAAGAAGGCATCAAGGTGAATTACAACTGGGGCTTTGAATTTGATGGCGTGAAACTTGTCGGCGCGAACCAAGCCGATTTTGCAATTGTCACCGGCGATCAAATTTTGCAGGCGCGTTCGCAAGACGTTCCGCTCGTTTACATCGGAAATTGGTTTAATGCGTTTCCGATTTCCGTTACATCGCTCGCCGACAAAAATATCAAAACGCCGCAAGACCTCATCGGCAAAAAAGTGGGGCTGCCCGGCTTGTTTGGCGCATCGTACACGGCGTGGCGCGCGCTGCTGTACACACAAAAGATAAACGAACAACAAGTGAACGTTCAGAATATCGGCTTTACCCAAGTGCAGGCATTGAGTCAGGGAACGGTTGACGCCGCGGTGACATATTCAAATAACGAGCCGGTCCAGCTGGAACTTGCCGGAAAACGCGTCAACCAAATCAACACGTGGGAGTACGCGAAACTTGTTGGCAATGGTGTTGCAACCAATGAAGCGACGCTCAAAAATCGCCCGCAACTCGCGAAAGGATTTGTGCGCGCGTTGCTGCGCGGGGTGCAAGATACGATCAATAATCCCGATGAAGCAATGCAAATCACGGTCAAGCATTTGCCCGAAGCGGGCGGCGAAAATTTGGCAACAAGCAGAGCGATCTTGAGCGCGTCCATTCCGCTTTGGAAAAATTCGCGCCTCGGAGAAACGCGGCTCGCCGATTGGCAAGCGATGGAACAATTTATGCGCGACGCGAATTTTATTTCCACGAGTGTTGATGTAAAACAGGCATTTACAAATGATTTGATTCCATAACGGCAGCGGCAGCGCCCGCCCGTACACGAAAGGAATGACCATGAGCAAAGTAATCCAAATTTTGATCGCAACATATCCCAACCCCGACGCGGCGGAAACCGCATTAAAGAAATTGCACACCGCCCAGCAAAATCAGGGCATCGAAGTCCATGACGCGGCAGTGGTGCAGCGCGCGGAAAATGGCAAACTGAAAATCCATGAAACCGAGGATATCACGGGCGGCAGCGGCGCAGCGATAGGCGGAATTCTCGGCGGCATTCTGGGGATTCTTGCAGGTCCGGCGGGCATCATTGCGGGTGCGGCAGTGGGCGCAGCCGTCGGCGGCGCGACCGCGAGCATCATTGACACGGGCATTCCGCATAAACGTTTGGAAGAAATTGGCGCCGCGCTCCCAACGCACGGCGCGGCATTGGTGATCCTCGCCGAAGAAGGATACGTGCAATTCATAGAGACGCTGCTCGGAGGAGAAAGCACCGAATTTCTGGTCGAAGCGATGGATGCTGCTGCCGCAGAAAAAATAAAGCACGACCACGAGGTCGCAGTAAATGCGCTCAAGCTCGGCGACGCGCTCGCCGAAGGCGGGATGGCATCGCCAACTGACGCCGAATGAGCTTATTGCTTTACTTGAGGCAGGGCAGATGCAAAAAGAGTTGCCTTGCCTCAAATGTTTTTATATTTTTAACAAATTGAAACATTTTCTGGACAATTTCCGTCGTATAATAAGTACGATACTTTTTTGCGGCGCGCGCGTATGTTGTCCAGAATCTTTTCTCCTTTTGCCAAAGCGGAATCTAGCGAAACACACAATTCTCGACTCGGCTACCTTCCTGCCCTCGATGGTTTGCGCGCGCTGGCGATTCTTGCCGTCCTCTTTTATCACGCCGACGTGTTGTGGCTGCCCGGCGGATTTCTCGGCGTCGAAATTTTCTTTGTCGTCAGCGGCTATCTCATCACTTCTCTCTTGCTTGCCGAATATCGCGCACGCAACACGATCAACCTGAAGCAGTTCTGGCAGCGCCGCGCGCGGCGTTTGCTTCCCGCGCTCTTTGCAATGATCACAGCGGTTTTGATCTACGC
>SHND01000028.1 GCA_004295045.1 Chloroflexota bacterium | reverse complement strand
AGTAACGCAAACCGTTAGACTCTACTCACTCGACACCCATGAATCTCAGCCATCCAAAACATCACAAGTGACATGACACAACGCTACTGCATTTTCCGACGACCTAATCCTCACAGACAATTATGAACAAAATAAAAATCTGCGTCGCAGGCGCAACCGGCTGGGCGGGCTCAGAATTATGCAAAGGAATTTTTCGTTCACCTGATTTGGAATTGGTCGCGGGCGTCGCGCGCACAAACGCGGGAAAAAATCTCGGTGAGGTGATCGGCGTTCCAGAACTTGCCGCGCCAATCTTTGCGACTGTTCAAGACGCGGTCAAATCAAGTCCCGATGTTTTTGTCGAATACACCAAACCGGATGTTGCCAAGCAGCATGTTCTCGCTGCATTAAATGGCGGCGCGCACGTTGTCGTCGGCACATCGGGACTGAGCGCGGACGATTATGCCGAAATAGATCGCGCGGCGCAGCATGTTCAGCGCGGCGTCCTTGCTGTGGGAAATTTCGCGCTCACGGCAGTCCTTTTGCAAAAATTTGCCGAGATGGCAGCGAAATATATTTCGCATTGGGAAATCATTGATTATGCACATGCCGGCAAAATAGATGTCCCCAGTGGAACGGCGCGCGAGCTCGCCAATCGACTCTCCAAAATCGGGCAAGCGGAACTCGATGTGCCGTTGGACAAAATAGAGGGACCGAAAGAGAGTCGCGGCGCGAACGTGCAAGGCACGCAGGTGCATTCGGTGCGCTTGCCCGGCTATGTGATTTCGATTGATGCGATTTTTGGAATGCCTGACCAACGCTTGATTTTGCGCCACGAGTCAGGCACGAGCGCAGAGCCATACGTAGATGGCGCGCTGCTCGCGATTCGAAATGTCAGCAAATTAGTTGGGGTTCATCGCGGACTCGATAGCGTGATGCAATTTTGAGGAAAAGAAAGGGATTGATTGGCGCGAACGTCCAAATTAAAATCCGTCCTGAAGAGGACGGATTTTTACGTGCTTGATAATTTATTCTTCGGTTACCGTTACTTTGGTCATCACATCGCCCTGCCGAATCGCGTCCACCACATCGGCGCCGCTAATCACTTTGCCAAACACAGTGTGCTTGCCGTTGAGGTGCGGCTGCGGCGAATGGGTGATGAAAAATTGGCTCCCGTTTGTGTTGGGTCCCGCGTTCGCCATCGAAATCACCTTTGCATCGTGCTTTAATGGATTGCCCGAAAATTCATCTTCAAAGCGATAGCCGGGTCCGCCGCTGCCCGTCCCGGTGGGGTCGCCGCCCTGAATCATAAAGTTGGAGATGACGCGATGAAATTTGATTCCATCATAGTAGCCCTGCCGCGCGAGAAAAACAAAATTGTTGACCGTCTTGGGCGCGTATTCTGGATACAATTCCAACTCTATCGTTCCTTTGTTCGTTTCCATCGTCACGCGATATTTTTTCTTGGGGTCAATTTCCATCGCGGGTGGATTTTTCCACTGCTGTGCCATTCGATTTCCTTTCGAGTGTAAAATAACGTACCGTCGCCATTATAGCACGTTCGATTCGACCAAAGGAGGATTTATGATTGCGCGAATGTGGCACGGACGCGTGCCGACACCAAAAGCGCATGCCTATCGCGAATTTCTCAATGCGCGCGCGATTCCTGATTACCAAGCGGTTGACGGAAATCTGAATGTTTATATTCTCGAACGTGTAGAAGGCGATGTCACGCATTTCATCACCTTGACGTTTTGGCGCGACCTGGACGTCATCAAAGGATTCGCAGGTGAAAATGTGGAAATCGCAAAATACTATCCTGAGGACGGGAATTTCTTGCTCGAATTCGAGCGGACGGTGACGCACTATGAAATCGTCGGACAGTCCACCTAAATTCACGCACAAGGAAAAATAATGAGCGACGCGCGTGTTGAAACTATCATCAATTATTACGAACTCGCGGATGGACTCGTTTCGAGCGGACAGCCCACGCCTGAAGAGTTCGCTGCGATTCGAGATGCCGGATTTCAGATGGTCATCAATCTTGTTCCGCCTGACGATCCCGCCGCGCTGCCCAATGAGCGCGAAATTGTCGAGGGATTGGGAATGGCGTACCTGAACATTCCCGTCGTCTGGGACTCGCCGCAGCGCAATGATGTAGAAACATTTTTCGGCGCGATGCAGCAAAATCGCGCCAAAAAAATCTACATCCACTGTGAAGTAAATTATCGCGCGTCGTCGTTTCTCTATCTGTATCGCAGGAAATTTCTCGGCGTGGGCGAAAAACAGGCGCGTCAAGATTTGCAATGGGTCTGGGCGCCGAATCCGACATGGGCAAAATTTATCGAGGAGATGTCCGCGCGATAAACAACTGCTTCGGCATGGTTGACAGCCGCGCGCTCTCTAGTACAATTCATTCCGCGCCCGTGCGAAATATTACGGATGCGCAAATCGTAGGAATCACATGACAAAACCCGGCGCACGCGTCTCCCCAAAAGAAAAAAGCGAACATGGTCTCACCATCGTTTATACGGGCGATGGTAAAGGAAAAACCACCGCCGCGCTCGGAATGGCGCTGCGCGCGGTGGGACGCGGCTGGCGTGTGTTGATGATTCAATTCGGCAAAGGGGCGTGGCATTACGCCGAGCTCGACAGCGCCAAGCGCCTTGCGCCCGATTTTGAAATTTTGCCGATGGGGATTGGCTTTTACAAAATTCTCGACGACAAGCACACCGAAGCAGAACATCGCGCCGCCGCCGAGAATGCGCTCGCGTTCGCGCAGGAAAAAATCGCGTCCAACGAATATGACATGATCATTCTCGACGAAATCAATGGCTTGTTCGCGGCGGGTCTTTTGACGCTCGAACCTGTTTTGCAAATTCTCGATCACAAGCCGCGCGACCTTTCGCTCGTCCTGACGGGACGCAACGCGCCGCCTAAAGTCATCGAACGCGCCGACCTCGTGACCGAAATGCGCGAAATCAAACACCCGTATCAAAAGGGAATCCTGGCGCAAAAAGGAATTGATTATTAAGCGCCATCGTTTTAGAAATTTTCCAACCTTTCATCTTTGCTCGCAACATGGAGGAGTATGGCAGAACCCAAACTCAAAATCGGTGATGTCGCCCCGAATTTCAAATTGCGCGGCGTCATCACAAAACCCGAAGTAAAACGCGTTGACGTGCAGTTGAGCGATTTTCGCGGCACGCACAACGTCGTGATTGCCTTTCATCCCTTTGCCTTTACTGCAACCTGAGACCGCCAGATTCCCTCGATGGAAGCCTTTATGGACGATTTCGAGGGATTACACAGCCAAGTTTTGGCTGTCTCCTGCGATCCCATTTCAAGTAAAGAAGCGTGGGGCAAATGGCTTGGCGGCATTTCGTATCCGCTCGTGTCCGATTTTTGGCCCCATGGTGAAGTGTCGCGCGCGTATGGCGTTTTCAACGAAGAATTCGGTCGCCCCGACCGTTCCTTTTTCGTCGCAGACAAAAAGGGAATCCTCCGTTGGATCAAGATTTTCAAATCAGGTGAATTGCCCGATGTCGTGCAGGTGTTGGATGCGCTGCGTGAAATCGAAAAAGAGTAAATGGCGAGTCTGAAGGCGCTGTGGCGGGACAAACAACTTTGGTTCGCCCTGCTGCTTGCGCTGGGGGGCGTGATCCTCGCATATCAAATTCGCATCCCGTTCACTCTCGATGTTGGCGGACAGACGGACCGCATTCTTTGGAGTTGGGTGCATGATCCCGTTTTCGACAAGGCAACGCAAACGCGCTATCGCTGGACAACCGGCGGCACAGAACTCGATTTGCGCGGCTGGGGCGCAAACAATCCCGTCGAAATTCGCTTTCGCGCGGCGCGCGGGCAGCCGCAGAACCACATCGCCGCGCTGACGCTTTACGTCAACGATGTTCCGATTGCGGAATTGCCTGCCGATACTCCGGATTGGCATGAATACGTTGTTCAAGTCACCCACCCGCGCGCGCTGGCAAACGCTGATTTGCGTATTCGCTTTGAATCAGATACCTTTGTTCCGCGTGACGCAAATCCGGAAAGCGCCGATCGGCGGCGGCTTGGCGTCAAGCTGGATTCGCTAAGTGTCAGCCCACTGCGTCAAGCAAATGGCGCGTGGCAATCCGTCAACACCTTTTTATTTTCTCCAACCGCATTGCCCCCGCTCGAACTCGCGCTTGGCTTTGTCGGGTGCGCGTTCGTCATTTACTTGCTCCTTTTCCTCTTTGCGATGCCGCGCCCTCTACCATTCGTCGGCGCGGCGCTTTATACAATTGCCGCAACTCTCGCGCTCATTCTGGAACGCCCTTATGTCACTCTATTTGCGTTCGATTTTCTTGCCATTCTCGCGGGGGGAGTGATTGCCGCGCTCTGTGCGCGCTGGCTCGTCCAACGACTGTTTCGATGGGGCGGTGTTACCGCGCCATCTTTCGAATTGAATCTCCTCGCGCTCATTTTTGCTTTTGCGTTTGTGGTAAAAATGGCGATGCTGCTTTATCCGCAGACCATCTCTTTTGATCTCCTCTACCACATTCATCGCTTGCAAGATGTGATGGGCGGGCTGCTTTTTTGGAGTATTCCCTCGGGCAAAAATGAATTTGGCGGACAGCCCGTTCCGTATCTGCCGTCTTACTATCTCTTTCTCTCACCGTTCGCGCAATTCCTCCCTCTCCGCCTGCTGGTGCAGTTATCGGGCGTCTTGCTCGACAGCGCGACAATTTTCATTCTCTATTATTGGCTCAAAAAATATTTCGACGCGCCGCGCGCGGGCTTGTTCGCCGCGTGGATTTTTACGCTGGCGCCGCTGACATTTGTTGGCTTGTCGTGGGGCATTTACGCGAATCTGTTCGGACAATTTCTGACGCTTGTGCTAATGGTTGCATTGATCGAAAGCGTTGACCATTTGTCGCGGCGCAACTTTATTGTCGTCACACTCCTGCTCACGCTCACACTCCTTTCGCACACATCGGTGTTTGTTTCGATTGTCCCACTCCTCGCCATCTGGGTTGTTTTGGTCCTCGCCGTGTCGCGTCCGCACACAAATTTTCGTTTGCTTGCCAGCATCGCGTTCGCCACACTTGCCGCATTTGCGTTATACTATTCACAGTTCGTCAATCTGGTCGCGGCGAGTACGACGAGCATCTCGGAAGCATCTCTGGAGCAAGGTTCATTGAATGTTGCGGGCGAGACGCTGAACTTTTTGCAGCTTTTGCAGCCCGCCCGCACCGAGTTCACTGCAGTGCCGTTATATGTTTATGCGCTTGCACTCTTTGGCGCAATCTTGATTGCGCGTCAGTCATTTCGCAGTCCATCGCGCGGGCGCCTTCTGATGGCGTTGATGCTTTTGGCATGTTTTGCCACCTTTGCGCTTTTGCTTTTTGTGCGCGCCCAGTTTGGTTTTTCCGCGCGCTATGTCAATTTCATCATGCCCGCTTTGGCATTGTGCGCGGGGCTGGGCTGCGCGTGGATGTACGAGCGCGGCTGGCTTGGACGCATCGCCGCGTGGGGAGTTGTGCTGCTGCTTGCGGCGCAGGGGCTGTACCATTGGTACGTGCTCGTTTTTTTCAAATATCACTAAAAATGACAAAGCGCGTGCTCCTCGAAAATTTACAGTTGGTTCCGTACGCCGATGCGCTCGCGTTACAGCATCAGCTTGTGGACGCGCGCAAACGCGGCGAGGGCAACGACACACTTTTGCTCCTCGAACACCCCCCCGTTTTCACGCTCGGACGCAGCGCACGCGAAAACCACATTCTCGCGTCACATGAATTTTTGGACGAACTCGGCATCCAAGTTCATCGCGTCGAACGCGGCGGAGACGTGACCTATCACGGTCCAGGGCAACTCGTTGGCTATCCGATTTTGGATTTGCGAAATTATCGCATGGACGTGGGGTGGTATGTGCGTTCGCTCGAAGATGTTTTGATTCAAACGCTGAACAGTTTCGGACTCGAAGCGCGGCGCGTGGGTTTGAATGAAAACGGCAAACGCGATTCAAAAATGGTGGGCGTGTGGATTGACAATCCTACCGATGATCCACACGAAAAGAAAATTCATCCCGAAGCCAAAGTCGCGCAAATTGGCGCGCGCATCGAACAATGGATCACCTATCACGGCTTTGCGCTGAATGTTGATCCCAACATGGAGCATTTTCAATTTATCGTGCCGTGCGGAATTCCTGATAAACCGGTCACGTCGCTCGCGCGGGCATTGAAAAAAAAGATCGCGATGGACGACGTGCGCGCACGCGTCGCTCGCGCGTTTGAAAATGTATTTGCGGTGGAATTGAACCCGGTGCGCGAAAATCATGTAGAATTGCAGCAAACCACCCATGCCTAACCAACGCATTGTCGTCGCATACGGCGACGGTATCGGACCTGAAATCACTGACGCGGTGATGCGCGTACTGCGCGCCAACGACACGCCGCTCGAATATGAGCTCGTCGAAATCGGCGAACGCGCGTATTTGAAAGGTTTTGCGACGGGTATTCCCCCCGACGCGTGGGAAATCATTCGCGCGAACCGCGTGATGCTGAAAGGTCCAATTACGACGCCGCAAGGCGGGGGCTACCGCAGCGTAAATGTGACGCTGCGCAAAGCGCTCGGACTCTTTGCGAATGTGCGGCAATGCCGCGCCTTTACGCCGTACATCGCGTCGCTGCATCCAAAAATGAATGTGGTGATTTTGCGCGAGAACGAAGAAGATTTGTACGCGGGCATCGAATATCGCCAATCGCAAGAAGTGGTCTTGGATCTCAAAGTCGTCACGCGTCCGGGCACAGAAAGCATCATCCGCTATGCATTCGAGTACGCTCGCGCGTACGGGCGCAAAAAAGTGACGTGCATGACCAAAGACAACATCATGAAAATGAGCGATGGCATGTTTCATCGCGTCTTTGATGAGATTGCAAAAGAATATCCCGAACTCAAGACCGACCATCTCATCATTGACATTGGCGCGGCGCGGCTGGCGGCGCAGCCCGAACGGTTGGATGTGATCGTGACGCTGAATTTGTACGGCGATATTTTGTCCGACATTGCCGCGCAAGTCGCAGGTTCGATTGGGCTCGCGGGCTCGGCGAATGTGGGACAGGATGCGGCGATGTTTGAAGCGGTTCACGGTTCCGCGCCCGACATTGCGGGCAAAGATATTGCGAATCCCTCCGGACTCTTGACGGCGGCGATTCAACTCTTGGTGCATGTCGGCTTGTATCAGGACGCGGAACGAATCAAAAACGCGTGGCTCGTCACACTCGAAGATGGCGTCCACACGCCCGACATTTATCGCGAAGATTTCAGCACGCGGCGCGTGGGCACGCGCGCATTCGCGGACGCGATCATCAAGCGACTGGGGCGCGTACCCGAGGAGCTTGACTCGCTCACCTATCGCGCGGGCGGCATTCATCTGACTCCGCACCCGCTTCCGCCACAGGAACAGAAACTCGTCGGCGTTGATGTTTTTGTCGTGTGGGATCAAGCCGACCGCGATCCGAATGTACTGGGCAATGCCATCGCACAAATTGATTCAGCGCCGCTCGAATTCAAATTGATGACAAATCGCGGCGTACAAGTTTTCCCCAACGTAATTGTGGAAACCGTGCGCGTTGATATGTGGCGCTGCCGCTATCTCGGCAATGACATCACGTTCGAGGATATTCTCGCGCTGCTGGAAAAAATCACGCGGGCAGGCATTCACATCAACAAGATTGAAAATTTGTACACCTTTGACGGCGAACACGGCTATTCGATGGGGCAGGACGAATAACTTTATGCCAATCCCTACTATCACGACCGAGCGTCTCATCCTTCGCGCGTTCACGCTAAACGATGCGAGGCGTGTACAAGAACTCGCGGGCGCGTTCGAGATCGCGGATACGACGGGGCATATGCCGCACCCGTATCAAGACGGCATGGCGGAGGAATGGATCGGCACGCACGCGGACGATTTCGAGCGCGGCGAAGGCGCGACCTTTGCCATCACACTGCGCCCGACGGGGGAATTGATCGGCGCGATCGGCTTGACGATTCACGCGCCCAATCAACGCGCGGAATTGGGTTACTGGCTTGGCGTTCCGTATTGGAACTGCGGCTACACGACCGAAGCCGCGCGTGCCGTTCTGCAATTTGCCTTTGCGCAGTTGAATTTGAATCGTGTTTATGCCACGCATTTTGTACGCAATCCCGCTTCGGGGCGGGTGATGCAAAAAATCGGAATGCAGTGCGAAGGCACGCTGCGCGAACATTTTGTGCGCTGGCAGAAACCGGAAGATTTAGTGTATTACGGGATTCTGAAAAAGGAATGGGCAAAATAATCTTATGGGCATCTGCATTAATCGCGATCATGATTTTCAACGCTTGTTCGACGAGCGAGGAAATTAATAATCTCGATTCAATTTCAGAACCTACGCTGGCTGCGTTTCAGTTTGGCGAGCCGATTACAACAAAGCAGCAGGCAGTGATTGCGGCGCGCTTGGGAATCAATGCTTCGCGCTTGCATTTTGTCGGGGAACCTCGCGCGGTGCGCGTGGAAGAGATGACGAGAAAGCAAGCAGAGCAAATTGTGAGGTCATCCAATCAAGGAGCGATTGATGCTACATCCCCAACTGATCTGCCTGTATGGTTTGTCGTCTTTGAATCTATATACCACATCACTCCGCCAGGTCCTGACGCAAGCCCTTTGCCCCAGAAACATGGGTGTGTCTTTGTCATTTTGAATTCCCAAGATGGAGCGCCCTTACAAGTTGGCGGCGAAATCCCATGTCCAACGAAACAATAATCCATTTGTTTGAGAAGGAGCAGATTTATGAACCACTATGACCCTACCGGGCTTGACCCGCAACGCACAATTACCGACCTGAAAGAATTGCGCGCGCTCACCGGCGATGAAAATGGCGCGCAGCGCGTCGCGTTCACTGACACGTGGATTGCCGCGCGTAAATTTATGCGCGAAAAATTAGAGAGTCTGCCAATCGAAGTGGAAGTGGACGAAGCGGGCAATCAATGGGCAACGCTCGTTGGAAAATCGGACGACGCGTTATTGATTGGCGGACACATTGATTCCGTCCCGAACGGCGGCTGGCTTGACGGCTGTTTGAATTTGCTCGCGGGCGTTGAGGTATTGCGGCACATCGCGTCGCAAGGTACGCCGCCTGTCACAATTCGCCTCGTGGACTGGGCGGATGAAGAGGGCGCGCGTTTTGGACGTTCGCTTTTCGGTTCGTCGTCCGCATCGCAACACATGAATCCTGACGAACTGCGCGACCTCAAAGATAAAGATGGCATCCGCTTGCAAGACGCGCTCGAACGCGTTGGCATCAACATTGACCGCGCGCTCACGACAAAGGAACAACTCAGGAACGCGAAAGCATATCTCGAACTGCACATCGAACAAGGTCCCGTTCTCGAAAGCATGAATCTGGCGATGGGCACTGTTCTCGGAACTTATGGCGTCGAACGTCATTCGATTCGTTTTGTCGGTCAAGCCGCGCACGCGGGTTCGACGCCAATGCACTTGCGCCGTGACGCGCTCGCCGCCGCCGCGAAACTCGAACTCGAAATCCGCGAAATCGCCAAACGCAACGGCGGTGTTTGCACGATGGGACGCGTGGACACAAAACCGGGCATTGTCACCTCCGTCGTCGAAACGTGCGATTGTTTGCTCGACCAACGCCACCTCGACGCAGACTCGTTGGCGAAAATGCTACAAGAGGCAAAGGACGCGAGCGAAAAATTCGCGCAAGAGGAAAATGTTTCTGTCGCCTGGACGCGCATCTGGCAAATCGAACCGATTTTGTTTAATGAAGAATTGCGCGCGCTCACCGACGAATCCATCAAAGAGGCAACGGGGACAGGTCATCGTTTGCCGAGCGGTCCGCTGCACGATGCCGCCGAAGTTGCGCGCGCGGGCGTTCCAACTGTGATGCTCTTTGTGCAATCACTGCGCGGTTTGTCGCACACGAAATTAGAGGACACCAAAGAGGAACACCTCGCGATGAGTGTGCAAGCGTTAGACCGTCTCGCGTATAAAGCGGTGGAGTGGATCCAAAAATCGTAGGGGCAGCGCCTTGTGCCTGCCCTGTCTTGGTGATGACGAGCCGTCGCCCCAACAGATATGAAAATCGCTACATTCGATCTCGAAATCGCGAAAGGTTTTCCCGACGGCGGAAACTGGAAAGCGAATGCGCCGTTGGGCATCACGTGCGCGGCGCTTGGATTCAGTGATGCGGCTGAGCCGAAATTTTTCCACGCCGCGCCGCAGTTGTCGCGTGACGCGTGCTGTGAGCTCGTGCGCGAATTGCAACGCGTGATGGACGCGGGGTACACGCTTGTCACGTGGAATGGCACCGCGTTCGATTTTGCCGTGCTTGCGGACGAATCGGGCATGGCGCGTGAATGTGCGGAACTCGCGCTCGCGCATGTGGACTTGATGGTGATTGTGACGTTTCAACGCGGTTATTTTTTGGGATTGCAAAAAGCGTTGGCGGGCGCGGGGATTCACGGCAAATTAAAAGAGGTGACGTTGAACGATGGTTCGCGTCTGTACGAAATGAGTGGCAAACTCGCCCCCGAACTTTGGGCAAAGGGTGAATATGACGCGGTGTTAAGTTATCTGCGCGAAGATGTGATGCCGCTTATCAAGTTGACGCAAATCGTCGCCGACGCGAAAAAAATTCGCTGGACGAGCAACAAAGGCAATCTCACCTCTGTTGACGTAAAAAAATTATTCACCGTGCGCGAGTGTTTTGATTTTCCCCTGCCCGATACGTCATGGATGAACACGGAACCCGCGCACCGCGAGAAATTGATCGAATGGATGCCGCCGCTCGCCGATTTTCTGTCGCTCAATGATTCGCCGCGTTCCATCCGCGAATTGCCGTTGTTTGCGTACGCGGAACAAGAACCGTACTGGCGTGAATTTCGATACGCGCTCAAACACCAGTAATGCGAATTCTAGTTCTTTTGCTGGCACTGGGAGTTTCCCTCGTCGCGTGCAGTCAACCTCTACCACAAACTCCCTCGCCCCGACCAACAGTTGATTTTGATGCGCCGCGCGTCATCTATTATCTCGCGCCGCCGGACAATGTGCGCGGGCTCTTGAACGACGCCGCCGCCCTCGCTAACGGATGGACGCAGGCAACGTCGTGGAGTCAACTGCGCTCCGACGCGCTGACCAAGCATCCCGAAGGAATTGTCGTAGATGCGACGCAGCTCGAGGCGATGAGTGACGATGATCGCAAATGGTTGCGCGCACAATTCGATGATGGAGTGGTGGTCGCAAGCGTCGCCGCAAATTTCGACCAACTCGCACGCGCCATCAACACTCCGACACTGCTTCACGAGAACGAACAACCACTTCGTGATCCCACCCAGTTGTATATTGTAGTCTATGAATATTTGAGCGGTACTCCTGAAGACATTGCGCGCAGCGCGCGACAGTATCCCGACGCTTCCAAAACGCGCACCCCCGGAATCGTGACAGGGAAAACACAAGGCGGTTCGGGACGCAGTCAAGGAAGTCTTGACAATCCGCAAGAATTCCAAGTTTTGTTCTGGCAGCTCAACATGACCATTGACTCGGTACGGCAGCAGCGCGCCGAATTCAATGCACGCGGAGAATTTGAACCTTTGTACGAGATCACAACGGATAAACTGGAAACCTTTGTTTCATATTCGATTGTAAATGGGGTCACCTATTTTGATGTGTTTGGTCCGAACGGGATTGGCAGCGCACACATTGTGCGTACACGCGGCGAAATGCCCAAGCAAATTACGTTGCGATTTTTTCTCAAAGGACTCGAGTCGCTCAAGTTTTCGTACGACAACACTCAAATCCAAGTGTCCGTTTCCTCAAGTGGCGACCATGCCGTCATCGAGAGCATGCACCAAGGGACCTCCACCGAAGAGATTCCGCTCAATTCAACCAGCGAATTTTGGATGCCCACCGAAATTGTTTCGCAAAACAAAACAATTCCGTTGCAGGACGGCTATTTTCAAGTGGAACTGCCGCGCGCGTTTTTTGAAAGCGGCGCGCGCGAATTTGAAATCGAATGGATTGATTTTTATCGCTAACTGTATGCGCCCGAATCAAGGAGGAATAACTTGCAGTTTTATGATATTTTCAAATATCTGCACATCCTGCTCGCGATCGTTGCGGTCGGTTTCAATATCTCGTATGCGATTTGGCTGCAGCGCGCAGCGCGCCAACCGGAAAATCTCGATTTCACCTTGCGCGGGATCAAAACGCTCGATGATTATTTTGCAAATCCCGCGTACATTTTGCTGCTGCTTACAGGATTGGCGATGGTGTTCACAACCAGCATACCGCTCACAACTTTTTGGATTTCGGCGGCATTGGTGTTATGGGTTGTCATGTTAATTCTCGGAATCGGTTTTTATACGCCGACGCTGCGCAATCAAATCAAAACGTTGAAAGCACAAGGAGCCGATTCAGTTGAATACAAACGCTTGAATCAACGCGGCATGATTCTTGGAATCATCCTCGCCGTCATCGTGATCCTCATCATTGCGTTGATGGTGTTCAAACCCATTCCATTCGCCGCGTAAACGTGCGACACGCGCGTAGATTAACTCATACAAGGAGCAAAAGAATGGCATTGAAAATCGGAGACAAGGCGCCAGATTTCAAACTCATCAGCGACAGCGGGGAGGAAATTCAGCTTTCGTCCTTTAGAGGGAAAAAAGTGATTCTCTATTTTTATCCCAAGGACGACACGGCGGGCTGCACCGCGCAAGCGTGCAATTTCCGCGATGAATACGAAGAGATCACAGCGAACGACGGCATTGTGATTGGGGTCAGTCCCGACTCGACCAAATCACATGTCAAATTCAGATCAAAATACAATCTGCCTTTTATTCTGTTATCCGATCCCGATCATGCGGTTGCGGAAAAATATGGCGCGTGGGGCGAGAAATCATTCTTGGGGAAAAAATATCAGGGCATCATTCGCAGTCACTTTGTGATAGATGAACAAGGCAAGCTCGCCGATATTCAAATCAAAGTCCCAGCCAAAGAGAGCGCGCAGCTCGCGCTGCATGCGCTCACCGCCGAATAATTACACTGCACGCGCGCAGTCGCAGTTCAGCACGCGAATAAAAAAACTCGTTTTCCGAAATACGTGGTTCATTGGAAAATGAGTTTGCTTCTATTTTTCTGCTACGCCTGTGATGTGGGTCAACGCGGGTTTTTGTCTTCTCGATCCGATGCCGGGAAACAATTTCGTTCCCTTTTGAAAACCATTTGCGGACGCGCGCGAGAACAACGCGTCGTCCGTCCAACACGTCAAACGTTCCATCCTTATGCAGCCGAAAGCGCGTCACGGCGTCCCTCCCCACTCATTCAGATTCCAAAAATTACCAGCAAAGGAACTTGGCGCAATGCCGCCAATGGGCGCGTTAGCAGCGAGATATTCAGGCGGCGCGAACAAAAAGAGCATTGGGACATCTTGCGCGATTTGTTGGAACATTGGCGCATACGCCGTTTTGCGCGCGGTTGGTTCGCAGCGCGGTACACCGTTGCCCGCCGCGAGCGCTTTTTCGACTTGCGCGTTGGTATAGCCCGTCACATTGAGCCCAAAACCGGGATCGTCTTCACTCGCCGCCCAAAAATAACGCTGATCGGGATCGAGGGGGATGTTGAAATTTGCAAGCGCGAGATCGTATTCTTGCAGAAAGAGGCGCGTCAAGAACAGTGTTCGATCCGTCAATTTCAAAATCGCGCGCACGCCCAGCGCTTGCAATTGCGCGCGCAGTCGTTGGGAAGTCTCCTCAGAGCGCGGTTCATCCGTTTGCGCCCACAAGGTCACTTCGAGTGGTTTGCCATCCTTTTCGCGGATGCCATCACCATCCGTATCGCGCCAACCCGCTTGCGTCAAAAGTTGGCGCGCGCGTTGTGGATCGAACGCGGGTTGACGCGCATTTTGTGAATTCGCCCAAAATGCAGAGAGCAGACTCGTGTTCAATAATTCGGCGTCAGCGCGGTCCACCTCAGGAATCACCACCGAGCGGTCAATCCCCGCTGCAAGCGCCTGACGCACTCGCACATCATCAAACGGCGCGCGCGTCACATTCATCGCCAAAGCAAAAAATTCGTTCGCGACGCGCGGTGCGAGTTCACCCGTCATAGGCGTTGACGTAAGCGCCAAGTCCGCTTGCCCGCGCGCAACGGCATTGCGCGCGTCAATTTCTTTTTCAAAGATGCGATAGGTCCAATCCATAATGCCCGCCGCGCCATCCCAATACTTGGCGTTGCGCGTAAAGGTGATTTGATTTTGATCCCAAGCTTTGAGAATGAGCGGACCCGTCCCAACCAAATTTTCGTTCGCCACATCCGTCAATGCGTTATTTTCCAAAAGATGTTTGGGCAAAATGTTTAGGGTGCTGATATACGTCAAAGCCGCGCAGTACGCTTCTCGGAATGTGATGCTCACGGTGCGCGAGTTCGGTGCGCTGATTTTTTCAATCGGACCAAAATCGGCGGCGGGGCGGATGCGAACGTCGGGATTCGACAGCGCTTGCAACGTGAACACAACATCGTCCGCCGTCAGCGGCGTACCATCGTGCCATTTCACATCGTCGCGCAAAAAAAATGTGAACGTTTTGGCATCGTCGGACACCTGCCAGCGTTCTGCAAGCCCGGGCACCAAATGCCCATCTCGGGAATCCGCGCGCAATAGCGAATCGTAGAGCGCGCGTGAAATAAATTCGGGCAGTGCGGTAATTTCGCGCGAGGGCGCGCCGACGCCCGCAATCGTAATCGAGTCGCGGGGCTCGCGGCGCGTTGTAGGCAAAGGTGAAGCAGCGGGCGCAGGAGACGACGCGCGCGTGGAATTTGGAATTGCTGTAAGTGGAGCCGTCGTCGGCTGAATGACCCGTGTTGACGCGTTGGTGATGGCAGGGGGGGGTGAATTCGGAACGGCTGTAGGTTCAACGTCGCACGCAGCGAGCAAAACACAAAACAGAATGAAAAAAGGAATGGATATTTTCACGTTGCAGAATAGAAAAGCGGAGAAACGATGGTTTGAAAATTTTGAGGCGCGCCAATATTTTCAAACATCAATATCACAAGCGAGCATATCTTCAATCGTCTCGCGGCGGCGCACTAGCTTGGCATTCCCGTCGTTGACGAGGATGACGGCAGGGCGCGGAATCAGATTGTAATTGGATGCCATCGGCAGTTGATACGCGCCCGCCACAGGAATCGCCAACAAATCACCGACGCGCGTCTCGGGCAACTGCGCGCGTTCGATCAACACATCGCCTTGTTCGCAGTAGCGCCCTGCAATTGCGTATTCGCGTGTTGGGTTTTCGTGGATGCGATTCGCCAGAAACGCGCTGTAGTGTGCGCCGTACAACGCGGGACGCACATTATCGCCCATGCCGCCGTCAATCGCCACATAATTGCGGACGTTCGGAATTTCTTTGACGGAACCGACGCGATACAACGCGACGCCTGCGCGCGCAATCAAGCCGCGCCCCGGTTCGACAATCAATTTCAAGTTTTCGTTCAGACCGCGTGCGCGCAATCCTTCGCGCAAAACGTTCGTCGTATTTTCCGCAAAAGTCTCAATGTCGAGCGTGCTTTGTGTTTCGTTGTACGCGACGCCCCATCCGCCGCCGATATTCAATTCGCGTAAAGCAAAATTGAATTTTGCTTGCCAATCCGCCGCGACTTCCAACACCGCGTTCAACGCTTCGCGCAGCGCGTCGGTGTCAAACACCTGCGAGCCGATGTGAAAATGCAAGCCAACGAGTTTCAAATTTTTGTGTTTGAGAATTTCACGCGCGGCGCGCTCCGCCATGCCGTTGGAAATGCCCAAGCCGAATTTGGAATCAGCGACGCCTGTCGTCATGTAACGATGTGTGTGCGCGTCAATGTTGGGGGAGAGACGAATTAGCAGATGGCAGATCGCAGATGGCGAATGGACAGAGGCGAGATGCGAGAGACGCGAAATTTCGTCGAGATTGTCAACGACGAAATGGGTGATGTTCGAATCGA
>SHND01000067.1 GCA_004295045.1 Chloroflexota bacterium | reverse complement strand
TTGTGCCTCCTGTGAGAAAGCACACTGTAGCAAACGCACACGATGTCCTGAGTATATTCGGTTGTTAAGATGCACACGATGTCGTGAGCACGCAAGCGCACACGATGTCCTGATTATTGAGAGCTACTCGCTACGTGTGAACTATTTTCTCGACAATCTCCTCCTCTTCGCCCGGCTCCTCCGTGCGCTCGGCGTTGCCACTTTGCCCGAACAAACCAGCGACCTCGCGCGAGTGTTGAAAACGATTGGCGTGACGCGGCGCGACAATGTGTATTTCGCGGCGCGCGCGATTTTTGTTCACAAACATTCCGAGATTCCCTTGTTCGACCGCGCGTTCGATTTGTTTTTTTCGATTCAAGGAAATCCGCAGCAAAGCATCGTCGAGCCAACCCAAGCGCCCGTTGCACGCGCGTTTCGCCCCAAGAGCATTCAACAACTTGCGGAAGAGGGAAAACAAAACGCGGCGCGTGAAGGCAGGCACGATTCGCCCGAATCGGAAGAAATTCCTTTTTACAGTTCCGCCGAAATCTTTCGCACGAAACGTTTCGATCAATTCACCGAAGAGGAATTGCGCGCCGCGCGGCGTTTCATCGAACAATTGAATTGGCGCGTCGGGTTGCGAAAAACGCGGCGCTACAAACGAATTGGGCGCGGCGCGCGTTTTGATTTGTCGCGCGCGCTGCGACGCAATTTAAAGCACGGCGCGGAAATTTACGATCTGCCTGCGCGCGAACGAAAATTGAAACCGCGTCCGCTCGTCATTCTCGCCGACATCAGCGGCTCGATGGAACGCTATGCGCGCATGGTGCTGCATCTCGTTCACGCGTTAAGCGCAAGCGACGTTGCCTCGCACGTCGAGACATTTGTGTTCAGCACGCGGCTATCGCGTATCACGAACGATTTGAAACGCAAAAACGTTGATGCAGCCCTCGCACGCGTGACTGCGCATGCACAGGATTTTGGCGGCGGCACGCGCATCGGCGACGCGTTGAAAGCGTTCAATTACAAATGGGCGCGGCGCGTGCTGCGCAATGGCGCGGTGGTGTTGATCATCAGTGACGGGTGGGATCGCGGCGATTTGGAAGTACTAGGGGATGAGATGACGCGTTTGCAAAAAAATTCCGCGCGTTTGATCTGGCTGAATCCATTATTGAGTGGGGCATCGTTTCAAGCGGAAGCGCAAGGGTTGAAAATCGCGCTGAACTTTGTGGACGACCATTTGTCCGTGCAAAATCTCGCGTCGCTCGAACAATTGGTTGCGGTCTTGGGAACGATTGGATCCTCGCGCCCTGAACGGCGCCAACTGCCGCGCGTGGAGATTCCGAAACAAGAAACGGCGAGCCAGAAATTTGCAGACCCGACGCAGCTTGCAACCAGCGATTATGTGCGTCGCACGATAGTGCTCGAAATAGTGAACGGCGTGCCGACGTTTCAACAAAAGGAAAATCCAAGCGATCTGTATTAAGCCGCGCGCCGTTTCGATTTTTGGCGTGACAAATATCTCAAATGCAGCCCTACTTGCGGTCTCTTACATGAACCCTTTTTCCACATACCAGCGATATGCTTTTTCCACCGCGCCGCGAAAGGACAGGAGCGGGTAGCCGAGTTCTCGCACCGCTTTGCTTGAATCAAAAGAGTGAATGTAACCGCTCAGGCGAATTTGTTCCCCATTCAGAATTGCGGGCTGCCCATTAAACCGATTGTATAAATCAATTGCCAGCGCAATGGGTTCTAAACTCCAACGCGGCAAAATAACGCGCGGCGCAGGGCGTCCCATAATCTCGCCAACAATCGCTGCAATTTCGTGCAGCGTCAGATTTTCGCCGCCCAGAATGTAACGTTCGCCAATCCGTCCGCGTTCTGCGGCGCCAATTTCCCCTTCCACGACGGCATCCACGTCGCATAAACAAACGCGTCCCGGCGGAACGGCAAGCACATGTCCTTGCTTGAATTGTTTGAGAATGCTGCCGATGTGCATCGCATATTCGCGCACGCCCACCACAATCCCCGGATTCACAATCACCGCCGGGAGCCCTTGCTCCACGAGACGCAATACTTGAATTTCCGCGCGATGCTTGCTGTTCGCGTACGCGAAACGCGCACTGCGCGCATCAAAGCGCGTCTCTTCATTCCCCGGCGCCCCATTCGCAGGAATGCCGATTGCGGAAATGGAAGAAGTGTGAACCACGCGCGGCACGCGCGCTTGCAGACATGCCTCCATTACGAGCCGCGTACCCTCCACATTTGCGCGATACAGTTGCTCGGGCGTAGATTGCCAATACGTCGCAATCGCCGCAACATGATAAACGACTTCACATCCTTCCACTGCGCGCGCGACACTCGCCTCATCTAAAATATCCCCAATGATATATTCGACATCCATTCCCTCTAACGCCGCGAGACTTGAACTCGCGCGTCGCAGGACTCGCACATGCTCGCCGCGCTGCACCAAGCGCGCAACCAAATTTGCGCCGATAAAACCTGTGCCGCCTGTGACCAAAACATTCATTGCAATGCTGACAGCGCCTTTTCATAAATGCGATATGTTTTGTAACGTTCACCGCCGACGCGTTCGGAAATGCGATTCATCATCGTATTGCTTTCGAGAACCCACGAACCTTCCATCCGTTTGTAGCCGCGCGCGAGCGCCGCACGCGCCGTCTCTACATAAAACACCGCGTCAATGCCAATGCCGCGATATTCTTCCACTACGCCCATCGCAAAAAGCCGCGCTTGATTGATGCGGCGGCTGTACCACAGAAACTTGAGCGCGCCGAATGGAAAAAGATTTCCCCCGCCCGACCACTTGAGCGCTTGATGCAAATCGGGCATCGCGATAGATACACCAATCGGCTCACCCTTTTCGTTCTCGGCGATCAAAATCAAATGGGGGTCGAGCCATTGCTTGAAATTTGCCGCGAGGTAATTGATTTCTTTGTTGGTGAGCGGCACAAAGCCCCAATTCTCATTCCACGCGCGTTGATAGACTTGGCGAAAGAGCTCCAATTCTTGGGCAAAGCGCCGCGCATCCGCTTTTCGAATTCGAATCTTTTGGCGTTCGATTGCTTTGTGCGCGACGCGAAAAAATTTGGGCGGCGCATTTTTCAAGCGGTCATCCAGGTCGCCAATGTAGGCAAACAAATCCATCGCTTTGGCATAACCGTTCGCTTCAATCAATCGGGCATAGTAGCGCGGGTTGTGCGTCATCATAATCATCGGCGGTGTGTCAAACCCTTCAATCAGCAGACCGCATTCTTGATTCGTCGAAAGACTGAGTGGACCGCGCACAACGGTCATGCCTTGCTGAATTGCCCAGCGCTCCGCCGCCTGCAAAAGACACGCGGCAACCTGCGCGTCGTCAATACATTCAAAAAAACCGAATGCTGCCAATCGTTCGTTGTAGAGTTGATTGTGAAAATCGTCTACGACAGCCGCAATCGTGCCAACAATTTTTCCCTCGCGCCGCGCCATAAAGAGCTCGCAGCGCGCATGTTCAAAAAAAGGATTTTTGTGACGATCCAAAAAATCTACGCGTTCTTCAATAAAGGGCGGCACCCAGTTGGGGTCGTCGCGATAAAGCGCAAAGGGAAACGTTACAAAATCACGCACGCCCTTTTTGTCGCGCACAATTTCAACTTTTGCTTCATTCATAGCCGGTTCCAAATTCTTACCCCTATCGCGTTTGGATCTTGCGCTTTGGCGGGGACGCGGTTCAAATCACGCCAAGCGAATGTCCGACCTCTTGAAAAATATTTAGAACGCGATCCAGTTGTTCGTCCGTGTGTGTTGCCATGAAACTGGTTCGCAGACGCGAATCTTGGGGCAGCACCGCAGGCGATAGGACCGGATTCACAAAAACGCCCGCATCAAATAACCCGCGCCACATCGCGAGGGTGATGAGATCATCTCCCAAGAGAATAGGAATAATCGGCGTCGCACTTGCGCCCACGTCATAGCCCATCGCGCGAAATCCTTGACGCATCCGCGCGCCAATTTCATTTACACGCGCGACGCGTTCGGGTTCGGCGCGGAGGATACGGAGCGCGGTGAGCGCCGCGGCGGCATTGCCCGCCGGAATGCTCGCGCTGTAAATCATCGAGCGCGCAAAATGTTTTATGTAATGGATGATTTGGTCATCGCCTGCCACAAAGCCGCCGAGCGACGCCAACGATTTACTGAACGTACCCGTAATCAAATCCACCTGATCGGTCAAACCAAATTGCGCAGCGGTCCCGTGTCCATTGCCGAGTACACCAATGGAATGGGCATCATCCAAAATCAAGCGCGCGCCATGTGCTTGGCATTGCGAAACAATCGCATCAAGCGGCGCAATATCGCCGCTAAAACTATAGACGCCTTCCATCACAACAAGCGTACCGGAGGCGGGATCAATTTCACCGAGAATTTTGCCTAGATGTCCGGCATCATTGTGTCGAAAACGACACATCTGCCCAAGCCCGAGCCGCGCCCCATCCACAATCGAAGCGTGATCTTCGCGGTCAAGAATGACGATATCGTGCCGCCCGAGTAACGCGCTCACCGCGCCGAGATTGGCTTGAAAGCCCGTCGAGAGAACCATCGCCGCTTCCTTGCCCACAAAGTCCGCGACCTCTTGTTCCAACTCGTGATGCAGTGCGAGGGTGCCGTTGAGAAATCGCGAACCCGTACACGAAGTCCCATACAGATTCGTCGCTTCGATGGCGGCGGCTTTGACGCGCGGATCCGTGGTCAAGCCCAAATAATTGTTCGAGCCAATCATAATGAGCCGGTGCCCTTGAAAGGTTACTTCGGTCCCTTCATTTTCCGAGAGAGGAATAAAGTACGGATAGTATCCACCCGCGATCGCTTCGCGCGCGCGTTGGAATTCATAGCACTTGGCGAAAATGTCCATGGGGTCTCCCAATCTAAAAATGGATTCTCACTTTCGAAAGTGGCGGATCCATCAATCGGAGGTGTTGAATAAAACGAGGACTCTCGGCTGACGCAAAAGTGTTGCTACTCGTTACTATACCTTATGTGCCAAAAAAAATACAGAGGGACATGAATCACTTTTCGCATTGCGATTCCCGGTCAACGGTCTGCTAGTGTCGAAAATGTCTTACTCCCGTCACCACCATCGCGATATTGTTCGCATCCGCAGCGGCGATAGAGTCTGCATCGCGCACGCTCCCGCCGGGATGAACGATGGCGGTGATGCCTGCGCGCGCGGCGAGTTCGACCGAATCGGGAAAGGGAAAAAAGGCGTCGGATGCCATCACCGCGCCGCGTGATTTTGCGCCCGCGCGCTCTGCTGCGATTTTCACACAATCCACGCGATTCGGCTGTCCACCGCCGATGCCAACCGTCGCAACGCCATTTTCAAAATTGCGCGCAAACACAATCGCGTTCGATTTCACGTGCTGACACGCCTGCCACGCGAAATTCAACGCGCGCAGTTCGTCATCGGTCGGCGCGCGATTCGAAACCACTTTCCATTCCGTTTCGGGCGGGTCGCCAAAATCAACGTCCTGTTTCAAAATTCCGCGCGTGATCGTTCGCAATTCGTATCGCGGCTCGATTTCCAAATTCAGCATTTCCACGAGACGCAAATTTTTTCGTTTCGCCAAAATTTCGCGCGCCTCTTGCGTGAACGATGGCGCGGCGATACATTCCACAAACAATTCGCCCAACGCGCGCGCGGTGTCCGCGTCAAACGCGCGATTGGAGGCGATCACGCCGCCGAACGCCGAGATTGGGTCGGACGCGCGCGCGTGTTGAAACGCATCCGCCAAATTCTGCGCGGACGCGATTCCACACGGCGAAAGATGTTTCACGATGACGATGCTTGCTTTGTCCTCTGCGTTAGCGAAACTGGCCACCGCGCGCCACGCGGCATCGAGGTCGAGAAAATTATTGTACGACAATTCTTTGCCCTGCAAGACGCGCCCGCCCAACGCGCCGTCGCCGGGTGCGAGCGAATACAGGGCCGCGCGCTGATGCGGATTTTCGCCATAGCGCAATGTTTGTACGGGATATGCCGCGATGCGAAATGTTTTCGTATCGCCCAAATAATCAAAAATCGCCGCGTCGTAGCGGCTGGTCAAGGCAAATCCTTTCACCGCCAAATTTTTGCGCGTCGCCTCTTTCACCCCCCCCTCGCGCAGTTCCTGCAAAACATTTTCGTAATCGTTCGGATCGCACAGCAGCGTCACGCGTTGAAAATTTTTTGCCGCCGCGCGGATGAGCGCCACGCCGCCAATGTCAATGTTTTCAATCGCGTCGGCGAGTGTTACATTTTCTTGTGCGGTGATTTCTTCGAACGGATACAAATTCACCACAACGAGGTCAATCGGCTCCCAATCAAATTGCTGCAATTCCTCAAGATCGCTTGCCGAACCGCGTGCGAGGATGCCGCCGTGAATGGCGGGATGCAAAGTTTTTACGCGCCCGTCGAGAATTTCCGGCGATTTTGTGAAATCCGCGACCAGAGTGACAGGAATCGCGTTTTCGCGTAACGCGCGCGCGGTTCCGCCGGACGCGATCAACGTCCAACCCAACTCGCGTAACCCACGCGCAAAGGGAATAAGCTTTGTTTTATCGTGAACCGAAAGAATGGCTTGAGGCATCGCGACCTTTCGCAAATAAAGGATGACTCAGTTAATGATACACGGAGCGCCAATTACGACAACTCGTGTGCGTCAACTCAATTGTGATACAATTCCGCACACCGATAATTTTCAAATCTTTTGAAACGCGCATCGCGTGTACAAGTAGCAAATAGCACATTGCTTGATGTGCTGCTTACTTGCTCTTTCTATCTTGAATCAAAACTCTTTCATCGGCACATGGCACCTCGTCGCCGCGAATTTTTACAAAAGGGATGGCACACTCGTGCAGTTGTACGGCGCGGACCCGCTGGGCTATATCCGCTATGACGAACAAGGCAGAATGAGCGTACAGATCATGCAGCGCAATCGTCCGATCCTGCCAAAGATAAAAGATGTCGAAAAGGCATTTGATGCCTACAAGGCGATTCTGCGCGGCTATGTCGCGTACTTTGGCACTTATAGTGTTGACGAAATCGCCCGCACCATGACGCATCACATTCAAGCCAGTTTGGTTCCCGAGTGGGTCGGAACCGATTTGGTGCGGACGTATGAATTTTCAGGCAATCGGCTGATTTTGCGAACTCCTCCGGCACAATTGCGTGGAGAGATGATGCACGGCGAATTGATTTGGGAGCGCTTCAGCAATGAATAATGAGTAGTGAGCATTGAGGGATTGGCGATTCTCAGCTCTCAATGCTCATTGCTTTTCTCTTTCCATGACAGATTTTTTTGACAAACATCACGAACGTTTAGAACAAGCGATTGAGGCCGCGCGAACGCGTGCGGCGTGGAGCCCGTTCAATGATTCTCCTTCGCGCAAAAT
Source organism: Chloroflexota bacterium (assembly GCA_004295045.1). Classification (GTDB taxonomy): domain Bacteria; phylum Chloroflexota; class Anaerolineae; order UBA4142; family SHND01; genus SHND01. Next base: position 8,985 of record SHND01000067.1, on the reverse strand, counting down.
TCACGGCGACGCGGTGGAAAAGGGACTCGCCGCGTTCCAAGCGCGCTTGAACCAGCCGTTTGAAATTGACCAACCCGGAACGATTGGGCGCATCGGCATGGAAATTTCGCCGTACACGCAAGAGCCGCTCGGCATCTCGTATCCGAAAGTGGATGTGGATGTGTTGTATGAAGCAGCGCGCGAAGCGATTCCCGCATGGCGCGATGCAGGGGCGCGCACGCGCGTCGGCGTGTGTATGGAGATGGCGGAACGTTTGAACAAAAACAGTTTTGAATGCGCGAACGCGATCATGCACACGACGGGACAAAGTTTTCCGATGGCATTCGCGGGCGGCGGACCCAACGCGCAAGAACGCGGCCTCGAAGCGATTGTTTATGCGTGGCAAGAAATGGCGCGTGTGGCAGAATCCGCCACGTGGGAACGCGCGTTTGGTTCAACGCAAGTAAAAATGCAAAAAAGGTATCGCCTGATGCCGCGCGGCGTCGCACTCGTCATCGCGTGCGCGACGTTTCCCACATGGAACGCGTACCCTGCGATCTTTGCGAATTTGGCAGCGGGCAACGCGGTTATCGTAAAACCGCACCCGCTTACGATTTTGCCGATGGCGCTGGCAGTGGAAATTTTGCGCGGCACCTTGCGTGACGCGGGCTTGGACCCGAATCTCGTCACGCTCGTCGTGGACTCGTCCGCCGAACCGATTGCGAAAGAATTGGTGACGCGCGCAGATACCGCGATTGTGGATTTCACGGGGAGCGCGCACTTTGGACGATGGATCGAAGAGAACGCGCGCGGCAAACCGGTGTTCACCGAAACGTCGGGCGTCAATTCCGTCGTGCTCGATTCCACGAACGACCTCAAGGGACTGGCGCAGACGCTCGGCATGAGCTTGTGCTTGTTCTCGAAACAGATGTGCACCAGCCCGCAAAATGTGTACATCCCGCGCCAAGGATTTCGAAGTAATGATTCCGAAATATCGTTCGACGCGGTGTCGGAGACTCTTGTCGAAAGCATCAACGGTTTGTTGAGCGACAATGCGCGGGCGGGCGGCGTTCTCGGCGCGATTCAAAACGAAAATATTCTGCATCTTGTCGAACGCGCAGAAGAACTCGCGCCGTCGCGCGCGAAACTGCTGCGCGAATCAAAACCTTACGCGCATCCCGATTTCCCGAATGCGCGCACGCGCACGCCCGTCATTCTCGGTCTCGACATTTCCGATAATGATATTTACGCGCGTGAATGGTTCGGACCCGTGATTCATTTCATCGCCGCCGATTCGCCTGAACAGGCGTTACAGCAAGCGGCGAGCGATGCGAAACAATTCGGCGCAATCAATTCCTATGCCTATTCAACCGATGAAAAATTTATCGAACGCGCCCAAGACGCGTTCGGCGACGCGGGCGCGAATCTTTCCATCAACATGATTGGACCGATGCCACTCACTTACGCCGCCGCATTCAGCGATTATCACGTCAGCGGTTTGAATCCGGCAGGCAACGCGACATTGACCGACGCGTCATTCGTGAGCGGACGGTTTCGGATTGTGCAGAGTCGGATGGCTGTTCCCTAACAGGCATATCGCGTGTTATGATGATGCGCATGGAAACCAATGTATCCCTGACGCTTGAAGAAAAACTCGATGCGTTGACGCCATTTTTTGAAAATGACGCGCGCGTGTTGGGCGTCTGGCTGTTCGGCTCTCAAGCGGATGGTACGGCGACGGAGCAAAGTGACATTGATCTCGCCGTGTTGTTTGCGCGCGAGATGACGCTTGAGGAGGAATTGCGTTTCGAGACGCTAATTTGCGATCTATTGCGAACCGATGATGTGGATATTGTTAATTTGAATCAAGCAAATTTGCTTTTGCGCTTTCGCGGCATCGCAGGGAAGTTGTTGTACGAACGCGATTTTGCGCAGGTTGGAGACTTTGTCGAAGAAACATTGATTGAATTCCGCGATTTTTATCTACGCGCCCAAGCCATACGCCAAGATTATCTTGTAACATGGTAAGGTGAAATATGAGACTGGATTTAGACCGTTTAACCGCGAAACGCCAATTCATTAATGACAATCTCGCATTTCTACGTGAACTCGCCGCAATGGACGAAGTAGTTTTTGTCAATGACCGCCGCAGTTTTTATGCCGCTGTTCATGCTCTACAAATTTCAATCGAAGCGATGTTGGACATTTTCGCTCATATCGTTGCGCGTTTGCACCTGGGCATTCCGCGAAATGATCGGGAAACGTTGGAGGCATTGCGTGATAAAAGCGAAATTTCTCAAGAACGCTTTGAACGCTATTTTGAAATGAGCAAGTTTCGTAACAAAGTCGTGCATGGCTACATTGACGTGAACGCACCAAGGGTCTATCAGATTCTTCAAAACGAGTTGGGCGATTTTGATTTGTTTTTTGCGGATGTGAAGCACATCATTGAGCAAGAACAAGCGCGTAAAGCAAATGATGGATAGAGTTGAAAGATTGTCGGCAAGGAATCAGCCAAATGACACAACCCAAAAAATTTGTGGATTTGTCGCATACCATCTTTGACGGTTTAGTCACGTACAAAGGATTGCCCGCGCCCATCATTTGCGATTATTTGAGCCGCGAAAAATCGCGCGAACTGTACGCCGAGGGCACCGAGTTTCAGATCGGCAAAATTGAAATGGTGGCGAATACGGGAACGTATCTCGATTGCCCATTTCATCGGTACGCGGAGGGCAAGGATTTGTCCGAACTCACGCCCGAACAATTTGCGGAATTGGATGCGGTGGTAATTCGCGCGCCCTACGAAAAACAGTTGGCGGTGGACGCGTCTTTTTTTCGCGCGGTGGACGTGCGCGGCAAAGCGGTGTTGGTGCAAACCGATTGGGACGCGCATTGGAATACGCCCAATTATTTTTCAAACAATCCGTTTTTGACAGAGGACGCGGCGGTGTATTTGCGCGAGCAAGGCGCGGCGCTGGTTGGGATTGATTCGCACAACATTGACGACACGCGCGGCAAAACGCGTCCGGTTCACAGCATGCTGCTCGGCGCGAACATTTTGATCGTCGAACATCTCTGCAATTTGCGCGATCTGCCCGACGACGGTTTCACGTTCAGCGCGATTCCGCCAAAATTTCAGGGCGTTGGAACATTCCCCGTACGCGCGCTGGCGCGGATTGCGTAATGCAGGTTGGATTCTGTTGGATTATTCGGTGAGGATGCGCCAACCTTTTTCCTGTGCGGTTTTTTTCAGCACGGGGTCCGGCGCAACCGCGACCGGCTCCGCGCTCAATTCCAGCATCGGCGCGTCGGCAGCGGTGTCGCCGTACGCGGCGCTTAACTGATTCGCCCCAATCAACGCGCGCACGCGTTGGGCTTTTACCGCGTCCACCGCAATTTCCCCAACCAAGTTTCCCGTTGCGCGTCCGTTCACCATTTCGAGCGTTGTCGAAAGAACGCGCACGTTTTCAAATTCCAACCGCCGCGCAAACGCGTTCGCGATCGGTTCATACGCGCCCGACGCGAGAATGATGGTACAGCCCGCAGCGTGGTGTTTTTGCAATTCAGCGATCACGCTCACCCGCCGTTTGGACCACAGTTCATTTTCGACAACCCATTCCGCTAACGTGTCCAGTTCCGCGCTCGAATTTCCGCGCAGCAGCGTGGCTTGATCCACGAGCCACTGATTGCGAAACGCTTGTTTGTCAGTCAGTCCCACGCGCGCCAACAGCGCGGGAATGAAATGGGTGGCAAAGAAGATTTGATGATCGCGGGCGTGACCGTATGTTTTGAGATACGCCGCAATTCCGCGCCACACCTCGCCCGTGCTCAACGTCCCTTCCAAATCAGTTGCGACAAAACGCGCCATACAGCTCACTCCAAGTAATTGATGTAATGAATAAAACACCGCGCGCATAAAATGTACGCGAAAAGCTCCGCTGTTAGCAAACGGGCGGAGAAAATGAACTGATTTTGCATTGACAGCGTCTTTCTAGAAAACTCTTTTCTACTTGGGAATCCATCCATGAAACGCATCCTCCCGTCTCTTTTCGCAGTCCTCTTTGTTATGGTCGGCAGTGCCGCGTGTGCTGCACCGACATCTGCGCCGCAAAGCATCGCGGCTACGCCAACTCTTGCTATGAACGCGACAGCAGTTCGGGTGACGGAAATTATTTCCGCCACTCCCAATCCTGCGCCGGGCGCGGGGCAAGTGGTGAGCGCGCGCCTGAATGAACAATTTGTTTTGCGCGTGCAACAAACTGCGATTCTCACCGACACTCCCGACCAATTCGGAATTACGTTTTACAATGTCGCGGAAGATTCGCGCTGTCCGCAAGGAGTCGCGTGTGTTTGGGCGGGCGAAGTGATTGTGCAGATTACGTTTCAGGAAAATGGTTTGCTGCATCCGCCGGTATTGGAATTGACGACGAATCCGCAAGACGCGAATCATGCGCGCGTGATTGAAGGATATCGCGTCGAGTTGTTGGATGTGCAGCCGCCGGCGGTGGCAGGCACGCCGATTCCGCTTGCAACGTATCAAGCCACATTTCTCGTGACGCGCGCAGTGGAAACGCCGACGCCCATTTCCAACACAACAAATGGTGTACTGGATGAACCGCTTACACTGAAAATTTTTCAGCCCTTTGCGCTTGACAATTGGATTTTTGTACGTCATCATTTCTCCCATGCAGCCCGCCAGTCAACAGCCCAACCTTAAAGAATTGCACCACGCGTGGAAAAATTTTGTCGCGCACAATACCTTTGTCACAGGCATGGATCCACTGGTGATGCGTTCGTGGCAGCGCACGGCGCCGCGCCTCAACCCGCGCGGCGCGCCGCGATGGACGTATTTGTCGGAAGATGTGCTGCCGCGCACGCTGCATCAACACGCGTCGCTCCTCGCGCTCGCGCGTCCGTTGATGGAAGATATTCATCAATTTATCGAAGGCGCGGGCGCGTTGATTCTGCTCACCGACAGCACGCATTGTGTGTTGGACGAGTTGGGCGATGACGCGGTATGCGATGAATTTCACGCGCTGGGAATTCGCAAGGGCGTGTTTCTCGACGAAGCGCGGATTGGGACGAACGCGTTCGCCGTGGTACTCACCGAAAGTACGCCCGCGCAAATCGTCGGCGCGGAACACTTTCTCGAATATCTACATCGCTACAGCACCGTCGCCGCGCCCATTTTTGATCTCGACGGTTCATCGCTTGGTGTCATCGGGTGCATACAGCGTGTGGAAAATCATTCCGCACATGCCTTGGGCATTGTGGTCGCGGCGGCAAAAGCGATAGAGAATCAATTGACTGCCGATTCATTGATGCGCGAGGCAAATGTTCGCGCGGGCGAATTGAACGCGGCGCTCGAAGCGATTTCGGACGGCGTACTTGCATGGGACGTTCGCGGGACGGTAATGCATCTGAACGATCACGCGGGGCAGTTACTCGGTTTGGAACCCAAGCTCGTGGTGGGGCGCGCGTTGAACGAATATCTTACATTGCCCGAAGTGTTGGCGCGTGCGGCGGCATCGGGACAAGATGTGCGCGAAGTGGAAACAAGTTTTGTGGTAGAGAATGCGGCGCGCGAATGTTTTGTTTCACTGCGCGTCTTGAAAAATCAAGAAGGGACACCCATTCAATTCATTGCGACGTTGCGGCGTACAGAGCAGGTGCGCCAACTGGTCACGCGCCTCGTCGGCGCGCAGGCGCGGCTCACGCTGGATGACATTGTTGGAAATTCTTCCGCGACGCGCCGTGTGCGCAAACAAGCGCTTGCGGCGGCGAATGCCAAAGGCAGTGTGTTGTTGATTGGCGAAGAAGGGACGAGCAAAAACGCGTTGGCGCGCGCGATTCACAATTCGAGCAAGCGCGCCGCGGGTCCATTTCTCGCCATCAACTGCCGCGCCATTCCGCGCGATTTGGTGTTGAGCGAATTTTTGGGATTCGAGCACGGCGCATTTAATGCGCAAGCGTCGAGCGGACAGCCCAGCAAATTTGAATTGGCGGCGGGCGGCACATTGTTTCTAGATCAGGTGGACGCGCTGCCGATGGAAATGCAAACGATGTTGGCGCGTGTCATCGAATTCGGTGAAGTGATTCGGTTGGGCGGAACGCGCGTCATTCCGGTGGATGTGCGCGTGATGGCTTCGACTGAATTTGATTTGGAACGCCGTTTGAGCGAATTTTCTTTTCGACGAGATTTGTATTATCGCCTCTCGCCGATTGTGATTTCGATTCCGCCCTTGCGCGAACGTCCCGAAGATATTCCGTTGTTGATTGAGCGGCTGTTGGAAAAATTGTCGCGGCAGTTTGCACGAACCATCAAACTGTCTCCCGGCGCGCGCGAGCGCCTGCTGCACTATCGCTATCCGGGGAATATCACAGAACTGGAAAGCGTGATGGAACGCGCGGCGCTGCATTCGGAAGGGGAAACGATCAAACCGGAGCACTTGCCCGTGCAGGTGCGCGAACGTCGCGCGCTGGTCACGCGCTCCGGCGAACCCGTTCGCACGATGACGGAAAGCGAACACGAAGCAATTTTGGCGGCGGGACGCGCGGCGCAAGGCAATCTGAGTGCAACAGCGCGGACGCTGGGGATTGGGCGCAGCACCCTTTGGCGCAAGATGAAAGAGTTGGGCTTGACAATGGATGATTTTCGCTAGTGTCTTGAAATGAAACATATAGGACAAGCGTAATTGTTTCATTGTGAAACAATTACGCTTTTTTTTGTTGACGTTTGCGCGCGAACTATGCTATCCTTTACCCGATATTTCCCGCACTGGACTGTCTCATGGCAACGTGGCAAGTTGCGTCAGACGGTTCGCCCCAAGCCATGTTTTGGACGATGATGTCTATTTCAACTGTGCTTTTCCTCAACGCATAACCGTTCCGCGTTTCCTCGCGCGAACGGTTTTTTTGTTCACTCACGTTACGCACCCAAAAAGGAGGTGTGCTGCCGAACATCCCGCTCCGCATGTTCTCTCGTTTACACAATCCGCGACATTATTTGTCGCAATTCTTACAAGGAGGTCACCATGTTTGATGCACGAATTCTGATGGGCGAAATCATTGGCACTGCGCTGCTTATTCTCTTTGGCGATGGCGTGGTGGCGAATGTTTTGCTGGGCAAGTCAAAAGGACAAAATTCCGGCTGGATCGTGATTACGACGGGCTGGGCAATGGCGGTGTTTGTTGGCGTGTATGCGACGGCTTCGATCAGCGGCGCACACCTGAATCCTGCAATTACGCTTGGATTAGCAACGGCAGGAAATATCCCTTGGAGTACAGTCCCCGTTTATATAATCGGCCAATTTATCGGCGCGTTCATCGGTGCGCTGCTTGTATTCCTCGGGTACTTTCCGCATTGGGCCGAAACGGAAAGCGCAGGTCTGAAACTGGCAGTCTTTTCCACAGCGCCTGCGATTCGCAATACGGTATGGAATCTCTTTATGGAAATCCTCGGCACCTTTGCGTTGATGTTTGGCGTCTTTATGATTAAAGGCGCGTTCATGGGCGAAGGTACCGGTCCGACCATCACCCCGCTTCAGTTAGGCGCGTTGGGCGCAATTCCTGTCGCGTTCCTGGTGTGGGCAATCGGTCTTTCGCTCGGCGGTCCGACAGGGTATGCCATCAATCCCGCGCGTGACCTAGGACCGCGCATCATGCACGCGATCCTGCCCATTCCCGGTAAGGGTGGCAGTGATTGGGGCTATTCCTGGATCCCAGTGGTTGGTCCATGCATCGGCGGAGTTCTCGCCGCGATAGTTTGGATGGCGCTCGGTCGTCCATAGAAAAGTCATTGGCAGGAAGGAGTGGCATGAAGAAACTAATCAACAATCCGGAGAATGTTGTCGTTGAAGAATTACAAGGCATCGCCGCCGCGCATCCAGACTTGGTCAAAGTGCATTTCGATCCAAATTACATCGTGCGCGCGGATGCGCCAGTGAAAGGCAAAGTCGCGCTTGTATCGGGCGGCGGCTCGGGGCATGAACCGATGCACGGCGGCTTTGTGGGAATGGGGATGTTGGATGCGGCGGCGCCGGGCGCGGTCTTTACGTCGCCGACGCCCGATCAAATGCTTGAAGCGACCAAAGCTGTGAACGGCGGCGCGGGCGTGCTGCACATCGTCAAAAATTACACGGGCGATGTGATGAATTTTGAAATGGCAGCCGAGCTTGCGCGCGGCGAGGGAATCGAGGTCGAGTCAGTTGTCACGAATGATGACGTCGCGGTAAAAGATTCACTCTACACCGCCGGACGGCGCGGCGTTGGCATTACGGTGATTTTGGAAAAGATCGCGGGCGCGGCAGCTGAAGCGAAACATTCCCTCGCCGAAGTTAAAGCAATCGCGGAAAAGGTGAACGGGCAAGGGCGTTCGATGGGCATGGCGCTCACCAGTTGCACCGTGCCGCACGCAGGCAAACCGACGTTTGAACTGGGCGAAGACGAAATGGAAATCGGCATCGGCATTCATGGCGAGCCGGGACGGACACGCATGAAAATCGCGCCCGCGCACGACATTGTCGAAATGCTGGCAACTGCGGTTGTGGATGATCTGCCGTACAAGTCCGGAGATGAAGTGTTGGCGTTTGTGAACGGGATGGGCGGCACACCACTCATCGAACTCTATATCGTCTACAATGAGCTCAACAATTTCCTCAAAGGACGCGGCATCAAGATCGCGCGCAACCTGATCGGCTCGTACATCACTTCGCTCGAAATGGCGGGTTGTTCCATCACCCTGCTCAAACTTGATGATCAACTCACCAAATTATGGGACGCGCCGGTGAAAACGCCCGGCTTGCGTTGGGGCGCATAGTGCAATCGTGGAATAGTGCGATAGTGTGTTAGCCAAAGAATCGTTCTTCGATTCAAGAAATCGTTGTTCGATTCAAGGAATCGTTGTTCGATTCAAGGAATCGTTGTTCGATTCAAGGAATCGTTGTTCGATTCAAGGAATCGTTGTTCGATTCAAGGAATCGTTGTTCGATTCAAGGAATCGTT
>SHND01000053.1 GCA_004295045.1 Chloroflexota bacterium | reverse complement strand
ACGCCGACGGCGAGCGCGGGGTTCGCATACTCGGTGTAATTGCAATTGGGACAGGTGGGACGCAGACGTTCGTCGTCTTTGGCGCGCAGCGTCAATTCATGTCCACAGCGCGGACAATAATTTAACGTCATGCGAGCAATTCTATGCCTTTCACGCGGCGCGCACAAGCTTTCGGCGATTTGAAATCGTCGTCTGAAGAAAGGGGGCAATTCGGCGTTTCGCATAATGCAAAGCATGTTTTCATTTTTCAGGCGTGAAATTTTATTTCATGCCTTACGGCGATTGGAAATCGCCGTCTGAAGAAAGTGAAATTCTATTTCACGCCATAGGTCTTTAATGCGAATTTCACGACGACTTAATCTCTCCTCGCTAAGCTCTACATTCGATTCTGCGTAGAAACAGCACCGAACATGTCAGCAAACCTTTCAACGAATGGCGCCCCCGCCATCGAGGTCGTCAACCTCGACAAATATTATGGCGAACGCCGCGCCCTCAACAATTTGAATTTCACCGTGAATCGCGGTGAAATTCTCGGTTTTTTGGGACCGAACGGCGCGGGCAAAACAACGACGATGCGGATTCTCACCGGCTATATGCCGCCTTCTTCCGGCACCGCCCGCGTCGCCGGTTTTGACGTTACCAAAAATTCGCTCGATGTGCGCAGTCGCATCGGTTATCTTCCCGAAAATGTGCCGCTCTATCTCGACATGACCGTCGCCGATTATTTAGCGTTTGTCGCAAAACTGCATCATGTGAAAAATGTAAAAGCGGCGGTGGAACGCGCAATGGAACTCGTGAACATTAGCGAACGCGCGGACAGCACCATCAACAAATTGTCCAAGGGCTATCGCCAACGCGTTGGCATTGCGCAAGCGATCGCGCACGAACCGCAAGTGTTGATTCTCGACGAACCGACGATTGGACTCGACCCGCGCCAAATTATCGAAGTGCGCGAATTGATTCGCAATCTCGGCAAAGAACACACCATCATTCTTTCGACGCACATTCTGCCCGAAGTTTCGCAGACGTGCACGCGCGTCCTCATCATTCGCGATGGACAAATCGTCGCCGAAGATACGCCGCAGCGACTCGGCGCGGCAATGTCACAGTCGGAACACATTCACTTGCAAGTCGCGCATGCGGCGGACGATATTCCAACCGAACTCGAAAAAATTCAAGGCGTTCTGGCAGTCCGCAAAACCCAAACGGATATTTATGAAATTGAAACAACGCTGAATCACGACCGCCGCGCCGACATCGCCACGCTGGCAGTGCAGCGCGGGTGGGGTGTGCTTGAACTGCGTCCCGTGCGTTTATCGCTGGAAGATGTTTTCTTGCAGTTGACGACGCAGGAGCAAGAGCAGGATTATTTGGCGGATGCTGTGGAGGACATGGATGAGTAATGTGATAACGATTGCGGGACGTGAATTGAAAGCGTATTTGCTTTCGCCGCTCGCGTGGATCATCCTTGCGCTCTTTGCGTTTTTCACCGGCTTTATTTTTCTCCAAATCATTCTCACCACCCAAGTCGCGGACATGGCGCCGCTGTTCAATTGGATTGCGGTGTTGGCGTTGATCCTGACGCCTGCGCTGACGATGCGGCTCTTTTCCGAAGAATACAAGCTCGGCACAATGGAACTGCTCCTCACCGCGCCGACGCGCGATTGGCAAATCGTCGTCGGAAAATTTCTCGCGGCGTGGCTCGGCTTTGCCGTGTTGTTGATTCCAACCTTTTGGCTTGTGTTGGTGTTGGAACGCTATGGCAGTCCCGATTATGGAATTCTCGGTTCAAGTTATTTGGGCGCGCTGCTCATCGGCGCGGCGTTTGTCGGAGTTGGGATGTTTGCTTCGGCGCTGACACAGAATCAATTTATTGCGTACATGATCGGGATGATCTTTTTGTTGTTCCTCTGGGTGGCGGATGCGCCCGCGAACGCGCTCGGACAAAACAATCCCATCGGTGATTTCTTTCGCTATCTTTCCCTCCCTTACCAGTTTCAAGAATTTTTCAGCGGCATTCTCGACACGGAACATCTTTTGTATTTCATTACCATCGCGTTGATCGCAATCGTGCTGACGACGCTCGTCATCTCTAGTCGGAGGTGGCGCTAATGTCGCAAATGCAAAAGTGGTCTACGCCCATCGGGGCATTGGGCATCGCGCTGTTGGTCGGCGCGTTCTTGCTGGGACTGGTGACGCCGACGCGACGCGATATTTTGCTGCTGCTCGGCGGCGTGGGCATCGTGCTGATCGGTTTTTATTTTGTCGCGCGCCCGCGCGATACGACGCGTCAAACTTCGAATGTGCGGATCGCGTCGCAGACCGTCAACGTCATTTTGATTGCGCTCGCCGTCATTGGCATTCTCGCCGCGCTCAATTACATTGTGAACAAACAATTCAGTCAGCGCATTGACTTGACGGCAAATAAAGAGCATACGCTTTCGGAGCAATCGGTTCAGATTCTCAAGAGTTTGCAAGAACCCGTTCAAATCACGGGCTTTTTTACGCCGCGCACGCTCCAGCAGCGGCAAGAAGCAGAGACTTTGTTAAAAGACTATCAGCACGTCTCGGACAAGATCGTCGTGCAGATGGTTGACCCGGATGAAAATCCCGTGCTCGCGCAAAAATACGAAAATGCCTTGCCCGGGACAGTGGTCTTTGAAAAAGGAACGCGCACCGAAAAAGTCTACCAGCCCTTTGATGAAAACAAATTCACCAATGCCATCTTGAAAGTGACGCAAACGCAGCAGCCCGCGATCTATTTCATTACGGGGCATGGCGAATACAACATTGCCGATTCTGATCCGGGCGGACTCGGCGCGGTCGCCGATTATCTGAAACAGGTGAACTATAAAGTCGAGCCGCTGAGTCTGGCGACGATCAGCGACACGCTGCCTGCCGATACGCGCGCGCTCGTCATTGCAGGGGCGACGCAGAAATTTTCGGCGGACGATGAAAAACGGATCAAGGATTATTTGGAACAGGGCGGACGCGTTTTGATCATGGCAGACCCCGCCGATGATTTGGGCATGAGTGATTTGTTCAAGGAGTGGGGTTTGGCGCTCGAGGATAATCTTGTGCTCGATCCCGCCCAAAATTACCGCGGCAATCTGCCGATTCCTGTGTTTCTCAGTTTCCCGGTCTCGCCGTTGACCAAAGGTTTGGAATCGTATGGCGTCTTTTTGCCCGGCGCGCGCGCAATCAAAGAGGTCGAAGGCGCGGACAAAGTTGCGACGGCGCTCTTGACGACCTCGCCCGAAGCGTGCGCCAAAACGGATTTTGAAAAAATCAAGCAGCAAGCGGAGTTGGTTTGCGAAGAGGGTGACGCCAAAGGACCGTTCGTGCTGGCGTATGCGGTGGAGGGCGCGGGCGGCGGCGGCGCGAATCCGGATGCGCGCGGACGACTGGTTGTGATTGGCAATACCGCGTTTGCGACCAACCGTTGGATGACGAGCCAAGACTCGCTGGGCAATCAACAACTCTTTGGAAATGTAATCAACTGGCTTGCGGGACAAGAGCAGCTCATTGCGATTCCCGAACGCGATCCGAACTTGCGTCCACTCACCGCGTTTTCGGGAAATGATGTGAACCTAATCATGTGGGTGAGCATCGCGTTGATTCCGCTCGCGCTGCTGATCATTGGCGGATTGTTGTGGTGGAGAAAGCGCTGAGCGCACCGCGCGTATTGCAAACCTCCTGCTGCAAGTCTGACACTTTGCGGTAGGAGTTTCGCGCTTGGCAAAATCATGGATCGTCGTATCACCATTGCGCTCGTAGTAATTCTTGCGCTCCTCGCCGGCTATATCTGGTACACCTTTCTGCGCGCGGATGCGCCGCCACTGGTCCCCGAAACACCCGAACCAACCGCCATTCCATTTTTGAGTTTGCCGAGCGATCAAGTGCAAGCGATTCAGGTGTGGGATACGCAAACAAAGCAGACGACGCGCGTAGTGCGCGATGGTGAAGAATGGAAAATGGAACAACCCGCGCAAGGGCAAGCCAACCGCGTGCGCGTCGAACGTGTGGTGTATCAATTGTCGCGCATCACAGCGGACCGCAAACTCACGCCGACGGGCGACCTCGCGGTCTATGGATTGAATCCCGCCGCATATCAAGTCCGGGCAGAATTGAAAGATGGCAGTACTGTTACGTTTCAAATTGGCGGTGAAAATCCTGACAAGGATTATTTTTACGCGCTAAAAAATGGCGACGCCGCCGTATATTTGATTGACGCGTCCATCGCGAATGATTTGGTAGAATTCGCAACGCTGCCGCCATTTACGCCAACACCCGAGCCAACCGAATCACCTTCGCCTACACCAACTCCATAATTGTCGAGACAAGCCGCGCCGGATTTTGAATCGCGCGGCATCTCTTGCCATTTTCGCCCCATGTCTCTTTTCTATCAGCACGCGCGCGCGTTCGGTGTGACGCTTACGCCGCTTCAGCAAGAACTTTTCGAGAAATACTATCGCCTGCTCGTCGAGTGGAATGAAAAAATCAATCTCACGACGATCACCGAATACACGAGCGTACAACTAAAACATTTTCTGGACTCGCTCGCCGCCGCGCCGCTCCTTTTGCAATCGAGTATTGTAGATCGGAAATTGATTGACGTCGGCGCGGGCGCGGGTTTTCCCGGAATGCCTCTCGCCATCGCGTTTCCGGATTTGCGCGTGACGCTCTTGGAAGCGACGGGGAAAAAGGTTCGCTTTCTCGATCACGTGACGCGCGAGCTCGCGTTGGAAAATGTGACAAGCGTTCACGCGCGCGCCGAAGAATTTGCGCGAATGGCACAACAGCGCGAGCATTTCGATTTCGCGGTCGCGCGCGCGTTGGCGCCGATGCCAACGCTTGTCGAATACACTTTGCCTTTTGTGCGCGTGGGCGGGGTCTTGATTGCTTACAAAGCGGTGGATGCTCAAGAGGAAACCGCTCAGGCGAAACGGGGCATCGAAATTCTGGGAGGGCGTCTGCGCGAAATCGTTTCGGTCAAGTTGGGCGACCTGGACGATGTGCGCCGCTTGGTCGTGATTGATAAAATCGCGCCGACGCCGGAGCGTTATCCGCGCGCGGGCGGCGCGCCGAAAAGCAAACCGTTATAAACAAGACCTCGAAAGCTTGTCGGCTCTTCGAGGTCTTGCCGCTAATTGTAGAGCGCTTGATATTCCGGCAGCTCGCGCAGTGAAACCAAATCGGTGTCTTGTTTGGAAAACTCGATAAGGTCGGGACGCAGCGGAACCACTTGGCGCAAAAGTTCAATCGCGCGCTGCGAGTTTCCGGAGAGTGCAAAGGAACATGCGAGATTGTAGAGCGCTACACCTTTTGCGTGGGGCGACGGATCAAACTCGATCAGCTTTTGGGTCGCGTGTTCTTGGAACTGCTGCCCTCTCGCGGCGCCGTACCGCTTGCCGATGAGTTCCGAGAGATGTGTCGCCGCGTGCGAATATGTATTGCCGAGAATGGTGCCTTGAAGCGTGCCATTCGTGATACGTGGAAAATGATTCGGCTCTGTCAGTTCTGCGTCGCTGAATGTTTTGACGAGCGCCATGACTTGGTTTTGTGAATTTTCAAATTCGGCGTTCACCTCTGCCCAAGGACGCGACGCATTGTTGAAATAATTTTTGCGATTGCGTTCTTCAAACGGCTCTGCGTCGGAGGGCGTTTGCTCCAACGAGTTCAAAATGTCCAACAAACTCTTTTGCCAAAAATTCAGATGCGCCACAACATCTTTGGGCGTCCACGCCTCCCATGTGCCGTTTGCCTCGCGTTCGGCTTGCGGTAACGCGGCGTAAAAATTTTCGGTCTCGTCGCGCATCGAGTTCAGCAATGTTGCAAGTTGTTCTGCTTTTTGTGACATCGGTATTTTCCCCTTTTGCAGACAATTACGTCAGTTGCCTGAATTTGGATCCGTGAGCGCAACGGAACATACAGGCATAGAGTAGCGTTGGAATGTTATAATCGAACACACATGACAGACGATATTTCACGCGGTTCGCATTTCACGCGACGCGCATTTTTCAAGAGCATGGGCGCGCTGGGCGTTACGGCGGGCGTCGGAGCGTTGGGCATCGCGTACGGGTATAACGTCGAGCCGCATCGGATTCAAGTGGAACGTGTTGCGCTGGCGCTGCCGCGCCTGCCGGGCGCGTTCGATGGTCTCACCATTGCGCATTTGAGTGATTTGCATTTGGGTCCCTACGTATCGGAAGAACATTTGCTGCGCGCGGTCCAAATGACGAATGCGTTAAAGCCGGATGTGATTGCCTTGACGGGAGACTTGGTCAATTCGTCGTGGCGCTTTATCCAGCCGTGCGCCGAAATCATTTCCAAATTTGAAGCGCCGCTTGGCGTGTACGCGGTGTTGGGCAATCACGACTATTGGGTGGGCTTTTTGGAATTGATGCTCCAGCAGATGCAAAAAGCGCGCGTCACCCTGCTGCGTAATCAAGCCATTCCACTCACGCGCGGGGGCTCGACTATTTATCTGGTCGGCATTGATGATCTGTTGCAGCGACTGGCGAATGTTCGACGCGCGCTGGATCGCGTTCCAGCGAACGCGTGCAAAATCGCGCTGATGCACGAACCGGACTTTGCGGATATTTCCGCCCAAGCTGAAATTGATTTGCAGTTATCGGGACACTCACACGGCGGGCAAGTGCGTTTGCCTTTTATTGGTCCGTTAGTCCTGCCCAAGTACGGCAAAAAATATCCGATGGGGTTGTATCGCGTGGGAAATTTTACGCGCCTTTACACTACGCGCGGCGTTGGGGTATTGCCGCCGGCGGTGCGCTTTAATTGTCCGCCGGAGATTACGTTGCTGACGTTGACAACCACGTAGCTGTCCGGGTAGGAACGGAACCCCATTCCATTCCTACCCGATTTTTTTATTTTTTTCAAGCATCTCATCCACGCTCATCAACTTGGTTCGCAGCATGCTCTGCGCGCGTGAAACATCCAGCGTACAATCCAACGGACGCGTGAGCGAACCGGAACGCGAAGTCGCGGCAGAAATGAGCGACGGGTCTCCGTTCAACGCGTTCACTAATTTCATTCCAAATTCGTAACGACTCAACGCTTGCGTTCCGGCAACGTGCAGCGCGCCGCGATATTCCATTTCAGCCAACTCGATCAACGCCTCGCACAAATTGTCCACCCAAATTGGACAGCGCAACTCATCCGTAAAGAGGGTAGGCATCTCGCCGCGCAGCACAGACCGCGTGCGCGGGTCAAGCGGCTTGAATCCGTAAATCAATGAGGTGCGAACCAGCACCGCGTCTGCACCGCTCGCTTGCACATTTTTTTCCGCGTCGGCTTTAGAGACGGCGTACGGTGTGATGGGATTCGGCGCGTCGTCTTCGTTGTAATTTCCGCGTCGTCCATCAAAAATCACATCGCTGGAAAGATGAATCAAGCGCGCGCGCTGTTTTGCCGCCTCACGCGCCAGATAACCGCTCCCGCTGGCATTCGTCTCGTACATTGCGCGCGCATCACCGGAATTCAACGCGGCGGTGTGAATAATGACGTCGGGCTGCACCTTGTCCATCACGCGGGCGACGGATTGCGGGTTGCACAAGTCAAGATGATGCGCGTTCGTCATCTCGTCCGAAGGAACGATAGAAAAGAGCGTAATATGCAAGTCCCATTCGGGACGCTGGGCTGGGATGTGACGCAGCAGCGCAGTGCCCAGATACCCGGAGGAACCTGTCAAGAGAATTTTCATGTCGTTGAATTTTCTTCGGGAGAGGCGTTTGAGTTTTCGATGCTTTCGGCTGCGTTGTTTTGCTGTTGTGTAAATGTGTCAAGCGCCGACCGCGCTTCGGCTTCGGCAACGATGTGAAACTCTTCTTCAAGTCGGCTGATCGCATCGCGCGCGGCTTCTTGTTCGGCGGCTTGCTTGTTGCGCCCACTGCCCACGCCGTACACCCTTTCGCCCAAGATCGCTTCCACCGTAAATTCGCGCGCGTGATCGGGACCGCGCGTTTCGACCAGACGATACGCGGGTGTGACCTTTAGGCGTCCTTGACTCAATTCCTGCAGCAAACTTTTCGCGTTTCGATCCAGCCGTTCTTGCAAAATGTCCTGCGTCTTGTCGTCAATCATTCGCACGATCAGTTCGCGCACGGCAGGCAAGCCCTGATCGAAGTAGAGCGCGCCGAGAACCGCTTCAAAGGTTGCCGCGAGCAGCGCCGGACGCGCCCGTCCGCGCCCCGCTTCTTCACCGCGCGAGATTAGCAAGTACGGTCCCAAGTCCAGCTGTGTCGCAAATTCAGCGAGGGTTTGTCCGCGCACCAGCGCGGCGCGCAGAGAGGTGAGGTCGCCTTCCTTCATTTCCGGAAAGCGATGATAAAGATGTTCGGCGGTGACAAAGCCAAGGATCGCGTCGCCGAGAAATTCCAAGCGCTCGTTGTCCAGCCATGGCAGGTCGGGATTCTCGTTGAGAAACGAACGATGCGTCAACGCGCGCTGCAAGAGGGATTTGTCGTCAAACACAAATCCGAGGTTGGCTTCAAGTTCAGCCAGATTTGTTCCAAGCATTCCGTGGCACGTACGGGCGAAGCATTCGGATTCACCTCTCTCTGAAAAGAACGAGCCCCGCGAATGCAAATGTTTCGCCCCTACAAATATACGTCGTCGTACAAACAAAGGACTGATGTGTCTTGTAGTGTATCACACATCAGTCCTTTTCCCTCTCTCCACTTTTCGTTCTAATTTTCCCACTTTTCAAACAGCACGCAGGCGTTGTGTCCGCCAAAGCCAAACGAATTGGACATGGCAATCTTGACATCTTTTTTGCGCGGTGTGTTTGGAATGTAATCGAGATCGCAAGTGGGATCGGGATATTCGTAATTGATTGTCGGATGCATCCAACCCTCGAGCAAGGTCTTGACCGTGATGACGCCTTCGACGGCGCCCGCCGCGCCCATCAAGTGCCCAAGCATTGATTTCGATGAGCTGATCGGCAGCGCGTAGGCATATTCGCCAAACACATCTTTGATGGCAGCCGTTTCCGCTGCATCATTCAGAACCGTCGAAGTGCCGTGTGCGTTAACATAGTCCACCTGTTCCGGTTTGATGTCTGCTTTTTGCAGCGCGCGGCGGATCGCGCGTTTCGCGCCATTACCGTCAGGCACGGGCGCGCTGATGTGAAAGGCATCGTCGGTTGCGCCGTAACCAATCACTTCGGCGAGAATCTTGGCGCCGCGCTGTTTCGCAAAATCGAGACGTTCAAAAATCATGATGCCTGCGCCGTTGCCGTACACAAATCCATCGCGCTGTGCGTCAAAGGGGCGCGAGGCGCGTTGTGGATCATCATTGCGGGTGGACATGGCTTGGGTGCGATGGAAGGATGCGAGCGCAAACGGCGTCATTACCGTTTCCGACGCGCCCGTGATCATTGCCAATGCATCGCCGCGTCGAATAATTTCGTACGCTTCGCCCAACGCATTCGAGCCGGTCGCGCATGCGGACACGACGCAAAAATTTGGTCCGCGCGCGCCAAAGGTGATCGCAACTTGTCCCCCCGCCATATTGGGAATCATCAGCGCGCCGGTAAAGGGATTGACACGCATCGGACCTTTTTCGTTCAGTGTCTTGTAGCCATTGTCAATCACAATCAATCCGCCAAGCCCCGTCCCAATAAGAACTCCAATGTCATCGCGATTGGAATCGTCAATTGCGAGTCCTGCTTGTGTCAATGCCTGATGCGTCGCGACCACAGCGTATTGCTCAAAGGGATCGAGCCGTCGCGCCTCTTTTTTATCAATCACGTCGCTGTATTGTTCCACGTTAAACGCGGAATCGGGAATGTCAGAACAGATTTGTACGGCAAAACCGGATGGGTCAAAACGATCAATCTTGCGCGCAGCCGATTTGCCGTCGAGTAAATTTTGCCAAAGCTCGTCCACAGAATGTCCGAGCGGCGTAATGACGCCCATCCCCGTAATGACAACGCGTTGATCGTCGCGCCCGTCGTGATGTCCGTTATGGTTCATGGAAAACTCCGAGAGAGAATTTCTGATTTGTGATTTCTGATTGCTTATTTAGGTGACGCGCACGCCTGCGCCTTGCACAACATTTCCAATTTCCCAATACGCCACATCGCGCGCGGTAAATTCTCGAATCAACGCGTCCCTCTTTGTGCGCGGCGCCGCCAACAATAACCCGCCCGAGGTTTGTGGATCAAATAATAACGCGTCCCATTCATCCGACAAATTCTCTGGTAATAACACCTTATCGTGTAAATAGTCACGATTGCGCGCCGTGCCGCCGGGAATGCTGCCTTGTTTTGCCAACTCGAATGCTCCATCCAAGATTGGCAGCGCGTTCAATTCAAATTGAAATTGTGCGCCCGCGGCGGATGCCATTTCGTGCGAATGTCCCAAGAGCGAAAATCCGGTAATATCGGTCGCCGCTTGCAACCCCACTGCGCGCGCGGCGAGGGCGGCGTCGCGGTTCAATCGCATCATCCATGCAATCGCGTCTTGTAAATCTTGTTCCGCCGCGATTTCCTGTTTGCCGGCGGTGGTGAGAATACCCGTGCCGAGTGGTTTCGTCAAGAATAAAACATCCCCGACCTGCGCGCCTCCTTTCGTCAGAGTGTGCTGCGGATTCACCATGCCCGTCACTGCAATCCCGTATTTCGGCTCTTGGTCAGTAATCGTATGCCCGCCGGCGATCACGCCTCCCCCTTCGCGCATTTTTTCCGCGCCGCCGCGCAAAATCTCCGAGAGCAGTTCGAGCGGCAAATCTTCGCGCCACGCGACGAGATTCAAGCCGAACAGAACATCACCGCCCATCGCATAGACATCACTCATCGCGTTCGCCGCAGCAATGGCGCCGAATGAATACGCGTCGTCCACCACCGGCGGAAAAAGGTCTACCGTCTGAATGATGGCGCGGTCTGGCGAAACGCGATATATCGCCGCATCGTCAGGCGCGTCAAGTCCCACGAGGAGATTTCGCGCAATCTCTGATTGCAAAAACTCCTGTGTGTTGAACATTCCAGAAAGTGGACGCAAAACTTGCGCCAACTCGGCAGCGCCGAGTTTTGCCGCTCAACCCGCGCACGACGCGTACGCGGTGAGGCGAACTTGTTTCGCTGTCGTCATGGACTAAATTTTACAACAAAAAACTCACGCCAATAGGCAAGCCCGAAAAACCTTTGTGGGCTTGCAACATGGTGTGAGTTATGAAATTTGATGTACGCCAGAGGTGCGCGAAACTAAAAATCGGTGGTGCGAACTTGTCCTTTGTTCTTTTGGCAAAGACGTTCGCGCACGGTTACCGGTTCGAGACGAACACTGCCCAAAGAGGGAGACGAAATTTCGGCTTCCTCTGCGGAGGTCATTGGTGCGGCAATGACAGCTGCGGCGGCGGGCTGTGCAAAGCTGAACGCGTTCACGCGCAGGTTTTGCAGTGTGAACGAAAACGCAAACGCGCTCGCCAAGAGCAAGAGCGCGAACGCCGCGATTCCAATGGAGATGTAAACTTTTCTCATGTTATCGTCTCCTTTCGTAACTCTTATTATACCAATTCACCGCGTGTTGCCAAAAAGAGGCGACCGTCAATGCGTACCTCTCTTCTCTGCTACAGCGGCGCTTTTAATCCATTACCCGTCAAACTTACAACCACTGTTTCGCTCTCGTCAATCTGATCCAAAACTTTTTCCAATACGGCGATGGCAGTCGCGCTGGTCGGTTCAACAAAAATGCCGTGACGTGCGAGATTGACGCGCGCCGAGCGAATCTCCTCTTCGCTCGCGGAAATTGCCGCGCCCTTCGTCTCACGTATGATACGAAGGAGCTCGCGCCCATGCACTGGTTCGCTGTTGGCAATTCCTTCTGCGATTGTTTTGAATGGCTCGACGCGCGCGGGTTCATTTGCGCCGCGTGCGAACGCCAGCGCGATGGGCGCCACCTGCGCGGCTTGGGCAGCAATAAAACGCGGCAGCGTAGAAATATAGTTTGCATCGCGCAAGGCGGCGAAACCGCGATACATGCCCACCATGTTTGTGCCGTGTCCGGCGGGCATCACAATCACGTCGGGCGCGCGTCCGAGCTGTTCCCAAATTTCCCACGCGGTGGTTTGCATTCCGGCAACGAAAAAGGGATTGTAGTAATGAGACGCATAATAGGCGCCTTTGGTTCGCGCGGCTGCTTGTGCCGCTTCGGCTGATTTTTCGCGCACTCCATTGACTCGTTCCAATTCGGCGCCATACACTTGAATCTGCGCGAGTTTCATCGGCGATGCGTGCGCGGGAACAAAAATCGTCGCGCGCAAATTTGCGTAGGCGGCGTATCCGGCGAGCGATGCGGCGGCGTTGCCCGATGAATCTTCGACGACGCGTTCGATGCCAAACGCTTTGACCGCGCTGACGATAAGAGTGGTGCCGCGATCCTTGAACGAACCGGTCGGATTCAGGAAATCCAATTTACAATAAATATTACGTCCGCGATAGGGGACTGCGATGAGTGGCGTCCAACCTTCGCCCATCGAAATGGGCGTTGTGTTTTCGGGCAAGGAGAGCAGCGCGCGATAACGCCAAAGGGATGTGTTGCCGCGTTTGATCTTGGCTGCATCAAAGCGGGGCGCGCCGAAAATTTCCAGCAGTCCGCCGCAATCTTGACAAACCCACGCGTGAGAGTTGATTGGATACACCGCGCCGCAAGCGCTGCAACGAATGCCTATCACTTGTGCCTCTTGTGGTGCGCCGAAAATGGCACGAATGACTTTTGGGGTTCCGCGCGGCGCGTTTCGCCTCTGCCCAAATCGCCGAGCATCTGCGTGACAATCCCTGTCATGTGTTCCAGCCGTTTTTCGCCGTTGGTTTCAATGCGCAAGCCGCGCGGCGTAATCTCGATGCTGCCAATCACGAGCTGCCCGATTTCATTTACGATTGGTGGATGCGCGGGCAGCGCCCATTCGGCGCGTTCCGAACTGTAATCAATGCACAGCAAGCGCTTGTCGTGCGCCAACGCTGCGCGCGCGTGGGCGAAATTGATCTTGGGGAAGATGCGTTCCAACAAAACTACCGCGCTGTAGCTGCGGCGGTCCGGGTCGAGCGAGACGTACGTCCAATCGTCCGCGCGGCGATGGCATTTGCCAAAGGGTTTATTGCTGCCGCACCAACATTTTTCCGAAGCGAGAACGCGCTTGAAAAAAACCATTGACGTTTTTGCGCCAACCGTGAGATTTGCAGAGCTGTGTCGGAATCCGCCGTTCAAACGATTCGGCGCCTGCCACCAGTATTCAACGAGGATGACGCCTTTTTCGGGAACCGCGTCGAGGAAGGATTCGTATTGCGGAAGCATTCCGAATGCACAATGTCAAATGCACAATGCACAACAATTTCCACGCGTTCGGTTGTGCATTGTGCATTGGCTATTCTAAGTTGATTTCGCCACTCTTCCCGCCCGCTTTGTACACCAGACGGATGTTGTCAATCTGCACGCGGCGGTCAACGGCTTTTACCATATCGTAAATTGTCAGCGCGGCATTGGCGACAGCAACGAGAGCTTCCATCTCGACTCCCGTTTTGCCGACATTTTTTGCAGTGCCGGTGATTTCGATTCGCGCGTGCGCGTCATCGGACGCGGGGGCATCTTGAAATTGCACCTCGACATCGGTGAGCAAAAGCGGATGACACATTGGAATCAATTCATGTGTGCGCTTTGCCGCCATGATGCCCGCGACGCGCGCGACGGCGAACACATCCCCCTTTTCAATCGCGCCCTGCGAAATCAGCGCGCGCGTTTCTTTGCGCATGATGACACTGCCTTTGGCGATTGCTACGCGTTCGGTGTCCGCTTTCGCACTCACGTCCACCATTTGCGCGCGCCCCTGCGCGTCGAGATGAGTCAACATGATTTCAGAATTATACATCAGAAAAAAACGTCGTTCGTGTTGATGGTATAATTATTACGTATGGCATCCCTTCAAGTTTTGAATGAAAATCCAACGCGGCTCGAACTCGGCAAGGGTGGAGCAGGCTCCATCGGCACACTCATTGGAGTTTTGATCTTTGGCATTGTCGCGTGTGTCGGCTTGAGTTCGGTTTTGGGCGAAGGCGGCGCGCTCAACCCGGTGATGATTGTCATTTTCATCATTGTCGGAGCGGCGATGTTGAGCAGTCTGGCGCGTGCGTTCACGAACACGCGCGTCGTGTTGGATGCCAAGCAAGGTTTGGCGACGCGCACAGAAAATGTTTTTTTTATTCCCACCAAACAGCAAGCAATCGCATACAACTTGATTCGAGAAGTTCAAGTGACTGGCGCAAGCTTGGCTGCCTCTGCCACGACGACGACGCCAAACTGGCGCGTCCAATTGAACGCAACCGACGGCACGACGCTTGTGGTGAATGATCGCGGCACGCGTTCGGAGATGGACGCGTTGGCGCAGCAGGTGAGTGCATTGGTGAATCGCCCGATACGCGGCGAGAATCAACCAACTTCGGAGGCGCCTGCCTCAAATTACACTCCGACCGGTGTGATGACTTCGTTGTACGATAATCTTGTCACGTTCGCGCAATCCACTATGCCTGCGGGTGTTGCCGTTCCGTATGTTGCATCGGATACGAGCCCAAGTGCGCAGCAAGCGGATACGGAGCGCACTCTGCGCGGACAACGGCGTCGCCGCAACAAAAATCAGCCGACGCCTGCAAATACATTTTCAGAAACAACGCCGCCCGTCAATGCCGACGCGCCGTTTACGCAAGTGAGCGCCGAACTCGCCGCACAGCAGGCGGCGCTGGCAAAATATAATGCCGAGAACGCGCCTTCTCCATCCTACTATGCGCCGGCGGTAATGGGGATGCCGGAATTGCCGGGCATGACAGCTTTTGCGCCTGCGCTCGATTTGCCCTCCTTTCCCGCGTTGGGCAGCGTGTTGGCAACACAACCGCTCACAATTTTTGATGCGCCCGAAATCAAACAAGTGGAATCACAAGTTTCATCGGATGAACGCGAAGCCCCGAATGATTCATTGGCGTACTATCGCTCGGCGCGCCAAATGTATGCGATGCGCAATTTATCCGGCGCACAAGACGCGTATTTGCGCGCTCTGAGTACCAATCCCGCAGACAGCGCGATTCAAAATGATTTGGGCGTGACGTACTACGAGCAGAACAAAATGCAAGAGGCGGAACGCTCCTTTCGCCGCGCGGTTGCGCTCGATCCGTTCGCTAACGCGAGTCGGTACAATTTGGGATTGGTGCTGCAGCGTACGGGGCGCGGCAAAGAAGCGTACGAACAATTCAAAGTGGGCTTGCAAAATGCAGATCGTGACAGCGCGGGCATGTTTCGTGATGCGTCACGCGGCATCCTGCGCGCGCCGATGACGAGTCCTTCACCGTGAAAAAGAAAAGTGTAGAATTGCTGCCGATTGATTCCGTCCAATCAAAAGAAATGCTGATCGAACAATTTCGCGCCGCGCTGAACGCGCAAGGATTTGAAATTCAAGAAATTGATGCAACGCGTCCGTGGGGCGCGTTTTTGCGAGTCGTTGATGGACAAGCGGATGAATTTATCGAAACTTATTTCGACGGTATTCACGTTCCCGCGAACGCGCGTCACGGCGAACGCAGTCCGAAAATCTTGCTCGTCGCGCCGCATCAACGTTTGTCGTGGCAGTATCACAATCGCCGCGCGGAATATTGGCGCGCCGTAAGCGGCGATGTGGGAGTTTATACGAGTTCAACGGACGCGCAGCCGCAAGAAAAAATAATTCTGCGACGCGGTGAAACGATTGAACTCGCGCGAACCATGCGTCACCGTCTCGTCGGTTTGGATGGATGGGGCGCGGTCGCCGAAATTTGGATTCATACCGACCCGCAATACCTTTCGGACGAAAACGACATTGTACGTTTGCAAGATGATTACGCGCGCGGTTGAACGTTCAACGTTCAACGTTCTACGTTCAACCACAAAAAACCATGAAATTTTCAACTCTCGTAGATTATCTAGCGCAGCTCGAGGCGACGAGCAAGCGTTTGGAAATGACGCGCATTCTGGGCGAATTGTTCAAACACGCTGATGCGGACGACATGGCGGCGATAGTTTATCTCACCCAAGAGCGTCTCGCGCCCGCGTACGAAGCGATTGAATTTGGCATGGGCGAAGCGTTGATCGCGCAATCCGTCGCGCAAGCGACCAATACGCCATTGGCGGACGTGAAAAAATTGTACAAAGAGCGCGGCGATTACGGCAACGTCGCGGAAGAATTGAGCAAAGCGAAAAGTAAAAAACTGGATGTGAGTGATGTCTTTGAGAAACTGCGCGAGATTGCGACGACGAGCGGCGAAGGTTCCGTTGAAAAACGCGTCGGCTTGCTCGCGGATTTGTTGAAACAATCGAGTCCGCGCGAGGCGCGCTATCTTTTGCGCGTGCCGATGGGACGTTTGCGTTTGGGCGTCGGCGATGTGACGGTGCTGGATGGTTTGTCGTGGAGCGAGACGGGCGACAAGAGTTTGCGCCCCGATTTGGAACGCGCCTACAACATTACGAGCGATTTGGGACTCGTAGCGACGACATTCAAAAAAGATGGTGTCAAAGGATTAAAGAAACTAAAAATCACCGTCGGCAAACCGATTCGGATGGAACTCGCGGAGCGCGCCAAAAGCGCGCAAGAAATTATTACGCGTATGGGCGAGTGCGCGTTGGAACCAAAAGTGGATGGGTTCCGTGTGCAAGCGCACAAAGACGGCGACAAGGTGCGTTTGTTTTCGCGCAATTTAGAAGAGACGACGACGATGTATCCCGATGTCGCGGATTCAATTCGCAAGCAGATTAAAGCGAAACGCGCGATTCTCGAAGGTGAAGCGATTGCGTATGACCCCGACACGGGCGATTTTTTGCCGTTTCAAGAGACGAGCCAACGCCGCCGCAAGTACGGCATTGAAGAAATGACCCAATCGCATCCGTTGAAACTTTTGGCATTCGACACGTTGTGGATTGACGGCGAAGATGTGACAGGCGTGCCGTATGAAGAACGCCACAAACGTTTGGGCAAATTGATTGCGGAGGGTCCCGGTATTCAACTCATCGAACAGATTTATGTTACCGAGCCGAAACAGGTGGACGAATTTTTCATGGCGAAAATCGAAGCGGGACTCGAAGGCATCATGGCGAAACGGCTCGATTCGACGTATCAAGCGGGCGCGCGCAATTTCAATTGGATGAAATTCAAACGCGCGTATCAAGGACATTTGCGCGACACGGTGGACGTGGTCGTGGTGGGTTATTTGCGCGGGCGCGGACAGCGCGCGAAATTCGGCGTCGGCGCGCTGCTCTGCGCGGTGTACGACAAAAAGAATGACCGCTTTCGCACGGTGGCAAAAGTGGGTTCGGGTCTCACGGAAGCGGAATTTGCCGAGTATTACGACAAACTGAACGCGATTGCGTTGGAGCACAAACACGCGCGCGTAGATTCGAACATGATTCCCGATGTGTGGGTGGAACCGAAATATGTGATGGAAGTGCAGGCGGACGAAATTACGCGCAGTCAAATTCACACCGCAGGCATGTACGGCGATGAAGCGGGCTATGCGTTACGTTTCCCGCGTGTGGTGAATCCGAACCGCGCAGATAAATCGCCCGAAGACGCGACGACGGAAAAAGAGATTATGGAGATGTTTGAAAAGCAGAGCAAGAGTGAGGTGAAAG
>SHND01000012.1 GCA_004295045.1 Chloroflexota bacterium | reverse complement strand
TGAGCCAGGATCAAACTCTCCGTTTGATTCCATTTTTCGTTTCTTCTCAAAGTTCGTGAGAGATTCTCATCTCTCACACAGGCGCTCTCGCACTCTCTCTTCCACTCTTTAACTGGTAAGGTGCATTCCATCGCAGGTTCGTGCTTGAGGAAAAACTTTTACCTCGAGACAACAAAAACCGCCCTACGCGGGAGCTAATCTCACTCCACTGCCTCAGGCGGAGACAAAAAGACACACGGAAATCTTTTTTATTCCCTTGCGAAATAACTCGCTGTTCTTTTTGCCCTCCTGTAATTGGATTGTTATCGCCCCGCTCAAGGGGCTGGCTCGCAATTGCTTACGAGCGACGCGCATTATATCACTGCTACAAACTTTGTCAAGACCCCGAGCCACCAATTTTGCATTAAAATTCCGTCGCGTATGTCCATTTCACTGTCATTGGCGCGCGATTCTCGCAAACAAAATATTTGTACCAGTATCAAGTTACAGATTGCGTTATAATCTTACCTCAATGCGAGTTCTCATGCTCTCCAAAGCGTGCATCGTCGGTCAATATCAAACCAAGTTGACAGCCCTTGCCGCCAAACCGAACGTTGAGCTCACTGTCGTCGTCCCACCCGAATGGCGTGATGAGCGCGGCACACTCAAGCTCGAGCGCAAACACACCAAAGGATACGAATTAGTTATCGCTCCGATTCGATACAATGGGCATTTTCATTTGCATTATTACCCAACCGTCGCTGAAATTTTGAAACGAGTCGAACCCCAAATCGTACATCTCGACGAAGAACCGTACAATCTTGCAACTTATCACGCGCTGCGGGCAGCGCGTCAAGTCAATCCAAACACGCGCGTTTTATTTTTTGCGTGGCAAAATATTTTTCGCAAGTATCCGCCGCCATTTTCTTGGATGGAGCGTTATGTTTACGAACATGCCAATGCCGCAATCGCCGGAAGTGTCGAGGCAGAACAAGTCTTGCGAAAAAAAGGTTTCCGAAAATCAATTTGTATGATTCCTCAATTCGGCGTTCCCGATTTGTTTACGCCAAAACAGACGCAACGCAAGCATAGCCCTGTCGTCATTGGTTATGCGGGGCGTCTCGTCCGTGAAAAAGGAATCGAGGTCCTCCTCAACGCCCTCGCTCAGGTTGGGGATGATTGGCGATTGAAAATTCTCGGTAGCGGTCCATTGTACGATTCGCTGTTGCCCCGCGCGCGCGCGTTGAATATTGCATCGCGCGTTCAGCTTGCGCCATGGGCTGCGTCGGACGAGATGCCGCAGTTTTACAATTCACTCGACATCCTCGTGGTGCCGTCACTCACACAACCAAACTGGAAAGAACAATTCGGACGCGTGATCATGGAAGCGATGGCATGTGGCGTTCCTGTCATTGGCTCTGACTCGGGCGAAATTCCGAATGTCATCGGCGACGCCGGCGTGATTGTTCCCGAAGGCGATGTACCCGCGCTTGCCCGCGCGTTGGACGCCTTGATTCAAAATCCAGCGCAACGCAACGAACTTGGCACACGCGGCTGCGAACGCGTGCGCGCGCATTTTTCGCAACAGCGCGTTGTGGACGACACTTACGCGCTGTACGCAGAGCTCACGCGTTAAGCAAAAGCAACACATCTGTTATAATGCTGATGATGCAAGTCGAACGTCCCCGCGTCGCCCTCAACGCGCAGTTGTTACGAATCAACGAGGGCTATCGCTCGGCGGGAATCGCGCGCTATATCTTTCACCTCTTGCGCGAACTTTCTGCCGCTGCAAATGATTTTCAACTCGATGTCTTTGCCACCGAACCGCTCGCGCCTTCTTTTTTCCCTGACGCAACCATTCATACGACGCGGCTTCCGGTGCATAAACCGCTCGCGCGTATTTTGTGGGAACAGACATTTTTCGCATTCGAACTGCTGCAAAAAAACTATGCGCTGCATCATTCACTTGCGTATGTCTCGCCGCTGCTGAATCGGACGCGCAGCATTGTCACGTTGTACGACCTGAGTTTTTTTCTTTATCCCGAATACCTGCCTCCGTTTCAGCGACTCTATCTCAAATGGGGGGCGCGCCTTTCCACGCGCCGCGCCGAACGCGTCATCGCAATTTCGTCCAGCACAAAACGCGATGCGATGCGACTTTTGAAAATTGACGCAAACAAAATTGATGTGGCGCTCCCCGGCGTTGACCCAATTTTCTTTCAAAGCATTGACGAGAACGCGTTGGCAGCATTTCGCCGCGAAAAAAGATTACCCGAACATTTTGCTTTGTTTCTTGGCACGCGCGAACCGCGCAAAAATATCCCTGCCCTCATCCGCGCCTTTGCGCTTGCGAAACGTCACGTGCATAGTCCACATCATCTTGTGCTGGCGGGAGGACGCGGCTGGATGGATCAAGAAATTGCGCGCGCGCTCGACGAAACGCAATTAACCAACGAGGTCATCATGCCCGGCTTTGTGCCGCATCACGAATTGCCGCTGTGGTATCGCGCGGCGGACGCGTTCGTGTATCCGTCACAATACGAGGGCTTTGGAATGCCCGCGCTCGAGGCGCTCGCAAGCGGAACACCGGTGATTACCTCAAACGTCTCTGCGATGCCCGAAGCAGTAGGCGATGCCGCGATTTTGATTGATCCAAAATCGCCCGAACAAATCGCGGACGCGCTGGTGCGCGTTTTACACGATGAGGCATTGCGTCAGGAAATGAAAACGCGCGGACTGGCACACGCGCGCCAGTTCACTTGGGCGCGCACGGCGCACGCCACCGCGCAGTCGTACCGACTGGCGCTCGGCTCGGAACATTCGCTTTCGGTGTCAAGCCCCACCACCGCGTAAGGATCGTTTTCTCATGCAGCGTCACGCCAAAACTTTGATGCTCGTGCAGGCAGGCATTGATTTTCTACTCATCAATGCCGCGTTTTGGCTTGCGTACATCACCCGCTACGAATTGCGTTTCCCCATTACCGTCGCCGAAGCCAACTATGTCGAGTACACCGCGTACATTCCCATCAGTCTATTGTTGAGCGCGGGCTTGCTTGCGATCTATCGCATCGAGGGAATTTACAATTATGTGCGCGGCAGATCATGGCTCGAAGAAATGTATGGGCTGCTGACGGCAACCTTTACCGGAATTGTCATTCTCGTTTTTGTTTTCTTTTTCTTTCGTCCACAGTTCTACTCGCGGCTGATTTATTTGTACGCGGGGATTTTGATTGTCATCTTTTTAACATTGGCGCGCGTTCTGACGCGACTGCTGCTCGGCGCTTTACGCCAGCGCGGGATTGGCGTTGACCGCGCGCTGATTGTGGGCGGCGGCGAAATTGGGCGCGCGATCATGCGAAATGTTTTGGCGCAGCCCGACCTTGGCTATCGCATCGAAGGATTCGTGGATGACGACCCAAACAAATTGGCAATCGGCAATTTCCAATTGCTCGGCAACACTGACCAGTTAGCAGGTTTGCTGCGCGAGCGCGCCATTGATGAGGTAATCATTACGCTGCCGTGGCACGCGCGCGAAAAAATCGTTCGCATTATGAATGATGCCGAGACGGCAGGGGCGCGCGTCAAAATTGTCCCCGACCTTTTCCAGCTTTCCCTCTCAAAAATCGCGGTGGATGCCGTCGGCGGAATTCCGCTCATCGGCGTTAAAGATTCCGCCATCAGCGGCGGCGCACTCTCCATAAAACGCGTGATGGATGTTTTGATTTCAATGACGCTCTCTATTTTTTTTCTGATTCCAACTGCGATCATCGCGGCGATCATCCGACTCAGTTCCCCGGGACCTGTCATATTTGAACAACTGCGCGTTGGGCGCGGCGGCAAACTTTTCACCGCGTACAAATTTCGCACGATGCATCTTGGCGCGGACAACGAAAAAGAAAATCTGCTTCACTTGAACGAAGCGTCGGGTCCGTTGTTCAAAATTCGCAATGACCCGCGCATGACGCGCGTGGGCAAGTGGCTGCGCCGCACTTCGCTTGACGAGCTGCCGCAGTTGTGGAATGTGCTGCGCGGCGATATGTCCCTCGTTGGACCGCGTCCGCCCCTACCGAATGAAGTCGCGCAGTACGAAGAGTGGCACAAGCGGCGGCTCGACGTTGCGCCCGGCGTCACCGGGTTGTGGCAAGTGAGCGGACGCAGCGAGCTCGGTTTTGACGAGATGGTCATGCTCGATTTGTACTATATCGAAAATTGGTCGCCATGGCTTGATCTGTGGATTATCATCAAAACGATTCCCGCACTGCTCACCGCGCGCGGCGCGTATTAGATCGAAATTATTTCACACCCCTTCTAAAAATATGCCAAATCTCATCCCTCTGAACTATCGTGAATACGCGCTTGCCGAAATGCAAACGCGCGCGCGGCAATTTTTTGACATGATGAAAGCGCGGCGCACCATCCGTGATTTCTCTTCGCGCCCGGTTCCCCGCGAGATTGTCGAGCATTGCTTGCGCGTGGCTGCCACCGCGCCGAGCGGCGCAAACAAACAGCCCTGGCACTTTGTGATTGTCAGCGACGCCGAAATCAAAACCCAAATTCGACGCGCGGCAGAAGAAGAGGAACGCGAGTTTTATCATGGGCGCGCGACGAGCGAATGGCTGGACGCGCTCGCGCCGCTTGGCACGGATGAACACAAACCATTTCTTGAAGACGCGCCGTATCTCATCGCGATCTTTGCCGAAAGTTACAGCGTGAATGAAAACGGGGAGAAAAGTAAAAATTATTACGTCCAAGAATCGGTTGGGATTGCAACGGGCTTTCTCATCGCTGCGCTCCATCACGCGGGACTGGCAACTTTGACACATACGCCCAGTCCGATGAATTTTCTCAATTCGATTTTGCAGCGCCCGACGAATGAACGCCCGTTTCTCTTGCTGGTCGTCGGTTTTCCTGCGGAGGACGCCCGTGTTCCCAACCTCTCCAAAAAAGAACTGAATGAAATCGTTTCGTGGCGTTAGCGTTACCCTTCTGCGCACGCTTCGTAAATGTGGTTGAACGCGCCACTTTGCATTTTGCATGAATTTACTATAATCCTTTTCGCTTGACCGAACGGAGCGGACCTGTGAACTATTCTCGATTTCGCCTATTTTTTCTTTTTGCTTTTTTCTTTGCCGCCCTCCTGCTGCCTCCCGCGCTCACTCACGCGCAAAGCAAATCCGTCGTCGTCGAACGGCGTGATGGAGATGTAACGATCCGTCAGGACGACGGCGCGATGCTATTCAACGAAACGTGGGTCGTGCGCTTTATCGGCGGACCGTTTCGCTTTGCCTTTCGTTGTATTCCCCTAGACAAAGTGGACCGCATTGGCGGCGATTGGAGCGTCAGTGAAAAAGGGCGCGACTATTCCGGAATTTCCAGCGAGGCGCCAAACACGTTTGAGGTGTACGACGAAGATGGACAGCGCTGCATCAAATGGTATTTTTCACCGACGACGAACCAGACGCGCACCTTTAATTTGGAATATACCGTCTATGGCGGTCTCCGAATTTATCCCGAAGGCGATCAATTTTTTTGGAAATTTATCGAAAGCGACCGCCAATACCCCATCAACGAATCTACAGTAACATTGCACATTCCCGGCAACGCGACACCCGATCAGATCAAAGCAACGACGTACGAAAATGGCGGCGAGCGTCCACAAGGGGCAAAGGTGGTGGATGGCAACACCGTAGTTTTTACGGGCAGTGATTTCACGGCAGGCGACGAATGGGAATTGCGCGCGCAGTTTCC
This sequence comes from Chloroflexota bacterium, assembly GCA_004295045.1. Classification (GTDB taxonomy): domain Bacteria; phylum Chloroflexota; class Anaerolineae; order UBA4142; family SHND01; genus SHND01. Next base: position 12,018 of record SHND01000012.1, on the reverse strand, counting down.
ACACGGCATCGTGAACGCAACGGCAGCGAGTTGGCAGAGCGCCGATGATTTTCGCCGCGCGTCCCAGCCATTCTACGATTTTGGCGCATTACTCTTTTCCATACTCGCTTTGATTGGCGGTGGGTTAGGGCTTTATCTTTTGTGGTACACGCGCGGGCGCGATCGCCCGACGGGGGTCGTCGCGGAATTCTATCCCACGCCGCCGAGCAATGATCCACCGGGCGTTGCGGGCGTCCTGCTCGATGAACGCGCGGACATGCAAGATATTGTCGCAACCATCATTGACCTCGCGCGGCGCGGCGTCATTCGAATGGAAGAATCGTCCGAACCCGGATTCATGGGCATCGGCACCAAGCGCGATTTCACCTTTGAACGTGTGGGGGATGAGACGAACTTGCGCCCGTACGAAAGATTATTGCTCGACAAAATATTCGGCGGGCGAGAAAAGCGCGATCTGGATGATCTCAAGGAAAAGTTTTACAAATATCTTCCCCAGCTCAAAAAAGAAATGTACGACGAAACTGTGCGCGCGGGCTATTACAAATCGAGTCCGCAGGACACGCGCACACGGTTTTCCGTTTTGGGCGTTGCGGCGTTGGTGATTCTCGGCTGCATCGGGTTTGTCTCTTTCGGCACGCTCATAGACTTTACGCCGCTCGCCATCTGCCCCCTCATTGCATTGGGCTTGATCGGCGCGGGGCTGTTGATCTTTGCGCAGTTTATGCCCAAGCGCACGGACAAGGGAGCGACTGAAGCGGCGAAATGGAATGCGTTCAAACGCTATCTCGCCAACATTGAAAAATATACGAACGTCGCCGAAGCCAAAGATTTGTTCGACAAATATCTTCCGTTTGCCATCGCCTTCGGACTGGAGAACAGTTGGGTGAATAAATTCGCGGCAGTAGATACGCCCGCGCCGACATGGTACTATCCGTATGGCGGCTACTCTTCAGGGCGCGTCTATCGCGGAGGCACTCTCAGCGGCGACAGCTCGCCTTCGAGCGGCGGCGGTGGACGAATGCCCTCACTGAACGAAACATCCGCCGCAGGTTTTCGCGGGCTGAACTCGATGAGTGATGGTTTGTTCGCCATGCTCAATTCCACATCTTCGGTCTTTACCAGCGCGCCATCCAGCTCCGGCGGCGGTGGCGGCGGGGGTTGGTCCGGCGGCGGCGGCGGTGGCGGTGGTGGTGGCGGCGGCGGCTCAAGTGGATTCGGATAAGAATTTTGAGTTAGTAGTTATTTGTCATCAGAAAACCCTCCTGTACGAATAACTAATAACCAACAACAAACAACTAACATGATTGGCAGCGGAAAAACAATTGGCATTATCCTCATCGGCGTAGGGCTTGTGGTTTGCGCGGTCGTCACCCTGTTTGTTGGTTCGGGCGCAGCGTCCGGTCAAACGACGACGGCGGCAACGGTTCTCGGCATTGGCATCTTTGGCATCATTCCGCTTGTCCTCTTTTCCGGCGTCGGAATTTATCTTTTCACGCGCGGCAGCGCGGAAGAAAAAGAACTTGTCCAAGTGCGTCAAAAAGAACGCTTGCTGGGAATGATTCAAGCGCAAGGCAAAGTCACGCTCAACACCATCATGGTCGAGCAGCATTTGAGCCGTGACCAGGTGCAAAATTACATTTACGAGCTCGTACAACAAGGACTCTTTAGCGGTTACATTGATTGGAAGAGCGCGACCTTTTATTCACAAGACGCGTCGCGCGTCGGCAGCAACAAGTGCCCGAATTGCGGCGGTGTGCGCGAAATTGTCGGCAAAGGCATTGTGAAATGTCCGTACTGCGGCGTCGAACTTTTTATTCCACCGAACGCGCCGCAAACGACCGCGACGCCCGTTCCGCCGGAAGGTCAACCCGCTGCGTAACGCGCAGCCGAATTGCACGTATCAATTAAAGAATTCTCTAACGATACGTTAATCACAAAGGAAACTATATGGGCGATCTAAAATCAACTGTTACAAGCATCGGTAACGCCATCCCCGGCTATTCCGGGTATCAATCGAAAGAACGCCGCCGCGATGCGGATCGCATTTTGCGCGAACGTCTCACCAATCAATACAACGCGCAGCGCGATCGCTTGACGCGCATTCAACAAGACGCAGTGCGCGGCAATCAACTCGCGCTCGTGTCCGATCTTGAAAGCGCGAATCAACAGCTCTCACGTTTCATCTCGCGTTTGCGCGTTGCGCCGACGGGCTATGCCGGTTGGTTCGATGCCGCGCAAATTCAAGAAGCCGACCTCGATTTGATTTATCAATTCGACGCGTCGCTTGCGAATGGCGTGGACGAGTTGAGCGGCGTGTTGGATGGATTGCAAAATGCTGTGCGCGAAAAACAAGACACGGGCAAAGCGTACTATGCCCTGCGCGATGAACTCGACACGTTGAATCAACGTCTCGACGCGCGCGAAGAATTTGTGGCACGTGGCAAACGCCCCGCGCCCTCCGCGTCGCCGCTCGGCGCGCTCAAGGACAAGCCGGCGCCGGTCCCGGTGGGAGCCAATCCGTACGAACAACTCAAAATCAACGACGCTATTTCGTACGACAAAACCGATTACCTCGTCGCGGGACGCATCACCTACTCTGTCGCGGCGGGTAAATTTTACGCGTACTTGCTCCGCGATCGCGACAATCAAAAATGGCTGCGCGTTGGTCCCAACAATGAACTCGTCGTTGCGGACGAAGTGCAGTTTGGCGTCCCCTCGCCGCTGCCCGAAGCGCTTTCCTACGCCGGAAAAAATTACACTCTCGCCGAACAAGGCGCAGCGAATGTACAAGTCGAAGGCGCCAGCGGCAATCAGGCAGGTTCGGTCAATTATCACCGCTACAGCGGCGATGGCGGCGCGCGCTTGTACGTAGAAGACTGGGGCGCCGAAGTACGCGTGCAAGCCGGAAGCGCTGTAGACCCGTTTGAAGTCAAGTTGTATCGCAAGTTGTAAAACGTGACGAGTGACGGGTGGCGAGGCAATCCAACCTCGTCACTCGTCACCGGACACTTTATCCATTGGAGGAAAAATGCCTAACATATTCGATCGGATCAGCAACATTATGCGCGCAAACATCAATGACATGTTGGACAGCGCGGAGGACCCCGAAGCGATGTTGAATCAAATCATTCGCGATATGAATGATGCATTGCGGCAAGCGGATTCCGATATTGCCGATCAAATCGCGCAACAAAAAATGCTCGAAGGCGATCTGGATGCGGCAAAACGCAATCAAGCCGCGTGGGAATCAAAAGCCGAACTCGCCGTCTCCAAAGGACGCGATGACTTGGCGCGCGAAGCACTCGTGCGACAGAACGACTACGCCGAGCAAGCTGCGATTTACGAAAAACAGCTCGAAGCGCAAAAGAGCGCGGTCGCCGAACTAAAAGCGAAACGCGATTTGTTGAAATCCAAGTATGATCAGGCACAACGCAACAAAGAAAATCTTGTTGCGCGCGCGCGCGCAGCTCAAGCCAAGAGCAAAATGACCAAAGTCACGAACCAATCCAACACCGCCGATTATGCGTCGGAACTGGATCGGATGGAGCGCAAGATTCGTGAACAAGAAGCGCGCGCCGAAGCCGAAGAAGAGGTCGCGGACAGCAAAACTTCTGTTGATGACGAGTTTGCAAAACTTGGCGCGGATAAACAAGTAGAAGACCAACTTGCCGCGCTAAAAGCGAAAATGGCGAAATAGTGTAAAATACAGCAAGCAAAGGAACAGGTATACAGGTAGACAAGCATTCAAGAAACTACTTGTTTACCTGTCTGCCTGTCTACTTTACTTCTGGAGGTCTCATGGCACGCATCATTGATGTAGTCCAATTTCTAGACGAAACAGGAAGAGAAATCGTCCATCGCGAACCGCCTGGCGGTCCTGGTGATTTTCGACTCGGTTCGCAGGTGATTGTCCGCGAGAGTCAGACCGCTGTCTTTTTCCGCGACGGCAAGGCGCTCGACGTTTTGGGTCCCGGACGTCACACCATCACCACTGCAAACGTCCCAATTATTTCTACCATGATTGGTTGGGCAACCGGCGGCACATCTCCTTTCCCCGCCGAAGTTGTGTTTGTGAACATGAAGCAGTTCCTCGATCAAAAATGGGGAACTCCTGAACCGATCGCGTTTCGCGATCCTGAATTCGGCATGGCGCGCCTGCGCGCGTTTGGTTCCTACGCGTACCAAGTCAAAGACCCGCAAATGTTTGTCAACGTCATCGTTGGTCAGCAGGGCATTTTTACTACGGATGCGATCGCGGATTATTTGCGCGGCATGATCGTTTCAAAATTTGCAGACCTGTTGGGCGAACAAAAGAAATCGCTGCTCGATTTGCCTTCGCTCTATAGCGAGGTGAGCGCGGGCGCCAAAGCCAATCTGGCGGATGATTTTGGCGCGCTCGGCCTCGCGCTGTTGCAATTTTTCGTCACCGCGATCACGCCGACCGATGAAACCGCGAAAGCGATTGACGAACGCGCGGCGATGGGCGCGATTGGCAACATGGACGCTTATTTGAAATTCAAAGCGGCGCGCGCGTTGGGCGACGCGGCAGTGAATCCGAGCGGCGGCGCCGCAAGCACGGGCGTCGGCGTCGGCGCGGGACTCGGCATGGGCGCGGTGATGGCGGGCGCGCTGGGCGACGCGATGCGCAACCCTGCAAGCAGTAACGTGCAGGGCGGCGGTGGTGGTGGCGGCGCAACCGCGACTCCCCAAACGCCACAACAAATTCAAATGATGCTGGACAATCTCGACATGCGTTTTGCCAACGGTGAAATTTCCGAAGATACCTACAAGACCATGATGACAAAATGGCAGCAGCGTTTGAAAGACATGGGCGGCTAAACTGAACCCACCGAGTCAACTCGGTGGGTTTTTTGTTCGTGTTATAATTTTCTCATGGACACTTCGGATTTCGTAGAATTGGGCGCGGGACTTGCGCTCGGCGGCATGATGAGCCGCGCGATAGGCAACGCGTTTACCAATGCGTTGGATGCGCACACGAGCATCAAGGTCATTGCCGTCCCACAAACGCGCGCGGAAATTCAAATGCTGCTGGACAAATTGGATGTGCAGTTGGCGAATGGCAAAATGTCGGAAGCGACATACAAAACGTTGACGGCGAAATGGGAAAAACGGTTGAATGAAATTTCAAGTTAGAGGAACCTTCCAATAGTAATAGACTGTATCGGCAACAAGAATTTGACCTCCACAAAGTTCTCCAAACACACAATGATAAACTAAAAATTCTAGTTTCTTCGTGTTCTTGGTGGACCATTCAGTTTTTCGCATCAAGTCCAATTTACAAAGGACGGGACATTCTCCGTCCTTTTGTTTTATAATGCGCCCATGTCGAACACAGCCGACATTGTCATTCTCGGCGCGGGCATCGCGGGACTTGCCGCCGCGTATCATCTCGCCGTTAAACACAACATCAAAAATATTGTCATCGTCGATGAACGCGCGCCGCTCGGACTGACGAGTTCGCGCGGCACGATGGCGTACCGCAACTGGTTCCCCGGTCCCGGCGACGCGATGGTACGCTTGATGAATCGCTCGATTGATTTACTTGAACAGATTGATGTCCAAACAAATCACGCAATTCATTTATCGCAAAACGGTTATGTTTACTTTACTGCGCGCGAATCACAGATCCAAGTTTGGCGTGATCTGGCGCAGGATGCCGAACTGCGCGGCGTTGGCGAATTCCGCGAACATTACGACGCGCAGCACTATCTCCCCTCCCCCATTTCGGTTGGCGCACTCGACGGCACAGACCTGATTACTGATGGGCAAACGATCCGCCAGATTTATCCTGCTGTAGCGGACGATGTTGTCGCGATGCTGCATGTTCGGCGCGCGGGCGCGTTCGATGTTTTTGCGCTCGGCGACTGGCTGCTCGCGCAGGCAAAAGCGAATGGCGCGCAATTGATTCAAGACCGCGTCGCAAACATAACTGTTCGCAGCAATCGCATCGAAACGATTCACCTCGCGTCGGGCGCGGAAATTTCCACTCGCATACTGAGCGTTGCAGCAGGTCCGCTGTTGCCAAACATCGCGCAGCTGTTGAATATCGAACTGCCCGTGTACAATGAACTGCACGGAAAAATCACGCTGCGCGATACCGCGCGCGTCTTTCCGCGCAATGGCGATTTGTTTTTGTGGAGCGACCCGCTTACGTTAGAGTGGAGCGCAGAGGAACGCGCAAACTTTGCAGCGCGCGGCGACACGCGTTGGCTGATTGAGCAACTGCCGCCGAGCGTCCACTTTTTACCCAAAGGCGCGGACGCCGACCCAAAAATTATGGCATTGTGGACGTTCGATTCGCACCGCGCCGAATTCGTGGAAACGCCAACGTTCCAACCGCATTACGCCGAACTCGTGCTGCGCGGGCTGGCGCGCATGATTCCCGACGCGCGCGTATATTTCGGGCGCGGTGGCGACGCGTTTGTGGATGGTGGGTATTATTGCAAGACGCAGGAAAATCGCCCGCTCATCGGACCGCTTCCAATTCAAGGCGCGTATATAATAGGCGCGCTGTCAGGATTCGGCGTGATGGCGGCGCAAGGCGCAGCGGATTTGCTCGGCGCGCACATTGTGGGGTCAACGCTGCCTGATTACGCCAAGTGGTTTTTGTTGTCGCGCTATGCGGATCCCGAATATCAAACCCTACTGCGAAATTGGGATGCGCGTTCAGGGCAGTTGTAAAGTTTTATCAAATCAACCTCAAACACAGGCGATATGATGCGCTGTGGAATCGGAGAAAATTTAGGTTATGGGATGTTTCACCGGGCAAGTCGAGCGCGTTGGCAACACGCGTATTTTTGCGCGCGCGACTCGAGACGCAAAGCAATTTCTCGTGTATCAAATGGAATATTCGGCGGCGAATGATGTCGCATTGATTTTGCCGCTGCCGGTCCCGCCGAATACAGGTCAAGAAGCGGTACAATTCATTCGATTGTCGGGATACGACAATTTTTTTGCGGAAATGGAAAATGGTTTTCCGCTGACACGTAACGCCCCCGTCAGCGGCAATCATACGAAACACGCGGCTGCGAATCTGGTTGGCAGTTTCGAAGCATCCTTTATCCCGTCGCAGCAAGAACTCGTGGGATTGGACGTACCGTTTCGTATCCCAACGGAGCTTTGGAATCAATTTCCGGAATACAGCGATTTTGGTTTCGCGGTCTTTAAATTGCGCGCGGGAACAAATGTCGTGCAACCTCTGGCGCTCGAATTCCCAATGCGAAATCCACAACTGCTCTTTTTCCCAACGGTGGAGATTCGTAACGAGCAAGCGCCGGAAGAGGTTTCCTTTGACCACGATCTCTTTTGCCAAGCGCGCGCGGGCTGGCTGCGTTCTTATGACGTCGCCAATTCTTTTATGCGCATCCCCGAAACACATGGCATCGTCTCCGCCGACGAACGCATTTCGCGCATGACCGTTCAAGGCGCACATCCCAACAGCGATATTCTCGTCGGACTGCGCGCATGATCGCCCAAGCCCTCGCCTCTTTTATTCGCGCCATGCCAAAGGTGGAGCTCCATGTCCACCTCGAAGGTTCCATTCGTCCCGAAACGCTGCTGCGGCTGGCGCGGCGCAATCGCGTCGAACTGCCCTTTTACACAGTGGCGGAATTGCGGCAGTGGTACAAGTTCCGCGACTTTCCACATTTTGTTGACATCTATGTAAAGATTTCGTCGTGCCTCAAAACCGCCGATGACATCGAACTCATTGCACGTGAATTTTTGATTGGGCAGGCGGAACAGAATATCCAATACTCGGAACCAACCTACACCGCCTACACAATTTTCCAACACTGCGACATTTCGTTCGACGATCAATTCGCGGCGCTGCGTCGCGCGCGCGTTTGGGCAGAGCGCGAACTTGGCGTGACGATGAACGTGATCGTGGATATTGCGCGCGAGGTCGAGCCCAAAGTTGGGATAACAACGGCAGAGCAGGTCATCAAACAATTTGGCAATGGCGTGTGCGCGCTCGGTCTCGGCGGTTATGAAGTTGGACATCCGCCCGAAAAATTCCGCGACGCGTTTGATCAAGTGAACCGCGCGGGGATTCCCTGCATTTTGCACGCGGGCGAAACGGGCGGCGCCGAGAGCATTTGGAGCGCGTTGCGCGTCGCCAATTCGCGTCGCATTGGTCACGGCGTACGCTGTCTCGAAGATGAATCGCTCGTCGCCTATCTGCGGCGTCATCAAATTCCGCTCGAAGTTTGCCCGACGAGCAACGTCTGTTTGAACGTCGCGCCGAACCTCGCGCAGCACCCAATTCAAAAATTGATTGATGCGGGTTTGTACGTCACGCTCAATTCGGATGATCCCCCGATGTTCAATACGACGCTCACGGATGAGTTTTTGAAATGCGCGGATGTCTTTGGCTGGGATCAAGCCATGTGCGAAAAACTCACGCTGAATGCACTGCGCGCGGCATTATTGCCTGCTGAAGACAAATTGAATTTGGAACAAGAATTCCGCGCCGAGTTTGCGCGGCTGCGCCCGACGAATGGCAGCTAAGCCATCCATTGCCAATCATCCGACGACCCACAAAACTCTGAAAGCATGAACACACACCTCAAGGAAAATCTCACGACGACACCTCAGTGGAGCATGGTGTGAGCAGCTCCGAGTCCAATACTTTGCAAGGACTGACTCTCGCCGAAGTCGAAGCGCGCCGCGCGCAAGGGCTGGGCAACAGCGCGCCGCCCAAAAGCGGGCGTTCGTACGGACAAATCATCCGCGAAAATCTGTTCACGCTGGTGAATATTTCGGTGCTCAGTTTGAGCTTGGTCCTCGTGCTGTTGGGCGAATTTCTGAATGCGTTCCTCGCCGCATGGGCGATCACTTTTAACATCGTCGTCAGTATGTTTCAAGAAATTCGCGCCAAACGAAAATTGGATCAACTGCAAATTCTCGCCGCCCCCAAAGCAACCGTCGTGCGCGATGGACAAGAGCAGCAAGTGCCTGCCGAAGAGCTCGTCGTCGGCGATTTACTCAAGGTCGGACCCGGCGATCAAATCATGCTCGACGGAAAAATTGTGCAGGGAAAAATTTCCACCGACGAATCGGCATTGACGGGCGAGTCCGACCTGATCCCCAAAGAGATTGACAGCAAAGTTTTTTCAAGCAGTTTTTGTGTCAGCGGCACCGCGTATTTTGTCGCCGAACAAGTGGGCGCGCAAAGCATGGCAAATCAGTTGACCGCCGGGGCGCGCGCGTATCGCCGCGTCTTGACGCCGCTGCAGGGCAACGTGGACAAGATTGTGCGCGTGATCATTGCGGTCGTCTACTTTTTAGAGATTATTTTTCTCATCAACGCGTTCATTCGCCGCATCCCGCCCACCACCGCAATCGAAACTTTTATTATTGTGATGGGACTTGTGCCGAGCGGATTGTTTCTCTCGACCGTCGTCGCCTATTCGTTGGCTGCCGTACGCGTCGGCAACAAAGGCGCGCTCGTGCAACAATCCAACGCGGTGGAATCGCTCGCGTACGTGGATGTGCTTTGTACCGACAAAACGGGAACGCTCACGACTAACCGCTTGACGCTCCAAGAAATTTTTCCACTCACGACCACACGCGAAATATTTGAACGCGTCTTGAGCGCAATGACTCACAGCACCGCGAGTCCCAACAAGACGAGTGAAGCGATTGCAGTGAAACTTGGCGGCGAAAAAATTCCACTCGTCGCCGAAATTCCTTTTTCCTCTGCGCGGAAATGGTCGGCGACAGCATTCGATACGGATGCGGTGCGCGGGATTTATGCGTTGGGTGCGCCCGAATTTTTGAGACCGTCCTTGGCGGAGGACGCTGCGCAGTGGACTGCCCTGACAAGTCAGGCGCAAACGTGGACAAATCAAGGACTGCGCGTACTGCTCGTTTCCTCTTTCCCCGATCCGTTACAACTCCGCGATGAGGGCGACAATTCCAAATTGCCCGCAAACATGACACCGCTTGGACTTGTTGCCTTGAGCGATGAACTGCGCCCCGATGCGCGCGAGACACTGCAATCTTTTATCAAGATTGGCGTCAAACCCAAAATTATTTCTGGCGACAATCCCGAAACGGTCGCCGCGTTGGCAAAACAGGCGGGACTCGGCGACGACATTCAATTGGTGTCGGGACTTGAGCTTGAGCAAATGGATGAAGCTGCCTTTGATCGAGCGGCGCAGAATGCCACTGTGTTCGGGCGCATCACCCCTCACCAAAAAGAAGAGCTCGTGAAATCTCTGCGCAAGCAAGGGCATTATGTTGCCATGACGGGCGACGGCGTGAACGACGTGCTTTCGTTAAAGCAAGCCAATCTGGGCATTGCAATGGAGAGCGGCAGTCAGGCGACGCGTAACGTGGCTGATATTGTTTTACTCGGCGACCAATTTTCTGCTCTGCCCTATGCGCTGGTGGAAGGACAACGCATCATCAATGCGATGGCAGACATTATCAAATTGAATGTGGCATACAGCGCAGTCATCGGAGTCGTCTTGATTACCTCTGTCATGGTCGCGCTCTTTCCCATTTCGCTGCAACAAGCGGCGCTCGCAAATTTTTTCGCGGTTGGAATTCCTGCTGTCATGCTTGCCGTCTGGTCTTTTGCTGGCAAGTACACCGGTAATTTGATGCTGCGCGTCCTGCGCTTTATTCTTCCGCCGATTCTGGTGACCAGTCTCTTTGCGCTTTTGATCTTTTACGGCGTCTTGCTCATGCAAATTTATTTCCGGTCCGACTTTAGTTTGGACATGTCCATAAACCAAGCCGCGCAAGTGATTGCCCAAGCCCAGCCCTTGGCGCAAACAACCGTCGTCACCTTTCTCACCTTTGCGCTCTTGGTGCTGGTGTTTTTCGTGCGCCCTCCGCATAAATGGTTCGCCGTCGTTTCGCCGGTGTCGCATGACAAACGTCCGGCGCTGCTCGCGTTGGGTTTGATTTTTGTGTACATTCTCATTCTCAACATTCCGCTAGGGCGCACGATCTACGGTTTGACGCCGCTTACCACACAGACGGTCTTGCTAATTGTGGCAGGGGTCATCCTTTGGGCAGCCGTTCTCATTTTCTTCTGGCGCAAAAACACGGTGGAAGACTATCTGGATGTGGATTGGCACAATGCCTAAATGACACCTCCTCTGATCCTCGCACATCGCGGCGCGTCCGCCTATGCGCCCGAAAATACCATTGCCGCCTTTCGCCTCGCGCACGAACTCGGCGCGGATGGTATCGAACTCGACGTGCAATTGACGCGCGACAAGATTCCCATTGTGATTCACGACGACACGGTTGACCGCACCACGGATGGCACAGGGCGCGTAAGCGAGTTGACGGTTGGCGAGATCGCGCAGCTCGACGCGGGTACTTGGAAAACGGAAGATTATCGCGGCGAAAAAATCCCAACACTCGCTCAAGTGTTTGAAGAGCTAAGCGATTGGTTGAACCCGATGGGACGCGTACGCCCTTGTCTCATTAACGTAGAGCTCAAAACGGAACGCGTGCGCACCGATGGCTTGGAACAACAAACGTTAAACGCGATTTCGCGTTATGCAATACAACATCGCATTCTGCTTTCCTCATTCAGTCCGCTCGCGTTACACCGCGCAAAAAAAATCAACCCGCGTATTCCACGCGGGTTTTTGTATGATCAGACGATGCCGTTCTACTTGCGAAACGCGCTGCCGCGCTATTGGACAGCGCCGCAGGCAATGCATCCCGAATACACGATGATTGACGCGCGTTACATGGAATGGGCGCGTCAGAAAAAATTGCTCGTAAATACGTGGACCGTGGATGATCCCGATCAAGCGCGGCGTTTGGCACAACTCGGCGTCAACGCAATTATCACTAACAAACCGGATGTGATACGCGGCGCGTTGAAATAAAAATCGCGGCATGCGCCGCGATTTTTGATCATGCAGATTACGTTTGCGGGGCATCGAACCATTTCGGTCGAATGCCCATCCATTCCAGCCCCTTCCACAGCGTCATCAGCATCGTCGCGGCAAGCCACAACAAAATAAA
>SHND01000005.1 GCA_004295045.1 Chloroflexota bacterium | reverse complement strand
CTTGCCAAGGAGAAGGTCGCGGGTCCGAATCCCGTCTCCCGCTTTTTTAGGAGGGTTTTTGAAAAATCCCCACTAGCCAGTCCGAAATGGACTGGTTTTTTGTTTTCCATTCTGTAAATTGAGAGCGCCGTCAGGTCACAATTCAATATGTTCTGACGTTATAACCAATATCAGGAAAAACTTGGCGCTTGCCAACATTGCGCGAGATCACTGCGCCAACGCTCGGTGAGGCGACGCAGCAGAACAGCAAGATGATGGTGTTCGCCGCAATCAGCAGGACAAAAAATCTCTGAAATAGATTGATATGACCTTGGAGGAAATCATGTTATACAGTGCTGAGGGTCTCGAGGACTCTATCATACAGGCAACCGATGGCGAGATCGGTAGCGTCACGGATGTCTTGTTCGATGACGACCAGTGGACTATCCGCTACTTGGTTGTTGATACGGGCAACTGGCTTACGGGTCGTCACGTACTGGTTTCACCCGCGAGCATACGCGGCGTAAATGGGCGAGAACACAGGGTGCTGGTTGAACTGACGCGTGAGCAGATCAAGAATAGTCCGGATGTGGAGAGCGACCAGCCGGTATCGCGTTTAAAGGAAATCGAAATGGCTGAGCATTATCGCTGGCCCTTTTATTGGGCAGGACCAAATTTATGGGGCGCCGGAATATATCCTTATGCGGTGGGAACCCTGCCCCCGCCGCCGACGCCGCTGCCGAGGGATGAACTGCTGAACCGCGCAGAGGATGTCGTAGCAGTCGCGGCGGAGGAATCTCATTTACGCAGCGTCAATGAGGTGACGAGTTATGCGATCGCGGCACACGATGGCGAGATTGGGAATGCAAAGGATTTTTTGATCAATCGCGAGACATGGCGCGTTGAGGAGCTCGTGATTGATACGACGAACTGGTTGCCCGGGGGCGAGGTACGCGTATCCACTTCTGTGATCGAAAGCGTGGACTGGGCGCGGCGGCAGGTGCATGTCAATCTGACGCGTGATCAAATAAAGCAGAGCACTCCCTTTGACAATGCGATCATCACGTCATAAACAATTTTGGATTCCGGTTCATTTCCCGGAAAGCTGCGAACGCGATTGAATCGCATTGCCGCAAATTCTCTGCATAACACAAGTTCTGCGGTCTCAACCGCGTGAAACCCAATCAAAAACGCTGCGCCTCCTCCAAAACCTCTTCCAACGTCCACGCGCGTTCCTTGTTGCGACGCGCGTGACCTTTCGCTAAATCATCGCGCAGTTGCGCCGCGCGCGTGCGCGTTTCGCGTGTGGCGGCGGGATGCGCGGCAATGACGGTCAGCCAGCGCTCCGCGCGCGGTGGGTCTGCGCGCGTTTTCAAAATTGCCAATTCAAGCAGCGCGTCCAAAAGCAGCGGCGCGGAATGAATTTCTTGCGCCAAGCGCAAACTCTCAAACAAATTTTTTTCGGCGTTCGCCAAATCGCCCATCCGCGCGTTCAACTCGCTCAAATAAATTTTCGTCTGCGCAATGTCCCACCCGACGACATAATCGCCAAACGTTTCGAGCGCGCGCTGGAAAAACGTTTCCGCTTGCGCCAAATTGCCATCGCGCATTTCAACCAAACCCAAATGCCGATACGCTGTCCCCACGCCCCAACGATTGCGCGTCCGCTGAGACAAGCCCAAACCCTCTTGCAGCGCGGCGCGCGCCTCATCAAAACAATTCAGCTTGACCAGTATGGGCGCGAGGTAATTCAGCCCCAACGTGATGGAATGTGGGTCGCCGAGCCCGCGCCAGATGGCAAGCCCCTCCAGCATTTGCGCGCGCCCGCGCGCGTATTGCCCCTGTAGTCCTGCAATGTATCCCAAATTGTAGCGGGCATACGCGACGACCCACGCGTCTCCATCGGTCTGCGCGTAGATCAATGCTTCCTCAAACAAACTCTGCGCGCGTTCAACGTCCCCATTCAAATGGGTAATGACCGCCAAATAAATCAGCGCATCGGGCAGCAGAGTCTCCTCTCCAAGCGGGCGCAGCACATCCAACGCGCGTTTTAATAGGGCTGTCGCGCGTTCAAAATTGCCCGTGCGAAAACAGAGGAGCGCCTGTTGCGAAAGCGCTTGCCCCAAGACGCGTTGACGCGTCGGCGTGTCATGTTTTGTTTGCAACGCGCGCGCGAGCGGTTCAAAATATTCGATGCCCTCGTAAAGCAAACCACTTGTCTCGAAAAAATAGCCGAACGCGCGCACCGCAGCATTTAGCGCGTCAAAATTTTCGCGCTCGAGCGCCCACGCCCACGCCGCGCGGAGATTATCCAATTCGCCCACGAATTCTTGAACGGCAGCTTGCTGCCCCGCGCTTTTCAATGCCCCCTCGCGCGCGGCGGCAAAATTCAAATAATACGCGCTGTGCGCGTCGCGCAACTGAACGGCGCGCGCGGGCGATTCTTGCAAATGCGTCAAACTGTATTGCCAAATCATTTGATGCAAATCATAGCGTCCGCTTTGCGCGCAGTGGACAAGTGATTTGGAAACCAACGCCGCCAGCAGGGACAGAGGCGCGCCAATAATTTGCTCCGCCGCCGCGCGTTCAAAACCGCCGTGAAAAACCGACAGCCCACTCAACGCCGCGCGTTCATCGTCGGACAACAAACGCCACGAGTGGTCAAACGACGCGCGCAGTGAGCGATGCCGTTCGGGCAAATTTCGCATCGTCACCGCGAGAAAATCAATGTTGATTTGAATTTCGCGCGCAATGTCGCGGCACGATAACATGCCCACCCACGCCGCCGCCAACTCGAGCGCGAGCGGAACGCCTCCCAACAAACGGCAAATTTCCAACAACGCGGGCTTGTCCGCGTCGCTCAAAACAAAATCGGCGTGGATGCGCCGCGCGGCTTGCAGAAACAATGCCGTCGCGCTGTGCGCTTCCAGATTGTCGGTATTGTCGGGCGGTGGCAGCGGCAAACCGTGTAAATCAAAGAGCCATTCGCCATACAAATTCAAACGTTCGCGCGAGGTGCAGAGAATTTTGAGGTGCGCGCAGCGACGCAGCAGTTCGACAATCAAATCTGTCGTCGCCGCCGACGGCGCGAGGAGATGCTCGAGATTGTCGAGAACGAGCAGCGCGGAATTTTTTTGTGCGCGCGCAAGATGTTCAAACAACTGTTCCTTGGGTTCGACGGGTCCGGAAAATGAAAACGCGAATGCGTCGGCGAGCGCGGGGACAATCAATTCGGGCGCATTGATAGAGGCGAGCGGCGCGAAAAATACGCCGTCGGGAAAAAGTTCGCGCTGCCGCAACGCAAATTCGATTGCCAAACGCGTTTTGCCAATGCCGCCGGGACCGATGAGCGTGATGAGACGGCAATCGGCGTTGGCGAGCAGATGGCGAATGCCGTCGAGCTCCGCCTCGCGCCCAACGAGCGGCGTGGACGGAAGCGGCACATTTGTTTTGGGTGGCGCGGTGACGATAGGGGAAATTGTCGTCAACCCTTTTGACGCGTCGAGATGGCGCGCGGCGCGCAGAAACGCTGCGCGCTGCTCACTCGGAATCTCGAGCGCGTGCGCCAACAATTCCGCGATTTGCAGCGAAGGGCGGCGCTCCTCCGATTCGATTTTTTCAATCGTCGCCGTCGAGCAGCCGACGCGTTTCGCCAGCGCGCTCTGCGTGAGGTCGAGCGCCTTGCGCCGTTTTTTGAGCCAGAGACCAAAGGGCAGCTCTTGGTTCATCACGCGTTATTTTATATCAAGTTTGCGCGAATTTCCGATTTTGATGCCGCAAATTACAAATTTGCGCTACGCGTAGGAAACGTTCTCTAACGCTGACGCAGCATGAGTAGCCGCATTAGAGAATGCGCGCTACGCGCAAATTTATTCGCCCAAAAACGAGATTGTTGATTTCCGTTTGTACGGATTTTTGTACGGGAAACTCTGACCAATCGCAAGCGCGGTGGTGGTTTAATTCTCGCAACAACAACCTTCCGATAACAACAATTTCGGAATGGCTTGCACAAAAAAGAGAGAGGAGAAAAAGGCATGAAAAAAATTATCACCATCGCGCTCAAGGGCATCGGTCTCGCGATGGGCGTCGCCGTGATTGTTACAAGCACGCTCAAGACGCTTGATGTCAGCAACGGCGTTTCGATGCTGGGCATTGGGCTGGCGGCATTGGCGCTCGCGAATTTTCAGGAATTACAAAGCGAATGAAAAATGAAAGCGTTGACCTTGCAACATTTTGAAGCGTGGTTGGAAACGTACGGACGCGCGAGCGCGGACAATGACCCGCACGCGTCAGCAAATCTTTTTGCGCTGCACGCGCGCTATTACGAAAATCCTTTCGATGAACCCATCACGGGGCGCGATGCGATTTTTGAATATTGGAACAAAGGCGCGCAAACGCTAACGGACAAGACCTCATCGTTCGAAATTCTCGCCGCGCAAAACAATTGCGGCATCGCGCGTTGGCAGTCGCAATTTACTGTCATTGCAACCGACAAGCGCTTTGCGTTGGACTGCCTGTTCGTGGTCGAGTTTGACGACGACGGCTTGTGTCAAACATTTCGCGAATGGTGGCACATGCGCGAAATAACAAATTCATAAAGTGTGGGGCAAATTTCAAATTTGCCGTACATGCACAATGAAGCGTACGGCAAATTTCAAATTTGCCGTACATGCACAAGGAGAAAAAATCATGGACATTCTTTCAAATCACTGGGTTCTCATCGCGCTGCGGCTCGCGCACATCGGCGGCGGCATCCTCTGGGCGGGAAGCGCCATCCTCTTTTTGTTTCTGCTCATCCCCACCGTGCGCGCAGTCCAAGACGCGGGGCAGAAATTTATGGAAAATTTTGGTCCGCGTTTTGGCAAAATGATGAGCATTGTCACGACGGTGACGATCGTTGCGGGCGCGCTGTTGTACGCGCGGTTTTTTGCGAGCGGGTTCGAGTGGATTTGGACGACGAAATCGGGACTCGCGTTCACCATCGGCGCGCTGGCGGGAATAATTTCGTATGTGCTTGGTTCGGCGTACTTGGGCAAGCTGCAAGCGCGCGTCGGCGCGTTGGGCGCGGCGATGGCGGCAGCCAATCCACCCAAGCCGGAACAAATCGCGCAAATGAATCAGTTGCAGAGTACGTTGATGAATGTCTATCGCTTTGATTTCGCGCTGCTCGTGATTGCGATAGTGACGATGGCAATCGCGCGCTATTTATAAATCATGTTCGCGCGTATCTGGCGCGGTATCGTCCGCGCAAGTGCATCTGACGATTATCTCTCTTTTCTGCGCGCCGAAGTCATTCCCGCCTATCGGCGCGCAGAAGGCAATCAAAGCGTGTTTATTTTGCAGGACGCGCAAGGCGAGCTAATTGTTTTTCTCTTGCTTTCGTTTTGGGAATCGCGCGCCGCGTTGGAAAAATTTTCTGACCCGCAGCTCGATTCGGAAAACGCGGAACGCGCCCAGTTGCTCACCTTTGAATCTACGGCAGCGGTCTTGCACGTCATTGAACAATGAAATTGCGCAAGGAGTTTTCTATGCAGCCCATTACATCCTTTCTCAAACGCCATTCGCTCATCTGCGGTCTCGCGCTCATGTTTGCGCTGACGTGGCTGATTGATTTGGGAAACGCAGGCATCTTGCCGTATCGAGCGCCATTCGTCATCGCAATTTGGATAGGGTGGGGCTTGAGCATCGCGGCGCTGCTCATGACGGGCGTGACCGAAGGACGCCACGCGGTCATCGCGCTGCTCAAACGTTTTTTGCTGTGGCGTGTGAATTGGAAATGGTATCTCGTCGCGTTTTTGATGTATCCAATAATTTTTTCGTGCGCGGTCATACTGAATGCGTTGTGGACGCAAACGCCGCTTGATTTTAGCGATGTGATGGCGCACAAAATTTTTGGCGCATCGGCAGAGCTGCTCGTTTTCATCGTTCCGTTTTTTATTTTCGATGCCATCACGAACGGCGAGGAATTGGCGTGGCGCGGTTATGTTTTGCCGCGCTTGCAAGCCCAACACAGCGCGCTCATCGCAAGTTTGATTCTCGGAGTGATATGGGGCTTGTGGCATTTGCCGAGATATTTGGCGCCGGACAGTCATGGTCCGTTTGGTTGGTACATGATGAAAGCGGTGGTGGACGCGATTCTGTACACC
Source organism: Chloroflexota bacterium (assembly GCA_004295045.1). GTDB lineage: Bacteria > Chloroflexota > Anaerolineae > UBA4142 > SHND01 > SHND01. Next base: position 11,883 of record SHND01000005.1, on the reverse strand, counting down.
TGGCTTTACAACAACACGCGCGGCAGTTTGCTGTTGGTGACAATTATGCACGCGGCAGGAAATACGGCAGGCATATTTTTGCCGATGGCGAGCTCTACGTCGAGTGAAAATCTCGGCGCGCTGCTCTGGGCGATTGCGCTTGAAATGGTGATTGCGGTGATTGTGATTCTCTATGCGGGACCCGCGCGTCTCTCGCGCACCGAACCCAAGCAAGTGTATGTGCCAGCGCCGGAACAGGAGCGCGCGTTAGCGTGACGCGCGCGTCACAATTTCATTTGTCAGCTGCTCAAATGTTTTTTCGCGCGCGTGTACACTTTTAATTTCTTGAAGCGTCGCGCGCGCTTTAATTTCACCGCGCAATTTCTCGGCGCGCGTGCGCGCGCGATGTTTGGTCGCAGGATCTTGCAATACAACACTAACAATTTCTAATGCAGTGGCAGTGTCATCGGCTTTTGCGCGCGCCGTCGCCATACTCACCAACGCATCCAGCGCGTTTGTATGAAAACCGCCACGCAAGGCGACCTGAATCGCTTCGCGGATATTCTGCTCCGCCTCTATCAGATTGCCGGTCGCCATTTCAAAATTTCCCAGTTGATTGAGCGTGGCGGACAACCACCAATCATCGCCTTGCGCGCGACACACCGCGATACTTTCGCGGCACAGCTGCTTGGCTTGCGCTACATCGCGTTTTGCCCAAACGAGCTGCGCGAGCTGCGCTAGCGCTAATGCCACGGCAAAACGATTGCCCGATGTTTTGGCGAGTTCACACGCTTCGCGCGCGAGCGGTTCCAATTCGGCGATTCTTGCGCGTTGGCTTGCATGGCGCGTGAGTGAACTAATCGCATACGCAATCATGGTCGGGTCGCCTTGCGCGCGCGCGACGCGCAAACTTTCGGTCAAGGTGCGATACGAATCTTCATCCCTGCCCTGTTCAAATTCGACATTGCCAAGCATGATGTAACAAATCGCCGTTTGCCACTGCGAGCGCGCGGCTTGTACAGCGAGCGCGCGTCGCAAAGCGCGCGCCGCCAAGTCAAAATCACCGCGCGCCCAAGCAACTTGCCCCTGAATCCACAGCGCATCTATCAATTCTGTTCCGCAGCCGTGTTTTTCCAGCAGCGCGAAACTTTGCGCCAAATGTTGTTCGGCAGCATCAATCCGATTCTCCCGATACGCGAACATCGCTTGAAAGGCGCGCCAATGCCCCACCGCGATTTCGCGCGCGGCTGTATCCGTCCATGCTGGCGCGTTCGCAATCGCGAGTTCGAAAAGCGCGGCGCCTTCGCGCGGCAGATTTCGGAGATCATAGTGCCAATACAGCGCGCGCGTTGGGGCGCGCAATGCCACAGTGTCATGCCGCGCCGCCCACTGCCACGCCGCGCGCACATTTTCAATTTCGGCGTTCAATGCGGCGACAGCTTGTACTTGCCGGGGACCGAACAAATCACTTTCACTTTTCTGCGCCAGCGCGAGATAGTAACGACTGTGCTGCGCGCGCGTCGCCGCTTCTTGCATCGCGTTTTCGCTCAAGCGATTGACTGCATACTGGCGCACAAGTTCATGCAAGTCGTAGCGTCCAGCCAAAGTACGACGCACAAGCGATTTCGTAACTAGCGCCGACAGCAATGATAACGATGCATCGGCAATTTGTTCGGCTGCCTCGCGCTGAAAATCGCCGTGCAAGGCGGACAACTTGGCGAGGACACGCTGTTCCTCTGAGGGCAACATTTGCCAAGAAGAATCAAATACTGCGCGCACGCTGCGATGGCGTTCGGGCAAATCGCGGAGGGACGCGCCGAGAAAATCCAAATTGCGTTCGATTTCCGCGACAATTTCCGCGACTGTCAAAGTCTTGACCCACGTCGCCGCGAGTTCGAGCGCGAGCGGCATCCCTTCCACCAAACGACAGAGCCGCACGACTGACGCGCGCTCTGGCGCGTCGAGCGCAAACCCCGCGCGCGTGCGGCGCGCTCTTTGCATAAACAACGCAGCCGCGCTGCTCGCTTCGAATTGTTCCGCGCGCGCATCGGCGGGAACCTCCAAGCCCGCGACCTCGAAGACCCATTCGCCTTGCACGTTCAACGGCTCGCGCGACGTCAGCAACAATTTGATTTCGGGCGCGTGCTGTAACAATTCTACAAACAGTTCCGCCGCGTCAACCAACTGCTCGACGTTATCCAAAACCAACAGCATTTGTTTGTCGCGCAAAAAGTTCAAGAGTTGAACGCGCGGGCTGGTCGGACCATAGAACGTAAAGCCGAGCGCGTCCGCCAGCGCGGGAATCACCGCGGCGGGCGAGTGAATCGCGGCGAGTGGAACGAACGCGACGCCGTGCGCGAACCGGCCACGCTGCTGCGCGGCGGCTTGGAGCGCGAGCCGCGTTTTGCCCATTCCGCCCGGCGCGACGAGGGTGAGCAAGCGACACGCGTCATCCGCGCTGAGTTGCGCGAGCTCTGACAGTTCGCGTTCGCGTCCGAGAAAGGGAGTGAGGGGCGTTGGCAGTTGGAGGTTGGAGGTTGGGGGTTGTATCGAATTTCGAATTTCGAATTTCGAATTTCCAGACTTTATTTTCTCGTACAGCTCGCGCGTCTCGACAGACGGTTCGACGCCCAATTCTTGGGCAAGCACGCGGCGGCACGTTTCGTATTGCGCCAATGCCGCATTGCGCTGTCCCTCTGTCACAAGCGCGCGCATCATTTGGCGATGGGCTTGTTCGCGCCATGGGTCGAGTTCTAATTGGCGCAGCGCGGCGCGTCGCGTCGCGGCAAGGTCGCCGTGCTGTTCGTAATAGTTTGCCAGATGCGTGAGCGCGTCGAGCGCGCGTTGATGCGTTGCCTCGCGCCGCGCCAACGCCCACTCTTCAAATTCCGCGCTGCCCTCCAGAAAAAACTCTTGAAGAAATTTGCCGCGATACAAGTCAATCGCTTGCTGCATCTGCGCCGCGCAAAGCGCGCACGTTTCAATGTTTGCATGCGCGTGCCGTTCGCACGCGGCGAGGTACGCGTCAAATTCCTCAACGTCGAGGGAATGGTCGCACGCGGGGTTGAATTGAATTTCGTCGCGCGTGATAAAGAAAAAAGGGGGCTCTGCGGTGTGGTCGCCAATCGCTCGACGCAGATTAAAGAGGGCTTGGCGCAAATTGTGCCGCGCCGTTTCTTCGGGGTAATCGGGCCATAAAAGCCCAAGCAACGCTGCGCGGCGATGGGCGCGCGCTGCTTCCACTGCCAGATAAACGAGGAGCGCGCGAGTCTTGTCCGATTCGAGTTTCGCTATCGGCTCATTCGCCAACGCGATTTGCAGTGGTCCCAAAACGTTCAACTTCAAGCGCGGCATTGGTCACCCCGTCCACGCAAAAGTATAGCATCGTCAGGAACGAACCGCAATCCTCCTGACGCTAACGCGACGTTGGGCTGACGCTGACTTGCTACAATGCCCTCAAATGAATAGCTCAAGTCCAAACGCCGATAATACAAATCGTGTCTATATCTTGCGCTTGTGGCGCGCTGATTCGGCGTGGCGGGCGGCGTTGGAAACTCCACGCACGGGTGAGCGCATCGGCTTTGAGAATTTGGAGCGCTTGTTTGCCTACCTAATGGAACAGACGGAGCTCGACGCAACGAGCAATCAAGAAGGCAAAGATGAAATTCACCGCGCGAGCAACGCAAGCCACTGAGACAAGAGAACAGGATTCATTTCCATGATCATCGTTCGACAGAAAGTAAGCGTCACATGAAAACACTCATCGTCGGCACAGGCGTCATCGGCGTCATCTACGGCTGGGCGTTGTCCGAAGCGGGCGTGGAGGTCACACATTTTGTGCGACAAGGCAAGCGCGCCCTGTTCCACGAGGGCGTCACGTTGGACTTGCTCGACGAACGCAAAGGACATCGCAAGAAAAATGTCGTCCCTTACGCGCTTGAATGCGTCGAACAAGTTTCACCCGCCGACGGGTATGAAACGATCATTGTCCCGACCAACTCGTATCAAACCGAACAAGTTCTCAAGACGTTGGCGCCTGTGTCGGGCAATGCTCTCTTTTTCATCATGGCGGCGAATTGGCAAGGCGCGGATTTCATTGACCGCCTGCTGCCGCGCGAACGCTACGTGATGGGGTATCCCGACGGCGGCGGCACGATTCGCAGTGGCGTGTATTGGACAAACTTGGGTAGTGAAATTCATTTGGGCAACGTGGACGGCAAGCCGAACGCCAGTTTGGAAAAAATCAAGGCGCTCTTTGCGCGGGCGGATATTCAGCCCGATGCGCATGAAAACATCCTGCACTGGCTCTGGGTGCACAACGCGATGAGCATCGGCATCTGGGCAGGATTCGCCAAATACCGCGAGGTCAAACCTTTTCTCCGCGACCGCGCCCTGCTCGTCGAGTGTTACGCCTCGACAAAGGAACTGCTTGAGCTTTGCAGGCGACGCGGCGTTGATTTAAAGAAATATCCTGAAACGGGAACGTTCAATTTGCCGACATGGGCGTTCATTCCACTCTTTCGCTGGCTTTACACGCACAACGAGAGTATGCAGCGATTTACCGCGCACGCCGCCGACAGCCTGGAAGAGGCGCGCGACAATTACGCCAACATCATGCAAACGGCAAACGAGTTGAAATTCGACATGCCTCACACAAAAACGGTGGGGATGAATTTACAGCCGGTGTAACGAGTGGCTGGAGTGGCAAAATGAAAATGACAATAACGGATGAAACAGTAAAGTTCACTGCGAACGATGACCCCGAAGGAAAAACCTAAAAAATGATCTCACGCAAAGAAAGGAGCTTCGAACCATGAAAACAAAGCGTGCTTTAATCGCCCTCGCGCTCTTGGCAGCGCTGGTACTGGCGTTTGGCGCATCCGCCATGGCGCAGGAAACCGGGGGCGCGGCAGGCAAGAATGTGAGCGGCGCGTCCTCACCACAACAAGGTCTCACCGATTCTGTCGAAATGGGAAATTTTTTGGACGACTTGTTGGCAAAGCAGATGGCAGAGAACCACATCGCCGGAGCCGCCGTCGCGGTCGTCAAGGATGGCAATCTGTTTTTTGCCAAAGGATACGGCTATGCCGATATTGAACGGAAGATCCCGGTTGACCCCGAAAAGACGCTCTTTGGGATTGGCTCTGTCGGCAAGACGCTCACCTGGACGGCGGTGATGCAGCTCGCGGAGCAGGGCAAGGTGGACCTGGATGCGGATGTCAACAAGTATCTCGACTTTCGCATCCCGGATACCTACCCTCAACCGGTCACGCTCAAGCACTTGATGACGCATACGTCAGGATTCGAAGAACGGTGGGCGGGGAGCGCCGCGGCGGATGCCAAGGAGATAGTGCCTGCGGGCGAATGGCTGCAAGCGCATCTGGCGGCGCGCGTGCGTCCGCCCGGCGATAGTGTTGCGTACTCGAACTATAATGCCATGCTGGCAGGGTACATCGTGGCGCGAGCTTCGGGCAAGCCCTACGCTCAATATCTTCAGGAACATATCTTTAACCCGCTGGGTATGACGCACTCGACTGCCCAGCTGCCACCACCGGAGAATCTGCGCGATTTTGTATCCGCGGGATACACGTATCAAGATGGCGCCTTCCAGAGATTTCCCGATTGGGTGGCGCAGCCGGCGCTCGTTCCGTCCGGCGGTCAAAAAGTCAGTGTCACGGACATGGCGCGTTTTATGATCATGCATTTGCAGGATGGGTTTTACGGCGACGCCGCTACCGGGATACGCATCCTGAATGAAACCACTGCGCGGCAAATGCGCAGCACCTACTATACTCCTGACCCGCGCTTTCGGGGCATGGCGCACGGCTTTTTCGATTTCAGCGACAACGGTCAACGCACGGTCGGGCATGTGGGTTATGCGGCGCCGATGAATAGTCTGCTGTTGCTTGTACCCGACCAGAATCTTGGTGTATTCGTCACCTACAACAGCGCGGGTGGCGGGGGACTGAACCTTCCGCATACCGGGTTCCAGAGAGCCTTTTACGACCACTACTATCCGGTCTCGGCAGGCGCTCCCGTCCAACCTCAAGCGGGCTTGGACAAGCGGATGGATCGGTTTGTGGGCAGTTACAGACAGACCTCTTTCCCCTATACTTCCTTCATGAAAGTTGCGGCGCTCTTTGGTGGAATGACTGCAGAAATCCGCGATTCCGGCGATGGCGCGCTGCTTGTTAACTACGGCGGAGACGAAATGCGGTTGGTCCAGATGGAACCACTTTACTTTCGCCAGGTAGGTGGGATGTACGCCATCGTCTTTCGTGAGGACGACCAGGGGCGCATCACCCGGATGTTCCTTGACCCGGTAAACTATACCGCGTTCGACAAGCTGGCGTGGTACGAAACGGCCAGTTTCAACATGCCGTTGCTTGCGGTTTGCGTTCTGGTATTCGTGTCCATGCTCCTGGCAGCCGTGATACGCTTTGTGTGGATTCGTCTGGTTAGAAAGCGAGGACCCGGCTCTCGCAGCGCGCGTATTGCCAGCTGGGTCATCGTGGGCGTATGCCTTTTGAACGTGCTGGTGGTGGCGGGCATCGCGTGGGGTGCCATGGGCGGAGGCATGGCAAACGAATTGCTCGAGCCGCCATTTCTCATCAAAGTCTCACTGGTGCTGGGCGCGTTGTGTGTCGTGCTGACCGTCGGCGCGGTGGTCTATGCGGCGCTGGCATGGAAGGAAAAGTTTTGGGGTGTCGCCTTTCGCGTGTATTACACGGTGGCGACCGTCGCGGCGGTTGCGTTTGTCTGGTTTCTGAACTACTGGAACCTGTGGGGCTTGCGGTATTAGAGCAGATTCCGCATTGATTTGTGGTTTGGAATCGAGCATTTATGCGGTTCCTGTGCATTGCCCGCTAAAGCGTAGAATCCAATCCCACACATCCACTAGGAATTCGCTCTAAGCAGCAAATGTTTCAAGGCAGGCGGAGATGTCATTCGTCACTGCCTGCCAATGATTGAGAAGTTAGAAATCTCATGTCAACCCTTATTCTGTTGCGTTGAAGTGTCAACGGACCCTAGAAGATTCCTACCGAGCGGTCGGCTGGAATGGTGTACCGCTCAGGCGATTTGGAGGATGATCCATGGACGAGATAGTGATTATGGACCTCATTGACAAAAAGATTGCTCTGCTCACGACGATTGCCAGCACGTCTATGCTCTGGTGGGTATCGGCAACCGTCTTTTGCGCCACCATTCTCGGAGGCATTTGGCGCTACAGGGAACACATCGAGTCAGCTCCCTTCAAAAGGTCGTTGGGATTCCTGCTCTACTTTTTCTTTGGCTCGGTCGTGCTTTACGGACTCCTGGTGACGGTCATGACGCTGATAGAGTTTCTCGATGTTCGAATGCTGCTCTCCATGATCGGCGCACCTGCCAATCTGTTCGATGCCGAATTCCTGTGGATTCTCCTGGGCGTGCCTGTCGGCACGAGCAGCTTTGTGATCTTTTTCCTTGTCTGGCACCACATGTGGAAATCTTTTGGCGCTGGAGCGAATGCCCTGGAACGGCGACCGGTTCCGGGAGCGGGAGCGCTCAATTGAAACAGCGCGGCTGCTTGTGGTGGTTGGTGCGGGGTCTGGCAGTCGCATTCGGTACATGAAAAATTCAGGTATCCATTGAAGAAAGTTCTCATGAAAACGTACGTATCCAAATTCATCATCAGCGGATTCTTGCTCGCTGCGGCATTGACCGCATGTGGGGTCAATCTCGGCTCGGGCAATCTTACGCCCGTCAACGGTTCGGGGAATATCGTGACCGAGACGCGCAGCGTCAGCGGCTTTAACGGCGTGACGATCACCGGCGCGGGGAATGTATTGATTGACCAGAGCGGCACGGAATCGCTCACGCTTACGACCGACGACAATCTGCTGCAATACATTACGACGGAGGTTCGCGACGGCAAGCTCGTCATCGAATTCACACGAGGCGTGGTGTTCGGCAAGGTCCAAGAATTGACGTTCAAGGTCGGCGCGAAAAATCTAAACTCGCTTCAGGTGGATGGCGCGACGAACGTAGAGGGCAAGAATATCGCGACCGAAAATTTGTCGGTCAAGCTGAACGGCGCGGGTGCGATTACACTGTCCGGCAAAGCGACCGCGCAGGATGTCTCGCTGGACGGCGTGGGCGCATATAACGGCGCGGAGCTCGCCAGTCAGCGCGCCAAGGTCACGCAGAATGGCGCTGGCTCGGCAGTCGTGCGCGTGAGCGACTCGCTCGAAGCGATCATCAGCGGATTGGGCAGCATTGAATACATGGGCAATCCACAAGTGACAAAGAATGTGAGTGGGCTTGGCACAGTACGACAACGGCAATAAAATTTTACGCGCCGATGATTCAAAAAAAATTTCAATGAGGCAATGACTCACTTGTACTACAACATTATGAAATTGCGGGGTCGTCTGCGTAGAAAGGCGTTCTCTAACGCCGCATTAGAGAGACAAACCAAAAGCGTTTGCAGCGCGCTACGCAATTTCCTATTGTTCGAGTACTAGAATTAAGAAACGAATAACATGTTCATAACCAAATCAAATTTCATTCTATATGTCCAGGACCAAACACGCAGCGCGGAATTTTACACGCGTGTGTTGGGTATCGCCCCATCGCTCAACGTCCCCGGCATGACAGAGTTCACTCTGTCTGAAAACAGTGTGTTGGGATTGATGCCTGAGACGGGCATCAAACGTTTGCTGGGCGAACGTCTGCCCGACCCCGCACAGGCGGCAGGCGTTCCGCGATGCGAAATATATTTAACTGTCGTGCGCCCTGAAGAATACCACCGACGCGCGCTCGAGGCAGGCGCCGTCGAGTTGAGCGAATTGCAAGTACGCGATTGGGGCGACCGCGCCGCATACTCGCTGGACTTGGATGGGCATGTGCTAGCGTTTGCAGAGAAAATCGCCTAGCCGATATGTAACCTGCAAAGGCGTTTGTGAAATAAAGAAATCGATCGCCAACGACCAAGTTCACTTTAGATTCCAAAGAACCAGACAGAACGGATGAAGCGATTGCTGCCGTCAAGTATTTGTAAGCTCACCCAGACATCAACCCCGATGCTGTTGGTCAATGGCGCGGTAGATTTTTCTACGCCATCCAATGCATTGGCTCAAGCTAAACCGTACTATCACAACGCGCAGATGGTTCTCTTGCCGGAATTCAGTCATATTGCGGATGTGATGGAAACATTCCAGGCGAAAGCGTTCGAACGCTTGGTCACCAGTTATTATGACACCGCCGTCGCGGACAGCGGGCTATACACGTATCAACCATTGTCATTTGTTCCGAGTACGAGTCTGACTCTCATCGCGAAATTACTCGTGTCCGTCATGATTGTTGTGCCAGCGCTATTCGTTCTCGGAATTGTGTTCGTGGCGCGCCGCCTCCGCCGACGCCGCACAGAGACTACTCTATCGTATAGTCCAGCCGCGCTCAAGACTATGCTCGAATGAGAGTTTGACCATGCTTACAGGTGTGGCATTTCACGAGAACGTTCTTATAGTTGTATCGTGTTGCTGCACATCACAGATTGGGACGCGGAAAAAGAAAAAACAGATTTAAAAGTCACATGTAACCGGACGCATCATCACGCAGGTTGCTTGTCGAGACGCAGAGTGCATGATGATGCATCGTCAGATAACATTTCTCAAACACTAACGTATGGAAAACATTCATCCCGGACTGGAAGGCGAAAGCAGCCAAATCGTCACAGTTGAACTAACCGCTGCGAGTCATGACAAAGATTTGGTTGCCGCGTACGGCACACCCGCATTGGTCGGGTTGATGGAGACGGCGGCGCATTACGCAGTTCAACCGCATCTGCCGAAAGGACAAACTTCGGTCGGCATCGAAATTCAGGTCAAACATCTCGCGGCGACGCCGGTCGGCGGAAATGTTCGCGCGCGCGCGGTCATCACGGCGGTTGAGGGTTCCACGATTCAGCTTGCGCTCGAAGCGTGGGACGATGTGGAAAAAATCGGTGAAGGCACGCACACGCGCTTTGTGGTGGACCAGGAACGCTTTTACAAACGCTTTGAACAAAAACGCGCGAAAATGAATCTGTGATGACAAAACGAAAACGCCCACGCTTGCAAAGCGTGGGCGTTTTCATTTTTGCCATGTTTTTTGAATGCTTTGTTTTGCCGTCGAATTCAATTCGACGGTACTCTGTGCGCCGAATAGAGAATCACTTCTTGGTCTTGCGCCACACGTTTTTCCTCTCGCACCAAGCGCCCTTCTGCAACAAGATATTCCAAATGCGAAAGCGTCTCGACAAGCGCCATGCGTAATTCATCCACCGTCTTGAGCGATGGAAAAATTTCCAAACACACTTGATACGCGGTGCAATTCTGCGCGGCGGCGACACAATCGTTCAACCGCGCGGCGTGATGTGCGCGCAGTTCCGCAATGCGCGCGGGCAAATCGTACAGAATGGCGCGATGTCCCGGCAGCGCGGGCGTGATATTCAAGCGATCCACCTTGTTCAACGCGTCCAGATAATCTTTTAACGGATTCGGCGCGAGACCGGGCCACAGCGCAATGTTCGGCGTAATTTTCATCAACACGTGGTCGCCGGTGAATGCCAAGCCGTCCGCGCGATGCAGAACGATATGCCCATCCGCGTGCCCCGGCGTCCACACGACGCGATAGGTTTCCGCCCCGATTTGAATTTCCTCGTCCTCGCGCAGCGGTGACAACACCGGCTGCGGCTGTACCATCGCCAGCACTTGCATTTGCCGTTCGTGTACGGACTCGCCAATGCTTGACGGAAGCCCGTGCTTGGCAAAATAGCGCGCAATCATGTCCATGTGTTCGCCGTCGGCTTGCCATTCAAACACCGCAATTTCGATTTCGTGGTCGAGCAAAAAAACGGGCGCGCCCGTCATCTCTTGAAAATATCCTGCCAAGCCATAATGGTCGGGATGCGCGTGCGTGAGAACGATTTGGCGAATGGCGCGCGGCTCGATTTGCAGCGTTTGAAACGCGTGCGCCCATGCTTGGCGCGCGGGCGCGTATTGCAGCCCCGTGTCAATCATCGTCCACGCGCCCTCTTCACGCACCAAATAACATTGCACCGTCTTGAGCGGGAACGGCACCGGCACTTGTACTTGAAAAATATCTTGAGCAACTTGGGTAATAGATTCTGTCACGCGATTTTTCCTCACACAAGAATTCCGAATTCTTGAAGAATTCGGAATTCTATAGCAAGTATAGCACATTCACTCGGCATCACGCCTACACCACAGGGTAGTCGGTCAAAAATAAAGACTACCCTCTTTTTCTAAAAAAATCATCAATTCGCGTCGTGCTTGCATCATGCAGAGTTTCTATAATCGCCATATCGGAAAAGAAACGTGATGGCGGAAACTGTAACACTGCGTTCGGTATTGCAAGAGGCGAATGGGATTCGTCCACAATCGCTTCTCTTTACCTTGTTTGGCGATTACATTTATGCGCACGGCGAGCGCGTCACGATTCGCACGCTCATCAAATTGCTCGCGCTCTTTGGCATTTCCGAGCAAGCCGTCCGCACCACCGTTTCGCGCATGACACAGCGCGGCTGGCTCGCAGCAGAACGCAACGGCAACACTTCCCATTACATTTTCACTGCCAAAGCGCAGCAGTTGATCCAAGAAGGACGCGAACGCATTTTTGATGCACCGCACGCGGCAGAGCCATGGAATCAGTGCTGGCATCTCGTCACCTATTTCATTCCCGAAGAACATCGCCGCGCGCGTGACCAATTTCGCCGCGAGTTGAGTTGGCTCGGTTACGGCATGTTGACCAACACCGTCTGGGTCTCGCCGCGCGACCGGCAGCCCGAAATTGAATCCATCGCCGCCCGTCTCGACATTCAAAATTTTGTACAGACCTTTAGCGCGCAAGCGGAAGGATTCA
>SHND01000069.1 GCA_004295045.1 Chloroflexota bacterium | reverse complement strand
TGCTTCCTTCGGGTCTGGCAGATGATGCATCGTTGACAAACAGAGTTCGGATGGCTTCTTTGATTGCTTTCGCGTCGTCATCCGAAAAGCCAGTCTTGGTCGCCAGTTGCGGATTCATGCTGCCATAAAAGACATAGACGCCGTGGTCAACGCGGTGCTTCATACCCATTGTGTCAGACGCGCGCTTTCCAGCATCGCCTTCTTTGCCTTCAGCAGTGCTAACGCTCTTGGTAATCTGAATACTGGTCATGCGGTTTTCAACTTTTGTGACCGAAAAAGCATTGTGGATTGAAACGGGACCGCGAATGCCTATAGAAGCCCCTTGACCCTTTGACGCGCCCTTGATAGGAAAGACTTGACCGAACGCCCGCACATCAAGCCATTGCTCGCACGCGGCATTGCGGTATTCTTCATCTTTCTTTGGGTCAATCGTAATCTTTGCCTTTGCGCGAGCAATCAAACTTCGGTACTCATCACCTTCTTCCCGATTATCGTCTGATTGGACGAAAATCTTCTTGCCCATGTTCATCAGGCGATTGCGAATCTTGCGTTTGATGGCAACATCAGAAATTTCGCCCAGCCCTTCATAGGTGACGCGAGGGCGATTTCCAGTAAGCGGGTCGCCGTTGGGATTGGCGTGGTTGACCGTCACAATCACGGCAAAATCAATTTTCTTTGAGAGGGCAATCATGACATATTCTCCTTTTTGATTTATGTTTGGACTTGCAATTTCATTCTTCTATATCGGCATCGTCTTCAAATTCATTGTCTTCTTCGCCTTCCTCCGTTTCTTCTTCAATGCCATCTTCGCTCCGATCTTCATCCGAAGGTTTATCCTTCTTGAATTTTCTTAACTCTTGCCACTGACAGTAATATCCCAACAAGTATTCGCCCGTGAGCGGGTTATCAGACTGGAACTCGCCTTGAGCAAACATACAGCATACTTCGGCAATTTGATCTTTATACCATGCGGCTGTTTTGCTGTTTAATCGCCAAAAGTAAGGCGGTAATGCGTCATGGATTTGCTTCCATGTTCGGTATGGGCGTTGAGAGAATTGTTGCATCATGCGGGCAGCATTTGTTGGACGTTTTTGCTTTCCTTCTTCATCACGTAACGCTTTGGATTCGAGATGGTCAGCAAGTGCTAACAATCTGCCATACAGATAATCCCTGTTGGCATTGGTGGGGTCAAGTGCCATAATGTCATTCTCCTTTTCTTTTGGAATTTGGTTGTTTTCGATCATGTATTTCTTGACAAGTGCGCAGGCAACGGTAAGCGCCTTGTGCCATGTATATTCATCATCTCCATGAGATTTTCTATCATCGGCATCATGTAGCCCCATGCGCTTGGACGCCCGGCGAATTGCTACGTCAACAACATCGCGCGGCAGGGAACGCCTTTCCACAACACAGGCGAGCAAACGACTGACCATGTGATGTTTAATTTTTGCGCCTGCTTTTTTGCCGTGAACCACTTCGGCGATTTCCAGCAGCGCGGGCGCAAAAGGTCTTGTCTTTGGATATTTGCTCAGGTAATAATGTCCCCAAACGCATTCTCTATGCCACTTCTCGATGTTTTCGAGATAAACTTCTGGCTCAAATTCTTGGTAGTAGGTGACTGCCATCCGTCCTTGTGACAAGGCATCGAGCGCGATGATGGAAATCCCCTTCGATTCCTTCAAGTCGGCTTTGTAGCCTAGCATCTTTTTGTTCAAACGCGTGGCAAAGTCTTGACCGACCATCGGCTTTTCCGACTCTTCATCAGGCGCATTCGCATCAACAACGAACTCAGTTGAGTTTTGGAATGGCTGCGGAATTTCACTTTGTGCCGACGCCTCCCATGCCAGAACAGTCAACCCAGGAACTTTTTTCTTCCCGTCTTGTTCTTCAAAAACTTTGCCTTGTCGGTCAATTAGCCATGCCAGCGCGTTGTGTGCTTTCTGCGATGTTTCCAAACTTATTAGACATGCCTCCTCTGCCAAATTGAAACGTCCTCGAAAAGTAAACCCCTTGTCGTCATTAGACGAAATGAGCTTAGGGCTATCCCCTTTCTTGCGGATATACTTTGGGTGCTTGTTCGTTAAGATGGCTTCTTCCCCTGTGACATAGCAAAAAGCGCGGCTCTCTGCTTTTCTCTTGTTGCGATAGTAGTCCTGCCAACACTGCCAAAGGGTTTCATCGCGCCAAGTATCCATCTCTCTTCCATCGTCTATCTCGACTCGCCAGCGCACAACGGCAGTTTGCTGGTCTGCCACCTTTGGTACGGCAAAAATATCCTGGTCATCTTTATTTCTTTTCACATCTTTTTTTGCAAGGAATTTGCCATCTGCGCCAAGGTGTAAAATGCCGAATCTGGCAAGATCTTTGACCAGCGTTCCCTTTTCAATGTATCTCAACACGGCGCGTGCTTTGGGATGAGAGAATTCAGAGTTACACCATTCCCTCAGTTCATTACAGTAAGCCTCGTGAATTTTCTTCGGATTTTTCTTTTTTTCACCTTCGCCTTGGTAGGATTTTGGGAGTTTGCCGCCACACTCAATAAAATCGCCTGCCACATATTGTAGTTTATCTATCAGCGGGTGTGGATCAATGCCACTTGTTTTACTAGCGGAATCTTCTGTTGCAGGAACAATCGTTGTCATATTGTTTTGGTCTGTGATCGGGCGAGCGTTTTGGATGTTCCCATCTTCGTCGAGAGTCACTTCGACGTGAGCATTTATCGTGATATGACACACTGGCGCAAGGGGGCGTTTTCCGCTCTTTAGGTCATATTCGCCTATCCGTGCTGTGCATTGGTTATAGGTGTCGTAGAGTTTTTGCATCCAACCCATTTCAGACCTCCTCGCAGAGTTCCAGCAAACGCGGTTCTTGCAAACCAATTGATTTTGGCGGGCGGGCAGTGTAATTTCTGACATCCCGAATCAGTTTTGGGTCGCAGTCCTTTGGATGGCGAAATTTCAGAACACCGTTAACCATTTCTTTGGGACGCCAAAAACGCGCTTGTAGTTGGTTGTTTCCTGTTTCATCAGGATAGTTGAAACCATGGAACATCAAATCGAAATAGATGTTACCGCTATTATCATAGTCACTCTTTCCTTCCCCAAAGACACATGGCTCGACGTACCCCTGGCATTCACGTGCGCCGAGAAACACGTCCCGCCTGCCGCCGCACTTGATCATGCGCTTGGCGATGTTGTGATGTTTATTCTCGTCTTGGTCTCCTTTCAAATCTTCCCTGTGCGGATTCCAATCGAAGTACGCTAGAACCTGATATTCCACATCCACCAGATAGGTGTAGATTGAGATTTCGTTACCGCTATCTTTATTTGCGTAACGGACAGGTTTGGCGCCGCGCGGTTGCATTCGGATACGCTTCATCACGCGCATCTTGTCAATGTACCAGATAAACGTTGGCTTCCAGTACACCGAACTCAATATGCCCTTGAGCGCCTCGTAGGTGGGAATTTGATAGGAATATTTTTCGCCTCCTATCTTGGTTATCGGGTCGGTGAACAGGGCATATTTGCCATACACTTTGAACTCAACACTGTTTCTCATCGAACCTCCTTAAAAGCATAGTAATTCCTGATCGCCTGTAGGCTCTTCGCTCCAGCCAATCTCTTTGTCGTAATGGTCAGGGACAAGATAGAAAATTTCATCGTCCTTTATCTGGTGAATCGCTCCTTTCTTTTGAAGGGTTTCGAACTGCCCGTTTCGTCCGCGATATAGCTGTACCGAATATCGTTGTGCGCGTTTCAACAGCTCACGCTTTTGACGAATGTCAATATTGCTGCATAAGGCTGTAATAATTCTTCTACCTTCTCCGATAGGCACAATCACGCCAATTGTCGGCGAATCAATTACGCAGAATATTTTCGAAGCAGTCATAAACGATTGTTTGAGGCTGCGCTCATCAACCTGCCCTTTGTAGGCATGTACGTTTCGTGCCAAGAGATTGAACAGATTGTCGTCATGGTCTATGCCGTCTTTCAGCCCGACTGGATAATTAAGGTCGCTCTCTTGCCGCTTGAAATAGAGAGAGTAATATTTTTCGATTGTCTTTAGTCCAAGCGCATCTTCGTCATAATTTGCAGGGTTTTTCTTGAACCAATTAAGTACTGTATCGGCTTGGGTTAGCCCGATTTCAATATCAGGCAATCGGGATAAGTTTTCCTCTTTCAACCTGACCACCCAGACGCTCCCCCCATCCTCGCGCATTCCGTGACGGTTGCAACGTCCTGCCGATTGAGCAATCGAATCCAACCCCGCCAGAGCGCGGATGACCGCGCCAAAGTCAATATCCACACCCGCTTCGATGAGTTGCGTGCTGACACAAATGACAGGTTCTTTCGCTTTCAATTTGCGTTTGATTTGCCTCTCTAAAACAGCCATGCGGTGCGCGGGGCACATGTTGGTGCTTAAGTGATAGAGCGGCACGCCTAATTTTCGTGCCTTGATTTCCTGATATAAAGCCAATGCCGAAGGGCGCGTATTGACCACAATCAGGACACTGCCTTTTTCCTGCAATGCCTTTTCCGCAAGGTCAGCAATTTCAGCATTACTCATGCCGCCTGGTTTGCGCTCGACATGCACTTCGACGCGCTTCAGTTGCTTGAACAATGTTGGTTCATCTTTGATAATTTTATGTTCTCGCTCAATGGCTAGTTTTCGATATTCATTCGGCAATTTATCCAGTGGCGGTTGGGTTGCTGTGCAAAGCACGACTGTCGCGCCGCAATCGTGAGTCAAGAAGCGCAGAGCAGCGTTGAACATGTGCGTGATTTTGATAGGAATGGTCTGCACTTCATCAAAGATAATAACCGAGTTCGCCAGTTGGTGCATTCGACGGGCATCGCGCGTACCTGAGCTAAACAACGCCTCCAAAAATTGAACTTGTGTAGTGAACACAATGGGCGCATCCCAGTTTTGCGCCAGCAGGTTGTAACGATGGCGAGTGTCATGAGATGGTACAAAGTTCGAGTGATGTTCAAGAACGACTTGGTCGCGCTCGTCCGCTTTTTCCAAAATTTTTCGCACCTCATCGGCGTTCTGGTCAATGATGGTGATGTATGGAACGATGTAGAAAATTCTTTCGATTTTCTCGTCGTCATTTGTGTGCGCTCTGGCGTGATGAAGAGCAAAACGCAAACTCGCCAACGTCTTGCCGCCTCCGGTCGGGACAGTCAATTGATAGATCCCCTTGGGCTTGATGGCAAAATCTAAGCAGGCTTGCGCCACCTGCGCTCGCAGTTGGTTGACCTCTAACGCCTGCCCTGGTTGCATTTTCGATGTTTCCTGCGCGTATTCAGTATACTTTACCTCCAACCGTTCGATGAGAATATCCCACGGTATATATTTGCCATCATTGCGCATGGCTTCATCCCGAGGATTCTCAAAATTGGCAGTATTTAGGCGGTCGGCTTCCAAAAGACAACTGAGCAGAAAACGAGCCAGCAAACCTCGCTTGAACCAACGCGTATCCTTAGAGTCATTGTCTTCCGTCATTGCCTCAAAGACAACTTGATAAAATTGCGTTTCAATCGGCTTGGAGAGAATCTCATCCAACTGCTTTTCGATATGGGGCAATTTGTTTCGCGCTTCTTTCAAGTGAGTATCGTTATCGGCTTTTTCGATACGCCGCTTGAACTCGTTTGCGCCATCGGGCTTCAAACAATCTATCAGCCCCGAATGATGAGATGCGATTGCTAATGACAAAAACTGCGCCAAAATTTTTCCTTCTTGTCCTCGATGGGCAAGCTTCTCATACGCCAATTGTGCTCCAGCAGTGGAATGGTCAATCTTCCCTTTTCTTGCCTCATAATCTACGTAATCATCCTCGTCAGGATTTTTTAATCCTGTTGCCGAGCGCAAGTAATCTTGAAATTCCTTACTCGCTTTTCCAAAATCATGCAAAAGCCCCATGATTTTTCCAATCTCAGGCAGTCCGATTTTTGCCGCAAAACTTTCCGCCAGTTGTGACGCTTCAAGAAGGTGAGTGACAAGCAACTGCTCTTCGCCATCTTTGCGCCGATGGGCAATCAGATTGTCTTTTGCGGTTGCCGTCATCACTTTGTACATTTCTGCCAACTTTTGTGCCTCACGCGTCAGCGCGTTTCGCAATTCTTGTGGCTCCACCACCTCCACATCCGCGCCCCAGCCGC
Organism: Chloroflexota bacterium; assembly: GCA_004295045.1. GTDB lineage: Bacteria > Chloroflexota > Anaerolineae > UBA4142 > SHND01 > SHND01. The sequence goes on along the minus strand of SHND01000069.1, from coordinate 12,079 downwards.
GAATCCACGGCAGCATATCGGTCGTGTCCGCCACTTGCGCTTGCCAGAGCAAATAGCCGGGATGGTCGGGGTCGTCGTCCTTTTGTTCCGAAAAATGCCAGCGCGTTTCCAAAACGCGTTTGCGTACCTTTGGACCAAAACGCAAAATCACCGTCACCAATTCCGCGCCATAAATCACTGACCACGCACTTTTCAATAAATCGAGTCCGCGAAATTCGCGCGGGATGGCGTATTCTTGCCGCGTCAGCGTCGCCGCGCGGATGCGTTCCAATTTGTACGTCCGAATCGCATTGACGATGCTGCTTTGCCCAATGATGTAGGTTGTCATTCCAATCGCCGATGGCTCGATGAGATACGGCGCAAAATCAGTCTCGAACGCCTTGCCCTTGAGCGGTTCGTAGGTGAGATGCAAAACATGGCGATAAATGTATGCTTGCATCACCGCGCGAAAAATTTGGTCGTATTCGGCTTGCTTGGGACGTTCTGCCAATTCTTGCGCGGCTTGATGAATTTCTCTCCCCGCGATGGATTTCGTCGTGAGCGCGGCGGCGAGTCTCATCAACGCTGTTTCCGCCGGTTCATTGCGCTTGTCGTGATTCTTTGCCAAGAGCCGCGTCGCCAAATACAACGTCATCGCTTCTTCGGGCGACAATTCAAAATGCCGCAGCCGCAATTCGTCGAACGGCAGCGCGAACCAATAGATGCCGTCTTTGTACACTTTGCCTTCGTCTTCCAACGCGCGTAGATAATTGTTCAACGTGCGACGTTGAATGTGCGTAATCTGCTCCAATTCCGCTTCTGCCAGTCCATTTGGATATTGGCGCAGCGTCAAGAAAACGCGTTCGCGACTGCGTTCGATGGTTCCCGAGTCCACCTTTGCCATAATGCCTCCCTCCTTACAGTATAGCGCGCAGTTGGAAAATTAGCGCGCAGTATATTCCAATTTTTTGAAAGGATTTTTTCACGCGGCGTCGTCATCGGTGAACCACAGCCGCCCATCTTTATAGACTCGATTTTCCTCTTGCAACTCGCGCAAATAATTGTTGACCGTGCGGCGGTCCCAATCCAAAATTTCCGCCATCTCGCTCTCTTTTAATCCCTGCTCAAAACGTTCCAACAGCTGCACCACATCCGCGCGCTTGCATTTCTTTTCGCCCCAGAATAACCGTGCCATCGGCTGCCTCCGTGAATTGTGAATAAAAGCCATTCACCTCACAGAGTAATCGGCGGTTGGAAATTATTTTTCCAAATGAGTATATTCAGCAGATTTGAAACGGATAATTGGATGAACGCGCGCGCCATCCGTTCATCGCCGTGCCAAATTTTGCCAACGCATTGACCGCGTCGGGATCCGGGCGGTCAATGTGATGTGCCAAAATTTGACCCCAAAAAGATTCCACTGTAGAATATTTCCACTTTGGAAATATATGCCCAAAAAACGAATCGCTTCTGAACCATCGCTGCCGACACAGGTGCAGCAGATGCGCGCCCACTGGGAGGTGTTGATGCAGCTGCAGCCGCGTCTCCAAGCCACCTTGCCGACTGCGCTCGCGCAGGCGCGCGAAAAATTGCGGCGCGACAATCCCACCGCTCCGCCCGAATCTGAAAAAGTGGTGCTCTTTGCGTTCTATCGCCTCGCCGCCCTTTTGCGCGCGCGCAGCGAACCCATGACCATGCGCGAGGTGAGCCAAGTTTTGGATATGCCCCTCAGCAGTGCGACGCGCTGGGTGGATACGCTCGTCCAAAATGGATTTATCGAGCGCTTGCCCGACCCGCAAGACCGCCGCGTCGTTCGCATCACCCTCACCGCAATGGGCAAAACTTTGCACGAAACTGCCGTCGAATTTTTTGATCGCGGCATCGCCGAATTTCTCTCGCACTTTGACGCGTCCGAACGCGCTCAACTGCTCACACTGCTTGCCAAGTCTGTCCGCATCCTGAGTGAGCTTCATCCCCATTCTTCCGCAAGGAGTTACTCCGAGTTACCATAACTCGAACGCGTCAAGCATTTTTGGTACCCCGGAAACAACATACATGAATTCAAATATTTCGAGAACGTTTCTGCGCGCGTCCGGCGCGCTCGTATTGCTTTTGCTTGCCTTGACGAGTCTCGCGTGCGCGAATGCATCAGCCCAAAATTCGCCCGCGCCAACCGTCGTTGCGGTGCAAGCCACCGCCGTGCCGCCTACGCCAATGCCTACGACCGCGCCGCTTTCAAATTCAAACAATGACAGCGCTGCCGACGGCGCACGCGTGGCAGGCAATTTTGTTTCCGCGAATCAAGCCGCGATTGCTTTTCAGACTCCCGGTCGCCTCAAAACATATCAAGTCAAAGAGGGTGACAAGGTTCACGCCGGCGACGCGCTCGCGCGCCTCGACACGACGATTTTGGAATTTCAGATCGCGCAAGCACAAGCCGCAGTGAATTTGGCTAAAGCGCGTTTGGCGCAAACGCAATCCCCCGTCTCTGCCGAAACACAAGCCGCCGCCCAAGCCGCGTTGAAAGCGGCAGAAGCCAATTTTGCGCGCGTTTCAAAGGGACCGAGCGCGGACGAGCTCGCGGTGGCGAAGACGAATTTGGACCGCGCTAAAGCCGCGCTCGACCAAGCGCAGGCGTTGTACGACAGAGCCGGCGGCGCAACGAATCCGTACTCGGGTATGCTGCCCACCTCCGTCGGTCTCCAGCAAGCCACCGCCGGATACGAAGCCGCGCTCGCCGGATTCAATCTTGCAAAAAATCATCCCACCGCGGCTGAACTCGCCGGCGCCGCTTCGCAGCTCGCCCAGGCAAAATCCGCTGTCGCGCAATTGACGCCCACGCCGGAAAATCTCGCGATCGCACAGGCGGGCGTAGAGCAAGCGCAAGCCGCGCTCGATCTCGCTCAAGCAAGTTTGGCAAACGCAACGATCACCGCGCCCATTGACGGCACCGTCGTCTTGACCGGTCCAAAAGTGGGCGAGTATGTGAATCCCGGCGTGCCAATTGTGACGGTCGCGGATTTGACCAAAATGCAGGTGATTGCCAACGTGGATGAACTCACGCTCAGCGGATTAAAAGTGGGGCAACCTGCCACCTTGTTCGTGGACGCGTTGGACGGTAACACGCTGCCCGCGCGTATTTCTAAAATCGGATTGTTTGCCACCAGTCAAGGCGGCGTCACGAGTGTGCCTATCACGCTCGACGTGGATTCCGCGAATGCGAACGTGTACCCCGGTTTGAGTGCAACGATTCAATTTAATGCGCAGTGATCGTTTGTAGGACAAAGGCATTGTGCGTTCCGCGCAAGTGATTGAACATGATGCTTTGTTCCTGCTTTTGAAAAATTTTCGCCATGAACATTCCCAAGCTTTCAATTAATAATCCGGTTTTGGTCACGATGGTCATGCTGGCGCTCATCGTCGTCGGAGTGTTGGCATTCACGCGTTTGCCCGTTGACCTTTTGCCGAATGTTTCGTTCCCGGTGGTTACCATCAGCACCGTGTATCCGGGCGCGAGCGCCAAAGATATTGAAACGACGATCACGAAACCGATTGAAGAAGCGGTGAGCAGTCTGAATGGAGTGGACACTGTCACTTCGACTTCTCAAGAAAATCTTTCGCTCATCACCATCCAATTCACGCTCGAAACCGACCCGCAAAAAGCGGCGCAAGATGTTCAGGAAAAGATCAATGCCGTGCGCGGCGCTTTTCCGCGCGATGCGCTTGCGCCGACGGTACAGCGTTTCGATTTTTCCGCGCTGCCGATCATTACGCTCGGCGTTTCCGACACGAGCGGCAAAACGTCGCCGCAAGACTTGCGTCTCTTGGTTGACAATACGATCAAGCCGCGCGTCGAACGCATTGACGGCGTCGCGCAAGTTTCGGTCAACGGCGGTCTCCAGCGACAGATTCAGGTCTTGATGAATCTGGATGCGCTGCGCGCGCGTCATCTTGCGCCGCAGCAAGTGACCAGCGCAATCGCCCAGGCGAATACGAGTTTGAGCGGCGGCAAAGTCACCGAAAACGGCGTGGATGTTTCGTTGCGCACGCCCGGCGATTTTAGTTCGCTGGAGGAAATCAAAAACGTTGTCGTCTCAAACCTGCGCGGCATCCCCGTCTATGTGCGCGATGTGGCGACGGTGCAAGACGGCTTTGTTGATCAAAATACGTACAGCCGTTTGAATGGCAACGACAGCATCGCGCTTTCGATTCAGAAACAATCGGGCACCAACACTGTGAATGTCGCGGACAATGTGCGTCAAGTTGTCGCGGAGCTGCAAAAAGAAAATCCGTCACTTTCGATTGTCGTCGCCAGCGATCAATCCGAGTTCATCAAAAACTCGGTCGAAGATTCCATCACCGATTTGATTCTCGGCGGTGTGTTCGCCGCGCTCGTCGTCCTCTTTTTCTTTCGCGACATTCGCAACACGCTTGTGACGGTGATCGGTCTGCCCATCATCATGATTGGCACCTTTGCGGCAATGGCGTTTCTCGGTCTGTCCATCAATCTCATCACCTTGCTCGCGCTCGCGTTATCCGTCGGGCTCGTCATTGATGATGCCATCGTCGTCCGCGAAAATATCTTTCGCCATATGGAACGCGGCGAGGACCCCAAGACTGCGGCGTTGAATGGCACGAACGAAGTCGCCTCGGCAGTTGTCGCAATGACGCTCACCGTCGTTTCGGTGTTTCTACCCGTTGCGTTTGCGTCGGGCATCATCGGGCGCTTTTTCAGTCAGTTTGGTTTGACCGTGACTTCCGCCGTGCTGCTTTCGCTCTTTGAAGCGTTCACCCTCGCGCCAATGCTTTCCGCACACTGGTTCCGTCAACGCCGTTTGAATGACGAACAGAAAAAAGCGCTCGCGGAAGCGCATGAAAAATCACACGGCAACCTTTTGTTGGAAGAAGCCGACGCCGCGCGTCTGAGTCGGCTTGACCGCGTATATCACCGCGCGCTCGAGTGGACGCTGGCGCACAAGCTTGCAACGGCGGGAATTGGGGCTTTGATTTTTCTCGGCATCCTCGCGTGCATTCCGTTTTTGCAGTTCACCTTTTTCCCAAACACCGGTCAAAATACGCTCAGCGCCGCGCTGCAAATGCCGGCTGGCACTACGTTGAATGTGACGAACGAAGAGGCAAAACAGGTCGAAGCGATTTTGCGCGCGAACCCGGAAGTCGAATCTGTGTTTGCCAACGTCGGCGGCTCGGGCACGCCCGAACGCGCAACCTTTACCGTGGTCTTGAAAGATGCCGGCGCGCTGAACCGCGTTGAACGCGAATTTCGCGCGCAGTTGGCGAATGTGCCGGGCATCAGCTTTTCGACAGGCGGTTTCGGCGGCGGTGGAACGGCAGTGAGCAGTCGCCCGCTCCAAATCAATCTCCAAACCAACGGCTCGGTGGACGATCTCGTGGTTGCTTCACAACAAGTGATGGATGCAATTCGAGATGTGCCGGGCGTTGTGGATTTGGACCGCACCTATCAACCCGGCAAACCGGAACTGCACATTGACGTGGACCGCGACAAAGCGGCGCGGCTCGGGCTTTCGACTGCAGCCATTGGCGCAACCGTGCGTACTCTGATCAACGGCGACACCGCCTCGCGTTACCGCGACCCGGGTCATGAAGCGGATATTGTGGTGCGATTGCGTCCGGAAGACCGTTCGCGTTTGCAAGATATTCTTGACATCACACTCACCACCGCAACGGGGCAAGTGGTCCCCCTGCGCAATGTTGCAGCCCTCTCCAACGCGTCGGGTCCGACCGCGCTGGAACGCTTGAACCGTCAGCCGAAGATTGGCGTTGGCGCGAACATTCTTGGTCGCGCCCAGCAATCCGTCGTAAATGACATTCAAGCGCGCATCTCTAAACTCACGTTGCCCGCAGGCGTAACGGTGCATTACGGCGGTCAAATCGAACAATTCAGTACTTCGTTCTCGTCTCTGCTCGTGTCGTTAGGGCTCTCTGTAATTTTCGTCTACATGGTGTTGGCATCACAGTTTGGTTCCTTTACGCAGCCGCTCGTGATGATGTTGGCGCTGCCATTGTCTTTGCTCGGCGCGTTTCTTGCGCTGATCATTACCGGCATTCCGTTCGATTTGACCGCGATGATTGGCATCATCATGTTGTTCGGTTTGGTGACCAAGAATTCGATCATGCTCGTGGACTTTGCCAACAAGCTGCGGCGCGCCGGGATGCCGCGTGATCGCGCATTGCTCGCGGCGGGTCCGATTCGCTTGCGTCCGGTGTTGATGACATCGTTCGCGTTGATTCTCGGTTCGCTGCCCGTCGCGCTCGGCTTGGGTGCGGGCGGCAGTTTCCGTCAGCCCTTGGCGCTCGTCGTCATCGGCGGTCTGATTACTTCGACCCTTCTCACGCTGCTGCTCGTGCCGGTCGCGTATGCGCTGCTCGACATTCTTGAAACACGTCTTCGCCGCAAACCTCACGCGGAAACTGTCTCGGCGACGCCCGCGCCGGCATCGGAATAAACAAAGGGTTGGAGCAAATGATCTAAAAAAAATTGGCGCCTGTTTCGGCGCCAATTTTTTTTTAAACGAGTCCATTGTTCCTTTTGTATTCGACAATTTGCGCTTGGACGATGTCGCGCTGGGACAAGGCATTGTTCACCGGTTTCGCCACTTGCGTTTCCCACGCGCCGAGCGTCGAATCCACTTGGTCCAGAAATTTGCGCGCAGGTTCGAGGACGCCTTGCACTAGAGGTTGCGCGAGCGTCGCTTCGAGATTGCGCGCGTTGTCATCGCTGAACCAGCCGTCGCGCAATGTGCGAAACAATCCATCGTCGAGCGAATCCAACGCGCCGGGAATGGCGACCATCAAACCGACAACGCCATTGACGGCTTGCCGCGCGCCTTCACCCGCGCCGAACGGAATTTTCCCCAAGAGGTCATCAAAAAATTTGCGCGCTTGATCGAGAAAGGGCAGCAGCGGTGAAGTCGCTTGCGCCAGAAGCGTTTGCGCGTTTTTGAGCAGCGCGTTCACATTCGCCCACATCTTTTCTGCTTCGGTCAGCGCGGCGCGAATGGTTGCGAACGCATTTTCAAAATTGTCCAGCGCGTTTTCCGCCGAGACGATGCCTTCGCGCAAACCTTTCACTCCGCCCGCCAGCGCATCGAGCGTGCCGCGATACGCTCCCAACGCCGCGCCGACAACGGTATCAATTCCAATTTTGTCGAGCGTGTCGTACAAGCCGGTCAGCCCTTTGTAAATTTCGATTTGCAGCTGCGCCGCCGCAAGCTCTCTTTGTGCCGCGTCAGTTTTCTTTTGCGCTTCCGCGAGTTGAAATTGCAAATCTTGAATTTGCTGCTCTGCTTGCTGCCGAACAAAATTTGTTGCTTGCATTCCGGTGAACGCGACCGCGCCGCCCGCGACGACGACACCCGTCCCCAAGACGGCGACAGCTTGGCGCCGCGTCAAAGTAATTTTATCGGTTGATGAGTCTGCCATTCCGCGAACCTCCGATTTGTTCTACGTTTATGATGTATGATATGTTTCTACAACCACAGCAGAGAATACGCACTAGGAAAAAATTCTATTACCGCGCGAGAAAATCTCGTGCTACAATTCGGGCTTGATGATTCCTGAAAGTGAATTGATGGCGCAAGCGCGCCGCGCGCTGCGCGAAGGACGCACCGACGACGCGCAAGGCGTACTCGTCAACATCGTGATCAGCGAACCCACGAACGATGAAGCGTGGCTGCTGCTCGCGGAAACGATGCGCGACCCGCAGCGCAAGCTGGAATGTTTGGAACGCGCGCGCCGCATTGATCCGCACAACCTTGCCACACAGCAAGCTATTCAATCGCTGCAAGACGAGCTGGCGCGCGCGGCGTTTAATGAACCGACTCTGCCCGCCGCTTCAAACGACGTGCCGCCACCAGAGCCCACCGCGCCGAACCAGGCGCCAACGCCGCAAGCGCTGATCGAGCCGCTGCTCGAATACGCGGAAGCGCTCGCGCAAGCGATCATCTTGTCCGTTGACCCAACCGCCACGCGCAATCTGGGACAAGAGCTGGTACAGCAACTCGAACGCGCCCTTGCCTATGATGAGATTCGCGTACGACGCTGGGCGCGTTCGGCGGGACGCGCGGCGTTGGTCAAGCACGAAAAGGGACTGACAACCCTCATCACCAACTTGCCGCATAACGACCCACAGCTCGCTCAACTGCGCGCACAAAGACAACAAGCGTTAGATTTATTGAAATGAAAAGGAGTACGATGCGTCGTTTTATTATTTTTCTTTCAATCCTTGGCTCGCTCTTTGTTTTGCTCGTACTTCCCGCCGCGGCATCAGGCATGTGGGTCTCTCCCTACAGCGGCGATTACGATACGACCTACACCGTACACGCGAGCGGTTTTATTCCGGGCGAACGCGTGGACACGTGGGTGAACCGCCCTTATCAATGGCGCGTCGGACAGGGACAATATACTGCCGACGCGAGCGGCGCGATTGAATTTGATTTTCGTCCCGATGTCACGTGGGGCACCGGCGGATTCTTTGCGAGCGCGCAAGGATTGAGCAGCGGACGCGAATACACCGCATCATTTTCGATTGGCAGCGGCGGCTATCCGCTCGCGCCGTGCGCGTGTAACGCGGTGTTTCTCGGCAGCCCCGGCGGTACGGCGGTGAATTACAACGCGCAAGGATACGGCTCGAGCGAAACCGTCGTCGTGTACATGCAAGACCCTTCCGCGCAAATCCATCGCCTGCCTAACGCGCAAGCCGATCCGTGGGGCAATCTCGCGTTTCCAATTTATCTCTCGCAAGATTCGTTGTACGGTCCCTACTTGTTCACGGCGCGCGGTCTCACCACCGGACGCGAATCGTACAACACGCTCACGTTTTGGGGCGGCATTCAAAATCATCGTTCCAGCGACCCGATCAGTTTTGCGACACCGACATTTGAATTGAACGCGGGCGGATTCACACCGCAAGAAAATGTTGCGCTTCGTCTAACTTATCCGAACAGTACGACAAAGTTGTTGACAACGCCCAAAGCGGGCGACGACGGCACGATCCATTATTCGTACATCGTGCCACCCGGTTCGCCATTTGGCATTTACACTCTGAGCGCCGCGGGCGCGACAAGTGGAAACATTGCAGCCACGCGTTACAAATGGGACGGCGCCGTGACACCGATTCCATAACACGCGCATAGCGCAAGTTAATCATCCAAAGCCTAATCCCCAACCTCCAATTATGATTCCCCTCAAAATTATCGAATCCGGCATCAACCCGTACCAAAATCACGTGCAAGGCAAAGCGAACGAACCCATCACTGTCGCCGCGCTGCTTGACCGCGCGTACCAACTGCACGGCGCGAAAACGGATTGCACGCTCGCCGCGATTTTTGACCGGCTCGACCAAAACGCGCCGCGCATCGCCATCATCGGCGGCTCGTCCGACCATCCCGCGCATGTCATGGATTGGGATACCGTTTTGCGCGCGGCGGTACGCATTTGGGAAAATGGCGGCGTGCCGTTTTATTTTGCGATTCCGGTGGTCTGCGACGGCACCGCGCAAAGTACGATGGGCATGAGTTATTCTTTGCAAGCGCGCAATGCCGTCGCGCAAATGGTCGTCAATCAAATGGAAGGGCAATGCTATCACGGCGCGTTTGTGATTCAGGGCTGCGACAAAACGCCGATGGCGATTGTGTCCGCGCTCGCGCATCTCGACCGCGTGCGTCAAGAACGCGGCGAAGCAAGCGTCTTTGCCACGTTCGCGCCCGCGCACGTTTTGAAAGGCGGAAGCATTCCCGAAGAAACGCAGGCAGAAATTCGTGAGATTGCAGCGCATGCAGAGCAGATGGGCAACATCGAACTCGCGGAAGATTTGCGCGACGGACTCGATTACATTTTGCAATGTTCATCGAACGAAATGTTCCTCGCGTTTTTTGAACGCGCACGCGAAGCAGGAATTGTTTCCGCTTTGCAGCACAAACGTCTGGAAAAACAATTGGCAATCAACACCTGCGATGCCAAAGGCGGCATCTGCGCGTTTCACGGCACCGGCAATTCGTCGCGCGATGTCGTCGCCGCGTTGGGACTCGTGCATCCGAGCGTTGAACTTTTGATCGAGCCGCCGAAACAAAACCAAGTGAATCGTTCCGTTGACGCGTTGTTTGAAATCGCGGATAACCCGAAATTTTCTGTTGGCAGCATCGTCGCGCAAAACATCGCAAACGCGGTGCGCGTGCACGCGGCGGTGGGCGGCTCGACGAATTTGATGATGCACATGGTCGCGGCGATGAAATACGCGGGCTATGCTTTTTCGTTGTACGATGTCGAAGCGATTCATCACGCCGCGCCGATTCCAGACATTTACGATTATTCGCTCACGCAGGGGCGCGATGTTTTTGCGTTGGCGCAGCAGTGCTGCGCGGGGCAAATTCGCGGCATGGAAACTGTCTTGTATGAATTGACGCGCAACGGCGTGCCGCTCGATTTGGATGCGCCGACCGTTACGAGCCAAACGTGGCGTCAACGTTTGAGCGATACGACAAATCTTTCCGCCGATGGCGTGCGCGAAAATCCAATCATTCTCTCCACGCCGCGCCGCGCGATTTCGGGTACCGATGTTTTGCGGAGCAATTGGTTCGAGACCGCCGTTGTCAAAATCAGCGGACTGCCCGATGATTTGTTGGACAAGTTCGATGACAAGGTCGGCTTTGTGTTGTATTTTGAAACCGAAGAGGAAGCGAACGACGCGTTGGTGGATAACGCGTTGTTGGAAAAATTCAGCGATGAACTCTATCGCATCATGCCCGGTATTACCAACAACATTCTGCGAAAGATGTACGAATACAATGGCGGTGAATCATCCGCCGCGATTTCTGACGAGGCGTTATTCGACCACATGGTAAAAACGCATACGCTTCGCATCGCCGTTGTCATTGCGGGACAAGGACCCGAAGCGTTTGGAATGCCCGAAATGGCGGTGCCTTCGTTTCGCATCAACTATCATCGCGTCTGGCGGCAGTTGGTTTCGTTGATTACGGACGGACGTTATTCGGGAACAAATTTTGGCGTTTCGGTGGGACACGTCACGCCCGAAGCAATTCGCGGCGGCGGAATTTTGTATTTGCAAACGGGCGACCTGTTGCATTTGCAATTTCGCGCGGGGCGGATTGATTTGATGCAGCGCGACGCGTTCGCGCAGCGCGGCGAGATTGTGGTCGAGGAAAATAATTTCGCAGAGACGCGCGCAGGCATTGGTAAAGAGAGACAGCTCCTCTTGGAAAAACGCGCGCGCAAAATTGCGCCGTCAAATCGGATGCTGCATCACACCGACGCGTCGCATGGTGTCATCCCGCGAAGTGTTGCCGACTGGGCAATCCAAACGTATGCGCCTCATTCTCTCCATTTGGAAAGCTAGTTTTTTTGGTCTGCATGTATAATACGCTCGCTCCGCACAGAATAGGGTTTGTATGATGCGCTGGTTTTGTTTGATTGCATGCGCGCTGCTCTTGAGCGCATGCGGTTCTTCGCCCACTCCCACACCGCCCCCTGCGTCAAATCTCGATGTGATTCTCGCCAATTCGCAGCATATTCTCGGCGCGAATCGTTTTCCGCTTGGCGTAATTCGCGATGGCAAATCGGTCAAAGACGCTTTCGTGCATTTGAAATTTTTCGATCTCACGACTGACAATGCGGTTGCCAAGAGCGAAACCGACGCGCCGTACTTTGGCGACAATTTGGGCGAAGCGGGCGTTTATGTCGCGCACGCGAATTTTGACAAGCCCGGCGCGTGGGGCGTCGAAGTGACGGTGAGCGAAAATGGTCGCGCATCCGAGACAAAACGGCTCGGGTTTGAAGTTTTGCCGCAAGACCCCTCGCCCGGCATTGGCGAGGACGCGCCGCGCACAAAAAATCTCACGCTACAAGATGTGAACGGTGACCGCACAAAAATTTCGTCATCGGTTGAAGACGACAGCATTCTGCATCGCATCAGCATCGCCGACGCGGTGACGAATGGGAAACCGACTGTGATTTTGTTTGCGACACCGCGTTTTTGTACGACGCGCACGTGCGGTCCCAGTCATCAGGTCGTCATGTCGCTCGCGCAAAATTATGCCGACCGCGT
>SHND01000063.1 GCA_004295045.1 Chloroflexota bacterium | reverse complement strand
CGATAATTTGCTCGCCGCATTCAACGCCAAGTCCTATTCGAATTGGGGCGGCGAGGACGACGCGCTTTTGGGCGACGATGAATTACGTGATCAAGAAGGCAAGGTATTGGATTTGAATTTTGAACAGGAATCTGAATCCTGGGCGCCCATCTGTTGTAACGATGCAAATATTGAGGATGCGCGCTTGCCGTAGTGGTTTCTCGATGGCTCTGTAATGAGTTTGGAAATCGCGGGGAGCGCACGCGACTCTTTAGGTGTGCCGCGTGTGATTCGCGCGGGACAAATGGGTGTAGGCGCGATCTGCGCGAATCAATCCGTGTCAAATCGAAAAATGTTCTGGCGATTCGTAGCGTTAAATGCAGCACGTTATTCGGTGTTCGAGATTGAGCCCCTACGCCGAGATTTGAACGCGGCAGAAATCCCGCATGATTTGGTGGCTTGGCAGCCCGAGGAGGAGGAACTTGATTTAACGAGTGTTCGCTCTTCTATAAGAATTGCGACGCGTGACGAGATGCTTGACCGCGAACGAATGTTGGTCATGGCGCTTCAAGAAGCAACGTATGTGGATGGGCGCTATACAGACCACGCCGACCCGAATACACCGTTTCTCGTCGTTGGTATTATCAAGAGTCAGCGCGCGCGTTTCTTGAGTGGACGACCTCTGCAAGTGTTGTACGAATTGGAGGTGGGACAGCGAACGCCAGCATTTTTGATCTTGAGCAGTGGACGCCGTTGGCGCGATATGCGTATTGTGACCTTTTACGCGCGCTTGACATCACCAGCGCTAGTTGGACCTGGCGGCGGCTTGGCGCGCGTTGAAATGTCTGAACAGCATTTTGTAAATACCGCTCAGCGCGATTTTACATTGTGTGACCGCATTGCTACCCAGCTGTGTGAGCTCCGAACGCGCGGCGTCAGCTATGCGCGCGGTGCGGTAACACTGGAACCGATTCGACAGATTGAACGCGAGCTGCATCTTATTTTCCGCGACACGCGCATGATAGCGCTGGATGCTTTGCATTTGTTGCAGGCTTAAACGACAAGGAACAGCGACGATGCCTTGCACATTTCGGTGCAGAGAAGCTCAGTCTTCATGGATTTCAATTAGCAACTCTTGGTGATGCTTTAATCACCATAGGATTCTTGGTCCGGTTCCTCGCGCAAGGGTGAAGGCACGTTGGAAGGCGCGAATGTTTGTGTGGAGGGTAAAGAGCTATATGAAACAGTATCGGAGGGAGCGGACGATGTTCCAAGTGTTGATACATTTCCTGTCGGCATGTCGATTGGAGGAATCGTCGGGGTAGATATCCGTACTGGCTCACTTTCCACAATACGCGTTGGGGGAGTCAATTGTTCCATAAGCGGCTTGAGAAAAGTGAGCATCTCGCTGGTCGAGACATAGTGCGTTCCGTGCGTACTGTACATTTTTTCCATGTACTTGAGGATGCTTGCTGCGAATAGTTCCGCCGCGTCCTCGTTTTGAACATCATCACGGACAATTTTGGTACCTGCCGATTCGACGTATCGTTCTTGAATAGATTGCGGCACATGACGTTCTTCGATTTGAAGATTCTGGATGGTGATGCCAAGATACCTTAACGGCTCGCCACTAACCAATACTGTTTTAAGTTCGTTTTCCAATTGCTTCAAAACAAGGCCGCCCTGAACCTCCGCCACTGTTGTTGCCGCCACCTGATCGCGTAACAGCGGCAAGATCGCTCCCTCCAAAATACTCTGGAACGCGACTTCGGGCAGATTGATCAGGTAGGAAGCAAGTTCACGCGCGGCTTCGCGTTCCTCTGTTCGCGTAGCGCGCAATAAACGTGGATCGAAACGATAGCTGACGGAAGTTTTGATCGTCACTGGAACCAATTCACGTGTCGCCAAGTTTGGAAACTCGAGTTTCGTAAAGCGCAAGCCGAGATAGATTGGTTCACCGGTGGATTCTCCACGCCGCAAGCGAAAATAGCCAGGACCTGCGACACGTTCAAAACGACGATCGCGATAGATTACTTGGACATAATGTTCGTGAATGTGTCGCTGTCTCCAGAAACGCCACAAAAAGCGTTCCCACAATCCCTGTGGCTCGGAAATGATTGGGGGTTTTTTAATCACGGGATCCTCCTTTCCTTTTACGCGCTCATTGTTCCAAGTGATATTGTCCGTCCGGAGACTTGAGAATCTTGAGACCCGTATTCTGAATCAACTGGTTCATTTCATTGAGATGCGCGTCGAGGCGTTCATAGGGCGCATCAGTGGATTCAAAGAGAACGAGGTGGGTGACCAGTTCTTCGGCGCGGCAGGGTTGAGGCATCTTGTGCCACAATACGCGAATCAATTCAAAATCGACAGCACTCAAGGTGATTCGAGTTTCGCCAACGACAATTGTTTTCGTAGAGTGATCCAAACGAAGCGGAGGTGGGGATGCGGATGGCGCCGACGCGTGCGCGTCGTCAGGACGGGTAGTCACATTTTCCGCCGCGTTTTCGCGTGACACCGCATTTCCACGTTTGACGAATTCGCGCAAGAGCGGAGAAAAAAATGCAAGGTGTCCATCCACGTTTTCGACAATGAGCCCTTTACGTTTGAGAACTTGGGAGGATGCCCCCGTCGGCTTGTCGCCGCGCGCGAGCTCTTCAAGCGCGTTCACCTCGCCGCTCGGCAAACTCTCCCAAATTTTTTCACATTCCGCGCGCACCAATTTTTTCCCCATCAAGCTGTCCACCACATTCGATGCCATGAGGTCAACCGCATACGCATCACGAAAACGATTCGTCACCTGATACACCGCGCCGATAAGCCCCGCGTGCTTGCCGCTCAATTCCAGAATGCGTGCTACCTCATTTTGATTCAGCGGACGCGCCGCTTCGTTTTGGCGCCCCACCAGCCGCGCCAACATTCCCAGCGCATCCGTTTCAATGTAGGGTCCAACAAAAATGGGATGTGCCGAAAAAAGTTCAAAGAACGTTTGCAAGTCGGGGGACGGTGCGCGCAGCTGCTGCAATTCTTTGCGGCTGACGGTGGCGAACATGAGACCCCCTTTGTGATCATTCCGCAACGCGCGCAGACCGCGCAGAAACGCGTCATCCACTTTTGCAATCAGGCGGTCACAATCGTCCAGTACAAAAATGATCCGCTCGGCGTATTCGCGCAGTACGTGCTTGAGCGCACGCGCCAGATATTCGCGCGCCAAGATTTCCGACGACGTGCTGATCACTTCGCGCCACTGCGCATCCAATTCTTTTTCGAGTTGCTGCGTATCGGCGTGCAATTGCGGCAGACCTTCGACAAGTGTGGAAAGCAGCTTGGCATAGGCAGTGTGTTCGGTATAATTCTGCAAACCATCGAGGTCAATGTAAAGATAAAGGAGGCGGCGCGTCCCCTCCTCACCAAAATAACTGACGCGCACATCCTCGCGCAACAGATGGCGCACGACATTGGATTTGCCCGAACTGCCAACGCCGACAAGCGCGCTGCAATTACCGTCTTTCAATTTGCCGGTGAGAGGTCCGAGAATCTCTTGCCGAAATTCACGGGCAATGGGAATATCAGGCATCGTCTTAATGATGACACTTCTGACGCGGTGCTTGACAACGTGTCAGAAGTGTCAAAAGGAGTCGAGCGAGAATGCTCGAGAGCCGATTTTACGACAATATCCGTAATGATACCACAGCAACACCCGCTTGCGCGTGGGAATTTGGAAATATGTGGTTGGTGAGTGACAGGGTGAAATAATCTTTACGACTCGCGCGCGCAAGAATGAGATTTTGCGTTACAATAGTTTCGTGCATCTATCTAATTTGCGATTCTAGTAACGAAAGTAGGACATGAAATATGGCAATGTCGTCCTCGTCTACCTTTTTGGCGCGTGTGTGGGCTTTTTTGAAAGAACGATGGATCTTTTGGCTTTCATTGCTTCTTGCCCTCGTGTTTCTAGTCATCGCTCTCGATTACCAAGCGCGAGAGGATGTTAATTCAAGCCGTTATGCGGTTCAACGGTTGACCGCAAGTGATCCTCCGATTGAAATCATCTATCGCCAATATCTCTATTACGAACCATCAAACAAACCCGGTGCGCCGCTCATTGCGCGGTTGCCGGACGCTTGGCTCAAGACTTGGGACAATGCGAACGCGCCAACGGTCACTGTTCCGCTCACGTTCGTGAGTGACCATTTGATGTTCACCGATGCACAAGGCAATCCCACTTCGGGACAGATGATTCTTTCTAATTCAAACATCTCGCAGACGATTGGCACACTATACATTCGTCCCAAACCCATTATTGGAAGCGCGCCACCTACGGCAACACTCGGCGTTATTCTTCCACCGCATACCTTCACGCAACCCTTTGATGTGACGACCGATCCTAATACAAAACAATCTCAACCCATTTTTCTAGAAACGCAAGAACAGTCTTATTTGCGCAATTTTTTGAATCATCTACTTGGCGAGAATGCGCTGGCATTAGCAGTTGGGATTGCCTTGGTTGGATGGGGTGTAGATTGGTTGTGGCGGCGCGGCGAGCGTGAATATAGTGAGCGTCAGCGTCGTCTGACGCCGATTCGAGAGATGATGCCAAACAACCCCGCTTATGGGCTTAAGCAATTTCTTTCACTGGAAAGGGAGGCGAAGTTTAACAAGTGGGACCAATCTCTGCTCGATGCACTCGAAGGCTTCCGTTCAGAGTACGCGAAAAGTAAACGGGTTCAACAGCAGGTTCTACAGCAAGCGGGCAAAGAGCTGACCCTTGGGGCAGGCAGTAATCTTTCAGAGATTCTTGCGACATTCAAAGAAATCTTTTATGGCTCTCTTTCGTTCCTTCCAAATGAATTAGAATGGGCAATAGAGAAACTGCAGCGTGCCATTGATGCATTGAGTTCGGAAGATGAAGAATTGTTGGCAGATGCCCACAAAGCTGGCTTAATCGTGTGGAGGCATTTTCGTGAAGATGCGCTAGACTTTGTTCGCCCATTGTTACTTGGTGTGTACAGCATGGCAAAAGAGCCAGACGCAAAAATGCTCTTCGCGCAACTTGAACAGAATGAGAATAAATCTCTGTTACGCGATGCGAATATCCGTCAAATTCTAGAGAAGCATGAATGTAAAAGTAAATATTGGCAATACAATTATTCGTGGAGCGATTTAGCTGCCGACAATCCCGTAGAAGAAAATGAGCTGCTCATGACGTGGCTGCGAATTGCCCACTTGCAACATAATCCTTTCGGTTGTCCAGAATTGGGCTCTGATCCCTTGTTGCTCAAATCTTGGTCCCGGAATGTTGAATTTTGGAAATCAATCAAGGCGAACCGACCACTAGTTTGCCTAGCCAATGATCAGCGTGATTGTTCGGCATTGGCAACGCGCCTGCTCCAGCAGATTCGCGCTTCCGCCCTTGATGAGGAGCTTCACCGGACTGTCTTCCCTGTCGCGCTGCAGCTGCCCTTTTCTGATTTGGATGCTTCCGCTTCTTTAAGCGCGTATTACGAAAAATTTGCTTTTGCTCTAAGCGAGAGCTGGTGCGAATTGCTGGCGCAAAATATTGATGCGTATCTTGACCTTGATTCTAACAAGCAACACATCGTGGCAGAGCTGTTGTATTGGTCCAGCAAAAGCGAGGTTTATCTGAAATCACGTTTGAGGCAAGCGGGGCTGCCCGATGATGCTGGGGGGCGGATGTTACTACGACGGCTCCACGAGAAATGTGACACTGGGCAGACGCTTGGCAGTCCCAGTGAGACTCAACTTCGAGCGTGGTTCAACACACGTCCCAAAGGCTTGGACAAGATATTCCTGATGGTGCATCCCTCAAGCCCGAATTCAACAATCGAAGCGGCTCCATTTGAGAAGCGGATTGTGATGTTAGCAGACAGTTTGTGGAAGAATGATATTGTACTCAAACTTTTTACGACTGTGAATCCTGGCGTATCCTTCACTATCCCAATCCGGTGGAGTAGACAGAACTTGCGTGAAATCGTAAACGCGCGTATTGACGGCGCGTCAGAACCAGGGCTTGTCGGGCGCCACTTTGACGAGTTTTTCGACTCTCTTGAAAAACCTGTGAACGTGGAAGCCATCATGGCACAATGTGCGCGCGGCAGCTTGAATCGCATGTTGGATTTGGGAAACAAAATTTTGCAGGCGCGCGTGAACCGCGGCGGCATCACGAACGAATTCGATTTTTATTTAACGCGCCAAGATCTTTATTGCGCGGTAAAAGATTTTCGACGTTCGAAATGAAAACGCAAACCATTTCTCTGCAACCGCTCGGTTACGAAGCGTTTGACACGCTCAAAGCCGAGTCCGAAGCCGATTGGCTTGATGCTGTATTGTACGAGCCGCCAGACTTGGCGCGCATGATGACGATGCGAACGTGTCTCGTCATTGGCGCGCGGGGTTCGGGCAAAACCACACTGCGGCTCGCGTTGTTGAAAAAATGCAAAGGACTTGGAACGAATGCGCCGCTGGTCGTCGAATGGCGCCCTGAACTTCCCGGGACCGAACTCACCGAAACTGAAATTGTGCGCGCGTATTTGGAGCAGGTGATTGAAGCGTGCAGCGTTGCCATCCTGCATTACATTGCTGTGAATCACGCGTTGTTCGAGCGCGCGCCGCTGCACATTCGCGAAACGCTTGCGGCGATTCTTCAACATTTTTTGCCGGGTGACCGCGAATTGCATTTGAGCCAAGTGGAAGCAGATGCGTCGGAAGCGGGAATCGCTGTCGCGCGGGATGCGCTCACGCGACAGCCGCGCAGCCTTTTGAAAAGTGATGCGTCCGCAAACACACTCATCCGCATGCTGGCGAACTGCGCCAAAGTCATCGGCGTGAGCCGCATTTGGATCATCACTGACCAATTGGAAGAATGGCTTGACTTCGAAATGCAAGGCATGGCAGAGTCGCTGCACTCGCTCACCAAAGCGCTTGCCGTCTTTGAAACTGCTGGCTTTGAATTCAAATTGATCGCGCCGAGCGAATTCGAACCGTACCTAATGAAACCAAGCGCCCTCACCATTCGGCGGATCAATGGCTTTCCCTTGCAGTGGAACGAGGAACAATTGCGCGCGATTGTCGAACGCCGTTTCGCGGCAGCGATGGGCAAAAAAGAATTTCATCTCAACCAATTGGCTCCACCAAAAATTGTGATGGATTATTTGCTCGAGTACGGTGGCAAAACGCCGCGCGGTTGGTTGGAACTCGTGCAACCGCTGGCGCAAGCATATTTGGAGCAAGAAGTAAAGCGTCCCCTCACGACCCAAGTTTTGGAAACACTGCGCCGCGAGAACCCGCTGCCGCTTCGGCGCGACCCGCGCACGCGCGAGTTTATGCTTCACTACAAGCCGCTCAAACTCGCAGGACAGACATCTAAAATGCTTTCTCTGCTGTACGAACGTCGGGAGTGTACCCGCGCCGAACTATGGTATCTCGCGCTGCGCGGCTTTGACACTGTGCCGCAGCACGACAGCGACCCACACTGGGAAAAGCCCGACTTGTGGCGTGGGACTTTTGATACAACGCTGTATCGCTTACGTCAGTTGGTTGAACCAAATCCCGACGCTCCCGTCTACATCCTTTCGGAAGGGATTGGAAGAATAGTCCTAAAACACGCCTTGTGAGTGCTTTGTGAGATGCTTGTTAGTGACTTTTGAGCAGCTCACCAATTCTTTGTTAGGTTATAATCATGTCATTATGTAGTTTTCAGCAGCGTGCTTATGGTAGAATCCATCCCGTTTTCCTGGAGACCCTATCTATAAAAAAAGTCCTTTTGAAAACGGTCTGCGAAATTTGTATCATGATCTCTTGGAGTGAATCCGAGCGGTGGTTGCAGAATCTGGGATGGTCCTCTGATCCCTTTGAACATTTTGAAGCCAGCAGTGACCCTCGCCTCGGCGAATATCTCGTTGGACATCAGGCATTCCCTGCAGCATGGAATCAAGCCCCTGCGTTGATCTTTGCTCCGCATGGCGGAGGAAAAACTGCTGCGTGCCTCTTTACCGCGCGTCAGGCGTGGGTTGAACGCCGCGCCTTTCCCCTGATTTATCTTCCCGCGGTTCATTCAGAATTTCGTCGCCCCATTACGTTAGAACGACATCTGGAGGGTATCACTCGCGCAGCAGCGATTGCGCTTTTCCTCACGCTGGTAATTCGTCCCGCCTATTTTCTTGGCGCGCAGCCAAGCGAGCAGCAAGCGCTCGTTGGTGCGTTCGCCGATTTTCTCCCCGCCGAGCTCGAATACTATGTGGAATGGTTGCGCGGCGGCGAATCCCCGGCGGTATTGCCCGCACACCTCGGAACATCGTATCTGTTTCCCGAAATTCCTTCACCTGCTCAAGTGTTGATCCTGTGCGATGCCCTTGCGGTGGCAGCAAAAAAATACAAATCCAATCCATCGTCGTTTTCCGTTGGACGCTTTGACACACAAGTCTCGCTGATTCGTTCGACGACGGGTCAATTTGTAATTGATCTGCTTGTTGATGGAATAGATGGCGCGCCCGAAACGTTCGGCGAATCAGCGAGTCAAATGGAATGGCTTGCGCCGCTGATTGAGCAAGCCCCGCGCTGGGGCGCGGAGCAGATTTATCTCAAAGCATTTGTGCCCATCAACACGCGCGCTACATTGCGCGAGCGTTTCAAAAAAACGCTCGCCGAATTTGGCGAGACCGAAATCACGTGGACGACAGATAAGCTAGCCGAGTTGCTGCGCCAGCGCATCTATGCCGCAAGTGGGGGACAGGTCAATAGTTTAGACGCATACGCCAGTCCTGATCTGGCGAATATCGAAACGCGCATCGCCGAAAGCGTTGTGCCGCTGCCGCGTGAAGCACTGCTGCTTACGTCGCGCGTTTTGGATAATTATGCCGCGC
Source organism: Chloroflexota bacterium (assembly GCA_004295045.1). Lineage (GTDB taxonomy): Bacteria > Chloroflexota > Anaerolineae > UBA4142 > SHND01 > SHND01. The sequence goes on along the minus strand of SHND01000063.1, from coordinate 9,400 downwards.
GGGTTGGCGATGCCCCAGGAAGCATCGAGCCACCGGATGTGGAGCGGGCGCTGGATTGGTATAAAGAGGACCGAGAATGGGTCGGCGCAGATCGCGCTTTATCCGATAGCGATGTTCTGGTAACTGCAGGTTAGCGGTTTGAGTTTCCACGGGGAGATTCGAGCCGCGCGCGGAGTCGAATCTCCTCCACATTTGAGGAGGAGATAGGACTATGGAATTGCGATTACCTTTTGACCCAGCCAAGTTTTTAGCGGCAACACGCGCTGACGACACTCAGTATGTGCAACAAGTCATCCAAAACATTGATCTCCCTGACAAGCCCCGGACTATCGTGTTTCATGAAGAAATCGGTTCTGGCAAGACATGGCTAATGCTCCATCTCCATCGTGAGGTCTTGCCACAAGACCCGCGTGTCACATCGCTTTGCCTCAGTCTTGCAGAACCTCCAGCAGGATTTGTTCCACAATCAAACGAGCATATTGTCAACCCAGCTCATCTCGCTGAAAATGCGTCACCCGATGCGCTCGCGCGCGAACTTATCGAATGGATTGGCAAACAAGACTCCATTTCTGCCTCCACCTCGCGCGACGCCGATTTGGGCGACCAAACGGGCTGGCTTGTGACGGCGGTCAAAGAAAAATTCCAAGACCGCATCCTCGTTCTCATCTTCGATTCTATCTTTGAAGTCGCCGATTGGACAAAACTCGCAAAATTAGAAAACGCGCTGCTCGCTCCTCTCGCCGCGCTACCGCATGTTGTCACCATCCTCACCGGGCGTGGAAAACTCTATCCTTGGGAATCGCCCTATCTTCGCGTGAATGTTGTATTCCCGAAAGGATTTGTTCCGCTGCGTCCGTTTGAGGTTTCCGAAGTGGCAGAACAGTTAAAAGCACAAAAGCCCGACGCTATTCTCGACGCAGAGACAATTCATAAACTTGGCGGTGGGTATCCATGGGTGAATTATTTGCTGGCACAGGGAAGAAATGAAGCGGAGGCAACCAGCAAGGCGCGCGAGGGACTTTTATCTGTGATTGATGAAAAAATTCGCGGCGATGTGGCGAGAGACCTTGAAGCGCTTTCCGTGTTAGATGGATTTCGCGAGAGTGAAATGCCCAAGATGTGGGAAGCAGATAGTCAAGTGCGCCACACAATTTCAAATGAGCAGGTGCAAAGACGCCGTAAACAGCTACTCGATTCGTATTTGATGCACTGGCACGATAAACGTTTTCAGATTGATGACCCAATGCGGCGCGTCCTCGAAAATTATTTGCGAACGAATGAACCATTACGCTGGCGAAATTTACACTGCCGCGCGTATCTTTTGTACCAAGAATGGGCAACAGAATTTCAACAGAGCCGGCGTGTATTTCTCGAACGAGCTGAGTTTCACGCTCAAGCGCTGCGCCGAGCAAATTTTGATATTGACGATTGCATCAATTTCGAGTCAAAAGTCGAATCATCCACTTACACGAACCGCATCGTTAACCACAATCCTCTCGTTCTGACGACTTGATTGTTTTCCAAGTCAAACGTTCTGGATTAACCGTCTGAAAGTGGAGGAAAAATGGCCAACTTGGATCCGTCGTTCCACAGTACTGGACTTTTTGCAACCGCTCGGTTGGTGGGACGCAGAGAACAAATCGAACACATTTTAAAGTTGATTCGTGATCCGTCACCCGATCCCAAGGGAATTGTTGTCATTGATGATGGCGGGGCTGGCAAGACAAAACTTTTGGAAGAAGTACTGCGCTTGGCAGCGGACGAATCTGACGTCATCGCGGCTCGCGAGCCAATTGACTTTTATCTTATGTCGCCACACCTTCGCTATGGTCTCGCGGATGGTTTTTATCAGGTCTTGCAGTTACCGCCAAGTGAAACTTCACGCTTTGCAGATTTACGCAGTGATGTAGAGAATCTCACTGCGATTGGTGATGCCACCAGCGCAGCTGGCAAGCGCGAAGAAGCAGTTGTTGATTTCGTAAAATATCTCCAAGAGATCACAGATCATAAGCGAGTTGTCATCGCACTCGATACAGTCGAACGCATCATCTATGATATTCCTGGCCTCCCGCCGTTCATCGCCGATGTAGCGGATTCATGGAAATGGTTGTTAGAGTTACTGCCGCAGCTCAAGAATTTTGTTTTTTTGATGGCAGGACGTAAGGAAGCAGAACGGTTACGGGATGACCTCAAAGCACTCTCTGGAGTAAAGCTCGAGTCCGTTAACCTTGGCAATTTCACCGACACCGAATGCCGCGAATACTTTCAAGTCCTTGCAGAAACAGCGCACCTTCGTGGCCGCCCGGACGTGGCAAGTAGGATCGAAGCTGTCACTAAAGACCTGCGTCAAGTGGTCTACAAGCTTTCTGAAGGCAAACCAATTTCTCTCTCCCTCTTTGCCGATCTCGTCGCGTTAGAATATCCCTTACCCGACCCATTAAGGATGTCAATGGCGCAGCTGCAAGCAGCGTCTGCCGCGGAACTTGAAAAAATGCGCGAGGAGCTAAACGAAGGCCTCATCGCGCGCTTGATTGAACAAAGTGAGGTTGGTCGTACAGTTGTTGCGATGGGCCGCGCGCCGCGCGGAGTGAATGTTGAACTTTTGCGTCGCCTCTTGGAGATTTCGGAGGACCAAGCAAAAAAGCATTTGGAAGAGTTCAGCTATTTGTCCATTGCGCGCAAGCGTCGTGCAGAAGTCGAAGCGGATAGCCAAGCGGAACGTTCCATTTTAGAACGTTGGTTTCTCCATGACGAGATGTACACACTTTTAAAAAAATATGTTTATGATGCTGATCACGATGCCCCCGAAGCCAAAAAAGCCGCACTGATCGTTAAACAATACTATTTTGACCGCCTCGAGGCGCGCCGCGCCGAGTTGGCCGAAATCTATGAACCCGTGGAACGGCAAGGATTCGAGCCGGACCGCAAAAAATTATCATTCGTGAATTCGCGTATTCGAAATCTGCAAACCGAAGATGCGTACTATCAGCTAAAACAGGAACCCCTCAGAGGCTTTCGCGCCTTTTACCGCTACAGCCGTCAGGCAACACTTGCCGGCGAGACCGAAATAGATTTTCGGCTCCAAGCTGTTCTACTTGAATTTCTTGCCGAGCGCAAGGCGAACAAGCAAACTGACGATGGCTTGGATATGAGTCAATTATTGGGGAATATCGCCATGCGTCCCATCGTGCGTGATTGGGCGGAAGGCAAATACCAACTTGCGCTAGACAAAGTCAAGCGCTATCGCGAGGAAGGACAAGAACTTCTCGTGGAAGGCGCGCCGGGCAATCAGGCAATCCTCGACATCTGGGAAGCGTACATTTTGACGACCCTTGGCGAAGACGCGAATTTGCGTCGCGCGCGTGAAATCCTTGATCGTGTTCTCAGTGAGCTCGAGCCAGTAATTTCAAAGGGGATCATGAGCGATCTGAAAGCTGCCAGACCCTGGCGCACCAAAGCGGTCTATGCGTTGGGGCTGCGCGTACGCGGCTACCTCTTTCGCCATCGTGGGCGGCTATTCCGCGCGGTCATGGACTATACGGCAGCAGCGCGACTCTGGCGCGAGCTCGACATCCTTGCCGAGACCGCCGAGACCTTGAACAATCTGGGCTATGCTTTGACGTTTCTTGGCGAATTTGCAGATGCACGCGCACTCATCAACAATGCTGTAGAGCTCCGAAAACAAATCGGTCCTCGTTATCCGGTCGGCTTGAGCTTGAACACCCTCGCCATTGTAAGCTTGTATGAGGGCAGTTACAGTGCAGCAATCCAGGACAACGAACGCGCGCTGGCGATCTTTCGCGGACTCCAGCATCAACGCGGCCTTGGTTTGGCGTACATCACTCTTGCTGAAGCCAAGCGACGGCAGAGTCAGACTGATGAGATTTCAGAACCCGACCAAAAAATCGTGCTCCTGCGCGAGGCACGCTCACACGCGAATGAGGCATTGGATATTTTCCAAACGAAGGTCAAAGAAAGGGCGCACGAAGTCGAAGCCTTTATCGAGCTTGGCTGTGCATATCGCGATTGGTCAAAAATTGTGCGCGCGCTCAACCCGTCTGACCCCGAAGCGTCCCGCCTTGCGCGCAGCGCGCAAGATGCCTTCGAGAGCGCGGCGGAAAAAGCAGGCGAGACACTGCTCCATCGAAAGGTGGATGCATTGGTCAATCTCGCATGGCTTGGCTACTTTATTTCAAACGAGTCGTTGCTCCAGAAATCAGCGGAGCGCGCTATGAATCTGATTCACTCCGATTACAAGCTCAACCCGGCAACCGGCAAACCGCGTATTGATCCAAACGAAGCCGAAGTCCTCTTGTGGCCACAGCTTGGCAAACTCCACACCTTGTTCGGACGGCGTTCGTTCGAGCGCTTTCAAGCCGAAGAAGGCAAAAAACTGGACCGCAATGAGGAATTGATGAAAACGGCGCTTGAGGAAGCGGCAGAGAACTATACGCTGGGGCTTGAATATGATCGCCTGCTCAGCGACTCGTACCGCGACATCTTGCGTGCCAAGGATGGGATCTACGAACGCGCAAAAACGCTGAATCCTTTCGAATTGGAAATTTTTGCTAATAAGGTCATGCAGATTGAGGGAGATTATCATCTCGGCAAATCCGCGATACGCGAACTCTTGCGAAACCGAACAATCTGGTTTGGAGATTGAATCTATGGACACACCTATCATTCTCACCTCTACGTCCGGCGATTTCGCAGAACAAGACTGCGCCTGCCCCGATGGCGGCTTTGAACCTATTCCCATGCCTGCAATAGATTCTGCGGCGACATGGCAGATCGCGCCGCGTTTGTATCGCGCGCCGCTGCCCGCGCAGCATCAACTTGTGTTCAATCCCGCGGGCTATTCCAACGTCGTCGTCCTCAACGCGCCCGCCCAAAATATTCTAGATTCGTTCAATGCGACGCGTTCGCTGGATTCGATTGTGCCGCGTGATGCGCCATCACACGGCGACTATCTCGATGCCGTTCGCGCGTTTGCCGCGCTGGGACTTGTTCGTCCAGCCGACGCGTCAACCTCCATCCTTCGTTCACGCGCGAAAACCTTGACCGCCTGGCTGCATGTGACGAACGCGTGCAATCTGCGCTGCACGTATTGCTACATCAATAAAACAAATCAGGCGATGAACGAGGAGACGGGCCGCGCGGCGGTGGACGCCGTGTTCCGTTCCGCCGCGCGCAATGAGTTTCAAGCGGTCAAATTAAAGTACGCGGGCGGTGAGGCGACCTTGAATTTTGAACTTGTGCGAATGCTTCACACGCACGCACAAGCGCGCGCCAAGAAAACGGGATTGAAACTGCGCCAAGTCGTCTTGAGCAACGGCGTCGGCTTGACGCATGCAATGATTGAGTTTTTGCGCGACGAAAATATTCGGCTCATGATTTCGCTCGACGGCATTGGCGCGGCGCATGACGCGCAGCGTGTGTTTGCGAATGGACGCGGCACTTTTCTCTCTGTCGCGCACGCGATTGACCGCGCAATCGAAAATGGTTTGTCGCCGCACCTTTCCATCACTGTCACGGCGCACAACGCGGATACACTCCCCGACGCGGTGAATTTCGCGCTCGACCGCGATCTTTTGTTCAATCTGAATTTCTATCGCGAGAACGATTGCGCGGGTTCGCACGCGCAGCTCGCCGCCGACCACGCTCGCATCATCGCGGGGATGCAGGCAGCGTTCGCGATGATTGAAGCGCGTTTGCCGCGCCACCGTATCATTGACGGCTTGGTGGACCGCAGCTCGTTCGCCGAGCCGCATGAATACGCGTGCGGCGCAGGACACAATTACATGGTGATTGACGAACGCGGCGGCATCGCGCGCTGTCAAATGGAAATCGAACGTACGGTGACCAATGTGCTGGCGGACGACCCGCTGTTCGCGCTGCGCCAAGTCCACGACAATTTCTTGAATGTTCCCGTGCAGCAAAAAACGGGCTGCGCGGATTGCGAATGGCAGCTATGGTGCGCGGGGGGCTGTTCGCTTCTCACGCTGCGCGCGACGGGACGCACGGATGTTCAATCGCCGTACTGCAATGTGTACAAAGCATTGTATCCTGACGCCGTTCGCCTCGAAGGGCTGCGTTTGCTCCAGTACGGCGCGCTCGACGCCTGAGAGATTTATACCGCAATCCAATTCTCGCACAGGGGAAGGCATATGCCTTCCCCTGTTTTTTTGCAAGGGGCGCGCGAGATGCACGCGAGCATCTTTTGATTTGTTTATCAACAGGGTGTTGGAAGCTCTCGGCAAGCATTCCTGCTATGCTATGCGGCGTAGGAGGTGCATTATGGGATACGGAGTTACGGATTCCGGTGGAACCAAAGTGATCGTGGTTTCGCTCGCCGTCCTCGTCGTCGTCGCCTTTGGCATCGGCGGTATTTTGTTGGGCAACTTGCAGGGATTTATTCCTGGAATTGTCGAACAACGTGTGCGCGAGGGACAAATCGCGAACGACAGGAGCGCGGAGGACCTGCGCCACACACGAGCGCAAAATGCGCAAGCGGAAAAGAACGCCGCAGATGCCGCCGAGAATCAAAAAGCATGGGATGAAATGATTTTGGATGTGGTGCGGGAGGGCGGCATGCAGACCACAGGCGCCCTGCCTTGGATCGTTATCATCGCCGCTTTGGCGCTGGCGGTACGCTTTGTCGCTCCGTCATTGCGGGTTGCTCGCGCCGTTTCCGCGGAGCAAATGGCAACGCCCCATGACATAGCCGCGCCGCCGACCGACTCGGATGACGATACGGTTATGGCTCACTATCAATCGCCATCGGAAAAAGAAGCGCATCGCTTTGAGCGTGAATTGGCACGAAAGCGTGAGCGCCGCGAACGCGCATTGGCTCTTCGCACAGGGGCAGATGACCGTTCGAACGGCAATCGCCGCGCGGCTTGATTCATCCTGATAGACGTGACAGGTTCCCGAAAACCTGTCACGTCTAATTCCTGCCCATGTAAGCGCTTTGTGAGATGAAATTGAGGCAACTGCAATGCATTTGTTCGTCAAGTGTTACCCACAGGTACGCAGCTCAATTTGAACTTTGACCTTAGAATATCGGCAACAACGAAAACACACTGGGTTGAGACAGTGAAACACGGTTCGGTCTCTACCGCACTTGCAGAGATCAAGTGAATTCGCATCACCTCCAATGAAGTGGGTGGGCGAACCGTGCAACAGACAAGGCAAATCAGGGACACTATTCGATAACGAATACACAAAAGCGAGATGGATTCAATCCTCCGCTCGACGGACGGAAAGTCATGAAAACATTTTTATATGAACTGCGACAACATCTGCCGCGCGACAGACTACAAATCGCTTGCGTTTCGCGCATGGGCGGCAAGAAACAGAACCGAAATGTTCAAGCGCGATTTTCTGAAGCGAGACTGTTTGTTGAAGCGTGCCATCTGATATCATCTCTATTCCCATCGCAGCAATTGAAACGCAAATTCATAAATTCGATCGCGAAGCGAAAGCAAGTGTCTGCTAGAACCGATACCGGAAAAAGTACCACAGAAAGATTCAACCCATAAGGAGTTTTCCCATGTCTCCTCTCTTATTCATCGCCATCCTATTCATTTCCATTATTCTCATCCTGCTCCTTGGCGGTTATGTGTTGTTTGTATGGCCCAAACAACTCGTTCAAGCTATCTATCCCGAATAACTTTGATTGCGCGCATCAGAAAAAGACACCATCCCATCTGCTCCCGCTTCGCATTGCAGTCCACCCCTTGCCTGTTTATAATAACAGGCAATTTCTTTTTCATTGGGAAGCATTATGTACAACTCTTCTTTCGAGTTCTCTTCTCGCGACGCGGTGATTGATTTTTTTCGCGCGTGGCAATATCGCGTGCAGCCGACCGAATGGAATTTTGACGGGCTACCCGAACGTGCCCACAACTTGATTGGCAGTATGCACCTCGTGGCTGACCACAATACGGACACCTCGCATTTTCAAGTGTTCCTGATCGAACTCCGAATGGAGGCGGTACGAAATCGAATCGGCAAGACGCAGTTGACGCCGATTCTTGAACCGTTTTATCGTCGCTTTCCACAAGGTAATTATTTGTTTGTTTTTGCGCGGTCCGATTATTCGTCCGTCGCGTTTGTGAGTCCCAAGCGCGTGGGACAAGATGCACACACGCACGAAGCTGATTTGATGGAAATGCTTCCGGGCATGGAACGTGTCGAAACTGCGCGCTCGACAGAGACGCGTTTGCGCTTGCGCCTGTTGCATCTCGACGCGCCGCTTGATTTAACATTCACCGAGCGTCAAATTTTGGAAGAGATTCGCTTGACGCCCGGCGAGCAGCGCGCCGATATGGTTTGGAATAAGGTGCGCGAAGCATTCTCCGTAGAAAAAGTCACCGAGCAATTTTATAAAGAATACCGCAACCTGTTTGAACATTTGAAAGCGGCACTGCAAAAAACGATTTCCAACTCCGCGCAGCGTCACGGCTTCGGAATGTGTCAATAGGTTTGAGACAACTTTTTTTGGAATTTAGTGTAGATCCGCGACTGCCAGCACGGGCTGTGGTCGGTTGATCCACACTTCTGGCGGTACGTTCTCTAGCGCCGGTGGTCCTTTCACAAAACGTTCGGGATGTGCGGCATAGGCCTGTTGCCTAACGGCGTGTCGTGCCCGCAAGACGCTCGGTGCATGTCCGTAATGTACCACTGCGGGCGTGAGCAAGTGCAGTGCACTATGTTTGTGCTCGTGGTTGTACCACTGGAAGAAGCCCTGCGCCCACGCTCGCGCATGCGGCAACGAAGCAAAGAATTCCGGATAGTCGGGACGGTATTTCATGGTCTTGAACTGTGCCTCTGAATACGGATTGTCGTTGGCCACGCGCGGGCGCGAATGCGATTTCGTTACACCCAAGTCGGACAACAGTAACGCTAACGGTTGGGCGGTCATGGCACTGCCGCGATCGGCGTGCAAGGTGAGTTGACCGAGCGGAATATTTTGTTTCGCGCAGGTTTCTCGCACCAACTGCTTGGCGAGCTCTTCGCATTCCCGCTCGGCGAGGAGCCAGCCAGACGCATAGCGACTATACACATCCAGAATGACATACAGATAGTAAAAGGTGTGCTTGGTCGGTCCCAGTAATTTCGTGATGTCCCAACTCCACACTTGATTTGGGGCGCGTGCCACCAGTGCGGGCTTGACGGCGGGCGGATGGCAAAGTTGGTTGCGCCGTTCGGAAAGTTGCTGCTTTTCAGCGAGCATGCGATACATCGAACTCCAATGGCAGACATAGATGCCCTCGTCGAGCAGCGTCGCATAGACTTGGCGCGGGGCGTGGTCTTGAAAGCGTTCGCTGTTCAGCAGCCCCAAGATGGTTTCCTGCTCCAGTGTGGTCAAGCCACGCGGCGAAGGTGGTTTGGCTTT
>SHND01000080.1 GCA_004295045.1 Chloroflexota bacterium | reverse complement strand
TGATTCGACTCGGCGCGACCTTGACCAAAGAACCAATCGGGCAATACACGCTCGTGTACGATACGACGAATCCGTTTTGGCTGATGCCGTGGCTCCCCGGATTCAAAGGCAGTGTCGTCGCCGAAGATGGCAAAACGCCCACGCTCGATACGCGCGCGATGACGGAAACATTGACGCTGCTCAAAACATTCAAAGATAAAAAAGTAGTTTCACCCGACGCGGACCTGCCCATCGCCGACGCGATTTTTTCCGAAGGGCGCGCGGCGATGATTATCAACGGCGACGAAGCATTGGACGCGTACGCGGCGAAACTGGGCAGCAATCTCGGCGTGACGCGTATGCCGCAAGTTTCCAAAAATGAATTGCCGCGTCCGTTCACGGGGGGAATTTATTTTGCGATGCCCGCCGGCGCGAGCGGCGACCAATTCGAAATCGCCAAGGGGTTCATGCAATTCGTCACATCGAAACCAATCCAAATTGACATGGCGAAAAAATTCCGCCGCCTGCCCGCGCTGAACGATGCGCTCAAGGACGCGGCGATTACCAATGATGCGATTCTCAAAGGGCTGAATGACCAAATGCAGCTCGGCATCGCCGCGCCCGATTCCGCAATCCTCACCTGCATTTGGGAAGCGATTCATCCGAATCAACTCGGCGTATTGAACGCAAACACGCCCGTCAACGACGCCGCCCAAGCGATGCAAGCGACGGCAGAGGCGTGCGTGGAGAAATTGCCGTAAATGACAAGAGGACAAGCGCTTGGCTTGTCCTCTTTTTTTTACAACTCTCCCGCAAACGCCTTTGCCAAGATGCTCGGCATCAGCGCGTCGAGTTCCTTTTGCGTCGCGGCTTGCAAACGGCGCAATTCGTCCACCTTTTGCTGCAAGTTGTCGAGGTGCGCGACGATGCGATGTTGTTCGTCAAGCGGCAATAATAGGACATTGAATTTTTCAATTTGTTGTTTTGTGAATCCTTGCCGCGTTGCGCCTTTTTGTTCGCTGTTGATAAATTCCTGAATCTTGGGTTGACTTAGCCAATACATCAAATAGCGTGGATGTAATTCTTGTGTCGGGCGAATGATGGCGACATGCTGATTGATGTTTGCTTCTTTCAAGTCGTCAGGAACACATGCGACACGTCCGATTGATGCCCCTGTAATGTTCAACAAGACATCGTTCGGCTGAACGATTGTTCCTTTCATGCTCTTGTGCGTTGCTTCATCAATAAACGCAATGCCTTCCATTTGAAATTCACGCATCCGAACATTCTGACTGCGGATAAATGGGATGCCTGACGATGGATAGGATGCGCGTCCTCCCGTTGGCGTTGAACCACTTCCAATTTTGGTTGCAAGTCTTCCCAGTAATCTGGCTTCAATCGGAGTTTGGTTCTCGAAAACTTTGCCAACCGCGATTTCAAGCAAAGCGTCTGCCTCCTCCACCGCCGTTTTCCGCAACCCCCGCGCCTCTTCCACGCGCCGCGCTAATTCTTCGATGCGCGCGACGATGCGTTGTTGTTCGGGGAGGGGGGGGAGGGGGATTTCAATTTGGAGAAAAAGTTCTTCTTCTGCGCGAATCCTATTTGTCGTACCAGAACTTGTTTGATTCGATTTTTCGATAAAGTCTGGAATCGCGACACAGTATTCCAAGAATTTTGAGTCAAGCAGGGTTTGGTCAATTTCATATGTCCAAAATTCGCCAGATACAATTGCACCATCAAGCTCGGTTGGTACGAGACCAATCGCTCCATTTCGTACATCAATGCGCGACAAAATGAGTTGCCCTGCGCGAATAGAATAACGCGCCGTCTTGATTTCGATGCCCTGCTTTTCGCCGCGCGGAACGACGCCCTTGTTCCACAAACGCACTGTTACTTCTTTATAAATTTTTGCCGCGTCAAGAGAAATCTCCTGCTTGACGCGCTTGAGAACTTTTCCTAGTGGAACAGTTTGCCATTCGTTCTTCATGGGTCCTCAAATTGTGTTGTTGGCGTTATGCTATAATTCTTGCGGTTGAACCGGAGGGAGAACAATATGATTCAAGAAATTGTAATCAAGTCAAATGCGCCCATCTCGCTCAAGCCGCTGCTCGAATCGGCAATTCAAGACCGCCTGAAAATCTTGGATTTGGGCATTGAGCGCACGCGCGCGCGACTCGCCGCGTTTGAAAGACGGTACGAGATGCCAACCGCCGAGTTCGAGCGCCGTTTTAATGGAGAAGATTTAACGGAAACGCTCGACTTTATTGAGTGGACGGGCGAAATAAAAATGCTGCGCTTGCTTCAAGAAAAATACGATGCGTTGGCACAGGCAGAAATCTCGTGATAAAGGATTACTATTCCAGTCTGCTTGGTATCATTGCCCGCGCGCGCAGCGTGCGGCTCTATGAATTGCAATTGGATGAGCGTGAGCCCGATGCGGGCTTTATTCGCGGCGACATTTATTTTGCCGATGGTTCGCGCTTGCACGTGCGCGAGTTTGTCAACACCGAGTTTGGAATCGAGCGCGTGAGTTATGCTTATCACTATCAGTCAGAAGACGGCGCACTCGTTTTTCGTTACGATGACACCGCGCATTTTCCTGACCTTTCCACCTTTCCGCACCACAAGCACGTCAACCGCGAGGAAAACGTCATTGCAGCAGCGCCGCCAGATTTAGCCAGCGTCATTGCAGAAATTGAAGCCCGAATTCCAATTCCGTAGCAGTGGATTAGCGCGAGTCTAGTTTGAACCTCCCAAGAGCTCTCGAATCTCCCCCATTATCTCTGCAATCCGTTTTTCCTTTTCCAAAATATCCGCCGCGAGTTGCTCGGGCGGCATGTGTTCGTAATCGTCCACGCGATTCGGGTTTTTCAAATCGAGATTGAATATCGCCCAATAAATCGCGTCGCCCTTTTGCTGCTGCTCACGCGCGCTTGCCCACTCCGCGTTTTCTTGCGCGCGCAATTCATCGCGCTGCGCGCTCAACGTCGCGCTCTTTTCTTTCGGCGCGCCGTTCCCTTTTTTCAATTCATTCAGCGCGTCGTCAATTTCTTTGGCGCGCCTTGCCAAATTGCGCGCGTTCGCTTCGGCTTGCTGCGCCGCGTCCCAAAAGGGTTTTGCATCGGCGCGCGCTTGAACGTATGCGGCGCGAAAATCAAATTTCCACGCGCGTTCGTTTTCAACGCGCGTGTCCCACCATTCCGCGCACGCGGCAAATTCCTCGAATTGCAGCGGCTGCGTCTTGGTGTAATTCTTTTTGCCTGCGGGCAGCGGTAATTCGTAATACCAAATTTCTTGCGTCGGTTCGGTCTTGGCGAAAAATAACAGGTTCGTCGGAATCGAAGTGTAGGGCGCAAAGACGCCGTTGGGCAAACGCACGATGGTGTGCAAATTAAATTCGGTGAGCAGTTGTTCCTTGACGCGCGCCGTCACGCCATCGCCAAAGAGGGTGCCGTTCGGAACAACCACCGCGCCGCGTCCGCCCTGCTTGAGGGAACGCATGATGAATTGCATAAAGAGGATCGCGGTTTCGGCGGTGCGCGTGCTGCTCGGAAAATTTTCTTGGATGCCTTTTTCTTCTTCGCCGCCGAACGGGGGATTGGTCACGATGACCGCGTATCGTTCCGCGTCGCCAATTTCGCGCAAAGGATTTTTCAACGCATTGTCGCGGCGCACGTTCGGGCGTTCGATGCCGTGCAGTAACAGATTCATCATACCCAAGAGAAAGGGCATCGGTTTTTTCTCGACGCCAAAAATCGAACGCGTCTGTAACGTCTCGCGGTCTTGCGCGGTATGCTGTTGTGCCGCCAAATAGTTGTATGCCTCGACGAGAAAGCCACCCGTGCCGCACGCGGGGTCGAGGACGCGTTCGCCCAACTGCGGCGCGACGCGCTCCACCATGAAACGCACGACGGGACGCGGCGTGTAAAATTCGCCCGAATCGCCTGCGGCGTCGCGCATTTCTTTGAGCATGGATTCGTACAAGTGACTCAAGGTGTGAATGTCGTCGCTGGAATTGAAATTGATTTTGGCGACGAGGTTCACAATATCGCGCAAGAGAAAACCCGAAAGCATCCGATTGTTTGTTTCGGCAAAGAGTTGGGCGATGACGCGCTGCTCATCCGAATCGTCGAGCGCGCGCAGTTTCCGTAACAGGTCATTATTTACGAAATCCAATAATTCTTCGCCAGTACGTCCCTTGTTTTCGTCGGCTGCCCAATCGCGCCAACGATAGCCAACGGGAATTACGGATTTGTATATCGCGCCGTTCAAAATCGCTTCGGTCTCGCGGCGCAGTTCAAGGTCATCATACGATTTAAGAAACAAAATCCAAGAGAGCTGCGGCAAGCGGTCGAGGTCGCCGTTCAAACCCGCGTCTTTACGCATAATGTCGCGCGCGGATTTGATGACGGCAGAGAGCTGCTGCTTGCTCGTCGCGCCGTTGGGCGGCGCGAATTGCGGCAATGCGGACTGCGGCGTCCTATGCCGCTGTTCTGACGGTGTTTTCTTTGCAGATTCCTTTTTTTGTCGCATCCGTTACCTTTTTCAGTGGGGCAATCTGGAAAGCGCAAGCTCGGCGAGTTTCTTTAGCGCTTGCACCGGCTGCGCTGCCTTTACCCTTGACCTGGTGGCGCTCATTATCAATAGGATATCTTTTTGGCGCGCGAGAATGGATGGGCTAGAGGAGTTTGGAGAAACAAAACCCTGCTCGCCCAAGCCAGGCGCCAATTCAAGTCTATGCGCTTGCGCCAGCGCTAGCACCCACGCTGCCGAATCCGCAATGCGAGTGGCGTTAGTTTTTCCAACGATGACCATCAACCCATCCAAGAAAAACAAATCACCCGGTGGAATAGACCCGTACCAACAAGACCCTTCCGAAGGATTGGACGTTAGAAGGGGAATGGATTCTCCCAACGCTGTTTTTATTTCATCGTCCGAAAGAAGCGCGCACGGATCTATATCGAGCGGCAGCAAAGTTGGGACGGCTGGCGCGCCCGAGAGCTTTATTTGCGCAACCTGACTTGTAAACTCCCACGCATACCCATAGATTTTGATTTCCGTAATACGCTGAGGAGGTTCCCGTACTGTCGAATCAGCAATTGGAAACATCAGGTCCGCCGACGCATAATTGAACCATTGTCCCAACTCAAAACGCCTAGCTTGTTCAAAACTGGACATTTTGTCAACATGCGTCCAAAAGCCAACCGAGTATTCTCGTTGCCTGCCTTGTTTATTTAGATATTTGAGCTGAATGAACAAAGCCGCTTCACTGGGCGCACTATTGTATGGCGCTTGAGTCGCCTGCAGATAAGAACCCCTTTCTCGAACAATCTTGCCAGTCAAGTTAAGATAGAGATGAGAGTATTTGGAAACGTCAACGTCTAGCGGCATAACTATCCCCGCGCCGCCATTTTCAAAACCATTTGCAATTCGCGAAAACTCAACCACCTGTTTGTAGGTGGGGTCAGCTACCATTTGAACCTGATTCTTCCCCACATTCGATTTGTCATTCTCCGTCCAGACTGTCCAACCATCAATGCCTTGCGAGATGGGAGCCATCAACAGCAAATCATCGTAGGCATCGGGCTTGTAAAACGTCAATAATGGCACCTTTGTAGGAAATGGGCTTGTCTTGAGCGTAGATGGTAGCGCGATTGTGGGAGTCACTGTTGTTGTGGGAGTCACAGTTGGCGTGGGGTTACGCGTCAATGTTGGCGTTACACCAACCGCCTGAGCCGCAATGGCGGTTGGTAGTTGAGTCGGGGTTGAACGGGGTTGAGTAGCGCACGCGCTATTGACAATGCTGGTCAATAGCATAACAAACCAAAATGAACGTGTAATAAAAGATTTCAGCATTCGAATTATGGCCTCTAAATAGACTAGTCCACGTAAAGCAAATTTTGCATTTTCTCCACCGCGTTTTTCAGCTTGCCCGCATCGCCAAACCGCGCGGCAATTTCCATCACCGTTCCTTGTTCCGATAACGGTGGCACTTGCAGCACTTGGCCAAATTGCGCGAGTTGACTAATGCCATAGTCGGCGTATTTGTCCAACAAAATTTCAAGCACTTGGCGCGCTTGCGGTTGGTACTCGTTCCAAAAGTTCGGGCGCGACGATTTCAGTTTTTGCGCGCGTTCGCGGCGCGAAAGGATTGGCGCGTTGTAGGCAACGTTCAAAAGTAAATCCAACGCGTCGGCGTCGGTGCGATTCAAAATTTTCGCCAGCTTGTCGAGGTCAATCCCGCGCTGTGCGAGTTCGCGCGTAATTTCATCGCGCTGCTTTTCCTCACTCCACACAATTCGCAAATGTTCGGCGGTGGGCATCAAGCGGCGAATTTGGTCGCGAATATATTGTTCATAAGAAACCGTTTTGAGAACGTGACCTTCGGGGTCGAGTTCCATCACCTGCTCGACGGAAATCCAGACGTTCACGCCATCCACATAGTATTTGCGCGGCTCGTGTGCGCCATCATCGGGCGGCAATAGAGGCGGCTCGTATATTTCGCCGTTCCCGTTTTCGCCATCGGATTGCGACGCAATTTCGCCTTCTGTTTCACCAATTACGTTTCCGTCATCGTCAATCGTTTCCTTGCGCGTGGGCAGCGCGGGTTCGCCATCAAATTCCTTGTCGGCAAAGAGCGCGGTAGCGCCTGTGTAATCAATGATGTTGAACCATGCCTTGCCGCGTTCTTCGAGTACGCGCGTCCCGCGCCCGATGATTTGTTTAAATTCCACCATTGACGCAATTGGTTTGAACAAGACGATGTTTTTGCACGTCGGCGCGTCCACACCCGTGGTCAACATCATCGAGGTTGTGAGAATGACGGGCGTCGCGCGTTCAGGGTCTTGGAAATTGTCGAGATGCCCGCGTCCAACATCGCCTTCATCCGAAACGACGCGCGCGACATAGTGCGGATATTTTTGTACGAGGTCAACATTCGCTTGCGCGAGCGCGAGCCGCATATCTTCCGCGTGTTCTTGGTCAACACAAAACACAATCGTCTTGTCCATCCGATTCGTGTTGCGGAGAAATTGGGTCAAGTGATTCGCCACTGCTTGCGTGCGCGCGAACATCGAAATGATGCGTTCAAATTCTTTTGAGCCGTACACGCCATCGGGAATCAATTTGCCATAGCGGTCGCGTTCTTGAGGCGAAGGGCGCCATCCTGTCGCGTCCACGTTCGGCACAACGCGCTGCACGCGATACGGCGCGAGAAAGCCATCGTCAATGCCTGTCTTGAGCGAGTAGGTGTAAAGCGGGTCGCCGAAATAATTGTAGGTGTCAACGTTCGCGTCGCGCTTGGGCGTTGCGGTCATGCCGATTTGGGTCGCGGTTTCAAAATAATCCAGAATCTTGCGCCAACTGCTTTCGGCGTCCGCGCTGCCGCGATGACATTCATCCACAATAATCAAGTCAAAGAAATCGCGCGGGTATTGTTGATACAATCCTGCAAAACCTTCGCGGTCGGCGATGGCTTGGTAAATGGCAAAATAGACCTCGCGGCTTTTGTATGCTCTGCCCTGCAATTTAATCGCCGCGTCGCCGATGGGCGCAAAGTCGCGGTCTTGAGCTTGGTCAACCAAAACGTTGCGGTCTGCAAGATACAAAATTTTTGTCTTGCGGCGCGCTTTCCACAAGCGCCAAACGATTTGAAACGCGACAAACGTTTTGCCCGTTCCGGTCGCCATCGTGAGCAAGATGCGTTTCTGATTTTGAATCACCGCTTGCACCGCGCGGTTGATCGCAATCTCTTGATAGTAGCGCGGTTCCTTGCCGCCGATTTGCCGATGAAATGGAAAAAGCGCGGCGTTTGTGTCCGCGTCAGCGATTTTTTCTTGCGCGTTCAAACGTTCCCACAATTCGGCGGGGGAAGGAAAACCCTCTAACTTGGTCTGCTTGCCTGTGATGTAATCGTGTTCGATGATGCCTTTTCCATTGGTCGCATACGCGAACTTCAAACCCAACGTCTCGGCATAATCCATCGCTTGCTGCAATCCGTCACCGGGCAACTTGTATTCCGCTTTTGCTTCAACAACCGCAATCGGGAAATCGCGGCGATAGCGCAAAATGTAATCGGCGCGCTTGCCTTGTTTGCGCGTGTGTCCGCCGTCGGGCGTGGGGAGGATGCGCCCTGCGGTAAAGGTCACTTGCTCGCGGATTTTATCTTTCCAACCCGCATCGTATAGTTTTGGAATGACGTAATCACGACAGGTATCGGCTTCGGACATGGCAAATCAGTTTCCAAACAAAAAAATCTCGATGCGCCGATTTTAACATGCGCGATTAGGCGCGTCAACGCAACCGCAGCCACATTGAATTTTTCGCGCGCGCGTGTTATCCTCTCGCTTGCGTATGGAAAAGGAATCCAAACCCAAATCGTCCATTTGGGTTGACAAGGGCACGGACTTTACGCGCGTGCTCGCGTTGAGCGACGGCGTCTTTGCGATTGCGCTCACGCTCTTGGCGTTGGAACTGATTCCTGCCGAAATTGACGCGGGGCGCGTCGCGCAAGAATTGCCCGGCGTCATCCTCGGTCTCATTCCCCAGTTTCTTGTTTTTGCGCTCGCCTTTTATCTCGTGATTGTGAAATGGATGGCGCATCGCCGCATCTTTGAACACATCACGCATTATGATTCGACGCTGCTGTGGCTCAACAACTGGTTTCTCTTGCTCATTGCGTTCATGCCCGTCCCTGCCGCGATCTTGGGGCGGTATCCACAGGAACCTCTCGCGCTCATTTTTTTTGGCGTCGCGCAAATCATTACGACGGCAGTGCAATGGTTATTGTGGGGTTATGCCACACGCGGACATCGCTTTGTGGACGAGTCAGTGGATGATGACACCATCCGCTTTTTCAGGAACCGTTACCTGATCCAAATCATCACCTTTGTCGTCTTTACGCTCGTTGCGCTCATCAATGTTTGGCTCGCCTTGGGAGTTTTGTTTTTATTTTATATGGGGATTGGCTCTCAAATTTTTACTTCACGTCAGCGGCACAAGCACGCGGACTCGGCTGAAACATGAGCGAGATTGATTCAGAGCGCCAAGCGAAACTCTCCGAAATTCCCTCTGACCTCGACGTTGACCCCGACACTCGCACCGACCGCTTGATCGGTTTGAGTGACGGCATCTTTGCGTTTGCGATGACGCTGCTCGCGGTGAACGTGGATTTGCCGCGCCTCGCCTCCAATCTTACGCCTGCGGAGGTCACAAGTTCCGTGTTGGAACTCGCGCCCGATTTTCTTATTTACGTGACGAGCTTTTTGCTGGTGGGTGTGTATTGGCAAGTTCATCGGCGCACGTTTCATTTTATCAAAGCCAGTGATGCTGCGTTGACGTGGCTGAATTTACTGCAGTTGATGTGTGTGGCGTTCTTGCCTGTAGCAGCGGGTCTGTTCGACACGCACACCAACGTTTCGATCGTGATTGTGGTGTATGCCGCCACACTGCTATCCATTGGTTTGGTTGGACTATTGCTGTGGCGTCACGCGGTTTCCGCAAAGCTGATGGTGGAAAATCTACATCCCATTTACATTGACTATTATTTTTTTCGCGGGCGCGTGACCATTACAATTTATGTCTTGATGCTGTTCGTGGGGATTATCGCTCCCGAGTACGCCCAGCTCGTTTTGCTGCTCATGTTCATCTACCCTTTTTTGCAGCGCATCTTTCGTTTTCTCTATCGGAACAAATACGTGGAGCAAACATGAAAATCTTTGTCACCGGCGCCACCGGTTTTATCGGCGGACGCTTGGCGCAAAAACTTGCCGCGCGCGGCGATACCGTCGTGTGCCTCGCGCGTGATCCATCGCAAGTAAAAACGAACGCCGCGCTGCCCGGTTTGCAATGGGTGCGCGGCGATGTGACCGAACCGGCAACCTTTCAAGCAGCGATGCGCGGTTCCGACGCGGTGTTTCATCTCGCGGGCTTGTACAAATTTGGACCGAAATACATTCCGCAAATGCGCGCCATCAATGTGGACGGCGCGCGCAATGTTTTACAAATGGCGGCAGAGCTCGGCGTGCCGAAAATTATTCATACCAGCACTGTCGGCGTCTTTGGCAACACGCGCGGCAAGCTCGTGGACGAAACGTATCACGGCAACAAGGCAGAAATGGGCTCGGAATACGAACGCACCAAATATGAGGCGCATTACGATGTCGCCGTACCAATGCAGCAACAAGGCGCGCCTGTCATCATTGCTCAGCCCGGCGGCGTTACGGGCGCGGGAGATACGGGTCCGCATATGGGACAACTGGATTTCTATCTGAGTCGGATGCCGCTGGGCATTGGCGCAAAATCGGGCGTGACCATCGCGCATGTGGACGATATTGCCGAAGGACACATTCGCGCGGCAGAACGCGGCAAGGTCGGGGAGGCGTACATTTTGGCAGGTCCCGCGCTGACATGGAAGCAGATGTTTGAGGAATGTGAAAAAATCACGGGTATCCCGGGACCTGCCCTTTGGCTGCCGGGTTGGACGGTGCCGCCGATGCAGGCATTTCTCGGCGCCCTCGAAGGGCTGGGCATTAACACGCCTTTTGCCGCAGAATCGTTAGGTTCAGTGAACGATTACACCTATTTTGCAAGCGCCGAAAAAGCAAAACGCGAACTTGGTTGGAGCCCGCGCCCGTTGCAGGACACTCTGCGCGAAATGTTGGACTATGAAATGAAAAAGCGCGGACTCGAGCCCGCGCCTCGTGCATCCTAAATGCTCAACTTTTTCCACTCACCTTGAAAATAGATCAATGGTCGCGCGGCAGCATTTGCAAGCACCGCGTTGACGACCTCTCCCAAAAATATGGTGTGGTCTCCGCCCTCGTACTCGGCGGTGACGCGGCATTCCAGATAGGCGAGCGCATCGTCGAACCATAATTCGCCGCGTGCGCTCAAGCGATGAGCAGCTTGTTCGCGCGGCGTGCTGCGCGCCACGCGGTCGTACGCCAAGCTTTTGCCCAAATCCATTTGCGCGTCGGACAAAATATTGAGCGCGAACGTCTGCGCCTCGTGCAGCAGCCGATGCGAGCGCGCATTTTTCTCCAAACACACCAAAAGCAAGATCGGCGCGAGCGACACTGACGTTACACTGTTCACCGTCACCGCATGAAAATTTTCGCCGTCGCGCACGGTCAACACCATCACTCCCGTCGCAAAACGGCGCATCACTTGTTTGTAAAGAATCGAGTCAATCGCCATGTCGTAGCGCTGAGCATTGAGCATTGAGTATCAAGTAATAGTGATTCCACTCAGCCCTCATCCCTCAGCTCTCATCCCTTCTCTTTACACCATCACGCGCAAGCGTTTGGGCAAAATTTCGACGGTCATTCGCCGCGCCGCGCGAAAGGGCATCTCGCCATCCGCTTCCATAATTAGAGGATCAGCTGATTCGATAACGACCTTGCGCGCGGTCTTGAATGTGACGGCGGGATGATTCAAATGCGTGCCGCTCATCAATTGGGGAATAATTCGCAAAATGCCCACGCGTCCCAGCGCTTGTGCAATGATCACATTCAATTCGCCGTCCGTAATTTCTGCCATCGGCGTAAGCCAAAACGACGAGCCAAAACAGCGACCATTCGTTACGGCAGTCAACGTGGTGTTCAGTTCAATCACCTGGCTATCGTCAAGCGTCAGCTTGATGCGCGGCAAGCCGTAATCCGCAAGCACTTGCATCACCGCGAGCAAATACGCCGCCATGCCGGTCAACGAAATGCCGCGAATCGCTTTGGCAACCAACGCGCCAAAGCCAACATCGGTGCCATTCATAAAATAGTGCGGATGCGGTGCGCCTGCGGTTGGCACATCCACCGTAATTTTTCCAACATCCACCAGCGCGGTGTTGGGCGAGGTGGCGCGCGGGATCGCGAGTTTCCAATCGTCGCGCGTTTGTCCGGGGTTCAGTGGCGGCGGAAGCGATTTAATGAAATCGTTGCCGGTGCCGAGCGGAATAATGCCGAGCGCAATCGTTTCGCCCTCACTCGACGCACGCATCAGTCCATTCACGACCTCATGCACAATTCCGTCGCCGCCCACCGCAATGATGCGGTCATAACCTTGGCGCGGCGCGTCCGCCGCCAACTCTACCGCGTGCAGCGGGGCGCGCGTCGGCGCGACCTGAAAATCCATACCTGCCCCGCGCAATGCTTGTTCAACCTGCGGAAAGATTTTGGCTGCCGCGCCGTGCGCAGCCATCGGGTTCAAGACAACCAAAGTTTTTGACATAGTGGCTCCAGGTTTTTCGTTGACAATGCGATTCGAATGATTATACTCAAAAATGCGCGTGAAACCGTAATGCAGGGTGCGTATGTCAGAACTTGTATCGTTTCAAATGTCTCTCTTGCGCGATATTTTTGAACGCGCAGAACGCGATCCTCAAGCAACTTTTGAATTTGTTCCGCAGCGCGAGGGCATTCTTTGCGGCGTGACGCAGGGCATTCAAGTCCTCCAGTCACTCGGCAAACACCCCTTTCAATTTTGGGCATTGGATGAGGGCGCCGCGCTGATTCCCGGCGAAGTTGCCGTCCGCGTGCGCGGCTATTTCTTGCGCGTTGCGCCGCAAATCACTTCGTTCACCGGACAGATCGCCCTTGCCAGCGGCTGGGGTACTGCCGCGCGCGATCTCGTTCTTGCCGCCGCGCCTTTGCCCGTGATCCTCACATCCGCCTACTCGCTTTATCCGACCTCAGGAATAGAATTTGAATGTGCCACCGTGATCGGGGGCTGCCTGCCTCTCAATGATCCGCGCCAGCGAGGACTGATTCCGCGCTCCCTCATTTTGCTAATGGGCGATACCGTCAAGGCAGCGCACGCGTTCAATGAATTGCTGCCGCGCGAACTGCCGCGTCTCATTCGCGCCGATACTTTTTATGACGACGCCGACGAAGCGGTGCGCGTCGCCCTTGCAATGGGCGATAAACTTTTCGGCATTGTGCTGGACGAAGAAGAGGAGCGCAATCCGATCTCTTCGGACTTGCTCAAACGCGTGCGCGCGCAGTTGGACTTGGCGGGCTTTCCGCGCGTAAAAATGTTTGTGAGCGGCAATCTGACGATAGAGCGCGTGACCGAATGGAAAGAAGCCCAAGCGCCGCTCGATGGTTTTTTTGCCGGCGAAACGCTTGCGCGCGCGGCGCCCATTCCCTTTTCCGTAGAGCTCAAAGAAGGTGACTCGAAACCGTTGGCGCGGCGCGGTCTTACGCCCGGCACGACGCCCAATTTGCGGCTCAAGAAAATCGAAGTGGAATAAAAACTCTGCGAACAATTGCAGAGTTTTTTGTCGTTGTGCATGACGCAGGATTTCTGCCGCAACAAGTTTCTTGCCGCTATGAGTGATGTAAGATTTCCGCCGCAATCGGCAAAATCAGTTCCACCCACTGCGCGTACATCTTGGCGGACGGATGCAGCCCATCCGCAGCAATCAATGCAGAATCATGCAACGCCGCGCGTGAGATGGGCGTGATGTCCGCATAAGGCGCGCCCAACCTTAAGGTTTCGGCGCGGTTCACTGCATTGAATGCGTCAATCTCGCGCGCGACATCGTCGCGATTTTTTCCAAACGGCGTCACGCCCCAATCGGGAATCGAAACGACGATAACGCGTGCGGGGCGATTTCCGGCATAACCGATCGCGCGCTGCAACAATTTTACAAATTCAGAACGATACGCCTCAACGTCGCGCCCGCGATATTGATTGTTGACGCCGATGAGCAGTGTCACCAACTCGTACGTTTCTGACGCTTCCGCTGCGCGTTGTTGTTCAAACAAATCGAGCGCGCGTGCGAGTTCGTCCGTCGTCCAGCCCGTGCGCGCAACAATTCCCACGTCGTCGAGTTCGTATCCACGCGCGCGTAATTGCGCGGCGAGCTGCATCGGAAACCGTTCGCCTTCCGCGACACTTTCCCCAATCGTATATGAATCGCCGAGCGCCAGATAACGCATCGTCATTACAAAAGAATTCCGAAAAACGACGCTGCCTCATCGTTTTTCGGAATTCGAAAAATTCTGTCTTGTGCAGAACGCGAAATTAGATTTTTTGGCGCGTTCCAAAGCTGCGCAGCCCGCCAATCAAAACATCGTTAAAGATGCCGCCGAGAAACGCAAAGAGATACATCAGTGCGAATGGCTCGAACGTGAGTCCCAACGCGTTGGGCGCCGCGAGAATGCCAAGCAAGGACAGCAAATACATCACCGCGCCGATGAGTGCGCCAAAGAGCGGCGACAGCGCGTATTTGGAATTTAACGCGGCGTCGTATTCGCGGCGCGAAATATGGCGACTCAGTTGGTACAACGCCATCGCGGCGCCGCCCAACATGCCCGCGCCGATGCCACTCAAGAGCGGTTCGATGAGCGGCACAAAGCGGAACCCAAATGGAATCACGAACAATACGATGCCGACTAACGCAGCCAGAATCAATCCGCCGTAGAGCAGGCGTGTCTTGGGCATCGCCGCGGCGGCGCGGCTCGCGCGGGCGCGCAGCAAACGCGCTTTGACCCATTCGGCGGATGCCTCCGCCTTTGAATATTCACCTTTTTCAATTGCGACGCGCGCCGCGTTCAGATTCGCAAGACACTCTGCGTTCAAGGACGCACTATCGCTCGTCTCATCCGCAACATTTTGATACAGCTGATCTACAAACTGTGAAAGCTCGACCAATTCTGTCTGCCCGTACAGAGAGACGGGTGCGGGCGCGGGCAAAGGCGCGGCGGGCGGCGGCGCAACATAAAGAGGCGCGGGTTCGACCTTTGGCGCGCGTCGTTCCGAATCAGGCGGCACTGTGAATGTTACCGCTTCGGCAATCGTTTCTTGCACTACAGGTTCGAACATTACCGGCTGCGGCGGCGGCACAATCGGATCGGCGTCAGCGGGCGCGACGGCGACAACCGGTGCTTCAACCGTGGTCACCAGCTCCGGCGGCGCAGCTACGTGCCAATCGCTTGGAAATTCGGGCGGCGGCGGGCGCACCGTCGTGACCGGACGCGGCGGTTCGACCATGTAACCCGGCGTCGCTTGTTTGCTATCGGGTTCGGACGCGGTTGGTTTTAATTGCACTTCTTCGCCGAACAGAACGTCCACAGGTCGGCGGCGCGGAGCGCGATTTGATTTGTCAGCCATTTGGGATTCTCGGGGCAAAAAGTAGAGTTTAGAAATCAGAGTCTTCAGGCGTCGTTTCGCCTTGTGTGCGCAGAGATGAAGAGCTCAGCTCAATAATTGAAGACAAGTCTTGCTCGGGGTCCACCGCTTGGAAATCGGGAAAATCAATTTGATTTTCGATTTCAGCAGGCTGCTCCAGCGATTCGGGCAGCACCACGTCCTCTACAGACAAAGGCGGAATTTCGGCGATGCTCGAGTCTGCGTGTGAGCCATTCGTTGACGGCGCGAGATCGAAGGGTTCTATATGTGCGGTCAGCCCCTCGACAATCGGCGGTGTTTCTTCGGCGGCGAATGGTGGTTCCTCGACAATGGGCGGCGTCTCTTCGACAAGGGACGGTGTTTCTTGAACGGCGGGATATGGTTCTGGCTCTACGTATTCGCCATAATATTTCAGAACAACGCGCGCTAACTGCCGATACG
Organism: Chloroflexota bacterium; assembly: GCA_004295045.1. Lineage (GTDB taxonomy): Bacteria > Chloroflexota > Anaerolineae > UBA4142 > SHND01 > SHND01. The sequence continues at coordinate 3,550 of SHND01000080.1, read as the reverse complement.
CGCGTGCGCCATCGTGACGCGGGTCGAGTTCCAAAATTGAACGCTGATGACGCGGCGCGTCGGCGAACTTGATGCTCTCTTTGACATAGACATCAATCAACATCCCCGGATACGCTTTGTTCACTTCTTGCAATATCTGCTGGTCATTGGTGCGCCGCACATCCACCATCGTGGGCACGATGCCGATAATTTCCAAATTGGGGTTCAAACGTCGCCGCACGCGCGTATACACATCCATCAATTGTTCCAAGCCGCGCATCGCAAAGTATTCGACTTGCAGCGGAACAAGGATCGAGTCCGCTGCCGTCAACGCGTTCACAGTCAAGAGGTTCAGTGAGGGCGGACAATCGAGGATGATGTATTCGTACTGATTACGAACATTTTGTAACGCCTCGCGCAAGATATACTCGCGTCCCATCTGCGCGATGAGTTGAAATTCTGCGACGGCGAGATCAATATTGGACGGAAGCAGATCGAGATGGGCGCGAATGTGATGCGTAATCCCGGCGACGGGAATGCGTGTATCGGTGAGGATGTTGTAAATGGTGAGGTCGAGGTCGTGCGCGGCGAGTCCAAGTCCCAACGACAAGCCGCCCTGCGGGTCGAGATCGCCGAGCAGAGTATAATGCCCCATCTCTGCCAGCGCCGCACCGAGATTGATGGCGGTCGTAGTCTTGCCGACTCCGCCTTTTTGGTTTGTGATGGCAATAACGTGTGCCATAAAAATACCGTTGCAGAGATTATAGCATAATGTTTGGGGGATGGAGTACGCGAATTCGGAAAGGGGAATGCGGAAAGGGGAATGCGGAAAGGGGAATGCGGAAAGGCGAAAGTGGAAGGGGAAAGCGGAAAGGCGAGAGCGGAAAGGCGAAAGTGGAAAGGCGAAAGCAGAAAGGCGAAAGTGGAAGGGGAAAGCGGAAGGCTGAGGGATTAGTCCGTATGTCCCATGTAACTGTAGATGCTTTTGGGTTATTCAGTTGAAAGAATACGAATCAAGTATAATCTTTAATAGGAGCAGAGATGAAACCGCTATATCGAATTACGCTTTTCGTTTGCTTGATGCTTGTGAGCAGTATCGTAATCGCCTGCGGCAGCAGCCCTACGCCAACGCCCGTGCCAACACTTGTTCCCACTCCCGTCCCCCCAACCACAGCGCCTACAATTATTCCTCCGACTGCCGCGCCCACCAAAACAACCGCGCCAACCAACACGCCAAGTGCGAGCACGAGCGGCGGAAGCGACATTCCAGCGGTGCAACGCGCCTTTGAAAAATTTTTGGCGGCGACGACCTTTCGTCTATCCACGGATGTGACGACAAGCCCTGCGCTTTTCGAGCCGCAATACACGCCGCAGCCGGGCGATGATCCGGACCGCGTAACTGTCGTTTCGATGCAGGGCGAACAAGACAACGCGAATTTTAATTTCAAGCTGCGTGGGTTTGCCGCATCGTTCCTCGCGGTCGTCGCGGGTTTTGATCCAAACAGCGCAGAGTTGGAACTGGCGTCGGTTGGTGACGCGCGGTTCGCGCGCGGGATAAAAGAGGGCGAGACAACCGCCAAGTGGTATCAATTTCCTCAAGACGATCCGTCAATGGATGGTTTTGTGCCGCGCCAAATCCTCGCTCCAATCATCAATGCCAAGTATGCGGACGATGCATTTCAATCCACCGGCTCGGAAACGATGGATGGACAGCAATGCGCGGTGTTTGAAGGAGACCGCGCCGCGTTCGAACTGGTGCTGCCCGAATTGAGCGATTCCGCGCTGTTGAACAGCGAAGTGTTTGACAAAGACACGATTGATAATTTCAAGTTTCAAGTGTGGGTGTGCGGAGATGGTCAAGTGCATCGCATTTTGTATGCGTTCGACACACACACGAAAAAGGATGCGGCGAAAAAGGGTTCCCTCAGTTTTGATGCCAAGATCAAGGATTATGGCACGACGATTGTGATTCAAGCGCCCGCCGACGCAATCCCACTAGACTCAGGCGCGGCGAATGCACAGCCCACAGAAGAGGCGACGAACGTTTCGGAAGCCAAAACATTCACATCGCTTGAAGGCGATTGGGAAGGAAACAGCAGCACTGACAGCCCGATTCAATTCACGGTGGAGGATAACGCGCTCACGTTCGTCATGCTGAATTATTTCATCAACACGGGCAGCTGTTCCGTCGGCGGCGCGTATGGAAGATCGGTGGATGACGGCGCGATCAATAACGACAAATTTTCGTTCACCCTCACCAACGACGATGGCGTACAGTTCACGTTCGCGGGCAAATTCAACTCTAACAATGATGCCGAAGGAACGCTTGCAATCAAAGGCAAAACGCACTGCGGCGACACGGATGAACAAGTGACGTGGACAGCGAAACACATTTCTGCGCCGGAAAGCAGCACCGAGCCAACGTCCGAGTCAAGCGTTGAACCGACAGAAGAAGCAACTGTCGAAGCAACTGCCGAAGCAACCACCGAAGCCGGTGGCGCAAGTGGGGACGCTGTTGCCCTCGTCCAATCCGCCTTTGACGCGTTCGCCAAAAAAGATTTGAACACCGCGCTCGCCGCGTTCGACGACGACGTTGTGTATTCCGTTGGCGACACGAGCGGCGTGGGCAAAGCATCTTTGCAATCGTACTTGCAGCTCGCGCTCGCAGCAGGTTCGACCTTTGCCGTGAGCAATGTGCAAGACCTTGGCGGCATTGTCACTTTTACCGTCACCGTCAGCGGAGTTGGCGCGGGCACCTACAGCAACAGTTCCGCGATTGTTGACGAAGGCAAAATCGTACTTTTGACGCTCAAGTAAAGCGAGATGCGCCGCGCGAAAAAAATTCGCGCGGCGCACAAAGACTTGTGATCCCACCACCCCATCCCAACGCAATACAACGTTCTCTCCAAACTCTGTCCGCGTCCGCGTTCGGCGCGAAAATCTTCTCGTACACCTTTCATCACATTGACCGTCCACTGCTGCAAGCTACCGACGGACGCTTTGCGCTCTCATCGCTCTTGGGGGGCTTGCCGATTGTGATACTGACGACGACGGGCGCGAAAAGCGGGCAGCCGCGCGCGATTCCACTCATCGCAATTCCCGACGGCGAAAAAATTTTTCTGATTGCGTCCAATTGGGGCGGCAAAAATTATCCCGCGTGGTATCACAACCTGCGCGCAAATCCCCGCGCGAAAGTTACGTATGGCGGCAAAACGCGCGCGTTCGTCGCGCATGAAGCAAAGGGAAAAGAATACGAAACGTATTGGCAGCGCGCGGTGGATTTGTACAAAGGATACGCGCTTTACAAAACGCGCACGGGTGGGCGTCCCATCCCCATCATGGTTCTCGAACCGCGCGACGAATAAAAAAACGGGCAAAGCGCTTGGCTTTGTCCGTTTCTATTTCAGTTCACTTTTCCCGCCAACATCACACGCAGCTTGAACTTGAACCATTGCAGGTCAAAGGAATCGTTCGGGTCATCGAAAGCAATGGCGCGGAGAAATTCCGCGCGCGTCAAAGTGCGACCATGCGCGTCATACGCCGTCAACGCGCGGGGAATGCTAGGAACACC
>SHND01000061.1 GCA_004295045.1 Chloroflexota bacterium | reverse complement strand
CACTGGGGCTGATGGACACCGCGCTGCCCACGGATGAATTGGAAAAAATCAATGCCGCAATCGAACCGTACAAAGCGCAAGGCGTTCAATTCCACGCGCTGCGTTCGCGGCAAGCGGGCGCGCGCCGTTTTGTTTCGATGCACGTCCTTGTGCCCGGCGATTGGACGGTGCAGCGCGGTCATCAACTTTTGGAAAAAATCGAAAGCGATATTCGCGCGGCAATCAAAAACATTACCGTGTTCACGCATTTAGAAGCGTTGAACGATCCTGCGTCGTACGACGACACAAAGCTGGATCGCGCCTCACAAAACGGTAAAAACGAATCGCCGCCGAGTTAACTCGGCGGCGATTCTATATCAGAGTGTCATTCCGAGAAGAGCGAGGAATCTCCTCATTTACGTTTGCAATGCCTTTAACAATTTCTTGAACGCTGCATCATAATTTGCCGCGCTGCGATTCCAACCGCGAAAATCGCCAACGACCTTCGCAAGTACATCCGCTTTGCGCGGGTGTTCCCATTCGTCAAACAAATAATCATCAATGCGAATCGGAAATAGAATTTGCTTTCGTTCTTTGTCTTCCCGATTCAACGCGCGTTCAATTTCTCGCAGCACAGGTCCGCTTGTCAACGAATTCTTGGAACAAACGACAACAAGTTTGTCGTAAATTTTGATACTGCGATCAATCTCACCCCAAACCGGTTCGCCCCATTTTGCATCTTCAGGAAAATACCATGTTCTTACATTCTTTGCTTGCAAGTCCGCATAGAGTCGTTCGCAAAAGCGTTTGTCTTTGCTGCTGTGACTGATGAAGGTTGTGAAGTATGGCGAATGTTTCTCCCGGAGTACACAATTCAAGTCAATAATCTCGTCAGGAACACCGCAGCCGCGTAGGAAGACTTCTGGGATATTTCCACCAGAACGGAAGATGGTATCAATGCCAATAGTTGAGTTTCCGATGTGTATTATAGTGTCAAGCTCTCTCGCGGCACTCAGGTTCATATTGGCGAATGTGGAAAATCCAACTACTGCACCATCAAAATTCGTGCCATCCAGGTTTGTTCTAATGAGATTAGTGAACATGACCGATGCTGATGTCAAGTTTGCTCGACTCAGATTGGAGTCTTCTAAAATTGCATGATCGAGTTGTACCCCTATCAACTCAGCGCGGGTCAAATCCGCGCCGCGTAAAATTACGTTTCCCAAAACTGTTTGTGCCAAGTTTGCGGAATTTAGATTCGCGCGTTCTATCAACGCACCAATCAGAATGGCATCTGACAGATTGGATCTCACAAGGATAGCTTTGGAGAAATTTGCAAAGATAAATCTGCCATGAAGAGTAGCTTCAGTTAAATCTGCTCTGAAAAAGTTCACGTCATCGTAATTACCGTTTGCAAGATTTATTCGAGTCAGGTCAGGTCTAATATGGGGGTTTCTTTTTCTCCATTTATTCCAAACGTCGACGCCTTGCTCAAGAATCGCAAGATGTTCTGGGTTCGCCATTCCAATCCAACCTCCAACTCTGATTCAAAGGAACTATGCCGCGTGCAATTCCATATGCACAGGCAAAGGTTGTTCTTTTGCCAAATTACTAAAACGACTCATAAAGTTGAGCATTGTCATTCCAACAATTTTGCCCGTTTCAGGATGCACGCGCAAGAGAACGTCGTTTTCATGCTCTTGCGAGATCGCGGCTTGTGGCTCTCCAATCGTGATGCAGAGAACATCTCCTTCACGGCCATAGAAAATGGTTGTCATTTTTAGGCTAATTTCAAATTCGGCACCACATCCAAATCCCACGCGCTGGATTGCCCCGCGCGATAGTGGCGAAACGCGGCGGCGGCGATCATCGCGCCGTTGTCCACACACAGTTTGGGCGGCGGAAAAATCACGGGACGGGACGCGCGCGCGCTCATTTCCTGACGCAGCAATTTGTTCGCCGCGACGCCGCCCGCAAGCAAAACATATTTCGCGTCATATTCCTCGACGGCGAGGTGCGTTTTTTCGACGAGCATGTCAACGATGGCTTGCTGTGCGCTGGCAGCGATGTCATTGACAGGTAAATTCTCCGCATCGAGTTTCTTTGTCAGATTCAACACCGCCGTTTTCAAGCCGCTGAACGAAAAATCGTACGCGCGTTTCGTTTGGGCGCGCGGCAGTTTGAACGCGGACGCGTCTCCTTGCTCCGCCGCGCGTTGAATCGCAGGACCGCCGGGGTAACCCAGATGCAGCAGCCGCGCGATTTTATCGAACGCTTCGCCTGCCGCGTCGTCAATCGTGTGTCCGAGTTCCATGTATTCGCCGTGACCGCGCATCAACACGAGCGACGAATGTCCGCCGCTGGCGATCAGCGCGACGAGCGGGAACACGTTCTCCATTTCGGGTCGCACGTACGGCAAACCCGCGTCGAGCCAATTCGCGTAAATGTGTCCTTCCAAATGATTTGTGCCGAGCAGCGGCAAACTTTTCCCGAGCGCGATTCCCTTTGCCGCGTTCACGCCGACGAGCAATGAGCCGGCGAGCCCCGGACCATGCGTCACCGCAATCGCGCGCAAATCATTCCATGAAACTTGCGCCGCGTTCATTGCTTCGTCAATCACCGGAATAATTTTCAGCACGTGTTCGCGCGACGCCACTTCGGGAAAGACGCCGCCAAATTTCGCGTGCATTTCGGCTTGCGACGCGACCACATTCGACAAAATACGGCAGCCGTCCAAAATCACTGCCGCTGCCGTTTCATCGCACGAAGTTTCAATTCCGAGGATCAGTTCACTCATTGCGTATCGCGTATTGCGTATCGCGCATCGGCTCTCGCATTTTGGTCATGCGGTTTGCCATTGACGATATGCGATATGCTTTTACTTCGGCACATTCGCCAAATACGCCGCGTCGGCATTCACGAAATAAAATTTGCGCTTTGTTTCGTTCACCGCAAAATCGCGCAGCGTTTTGAAGACGGCATCATTTTCCGCGTCCGGTTTGAATTGGCGCACAAATTTTCCATTCTTGTCGAACTCGACGATGCGCCGATTCCCCGCATCCGCGATGTAAAGTGAATCCACCTCAGGACGCGTGAAAATTGCGGCAGGGTCTTGGAGTGGTGTGGGCAGCGCGCCCAGTTCAAATGGAATAGAGGCGCCGGCGCGAAACCGTTCGACGCTTCCATTATCATTCAAGACCCACACATCGCCATCAATCGCCATGTCCACCGCTTTGTTCAATAATGGCTGCGCGTTCGCGGGAAAATAATTGGTTGCTTTGGCAGAATAGCCCGCAGCGTTTGGCGCATAGCGATAGATTTGATTGTTTTTCGCGTCAAGCAAATATATGTTACCGCCAAAGCTTTCAATCGCGCGCAAGTCGCCCCACTGCGCGGAATCGCTCACAGGTGAGGCGGTCCACTGTGCGGCTTCGAGATCGTACGATAACAAACTCTGCGCGGTTACTGCAACAATCGCGGCTTTGTCTTGTCCGCGCGCCGCGCTCACGAGCAATTGAATCTTTGCAATGCTCTCCTCGCCAACTTTATCGCCCGGCTTGAGCACTGTGCCGTTGCCCGCGATTGGTTTTGCTTCGCCCGACGCGTCGTTAATGACAAACTGATAGACGCGTCCTTGCTCATCCAACAAAAAGACATCTTGATCGCTCGCTGCGATTTGTTTGAAATCGGCTCCGGCTAAATTCGCCAGCGTGGGCAGCCACCGCAGCACTGCAACGCCATCGAGTTCCATCAATTGATCTTGAATGCGATACAAAACAGCGCGTGCATCAGGCGAATCTTGAATTGCCTGCGCGTCACGAATTTGTTTCAGCGCGGTATTCAGCTGCGTACGCGCTTCAGTTTTGTCAGGATTCACTTCCGCTTGTTTGACGATGGTGTCGGCTTTGGCGATCAGGTCAGCATACTGCGCGTTCAAAGTACTCTGCCGATTCAGATAGGCGCCGCCCGCGAGTACGAGAAACAGCACCGGTAAAACAAACGCGAACGCCTTGAGCCAAACGGGACTGCTGGTCGCGCGACGCGGAATCAATGAGGTGGTGCGCGGCGCCGCGCCCGGTAAAACCAAACGTACGAGCAGCAAAAAGAAACTGATCAGCGCGCCGACGCCGATATTCAAAAAACGATTGGTCTGTTTGCCCGCGCCGTCCCAATCCACCGCGCCAAACAGATTTTTAAACACACCGCCAATCGCCCCGGCAATAACCATCAGCGTTCCGGTCACGCCGCCCACTGCGCGTGTGACGTCCTCTTTTTGTGCGCTGCGGCGCGCGGCGCGTTCCGCGCGGCGGCGTTCCATCTCGGCTTGCCATTCTGCTTGCGGTGGCTCTGTTTGCGCAAGCGCCGGCGCATTCGTCGGTGGAATTGTGGCGGCAGCGGCTGCGGCATACACCGGCTGCGGCGCCTCTTGACTTGGTTCCTCCGGTTCTGGCTCGATTTCGTCCGCCTCGTCGTCATCCCAATTCAAGACCGCTTCAACACTCGTTGGCGCAATGGGCGCGGGCGCTTGTTCCCATTCTTCTTCCGCTTCCGCCTCGTCGTCCACTTGATCAATCGGCTCTTCGAGCGGTGGCTCGGATTCGTCGAGCGCGACGAGCGTCCCCAGTGGAACGGGCAACGATTCGATGTGAGCTTCTTCCCCTTCACCATTTGGCGTATCGGTCACGGGCGGCGTGTGTGGGATGGTCAATTCGGCGATGAGCGCGGTCAAGTCACCATCTTCGCCCAGTTCCTCCAAATAGGTGCTGATTTCGGGCGCGCTGCGTTCGGTAAAAGCAATCGCAAGTTCTTGCGTGGATGCGAGCTGCGTTAACGCGCGGGTGGCGAGGACAAACACATCTCCCGCGCTGACCGACGTGTGGGCGAGGTCGGAAACGAACTCGCGGCGAATGCCAAGCGGCGCCGACGCGGTGCCTTGTGGCGCAATTAACGGCGCATCCTCAACGAACCAATCCGACTCGTTCGGATAGCGCGCGAGTTTTTCGCTGGCTTCAACATAAACCACTGCAGGACCCGCTTGCGCGATATACAAATCATTCCCGCGCAAAATGACGGTGCCGACACCTGCCATCCGCCGCAGTTCGCGCGCGACCTGACGATTCGATTCGTACAAATGCGCGTTCGCCGCGCGCAATGCTTCGGACAAAGCAAAACTGATGCTGCCGCGACTATTCGCATATGTGTCGCGGATGACTTCGATCAGCGCGCGTTCGAGTTCGCCGCGTCCTTCGATGTCACCGCTCACATCGAGACAAATGTACAGATTGCCGCGTCCGCGCGCGAGTTCGCCAAGGCGCGCTTCGACAAACGCCGCGACGTTATCGGGCTGATCCTGCCAGATGCCATCCACAACGCTGACGGTGGCGACCTGGACCTCGAACGCGGGAAACGTTTCGGCAGTGGATTGCTCAGTGTCCGCCAAAGAGGGGGGCGTTTCAAATTCGGACGCGTGAGCGTCAAGATTGTCCATCAACGCGGATTATACATCAACGCTGCCGAAAACTAAACTGCCTGATCGGATATTTGAGAAAAGTTACGCGTTGCGCGGTGGGAAATGATTTTCGGCGGCGTTGAAGAGCGCGCGCTTGTAAATTGAGTTCAAGTTTGCAGGAGGTTTTTTGCAAGGGCGGTCTCGATTTCACATAATCCAAGTGAGCGCTATGGAGAATTCTGCACAGCTCGACCTGCAAATTTATCTTTGCGGTGGTTTTCGCGTTCTCGTTGGTGGGCGTATTGTTCCTGCGCGCGCATGGCGACTGCGCCGCGCGCAGCAGCTGCTCAAACTTCTCGCGCTCGCGCCAAATTATTCACTCACCGCCGATTGGGTTGTAGATGCGTTATGGGATGAACATTCGCTCGACACCGCGCGGCACTCGCTGCATCAAGTGGTCTATGCGGCACGACGCGCCTTGCGCTCCGCCACGCAAGACGCGTCGCCGTGGATCGTTTGGGAAGGTGAACTGATTTCGTTTGGACGCGACATCGTAGTCTGGGTTGACGTTCAAGCATTTGAGCAAGCCGCGCTGGGCGCGCGTCGTGCGCAGACGGAGGAAGCGTACCAAGCCGCGCTTGCATTGTATGCGGGCGACCTTTTGCCCGAAGAGCGTTACGCCGAATGGACGTTGGCGCGCCGCGAAGCGCTGCGCGAATTACATTTGGCATTGTCCGTCGAATTGGCAGAGCTGTACGAACAGCAGGGCGCGGACGTGGACGCGCGCCTTTTGCTGGAAAGCATTGTCGCAGCTGACCCGTTGCGCGAAGAGGCGCAGCGTGCGTTGATGCGAATCTACGCGCGCGAAGGAAATGGCGCGTTAGCATTGAAACAATATCAGCGCTTGCGCGCACAGCTCGAACAAGAGTTGGGCGTCGAACCGGATGCGGCAACGCGACAACTTGCGGATGCGCTGCGTACTGGACAGGACACGCCTGTCGTCGCTTTGAATCTTCCCTTGCCCCTCACGAGTTTTGTTGGACGAAACGCTGACACGACAGCCATTCAAGGACTCCTGCGCCAAGCGCGCCTCGTCACACTCACCGGTCCCGGCGGCACGGGGAAAACGCGGCTTGCACTTTACTGCGCGCACGTTGCCGCGCGCGTCGAACGCGTCTATTGGATTGAATTAGCGGCATTGGCGGACCCCGCGCTGGTGCCAAACGTCGTCGCGTCGGGCTTGAATATCCAGGAACAAGGCGCGGATTCGATTCAAAATCGAATTTTGCGCGTGCTGTGCGAAGCGCCCACGCTGTTGGTTCTGGACAACTGCGAGCATTTGCTTGCCGCGGTGGCGCAGTTTGCAAAATATTTTTTGCAGCATTGTCCGCCGTTGAAAATTTTGGCGACGAGCCGCGAGCCATTGCGCGTTGCGGGCGAGCAGCTGTGGCAAGTGACGCCGCTTGAATTTCCGCCCGCGCTTGACGCGCGGCAACTTGCCGCGTTATCCAAATTTGACGCGGTGCGTTTGTTTGTGGAACGCGCGCAAGCAGTTGTCCTGTCCTTTGCGCTCACTGCGGAAAATGCGCACACCATTGAAGACCTCTGTCGTCGCCTGAACGGTTTGCCGTTGGCGCTCGAATTGGCTGCCGCGCGCGTGAATGTTTTATCGGTCCAACAAATTGCCGCCGGCTTGGATGATGCGCTGCGGCTGTTGGTTGCGGGCGAACGCATGCAGCTGCCGCGCCATCAAACGATGCGCGCGGCGATTGATTGGAGTTATGTGCTGCTTGCCGACGCGGAAGCAAAGTTATGGAGTCGGCTCGCGGTGTTCGCGGGAGATTTTTCGCTCGAGGCGGCGCAAGCGGTCTGCGCGGAATATGATGCCGCGCCTGTTTTGGATATCCTCTCTGCGCTTGTTGCAAAATCAATGGCGCAAGCCAAGCCGTGGCAACAAGAGATGCGTTACAGTCTGCTGGAAGTGATGAGGCAGTACGCGCTTGAAAAATTGAACGCGGCGGACGAAACCGCCATGCTGCGCGCGGAACATGGCGCGTATTTTCTCACCTTTGCCGAACGCGCGAATCGTGAACTAATGGGCGCGGGACAAATGGAATGGATTCTGCGTCTCGGCGCGGACATGGATAATCTGCGCGCGGCGTTAGAGTGGGCGCGCGAACATGCGGCGGAGGATGACGCGTTGGCGCGTTTTGGCGCGGCGCTGTGGCGTTTTTGGTATGCGCGCGGTTGGTTGAGCGAAGGAAAGCATTGGCTCGAAGACGCGTTGGAAAATACGCGCGCGGATTCCGCGACGCGCGTCCAAGTGTTGGTCGGACTTGGCGCAATGACGTGGGCGCAAGGCGATTTCACGCGCGCGTCGTTTTTTTGCGATGCGGCGCGCGAACTGGCGCAGCGTGTAAACGACCTGTCCGGCGTCGCGTGGGCGGAATTGATCTTGGGAATGATCGCGCAGTGGCGCGGCGCGTTCGCGGAGGCGGAACGGTGGGAATTGTCTGCGCTGCGCCATTTTGAAATCAACGGCGAAGCATTCGGCAAAGCGATGATCTATTACACCTTAGGGGTGACCGCGCACACGCGCGGCGATCTGCTGCACGCGCGGGAATGGTTCACGGCGAGTTTGAACGCGCATCGTGCGCTGAACAATCCGTGGGGGATTGCTATGCCGCTGTATGCGCTCGGCGTGATCGCGCAGGGGGATAGCGACGCGGCGACGGCGGAAAAATTTTTTCACGAAAGTTACGCGTTGTTTGGCGCGATTGATTCGCATTTGGGTTTGGGCTTGAATGCAACCAATTTGGGTTTGCTTGACATCGAGGCGGGCGATTTCGAGCGCGCGGCGGAATGGCTCAACGAGAGCTTGCGACATTTTGAAAAGATGGGCGATCATTCGGGGATTGCGCGCGCCTGGCGCGGACAAGCGCGCTTGGCGACGCGTCAAGGCGAGCGGGCGCGTGCGTATGAATTGGCGCATCAAAGCATGAGCGTATGTGCGCCGCTGGGCGACAAAGTGGCGCTTGCCGAAGCGTTGGAATCGTGCGCGGAGGTCGCGGCGGCACAAGATGCGTTCACGCGCGCGGTATTGTATGACAGCGCCGCCGCGCGCTTGCGCTCCGAACTTGGCGCGCCGCTCTTTCCCGCCGATGCCGCGCGCAGTGAAACAATGCTGCGAGACGCGCGACAGGAATTGGGGGACGCGGAATTTGAGCGCGCGTGGACGGGAGGGCAAACGATTGGGTTGGACGAAATTGTCAAGACGGCATTGGCAGAGTAGCGGGCGGAAACGTCCGCTATTTTTTTTTGCGTGGCAGAAAATGTTGAACGAATGTTGAACGGGGTGTGATACAGTCGCATTGAATCGGATTATTCTGATTCGTCGCGTTTATTCCATTCATTACTCACAAAAGGCGCCGTCAATGCTAACTCGCTTGCCGCAACTTCTTTTATCGATTCTCTGTCTGAACCTGCTCCTCCTTGTTTCCCCGCAAAACACAGAGCGAACCTTCGCCTCTACATCCGTGTTGACAGCAAAAGCCCGACAGTCAGACTCTGGGATTATGTCTCAATTGAGTAATGAACAGACACATGTTGTGAGCGATGGCACTGTGAAATATTCCGAGTCTCTCGTGACGGGCTGGGAAAATCTCACATTTGACGATTCAACGTGGCAAACCGTTGTCGCTCCGTCGGCTGGTCTTTGCAATCCCTCAATCGCTCGAAGAATTCCAAACAGTACGGCTCTTCCAGTATGGGGGCAAAATCCGCAAAACCACCAAACCATTTATGCGCGTAAGATCTTTGACGCGCAAGCGCCAGCAGTGGTCAATGTTCAGACGTTGGTTGATGATGATTTTGACCTTTACGTGAATGGCACACTGGTGAGATCTGATCGCGATGGCATCGAGGACGGAGTTCACGAGGACGATGTCTCCTCGTTGATATTGAACGGGCAGAATCTCATTGCAATAATGGCAATTGATTCTGCCGGGGGCTGCCAACATCTTGCTTTCGATATGACAATAGTCGAACCGTCATACTCCATCTCCGGTCGCGTGACTGACGATAACAACAATGCTGCCTCTGGCATTACAATCTCCGATGGCGCGGGACATAGCACGAATACAGATGCGAACGGCAATTACACTCTCAGCGGGTTGGCGGCTGACACGTATACGCTCACGCCGAGCAAGAATGGTTACATTTTCTCGCCACCTTCGCGCAATGTCACTGTGCCGCCGGATGCGACAGGGCAGGATTTTGTTGGCACATTGTCTCGGGTCCCACTGCTCAAGCAGGGTATATCCCCTTACAATGACAACAATCCAACTTGGGAAGGACTTGAATACGATCACGGCAACAGTCAATCCCTTCGGTGTGGAAAGACAATTGCTAGTTGTGGGTGTGCTACGACGTCAATTGCAATGATATTGAGATCCTATGGGGTTGTAAATCCGACTGATGGCAGTGCTAGCGACCCAAAGTCCGTTAACGACTATTTCAATCGTAACACTCAATGTAATCAAGGAGGGTGTGTCAGCCTCGGTTATGCTTATGGTGATGTTCGTTGGACCGCCGTTGGTGGCTATTCCCAAGAAGCGAATTCAAACTATGGCACCCAGAAGATCATTTATGATGGCGATGGTGGCGGCGGTGGATGGGGAACTCTTGCGGGCATTGTCAGTCAGGATATTAACAGTGATCGCCCTGTCATTCTGTGGGACAAGAGCCAAGGGCACTGGTTCGTCGCAACAGGCATCTCAGGGAATACCTTTACAATCAATGACCCACTCTATACTAGAACGCGGCTTGACGACTCTGCCTATGGCAACACAGCTGACGCTATTCGACGTTACAAAAAGACCTCAAGTGACTTCAGCAGTATTGAAGTGCCTGTGCTGGCGCCCGCTCAAGTCCTCATCACGGATCCAAATGGTAAGCGAACCGGATATGATCCCATTAGCTCAACTGTTGTGAAGGAAATACCAAACTCGATTTACTATTTTAGTCAGGCACTGCGGGATGAGACAGGAGGGCAGCCACCGCCGCCCGAAAATGCGGGCATTTATTGGGCGATTGTGAGCACACCCCAAGCAGGCAAATATCAAGTTCAGATCATTGCACCCTCGAACCAAGTGTATAGTTTCGCAATTTACGGTTCGGAGATAGATGCTACTACAACTCTTAATGCTTTTGAAGGAACTCCGATGTCGGGCACTAACGAGACATATGAGATTAGCTACGCTCCAGATCAACCTATCGAAATCCAGCGTACTGCAGAGAATCAGGATCCAAACATCCAATATAACGGCTGGCGCGGCTTGAGTGATGCAAGCGCAAATAGCGGCACCTATCGCGTCAGCAATACCAAGAACGACACCGCCACATTCAAATTCACCGGCACGTCGGTCAAATGGATCTCGCTCAAGGGACCCGATCAAGGCAAAGCACAAGTCACGATTGACGGCGTGAACAAAGGCACCTTTGATTTGTACCGCTCAACTCAATCTCGATTCACCAAAACCTTCAAAGGATTAGCCAACGGCAAACACAAGATCGTCATCAAGGTGTTGGGCATCAAGAACGCGAACGCAACGGACACGAAAGTTGTGTTGGACGCGTTCGTCGTCGGGAATTCGACTATGCAAGACAACGCATCTGCTGTGCAATATAACAAGTGGAGCGGCAAAACAAACGCGAGCGCGAGCGGCGGGAGTTATCGCACCAGCAACAAGCCGAGCGCAAACGCCAGGTTCACGTTCACCGGCACGACTGTGGATTGGATTACCGCAAAAGGACCCAAATACGGCAAAGCAAAGGTGTTGATTGACGGAGTGGCCAAGGGCGATTTCGATTTGTATGGTGGCGCACAACAGTGGCAAGTTGCCATCTCATTCACGGGCTTGAGCGACGCGCAGCACACGATTGAAATTAAACCGCTTGGCAGTAAGAACTCTGCATCGGGCGGCAAGAACGTTGTCGTGGATGCGTTTCGCGGTCCGTTCACAGCGATTGGGGAGTGAGTTGTAATTGCTACAACATCCTCGTCCGCGAAGAATCCAAAAAGGGCGCCAAAGTTCAAGAACAAAAGGGATTGACACTCTCTCATGGACAGCACAAATAAAAGCCGCACCTTGTCATGCTGAGGGACGAAGCATCTCTGCTTGCTGCGTAGAGATTCTTCACTCCGTTCAGAGTGACATCCTACGATGTTTATTTGAGTTGTCTATCAGTTCAAGACCAAAGCGCTTGTCTCACACAAGACGTATTACTGGCGCGTGCCAACATGTAACACTATTGGCTGCACCGCGGCGTCCCGCACGTTCACGGTCAAAGCAAGTGCAACTTTTGAATGGCAGCGCGAGGATTGGTTTGTGTGGAATGAGATGCTCGCGCTGTATGCAAGTCAATAACGCGCGTAGGAGAACGGGAGAATAAAATCAAATGCGTCGAGCTCGCAAGACCTCGACGCATTTTTTTGGTACGCGAACGAATTTATGAGCCGTTTGCCGCGTCACGCGTCAACTCACAAATTCGATCTCTCCCTCTCCAAGCTTGCCAATGCGCACCAGCGCCTCGACGGGAACGTGGAGCGCTTTTAACGCGTCGCGCCCGCCCTCGAATGCTTTTTCGATCACGACGCCGATGCCAACCGCTTGCGCGCCGCCTTTGGCAGCCAGCCGCGAGAGCGCGAGGAGCGTCTGCGCGTTCGTGAGAAAGTCGTCAATGATGACGATGCGGTCTTGCGCGGTGAGGAATTCAGGCGACGCGAACAGATCAATTGCGTGTCCGCGTGTTTGTGAAAGAGTGGATTCTTGCAGCAGTTCGCGCGGCATTCCTGAGGCGCGGCGTTTTCGTACAATGATGAGCGGAATGTGCAAGACCGACGCGGTGGCGAACGCGGGTGTGATGCCGCCGGTTTCCACTGTCATGATTTTTGTCGGCTGGGTCTGCCCCAAGCGCCGCGCAAATTCATTTCCAATCGCGTGCATCAAATCGGGGTCCACTTGATGATTCAAGAACGAGTCCACTTTGATGACGCCGCGCCCCAGATCGCGACTCTCGTTTTGGATGCGTTGTTCAAGAATTTTCACATTCATGCTCCTTCGCGCTCCATCAGCGCGCGCAGCGTTTGAACTGTTTCGATGTCGGCGGGCGCTTTGTCGGGACGAAACGCGACGATGCGCGCATGGCGCAGCGCGACGCCCGATTTGTACGTGGGTGATTGCTGCACATTGTTGAACGCGACTTCGACGACAATTTTTGGTTGCACGTACACTGTGCCGCGCGTTTGATGCGTTTTCAATTCCAAAAGTCTTGGCGTGAGCGTTTTCATTTCTTGATCCGTCAAACCTTTGAAGGTTTTTCCTACCTCCAAAAATTCGCCTGTCGTTTCATCGCGCGCGGCGAGGTGTTGATTCGAGAGCCAGCCGTGTCGTCTGCCATAACCCCACTCGGAGGCGACAATGATCAGATCGAGCGTGTGGACGGGCTTTAGTTTTAGCCACTGTTTGCCGCGTTCGCCGGGCGTGTACGGCGATTGTAAATTTTTCGCCATCACGCCTTCGTGTCCTTGGGCACGCGCATCGCGCAAAAATTTTTCGCCGTCGTCAACCGTTTCAATTACGCGGCGCGGCACGCGCGGAATGTTTCCCGCAATTTTTTCTAGTTCATTCCAACGCGTCGTGTTGGGCGCGTCGAGCAGAGATTCGCCGTCACGATACAAACAATCAAATAAAAATAACTTGACAGGAATTTCCTGCTGCACCGTTTCTACGTCGCGTTCGCGTCCGACGCGGCGCATGAGAATTTGAAACGGACGCGTGCGCCCATTCGCGTCTATCGCAATCACTTCGCCCTCGAGAATCGCGTCGTGCGCGCGAATTTCGCGGCGCGCTTGTTCGGCGACTTCGGGCAGGGAAGCGGTAATGTCGGAGAGATGGCGCGAAAATAATTTCACGTCGTCGTCGCGTTTGTGGATTTGTAGCCGCGCGCCGTCGAGTTTGTACTCGAATGCGATTGGTGGTGAAATTTGTTCAAGTGCATCTGCAACCGTTTCTGCACTTTGCGCGAGCATTGGTTTCAACGGACGTCCAATTTGCAAAGCAAGCTTTTGCAAACCCTTTTCGCCGTGCGTGATGGCAGCGAACGCCACCGCGCCAACATCGCCCGCGAGTTGATTCGCGCGGCGAATGGACGTCGCAGGAATTCCGGTATTGCGCGCCAACGCGTCCAGCAGCGAACCTTCGCTCACGCCGACGCGCATTTCACCGCTCACCTGTTTCGTGATGTATTTTGCTTCCACAACTGATGCGCGCTGAAACAACGCGGCGAGCAGCTCGTCTTTGCGTGTCCGCGAACCCGAACCTGTCGCTTGAGCGATTTCTTCGTACGCGTGATACACATCCAAAATTTGCAATGGCTCGCCTTGTGGTTTCCATTTTCGCGCGGTGAGCCATTGCGCCACCGCGTCCCCAAAATCCACTGCGCTGCCCGACCATTCGATTTCCGCGCCCACAACCTGAACCAACACGCGATTCAACGCCGCGCCGCTGATGTTGACGATGCGCGGATCGCTTTCGGGAAAGATGCGTCCGATGAGCAAACGCGACGCGGGCGCAATTTCTTCCGGCGCGATCTGTTTCAAGTACGCACCGATGAGCGCGCTGTGTTCGAGTTTCTTTTTTGTCGCGGCGAGCTGTTCGCCGAGAGTGGCAAGATCGAGAAAGAGGGACATGGTGAAATATCGGTTAGTCGGTTTGTCGGATGGTCAAATAATTTTTGATTTGGCGAAAGACTACATGCTGACTATAATGATTGCCGCAAATTCGGGGCGTAGCGCAGCCCGGTAGCGCGCTTCGTTCGGGACGAAGAAGTCGGAGGTTCAAATCCTCTCGCCCCGACCAATACAGTGTTGAGGGATGAGCGATGAGTAACGAGTCAATGACTCGCTTCATCGCTCATCCTTTTTTGTTTCGACGAATCGTTTGCTCGCCGCATTCAGCGCGCGTTCGGCGTCAATCCCGTGTTCTTCGGCAATGCGCGCAATCTCCAACAATAGTTCCCCCACGACGCGCTCGCGATTCCGCGCGCGTTCGATTTTCGATTTCAACCCCATCTGCGCACCATTTGGTTTTTCGCGCGGCGTAGGAATTTTTTTGCGCCGCGCGCGTTCCGAAATCTTTTGTGCGCGCGTGAGCGCAGGGAGATTGCGCGGGATGCCCGCGTCGAGTCCGTTCGCGCTTTCCTTTTGCCCTTTGCTTTTCTTTTCCGCTTGCTTGATCTTTTCCCAATTTTCCAGAACGACACCTACGTCTTGGACGTTTTCATTTCCAAAAACGTGGGGATGACGACGAATGAGTTTCTCTGCAAGTTCCGCGCCAACATCCGACAACGCGAATTCATTTTCGTCCCGCGCGATTTGGGTTTGAAAAAGGACGTGAAGTTGTAAATCGCCCAATTCTTCTTTCAAGTGTGCCATGTCTTGATCGGAAATTGCTTCGATCACTTCGTACGCTTCTTCGACGAGCGCGCGCGTGATGCTTTCGTGCGTTTGCTCCAAATCCCACGGACAGCCGCCGACGGGCGCGCGCAAGCGCGCCATGATGTTGGCGAGCGTGAGCGGCGAACTGAAATGAGGAAAAGGCGCGATGTACAAGATCGAGTTGCGCGTGATCTTTATGGTGGGCAGGTTGGCGAGCGCGAAATGTTGCGCGCGATTTTTCCGAACCAGCGCGAGGGGATGCGATGCCGGATAATTTACGCGCAGGGTGCGCGCGATTTCTTCAAGGTTGGACGCGTGCAGATGCAAGACCAGCGCGGGACGGTCGGTATCGAGACGCGGGAACGAATCGCGCGCGAGTTCGTCCCCATGAACGAGCTGCAATCCATTTTTCAGCGGCTCGAGTTCAAGGAGTTCAAGAATGGGATTCAAGTCTGAAAGATTCATCGTTGCTAAATCATCTCCGTGATGCAAAAAAGGCGGCGGCGCCGAGCAGGATTGCGCCGATAAAGAGAACGAGCGCGAGCACGATAAAAAGCGCGTTGTTATTGGCGGGCGGCGGCGGCGGAACGACGGTTGGCACGCCGCCGAAAACACGCGTATGCTGCGGCTCGACCTCCTCGCCTGCCGGAATGGCGACGAGGGTAGGGGTTTCGGCAGTTACCGTTTCTTGAGTGGGCGCAATCGTTGGGCTTGCTTGTTCGGTTGGAACGACGATGGATTCGGTGGGCGGAACGCGCGTGGGCGCGAGCCGTGTTTCGGTTGGCGTTGGCGCAGTCGGTGTTTCCGTGGCAGTGGGCGATGGGGTGAAAGTTGGTGTGTTTGTTGGCGGAATGGGCGTAAAGGTCGCCGTCGCAGCAGTCCCGCTGCCGCTGCTGCTCAAGCTCAATGAAGGCGCGGGCGCGGGCGGATGCAAGTCGCTCAGTTTGAAAACTTGCGTTGCGGTGCCTTGCGCCCCGACAGCGATGATTTGCACGCGGTCCGTTTCGGGATTGAACACATATTTTTGCGCCAAGTTTTGCGTGCGCGCTTGATCCACATCAATCGTAAAATAGTTTCCGCCGTCGGCGAGAACGACGAGCGCCGAAAGATACGCCGAACGACCTTGCGTGCCTTTATCGTCACCATCGCGCAACTGTGCGAACACGATGACATTGTCCGCATCGCTCCCGTCGGAATTTTTGACGCGTCCGAGAATGATGTAGGGATTGGTGGATTGCAAAGCGGGACCCGTCTTGAGCGACCAGTGCGCGCCATTATTGGTAAAGGTTTGTCCGCCTGAAATAACGTCAAAACTATAATTTTTCTTGGCGTCAAGGTTATCTACCATGATGTAATGGGTGATGCCTTGATAATCCGCGCCGCGCACGTCGTCAAAGACCTGACCGGAAGAGAGTTGGACCTGTCCCTTTTCGGGGGTTTGACTGCGCCACGAGACGTAGAATTGGTTTTCGGGACTGACGCCGTTAAAAGGCACAATCACGCGCGAAATGCAGACGGACGCGCTGGGGTCAGCAGCGATGGGGGCAGTCTGGCAGGCGCTGTTTTGCAGCGCGGGCGCGGCGGATGCCGCAAAAGTGGACAAAAAGATCGCCGCTGCGAGCAAACTGAGGCAGACGAGGAGTGCGCGCCGCGCTTGGCGCGATGGGATTGCCGGGAACATAGAAAAAAAAGGCGAGTTGAAACCTTGTACGCGCCATTTTCGTCCTACTTGTACCATCCTTAGAGGGCTTTGTCAAAGAATTTCACCGTATCGGGCGCGCTTGTTTTGACGCTCCTTTACTGTGTGCTATACTCGCCCATTGTGCGCTGAAAAAGTCATTCGCGGTTGCACCATTCCAAATCCTACTTTTCGTTCCGGCTTTATTTGCAATGTCGTTCGCGCGTTCTCTTTTTTCAATCACCCTTTTCGTCACTTGTCTTGCTGCCATTGCCCTCGTAGCCTGTGGACAACGTCCGCCGATTGAAACCACAATTCTTCCGGCGGTGAACGAAACCGCAACTCCGTTTCTCAATATCAATGTCGCTGCTGCACAAGCGGAATTGACGGCGACGCCAACCGCGACCGTCGAGTCCATCCCGCCGACGATCGCGCCGGTGGTGTTCTCGACCGATTTGCCGACCGCGACGGTGTTGGCGATTTCAACCCTGACGCCCACTGCCACTGTCCGCGCCACTGAAACGATTTCTCCCGGCACAATCATTTCGCAGACCACGCCAACCGTTTCCGCGACGATTACAACAACTGTTTCCGCGTCGGTTACCTCAACGGTTTCTGCTTCGCTTACAACAACGGTGATTGCCGAAGCGACGCCGTGTTTTGGTTCGGTGAATGGCAGCGTCGTCGCGGACTTGAACGGAAATGGCAAGGCGGAGGCGGGCGAACCCGGCGTTTTGGGCGCGAAATTATTTTTGTACAACGCGTCCGGCGTCGTCGGTTTGTACACCACAGGCAACGGACAATTTAATTTCCCCGGACTCGTCGCAGGAAAATATACGCTGACCGCCGCGCCGCCAACCGGATTCGCGCCGGTCGGTCAACCTTCGTACGATTTGGAATTAAAGTGCGGCGAAACATTCACGCAAACGATCTTGTTCAACAGCAGCAGTGCGCCGGTGAATGCAACGCCCACGCCAACGGCGCAAAGCAAAAGTAAAATCACTCCCGTTGCAAGTGAACGGGGGACGCCGCGTGCGAGCAAGAGCGGTTCGGGTGAGAGCAATTTCAAACCGTTTCAGGTCGCCGCAGTGTACGACATTGCGGGCTGCGGCTCGATCACTGCGCCCGGCTTGTATCGGCTTGCCACTTCGTTGACGAGTCAGTGGGACTGTATCCAAATTTTCAGCGACAATGTCATTTTCGATTGTCAGGGGAATGCGCTGAATGGGCGCGATTACAACGGCTATGGCGTCGTGGTGCATCAAATCGGCAATGTGTTGAGCCAACGTCCCGCGCGCAATATTGAAATTCGCAACTGCAAATCGAACAAACATCGCTACGGAATTTTTATTGATGCAGTGGACAATTTGTACATTCACGACAACGAAGTTTCAAATCAATTCCGGGACACCGATGAGCGTAACTTTGGACAATTTCTTGGATTAACCGAAGGCGGCGGCATTCGCATCGGTTCGACGACCAATGCGCTGATCGCGGACAATCGCGCGGACAACAGCGCGATCGGAATTGATGTGCGAAATTCGAACGGCATCACCGTGCGCGGGAATTCGACGAATGGAAATTCGGCGTGGGGTGTTCATTTTTACAACGTGCAGAACAGTAAAATTGCAGAGAACACGGCGACGGATAATTTGCGCTACTGCACCTGGGGCAATGGGACGGTTGGACCCGGCTGCGACGCGGGCGGCATTATGCTGCAAAGCGGCTCCAGCAAGAACACCATCCAGAACAACACGATCACCGGCTCGAACGGCAACGGCATTTTTATCAAAGCGCATGGCACTCCCTGCGGCGATGGCAACGTAATTCAAGGCAACACGATCAGCGGGTCGCTGTACAACGCGATTGAACTTTCGTTTTGCCGCGACAATAAAATTCAAGAGAACCGCATCAGCAATTCGCTCGACGGCATTTGGCTCGGCTTTGCGCAAGACAACGCGGTTGTGGGCAATCAACTGCAAGACTTGGGCAATCACGGCATTATTTCGTGGAACAGCAGCGATAACAATATCTCGACCAATACGATCACCAACAGCCGCGAAGGGCTGTACTTTTATTCTTCGGATTATGACCGCGAACAATTCTTTTTTGTGCAAGGTTCGCCTGAAGACCACACCTCGCGCGGCAACTGCCTCTGTGACAATACCTTGCGCGGCAACACGGTTGCAGCGATTCATTTGAATAATTCGGTCAAAAATCAAATCACGCAGAATCGTCTGACGGGCAACGGCATCAATTTCGTCATGGAGGGCAACACGGCGGGCAATATTATTCAAGACAATGAAATTCAAGGCGGCGCGTACAACATTGACACGCCGCACGCGCAGAACGCCGCGTATCGCTCGTCATTGCGCGACGAACGTAGCTTGTTCGCTCAAAGCAATCTAGGTGTTCCTAGCATTCCCCGCGCGTTGACGGCGTATGACGCGCATGGTCGCACTTTGACGCGCGCGGAATTTCTCCGCGCCATTGCTTTCGATGACCCGAACGATTCCTTTGACCTGCAATGGTTCA
>SHND01000036.1 GCA_004295045.1 Chloroflexota bacterium | reverse complement strand
TTTGCCCTCTTCGCCAATCACCTCACCGCCTTGACGATACACCGCGTCGTTGCGTAATTGGCGAAACATGCGCGGGCGATACACTTTGGCGGCAATGAGCTCCACGCCCAACGCGGGATTGGCGCGACAGCAATAGACTGTCGCCTCTTTGCCCCCTTTCACCTGCCGCAGCACATCCGTAATAATCGCATCCTCGTAAAATGGTTCCAGATATTCCATGATCCACTGGCGTTCGTGTTTAGAGCCGGTGAATGTTGGATGGAACTCATCGTTGTCTTTGCTTGATTCGGCGGGCGCAAGTTCGGCGTACGAATGTTTGAAGCGTTTCGATTTGCGCTTGAGTTGATTCCGTTCCTCATTCGCGTCGTCCATAAAATCGTCGAAATCTTCGTCGGTCAAATTCATTGTTGGATTTCCTTTTTGAACGCGGCAAAAAACCGCGGGTTGAATTTCCTGCGGTTGACAAAAAGAAACCGCAGGCGCACAAGCCCACGGTGACTCAGAAACCTTTTCGACTATTGGGAAATAAAAACCGTGAGCGCGTCGCACGCGCCCACGGCGAGGAATCCAAAATGCGGAAAACGCTCAGGCGGCAGGCGCGCACGAAACATGATTTTGCATTGTGACCAAGTATTCGGTTTGCATAGCGGTGCGCTGCCTCCTTTCAGAATTTGGTAATTTTATATCAAACATCCGCTTGCTTGTCAATCATATTGCCGCTGGCGAATCTCTTCCAGAAATTCTGCAATCGGTTGAAAACCGTACAACAGATCGTGAAAATACTCGTTCAAAATTTCCATCACATCTTCGCGCGGCGCGGAAAATTTTTGCTCCAGCGATTCGACGACGGGCTGCAAGCCGAGCGACTCGTCGCGCGCGCGCATCAACGCGCGCACAATGCGAATCTCTTTTTCGCCTTCGGTGTTCACGACGACCTGCTCGATCAATTGGTCATACTGTTTCAACAACGCCACGCGGTCTAATTTGGAATCGGGCGTTTGCGCGCCGCTCAACGTTTCAAACAACGACCAGACGCGATACAACGCGGTGGTGGGTTCGTCAAACAATTCGCGGATGTATGCCGCTTCCGCGTAACGGTCGGTCAAACGAAAAATGTTGTACGAGCGCTTTGCCACTTTGCCGTAATTCGGATGCTTGACGAGATATTTGTACACTTCGTGTTCGAGGTCAGTGACATATTTATCGAGCGCGCCTTCGTCCACATGCCGCACCAATTTGCTAAAGATCGGAACGGAACCTGCGTCCAAATAAATTTCTTGAAAGTACGGGTCAATGAATCCGTCCAACGGAACGATTTCTCCATTCGGCGCTTCCCACGTCACATCGAGCAAATTGCTCGCGTTTGCCAACTGCCCGCGCTGCGAGTCCGCCACAATCCAATCCAGCTTTGTCCAACCCGGGTCAGCCATGCCTTGATCCCAACTGATTGCCTTTTTGGTCCCATCCGCGAGCTCTACTTCAAACTTACCCATCGTCAAATCGTGCGCGTACCACGTCATTGGTGATCCCTTTTTGATGGGCTTGGCGCCGCGTTTGGCATCCTCCGCGTGTGTTCCAAATTTCAAAGAAAGAAATTGATAATCGGTGCCGCGCAATGTGTCCAATGCTTTGCTGCGCATCGCGTCGGCGAGAATTTTTACCGCCTCCTCACGCGTCGGCGCTTGAATGTTCACGCGTTGAAAGAAATCGGCGTCGCCGGGATTTGTCTGAATTTTGCTTTGCGCGGCGCTGCCGCTCAATGCGAGCGCGGTTTCGATCACGCCCGCTTTATCGGGAATGGCGACAATTTTTCCGATGCGGCGAAAATATTCAAGGTTAGCGGGCGAAAAATCGAGAATCGCCACTTTGGCGCCGTACACAAAATTTTTCGCGTCAATGGTGATTTCGTTCTTGTCCTGCACCGCCATCTGCGTCAACCATTGCAGCGCTTCGTCTTCGTCCAATTCAATCCCAAGTCGCTGCGCGGATTCGCGGATTTTTTGGATATCCTCTTGCGGCGTTGCAGCGACAGAGAGCGGCTGCTTTTCTTCTTGAGCGATTGCTTCGCGTATTTCGGCTGGAGGTTGCTCGGCGGCGCGCAAAGTTTCGGTCTCTTTCACGCGACGCTGCCGCGCGCCTTGAGTTGGTTTTGTATTTTTCTTGTTCGTCGTGCGCGTCGCTTTTGTGCCGCGCGCAGTAGGCTTTTTGGAGTTCTTTTTAGAGGAAGATGGCATATTTCATGCTCCGTACTTTTTCTAGATCACTTACTGTTCTCGCTGACAGCTCTGCCTTCCGTATTGGGCGCGTGGCGCAATGCAACATAAAGGAACAGCAACGTTCCGAGAGCGACCGGGAGCTCAAGCGCATACAAGTTTATTCCTACCCAAGGACCAAACCCCAACAAAAACATTTCGTTCGGATCCGAGTTCCAATTGAATCGTTGCAAGAATGGGGAAAGCTCTGGGAATTGATTCAGAAAAACGACCAGATTTGGTGTTCCATTCAGCGTAAGCCAGGAGCGCATCAAGATCAGCGCACAGATAGAAATTGATGCAATCGCCCAAAAGCGCCATTTCAACTGCTCCGCCAATTTTGCGACCAATAAAGCAAGCATCGGGATAAACGCCATCAAGATGCGAGATTCACTGCCGATTGCGAACACCATACCAAACAAGAGATTGAGAACAAAACCGCGACCAAACTGCCGCGCGATGGTGGTAATCGGTTTCCAAAATATCACTGCAAGCAACATTATCGGCCCGTAAAACAAAATATGTTGAACATAAAAAGTCCCCGGTACCATAATGGAGCTGATCAGAACATTCCGCCAAAGTGCTTGGGTGCGATTAAACTCTAGTCGAGGACCTGCAACATAATTCTGAACAACGCTCAGCAAAATGACAGCCACAAGGCATAGAGCTGCGCCACGCCACCATGTAGCTTGCAACCAATCTCGAATGCGAAAAAGCGAGGCGTTATTGAAAAGGATGACTACACCACCCGCCCAAAATCCCAAAGTCACCAAGATGCTGTAAGGTAAAAGTGGGGCAAAAGGATGGAAACGATAGTTACTTGGAATGTTCATCAATAACCACTGTAGCGCCAAAAAGATCGGAACTAGCGCCGCAAGAGCAAGCAATAGTTGTGTACGAGGACGTAAAGGTGAGTGAATTAGAAAAGTGCGCTTGGGATCTCGCGGAAAGATCAGAAAAATGATTCCTTGATAAAGCAACGTGGGCCAGGTAAAACTTCCGAGAACCATTGCACCGAAAACGAACGGACGTTTATCAAGCATGTAGCCATAAAGCATGACCATTCCCAAAAACAACGGTGGAATATCGGTGAGAATCGGGTAGTACCAAAAGAACTTGGTTAGAGCATAACCGCTGAACAGCGCAATAGCACCAATCACCATTCCGCGCCAACTGATCTTTAAGCGCAAACATTGCGAGCACCAAATGCTGCCAGCAAGTGTCAGCAACCCAATCTGTAATGCCTGAAACCCCCATTCAATATTACGCAACGTTAACGCGCCGCCAAACAATCCCAAGCCATAATGAACAAGCACGGCTGGCAAAATTCGTTGAAGCTGATGAAGTTTTAATTTGCGACCGTTCAATAGGACGCGACCGTTCGGAAGGACATGGAGGCGCTCAACGATGCTGACGAAATCTGCAGCATCGGAGTTGTTAAATTTTTGGCTTTGGGTCAATTTTTCCGAAGAAACTGTCCCTGCTATCGCCACCACAAAAACCAGGAATGGAATCACATAGCTCAGGATACGCGAGAATCTTGCGTCTGTTTTTGGAGGGACCGTTTCACCAAAGTTGTCATTTCGCATCAAGTATCAGCTTGGTGAAATTCTAGCACGAGTACAAGGTTATTTCAAAAGCAGGCATGGTTCGCAACAATGATCTGCAATAACACATGCATGAATCCATCAACGTATTGAACAGCTCTGAGATATCTAAAAAACAAACCCCGCTGAAAGATTTCAGCGGGGTTTTTGTGCGTTCTGCATTGGCTTAGCGCTTGGTGTACTGCTTGGCTTTGCGCGCCTTTTTCAAACCCGGTTTCTTGCGTTCCTTTTCGCGCGGATCGCGCGTCAAAAGATTCGTCGCGCGTAATTGCTTTTTGAAATTTTCGTCTGCCGCGACCAGCGCGCGCGCCAGCCCGAGTTGGACTGCCGCCGCTTGCCCCGAAGGACCGCCGCCGACCACTTTGGCGGAAATGGTGAATCGTCCTTCGTTCTGCGTCGAGCGCAGTGGTTCGCGCAGCATTTGCATCCACAAAGGACGCGGGAAATACTCTTCCACCGGGCGTTCGTTCACGAGGAAACTGCCCTGCCCCGCATAAATACGCACCCGCGCGGTAGATGTTTTGCGGCGCCCCACGCCTTCGTAATATTTTCCAGTAGCTGCCATAAGAGAAATGCGACGACGGACGACAGACGACGGACGACGGAGAAACATGTCGTCAGCGGTCTGTTGTCTGTTGTCAGGCTTTGACCTCCAACACCTTGGGCTGCTGCGCTTCGTGCGGATGCGTCGCCTTGGTGTAAATTTTCAATTTCTTTAATTGTTGCCGTCCCAAACGATTGTGTGGCAGCATACCCCATACCGCTTTTTGGATGACGATTTCGGGATGCACGCGCAGTTGTTCGCGCAAAATCGTCTTGCGGAACCCGCCGGGATATTGCGAATGGCGCGTATAAAATTTCTCGTCCATTTTGTTGCCGGTCACGACAAATTTGTCGGCGTTGATGACAATGACGAAATCGCCCGTGTCCACTCCCGGAGTATAAATGCGTTTATGCTTCCCCGTGAGAATATGCGCGAGCTGGGAGGCGAGCCGTCCGAGCGTTTTGCCCTGGGCATCCACCACATACCATTCGCGTTTTACTTGTTCAGGTTTCGCGTGATACGTTTTCATGCGTACTTTATCTCCATCAGCGTCAATCCTTGCGGCGGCGCCGAAAAACCCGAGCGTCGTTTGCGCTGAATTACATTTTCCATTTCATCGGGCGCAAGGATGCCGCGCCCAACCAATAAGAGTGTGCCAACCATGCGGCGCACCATGCGATATAAAAAGGCGTTCGCCTCGAACGTAAGACTCATTTCGTCGCCGACGCATTCCACCTCTGCGCGCATCAAGTTGCGCACGGGGTTATTGCCTTGAGGCGGCGTACCGAACGCGCTGAAATCTTTTTCGCCAACCAACTGCTGCGCCGCGCGCTGCATCGCTGTCACATCGAGCCGTTCAGGAATCCAATGCGCGTAGCGTGTCCGAAACACATCGCGTTCGGACTGATTCCAGACGCGATACGTATAGACACGGCTCGTCGCGCTGTAGCGCGCGGAAAATTTTGTGTCAACCTCCGTCACGCGGCGCACAAAAATATCGTTTGGTAATTTTGCGTTGAGCGCGCGTTTGAAAGTTTCCAGATCGCGCGACCATTCGAGCTCGAAGGATGCCGTTTGTCCTTGAGCGTGAACGCCGGCATCCGTGCGTCCGCCCCCAACCGTTTTTACGCGTGCTTTTCCAAAATCGTACAGTGCGTGCTCTAATTCCTGCTGCACACTGCGTCCATTTTTTTGAATCTGAAAGCCCTGAAAATCAGTGCCGTCGTAGGCAAGAACTGCAAGACAATGCACAATGTTCAATTCACAATGCACAATGAAAAATTACGCGTTGTGCATTCGGCATTGTGCATTGTGAATTTCCTTATTCTTCTTCCGTCCCGCGTTCCGTCAATTCCAGCAACACCATCTCTGCGGCATCGCCGTGGCGCTGACCAAGTTTGATGATGCGCGTATAGCCGCCGTTGCGCTCTTTAAAGCGCGGACCGATCTTGTCAAACAATTTTTCGACGACCTTTTTATCCTGTACGGTTTTCAGAACGAGGCGGCGCGAATGTACGTCGCCGCGTTTGGCGAGCGTGATGATTTTATCCACATCGCCGCGCACCGCTTTCGCTTTCGCTTCGGTAGTTTCGATTCGTTCGTATTGTAAAACTTGCGTCACCAAACTTTTGAACAACGCTTTGCGCTGCGCGCTGTTGCGTCCGAGGTGACGTCCGGAAATTTGATGCGGCATTTTTACTCTCCGTCCATTCCTGCGCTGTCCGCAGGCGCACTATCGGGCGGGGGCTGGATCGCTTCGAGATATCCTTTTTGTTCGAGGCGTTCCATCAACTCATCAAGCGACTTTTGTCCAAAGTTGCGAATGGTCAAAAGTTCTTCTTTGCCCTTTTTCAACTTTTCGAGAATCTCGCCAACCTTCGTGATGCTTGCGCGTTTCAAACAGTTATAAGCGCGCACCGAAAGTTCCAGTTCTTCAATCGGCGTTTCATAGATGCGGCTCGGAATTTCGGATTCGGCAACCGCTTCCACCGTCTCTTCACCGGCAAAGCCCGCGACCATGCCGAGCAGTTTCACCAACAAGCGCGCGGATTCGGTCAACGCTTCGCGCGGCGTGATCGAGCCATCCGTCCAAATTTCCATGACCAGCGAATCGAAATTGGTCATCTGTTGGACGCGGGCGCGTTCGACGCGAAAGTTCGCTTTGCGCACCGGCGTGTAAATCGCATCCACCGGAATTTCGTCAATCGCCAGTTTGCTGCCGCTTTCGGCGGGATGATAGCCCTTGCCTTTGTTCACCGTCAAATCCATGGTGAATTGGGCATCATCGCTGTCGAGCGTGAGCAAGTGCAAGTCGGGATTGATGATTTCAATTTGCGCGGGCGCTTGAATGTCGGCGGCTGTGACGTTGCCTTTGCCGCGCGCTTCCAACGACAGACGAAGCGGACCCTCGTCGCCGTGCATTTTCATTCGCAGCTGTTTTACGTTCAAAATCAACTGCGTCGTATCTTCTTTGGCATTCGGAATTGGCGTGAACTCGTGATGCACGCCGTCAACTTTGATCGAAGTGACTGCCGCGCCGGGGAGCGACGATAAAAGTACACGGCGCAGGGCGTTCCCCAACGTCACGCCGTACCCACTTTCCAGCGGACCGATGATGAACTTGCCGTAATTTTTGCTGCTGGCATCAGCTTCGATTTTTGGAAAAATATCTAACAACGCAACCTCCGCGAAACGAAGGCAGAAGGCGGAAGCCGGAAGGATGAAACAGCGATTCAACCATCCGCTTCATCCCTTGTCCTTTAGCCCTCATCCTTTGACTTAGCGGCTATAAAATTCGATAATGAGCTGTTCTTTAACCGGCGTATCAATCTGTTCGCGCGTCGGCAAGCTCATGACGTTGCCGCTCAATTGACGTGGATCCACTGTAAGCCAGCCCGGCGTGCGCGCGCTCTTGAGCCCCTTGTCCAATTCGGCAAAGTACGCGCTCTTGCGGCTGCCTTCTGCCACAGCGATTTTGTCGCCCGGTTTGACCAAATAGGAAGGCACCGTCACTTTTCTGCCATTCACAGTGAAATGTCCGTGGTCTACCAATTGGCGCGCCTGTTTGCGCGAAGAGGCAAAGCCCAGCCGGTACACCACATTGTCGAGACGCGACTCAAGATACTGCAACAATACCGCGCCGGTGACGCCGCTGCGACGTGTAGCATCCGCATAATAGCGGCGGAATTGGCGTTCCAGAACGCCGTAAATGCGGCGCGCTTTTTGTTTCTCACGCAGCTGCACACCGTAATCGCTCACCTTTTTGCGGAATGTGCGCGACGCGCCGTGTTGTCCGGGCGGCTGATTGCGTTTTTCAATCGCGCATTTCGGCGTAAAGCAGCGCTCGCCTTTTAAATATAGTTTCTCGCCTTCGCGGCGGCATAATCTACAAACGGGTCCGATATATCGAGCCATTAGTTCTCCTAGCGGATGGCAGAGACAGATGACAGATTGCGATTTTTCAATCCAGCAATCAGCCATGCGCCATCGGCGATATGCTACACTCTGCGTCTCTTGGGCGGACGGCAGCCATTGTGCGGAATGGGCGTCATGTCTGTAATGGAACGGACTTTTAAACCGGCATTTTGCATCGAGCGCACTGCCGATTCGCGCCCGGGTCCGGGTCCGATGACTTTGACATCCACTTCGCGTACGCCTTGTTCCATCGCTTGACGCGCGGCATTTTGGGCGGCGATACCTGCGGCAAAGGGCGTGCTTTTCCGCGAACCGCGAAAACCGCTCGCGCCCGCGCTACCTTGTGCCAAGACATTGCCCTGGGGGTCGGCGATGGTGATGAGCGTATTGTTGAACGATGCATTCACCGTCGCGATACCGACAGGCACATTTTTCTTTTCTTTGCGTCGCCCGCGCTGCGGACGACGTGGGGCTTGTTGTTTCTCGTCTGCCATAAGAGAAAAGTCAAAAGCTAAAAGTTCCAAGTAAAAAGTTTAAAACAACTCTCTTTTCGCTTTTTACTTTTAGCTTTTTACTTGGATTACTTCTTCGCCTTGGATTTCTTGCGTCCGGCGACAGTTTTCTTGGTGCCGCGTTTCGTGCGCGCGTTTGTGCGAGTGCGTTGTCCGCGCACGGGCAAATTGCGGCGATGCCGAAGGCCGCGATAGGAACCAATTTCTTGTAAGCGTTTGATGTTCAGCGCCACTTCACGGCGCAGATCGCCTTCGACTTTGAATTCGCGGTCAATCACGGAACGGATGCGCGCGACTTCGGCTTCGGATAAATCCTTGACGCGAATTTCGGGCGCGACTTCGGCTTTTTCCAAAACTTGGTTACTGCGCGTTGGACCGATTCCATAAATATAGCGCAGCGCAATGTCTACGCGTTTCTGTCGAGGCAGGTCAACTCCTGCAATACGAGCCATGTTTCGTTACTCGTTGTTGGTTATCGGTTATTAGCAACGCGATTGCTCGAATGACTAATAACGAATAACTAATAACTACTCATCCTTGTCGCTGATTGTGCTTGGGATTCTGGCACACGATGCGAATTACACCTTTGCGCCGAATGATCTTGCACTTTTCGCAACGCTTTTTGACCGATGGTTTCACTTTCATCTTGCTCACTCCTTATTGCTAAAAAGCCCATTACACTGAGTGCAAAAAATCCACAACTACTTACGCTAATTCCACAAGGTCAAAATTTCGGGACCATTGTCGGTGACCAAAACGGTATGTTCGTAATGCGCTGCCAGTCCGTGATCTTTGGTGATAACCGTCCATTGATCGCCCAAAACTTTGGTTTCCCAGCTGCCCGTGACAACCATTGGTTCGATCGCCAGCGTCATGCCGGGCTTGAACTGAATATTCGACGGGCGTTTTTTAAAGTCTTGGTCAAGAAAATTTGGAATGCTCGGTTCTTCGTGCATCTCACGTCCAACGCCGTGACCTTGATATTCGCGGATGACATTCATGTCGTGACTTTCCACCGCCTTTTGAATCGCTTCAATCAAATCCCAAAGTCGGCTGCCCGCGTTGGTTTGTTCAATCCCGCGTTTGAGCGATTCTTCCGTCACGCGCATCAATTCTTTTGCCTTGTCACTGACTCCGCCTATGGCAAACGTCCACGCCGAATCACCAATATAGCCCGCGTAGCAAGCGCCCACATCAATTTTCAAAAGATCGCCGTCTTGCAAAAAACGCTTTTTGCGCGGAATGCCGTGCACGATTTCATCGTTGATGGATGTGCAAATCGACGCGGGAAACTTTGGTCCGCGATCTTGCGCGTTCGGATAATCAAGAAACGGCGAGGTCGCGCCATATTTTTCCAAAATCTGCCGCGCCCGTTGGTCCAGTTCAAGCGTGCTGACTCCCGCGCGCGCGCGTCCATGCAAATCGTTCAATATTTCCGCGACAATTTTGCCCGCAGCGCGCATTAAATCCAATTCTTTGCGCGATTTTATTTCGACCGGTCGCGGCTGCTCTTCGCGTTTAAGCATTTCAATTCATCCGGCGGACAGCTCGTGCTGCCTTGCGTTCAGTTTGCGTCATAGATGAACATGGGCATCCATTCGTCCATCTGCGTGGTGATCTCTTCAATGCCGCGCGACGCATCAATCTCAACCAGCATGTCCTGTTCGCGATAAAATTCAATCAATGGTTCGGTCTGCTGCCGATACACCTGCAGCCGATGCCCAACAACCTCAGGTTTGTCATCGTTTCGCATCACCAACAGCGTGCCGCACAAATCACACTGTTCATCGTGCTTGGGCGCATTGCTCTTGAGATTGTAAATCGTGTTGTCTTTTGGACACATCCGTCTCGAACTCAAGCGCTCAATAATCTGTTCGTCCGAAATTTTGAATTGGATCACCGCCGTAATGCACTTGCGCTTTTCATCCAATCTGTATTGCAGCGCCAGCGCTTGATCGAGTGTGCGCGGAAACCCATCAAAGACCACGCCCATGATCGTATCCGGTTTCGCCAAACGATCAACCACCATCCCAATCGTCAAATCATCCGGCACAAGCTCGCCCTTTGCCAAGATATCTTTGACCTTGACTCCCAGCTCTGTTCCGTTAGAGATATGCTCCCGGAATAGATTGCCTGTCGAGATCTGCACGAGCCGAAAATTTTGATGCAGCTTTTCAGCCTGCGTCCCTTTGCCCGAGCCGGGCGGTCCCAAAAAAATTAGATACGGTGCTTCACAAGTACGATTGTTAAATGGACGTGTTCGATTAGCCATCGTCGTTGATGTCTGCCCTTCGACGAATACACGCGTCACTTGTCGCGCTATATTCTGCTCCACAATTCGCTCAGCTGCGGTCACACAGACCGCATGTCACATTGCGCGTTGTGTGAGAATTCGTCAAGAGATAGACTCGGCGCGACAACCCCGGCGCCTTTACCTCAATTGTTACGCGTCGGTTTCGTTGACACGCAAACACGCATGTTGCCGGTTGCTACGCGTTGCGCGTGTCACTCGCCTAACCGTGACGAGTTTACGTCCGCCAAAATCCGGCTGGCGGAATTTTAGCGAATAAAGCCCTCATAATGGCGCATCATCAATTGCGCCTCCAACTGTTTCATCGTATCCAATACCACACCAACAACAATCAACAGACCTGTGCTAGAAACGATCAATGTTTGCGTATCCGTGCCCGAAATAAAGCGTTCCAAAAACGGCAGGAGGGCAATGATGCCCAAGCCCAACGCGCCGATGATGGTAATGCGCATCACCACATTGTTGAGATATTTCGTGGTCGAAGGTCCCGGGCGAATTCCCGGAATAAAGCCGCCTTGATTCTGAAGCGTTTCAGAGAGATTCTGCTGTTGGAAAATGATGTAGGTGTAAAAGAACGTGAACGCAATGACCAGCAGGAAATACGTTACCGCATACACCCAGCCCGTCGTCGAAAACAAATTGACCACTGCGGTTGCAAAATTTCTCAACCACTCTATTTGAGAATTTTGGAACCACGACGCGATGAGTCCGGGAAAGATCAAAATCGAAATTGCAAAGATCAGCGGAATCATTCCCGCCGAATTTACGCGCAGCGGAATATACGTGCTGCCGCCGCCATACACTTTCATCCCGCGCACGCGTTTCCCGTATTGCACTGGAATGCGGCGCTGCCCCTCTTGCAGATATACAATCCCAACCACAGTAATGAGCGTAATGATCAGGAAAACAATCAGAGTTATCGGACTCTGCGTGGCGAGTTGAATAATACGTGTTGGAATTGCCGCGACAATCCCGCCGAAAATGATAATCGAGACGCCGCTGCCCACGCCCTGTTCTGAAATCAATTCGCCGAGCCACAAGGCAAACATTGTTCCGGCGACCAGAGTCACCATAATCGCCCAAGTCGAAAGAAACAACGGCGAGGTTGGATTGAGCAAATTCGCCGCGTTGAATGTGGGCAG
Source organism: Chloroflexota bacterium (assembly GCA_004295045.1). GTDB lineage: Bacteria > Chloroflexota > Anaerolineae > UBA4142 > SHND01 > SHND01. Next base: position 10,794 of record SHND01000036.1, on the reverse strand, counting down.
CACGGGCGGCGACGTATTCGCCATGATGGTTGCCTGACCAATGCCTTGAAGAAAGGCGAGCGGAATCGTGATCCAATGCGTAATCTGATTGATCCGCCGCCGCCCCTGATCGCCTTCCTTTTGCATCGCTTGCAGCGAGGGGATCAATGGCGTCAACAGCTGCATGATGATGGAAGCGGTGATGTACGGATAGACGCCCATCGCCACAACAGAAAAGTTCGAGAGCGCGCCGCCCGAAAAAATGTCCATCACACTCAACAAACCGGACGTGGCGTTCGCATTGGCAGGATTGAACACCGTTTCCAACGCGTTCAAGTCCACACCCGGAACAGGAATATGTGCCGCAACGCGATAAATCACCAAAATGAACAGCGTAAAAAGAATCTTGCGCCGTAAATCGGGCAACCGCATTGCATTTTGAAGGGCTCCCAGCATCGAATAACTCGCTTTTCGTTTCGCGCCTCTTTTCCTCGTAAAGAGAAATGAGAAACGCGAATCACAATTATCTCAACTTGCGCGGTGGACGTTCCCACGCCAATTCCTTGACACTGCCGCCCGCGGCGGCAATCTTTTCTTTGGCGCTGTCCGAAAACGCATGTGCGCTGACCTGCAATGATTTATTAAGCTCGCCGCGCCCCAGCACTTTGACACGTTTCGCATCTTTGATCAAACCTCGCGCCTGCAATACGTCGGGCGTCACTTGCGTGTTCGCGTCGAATTTCGTTTCGAGCGTGTCGAGGTTGACGATTTCGAATGGAATACGATAAATGTTATTAAAGCCGCGCACATGGGGGAGCCGCCGTACCAGCGGCAACTGACCGCCTTCAAAATACGGACCCTTGCTGCCGCCGGCGCGCGAGTTTTGACCTTTGGTGCCGCGACCGGCAGTCTTGCCTTTGCCTGCGGCAATGCCGCGCCCTTTGCGCGTTTTCTTTTTATTGGCGCCCGCGGGCGGACGCAAATCTGCAAGTTTCATTTTTCTTCCACCGTCACTAAATGCGCCACTTTACGAATCATGCCGCGCACCGCGGGCGTATCGGCGAGTTCACGTGTCTGATTCAATTTCTTGAAACCCATCGCGGCGATCGTCGCCTTTTGATCTTTTTTATAGCCGATTGCGCTCTTGGAATACGTCACACGAATCGTCTTAGTTTGCGTTGCCATTTGTCTTTCTCCATGGCGGTAACAAATCGGCTGCTTCTTTACCGCGCTTGTACGCTTCGCGCTCGGCGCTTTGCATCTGACTCAAAGCCAAAATCGTGGCGCGAACCACGTTCAACTTGTTGGAGCTGCCGAGCGATTTTGTCAACACATCATGCACGCCCGCGCATTCCAAAACCGCGCGCACGCCGCCACCGGCGATTACGCCCGTGCCGGGTGTGGCGGGTTTGAGCATCACTTGTGATGCGCCAAATTTTGCCGTGACAGGATGCGGGATGGTGTTATCCGAAAGCGAATACGTCCGCATCGCTTTGCGCGCCTTTTCGGTGCCTTTGCGCACAGCATCGGGAACTTCGCGCGCTTTGCCCACACCTACGCCAACCGTTCCTTTGTTATCACCAACCACTACCACCGCGCGAAATCCAAAATGACGTCCGCCTTTAACTACTTTGGCGGTGCGTCCAATGTCCACCACGCGTTCATCAAATGAAGGTCCTTCTTGTTCCTGTTCGCGTGGGCGATCATCGCGCCTTGGTCCGCGTCCTTGACCCCGACCTTGTCCCCCGGGTCCGCCTGATCTGTTATTTCGTTGGTCTGGCATGATTTAGAACTCCAATCCCGCTTCGCGCGACGCGTCCGCTAATGCTTTGACACGCCCGTGATACATGAAACCGCCGCGATCAAAAACGACTTGCTTGATCCCCGCCGCCTGGGCGCGTTCGGCGACCAGCTTGCCGACGCGTTTCGCTTCTTCGACTTTGGATAATTCTTTCGCTTGCGGACGAATTGTGACATCGAGCGTTGAAGCGGACGCGAGTGTATGTCCTTTGCTGTCGTCAATCACTTGCGCAAAAATATGCTTTGAGCTGCGAAAGACATTCAAGCGTGGGCGCTCGGTGGTGCCGCGTAAATTGTGACGTTCCCGCGCGCGCCAGTGGCGGCGTTGGCGCAAGAGCGCGGATTTATTTTTTTGACCAGCCATTACTTGGCTCCCGCCTTTCCTGCCTTGCCTGCTTTGCGGCGAATCTTTTCGCCTTGATAACGGATGCCTTTGCCTTTGTAAGGTTCGGGCGGACGCAGCGAGCGAATGTTCGCCGCGACCTGCCCAACCGTTTGTTTGTCCGCGCCTTCCACCGTAATCACTCGCTGCGATTTATCCACGCTAAAGTTGATTCCGGGCGGAGGTTCGACCGGGACAGGGTGCGAATAGCCGAGCGCAAGCACCAAATTTTTTCCTTGCAGCTCGCCGCGATAGCCGACCCCTTCGATTTCTAGCGTCTTGCTGAAACCATCGGTCACGCCCTTGACCATATTGTTGAGCAAGGCGCGCGTCAATCCGTGCATCGCATCGTACGCGGGATCGTCCGGCTTGGAGACAACCAGCTTGCCGTCCTCTTGCGCGATGGTCATATCTTCGTGAAAGGTTTGGCTGAGTTCGCCTTTGGGTCCTTTTACCTTGACGTTTGTGCCGTCAATGGAAACGGTTACACCTTTGGGCAGCGCCACGGGCATTTTACCAATACGTGACATATCACCACACCTCACACAAAATTTCGCCGCCCAAGCCCTCTTTTTTCGCGCGTGCGCCGCTCATGACGCCCTTGGTCGTCGAAACAATGGCGACGCCCATGCCATTCCGCACCCACGGAATATCGCGCTTGCTCGCATAAATGCGGCGTCCCGGTTTGGAGACGCGCCGCGTGCCTGAAAGCACAGGTTTTTTCGCTGTATCGTACTTGAGCCACAATTTCAATTTCGCCTGCGGGCGATCGCGGGTCACTTCCAGCTTGTCCACGAAACCTTCGTCTTTTAAAATTTTGGCGATTGCCACGCGCATTTTCGAGGCGGGCATCACCACTTGCGGATGACGCACCATCGCGGCATTGTGCATTCGCGCGAGCATATCAGCAATCGGATCATTCATCAGTCGAACTCCTGCGAGCGGCGCATAAGCTGGGTCTCGTCAACCTTGGCATTACGTCACTCAAAATATCCGTAAGTCAAATAATTTACTACCAGCTCGATTTGGTCACACCGGGCAAACGCCCTTCGAGCGCTTCTTTGCGAAAGCAAATACGGCAGAGCTGAAAGCGGCGAATGTAACCGCGTGGGCGCCCGCACAATTTGCAGCGGTTGCGTACGCGATTTGGGTATTTGCGATGCAGCTCGCGATTAATCATGGATTTCTTTGCCATCTATCCTCACTTTTGTCGGAACGGCATTCCCATCAACTGCAGTAAACGGCGCGCTTCTTCATCGTTCTTGGCGCTGGTCACAATCGTGATTTCCATACCGCGCAGCTTGTCAATTTGATCGTAATCAATTTCCGGAAAGATCAGTTGCTCGCGCAAACCGAGCGTATAGTTGCCGCGTCCGTCAAAGGCATCGCGCGGAACCCCGCGAAAATCGCGCACGCGCGGCAGCGCCGCATTCATCAAACGGTCCAAAAACCAATACATGCGTTCCCCGCGCAAGGTCACCTTGACTCCGATGGCATTGCCTTCGCGCAATTTAAAGGTCGCAATCGATTTTTTCGCTTTGCGCACGAGCGGCTTTTGTCCGGTGATGATCGTCAAGTCTTTGACCGCCGCGTCCAAAGCTTTCGCGTTGCTCAATGCTTCGCCCAGACCGATGTTGACCACAACCTTGTTCAGGTGCGGCACCTGCATCTTGTTCGAATATGCGAACTCTTTTGTCAACGTGGGCGCGATTTCATTACGAAAGCGCTCTAAAAGACGGGGCGGAACTTTTTCCGCGCGCGGCGCTTTTTCTTTGGGCGCTGCCGCTTTGCCATCACCTTTCGGTTCGGCTTGCTTGGACTGCGCGCCTTTATCGCCCTTTGGTTTTGGTTGCTTGTCTTTCTTTTCGTCAGCCATGTTCAGTAAAAGTTCAAGTCAAAAGTTAAAAGTTAAAAGTAACGTATGCCAAGAATACTTTTAGCTTTTAGCTTTGTACTTTTTACTTGTCTATTGCATTGCCGCATTTGTTGCACACGCGATATTTGACGCCGTCTGCCGTAAATTCAAAACCAACACGCGTCTGCTTGCCACAATTCGGACACACGAGCGCGACTTTGGACCAGTGCATTGGACCTTCGCGCTCGATAATGCCGGTTTGCGTTTTGACTTGTCCGGGCGCGCGGCGTTGTGCCTTTTTCATCATATTGATGCCGGCAACGATGACGCGCTCTTTTTTCGGATACACGTACTGCACGGCGCCGGTCTTGCCCTTGTCGTCGCCGCTCAACACTTTGACAGTATCGCCTTTACGAATCTTGTTCATAATACAGGTAGATAGGTAGATAGGTAGATACGTAGACAAGTAGACAGATGAAACTCTTTTTACCTGTTTCCTTATTTACCTCTTTACCTGTTTCCTTACAGAACCTCCGGCGACAGCGACACAATTTTCATGAATCCTTTTTCGCGCAATTCGCGTCCGACGGGACCAAAAATGCGCGTGCCGCGCGGGTTTGTGCTTTCTTTTTCCAAAAGGACGGCGGCGTTTTCATCAAATCGGATGTACGAGCCGTCGCTGCGTCCGTATTCTTTCGCGGTGCGAACCACGACTGCGCGAACGACTTCGCCTTTTTTCACGGCGCTGTTCGGCGCAGCAGTTTTCACGGATGCCATGATAATGTCGCCGACTGCCGCGTATTTGCGACCCGAGCCGCCCATGACGCGGATGCACATGATGGTGCGCGCGCCGGTGTTGTCAGCGACTTTGAGACGGGTGGTTTCTTGGATCATTCTTCATCCTCCTCGTCTCCGGCTTCTTCGGCATCCGAACCTTCGTACTCTTCGGCAAATTCGTTTTCTTCGGCCGCGCCGCCTTCCATCTCTTCAACAGATTCAAAGCCGCCGAGTTGAGCCAGTCGTTCGGCTGCGCGTTTGCGTTCTTCCTCTTTGCGCGCCTCTTTTTCGACGCGTTCTTTTTCGATCAACGACTCGAGTTCGGTCTCGCGGATCATTTCAATGACTTCGCCCGCGCGCACAATTTCAGCCACGCGCCAGCGTTTCTCACGCGAGAGCGGACGCGATTCGACAATCTTTACCGTGTCGCCCGCTTTGGCTTGCGGTTTTTCGTTATGCGCTTTAAAGCGGCGGCGCACGGTGACGATTTTGCCGTAAAGTGGATGACGGCGGCGCGTTTCGACGACGACGACGACGGTTTTTTGCATCTTGTCGGAAACCACTTTTCCGACCATCACTTTGCCTTTGTATTTGCGCTCGCTGTTTGTGCTGCTCATTACGCGTCTCCCTTTATGACCGCGATGCCTGCGAGTTCGCGTTCGCGCTGTATCGTCTTGATACGCGCAATTTGGCGGCGCACGGTTTTGAAACGATTTTGATCTTTGACTTGGCCCGACGCGTGTTGAAAGCGCAAGTTGAATTGTTCCTGATACAATTCGTCCAGTTGTTTTTGCAATTCCGCGTCGTTCAAGCCGCGCAATTCACCGGTATTGGTTTTCATTGTCCAACCTCGTGCTTGCGGACAAATTGCGTCTTGATTGGAAATTTATGCGAGGCGAGACGCATGGCTTCTTCCGCCACATCCTCTTTAATGCCGCCAATTTCCATCAGCACGCGTCCCGGCTTGACCACTGCAACCCAGTGATCAGGTGCGCCTTTGCCGCCGCCCATGCGCGTCTCCGCGCCCTTGATCGTGACAACATGATCGGGAAAGATGCGGATCCAAATTTTGCCGCCGCGTTTCACAAAGCGGACGATGGCGCGCCGCGCGGCTTCAATTTGCCGACTGGTGATCCACGCCGGCTCCAGCGCTTGTAATCCATATTCGCCGAAAGACACTTCAACGCCGCGTAATTCTTTGCCTTTCATGCGCCCGCGATGCTGCTTGCGGAACTTGGTTCGTTTTGGCATCAACATAGTAAATTCAAGCCGACAGCGGATAGCCGATAGCGAAACGAAGAACTGGTGTGCTAGCTGCTATATGCCATCTGCAATTCGCTACGAGCGTTCGCGTTCTTGCGTTGCGCTCGCTTCTACAACGCGCGCAATCCGTTCTTCCAATTTGCGCTTGCGGTCTTCGGGCAAAATTTCGCCGTTGTACACCCACACTTTGATTCCAATTTTGCCGTACGTCGTTTTTGCTTCGCGGCGCGCGTAATCAATATCGGCGCGCAGCGTTCCAAGCGGCACGCGTCCATCCTTGACCGTTTCGCGGCGCTTCATTTCGGAACCGGCGAGACGTCCCGCCATTTCGACTTTGACGCCCTTGGCGCCCGCGCGCATCGCGCGCTGCACCGATTGTTTCATTGCGCGTTTGTGCGAGATACGCTTTTCCACTTGCTGCGCAATGCTGTCTGCGATCAACTGTGCGTTGGTTTCCGGTTTCTGGACTTCGAGCACTTCGAGCTTTGTTTTCTTTTTCGTCAATTCGTCCAATTTTTTGCGCAATTCAGAAACGGTCGCGCCTTTGCGCCCGATAACGAGACCGGGCTTGGCGGTGTAGACGTTCACAGTGACATTACCGGGGTAACGTTCGATTTCTACGTCAGCGATACCCGCATTCGAAACTTTGCCATAAACCAATTTTCGAATTTCGCGGTCTTCCACCAAAAGCTGATGATATGTTTTCTTGTCTGCGGCGTACCAGCGCGAGCGGCTGTCTTTGATCACGCCCAAGCGAAATCCGTAAGGATGAACCTTGCGACCCATTACTTGCTCTCCTTTTCCGAAACGCCCACCGTAATATGCGTGTAACGATGTTCAATCGGTTTTACGCGTGAACGCGAACCAATTTTGCGCCACTTGCGCGATGGAGCTTTGTCCGCAATCGCCGTCGAGATAAATAAATCATCGCGCGACAATCCAAAATTATTTTCAGCGTTCGCGGCGGCTGAATTGATCGCTTTTGAAATCGCCTCAGCAGAACCTTTGGATGTCATTTTCAACATCCCAATCGCTTGATCCACCTGTTTGCCGCGTACCGTGTCCAGTACGAGCCGCACTTTACGCGGAGACATGCGGAGATATTTTTCAACTGCTCTGACTTCAAAATCTGCCATGACAAGACCTCATTAGGTGATTCGGTGATTCGGTGATTCGGTGATTGAAAAACGTTCCCCAATCACCTCTTTCCCCAATCGCCTAACTTTTCACTTCTGTCGCTTTTTCCTTTGACGAATGCCCACGGAAATGGCGCGTGGGGGCGAATTCGCCGAGACGATGCCCGACCATATTTTCGGTGATGTAAATTGGCACGTGACGGCGCCCATCATGAATCGCAATCGTGTGACCGACCATTTGCGGAAAAATCACCGACGCGCGCGACCACGTTTTCACAACGCGCTTTTCATTGTTCCGATTCATCAGCTCAATACGCTTGAGCAGCTTTGGTTCGACAAAAGGTCCTTTTTTGAGTGAACGGCTCATTGGATTTTAGAATTTAGAATTTCGATTTTCGATTTTCAGGCGCTATTGACGCAATCGAAAATCACAAATCGAAAATCGAAAATTTTTCTATTTCTTTCCGCGTCGGCGCACAATGTATTTGTCCGTGCGCGAATTGTTGCGCGTGCGATAGCCGAGCGCCGGTTTGCCCCACGGCGTTTTGGGTCCGGGCATGCCGATACCGGTTTTGCCTTCACCGCCGCCGTGTGGATGATCACGCGGAGTCATTGCTACGCCGCGCACGCTCGGACGCCAACCCATGTGGCGCTTGCGCCCCGCTTTACCCAGCTTGATGCTGCTCTGCTCGATGTTGCCGATCTGTCCAATCGTCGCGGAACACTCCATCGAAATGTAACGCACCTCACCGGAGGGCATCCGAATTTGCGCGTACTTGCCCTCTTTCGCCAGCACTTGCGCGCCGGTGCCCGCGCTGCGCGCAATTTGTCCGCCTTTGCCCTTTACCAGTTCAATGTTGTGAACGACGGTGCCGAGCGGAATGTTTTTAATTGGCACCGTGTTGCCCGGTTTGATTTCCGCATCAGGACCCGCCAATAACGTATCGCCGACGACAACGCCGAGCGGAGCAAGAATGTAGCGCTTTTCCCCATCGGCATAGTGCAATAACGCGATGCGCGCGGTGCGATTCGGATCGTACTCGATGGCAGCAACTTTGGCGGGAATATTCACCTTGTCACGGCGAAAATCAATCACGCGATATTTCGGTGAAGTGCCGCCGCCGCGATGTCGCACGGTCAATTCGCCCCGATTGTTGCGCCCCGCCCATTTCTTTTTATGCCGCAAGAGACTCTTTTCAGGTTTCTTGCCCTTGGTCAATTCTTCAAACGTCGAAACGGTTTGCCAGCGGCGTCCGGGCGACGTGGGTTTGTATGCTTTGGTTGGCATCTTTCAATGCTCAATGCTTAATGCTCAATGCTCAATGCAAATTTGTTTGTGCATTGTGCATTGTCCATTGTGCATTCTCTACACTCCCTCAAACAGATCAATCCGTTGATTCGCAGGAATTGTGACAATCGCTTTTTTCCAGATGGACGTGAATCGCGTTTTGCGACGACGCAGCGAACGGCGCGCCTTGCGCGGCATTTTCATCACATGCACATCAATCACGTTGATTTTCGGAAACGCCGTCTCTACCGCTTCTTTGATTTGCTGTTTGTTGGCGCGTTCGTCCACCTCAAACGCATACTTGCGATAGGTGTCGCGCAGGTAATTGCTTTTTTCCGTCGTGAGCGGGCGGCGCAAGACTTCATAAATATGCATGACTTATTCGCCTCCTTTGTCGGCGGCGCCGTTCGCGCTGTCAAAAAATGTTTCGACCGCGCTCAACGCCGACTTGCTCATCACCACAATTTCATAACCGAGCAAATCGCGGATGTTCAAATAACTTGTCCGCAGTGTTTTTACTTTGTCCAAATTGTGCGCGGACTTGGAAACATTCGTATTGGCTTCGGACAGCAAAATCAATGCCGACGGTTTCGCCTGCAAACGGTCCAAAATTGTTTTCATCTCGCGCGTTTTGACGGCGTCGAGAGAAATTTCATCAACGACTTTGATTTGATTCTCTTGCGCTTTGGCGGCAAGCGCCGATTTCAATGCGAGATGGCGCATCTTGCGCGGCATTCTTTGTTCGTACGAACGCGGGTGCGGTCCAAACACGACACCGCCCCCTTTCCAATGCGGCGCGCGGGTGGTCCCTTGACGCGCGCGTCCCGTGCCCTTTTGTTTCCACGGTTTTTTGCCGCCGCCGCGCACTTCGCCACGCGTTTTCGTATCGGCTGTGCCCTGCCGCGCATTCGCCAATTGGCGCACGTACGCTTGGTGCATCACCGCTTTGTTGGGCTCGATTCCAAAAATATCGTCGCGCAATTCGATTTGGCTAATTTGGTCGCCCGCTTGGTTATATAATGGAACTTGCATTACCATACTCCAAGTGCGTTAGTGGGTTAGTTCGATAGTGCGATAGTTACAACTTGGTCTATCTCACTATTGCACCATTGCACTATTTTTTCCCCTTTGGCTGCTTGCGCGCCTTTTGAACAAAAATCAATCCGTTTTTGGAACCGGGCACCGCGCCGCGCACAGTGACCAAGTTGCGTTCGGGATCAACCTGCACCACGTCGAGATTGGAAATTGTCACACGCACATTGCCCATTTGTCCCGCGCGTCGCGTACCTTTCAAGACACGTCCGGGCGTTGTGGTCGCGCTGCTGGAACCGGGACGGCGCAAGCGGTCGGATTGACCATGCGTTTTGGGTCCGCCATGAAAATGATATTTCTTGACGGGACCTGCCGTGCCTTTGCCTTTGCTCGTTCCCACAACATCAACCTTTTCCCCTACAGAAAAAATATCTGCCGTGAGTTTTTGTCCCAGCTTGTACTTGTCCAATTGAGTTGTCCGCACTTCGCGCAAATGTTTCAGTGACGGCAAATTTTTCAAATGTCCGCGCTCGGGTTTGTTCAACTTGCGTACTTCTTCAAAACCCAACTGGACCGCGCTGTAACCCGATCTTTCTTCGGTATGAATTTGTGTCACATAGCACGGACCCACTTCCAAAACGGTCACAGGAATGACCTGTCCCTTTTCGGAAAATATTTGCGTCATGCCGCGCTTGCGACCCATTAAACCCTCTGCCATTTCGATCTCTCCCCTTCATCGCGCCGAAATAATTTTTCGCGCGACAGTAGGCTGCGACCAACAACGTCGCTTACAATTTAATTTCGATGTCCACGCCTGCCGGCAAATTCAACCGCATCAGCGTGTCAATCGTTTTGCTGCTTGGTTCAAGTACATCAATCAAGCGCTTGTGTGTGCGAATCTCAAATTGTTCGCGCGAATCTTTATCAATGAACGCGCCGCGAATCACGGTGAACTTTTCGATTTTCGTCGGCAGCGGCACAGGTCCAATGACTGCTGCGCCTGTGCGTTCCGCCGTTTCCACAATTTGTTTCACCGATTGATCGAGCACGCGGTGATCATAGCCCTTTAGTCGAATGCGAATTTTTTGACGAGCCATCGTTGTTAGTTGCTAGTCATCAGTTATTCGTCACTAGTCGTCAAGCTTGCTAACCACTAATAACCAATAACCAACAACTTTTACACAATCACCTTGGTAATCACCCCTGCCCCAACGGTTCGCCCACCTTCCCGAATCGCAAACCGACTCCCATTCTCCAACGCCACCGGCGTGATCAACTTGAC
>SHND01000027.1 GCA_004295045.1 Chloroflexota bacterium | reverse complement strand
GCGGAATCAATTGAAGCGAAGCGATGTGAAATTTTGGGGCTTGCATCCGGGCGGTTTAAAGATTATGCAGCACATCGAGCGCCGCCTCGAACTCGAACCGGAGGAATTGAAATATTCGCGCGCGGTGCTGAAACAATACGGCAACATGTCGTCGGCGACAATCCTCTTTGTCCTCGACGAAATCATTAAAAGCGGCAATCCGCAGCCGGGCGAGTACGCAGTTTTATTGGCATTTGGTCCCGGTTTGACAATGGAATCGTGTTTGTTGAGGTGGTGAGGTGCCGACCTGCAAAGTTTTCTATAACTTGCAGGTCTTTTTTTATCGGAAAAATAGGGAAAAACAATTACTCAGGAATTTCAAACAATTATTCAAAATCTCTTATTTATCTATTGACAAGTTTAATTTATTGTGATATAACAACCTGCGGAGGATACCAAATGCTGAAACTCTTTGAACAATGTCCCGCTTGCGGTGGACAGATTGTAATAACCGAAATTCAGTGCGCGAATTGCCATCTCAAAATGCAGGGCGAATTTACACCCGGGTTATTTTCGACTCTGTCGAGCGATCAATTGAACTTTGTGCGCGCATTCCTGCGCGTGCGCGGCAATTTGTCCGAGATGGAAAAGGTGCTGGGCGTTTCGTATCCCACCATCCGCAACAAGCTGGAAGAGATCAACAACGTCTTGGATTTCGCCGAGCAAAATCCTGTGCCCGCCAAAAGCGAACGCAGCGTGATTCTGGACAAAGTCGCGGCAGGCGAACTCGATGCCGCGCAGGCGTTGGAACAACTCAAGAACGTATCCCAGTAAGGAGAACAACCATGAACATGTTTGAAGCAGAATACGCTCGAAAAGACCGCGAGAATGAGGTGCGCGAGGTAATGCGCGCTTCGGAAATCAAAAAATTGTTAGCGTCTCAACAAACCAATGCCAAGAATGACAACCAGAGCGTTCGCAATGCGGTCGGCAGTAAATTGGTCGAATGGGGCGAACGCCTCCAAGATGGGCAATCTGCCCCCAAACCAGCGACATTGAAAATTTAAGAGACGTAATGGTTTTAACTGAGTTGAAACCTTTCCGCCTCATATCTGAATCGGAGAACAAATCATGTCTGACTATAAATGGAACGCGGATGCTTTTGATGCAATCCGCATCGTCGCCGCCAACGGCGAATTTGAAATCGTCGGCGGCGATACGAATGAAATTCTTTTGGAAGGCGAAGAACATTCGCATCGCTTTAGCAGCGAACCCACCATCGCCGGGCGCTGGCTGGAAATCCATCCTTTCGGCGGCGGCAGTGAATGGGAACTCGTTCTGCCCAAGTCCAAAGCGTGGGTGATTGAACTTTCCTGCGCGAGCGGAGAAGTGGAATTACACAATCTGCACGCGCGCGTGAATCTGCAGCTCGGTCACGGTGATGTCAACATTGAGGATTGTCGCGGTGTCTTTAACGTGCGCTCTGGCAGCGGCGATGTGAAATTTGAAAATTGTGTCCAAGCCGATGCGCCGCAAGCGCCCGAACGCGTCGCGCAAGAACCCCGCGCGGAAAAGGGAAATATCCCACCCATTCCGCCTGTTCCACCCGCGCCCGGTGCGCCGCCCTTTCCGCCGATTCCTCCGATGCCCCCAAAAGGTCCCAAGATTCGTCTGGGCAAACATATCACCATCGAAAATGATCAAGATTGGGATGAATATGGACAGCAGTGGGATGAATGGGGCGAACGTTTTGGCGAACAAGTTTCACAGTGGGCGGAAAACTTTTCGCGCAACTTTAGCTTTGGCTTTGATTTTGGATCGGATGACGAGGAAAAAGCCGACGGCGTTCATGTTCGTCTCGGGCACGGCGACGCGCAGCTCGAACTAATTGACGCGCTGCTCGTGACCACGCGCGTCGCCAGTGGTGATGTGCAGATTGAACAGGGGCGCATCGCTGAACTCGACGTGGAAAGCAGTCGCGGTGATGTGCAAATTGAAAGCGTCTTGCCAACTGCTGCATGGGAACTCGTCACGCGGCACGGCGACATTCAACTCGTACTGCCAGGTGATGCGTATGCGCGGCTCGATGCGGCAACGCGACATGGCGACATCGAATGTGATGCGCCGCTCGTGCGTGTGGGACGTCCCGGTCCGGGCGCGCGACACGGCGGGCGCATGGTTGGCACCATCGGCGAAGGCACAGGCGAACCCGTTGACATTCATCTCGAATCACAGCACGGTGACATTGGCATTGATGTCGAGCGCCGTCCCAGCCGTTTCGCGGGACAGCCCGCACCGCAGGCAAAGGCGCAGGCGCGTTCCACCGGGACGCGCGAACCCGCCGCCTCTGCTGCTGCTTCAAACACAGTTGTTCCTGTGACAGTTACCGATTTGTCTGAACCCGAAGCCGAGGCGAATTCGCCACAAACAAAACATGCTCAAGGATACGATTCGCAGTTTGCGATTTTGCAAGCGCTTCAAGCCGGTGAAATCACTGTCGCGGAAGCAGAGATGCTGTTGCGCAGTTTGAAAAATTGAACTGTTTGAAACGCACCATTCCTCCTGCACTCACAAACCCGTTTTCGTTGAAACGATGACGGGTTTGTTTTTTTGCATTCGCGCTTTTGGGGATTGGAAATCACTCTCTAAAGAAAAGGGCGCTGGATCCCCCTTTCGCGCGTTCGCCAGATGTGATATTGTTGTATTGTCATGCCGACCGCGCGCCCATCCACTCCCGACCTAGCCGCATTTTTGCATCGCGTCCCCGCGTTCGCGGATCTCGACGACGCGGCAGTGAAATTGCTCGCGCGCGTCGCGCATATCAAACGCGTGTCGCGCCACACCTATCTTTTTTATCAAGATGATCCGGGCGATACCGCATACGTTGTATTGTCAGGAGAAATTGCCATTTTGCTCGCCACGCCCGATGGACGCGAACTCGTCATCAACGAGCTGTATGCGGGGGAATGTTTTGGGGAACTTGCCTTGCTGACGAATGCGCCGCGCAGCGCCTCCGCGCTCGCGCGCAAAGAGAGTGAGGTTGTTGTGTTGCCGCGCGCGGAATTTATGGCAGAACTCGAACGTCAACCAAAGCTGATGCGGCACGTTCTCGAAGTGACCGCGCAGCGTTTGCGCGATAGCACGGAACGCGAACGCGCGCTCGCGTTTTATGATGCCCCTGCGCGGCTCGCGCGCATTTTGCTCGAGATGGACCGCGCTGCCAGCGACCGCGGTTTTATCACTCTTTCGCAGGATGAAATCGCGCAGCACGTTGGCATTGCGCGCCAGACTGCCGCAAAAATTTTGGGACAATGGCGGCGCGCGGGCTGGCTGCTCACCGGTCGCGGCAAAATTGTGCTTCTCGATCGCGCGGCATTACGCAAGCGCGCACAGCAATAACTCTGCGTCGCTATCCCCGCAAAATTTGGTACGCTGCCCACATTTCGCGCGCCCACACACTGACAAACAACAGCATCAAAAATAGAGTCAACGCGAGGCGTGGAAGCGAGTAGGTGACGCGTCGAAACATCACAAGCATCCAGGCGGCATACAGCGCGAAAAATGGAATCAAAGGCAAATGAAATCGTCCGTCGCCAAAGATGACGAGATGAATGCTGAGAAAATAGAGCGTAAATCCGCCAAACAAGATTTTCCATTCGTCATTCGGCGCGAAAACAAAACCCGCCGCGCCGCATAAAATTAAAAGCACATACACCAGCAGCGCGACGAGATCTATCGCCGCCTTTTGCGGCGAGTTCCATCCCTGCCCGCGCGTCGTCGCGTCAGCAACGTCAATCAAGTTTCGTTCCATCCCCCAAAAATCTGCAAATTTGATTGGCACGCGCGAGAGAAAGGTGAGCGGCGCCGCGCGCATATAATTCAATGCCAGCGCGTACGCGGCGCGGTCGCGCGCGACTTCATCGTTCGGCAATCCATTCAACATCGGTTCGCGCACACCAACCTTCCACACGTTGCGAATGAAATCGTTTGGCGTGTAAGGACTGTTCCCCAACCACAAGTTCACCCCCCCCTTTGTTTCAAGCAGCACGAATTGATGAAATTGAAAATAATTTCGCGCAGCCCAGGGCGCGATGACCAGCGCGGCTATTGCCATCAAGAGCGCCGCAGCTGCGAGGGCGCGCAGCAGACCGCCGTTTTTAGTATTCCGCCACCAGACCCATCCAATCCACAATGCCAGCAACGGCGTGAAATAGAGCGTGATACCGCGCGTCAAAGTCGCTAATCCCCACGCCGCGCCGACACCCACAAGCCAGAGCCATGCACGCGCGGAATTTGTTGTGATTGCGCGCGCGACAAAATCGAATGCGAGCAGCAGCAAAAAAATAAAAAGCGTTTCAGAGAGTACAAGATGCGCGTTCGTGAGCAAGCCGGGATAGATTGCGACGAGAAACGCGGCGATGAATGCCGCAAGCCGCAGTTGAAGCGGTTCGAGGGATGAATCAAAGATCAAGCGCGCGAGATCATACACAATGTACACCGTCGCCGTGCTGACGACTACGCCAAACAGTTTTGCAACGAGGACATGACTCCCGAAAATTTCATAGAGGGCGCCAAGTGAGAGAGGATAGAGCGGCGCCTGCCACGCGTACAAGATTTGTCCGGGGAAAAAAGGATTGTTCGTTTGAAACAAACCGCGCCCCGCCGCAAAATTTTCTGCGATTTGTTGATAAGCGAGTTCGTCACCCGTGAGCGGTGAATTTACGCCCGCGAAAAACAAAAATGCGATGCGCAATAAAAACGCGAACGCCAATAAAAAGATGATGGACGAAGGACGAACGACAAAAGAACGAACAGTGGACATTTGAGGGATGAGCCGATTCAGCACGGTGAACTATTGGCTTGGCTTTTTGACCCGATACAACCAAATATCTCCAAACTCTTGTACGGGTTCGATGAATCGCAACGCTGCTAACTGGGCGCGCAATTTGTCTTGATCCGGATAACGGTCTGCATGAATGACGAACCAGCGTACGCCCCATTTTTGCAAACGCTTGGCAGCATTCCACTCTGGAAAATTCCGAACCTGTTTCACCAGTTTGTAATAGTCAGGTGGAATAAAAGTGCTGTAGCCATTTACGAGCGGCAGACCGTGATAGAGCGAATTGTACGTGTACTCGACGTAGCGGTCTTGGTCGGCAAAGGTCGGAGCGCCCATAGGCAGTTCGACGACGGCTTGACCGCGCGGCTGCTGCGCCAAAAATTTGTACACGGGTGAGATTGCGCTGCCTGCCGCAACAGGTTCGAGACGCAGCGGCGCGGCGGTGTATTCCAAAACAATCAGCGCCGCACACACAAACGCAATCGCGTATTTCCAACGCGGCGCGCGCTCCATCAACCACCACACGCCATACGCGGCAAGGAGTGACAAACCGAGCATACTCAAAACGACAAAGCGTGAGGGAGCGTTTAAACTTTTCAGCGGCGTGATGACGAGTGACAAAAAATAGTAGGGCAGTGGAAATGGCAGCGCGGGCGAAAGGACGCGTCCCAACAACAATTCGGGTCCGAATGAGAGAACGAACCCCATCAAGCCGAGCAGCACGGGAAAAATCCAAGCTCGCGAACGCGCTCGCACAAGCGCGAACCAACCAAGCGCGCCCAAGCTCAATGCGACAAGCCCCGGAAACAACGGCTGCCCGCGTCCCGCGACCAGAAAGCGACGCGTCAGGTCGCCGTAGAGCCATTGCGAGGTTGGCGTCGCCAGAAAACTTTGCGGGCGCGCGCTAAAGATACGCGGGTCGCGTCCCTGCGAAAAATTGTATTCCCGTTCGAGTCGCAAAAAAGGCAAAAGAAAAGGCATAACAAAAATTGCCGCGATGCCCACTGCCAGCGCGCCATAGAGGAAATGGGCGCGCGTGATGTGAAAACGTCGCGTCAAAAATTCCACGGCGAGGTACAACGCAATGGCAAATGCCAGAAACACGGCATAGTAGAGCGACGAAAGCGCATTGAGCGCAAAAAAGAGTGCGGTCAAAAACGCGTTGTGAAAATTTGGCGCGCGCAAAAATTTGCCGACGTACAAAAGTGTCAAAGGCATAAACATTGCGAACAACAATTGGATATGCCGCAGTTCCCCCATTTTGTACGTGCAAAAAGCAAAGATGAGACCGGCGAGAAAGGAGGCAAGAGGCGAAAAGCGAAAGGCGAGGTTCACGTGGTTGGTCGGCGGACGCGCGTCGCGCGCGAACCAATCCAACGCGTACAAGTACATCGCAAAGGCATTGAGCGGAAACGTGAGCAGTAAAACAAAGTTGTAGGCAAAAACGGGATTGTTGGTCGCGTATTCGATTGGCAAGTAGAACAGCGCGCCCGGGAGAATGATCTCGGAAAACGCGAGGGTGTTTTGAAAGGGATAAAAGATATTGCCTTGAAATAAATTTAATGGGTCGGCGATGAGTTGATGTGCCTGCCAGCCAAAAATCCAAACTGAAAAGTACGTATCGTTCAACGCGTTGCTGTCTGTGTTGAGCAGATGGTCGCTCATGTGCAGCGCGAGGGGTAGCGTCATCACGAGAGCGAGCAAACTATAGAGTACGAGTATGGTGAGGTGTAACGCGTAGGGACGCGCCAAAAAGTTTCTGATTCGTTCCATTCAGCCGTGAAAAAGCGTAGTCTGCACCCGCAAACTACGCTTTTCCTTTCCCTCACATTTTATCCTTTTTTCTTTTTTGTACGCGTTTTGCGCTTGGCTCGAGTTTGCGGCGCGCGCATAGATTTTTTCTTGGCGCTTGGGCGCGCTTTTTGTTTTGTTGCCACCCGTTTTGCTTTTACAGGCGCGGGCGCCATTGCGGAAAGCGTGCCGCCACATTCCAGCGTCACAACATCGCCGTACACCTTGCTCGGATTACCGGTGATCCAACTCGCGATCAAGGTTGAGCCGTTCGCATGAATCACCGGAACCTGACTCGAACCAGCCAATTCGGGGACATCCAGACGTTTCAAATCGCTCCACGTCGCGCCATCAAAGACGCGATGATAGACGCGATACGGTTCCGCCCCTTCTTCCGATGTCTTGCCTTGATACACAACATGTACACGATTCATGCAATCCAATGTCAGGCGCGGATAAAGAGCAATTTTAACTGCGCCGCCGCTTGCTCGCTTTGACAGTGCCAACGCTTCATCGCTGTTGCGCCGCGCATAGGTCAACGAACTAAAGACGCCCTCGCCGCGCTTTGTCCATGCGAAATGCAAATTGCCGGCAGCGTCAAAGACGAGCGCGGGCGATTGATTTTGCTTGCCGCCAAGCTTGGTTGTTTTGCTCCATGCGCCATTTGCGTCGCGCACGCGAATAAAGATAGACGGCTCGCCAGCCCAAGCAACATGGACATTGCCATTCGCATCAATGGCGAGGTCGGGCGCGATGCCCTTGCCAATCATTTCGGGTTTGCTCCAGCCCGCGCCATCGTTGCTCGTGTAATAAATATCTTCAAAAATATCGCCGAAGCGATTGTACACAACGTGCAACCCTCCGTCCGGACTCACCGCGAGACGCGGCAATTGCGCGAACGATTCATTTGACAAGCGCACGGGCTCGCTCCACTGTTTGGCTTTGCGCGTCGTATAAAATACGGTGTACGTTGGACTGCCCTTGCCCAGGTCCGAGTAAAAGACGACATGCGGCATCGCATTCGGGGCGGTGACAAATGGAACGTAATTGTTCGCGCCGGGCGCGGGTAAAATTTCTTCCGGATTCCACGCCGCGCCGTTCCAACGACGATAGTGAATTTTGCCGTCGTCGCCCGAGTAGACGAGATGCGCTTTGCCATTTCCGCCTGCGGCAACAGAAACAGGAAACCTGCCGCCCGACGTACCTAATTGTGTAGCTGCCATGTGCTGCCTCCTCGTCCTTGACGTGAGCTATTTCACCCAGATCGGTTCGCTTTCGTCATACTGATTTTGACTCAGGTTCACCGGGTTATTGCCCATATCGCAATTTTCTTGGAGTGTACCGAACGCGCTCACATCCATCACATAAATTTGAGGATGTCCTTGCAAAGAAGAATAAAAAGCAACCTTGCTCCCATCCGGCGACCACGAAGGATGTTTGGAATATGCGGGTCCATTGCACGTAATGCGAAACGGACTGGTTCCATCGTCGTGCATCACCCACAACTCTTCGCCGATGTTGTCAGGATGGTCCAAATCGCCGCGATTAGAAACAAACACGATCCAAGTTTGACCATCGAACAAGGGAACGGGAGACCACGCGGGATCATAATCATTGGCGGGATTTGTCAGCGGGCGCCCGTTGCCTTGCGGGTCGGTGATCCAAACATCATTGTCATAGCCGAACTTGCCCGTAAATCCTTGCAAGCGCACCGTAGCTGCCTGCGTATGATCGGGCGACCACGACTCCCACTGCGCGGCGGCATCGTAGGTAGACTTTGAAACGCGTTTCACGTTTTTTCCATCGGGGTCCATCACATAGGTGGCGGGAAAACCGTCGCGTGTGGATTTGAAAACAATTTTTCCGCGAATGGATGCAAGGTCTACCGGAGGTGGGGGCGGGGGCAAATTCGTGCCGCCACTGCCGCTGTTGTTTGCGGTGCCAAGACTGCGACAATTGAATGCGCTGTAATAATCAGAGGCGCGCTCGTTGGATGGGTCGAGAGTCGCGGCGCGCGCAAGTTCGGCGCACCCTTGCGCTTGATTACTCGCAGCCAGCAATAAAGCGAGCCGCATCCGCGCGTCACTTTCGCCTGTCGCGTCGCCCTGTGCATTGTAAATGTTTGCCGCCGCGCGATATTCCGCGATCGCTTTGGAGGTGTCATTGTCTTTATAGAAATAGCCCCATGCCAGGACGCGATGGACGAGAGCGTAGGCGGGAAACTTTTGCACAATATCCAACAGCAGTTGGCGCGCGCAGTTGAACGCGTCACGATGCGCCTGGCTGTTGCCGTTTAATTGTCGCGTATCGTTAACATTCCAACAGCGCTGCAGTACGCTGACCAACGCGCTGTCGCCCGCGCTGTTACCAAGCGTTGACGGACGCGGCACGCTTGTAGGTCCACCGCTTGAATTCGCCGCAGCCGGCGCACCCGTTGGTTGGGGCAGTGCTGTGGGAAGAGGAGGATAAGTGGGCGTTGGCGTTGGAGTGACAAGTGTGATTCGGAGCAGCGGCGTCGCCGTGTTTGGAATCGTTGTTGGGGGAGGGGGATTCGTTGGCAGAGCAGTGGGCTGGCTCGTTGGCGCGATGGCTGTCGGCGGAATAGCAGTAGGTGTCGTGCCGCAAGCGACCAGCCAAAGTGCGAGACTCAAACCAATCCAATAAAATGGACGCAAAAGAAACATCAAACCTCCCTGGGAGCGAATCGGAGGCGAGTATAGCACGCGCGAAAACGCCAAGCAAATTGCTCTTTTCAAATTATCACAAATGTTTTACGCGCATGGACAATCCATTTGAGCGGGGGGCTGCGCGCACGACGTCAGATTTCCACACGCTGCGTCGCGGCGGCAAAAAATTCGCGTAAAAAACGCGAAGGCACTGTGGCAAGCAAACGCGGTTCACTGAATCCCGCGCGCGGGGCGAGTTTGCGAAACGTCTCGAATGACAATGGATGCGGCACCCACATATTTCCAACATCCACGTTATATTCGACCAAAATAAAAACGCCGCGCGCTTTCAAAAATTCGCGCACATGTTTCAGCACCGCTTCTTTGTGTTTGAAAAAATGCAGCGCGTTCGCCATTACAATTCCGTCCAGCGGCGGCAGTTTCAATTCGCGCGTGAAATCGGCGCGCAAGAAATGAACGTTCGAGTTGGGGAAACTTTGTTGAAACGCGCGTTCCTGTTCGCGCAAGCTTGCCGCGTCTTGATCAATCGAAAAAATTTTCGCATCCGCGCCGATCAATTCGCGCAGCGCCAACGTGAACGCGCCGCTGCCCGAACCGAAATCTGCCCATTGACCGCCCTGTTGTGTGATGCCGTTACGGAGGAGGTTGACGTGATCGGTGTGATTCATAAACGACGACCGCAGACCACAGACGGCGGACGGCATGGTGCGGTCTGTCGTCTGTGGTCCGTCGTCATCCCGCCCCTAAATGATTGGCAGCACTAACGCCGACGGATGTTCCGCGTCGTGATAAATCATCTGCGCGGCGATTTCCATCCGCGTGCCTGTCGCCAAATCTTTACCGGTGTTGAGGTTGCGGTCATATTTCGGAAACGCGGCGGATGCAATTTGGACACCGATGCGATGTCCCGCGAAAAAGACGTGGCATGTGTTCCACACGTCAATTTCATATTTGTAAATTTTGTGTGGTTCAATCAACGACGCAGTTTCCATGCCATCGCGATAGCGCGCGCGGACGACGCCGTCGCACAAGCGCTGCGCAAACCCATTCGGATGCAAATCAAAAAGCAGCGCGGTGAAATCGGTGTCCACAGCGGAGGACGACGCATACAAAATTACGCGCACGGGTCCAATCACCTCTGTATCGTGTTCCAACGAGGCTGTCACGTACACCAACACATCGCCGCGCTGTTGAATCGCGGAATAATCATCGGGTCCGCCGATTTGCGATGAGGTTGCATTGGTAATGTACGGCGTCGGACGCGACGGATCGTACGTATACGCGTCAGGTTTTTCGTTGCGCGGCATTTCTTGCGACAGCGCGCCGTCGCCGTAGCGGCTGTTGGCATTGCCGCTGCTGTGAAAATAAAATTTCGTGTATTGCGTGCGCGCAAGAGGAAATTCGTTTTCATCGCGCCATTCATTTTTGCCCATGACAAAAATGCGCGCGGCGGGTTCGCGCGTGATGCCGTCGTCCTGATTCTTTAACCACGCGTCGAACCAACGCAATTCGTACGCGCGCAAATCAATCAGCGCGCGCGCGCCGAAATCTACTTCGCCGATTTTTTGTGTTGTGTTGATCGCGTGTCCCCACGGACCCATCAACAATTTTTGATTCTTGCGCGCAAATTCTGTCGCGCCGCGCGTCGTCATGCCGATAAAATTCAGCGGCGTGCCAATTTGTTCGTCATCGTACCAGCCCGAAATGTGCATCACGGGCAAATTGATTTGCTCGAATTTGTTTTGATAACAGATACGTTCCCAATAGGCGTCGCGCGTGGGATGCTGCAATTCCTCGCGCCATTTTGGCGCATCAAAGCCCGCGCGTTCATCCATTGTATTGAGCGGCAAATGTTGATAAATCGGATTCCAATCAATCTGATCCATTGGCTGCCGCAAGCGTCCGTTCACCAAATAGAGCCAGCACAAATGCTGTAGCCCGCCTGTTCCAGTTGGAAATTCTACGAACGGATCAGAGGGTGTGACCATCACGATCATTGTTTTTAGACTGGGTGGTTGGTGCAGGGCAGCGAGCCACTGGACGCGTCCCAAGTACGACCCGCCCAACGTTCCCACATTTCCCGTACTCCAACCTTGCGCGGCGCACCATTCGATGGCGTCGTAACCGTCGCGTCCGTCATTCACGTACGGCACAAATTCGCCGTCCGAATCGCCGCGTCCGCGCACGTCCATCGTCACGTAGGCATAGCCGCGTTCGGCAAAATAGCGCGCCGCTTCGACATAAGGCACTTGATTTTTGTTGTAGGGAGTACGCACCAAAATGACGGGAACGCGCGCCCCTTGTTTTGTTTCGGCGGGGCGAAAAATATCGGCGGAGAGTGTGACGCCGTCGCGCATCGGGACGCGGACGTTGTATTGGGAAGAGATTTTTGGTTGCATGGTTAAATGCATGGGTAGCAACGGAACCGGGTTTCGTTGCTACCCAATTCTGTCGTTGTATGGTCAGCGAATGTGCCCACCGTGATAGCGCAGTTCGTACACGATGCCGCGATTTTGCGAAATGCGTTCGATACCCCAAAAATTTTCGAGCGCGCCGTTCGTTTGGCAAGTGTATTGAAACCCCTCGCCGCGAATCAAGCCGGGTCCGCGATACGGGTTAGCGACATCAACCTGGCGTAACGCGAATTGAAGAAATTTGTACACCGCTTCGACAGCCGCGTTTGCGTCCATCATGCCGCCGGCGTAACTCATCGCCCAAATTGGTTTTTCGTTTTCGTACACCGTTTCTTGTCCCACAAAAAAAGTGAATCCAAAATAAATGTCACGGTATAGGACGCTGCCGAGTTGGAATTCGAGTTGACGCGAGCCGGAAAGCAAAGGTGTGACCGATGCGTTATCGCCTTGTGAGGCGTACGTTGCGCGTTTTGCCGCGGCGAGAAACTGCGCGAGGTGTTCGTTGGTCATAAAGGTTCAAGGATTCATTCCTGATTGTCGCGAATGTCGTTGCCGTTCGTGTTGCCCTGCATCTTTATATTTTTCGCGTTGTTGCCAAAGATGTTGTTGTGAATTTGATTGTCGGTCGAGTCTTGGAGAAAAATGCCCGAACCGGCGTTGTCGCGCAAGGTGTTGTTGAAAATTTGATTGTTGCGCGAAGGAAACGCATTCACGTCGAGCCACCAAAAATCGCCGGGATTTTTTTGTTCCCAGAAAAAATAAATGCCTTCGCGCGTGTTGATGATTTGATTGCCGCTCACTTCGTTTTCGAGACTGTTGAGTACGATGATGCCGTGATTGTTCATGTTGGCAATCGTGTTGTCTTTGATGACGTTGCCTTTGGAAAAACCCATCCAGATGCCGTCAATGCTGTTGTGTAAATTGTTGCCGACGATTTGATTGCCGCTGCAAAAGCCCAATTCAATCGCGTTGTACATGATGTCGTGAATGCGATTGCCAGCAATGATGTTGTTGTTGCCGCACGGAACGCCGTGCGCTTTGATAAAAATGCCGTTGCCGTTGCCGCTGCCCACTTCGTTATTCAAAATATGATTGCCGCTCGAGCCATCCTGCATTGTGATGCCGCCCGCATCGCAGCCGGGACCAACGACACCCGCGCCCCACGTGCAGTAGCGCACATTGCCGTTCGTCGTGTTGCCCGATACTTCGCTGTTGGTCGTTTGCACCAGATTGATGCCCCACGCGGAATTGTTGGACGAATCGTTGCTGCGAACGTGAATCCCCGTGCTCGAGCGAATGTCAATCCCAATCGCCTGCGTGTTTGCGTTGTTGTTTTCTACGCGCCCGTTGTTCGATTCGTTCAAACGAATTCCCCCGCCCTCGACCATGCCAAGAAAAATTCCGTAACGGCGTCCATCCACGTCATCATAATTCCGCGTGAGCGTATTGTGATGAATGAATACGCCCGACGAGCTCTCGACATAAATGCCATAGCGGAATCCCGAAACGGTGCAATTGCGAATCTCGACATTTTTGGGACGTTCGTTGCCGAGCAGCCCCAGTTTGCGTACCACGATCCCGACGCCGTTGAAATCGGCGCCTTGAACGGCATTGCCCTTGCAATCGAGGACGACGTTGCTGGCGCGAATGTTGAGGCAATCGCCGCTGCCGCCGATATTGCCCGTCAGATAATAACCGCCCGCTTTGGTGATGGCGCCGCAGCTGTGAATGGCAAAGGCGAGCCCCGCGTCCGATGCAGGTGGCTCGGTTGGCGGAACGGGTGTGGGCTGCGGCTCTTCCGGCGCGGGCGTTTGCGTCGGCTGAACGGGACGCGGCGGCTTGGTCGGCGCAGGCGTAAAGGTGATCGGAACGGGCGTCGGCGGAACCGATTCAGTCGGGCGAATGGTCGGTTCCCCTGTGGGTTCGAGCGTGGGTTCCGTTGTAGGTTGCAGCGTTGGCGCAACGGTTGGTTCGAGAGTGGGCGCGGGCGTCGGTGTTTTCGTTCGGCGCGCGATTGCGATGAGAATTGGCGCTTGTCCGCCGCGCGGTTCGACCACATTCGCGGCTAGCGCCATTTTGGGAATCAAAACGCCCATGCCCGTTGAGGCGGAAGATGCCATCACCGCGCTCGTACGCATTGCCACTTCGTCAAACGGCTCTGCCGGCGCGGGCGCAAAAATCAAAAACAGACCCACTGCGCCAATCGCGAGGGCGATAAAGATTAGAACAAAGAGACGCCAACCGGTCATAAGAAGGGTTGAGGTATGAGGACTGAGGTACGAGTGCAACGTGCCAAGAGCGAGTCGCGAGTGGAAAGCGGCTCGTTCAGCGAATCTGCATCGTCTCGACAAGAGTGGGCTTGTACAAACGATTCAGCAACAATGGGGGCGTCAAAAGCGTTCGAGGGGTTCGGTTACGAACCAAATGAACGTACGAAATAATAGCATACGGCGCGCGCGGCGTCAAAAACATTGGTTTTTGAAATTGCAGGCGGTTCACGCTTGCGAGGAATAATGTACCTCGCTCAATTCTCGCAATCTTTCCGCCGCGCTTTCGGGCGTTAAATCGCGCTGCGGCATGGCGAGCAATTCATAGCCCACCATAAATTTGCGCACGCTCGCGGAGCGTAGCAGCGGCGGATAGTAGTGCGCGTGAAAATGATGCGCGGGATAGGCGCTGCCGTCCGTCGGCGTTTGATGAAAACCCATCGAATAGGGAAACGGGACTTGAAATAAATTGTCGTAACGCGTTGTCAATTTTTTCAAAATGTCCGCGAGCGCGGTCACTTCTCGCGCGTTCAAGTCCGCGAGCGCGCCGCAGTGGCGATTCGATAAAAGTAAAACCTCAAAGGGCCAAACCGCCCAATACGGCACAATGACGGTGAACTGTTCGTTGACGCTGACGATGCGTTCGCCGCGTTCCCGCTCCACGCGCAAGTAATCGCACAACAAACAACCATCGGATTCGAGCGAATATTTTTCCTCGGCAAAAAATTCTAGAGCCGGTTCATTCGGAATCTGACGCGATGCCCAGATTTGGGAATGGGGATGCGGATTCGATGCGCCCATCGCCGCGCCTTTGTTTTCAAATACTTGAACATAATTCACGTACTCTAACGCGCCCAGCGAATTCGTTTCGCGCGTCCATGTGTGAATGATTGTTTCAATTTCGGGGGTTGTCATCAACGACAGTGTCAAATCGTGGCGCGGATGAAAACAGACGACGCGGCATTTGCCCGGCATAGGTTCCGCGCGCAATAGCGGAGCCGTGTGGGGGGCGAACGCCGTTTCGTTCTCTCCCGCATCGGGAATCAGCGCGGCGAAATCATTATCAAAAACAAAGGTCGCGTCATAGTGCGGATTTTTCACGCCGCCCGCGCGTGCGTTGCCCGGACACAAATAGCAGTTCGGATCGTAACGCGGCAAATGTTCTTGCGGCGTTTTTTCCACCTGACCAAGCCAAGGGCGCTGTGTGCGCTGCGGCGAGACCAACACCCATTCGTTTGTGAGCGGATTGAAACGGCGGTGGGGAGAGTTCATTTTCATCGTAGGGGCAAAGCATTTACATTCGCGAGTGTGATTCGCTTTGCAAGCGGGTGTGTCAATGCTTTGCCCTTACGCGCGTTGTTTTATAGTACGCGCACAAATCGTTCAACGGACACATTTCGCATTTCGGATTTTGCGCGCGACAGATTTCGCGTCCGAGTCGAATGAGATTGATGTGCAATTGATAATACATTTTCGATGGAATCAACGCTTCCAAAATTTGATGCGCTTGCTCCGCCGATGTTTTTTCCGAAATCCAGCCGAGCCGCCGCGTGACGCGATGCACGTGCGTGTCAACCGGAAACACATTGCGCTTTTGTGCGAACAGCAAAACGATGGACGCCGTTTTCGGACCCACGCCGCGCATTTGCATCAACCATTTGCGCGCGTCGCTTTCGCTCAATTCATTCAAAAAATCCAAATTGATTTCGCCGCGCTCGCGTTCGATAAAGTTCAGCGCATCTTTGATATAACGCGCTTTTTCGTTGGCGAGCCCGGCTGTTTTGATAACACGCGCGATGTCGGAAACACGCGCGTCGCGCAGTTTTGCCCACGTTGGAAATTTTTGCACCAGCGCGTGATATGCCGCGTCGCTTTGCGCGTCGGTCGTCGCTTGTGAAAGAATGCAGCCGACTAACGTTTCCACCGGATTGCCGCCGCGTAATTTTGGTTTCCCAAAAATCTTGCCCAGCCGCGCGTTCGTCTCGAGAATTTTTTCGCGGGTTTGCATTGCAAGCGATTATAGCACCATGCGCGAGCGTGATTGAGACGCGAGTGGCATCATTTTCCTATTTCCGCCCCTTTGCTTCGCCACCTATAATGCAAAGGTTTTTCCATTCGCCTCTTGAGAAAATTGTTTTCAACGGAATTGCGAAAACAAATCTTCTCACTCCTTCCATGCGTCCCTTTCCTCTGCTGCGCAAATTGGGCATCGCCGCTCTCGTCGTCCTCGCTCTCGCTGTTTCGTCCAGTCTCGCCGCGCGCGTCTTTGCTGCGGGCACCGCGATTGTTTTTGTCGCGCGGGCGCATCTCGCCACGCCAGACGATATTTTTCAAGACGAGGTCGGACCCGCCGGGCAATTTGGGTCGGGTCTGCCGAAATTCGCGCCGGGCTCTAAATTGATGCTTCGTCAGGATGATGGTTCACTGCAAACATTGGTGGACGGGGCGAATCCGAGCGCGGCGACGGGCAATTTGATTGATGTGCAAGCGCCCGATGTTTCGTTCGATGGCACGAAAATTTTGTTCGCGGGCGCGACGACGGTGGATCCGCGTTCGGCGCAATATGGCTGGCGCTTGTACGAAATTGGCGTGAATGGCTCGGGTTTTCGCAAACTGCCCATCCCCGACCGCACGTTCACCAGCGTGCCGAATAACAACGCGCAGGGTTTTGACTGGGGCAATGCCGAAACGTACACGTGGTGGAATGATCTCTTTCCCGCCTATCTCGCCGACGGACGCATTGTGTTTGCTTCGACGCGCTATCCCTCGCGTTCGCATTACGACGCGCGGCACGATTACAACTTGTACATTGTAAATGGCGATGGCTCGAATTTGCATCGCATCACCACCGAGCGCGGCGGACTGCTTCATCCGACGCCGCTGCCGAATGGACAAATTTTATTTTCGCGCTGGTGGAACAATTTCAATCAACCGAGCAGCAAGGGCGTTTACAATCGCATTGACAATCGCGACACGGATCGCACCTTGAATGACGGCACGCTGATTTATGCGAATCCGGACGAACAGTTCAATCCTGCCAAAGGCAGACTCCCCGATAATTTTGAAATTCGCGATGCGCCCAATGCGTGGCATCTGCACGCGGTGAATCCTGATGGCACCGATTTTCATCGCTTTGCGTTCACGCCGTACGCCCCTTGGGCGCGCGAAGAAGACAGCGGCGGTGACACGTATACTGCCGCGCAGCCCGCGCTCGTTTTCAACAATGGCACGATGTACATTGCATTCACGTCGCAGCAAGATGGAACGATGGTGCACTCGACGCAGAAAACAGGCATTCGCGTCGCGCGTCCCGGCGCCGACATGTTGTATGCAAATATCGGCGATGCGATTGCGGGACTTTCGTACGACAAAGCGTGGGGTCAAGGCAAAGAGAGTCCGCCCTATGCGATTCATCCCGCGGGAATGCCCGACGGAAAAATTTTGTTTTCGTACACTACGGGAGGCGACAGTGCCTTGCCGACGACGGGCGCGTATAACGATCGTGTGACGGGGCGCCGTTTCGATTTGCAGGGCTCCAATTTGCAATACAAACTTTACACGATGAATCTGGATGGAAGCGCGAAAACGGAGCTTGCCGCAAATGTTGGGACTGCGGATGCGATGGATGCAAAAGTAATTGCGGCGCGTACGGGCTGGAATGCCAAAAGCGATTCGTTCACGACGAACAGCAACGACGACCCGCGCGAATGGAATGTGCCGGGCGATCTGCTTCCGAATCAGTACGGCTGGTCGCAAAAAACATCCGCGAATATTCAAACCGCGACGCTGCACAATCCAAACATTTACGCGAATCCGCCGCTCGCGCTGCCTTTCATCAACAATTCACCGCTCCCCGGCAGCGTAACCACCGCCGAAGTGTGGATTGACGCGAATCAATTCACGGGCGCGTTCTGTTACGATTATCCGGGCAATCCCGAACCGTGTGATTCCTTCAAAGAGGATGTCCAGGTGCGCGCGGTGAAATATACGACCGTGCCGGTTTCCGCGCGCGGCGGATTCACCGCGCAGGTTCCGGCGGACGTTCCCGCATTTGTTGTGCTGCGCGGCGCAGATGGGCGCGCTGTGGATGGCTGGAATCGCGGTTACATTTCGATCGCGCAAGGGAACGCGTATGCGCGCCCCGGTCAAACTGTCACCTGCATCGGCTGTCACTTTGGACATTTTAGCGGCAGCATTCTCGACCCGAATGAGGCAACTGCCGGTTGGACGAATGTTGCGCCGTATGCCAAAGCGACTGCTTCGTCCGAAAAAAATCCTGACGACCAATATCAACCGTTCGATCCTTCACGCGTGAATGACCGCCGCGGCTTTGTGCCCATTCCTGCGGGCGGTCCGCCAAATCCAGCAGAAGATGATCCGTCGAATCAAAATTTTCAAGACACCGAAACGGGTTGGATTTCAGTCGAACAAACAGACGATAACGCGAACGGCGAATGGGTGCAGTTGAAATGGACGGATCCCGTCAAAGTCAAGGCGATTCGCTTGATCGGTCCGCCGCCGACGAATGGTGACTGGGGCGGTTTTGGCAAAGGACCGCAAACGACGCCGTATCATATTACGGGCGGCACGCTTCAGATGTGGCTGAACGGCACGCAGGTAGGCGGCTCGCCATTGAGTGTTGGACAGGTCGAAGCGCTGGCGGATGGCGGCACGCAAATCACATTGAATCAGCCGACAGTGCTGGACCGATTGCGTTTTACGGTGAATGCGACGGCGGGCTATTGGCACTGGGAAACGGTCGCGGCGCTGAATGAGATCGAGGTCATTGGCATGGACGGCGATGCGAGTCCTGACGGCACGGTGCCTACGGCAACGCCGAGTCATACGCCGACTGTGACGCGAACGCCCACAGTGACCAACACGCCGACGATTACGAATACGCCAACGGTCACCAGCACGCCCGACCCGTGCGCGGGCGTCAAACCAAAGGCGCCGCAGTTGCTTGCGCCCGCGCAAGACGCGAAAATCAAAACGCTTCAGGTGCAGCTCGATTGGAGTGATAGCAACTGTGCAAAGAAATATAAAATCACAGTGCGACTTGATTCGGAGACGGGCGCGGTGGTTATCAAGAAACGCCGCAGTGCGTCGAACTATCTCACCACGCCGCTAACCAAAAACAAGAAATATGCTTGGCAAATTGTCGCGTGCAACAAAAATCTATGCACTGCGAGCGCGTGGGGCAGATTCAAAACAAGCAAGAACGCGCAGTGAAAACAAGAGCGACGCCTCATTACAAAAGGCGTCGCTCTTGTTTTCGAGCATCGAATCAATGAGTCCTAAAACTCTGCTCCGCGCACATCCGGCTTGTCGAGTCGCGGAGTGCGCGATGGCGTGTCAATGTTTGCCGCGGATGGAACAATGTTCCCACTTGCGTCATCGCGATAGAGGATGAACCCAAATGGTCGCCTTGGAAATAGAACAACGTCCCCGCGATTTTCGCCGCGATGCGCTAGACACCGCAATAGTCTGACAGTATCCAAATGCATTTTATGGGACTTGGACCCAATCAATCACTGTACTCGCTTTTCCATCAAAAGTTATTTGTTCTAGTTTTTTGGTCGCTATATCCAGAATGTATAGGTCCCACTTTTCTGGATCGGTTACTGGATCCTTGGCTGACAGTCCAACAGCTGCAAAGCGACCTTCGGGGGACCAAGCAATGTTCCCTTCACTATTGAATTTGCCGAGATCGGTCAAGTCTCCGGTGCGCGTGTCCACAAGAACCAGAAAACTGCCGGTCGGGTGGTCTCGGCGCTTTGACTCTGCAAGATGCACAATTGACAGCGCCCAATTCCCATCAGGAGAAATTGTAAATGGACCAACCCACGATTGATTATAGTTTCTCGAAAAATCGGTGAGGCGAGTAATACGCTGTCCCCGTTCAGTCGCTAAATACAGGTCTGCGAGACGACCGTCTAAGGAGCCGGTGAAAATAATTTTTTCTAGATGTTGCGTCCAAGATTGACAAAATCCTCCGCGCAAGTCTGGGATTTGGGAAAGATTTAGCCATACGTCTGGAACAAACCCAAGTTCTTTATCTTTTACCTCTAAATGTCCCAGAGCGGATCCGAATTCGTTGGCAATTGACAAATAGCCGAACGTCGTAGTGGGAGTGTTTTCTCCACAGGTGAACAAGTTTTGGCTGGATTGTAGGGAACGAATTTGTTTGGTATAAGGATCGTATAGCTTGATTTCACCTTCATCTGCCCTCTTGTAAAAACCATTCGCGCCATAAAGGATGATGCGGTCTTGTGCAAGCCAGCCTGCACCAGTTATTGTATATGGACTATTTACTCGAATGGGATTTGCTCCGTTAATATTGGATAGCCAAACAGCTTCTCCCTGATTTGTGTGCCTACCATAGATGATGAACTTGAGGTCAGGCGAAAGCGTGGCGTACCTGATCGAATCTCCTTTCCGACTTGTCAAAATCACTTCCTGTTCCTTTGTTCGTGGATTGATTGATCTAACTTGACCGTCGGTTGTCCTGTAAAATATCAAAGTCTCGGCTGGTTTTGGTGTGTTGCCCGAACATGCTAACGCAAACATTGCAACCCAGCCGAGCAGAATCAAAACGTAGATTCGATTTGCCGGATCAACACTCCTATTCATCACAGATGGAAGATTTAACTTTATCATGGCGTATAAAAATACGTGTCCGACACATTTAGGTTGTCCGATGAGATATTGAAATAATAATACTTGTTAAAGGTTGTCGTCCCCCTGTTCGGCACCCACACTTCAAAGTAATTTCCAACGTAATATGTCGTTCCCGCGTTCGAGACACTGCGCTTGATGCGGTTGGCGTGGCCGTCGAAACAAGCGGAGCGGAGTAGGCGACTTGGTAGATTTTGCTAGATGGGGAGCGGACGCGGCGATATTATTGGGCTGCTGCGGAGGAACTGTTTGTGCGGTGACACCGCCGGGGCTGGCGGCGCGCGTGAATCCAACTTGTTCCGGATTCACATGCCGCACCGATTGTTCTCAATTCTGTTTCGGTTTCAACAAGCCGCTTTGCACGGCATAGACGACGGCTTGGGCGCGATTGCGGAGATGCAACTTTTCGAGGATATTCTTGAAATGATACTTGATGGTGTTTTCGCTCAAGTTAATGCGCGCGGCAATTTCGCGGTTTGTGAGTCCCTCCGCCGCCAGCGTCAGCACTTCTTTTTCGCGCTCGCTCAACGCATCTTCGGCTGACGATTCAATTCTTTCCGTGTTCATCCGTTTGGCGAACTCGCGCAAGATGCGCGAAGCGAGCCGCCCCGACAGCGGCGTTTCGCCGCGCGCCGCGCCTTCGACGAGATCGAAAAAAGCTCGCGTGTCTGTGTTTTTCAATAAATATCCTTGCGCGCCGCTTTTGATCGCTTCAAACACATCGTCGTCATCATCCGAAATGGTGAGAATGACAACGCGCACATTCGGCATTTCACTCGTCAGCACGCGCGTCGTCGCCAAGCCATCGAGTTCGGGCATGTGAATATCCATCAGCACCAAATCGGGCTGCGTCCGCCGAATCAGCTCGAGCGCTTCGCGCCCATTACTTGCTTCGCCAACAATTTCAAAACCGCGCGCGCGGAGCAGCGAGGCAACTCCGTCGCGAAATAAAGGATGGTCATCCGCCAATACAACTCGTGAATTCATTCGTCATGTCCTCGATAAATCAAAGGGACCATTACTTGAATGCAGGTTCCCTGCCCCGGCGCCGAATGCACCGTGAACGTCCCATGAAAAGATTCCACGCGCTCGCGCATGGACTGTAATCCAAAATGCGGACCGAAACCGCGCGTGGGATGCGCGGGGTCAAATCCCTGTCCATCATCGCGAATTTCCAACCGCACGTTGTCTTGTACGCGCGTCATCGAAACCCACGCCTGTTTTGCGCGCGCATGTTTCCGCACATTGCTCAACGCCTCTTGCACCACGCGCAACAGCTGTACTTGTACCGCCGGTGAAAACGTAACGTCGAGTTCGGGCGCGGCGAACGTCACAGGCAAATTGGAAAATTGGCTAAAGCGTTCCACATAACTTGCAATCATGTGCGTGATGCCGCCGCCCGCGTTCACCTCGCCGTGCAAACCCAACACCAGTTCGCGCGTATCCTCGTACAATTCTTTGGACAACAGCGCGAGCTCTTCCAACTCTACTTGCGCTTGCGTCACGTTGCCCTGCGCGAGCCATTCGCGCACAACGCCCGTCTTGATATTCACAAAGCCAAGAATCTGCGCGAGCGTATCGTGAATTTCGCGCGCCAGACGTTCGCGTTCTGCCGTCGCCGCGCGGCTGCCCATTGTTTCCAACGCGCGCGTGCGTTCCACCGCCAACGCCGCTTGTGTCGCAATGCCCGTCAACAGTGCGCGTTCTTCTGCCGAATATTCGCGCGGCGTTTCACTTGCCACGCACAAGCAGCCGACAATGTGTCCGTTGCGGCGGACGGGCAAATCGAGATGCGATTGACGATATTTGAAACGCACCACCGGACATTGCACACGCGCGCCATCGCCGCGCTCGAATTGCGTGACGGCGAGTTCGAATGCTTCATCGGCGCCGCTCGTGCCTTGCACCACCCATACATTCTTGTCCTGATTCCACAAACACAATGCCGATGCTTCCGCATGAATCAATTCGCGCGCGCGATTCACAATGGTTCGCAGAACTTGTTCATAATCTTCTGTCGCAGTTACTTCGATGCCCGCTTCCCACAATCGTTTTTCATCTGCCAGTTGTGAACGCACGCGCGTCAATTCTTGTTCATGCGCCAAGCTCATCGCAAGCACGCGCGCGACCGATTGGCACCACTCGTCGGATAGCGTTTGCAATTCACCGCGATGCCGCGCGGCAATTTCGAGGATGCCGATGCTTTGCGCGTTCCACTGAAGCGGAATTTGAATCAGTTCGACAAATCCTTTTTCGTGCGGCGCGGGAAATTGTTCAAGCGTGTTGAATCGGTTGATTTTTTGCAGGGCGGTGGGAACCGCAAC
The DNA here is from genome assembly GCA_004295045.1 of Chloroflexota bacterium. Taxonomy (GTDB): domain Bacteria; phylum Chloroflexota; class Anaerolineae; order UBA4142; family SHND01; genus SHND01. Next base: position 2,112 of record SHND01000027.1, on the reverse strand, counting down.
AAAACTTTCGGGGAACAAGCCGCGATGAACAGTGCGTTCAAGCGGCGCGGATGAATCGGTCTTGCTCCAAACCGCCGCCGCCGCCGCGTGGGAAAATTCAATCATGTAATCGAGCGCGCGAGGGAGCGCTTGAGGAAAATCCGAACTTGCGAGAATGGCTTCGATACGCGCCAACGCATCCAGCTCGCGTGTTTGTTGCCGTTCACGGCTGCGAGCGCGCCGCAGCGCGAGGATGAGAAGAACAAGCGCCGCGAGTCCGACGCTCAGGAGGATGCCCAGCACAAACAACAAATTCGGTTCGACATTGAACACACGCACAACTCCATTTGATTATCTCTTGAAAATTGGGTACCGCTCACACTCCCTAATTCAAAGTTGCAAGTCACTTTGGGGAGTTGACAGCAGCAAAAAGGATAGTAAAAAGAAACTACGAACTACTCTGGAGGTATGATGGCATTACTACAAAGAAGGTGGACGCGCTGACAACGGATTGCTATACTTGAGATTTGCTGCGCGCAAAATCTATCCTTGCGCTTATTATACCCCCTTTCGGAACAAAATCTATGGCACATGAACAAACAGCAGAGGTTGTCATTATCGGCGGCGGTGTCACAGGAACGAGCGCGGCGCTGCAATTAGCGTCGCGCAGAGTGCGCGTGCTCCTCGTCGAAAAGAAATTTCTCGCGGCGGGTTCGACCGGACGCTCGTCCGCCGTTATTCGCCAACACTATTCCAACGAAATTACCGCGCGCATGGCAAAGTATTCGCTGGGCGTGTTTCAAAATTTTGCGAGCATTGTCGGAGGTACGGCGGACTTTAACAACACGGGGTTTTTAGTGTTGGTCTCGGCTCGAGATGAAGCGGGGTTGCGCGAAAATATTGCGCTCCAACAAAGTGTTGGCATCAACACCAAAATCATTTCGCTGCCCGAGTTGCGTGAAATAGAACCGTCCATCGCCGCGACGGATTTGGTCACCGCCGCGTATGAACCCGAAGGCGGCTACGCGGATCCGGTGGCGACGACGCAGAGTTTTGCCGACGCGGCGCGGGCGCGCGGCGCGGAAATTTGGCAGGATACGCGCGTCGCGCGCGTCGTGATGGAACGCGAACGCGTTGTGGGCGTGGAAACAACGCGCGGCTTTATTTCAACGCCAAACGTAATCAACTGCGCGAACGCGTGGGCGCCCGGCATCGCCGCGCCGTTGGGCATTTCACTGCCCATTCAGCCCGAACGCCATCAAATCGCGTTGTTCCAACAACAGCCGCAGCGCGAAAAACCGCGCGTCGTCATTGGCGATTTTGTGCATCAAATCTATTATCGCCCCGAAGGTCCCGCGCTCACTCTCACCGGTTCCGTCGCGCCCGATGGACAACCGATTGCGAATCCCGACGAATACAATTCGAGCGCGGACGACGAATATATCGTTCGCGTTGGGGAATGTCTCGCGGAACGACATCCCGCGATGACGCACGCCTTTTCCAAAGGCGGCTACTCGGGCATGTACGGCGTGACGCCCGACTGGCATCCGATCATTGATGAGATTCCGCAGGGGAGTGGTTTTTTTGTCGCGGCGGGATTTTCGGGACACGGTTTCAAACTTTCGCCCGCCGTCGGCGTGATGATTGCGGACATGGTGACGCGCCAAGCGCAGCCCACCGCGCAATTAGAGCGCGCGCTCTTTCGCTACGCGCGTTTTGCGGAAAATGATTTGGTGCGAGGGAAATATGAATACAGCATCATTGGTTAGTAGGGGCGAAGCATTGACATTCGCGGATGTAATTCGATTCGCGTACGTGCCTGTCAATGCTTCGCCCCTACGCGATGACAATGCGGCACAGCGCGTCGCCCATCGCCACACATTCCACTTCGCGCGCTTCCACCTCACATTCAAAAATGCCGCTCGCCAAGCCAGCAAAGACGCCGCGCAGCAAATGACATACGCCGTGTTTTGATTCTCCATGCGCGATGGCGAACGGCGAACTCACGACGGTGATTTCCAATTCGCGCCGCGCGAGATCCAAACGCGCGATCTCGATTTTGCCCCAGCCGATTTCGGCGCCCATGCGCGCCATAAATTCCACCGACTCGCGCGCATTCAAGCCAAACGCATC
>SHND01000057.1 GCA_004295045.1 Chloroflexota bacterium | reverse complement strand
TCCACTTCAACCGCCGTGAAACGTCCGCCCGGCACGAGGTCGGCGTACAACGGCGTGCGCGTGCTGATGGGGTCGAAATCGTCAATCGTCAATTCCACTTCGGCTTCACGCGCGAGCGCGAGCAGATGCAACACCGCGTTCGTTGAGCCGCCCGTCATTGCCACACACGCGATTGCGTTATCGAACGCGGCGCGCGTGAGAATATCGCGCGGGCGAATTTCGCGTTTCAGTGTTTCCAACACGAGTGCGCCGACATTGCGCGCGACCTCTTTTTTGCGCGGGTCAACGGCGGGAACGCCATTCGTGCCAAACGGCGAGAGCCCGATAATTTCCATCACCGTCGCCATCGTATTCGCGGTGTATTGTCCGCCGCACGCGCCGGGACCAGGGCAAACGACTTGTTCAAATTCGTGTAATTCCTCGACGGACATTTTTCCGGCGGACACTTGTCCAATCGCTTCAAAGATTGAACCGACGGCATAATCTTGTCCGCGCCAGTGACCGGGCATAATCGTTCCGCCGTACAAGACGATGCCGGGAATGTTCATACGCGCGAGCGCCATGCCTGCGGCGGGAATCGTTTTGTCACAGCCGCACAACACCACCAGCGCGTCGAAATAGTACGCGCGCGTCATCAATTCAATCGAATCGGTGATGAGGTCGCGGCTGATGAGCGAAGTCTTCATGCCTTCGGTGCCCATCGTGATGCCGTCGTGCGCGGACACGGTGTTGAATTGAAACGGCGTGCCACCCGCCGCGCGGATTCCTTCCGCGACATGCGTTGCCAATTCGGGCAAATTGAAATTGCAGCTCATCTCTGCATAGGGCACGGCGATGCCGATGAGCGGCTTTTGCAAATCTTCGGAGGAATAACCGACGGCGTAAAAGTACGAACGCGCGGCGGCGCGGTTTACACCGTCGAGCAGAATGCGAGAACGAGAACGAGAATCAGAATTCATAGAGAAAGCTCAAAGCTAAGAGTAAAAAGCTCAAAGGATAGTGAATCACTTTTCGCTTTGAGCTTTTAACTTTTTTCTTTTATTGGGTTACGTTGACTTGACCGACCATCGTCGGATTTTCGCTGACAAAATACGAATAATTGCCGATGGTGTCGAACAGATGCACCCACGTTCCACCATTCGGGATCGGACCCGAATTGAAAAGATTATTTTCTTGTCCCGGGAATCCGCTGAGAATCGTGATGGTGCCGCCACTGTTGTTCACCCACACGACCGATTGTCCCATCTTGATCGTGACGCTGTTTGGATCAACCCCGGCGCCGATGACGACCTGAGCGGAAGGTTCGGGTGCGAGCGCGGGTGGGCTTGCCGGCGGCGGAGCGCCGGGCGTCTCACCCCCTGCTGGCGGGATTGGCGTTTGCCCTTGCGCGGGCGGAACGCTATCGGCAGGCGGCAAAGGCGTCGCGCCGTAATTTGTCGTGCCGGGACACGGAATTATCAGCGTCATGCCGGGGCGGAGTACGCGGCCCCACAAATTGTTCGCGTCACGAATGGCATTGACGGTCGTGCCGTGATTCAACGCGATGCGAAATAAATTGTCGCCCGGTTTAACCAAATATTTGACGGCTGGCTGGCACGGCGTCACCGGTTTCTCCGGATGCTTTGGCTTGGGATTCCAGGGCTGACGTCCGTTGCAAGGCACCTGTAATTTCATGCCCGCGTAAATGTAATTCGGGTTCCACAAGCCGTTGATTTGCGCGAGATAGTACGGCGAAACGCCATAGCGCATCCCAATCGAAAACAACGTATCGCCGTGACGCACCCAGTACACACAGTCGTACCACGCGTTGCTGGGGGGCGCCGGATTTTGTCCGCGTTCATTGGAGGCGAACGCGGTGGCTGTCGCCATGACCAAACCGCTGACAATGCCGAGCGCGAAAACAATCGCGATGCTCACGCGCCATATTTTGTGTTTCATTTCATAACTCCTACTTGAGCAAGTAGTGTGCATCGTTCCACTGCGGCGATGACTTGGTTTGCGCGCATCGCCAATCAATGCACCTCACTTGGCATCTAACATTACCGGCTTGCCGCCTTGCCGTGAGGACGCGTTAATCGCGTCCCACAATTTCGCCATGCGCAAGCCCACCTCGGGCGGACACGGATTTTCCATTTTACCGGCGCGCACATCCAAAAATTGTTCCCACACGCCGAGCGATGGCGGCACCTTCACCTTTTTTGCGCGGAAATCAAACGCGCGTTTCGCGGCGAATTGTACTTCTAACCGTTCGCCCCAAATGCCCGTCCGAATCAAACCGCCATTGCCGACGATAATGATTTCGGAAGCGAATGTGGGAAAGGCATCGCCGCAACCTTGCATTGTGACATAGACGCCCGATTTTGTTTTCGCCATTACGGTTCCAATAATGTCCACCGGCGCGCCGCGATTGTCGAGCCACGCGGCAACCTCGACAAAATCTTCGCCGACCAAATCGCAGGTCGTGTTCAATAAATGCGCGCCCGTGTCGAACAAAAATCCGCCGCCGGAAAGTTTCGGCATTTGGCGCCACGTGTTCGCGGTGTTCGTTTTCCAATTCTGCCACGCGAAGCCGTTCACACTTTGCAAGACGCCAATCTGTCCATCGCGCAAAATCTTTTTTGCTTGGCGGATTTGCGGCGAGAGCGAACCGGGAAAGGCGACGACGAGCAGACGTCCCGTTTGTTTTGTCGTTTTGATGAGTTTGCGCGCCTCGCGCGCGTTCATCACCATCGGTTTTTCCAACAGCACGTCGAGTCCGCTCTCCAAACATGCGACCGATTGTTTCAAATGAAACGCGTGCGGCGTGATGATGAACGCGGCATCCAACTCGCCCGCGAATTCTTGCAGCAATGCTTCGAGGTCCGAACCCGTTGCCGGAACAGGCAAATCATGTTCGGCAAAGATTTCGCTCGCCATTTTCAACTGCTCGGGTGAAGTATCGCACAGCGCGACGATTTCGGTGGTCTCTTGCTGCTGCAGCATCATCTTGATATGATACCGCGCCATGCCGCCTGTGCCGATGATGAGGGTGCGAATTTTTTTCACGAGATTGGTAAGGCAAAGCACTTGCACGCGCGGATGTTTAAAACTTCGCGAATGTATCTGCAAGTGCTTTGCCCCTACGACGAAATTGCCTCCGTTAGATTTTGCCTGCCGAGCTGTAACCCTTCTTTGACCAATTCTTCCGTGCGTTCGTATTCGGGGTCTTCGTGTTCGATGGACAACACACCGTCGTAACCGTTCGCGCGCAAAACATTTGCCCAACGTTTCCAATCAATTTCGCCTTTGCCGGGCAAACGATACATCCACCACGTGCCCCAACCCGAATTGAGAATCGAATCGTACGCTCGTTTGTCCGCGTAAATTTCCGTATCTTTGGCGTGTGTGTGAAAGATTTTCGAGGCGTACTGCGGAACGATGTCGTAATAATTCACGCCGAGCCAAACGAGATGCGACGGATCAAGATTCAATCCGAAATTCGCGTGCGGCAGCCGCGCAAACATTTCATCCCAAATCAACGGCGCATACGCGAGATTTCCCGGCAGTCCTTCAAATTGCCAACCGGGCATCGGGCAATTTTCGATGGCGATGCGAACGTCGCGCGCGCCCGCGTAATCGAGCAGTGGCGTGAACACTTTCACCATCTCGTCAAAATTTTCCTTTTGTGTTTTCGTTTCGTCGCGCCCGATAAAAGTGCTGACATTTTTCACGCCGAGCATGTGCGCGGCGTCCATAATGCGATAAAGATGCTGCACAATCGCCTCGCGTTTGGCGGGATCGTGTTCGAGGGTGTTGGGGCAGTACGTGAGACAGGTGAAGGTGATGTTGTTTTGGCGCGCGAGCGCGTTCAATTCGTCCGCGCGTGCTTGATTGAAATTCACAACGTCGAGGGATGGATCCACGGCGTTCGCCTCACGGGGCCAACACGCGAGTTCAAGCGAGATAAAACCATTCGCGCCCGCCCATGAAATGATTTCGGGCAGCGTGCGTTGGTGTAGACAGTTGGTGATGAAACCGATGTGCATGAGAAATTGGAAATTGGAAATTGGAAATTAGAAATTGGCAAGTCCGAGAATTTCTAATCTCGAATTTCTAATTTTGAATGTTTAATGTCCTAAAATGGGATGTGGAACGTACGGCTCTTCGAGATATTTCATTTCTTCGTGAGAAAGTTTGATCGTCGTCGCAAAGTTGGCATCTTCGAGTTGGTACATTTTCGTCGCGCCGATGATGGGCGAATCCACTTCCGGTTTGTTTAACAGCCACGCGAGCGCGAGTTGCGCGGGCTTGTGTCCCATGCGCGCGGCAAGTTCGACGACGCGATCCACGACCTCGAAATCCGAATCGCGATAATACATTTCATGCGCGAACGGGTCGGATTTGGCGCGCGTGGTCTCGCCGCCTTTGTCGCGTGTGCGATTGCCCGCGAGAAAACCGCGCGCGAGGGGCGACCAAGGAATGAGACCGACGCCTTGATCTTGGCACAATGGATTCATCTCGCGTTCTTCTTCGCGATACACGAGATTGTAGTGATTCTGCATCGAAACAAATTTTGTCCAGCCGTGTTTTTCGGCGACGAACTGCGCTTTGGCAAATTGCCACGCGTACATCGAAGAGGCGCCTATGTATCGCGCCTTGCCGCTTTTCACAACATCGTGCAGCGCCTCCATCGTTTCTTCGATTGGCGTATCATAATCCCAGCGATGAATTTGATACAAGTCCACATATTCCATGCCAAGCCGCCGCAAGGAATCGTCAATCGAACCGAAAATGTGCTTGCGCGATAAACCGCGTCCGTTCACGTCTTCGCGCATTCTGCCATGGACTTTGGTGGCGACCACTACCTCGTCGCGTTTTGCCATGGCGCGCAGTGCGCGCCCGGTAATTTCTTCGCTCACGCCGATGGAATAAACATTGGCAGTGTCAAAAAAATTGATGCCCATTTCGAGCGCGCGTTTGACAAACGGCAGCGCGTCCGCTTCGGGTAAAACCCAGTCGCGCCATTTCGTGTCGCCGTACGACATCATGCCGAGGCAAATGCGCGAAACTTTGAGTCCGGTGCGTCCCAAATTGGTGTAATTCATTCCGTCTCTCCCGTTGCTGCTTTTTCAGATACTTGTGCCGGTCGCCAGGGCCAGCGTCCTTCCAATTCGACGACGAGCGCCCAACCTAAAAAGGTTCGAATCAATACCAATAGCCCAAGCACCGCGATGCTCTCCAGCGTCGGTTCCAGCGCGACAGTTTTAACAATATCTGCCGCGACGAGAATTTCGAGCCCCAATAACAGAGTACGTCCAAAGACGATGCGAAATGTTTTGTATCCGGTTTTGCTTTTGGCGCGTGCGACAAAAGAAGCGTACGCCGCGTACAGAATTCCCGCGACAATGACGGCAACTCCGGCAATTTCAATCGCGAGCCCAACCGTTTCAATCCATTCCGTCATGTGCATCTGTGGAAATTGAACAAAACATTCCGGCAATCAAACGAATGTGGAATGCTCTGTTCTTAGCGACTAGCAAAGTGCATGGTTCCCGCATTCGACTTGAGCTGAATCTTTAATTCTGATGCCGCCACTTGATATTTCGACGCTCGACTCAACTCTTCTACAAACGTTTGCCCGGCGGAACCCTCAGGACATTGCGCTTGAGTCATGGTGGTGATTTGAATAGAGAGCGAGCTGCCCTGAACAGTATAACTGCCGGTGCCGTTGTTGCAATCGGCTTGAACTGCGACCGTACCATTTTTTGCAAACTGAATCGAATAGCTGCCCGAGTTGGATGGCGCAGTCGTCCCGTTGTTGGACGTTGTATTGATCCACAACCAATTTCTGTCCACGAGATCCGCTGTGTTTGATTCGCCTGTAGCCGGCGGCGTTTCCGTGGACTGCAACTCTTGCGTTGCTGTGATGGTTGGCTGCGCGGTTGACTGCGGCGTTGACTGCGCGGTTGGTCCTTGGGTCGGAGCTTCGGGCGGCGTTTGTGTTGGAGCGATAGTCGCTTCCGCCGTCGCCGCTTGTGTCGCTTTTTCCGTTGGTGCTTGGGGCGCATTCGGCGTTGGCGTGACCGGCAGTGCGTTCGTTGGCAGGGCAGGCGGCGCGGGCGTAACGAGCGCGGCGCCGCCCGTCGCGAATTTCATGCTTCCGCTGTCCGCTTGAAAATTTAGAACAAGATTGAGTGGATCGGTCAAAAGATATTGCGCGACTTGTCCCAGTTCGTTCACAAATTCATCGGCGAGCGAGCCGGGGGGACACGCCGCGAGCGTCATCGCGTTGATTCGAATGGTCAAGGAATTGTTTTTAATTTGGTACGTTCCACTGCCTGTATTGCAATCGGCTCGGACATTCAGTGTGCCATCCGCGAGAAATTGCAAAGTGTAGTTGCTCAGATTATCAACATAGATTGCTCGACCATCATTGTAACGCGTGCCTTGCCATTGCCACAGTTTGCCCACGATCTCGGATTCAATCGCTGTTGCTGGAACGTTTGTCGGGGCAGATTTGGTGGCGCGTTTAGTTGGCGCAGCGGTATTCGGGATCGCTGTGGGTGTCCCACTGCTTCCGCGCGGTATAACAAGTGCTGCAAGCAGAATGAGGATTACAACCCCTCCACCAATTATTATCCATCTACTCAATCCTAATTTTTCCACTCGTCACTCCAACGGCAAGAAAGCGTAGAGCTTTCGCTTGACTGTCATTTCGAATTGCACAAGGACAAGCGAAAGCCCTACTTGGCGCACCTCACGCGTCAATTTTCTGCGCGTTCGTTAAAGTTGAAAGCTTATTCCGCGCGTGCAGCAAGCGCCTCGCCCGTTGTCTCCATCATCTCTGCTTCGCCCAGCTGCATCGAACCCTGCGCGATTTCACCAATTCCTTCATCGGCAACGTCGCGCGCGGCGCGCATGGTTGCGGCGCCGTCTTCCATTTCTCCAACACCTGTCGCCGCCAATTCTGCGCCGCGTTCTGCCAATCTTTCACTGGCGCGCTCTGCTTGCTTGGCAACTGTCATGCGCGCCATGCCTTCGGCTACCTCGTTGCGTCCCATGTCGTGAATCTGTTCGCCGGTGTCAGCCAGTGCGTTAGAAATTGCGCGCACACTTGCGAGCCGCACGATCACTTCGGTGGCAGAATCTTGGAGCTGTCCGCTGCGCGAATCAAGCAATGCCGAAAGGATTGGCATATTCATCATCGCCACAACATCGCTGGCAACGCGCATTTCACCGGCGATGCGCGCCAATTTGAGACCGCGTTCCAAATCATCTGCGCCCAACAATCCCATCAACGCGCTGGCGGTTTTGATGTCATCCGACGCGGCGATCATGTCCGCGCCTTGACCCACATCCACTACACCGGCGGCTTTGACAACTTGGCTGATTCGATCCACGCGTTCCGCCACAATCATCGCGTCCACCCCACGCGTAACATTGCTTGCGCCCGCCGCCGCTTGTGCCGCGCCGACTACCGCTGCCTGACGCGCAACGCGCACCGTTTCAGCGCCTACTGCCACATTGCCTACGCCTTCCACCGCTGTTACTGCGCCGGCAACTTCCAATGTCTCTGCCGTCTTTGCCAGCTTCTTTTTGCTAACTGAAGTGCGTGCCGCTTTGCTCGATTTCTTTGCCATGCTACTTTTCTCCTTTGAGATGACGGTGTTCACAACATCGAATTGTGTCCGTCGTGATTTGGTTTGATACGACCCATCTTGAATTCAGACATAGATTGTTTCCACGTTGGGAAATTTGTCAAGACCCCCCTGAACGCAAGACAACCAAGCCGAGCCACCTTGTCACGTCTCATCACGCCGCATGAAACAAGTTGCATGTGAGTTCATTCTGGAATATAGTTGCCGCGCTGTCGAATGGAGCGTCGTGACACGACCGGATTTGTAATCACTATGAATGAAGCCCTACGCATTGCCCGCGTTGAAGAACGCGATATTTATCTCTTGCCCCAAATGGCGAATCGGCACGGTTTGATCACCGGCGCATCGGGAACGGGCAAAACTATTACTTTGCAAGTGCTGGCTGAAAAATTTTCGCGCATCGGCGTTCCCGTTTTCGTCGCCGATGTCAAAGGTGATCTCGCGGGACTGAGCCGCCCCGGCGAACAATCTCGCGCGCTGGAGCGCGCCACGCGGCTTGGGTTGGATGAATTTGAACCGTATGCTGCCCCGGTAACGTTCTGGGATGTTTTTGGCAAAAAGGGACATCCAATTCGCGCAACCGTTTCGGAAATGGGGCCGCTGCTGCTGAGCCGTTTGCTCGGGCTGACGCAGACGCAGCGCGGCGCGCTGAACGCCGTGTTTCAAATTGCCGATGCGCAAGGACTCTTGCTGCTCGATGTTAAAGATTTGCGCGCGATGCTCGACTATGTGGGCGCGCACGCAAGCGAATTTCGCGGGCAGTACGGAAATCTGTCGCGCGCGACGCTGGGCGCAATTCAACGCAATTTGCTGCTCTTGAACGAGTTGGGCGCAGAATCTCTTTTCGGCGAACCGTCCTTTGACCTTTTTGATTTTTTGCGAACGGATGAGAATGGACGCGGCATGATCAATCTTCTCGCCGCCGATCAGTTGATTCGTTCGCCCCAAATGTACGCCACCATATTGCTCTGGCTGTTAGCGCTGCTCTTTGCAACCTTGCCCGAAGTCGGCGATTTGGAAAAACCCAAATTGGTTTTTTTCTTTGACGAAGCGCATCTCTTGTTCAGCGATACGCCCAAAGCGATGGTTAGCAAAATCGAACAGATGGTGCGGCTGATTCGTTCCAAAGGCGTCGGCGTTTATTTCGTCAGTCAATCGCCATCAGATATTCCCGAAATCATTTTAGGACAATTGGGCAATCGCGTCCAACACGCGTTGCGCGCGTTTACGCCGCATGACCAGCGCGTGGTGCGCGCGGCCGCGCAAACATTTCGCTCCAATCCATCGCTTGATTTGGAATCCGCGATTACAAATTTGGCAGTGGGTGAGGCATTGATTTCTTTTCTGGACGATCAAGGAATGCCCGAAGCGACCGAACGGGCGTGGGTCTTGCCTCCGCACAGCTATATCGGTCCCGTTTCCGAGCATGTGCGCTATCAGCTGATCAGCCAGTCTTTGCTCGCGGGCAAGTACGAACACGCGGTTGACCGCGAATCGGCGTACGAATTGTTGCAAGCACGCGCGGCGCGCGCGGCACAAGAGGCAGACATGCTCGCCGTGTCCAGCTCTTCGCCGAAAACTACCGCGCCGCCAAAATCGAAATCAACGAAAAAGCAAAAAGAAAAAGCGCCGCCGGCAGAGAGTCAAAGCGCGGTTCATGACATCACATCATATGCGGGGCAGCGCATGACGAAAGCGGTAGATAAAAAGGTTCGTGGTATATTTGGTTCGTTTTGGGGCGCAAGTAGCTCACATTGAAGCAGTGGAGGGAGTATGCAACTTACACGCGCGCGGATTATTCAATTTTTATCGGTACTCATTGTAGATGCCATTGTGCTTTTCATCGTGGCGCGAGTTGCGCCGGGTTTTTCCATCAACTCACTCGGCTCAGCAATTCTGATCGTCATTGCTGTTTCTGTAATTCAAGCGGTGGTATGGTGGCTCTTTATTAATTTCTTTGCGCATCTGCCCGCGATTCTTTTTCCGATTCTCACTTTTCTGCTGATCGGCGCAGCGGTCATGTTCTTTGGCGACCGCATTCCCGGCATAACAATAGACGGCATTGGTCCCGCTATCGTCATTACAATTATCATTACAGTCGTTAACGCAATCTTGGGCGCGATCCTCGTCCTCGATGAAGATGCTTCGTTCGACCGCAATGTCACGCGCAAGATGGTCCAAAAATATGGCAAGCCGAACAAGACGGATGTGCCGGGTTTTCTCTTTTTGGAAATTGACGGACTCTCGATTGACATTTTGCGCCGCGCGCTCGACGAAGGACACATGCCGACGCTCAAGAAATGGCTCGATTCCGGTTCCCACAAATTGATGCAATGGGAAACCGATTTCACCTCACAGACCGGCGCGATGCAGACGGGAATTTTGATGGGGAACAACGATGAGATTCCCGCCTATCGCTGGTGGGACCGCTCCGTCGGCAAAATGATCATGTCGGGGAATCCGCAAGACGCGGTCAAGATCGAAGCGCGCCTTTCAAGCGGCAAGGGCTTGTTGTCCGATGGCGGCGCGTCGCGCGGCAATATGTTCAGCGGCGACGCGACCGAATCGCTCTTTACAATGAGCGTGGTGACGAATCGCAAACGCGGGCGCGGTCCCGGATTTTACACATATTTGTTCAATCCATTCATTGTCGCGCGTTTGATTACGCGGTTCATCATCGAAGTCATCAAAGAATGGTTTGAAGCGGCACAGCAGCGCGGACGACACAAACGTGGCTCGGCGGACGACAAGTACATCGTCAGCGCGCGCAATCCGGCATACGCGGGACTGCGCGCGTTCATGGGACCGCTGCTCCAAGACCTCACGACGTATACGGTGATCAGTGATGTGCTGCGCGGGGTGCCGGCGATTTATGCGCTGTATGCGGGTTACGATGATCTTGCGCATTTTGCAGGCATGTCCTCGCCTGAAGCGTTTGAATCGCTGCACGAGACGGACCGCTATTTCGCGCGCATTGAACGCGCGCTGCCCGACGCGCCGCGCCCGTATCACGTCATCGTGTTATCCGATCATGGGCAAAGTTTGGGTCCGACCTTTAAGGGCGCGTATGGCGTTTCGCTCGAAGAGTTGGTCAAGGGCTTGGTGAGCGGAGACGCAAAAATTTTTGCCGCGCTGGATACGAACGAAGCGTGGGATAACCTCAATGCCGTGTTGAGTGACTCCACGCAAGATAACACGCGCACGGCAGGGGTGATCAAGCGCGCGCTGGCGAGCAAGACCCAAGATGGGGCTGTGGCAATTGGTCCGGATCGCGATGCCAAAGAAGCGGACCCCGAAAAACACAAACTCGAAGACGCAAATGTTGCTGTGTTTGGGTCAGGCAGTACGGGGCTGATTTATTTTACATCGGCGAAAGAGCGCATGACGTACGAACAAATTCAGGACGCGCATCCCGACCTGCTGCTTGGCTTGCTCAATCATCCCGGTGTCGGCTTTATCATCGTTAAATCGGAAACCAACGGCACAATGGTGATGACCAAAGGCGGAATCAATTACGTGGATGTCGGCACTGTGGAAGGGTTTCACGATCCACTCGCGCCTTTTGGACCCAATGCCGCACTGCATATCAAACGCGAAAGCAGCTTTGTTAATTGCCCCGATATCATCGTCAATACCAAATTTGATCCGCAGACGCAAGAACTGGCGGGTTTTGAAAATCAAGTGAGTCATCACGGCGGTTTGGGCGGACCGCAAAATCGTCCCTTTGTGTTGTATCCCGCGACGCTGCCGTACGATGGCACGCCGGTGATTTGGGCGACGGGTGTGTACAAACTCTTGTACGGTTGGCGCGAGCAAGCGCAGGCTCCCAAGCCGAATGGCAGCGCGCCCACCGCCCAGCCAAAGGTGTCATAGTTCGAGGCAGCTGTTTCAAAAGAAATGCGCCGTTCTTTCAAGAGCGGCGTATTTTGTTTTCCGGAAAATCGTCATGTCTTATCTTAAAAATTTCGCGCGCGCATCCGCTTTGACAGACCGGAAATTTCGCGGACACTCTGGTTTGTTCTGAACAAAAATTGGGTCTTGACCAAAGCGAACAACTGTTCTATTATTGCCGTTACATTCACAGGAAAACAAAAGGGAGGCACAAATCATGGCAGGCGTACGAGTACTCGTCGGGACGCGCAAAGGCGCGTTCATTCTCACGTCGAATGAAAAACGCAAACGCTGGGAGGTGAGCGAACCACTTTTTCCCGGCTGGGAGATTTATCATTTCAACGGTTCGCCCGTTGACCCGAATCGGCTTTACATTTCACAATCGAGCGGCTGGTTCGGACAGGTGATGCAGCGCTCTGACGACGCCGGCAAAACGTGGAGCGCGGTTGGCAATAAATTCGCGTACGAGGGAAGTCCCGGACCGCATCAATGGTACGACGGCACACCGCATCCGTGGGAATTCAAACGCGTGTGGCGGCTCGAACCCTCACTCACCGACGCGGAAACTGTGTACGCGGGCGTGGAAGATGCCGCGCTCTTTCGTTCGAGCGACGCGGGGCAAACGTGGCAAGAGCTCGAAGGTTTGCGCGACATCAAAGCCAATTTGTGGCAGCCGGGCGCGGGCGGATTGTGTTTGCATACCATCATTCTCGACCCCAGCGATGAAAATCGCATCGTCGTCGCGATTTCTGCCGCAGGCGCGTTCCGCACCGATGATGGCGGCGAAACATGGCGTCCGATTAACAACGGTTTGAAATCGGCGTTTGAACTCCCCGACCCCGAAGCCGAAGTGGGACATTGTGTCCACAATATCGCGATGCATCCCTCCAAGCCGGGCGTGTTGTTTATGCAAAAACATTGGGACGTGATGCGGAGCGATGATTACGGCGATTCGTGGTATGAAATCAGCGGCAACTTGCCGACCGATTTTGGTTTTCCAATTGCGGTCAATTCCAACAAGCCCAACACCGTCTATGTCATTCCCATCAAGAGCGATTCCGAACACTTTGTGCCGGATGGAAAATTGCGCGTCTATCGCAGCAAGAACGGCGGCAACAAATGGCAAGCGCTCACGGAAGGTTTGCCGCAAGAAAATTGTTACGTGAACGTTTTGCGCGCGGCGCTCGCGGTGGACAAACTCAAACCGTGCGGAATTTATTTTGGCACATCGGGCGGCCAAGTTTACGCTTCGGCGGATGATGGCGACAGTTGGAAAGCTCTCGTGCGCGACTTGCCGCCGGTGCTTTCCGTCGAAGTTCAAACGCTCGATTGAAACCTGTACGACAAATTTCAAATTTGTCGTACCCTTTCGGAAAACCAAAATGATTCGCGTAATACTTCCAACGCATCTCCGCCGTTTGGCGAATACGAATCGCGAGGTGCAAATCAATGTCACCGCGCCAATCACTGTGCGTGCGATTTTGGATTCACTCGAAGAAACGTATCCGATGCTGCGCGGGACGATTCGTGACCAAAGCACCTTTCAGCGGCGCGCGTTCATTCGCTTTTTCGCGTGCGGGCAAGATTATTCGCATGTCGCGGTGGATGACCCGTTGCCCGATTCGGTTGCAAATGGCACAGAACCGTTTTGGGTTGTCGGCGCAATGGCTGGTGGATAAATCAAAACTCTCGTCTTGAAAGACGAGAGTTTTTTGTGTGATAATGTCAAAGGCGCAGAATTGGCATGTCGATTTTGACCATCCTCGTTCGACGCATTAGTAGGGGCGAAGCATTTGGCAACGCGTCCGCGACTCGATAGCCAGCTGCGAATCCAAATGCTTCGCCCCAACAAACACAAGGAGCAGAAAAAATGCAAGTCGTCGTTTTCGTTAAAGCAACGCCAGAATCAGAGGCGGGCGAAATGCCCGGTACCGAACTGTTGACCGCCATGGGCAATTACAACGAAGAATTGGTCAAAGCGGGCATCATGCTCGCGGGCGAAGGATTGCATCCGAGTTCCAAGGGCGCGCGCATCAAATTTTCCGGTAAAAAGCGCACGGTTGTTGACGGACCCTTTACCGAAGCCAAAGAACTCGTCGCGGGTTTTTGGATTTGGCAAGTAAAATCGATGGACGAAGCGATTGAATGGGCAAAGCGCTGTCCGAATCCGATGGAAGGCGAAAGCGTCCTCGAAATTCGGCCCGTGTTGGAAGCGTCCGATTTCGGCGAAGCATACACGCCTGAACTGCAAGCGCAAGAAGAACGCTTGCGCGGAAAACTGCCCTAAAGGAGTTAGCACCATGAACGCATCCGAACAAATCACTGCCTACATTGATGCACACGCCGATTGGCGCGGCAAATTGCTCGCGCGTCTTCGCAAGTTGATTCTCGCTGCCTCACCGGGCATCGTCGAAGAATGGAAATGGAACGTGCCCGTGTGGTCTCACAATGGCAATGTCGTCGGCGGCGCGGTTTTTCAAGGTTACGTCAAACTGAATTTTTTCAAAGGCGCGCAGATCCAAGACCCGCAGCATCTTTTTAACGCCGGGCTCGAAGCCAAAACAAGCCGCGCGATTGATATTCATCAAGGCGACAAACTCAATGAACCCGCGCTCAAAAAACTGATTCAGGATGCGGTTGCGCTCAACGCCAAACCCCAAAAAGCAGCAAAGAAAACAAAATAACGCGTAGCCCGCGTTCTCTAACGCAGCGTGACAAATTGCATCACAAGTTTAACGCGCAGCCCGCGTTCTCTAACGCGGCGATTCGAAAATTTTGTGTACCGTCGCCGTTGGCGAACGTCTTCCTACGCCAATCGGCGATGGACTGTAACACATAGCGGAGAAAAAAAATGCGAGACATTATCGTACACGAATTCATTACGCTCGACGGCGTGATTCAAGCGCCCGGCGCGCCGGACGAAGATACAGACGGCGGTTTTCAATTTGGCGGATGGACACTGCCGTATTGGCACGACGACATCGGCGCGCACTTTGATCAAGCATTCCGGAATGCCGATGCGTTTCTGCTGGGACGCAAGACGTGGCAAGGACACGGCGCGGCATTCGACCCGATGCCTGCCGACGACCCTTTTGGCGGACCGATGAACGCTATCCAAAAATATGTCGTGTCAACGACGTTGAAGGAGACATCCCTCTGGCGCAACTCCACCATCATCAGCAATAATGTTGTCGAACAAATTCGCAAACTCAAAGCGCAGCCCGGAAAAAATATTCTCATTGACGGCAGCAGCGTGCTGATTCACACGCTCGCCGAAAACGATTTGATTGACGAGTACACACTGCACGTTTATCCTGTCACCGTTGGCGGCGGCAAACGGCTGTTCCCTGATGGCAAACGCATCGCGTTAGAAATCGTGGAAGCAACACCCATTCCAACCGGTGTCGTGTACATGCGCTATCGGAAAGCACAAACACAATCATGAAATCCGGATACCTCAATCTCAACGAACTCAAAATGTATTATGAAATTCACGGCGCGGGAGAGCCGCTCGTTCTCTTGCATGGCGCGTTCTCCGCGATTGGCTCTTCGTTCGGCGAATTGCTGCCTGAACTTGCCAAGACGCGCCAAGTCATCGGTTTGGAATTACAAGCGCACGGGCATACCGCCGACATTGACCGCCCCATGACGCTTGAAAATCACGCGGCTGATGTTGCGACGGCAATTCGTCAACTCGGTTTGGAACGCGCGGATGTTTTCGGTTACAGCATGGGCGCGGCAATCGCGCTGCGCGTCGCCATTGAGCATCCGCAAGTGGTTCGCAAACTCGTGTTCGCTTCGGCGGGCTATGATATGAGCGGCATCCATCCCGGACTCATGGAGGGTTTTGGTGAGATGAAACCGGAAATGATGTACGGCTCGCCGTGGCACGCGGAATATCTGCAAATCGCGCCGCATCCCGACCAATTCAATCGCCTCTTTGAAAAAAAGACCGCGATGGACAAGGCGATGAAAAATATCCCGGCGGAAACAATCCGCGCGATTCAAGCGCCGACGCTCATCATCATCGGCGATTCCGATTTGATTCGCCCCGAACACGCGGTAGAGATGTTTCGTTTGCTTGGCGGCGGCGTCTTTGGCGACATGCCGCCCGGAATGCCCAATTCGCAGTTGGCGATTCTTCCCGGCACCTCCCATGTCACAGTGGTGTCGCGCAAAGAGATTCTGGTGCCCATGCTCAACGCTTTTCTCGACGCGCCGATGCCTGCACAAAACTAGATTGTGACCGACGTTCATCGCACCATTGAAACAGTCTGGCGGATCGAATCCGCGCGGCTCATCGCGGGACTCGCGCGCATCGTGCGCGACGTTGGCATTGCGGAAGACCTCGCACAGGGCGCGCTCGTCGCCGCGCTGGAACAATGGCCCCAAACGGGCATTCCCGACAATCCGGGCGCGTGGCTCATGGCAACCGCGAAACATCACGCGATTGATTTGATTCGACGCAATGTGCGGCTCGAACAAAAATACGAAACGCTCGGACGCGAACTTGAAATTGAGCAAGAATTGCGCGAGGAAAATTTTCAAGACAATCTCGATCAAGACATGGACGACGATTTGCTGCGACTGATTTTTGTTGCGTGTCATCCCGTACTCTCCCAAGACGCGCGCGTCGCGCTCACCTTGCGTTTGCTCGGCGGCTTGACGACGGACGAAATCGCGCGCGCGTTTCTCGTTTCCGAACCAACGATTGCCCAACGCATCGTGCGCGCGAAACGAACGCTTGCCGAAGCGCGCGTACCGTTCGAAGCGCCGCGCGGCGCGGAACGCGTATCGCGCGTTTCGTCTGTGCTTGAAGTGATTTATCTTGTGTTCAACGAAGGATACACCGCAACCGCAGGCGAAGATTGGATGCGTCCCGCGTTGTGTGAGGACGCGCTGCGGCTCGGACGCATGTTGGCGGAACTCGTCCCGAATGAAGCCGAAGTGCACGGTCTCGCCGCGTTGCTCGAAATTCAAGCGTCGCGTATCCGCGCGCGCGTCAATTCGCGCGGCGAGCCGATTCCCCTCCTCGAACAAAATCGCGCGCGTTGGGACCAACTCTTGATTCAACGCGGCTTGACCGCGTTGGCACGCGCGGAAAAACTTGGCGCGCCACTCGGAGCGTACACGCTGCAAGCGGCGATTGCGGCGTGTCATGCGCGCGCGCGTACTCCAGAAGAAACCGATTGGGCGAGAATCGTCGCGTTGTATGACGCGCTCGCGCAGCTCACGCCGTCCCCCATCGTGGAATTGAATCGCGCGGTAGCGGTGGCGATGGCTTATGGAGCCCAAGAGGGGCTTGAACTCGTTGATGAATTGCTGGACGAACCCTCACTGAAAAATTATCACCTGCTGCCCGCTGTGCGCGGCGACTTGCTCGCCAAGTTGGGGCGGAGTGACGAAGCGCGCGCGGAATTTGAACGCGCGGCATCGCTTACGCAAAATCAACGCGAACGCGCGCTATTGCTGGAACGCGCGGCGGCGCAAAAAGGCACGTGATAAATCACGGCGCGTTTCCTTGATGCTACTGCTCAACCCGTCAGAATACATCGCAAATCTGTGTAGAAAGGTGTTCTCTCACGCTGCCGGGTGCGCGAAATTTTCGGCTTGCCGCGTTAGAGAACGCGGGCTACGCGCCAAAAATGTGATGTACTTTCGGGGTTGAGCATTTTTTTGTACCGCGCGTGGCGAGCCAAGGCGCTGTGCTATAATCCCGTACAGCAGGTGGATTAGAGAAAATTTCTGTCGCAGCGCATCACAATTTCACGCTTGGGACACAGATTTCGCAGATTTGCACAGATAAAGAAAAGCAATGTCTTTTATTGCAAAAATCTGTGGTATCTGTGGCATCTGTGTCCAAACCAGCATTAGCTCTCGAAAAATTTCATGCAGCGCAAAATAGTGAATTTTCGGCAAGACGAACGGCGCGAATGGATCGCAGTGCTCGAATGTGGACACACGCAGCATGTGCGTCACGATCCGCCGTTTCAAGAACGCGCGTGGGTGTTGACGCCGGAAGGGCGACAGAGTTTTGTTGGCGTGGCAATCGAGTGTAAAGAGTGTGAGATAAAAATTCGCAACGCCTAGCCGCGCGATTTTTATTTTGTGACGAGCTTTATTGCACAAGTGAATGACGAGATGGTGAGGGTAGAGACTGGAGATTAGAGATTGGAGACTGGAGACTAGCGATGTTGCAAAATGTGCGAATCGCATTTGTCGGGCCCGGCGCGATGGCAGAGGCGATGATTCGCGGCGTTGTCGTCGGCGAATTGGTTTCTTCGGACCAAGTGCTTGCGGCGGGTCCGCGCGCGGCGCGCTTGGAGGAACTGCGCGGCAAATACGGGATTCAAATTTTTACCGATAACATCAGGGCAGTCGAAAACGCGGACGTAGTGGTGCTGTCCATTAAACCGCAAATGTTGAATCCGGTGATGCAGGGCTTGAAAGGACGCATCCGCCCGAACGCGCTCGTACTCTCGGTGATTGCGGGCGCGCGCATTCAAGCGATGGAAAATGGTTTGAATCATCACGCCATCGTGCGTTCGATGCCCAACACGCCCGCGATGATTGGGCAAGGGATGACGGTGTGGACTGCCGCGCCGAGCGTGACAGCGGAACAGCGCGCGCAAGCACAAACCATTCTCGGCGCGCTGGGTCAAGAAATCTTTGTCGAAGAAGAAGATTATCTCGACATGGCAACCGCGCTTTCGGGCAATGGTCCCGCGTATGTTTTTTTGTTCATGGAAGCGATGGTGGACGCGGGCGTGCATTTGGGCTTTCCGCGTTACATTGCCGAAAAATTGGTGATGCAAACGATGAAAGGTTCGGTCGAATATGCCGCGCAGACGCCGCAGCATCTCGCGCGCTTGCGGAATCAAGTCACTTCGCCCGGCGGCACATCGGCGGAAGCGTTGTATTATTTGGACAAGGCAGGTTTTCGCACTGCGCTCTCGCGCGCGATTTGGGCGGCGTACCAACGTTCATCGCAACTGGGGCGCGGGAAAAAACGGAATGTGCAGGATGAATAAATCAATGCAGAATGCAGAATGGACAATGACGAACCGCGAATAACGAACAACAAAGAACTATATGCGAATTGACAAAAATGACACGCTGATTAAACTCTGTCTCAAGCAATCGTATGAACTCACTCTCGCAATCCGGAATGCAATGCATCTGTACCACGCGGAATTGTTCGCAACGCCGCGTGCAGTTCCGCGTTTCTGAACGGCGAGAGAAACGATGCAAACAGATTTCGTAAAATTACAAGACCGCGCGTAACGTGAACGCGCGTGTGTTGCATTTATCAACTCATCGCCGCAATGGTGATGAGTTTTTTTATTTGTACGACAAATTTTAAATTTGTCGTGCCATCTTCAAGGAGCAAACATGTCTGCCGCAATTCAAACACAATACGATATATTCCTCGACAGCAAAAATTTGTTATGCCCGATGCCCATCATCAAACTTTCGCAAGCGATTAAAAAAATTGACGCGGGGCAAACGATTTTGACAGAGACCACCGACCCGGGTTCGCAATACGACATCGCCGCGTGGTCGCGGCAAACGGGGAACGAACTGCTTGCCACCGAACAGGATGGCAAAGTGTTTCGTTTCCTCATTCGCAAGAAAGCGTAGGGGCAGCGCCTTGTGCCTGCCCTGATTTCGCGTATCTGCCTGCATTTTGGAGACAAACATGGACGCTGAAATTCAAAAATACATTGACGAACGCGTTGAAAAACGCGTCGCCGAAATTCTCGCGCAGCGCGAACATGCGGAAAATTCGCGCACGAAACGGCTCGCGCTCGTCGCGTCCAAAGGTTCGCTCGACATGGCGTATCCGCCGCTCATTCTCGCGTCAACGGCGGTGAGTTTGGGGTGGGAAGTGGGCGTGTTCTTTACGTTCTATGGATTGGACATTGTGAACAAAACAAAGCTGCACAAGCTTCAAGTCGCGCCGATTGGAAATCCTGCGATGCCGCCGCCGATTTCTGCCGTGCCTTCGTTTCAAGTGCCGAACTTGATCGGCGTACTGCCGGGCATGACGCCGATGGCAACCGCAATGATGAAGAGTTGGTTCAATCGCGCCAACATTCCGCCGCTGCAAGATTTGATTGATGTGACGCGCGAAGGCGGTGGACATTTGTACGCCTGCACAACGACGATGGGCGTGATGGGTGTGAATGAAGAAAATTTGATTGAAGGCGTCGAATGTCGCGGCGCGGCTGCCTTTCTTGAATTTGCGGCGTACGCGGATGTGGCGTTGTTTATATGAAACAACGGGCAGCAACGGAACGGAGTAGGAACGGACGCGGATAGGAACGGAACCCGGTTCCGTTCCTATCCCTCGCTGATTGAGAGCGCCAATGCGATTTGTCCGAGATGGTACGTGATGATGATGGCGAGTTTCGCCGCGCCAAACGGTTGCACAAAACGATTCCACGCCAGCATCCCGTCCGAAATCAAAAACAAGGTCGCGCCGACGATGACGAACACGCGCCGCGTGTCATTCCATTCGGGACGAAACAAAGTTGCCCACGCGGAAAAAACCATGAGCGTCATTACGATTCCGTATCCTATCACCGGTGCAATCAGCGATGTGTGATCGGACGCGCGCAAGCTCGCAATCACGCGCCGGGTGACAAATCCAACAATCAGCGCGCAGGGAATCAAAAGAAGGAATGCTTGCGTTGGCGGCAGTGTGGGATTGAGACCGACGATGTAACATACATGCGCCAAGAAAAACGCGCCGAGTCCAAAAATGAACCAACGCGAATTGGGCAGCATCAAAAATACATCGCCGAGCAGTGAAAACACGAAACCGATGAGGAACCACTGCGCTTGCCACGCGTCGTGCGGCGTTTGCATCAAGAGCAGGGTCGCCGCGATGAGCGCCAGCATCGTCGCAGGTTTGAAAATGTACTCGAGCGTTTTGTTTTGACGCGCGACGGCAAACCAATCTGCGAACGCGCATAACAAGACAAAAATAAAAACGATGTTCATTGGTTAGAATGTAAGAGCGGGTGGAAATTTAATCCACTCGCTTTTGCATTTTGTGTCGAATCCAAAAATTTCGTGTCCACTGCACTTTGTGCTTGGTATAATACAGTGATTCATGCATGACATTCGCGCGAGGGACTCGCAAGTTTTGCAAATTATCGGTATGGCGCGGCGGAATGTCAATTCTGCGCGCAGCAGCTTTGTGCGGACGCTCAGGCAAAAGGAGATGAGGAGCAGATGAATCGAAAACGACTGCGTGACTTGGGCATCACGATTGGAAAATTTCCGACGGGTAAATTCAACGCGCTGACCGATGTCGCGGGCGTGCGCGTGGGGCAGACCACGCTCATTTATGATAAGCCGCGCATCGCGCGTACAGGCGTCACCGTCATCTTGCCGCGTGACGGTGACATCTGGCGCGATCATTGTTTCGCAGGCACTCATCGTTTCAATGGCAACGGCGAAATGACCGGCGTAGCGTGGATTCAAGAATCGGGTTTGTTGACGACGCCGATTGCGATCACGAACACGCACCAAGTCGGACTTGTACGCGATGTGTTGGTCGAGTACGGACGCGCGCAGGCAGACGCGTTACCGTGGCTGCTGCCTGTGGTTGCGGAAACATACGACGGCATCCTGAATGATATTGACGCGTTTCATCTAAAACGCGAACACGTTCTCGCTGCAATCGAAAATGCGCGCGCGGGTGTGGTGGCAGAAGGAAACGTTGGTGGGGGCACGGGGATGCGCTGTCATGGTTTCAAAGGTGGAATTGGTACATCGTCGCGCGTCGTTTCGCACAACGCGCAAGCGTTCACCGTCGCCGCGCTCGTACAGGCAAATTACGGCAAAACAGAATTTTTGCGCGTGGATGGTGTGCCGGTCGGACGCGAATTGCTCGCACAGCGCGCGGCGGCGCTCAATCGCGAACAAGGTTCCATCATTATCATTGTTGCGACAGATGCGCCGCTGATTCCGACGCAATGCGAACGCCTTGCCCAACGCGCAACGATTGGGTTGGCGAATGTTGGCGGACATGGGCATAACAGCAGCGGTGATTTATTTCTCGCGTTTGCAACGGGCAATCACATTCCGCACGCGGCGCGCGATTTAATTGCGCTTCAAATGCTGCCACACAATTTGCTGGATGATCTGTTTGATGCGACGATTGAAGCTGTCGAAGAATCTATTCTCAACGCGTTGACGATGGCAGAGACGATGCGCGGTTTTCAAGGAACGTGCGAAGCGCTGCCACTCGATGCCGTCATTGAGATCATGAAAAAATATCAGCGGTTGTAAAGAAAAAAGCGAACGTCTCTCGAGGCGTTCGCTTTTTTCATGGCAGGAGCTACAGCTCTTCGCCGAATTTTTTGCTCAAGTGCGTGAATGCGATATAGCCGATGATCAGGATGGCGAACGAGGTAATGAGCGTCCGCAGCAAAAAGCCCATATCGGGTGGCGCAGGCGGACCGCCGTTCGTGGACCCGTAAAGGATGCTGCGATACGATTCGATAATACTCGCCATCGGATTCAAGATGTACACGAGGCGACTGTAATCTTGGGTGAATTGCGGCACGGCATAAAACACGGGCGTCAAAAAGAACCACGCAGTCAACAGCACACCGGTAATGACACCCGTGTCGCGATAGTACACATTCGATGCCGAAAGCAAGAACGCGATGCCGCTAATCAACGCGAGTTGGCTGATGAAAATGATCGGCAAGTACAAAAGCAGCATCGGTTGAATTTCAATCCGATAATACAAGATGAACACGACGATCAGCGGAAAGGCAAGGATAAAATTCAAGCCATTCGCAAAGACGGCTGACGCGGGCAGAACGATGCGCGGGAACCAAACCTTTTTCACCAAATTCCCATTCGCTACGATGCTGCCAAGCCCATCCGAAATACCGCTGGTCGTAAAACTCCACGCGAGCCAGCCGATCAAAATAAAAAGTGGGTAGTTTGCAATTGAATTGGGTGCGAGGACTTGAAAGACGATGGTGAACACCAACGTCATCATGAGTGGATTGCCCCACGCCCATAAAAAGCCGAGCAGGGAGTTGCGATAACGGACTTTGAGATCGCGCAAGGTTAAATTGCGAATGAGCTCGCGGTACCGTACTACTTGCTGTAAATTTGTAACCATCGAGGGGAATTATACGCGGATGACGCGAGAATACGAAACGCTGCCGCGCGTGGACAGGTCAGTGGGCGAGAATCCGTGACGCGCTTTCTACAGCGTCCAACAACGCGCTTTCATCATGCGGTAAAACTGTGCGCGGATCAAAAAGCACGCGATTGTTTTCGATGCGCGCCAGAATGGGCGGCTGCTGCGCGCGTAATTTTTCCATGAACGCGTGGGGCGATGAAACCTGCAACGCGACGGCGCGCGTCGGCAAGGTTTCGCCGGGCAGACTGCCGCCGCCAACTGTCGAGAGTGCATCCACTACACTGGCGTCGAGTCCAAACTTTTTCCAACGCTCGCACCACACATTGGCGCGCTGTTCCAGAACATCCAATTGCGCGGAAATCATTTGCCACACCGGAATTTTTTGTGCTGCCTCACTTTTCAAATAATGCAGCAGCGTCGCCTGTAACGCGGCGAGTGTGAGTTTATCAACGCGCAGGGCGCGGGCGAGCGGGTGCGCTTTTAATTTCTCGACAAATTCTTTTTTGCCGACAATGATGCCTGCTTGCGGACCGCCGAGCAATTTATCGCCGCTGAACGTAATCAGGTCGGCGCCCGCGCGCAAACTTTCTTGCGGCATCGGTTCGTGCGCCAAGCCGTATGTCGTCGTCTCCAACAGCGCGCCACTGCCTAAATCGTCCACCACGACAAGTTTGTGTTTGTGTCCCAGCGCGGACAATTCTTCCAACGAGACCTCTGCGGTGAAACCGATGACGCGGAAATTTGAGGGATGAACGCGCAAGAGCAGCGCGGTATTGGCATTGATGCCATTTTCAAAATCAGACGCGCGGGTGCGATTCGTCGTGCCGACCTCGACCATCTGCGCGCCTGATTCGCGCAGCACATCGGGAACGCGAAAGCCGCCGCCGATCTCGACCAACTGTCCGCGTGAAACGATCACTTGCTTGTGCTCTGCGAACGCGCGCAAAATGAACATGACGGCTGCCGCGTTGTTGTTCACCACGAGCGCGGCTTCCGCGCCGGTCAATTTTTTGATCAATTCTTCGGCGTGGATATAGCGCGAGCCGCGTTCACCCGCGTCGAGATCGTATTCGAGATTGGAATAGCTCGCCGCCGTGTCTTGAATCGCGTGCAGCGCGTCCTGCGAAAGAGGGGCGCGCCCGAGGTTTGTATGCAAAATGACGCCGCTTGCATTGATGACGCGAGTGAGTGTGGGCTGAACCGATTTTTCAATGCGCGCGGTAATGTCATCAATCAACAGCGCGGGCATTGGCGCGGCGTGTCCTGCGCGAATGTTCGCCCGCGTAGCATCGAGCGACGCGCGCACAGCGTCCACCACCACCGCGCGTCCGACCTTGCGCTCGTAACCGCGTAGGGTGTGATTTTGCAAGAGTTCCTCTACAGAGGGAAGCGCGCGGAACGACTCATTCATCGCCCACTCCATTTGCAGCGGGTCCATCATTGCAATTCGATCGTGTCGAACGCACTGTTGTCAGTGGTCTCGATGTCGAGAATTTCAAAATTTTGCTCAGCGCGTTGTTCGGGAGTGGAAATATCATGGGCTGTGCTGACAAATTCTTCGGCAAGGCGTTCGGCGACGAATTCATCCGGCGCTTGGATGCGGACTTTGTACGTGCGCGCGAGAAAAACATCAAACGTTGGCATAACCATTTTGTACTATAGCTCGCGTTTGCGGTCAATCCCTTGCAATGCGATAATCTTGTTCACGATGGAAAATCGTTTGTACCTGACGCGCTTTGCGTGGCTCTCTATTGGCGCCGCGCTCGTGACAATCGGCTTGAAGGTCGCCGCGTTTTTTATCACGGGATCGGTCGGCTTGTTGTCCGATGCCGCCGAGTCCATTGTGAATCTCGTCGGCGCGGGGGTCGCGTTGGTGATGCTGACGATTGCGGCGCGTCCGCCCGATGATGAACACGCGTACGGTCACGGCAAAGCCGAATACTTTTCGAGCGGTGTCGAAGGCGCGTTGATTTTTGTTGCGGCAATTTCCATCGCGTTCGCCGCAGTCATGCGCTTGTTGAATCCACAGCCGATTGAAGACGCAGGCATTGGTCTCGTCGTCGCGGCGATTGCGTCGGTGATCAATTTTGGCGTCGCGCAAATTTTGAAACGCGCGGGCAAACAGTACGATTCGATCACGCTTGAAGCCGACGCGCAGCATTTGCTGACCGATGTGTGGACTTCGGTGGGCGTTATTATCGGCGTTGCCGCAGTCGCGCTCACAGGATGGGATCGGCTCGATCCGCTGATCGCGCTTGCCGTCGCGGCGAATATTTTGTGGACCGGGTTTCACCTCGTGCGTCGTTCCGCACTGGGGCTGATGGACACCGCGCTGCCCACGGATGAATTGGAAAAAATCAATGCCGCAATCGAACCGTACAAAGCGCAAGGCGTTCAATTCCACGCGCTGCGTTCGCGGCAAGCGGGCGCGCGCCG
>SHND01000009.1 GCA_004295045.1 Chloroflexota bacterium | reverse complement strand
AACCTCTAAAGCGAGTTCAAAGTGGCGAATCGCTTCTTCCAGATTGTCCGCCCGCTCGCCGCGAATGCGATCCGAGTAGGCGAGTGCCAAGTTGTTCTGCGTGGTTGCCCATTGTTCGGGAAACGCCGCCCGCGTATAAACCTCTAACGCGAGTTCAAAGTGGCGAATCGCTTCTTCCAGATTCTCCGCCCGCTCGCCGCGAATGCGATTTCTGTAGGCGTTCGCCAAGTTGTTCTGCGTCATTGCCCAATCGGTCGGAAACGCCGCCCGCGTATACACCTCTAACGCGAGTTCGAAGTGGCGAATCGCTTCTTCCAGATTGTCCGCCCGCTCGCCGCGAATGCGATTTTTGTAGGCGTTCGCCAAGTTGTTCTGCGTCCCAGACCATTGTTCGGGAAACGCCACCCGCGTATACACCTCTAACGCGAGTTCGTAGTGCCGAATCGCTTCTTCCAGATTCTCCGCGCGGCTGCCTTGTGGGTTTTGGTTTAGCGCGTTTGCAAGCTCGCCATTTAATCCCGCCCACAAGTTTTGGTTTTGTTCACGCGTGATGCGTTCGAGCGCGGCGCGGCAGAGTTCAATTTTGCGCGGCATATCGGGGAGGCGCGTGAGGCGCGAGATTTCTTGGAGAATGGAACGCACGTCGTCGGGAACGTCGCCTGGGCTGACGGCGGATGCTTGCGCCGCGCGTTCCAGTTTCGCGCGCAGGTCGGGGCGTTTTTCGAGCGCGGCTTGCAGTTCTTGCTCATTGGATATTCCCAACGCGCGCAATTCTTCAATCGCCGCGCGTGTCTCATCGTCGAGAGACTGTTCAATCGCTGCTATCTGCGCGAGATCGTCCGGGCGCGCGCCGCTCGCCTTGATTTGTTCGAGGATGGCAAAACGTTCTTGTAAATGATTCGCCATTCCCTCATCGCCGCGTTCGCGCGCGTTGGAAATGATTTCGCGGATGGCGTTCATTCCGTCATCGTCCAATAGCAGCGGATAGATGCGCGCGAGTTGTATCACCTCTTGCGGCGAGCGCGTCTCCATCAATTTTTCAATCGCCTGCAAGATTGGATTTTCTTGGCGCATGGCGCGCGCAAGCAATTCTTGCAGTTCGGGATGGTCGGGGAGCGCGCGTTCAAGTTCTTGTTGCGAGTGGATATTTAATTCGGCGAGACGCGCTTGGAGTTGCGCGCGCGCGTCCGACGCGCGCTCGTCATTCGCGCCGCGAGCGACATATTTTTCGTACGCCGCGTCAATCCCGTTCTCGCGTGCGTCGCGCGCGATTTCGCGGTGAACTTGCAAATCCTCTTGCGCGTCGGCGTCATCTTGCGCGCGGGCGAGGTCGAGCATCGCGGCGAGGACGAGGTCGGCATCATTCGTCAAGAGTTCGGGATGCGTTGCGAGAAATTCTTTGGACGTATTCCACGCGTCGAGATTGATCCATTCCTGAATCGTTTCGCCGAGCGCGCGGTGTTCTTGGAGGACGCGCGCTGCGGCGGCGATGGCGGGGTCGTTGCGCAATTTTTCAAATTGCGCCTGCATTTCCGCCATCACCTCGTCCTGTTTGTCGTCCATCGCGGCGGGTAAAAGTTCGATGGGCAGGGCTCGCGGCGCGTCGAGATAACCGCTGTTGGGGAGCGCGAGCAGTTGATTGCGCAGTTGATGTACGAGCTGCTTGCCGACTTCTTGGACTTGCTCCTCGGACATGTTCTGCGGATACGCGAGAAAAAGTTGCTGTTTCGCGCGGTCATGATACAGCAGCGGCGCGGGCAACATGCCGCTGTGATTGTTTGGACACGCGACGACGTGAATCGAACCGTCGTGACAGCGCGCGACGAGGTCGGGACGTTCGCCCGCGTCAACGATGAGCCAGATGTCGGCGTCAAAGGGGGTGTTGCATTGAGGACAAGTCAATAAAGCAGTTTGCGAAAAAGAGATTGCCATACCAAAAACTCCTTGTGCGCCGCAGACCAAAGAGGCGCGGGTTTTCCATTCCCAACTAGTCCCTTGCATTATAGGATTGCCGCACGCAGATTGCAACAGCGGCTCCGAAGAATCGAATTCATCGGCAAAAGAAGGGAAAAACGACCTCAAAGAAAAAAGCCTTCCCATGGACCTTGGCGACGCGCAAGGTTCGCCTTCTTTGAGTACTTTTTTTCCTTCGTTTGCCGCAGTTGGCGATGGAATACATCGCACTAAACTACGGATAAAGGAAATCCATTGTTGGTTTCTCTCGGCAAACGCGTAAAATGCTGTGGGCAGGGAGGGGATTCATGAGGCACGCTACAACATGCGCCAGGTGACGCCGCGCCTCGCGCCGCTCGACGCGCTGCGCGGATTGATCATGATCGTGATGGCGCTCGACCACGCGAATTTATTTATCGCGCACGGACACCCGCGTCCCGAAATGTGGACGGGCGGTTTTCCGACGTACAGCGAGCCGCTGGCGTTCTTTACGCGCGCGGTCACGCATCTCGCCGCGCCGGGCTTTTTCTGGTTGATGGGCGCGGGGATGAGCTTGTTCGCGGATGCGCGCCGAAATATCGGCTGGAGTGAACGCGCCATCGTGCGGCATCTCGTCGTGCGCGGCGTGATTTTGATTCTGCTTCAAATCGTGGTGGAAGACCCGGCGTGGCTGTTTGGACAGAACCTGCCCTTGACGCCGGACGCACAAATCTATTTGGGCGTCTTGTACGGCTTGGGCGGCGCGCTGATTTTGGGGTCGCTGTTACTGCGCCTGAATCCGCGCGCGTTGTTCGGCATCAGCGCGGTTCTGCTGCTCGGCGCCGAGGTTGTCATTCGATTTTTGCCCGCGCAGGCCGCGCAATTCGCGCCGTGGACGCAAATGTTTTTGCTGCCCGGCGGCACGCGCGCGGTCAGTGTCTTGTATCCGATTTTGCCGTGGCTCGGCGTGACGACGTTCGGCATGGCGTTCGGAAAATGGTTTGTGCAATCTCCCGAAAACGCGTATCGCCGCGCGTTGTATTTTGGCATCGCGTTTTTGGTGGCGTATTTCCCATTGCGCGCCCTGAACGGATTTGGTAATATCCGTGCGCAAATCGGCGCGGGCTGGATCGCCTTTTTCAACAATGTAAAATATCCGCCGAGCATTACGTTTCTTTTGCTCGCGCTCGGCATTGATCTCACACTCTTGTTCGCGTTTTCGCGTCGCGCGTTTTCCTTTGTCACCCATCGCGCGTCCCCCTTGATGGTCTTTGGCGCGACGCCGTTATTTTTTTACCTCGCGCATTTGTATTTGTACGGATTTATCGGGCGCACTTTTTTCCCGCACGGCACGGGGATTCCTGCGATGTATCCGTACTGGCTTGGCGGTCTCGTTATTTTGTATCCGTTGTGTTGGCTCTATCGCAAGTTCAAAAATTCCACGCCGCCCGATTCGATTTGGCGATTTTTTTGATTGGAGGAGAAACTGATGTTCAATTCCCCGGCGTTACAAAAAGCGCTTGCCCGCGCGGCGCGTCCGATTGCATTAATTGGCGCGGTCGGCGGATTCATCGGCGATATTATTCAACCGCTCGGCAACTTTGCATTGTGGATTGCCGGGCTTTCGCTCGTCGTCGCAGTGGCTTCACTCGTGTGGCTGATTCTTTTGCGGCGGCGCGCGGGACAAGAAATTTGGGATTCGCTCGCGGCGGGCTTGTTTGTTCTTGCCGTCGGCTCGTTCGTCGTGTTCGCCGCGTGGTCGTTTATTTTTTCTGTAGGTCCGGAACGCGGCTATCTTGCCACAAATGTCGAGCCGATTGGGCAGCTGCAAGCACAAATGCTCGGTTTGCAAAAAGATGTGACGGAGGTCAAAAAGACGACCGAACAAACCGCGACGCGCGTGGCGGAATCCTCCGACGTGCAAAAAGTTCAAGCCACCGCGCAGGCAGCGGGGTTTGCGGACATTCAGAAAAAATTCGCAGAGCTGCAAGCGGGGCAAGGCACGTTGATTTCAAATCCGCAAACGCCGCAAGAATGGTACAGCAACGCGCGGTTGCATCAAATCAAAGGCGACACGGCGAACGCCATCAAAGCATACGAGGGTTATTTTCAATTCAATCTCGATTTCGTTGACCCGTATTTTGAATACAGCGATTTGTTAAAAGCGTCGGAAGGAATTACGCGGGCGCGTGAAAAAATGGACGCGTACTATAATGCGAACAAATCGAGTCCCACGCTCGATTTGGCATCGGCGCGTTTGCTCGACGATGCCGCCGCGCGCAGCGCGCGTTATATCGCAATCACCGAACGCGCCCCGCAGTTCGGTCCGGCGTTTTATGAATTGGGCGGCGAGTACACGCGCGCGTTGGGCGCAGCGTCCACGTCCGATTTATTGAAAAAGCAAAGTGATGCGTACAGCGCTTTGTTTCAATTAGAAAAGGACGGGCAAGCGTACACGCGCTATTTCATTGACAAGAGTCTGGCGGAAAAAAATCTGACCGACGCGCAAAAAACATTCGACGCGTTCACGCAAGCGCGCAACGTCACAGGCAAGGTTGATTTTTTGACCTACCAATACAACGACGGGATGCAGTTCATTCTCGTTTTGACGGAAGCGGGCATCAAAAAGATTTTGTTCGACATTGACAATCCGAAACCGACGCGCGAAACGGGGTCAGTCCCCGGACTCGGCACGCCGAACTCGGTCATCGGGAAAATTCCACTGCCGGTCGGAAAACACACTTTGTATGTGCAATACATTGACGCGAATGATACGCCGAGTCAGGTGTTTGAACACGAGTTTCAAGTGCGCGACGTCTTTGCGACGTGGCAGCAGCAGCCCGTTGATTTTTCGACGAACTTGTTTCCCGGCACCTTTTCGGTGGGCGTGACGGGCGCGCCCTTTGACCAATTGTTCACGTACAAATGGAGCATTAATTCCGACGCGCTCGACAATTCCGTCCTCGGCGCGGGCATGTTTGCGATTCCCGTCAAAGGATTGAAAGCGGGCGAGCATGTGTTGTATCTGCAAGTGACCGCACAAGACGGGAGCAAAACGTACGACGTGGAAAAATTCCCGTTTGTGGTAAAGTAAAGGAGTAATTATGAGTCTCATCGTCGAAATTAAAACTGCCGAAGGGCAAACGATTGCGCTGCTCACGGTCGAAGCGAAAAATTTCAAAACCGGTTCGCGCGGCTATCATGGACAGGGCAAAATAGATTTTGATGGCAAACGCTATCAAACCCAAGTGCAGATGGTCGAAATTGGCAGCAAAACTTCTCCCGCGCCCGCGCCCGCGTCCGACGAAAAGGACGACGAATGACGCGCGTGAAAATGCTCGCGGCGCTTTTATTTGGCACAATGGCTTTGAGCGCGTGCGCGGCACCGCCTACAACGCCCGCGGCAACAAACAATCCAACGACACCGACCGCCAGCGTACCTTCTACGTCCAATCCGCAAGATGTTCCATTGCCCACGCTGCTTCCAACCGTCGCGCTCGCGCCGACGCTCGCACCGGTCACCGTGATCGTGACCGCGACGCCTTTGCTGACCGCGACTCCCGCGACTGCAAATACGCGCGCGGCGACGACAGCGGCGAACCCGACGACAGCGGCGGAAACTGTCACGCCATTCCCCGAAGGAGTGCCCAAAGTGTATGTGACCGCGCTGCGCGTGGAACCCGCGACGCCCAAAGCGGACGCGGGCGGAACGTTTTTCGTCACCTTTCAAAATGTGAGCGGCGAGGATCAAGGATACAATTGGGCGGTAGAAATTTGGGATACGGAAAATGACAAGCGTCCCTTTGGCTTGACCACGCCCCAAAATTCGGCAATGCCTGTCGGCGCCTCGAATCTTTCATCCACCGGTTGGACGGTCAAAGGATTGGGCGAATGTCACGCCTATCGCGCGCGCGTGGTCGCGCGCGACGCGGACGATACCCGCACAAACTTTATCCAACCTGACGGCAATATTTTGTGGCTTGACTTTAGCGTGTGTCCGTAATGTAAATCGCATATCGCGGCGACAAACCGTCGCGCGCAAATTCTCTTCTGCGTTATCGCAGAACCGGCAAAAGGATGAAACAATGAAAGCTCTGTTTTCGCCTCGCACGTTGTTTCTCTGTGGAATTCTCGGCATCATCTGTTTGAGCGCCGCGTGTCGCGCTCCCGCGCCGACATCCACGCCGGTACTGCCAACGGCGAATGTGCCGACGCCACTGCCGCCCGCGCCCACCGCGCCGCCCCTGACAGAGGCGCCGACAGCGGTCCTTCCGACGCAAGCGCCGCCCACCGCGACGGCAGTAATTCCAACACAGCCGCCGCCAACGCCGACGGTTGCCGTCCCGACAAATGCGCCTTCGCCTCTGCCGACAAATACGACAAGCAGCGGCGTTGCCACCCCAATCAAACCTCCGACACCGACCAGCGCATCCGGCAGTGCGGTGGTGGAACCGACGGTGGATCGCGGACCGCTCACCGGCTTGTACATCGCGGGTTTGCGTTTTGAACCCGATTATCCGCGCCGTAATGATCCTGTGATGTTTTATGCAACGCTCGTCAATCGCACGGGACGCGAACAGTATTATCCCGTGTGCGCGGAAATTTTTCGCCCCGACGCGAAAAAATCATTTGGCATTACGAACTGTGACAACTTGACGATTCCGGTGGGGACGAACGAAATCTTTATCGGGAGTTGGACGGGTTCCGGAATCAAAGAATGCATTCCTGTGCGCGCCCGCGCGGTTCTGCGCGAACAGGGCGAAGGCGAAGTACGGTGGGTCTTTACCACGACGAACGGCGGCGAACTCTGGACGGATTTCCAGGTATGTCCCTAAATCTATCGGTTATGAAACGGCGATAAACGAGGAAACGAAATGAACAAACAACATACTCTACTCATTGAACGTCTCCAAGACAGCGCCGCGCAAGTCGCGGACGCGGTCAAAGGATTATCCCCCGAACAACTGAATCGAATTCCGAAAGAAGGCGAGTGGTCGCTGCACGGCGCGCTCGCGCATTTGCGCGATACGGATGCGCAGGTTTTTGTGTATCGCGCCGCGCGCATTTTGAAAGAAAAAGAGCCGCCCGTCGTCGCGAGTTTCAATCAAGAGGAATGGAGCCGCGATCATTACGCGGCGGACGAGCCGTTGAAAAATATCATTGGCGAATTTCTCGCCGCGCGCCGCAAACTGGTGAAACTTTTGCGCGGCACAACTGATAAAGATTGGAAACGCTATGCGGTGCATCCCGAGTACGGCAATATCTCTATCGAATACATCGCGCTGCACGCGTACAATCACACGCTCGAACATTTGCGGCAGCTGCTCGACGCGCAGGAGACGAATTTGTTGAATGCGGCGAATGGAAGGTGAGGGAAGGTGGAAGTGGGAAGGCGGAAAGCAGAAGGCGGGAAGCGGAAAGCGGAAGGGTGAAGGGGGAAAGCGGAAGGGAGAAAGCGGATGGACGCGGCATGGGTCAACGCGTGGGCAACAAAATTGAGCAAGTGAAAAGGTTGAAAAGAAATATCTTTTTCAACCTTTTTTGTTGTATGATGCCGTGACATGAGCGCCACTCATCCCTCGAACCTCGGGACAAGTCTGCAAATTCCCGACACCGCGCGGGGTTTGTCCGAAAGCGAGGTTTTGCAAAAACGCGCGCAAGGGTTGGGCAATCCCGCGCCGCCGCCCACGAGCCGCACCTACGCACAAATTTTCCGCGAAAATATTTTCACCTTTATCAACGGCGTCATTTTTTTTCTCGGCGTCGCGCTCTTGCTCGTTGGTCGTCCAGTTGACGCACTCCTCTCCGTTGGAATTATCTCGCTCAATATTCTCGTCAGCGTCGTACAGGAAATTCGCGCGAAACGTACGCTCGACAAAATCGCGCTGCTCACGCGTCCCAAAGCGACGGTGATTCGTGACGGCGCGCCAAGCCAGGTTGTCCCCGAAGAGCTCGTGGTCGGCGATGTGTTGTATGTTGCGCCGGGCGATCAGATTGTTCTCGACGGCGCGGTGGTTCAAGGAAAAATGACGGTGGACGAGTCGCAGCTGACGGGCGAGTCCAATTCGATTTCCAAACAAAATGGCGCGCAAGTGTATTCGGGCAGTTTTTGTGTCACCGGCAGCGCGTTCTATGTCGCGGAAAAAGTTGGCGGTGACAGCTTGGCGAATCAAATCACGGCGGGCGCGAAACAATTTCGCCGCGTGCTGACGCCATTACAGCAAGAAGTTGTATTGGTCATTCGCATCATGCTGTTGATCGTGGTCTATTTGGAAATTCTCATCGTTCTCAATGCCGCGCTCAAAGCCCTCAACCTCGGCGACACGGTGCAGCAATCTACGCTCATCGCGGGACTGGTGCCGAACGGATTGTTTCTTTCGATTTCGATTGCGTACGCGCTCGGCGCAGTCCGCATCATTCGCTTTGGCGTACTGGTACAGCAAGCGAACGCGATTGAATCGTTGAGCAACGTGAATGTGTTGTGTCTCGACAAAACGGGAACGCTCACCACGAATCGTTTGCAAGTCAACGCGCTGCATCCGCTCGCTATTTCGGAGAGCGAACTCGCGCACGTTCTGGGCGACATGGTGGCGAATGCGACGACGCAGAACAAGACGAGCCAAGCACTGGCGGAAAAATATCGCGGCGAAAAACGCGTGGTCGTCGGCGAAATTCCATTTTCATCCGCGCGCAAGTGGAGTGCGATCGCGTTTCACGATGGGAGAGACGAGAAACGCGGAACGAGAAATGAACCTCTCGCTTTTCGCATCTCGCATCACGCTGGCACTTTTGCTCTCGGCGCGCCCGAAATGCTTCAGCCCTATCTAGTTGACGCGGAGAATGTGAACGAGAATCGTGACAAGTCACCACGCCCGCGCGAATCGAGTAGAGAGCGTGGTGACTTGTCACCGACATGGCGCGAAATTATGACGCGGACGCAAGCGTTGGCAGAGCAGGGTTTGCGCGTCTTGCTCGTCGCGTATCATTCCTCCACCGAGCTGCAAGACAAAGGCGACGATTCGCGTTTGCCCCAAGACATGACGCCGCTTGGACTCGTCAGCATTCGCGATGAATTGCGCCCCGAAGCGCGCGAGGCATTGGACAATTTCATAAACGCGGGCGTGAACCCAAAAATTATTTCGGGCGACAATCCCGAAACAGTCGCGGCGTTGGCGAAACAAGCCGGTTTGAAAAATGCAAAACTGGTGTCGGGCGTGGATTTGGAAAAAATGGACGACGCACAGTTCGCGCACGCGGCGCGCGAACGCACGATCTTTGGACGCATCACGCCGCAGCAAAAAGAAAAATTGGTGCGCGCCTTGCGCGCCGAAGGACATTACGTGGCGATGATTGGCGATGGGGTGAACGATGTGTTGTCGTTGAAACAAGCGAATCTCGGCATCGCCATGCAAAGTGGCACGCAAGCGACGCGCGCCGTTGCCGATTTGGTTTTGATGGACGATTCGTTTGCGTCCCTCGCGCCCGCCGTCACCGAAGGACAGCGCATCGTCAATGGGATGCAGGACATTTTGAAATTATTCCTCACGCGGATTGTGACGATGGCGATGGTGATTATGTCGGCGTTGGTCATTGGCGAATTTCCGCTCGCGCTGCGGCAAGGTTCGCTGGTGACACTTTTCTCGGTCGGCATTCCAACCGTGCTGCTGGCGATTTGGGCGCGCCCCGGCGCAGTTGGACGCGGCACCCTTGCACAGCGTTTGTTTCATTTCATCCTCACGCCGGTTGTGGTGACGACACTCTTTTCGTTGTTTCTTTTTTACGGGACGCTCGTTGGCGAATTGTTGATGCGCGCGGGCTTTAATCCAAATTTGTCGGCGGAAATCATCCAGCCACACTATCCCGTCGCGCTGGTGACCGCACAATCCACGCTCGTCGCATTTCTCGTTTTCGTCGGACTGCTCACGGTGATTTTTGTCGAGCCGCCGACGAAATGGTGGGTCGCCGGTGATGAATTGAGCGGCGATTGGAAACCGACGCTGCTTGCCGTTGGTTTGATGGTCATGTTTTTCGTGATCGTATTTGTGAAACCGCTGCGCAATCTGTTCGCGCTGGCAGAACTTGGCGCACCCGAATTGCTGAGTGCAATCGTGCTGGCAGCGCTTTGGTTATTGCTCGTTCGCTGGTTGTGGCGGCGGCGCGTTTTTGAAAATTATTTGGGGATAAAGGATCTGCACATTTATGCTTATCATTGATGCTCATCTCGATCTCGCCTGGAACGCGCTGCAATTCAATCGCGATTTGCTGCAAAGCGTGTACACCCTGCGCACGCGCGAGGCGCGGCTGGAAGGCGCCGGGCGCGGACAAAATACGGTGAGTTTTCCCGAATTGCGACGCGGACGCGTTGCGCTTGCGTTCGGCACAGTGCTGGCGCGTGTGAACGCGTTCGGCTCTCCCGAAATTGATTACGGCTCGCCCGCGCAAGCATTCGCAGCGGCGCGCGGACACTTGATGTACTATCACGCGCTCGCGCAGCAGGGACACATTCGCTTGATAACAAAGCGCGAGGAGCTGGACGCGCACATGCGCGAATGGGAGCTCTTTGATGAATCTACCGGCGCGCTCACCAGCATCGCGCCGCCGACCGGAGTGATGATCAGTATGGAATGCGCCGACCCGATTTTGAATCCTAGCCAGGTGCGCGATTGGTTTGACGCGGGTTTGCGCGTAATTGGTCCGGCACATTACGGCAACAATCGCTACGTCGGCGGCACCGGCACCGAAAATGGATTTAATGACGCTGGAATTGATCTCTTGCGCGCGATGGAAGATGCGGGCATGATTCTCGATGTCACACATTTGAGTGATGAGGCATTTTGGGAAGCGATGACTTTGTACGATGGCGCGATCATTGCTAGTCATCACAACTGCCGCGCGCTCGTACCGCATCAACGCCAGTTGAGCGATGAACAAATCCGCGCCCTCATTCAGCGCGATGCGGTGATTGGCGCCGCGTTTGATGTGTGGATGTTGATTCCCGAATGGAGCTTTCGGCAGGTTTCAAATCGCGCGGCGAGCATCGCGACGGTGGCGGAACATATTGACCACGTCTGCCAAATCGCGGGCGATAGTTTGCACGCCGCGATTGGTTCCGATTTGGACGGCGGTTTCGGGCGCGAAGCATCGCCGTACGATCTCGATACGATTGCGGATATTCAAAAAATCGCCGACGCGTTAGCGGAACGCGATTTTGATGAGGACGACATTGCAAATGTGATGCACAAAAATTGGCTGCGCGTGCTGAGGCGCGCGCTGCCAACAGAGGAGGAATGAAAAATGAACGATGAACGAGCGATGGAGCGCGTTTGGGACGCGCGTCATTTTGTGTACGCGTTTTGGGTGGAGCACACGCATCCGCCTACAGTCCAAGACACAGCCAATGGCTTGGGAATCGAACTCGAAAGTGTGCGCGCGTTGTACGAGGAATTGGGAAAGCGGCACGCGTTGCTTTTGATGCCCGGAACACATTCGATTCGTATGGCGTGGCCCTTTTCCGGCGTGCCGACCGGCTATCGCGTTCGCGTTGGAACGCAGAACTATTATGCCAACTGCGCGTGGGATTCATTCGGAATACCGGCGGCGCTGCACGCGGACGCGCAGATTGATGCGTTCTGCTCCAACACCCAAGAACCATTGCACTTTACAGTGCGCCAAGGAAAAATCAGCGGCGATTCTGCGGTCATTTATTTTCGCATCCCCTTTGCAAATTGGTACGATGATCTGGTATTCACCTGAGCGAACATGCTGTTCTTCCGGTCGGAAGAAGATGCAAGAGAATGGAAGGGCGCGCGGAATGTGCAGACTGGCGAAATTTTGTCACTCGAACAGCTATGGGACCTTTCGCAGAGATGGTACGGCAATCGGCTTGACAAAGATTTTCATGGTCGTTCGCTCGATCAAGTCCAGGAGATTTTTCGCGCGGTTGGATTGACGTCCAACTTTTGGTACGTTTGAAACAGCCGGAAAGCATTTTCGCGCGATGATTCGGCGCAAAGCAAGACCTCGAAGGGTTCGATTCCTTCGAGGTCTCTTTGTGTTATTCGCTGGTCATGATGAACAAGGGTTTCATTTCAAAACTTTTGTAATACGGACGCAAACGTTCCGTGTTGTAAAACTGTTTCACGTCCACTTTTTTCTTGGTGCTCGTCACCACTTCGATCGGCGCATTGTCATAACGTCCATTTTTGAGAACGACGAGACGCCCGTGCAGTCCGCTGGCGATCAAATCGAGCGCGAGATTTCCGTACGCCATCGGCACGATCGAATCAATCGCGTCGGGGTCGCCGCCGCGCACGAGATAGCCGAGCCGTTGATTGATCACATTCACCGTGCGTCCGTTGTTGAATTGCGGCGATAAATCTTTCAAGCGTTCGGAAACCAAATCGCCGATGCCGCCCAACTTGGCATGTCCGAATTCGTCGGTGGTGGTGCCCGCATAAATCATGTCGCCTTCTTCGAACATTGCGCCTTCGGAAACGAGCGCGACGGAATAGCGACTCGGATTCTTCATCCGGTCGGCGCTCATGAGCTCGGCGAATTTTTCCATGTTGAACTTGTATTCGGGAATCAAACAGCGATTCGCTGCGCCCGCCATTGTCGGCAAGATCGCGGTAAAGCCCGCATAGCGCCCAAACACTTCGATGACCAAATAACGTTCGTGCGAACCCGCCGAAGTGCGGAGACGATTTACCAATTCAATCGTGCGGCTGACGCAGGTGCTAAAACCGATGCAGTAATCGGTGCCCGGCACATCATTATCCATCGTTTTTGGAATGCCGATGACTTTGAAACCCTCTTTTGCCAACCGCACGCCATAACTCAACGTATCATCGCCGCCAATCGGAATCAAATAATCAATTCCGAGAAAATCTAAATTCTTGAGCGCTTCTTCGGTCAGGTCATTTTTTTCTGCCGCGTACTTGTGTTGTAAATGGGGCGGCACATTGCCTTTGGAAACTGATTTCGGATTGGTGCGCGACGTGTGCAGAAAAGTTCCGCCCGTGCGTCCGGCGCGATTGACGACCTCTTCTGTGAGAACCGTAAAATTTTGGCTGTTGTCCGCTTGCGGATCGCGAATCGTTTCAATCACCCCCGCCCAGCCGCGTCGAATCCCGATCACGCGGTATCCATCGCGCAGTGCGCGAAATGTCACCGCGCGGATTGCGGGATTCAAGCCGGGGACATCGCCGCCGCCGGTCAAGATGCCAATCACGCCTTTCTTTTTTTCGATGTTGAACATCGTGTTCACCTCTTGAATGTAATGTCAATCTCCGAACGAGATTCCCAAATCGCGCGCCGTGAGCATGGTGTCGCAATCCAACGGGACGGTCTTCATGCGTCCGCACACTTCATCAAGCGGAACGTAATCAACATTCGGCGGATCGAGCGCGACCATCACTCCCGCGCGTCCTTCTTGCAACGCGCGCACGGCTGCCGCGCCAAAACGCAACCCGAGCAAGCGGTCGGTGGTCGTCGGTGTGCCGCCGCGCAATAAATGTCCGAGTACCACGACGCGCGTTTCTCTGTCGGTGAGCGCTTGCAGCTCTGCCGCCACGCGTTCGCCAATTCCGCCCAGACGTTCCGCGCGCCCCACTTGTTCGCCTTCGAGAATTGCCGTTCT
Source organism: Chloroflexota bacterium (assembly GCA_004295045.1). Classification (GTDB taxonomy): domain Bacteria; phylum Chloroflexota; class Anaerolineae; order UBA4142; family SHND01; genus SHND01. Next base: position 11,571 of record SHND01000009.1, on the reverse strand, counting down.
GCCGCCCAACGGTTTCGCGCCTTCGGCAACAATGACGATCGAAAACAAACTGCCTTGTTCTGCGCGCGCGCGAATTTTTGTGGCGACAAAAGACAAATCGTACGGAATTTCGGGAATCAAGATCGCGTCCGCCGAACCGGCAATGCCCGCGTGGAGCGCAATCCAACCCGCATACCGTCCCATCACTTCGACCACCATCACGCGATTGTGCGAAGCCGCGGTGGAATGTAAACGGTCCAAACATTCGGTGGCGAATGCGACGGCGGTATCGAAACCAAACGTCACAACCGTGCGATCCAAATCATTGTCAATCGTTTTCGGCACGCCGATGACGCGCATGCCCTTTTGCGCCAGGGCGGTTGCAATTGCCATCGAACCATCGCCGCCAATCGAAATGAGCGCGTCAATTTGATGCAGTTTCATCGCGCGCACGAGTTCGTCGGTGCGGTCCACTTGCTCAATCTTGCCGTCCGCGCCCTCAATGGGAAAGTGCAGTGGGTTGTTGCGATTGGTGGTGCCGAGGATTGTTCCACCGAGATGCGTGATGCCGCGCACGCTGTTCCGCGTCAAACGAATCAAGCCGCCCTCCGGATATTGTTCGGGAAGCAGCAGACCATTGAAACCATCGCGGATGCCGTACACTTGCCAATCGCGGTTGATGGCGGCGAGTACAGCGGCACGAATGACGGCGTTGAGTCCGGGCGCGTCACCGCCGCCGGTGCAAATTGCAATTCGTTTTACGTGAGAAAGTTGGTTTGTCATAGATGCTACCCTTCCGGCTCGACGATAATTTTGGATGTGCGCGCCAGATACAAACCGATAAAGATAATGCCCGCGCCCAAAATTTTTGTTGGCGTGAGCGGCTCGTTCAGAAAAAGAGCTGCGCCAAGTGTTGCAATGACCGGCGTCAGATTATTATAAATCGCTGTACGCGCGCCGCCGAGGCGTTTAACGCCCGCATTCCAAATAATGTACGCAATGACAATCGCAAAAATAGCCGAATACGCGAGACCCGCCCAGCTGCCCAATGATACGCTTGCCCAATCTTGATTCACCAGCGCGGGCAGTCCGATAATAAAAAGTGGAATTGCGCCAAAAATAGTCGAGAGCGCCGTGAACGAAAGCGGCGAGTAGCGTTTCAACAGCGGAACGCTCAGCACCGAATACAGCGCCCAGCAGAATGTTGCGCAGAGGACCAGCCCATCGCCGAGCAATGTTTGGGCATCGAGCGCAAAATTGCCGCCCGAAATAATTACGAGAGTAATGCCGAAAAAGGAAAGTCCAATTCCGAGCCAGCCGCGCTGCGGAAAACGTTCGCGCCCCAGCACGCGATTGAGCAATACGATGAACGCGGGCGTACAAGCGACAATTAACGCGCTGTTCGACGCTTCGGTCAATGCAAGCCCGTTAATAAACAAGAGTTGATACAACGTCGTGCCGATGACGCCCGCCAGCGCGACGCGCCGCCACGCCGCGTGTGGAATCTGAAACCCGCCCTGGCGTAAGCGCACGATGGCAAAGAGCAGGAATGCTGCCAACACAAAACGGAGCGCGGCGAACGCAACCGGCGAAATCTGAAGCAGCGTCGTTTTGACGATGATGAAATTCATGCCCCAAATCAACGTCATCGCCAGCAGCGCGAGGTCGGTGAGACCGAACGCCATTTGGGATTTTTGTTCGCTCGTAGCACCCGGGACGGCGTTTATGATTTCTGATTTTTCAGCCATTTTAATCAATCGTACATCACAAATCATAGATCAGAAATCGGCCGCGCCACCACAATCTGTATCCACGGCTCGTTCATTTTCCAAAAATCTTGGCGCTCATAGTTGCCCCAAAAGTGTACGATTTCAAAACCGGCGCGCGCCAAGAGATGTTCGAGTTCGCGCGGAAAGAAATAACTGAGGTCGAGGTCAGTGATAAATTCGCGCACGAGAATTTGGTCTTGATATTCTTTGTTGCGCCATGTGACCGAAAGGATTTGTTTGCGCGTGTCCACTCCGCGCACACTATCGCGCATGACGCGCGAACCGTCCGCGAACGTTTCATCCATTTCGGCTTGCCAGCGTTTCAACACTTCGCCGTGCATTCGCGTTACATCCGGAAAGAATACTTGAAGCGCGAACACGCCATCGGGCGCGAGATGTTTTTTGATAGACGCGAGCGCGGCGAGTTGGTCCGCGCTCGTCGTCAAAATTCCGAACGTGTTGAAGGGAATGTAAATCAAATCGAAACGACGTGACAGTTCAAACGAACGCATATCGCCCTGCTGAATCGAAATGCGCGCGCGAACATTTTCGTCCGCCGCATCAATTTTCTTTTGCGCGAGCTCCAACATGTACGGCGATTCGTCAATGCCGGTTACGCGCACGCCCGCTTCGGCGACGGGCAGCATCACGCGCAACGTGCCGCACGCAAGCTCCAGCGCCTCACCCTGTTCGCCGCACTTCTCGCGCGCGAAATTCTGCCAAAACGGAATATCCGCTTTGAGACCCGCGTACACTTTGTCGTAGATGTTGGCTTCGAGTTGATGATAGTGCATATGGCTGATGGCAAATGGCTGATAGCAGATAGTATTTGGCGTTTGACCATTTGCAATCTGCTATCTGCTATTGGCTAATACGCTTTCGCAAACACGACGCGCCCTCGACTCTCGTTTCCACAGCGAATACATTTTCCCTTTTCGGTTTCATAATCAAAAGGAATGACGCGAATCGTCGCGTGCGTTTCTTTTTGAATCGCTTCTTCGCAGGCGCGGTCGCCGCACCAATGCGCCATCAAAAAGCCCGCGCCGCCTTCGCCCGCGGTGCGTTCTTTGAATTCGTCATACGAATCCACGATGAATGTGTTGTCGTCCTGGAATTTTTTCGCGCGCGCATAGAGCGTATCGTGAATGTGATTCAACATCGTCTTTACTTCGTCGAGCAAATGCGCGATAGGCACAAATTTCTTTTCTCCCGTATCGCGGCGCACGAGGACGACTTGATTTTTCTCAATGTCCTTGGGTCCGATTTCCAAACGAATTGGCACGCCGCGCATTTCCCAATCATTGTATTTGAAACCGGGTGTGAGTCCTTCGCGCGCGTCGAGTTCGACGCGATAATCGTCGAGGTCATTTTTGATTTTGTTCGCCGCTTCCAAAACGCGCGCCGCTTCTTCTTCTTTGCGGTAAATTGGCACGATGACGATTTGCGTGGGCGCGAGACGGGGAGGCATCAGCAAACCTTTGTCGTCGCCGTGCGTCATGACAATTCCGCCGATGGAACGCGTCGAAAGGCCCCACGAAGTTGACGCGACGTATGCGAGTTCGTTATTTTTGTTGAGATAACGAATGTCGAACGATTTGGCAAAGTTGTGTCCGAGATTGTGCGAGGTACACGATTGCAGCGCGCGCCCATCGCCCATCAAGCCCTCGAGCGTGTAGGTAATGTCGGCGCCGGGAAATTTTTCTTTTTCCGATTTGCGTCCCGCGATGACGGGCATCGCCGCCGCGTTCACATAAAAATCTTGGTACGCGTCAAACAAGATCGCGCGCGCGTATTCATCCGCTTCATCCCACGTCGCGTGAAAGGTGTGTCCTTCTTGCCACAAAAATTCAGAGGTGCGCAAAAAGAGCCGCGTCCGCATTTCGTAGCGAAAACAGCTGTTCCACAAATTCAACAGCAAAGGCAAATCGCGGTACGACTGAATCCATTTGCCGACGGTGTTGTTGATGGTCGTTTCGGAGGTGGGACGCACCGCGTACGCTTCCTCCAAGACCTCGCCGCCCCCCGCCGTGACGAGCCAGAGGTTGGGCGCGAATCCTTCCACGTGGTCTTTTTCTTTTTCGATGAACGAGGAAGGAATGAATGTGGGAAAGAACGCGTTTTTCGCGCCGTGCTTTTTGAAACGCTTGTCGAGATACGCTTGAATGTTTTCCCACAACGCGTAGCCGTAAGGTTTGATGATCATCGTTCCCTTTGCCGCGCCGTAATCGGCGAGGTCGGCTTTTTGAACGATAGTGTTGTACCATTCCGAAAAATTTTCAGAACGGGAAGGTAGTTGGTCTGCCATTTTCGTTTCTCCAAAGGGACAGGGACGAGCCACAGCCCCTACAAAAATAAACCCGCTCATGACGAGCGGGTGCGCGAAAAATGCGAAATTATTTTTCGTCGAGAAAAAATCCACTACTCATCATGCCGCGTATGGTTGCGTTCGATTGAGCGGTTCCAAAGAACCTGAGAATCCCCCTCGACTGTCGAAAATTTTTACTGTGACAGTGAGGGGGCGCGCGGTAATGGTCCGTCGAAACGGAATGTATCGAGAGTGGAGGAAAAATAAGTCAACATGATGGGTAGGACAAATTTATAATTTGTCCAGGCGAGCAGACAAATTACAAATTTGTCCTACGGTTACGAATACGGCGCGTCACTAAAGACGCGCGGCTCTACTATATCCAACGTTGATTCTTTTGACAAATCCGTTTCCGCGAGTTTGAGCGTAGGTTCGGGTACGCCTGCGGCGGGCGTGTGCGGAGGCGCGTTTTCGCCGCGCCATGCCGCGACCCATGCTTCCAACGCGCGCGCAATTTTGCGCGAGAGGCGCGGACTGCGTTTGCGTACCAAGTCTTGCGTCGCTTCGTCGAAACCCAAATCATGCGTATGCTGTTGGATTTCTTGTTGGTTCAATGACCAATGGTGATCGGTGATCCACAAGTACAAATCGGCTTCGGTGCGCCCGGAAAATTCCGCCATCACCTTGCGTTCGCGAATAATGGTGACGACGGGCATGTACACATAATCGTACCAATCGGTCACCGCTTCGTCCCATGAAACATCACGGCGGTAGTCGAGCCCGAGAAAATATTGATGCACCACAATATGCTCAAGCAAACGCGCAAAGCCGCCGGGCTGCGAAAATTCGATATTCACATCGGGACGCAGTTTATCGAGCTGCGTTTTTTCCAAAAAGGACGCGTATTCGCCCAACGCTTCCAGTCCTTGCGGATTGAGCCGTCGAATATCGCGCGTGAGCGGCGTATGCGTTTGCATTTCAATCACTTCGGCGTCAATGTAGACTTGTCCCGTCTGCCGCGCCACTGAAACGCGATGATGTCCGTCGCGCACAAAATACGCCTCGCCGACTTGGTACAACTGAATCGGCGGCAAATTCACATCACGCAGGCGTAATTCATCAATCGTTTTCCAACGCGACTTGGTGCGCGCTTGCGAAGGCAAAAACGCGCGGTCAAAATCTACATAGCGATTCGAAGTCGTGCCGACTATTTTTTCGACCGGCACTTCTCGGATTCCGCGATAACTTTGCCCGTAAATGGGCAGCGACGAACGCACTGCTTCAAATGACAATAATTCGTTCGGATGCCCTTCCAAAAACGCGCCAATGTCGTTCCAAAAGGCGCGCCAACGCGCGTCCGTAAAATCACGTTCCGCTTGCAAAGAGAAATTATTCATAACATTCAGTACAGCACTATGCTTGGGACTTGCGGCAATGCTCAATCTGCGCTCCAACCACTAACCGTCAATTTCCAGATCGAGAAATTTGTAACCATACGTGTTGACGATGTGTGTTTGTCCACGCACCGACTCTCGCACCGCGCGATTGTCGTACAGATGCGTGTGCCCGTGCAGCAGATATTTAGGATGATAATGGTCAATGAATCCCAAGAACGACTTGAAACCTCGATGCGGCAAATCGCTCGCATCGTGAATGCCGAACGGCGGCGCGTGCGTCACCAACACGTCGAGGTAACGCCCATACCGCAGACGATTGACCCAGAGCTTTCGTTCCAAGCCAAAAACCTTGCGGCGCATCTGCCCTTCGGTGTATTGATAGTACGGTGAATCGTTGTAACGAATCGAACCTTCCAAACCCGCGAGCAGCAAGCCGTTGTGATTGATGACGTGTCCATCTAAATCAATACAACCTTCCGGCACCGCCGTGACACCACCGCGCGTGCCGTGATTGCCCATCACATAGTACAAGGGTTTGTCAATCATCGAGACAATATATTCCAGGTACGCGCTCGGCAGGTCGCCGCATGACACAACAAATTCTACATCGCGCGCAATCTCGCGAATCGCGGGACTGTACAACGCTTCGACAATGACATCGCTCACTGCAAGGACACGCATGGTCCATCCACTTTCATCGCTGAAAAAAAAACCTGCCGCGCGTTAACTTGCGCAGACAGGCAGCACCGCCACAGAGTAATCTCAAACATTCACAAGTATAGTCCATAACCCAATCAAATTCAATTTTGTGATACACTTGTTTGCAACCAAGTTCACACCGAAATTTATTTTTGCGGAGGCAGAATGCAAACCACTGTTATGGGACGCATCGTCGGCTACGACGATCGCGGCGAGGGCACACCGGTTGTTTTGATTCACGGCTACCCACTAAATCGAATGATTTGGGAAGCACAATGGGAAGGACTCGCAGATCACGCGCGCATCATCGCACCCGATTTACGCGGCTTTGGCGAATCGGAAATGGTCGCCGGCATCCCGACAGAAATTACAACGTACGCGGATGATGTGCGCGAATTGTTGGATGCGCTGGGGATAAGCGAACCGGCAATTATCGCGGGGCTTTCGATGGGCGGATATGTAGCACTGGCGTACTTGCGGCGCTATCCCGAACACGTTGCCGCTTTGATTCTTGCCAATACCAAAGCGACAGCGGATTCACTTGAAGGCAAAGCGGGACGCGATAAAAGTATCACGTTAGCGCAAACAAAGGGCGCAGCTGGAATAGCCGAAGGAATGCTGCCAAAAGTATTATCGCCCAAAACGTACACCTCCAATCCTGAACTCGTCGCGCAAGTGAATCGCATTATGCAGAGCGCGACGGTTCCGGGCATTATTGGCGCGTTGACGGCAATGCGTGACCGCCCTGATTCGACAGGCACGCTTTTGGAATTTAGCCAGTCCACGCTGATCATTGCCGGTGCGGACGATCAACTGATGAGTGCGGCGGATCAGGAAAACATGAAACAAGCGGCGCGTAATTCAACCCTCGTCACCATTCCTGATGCCGGACACCTTTCGCCGATGGAGCAGCCCGAAGCGTTCAACAAGGCAGTCGCGGAATTTTTGCGGTCAATGGGATAAAATTTTTTTGGGCGCGGCAAAACGTGGTTGAACGCGGAAAATTTTTATCCGCATTGATGGGCGTTCCGCCGCGTCCAACACATCACATCGGCAAGGGGTTTTTGCGCGGTCTGCCGCGCGGACGGCGCTGCGGATTCTGCGGCATTGGAATCGGTGGCACTCCTGAAACGGGGGGCGGTGGCTTTGGCAAGGGCGAAGAGGTGGGCGCAACTTGCTCCATTGAATCCTCTGCCTCAAGCGCCTCTTCGGCGGGATTCACTTCGTGCGCTTTCAAAAACGCCTGCAAATCGTTCTTGTGCACGCGAAAACTGCCCAACAATTTTACGGCTTTGAGCTCACCTAATTTGATATAACGGCGAATGGTGAATGGCGAAATGCCAAGATATTCGCCAATTTCATTGGGTGAAAGATATTCGCGCTGAATCGCCATATTGCACTCGCGTTGATTGGAACGACGTTTTTTGAGACTAAAACACGCGTTCTAAATAAATTACTGTACGTTACTCACTATTTGTCGGCATTTTAGCATTCACTATGCGATACGTCAAATGTCAAGCGCGGATAGCGAATAGCAAATAGCAAATAGCCATTACCATCCGCTATCTGCTATCTGCCGTCAGCCACTCATGCCCCGCCCCGATAATCGTAAATCAACTGAAATGCGCCCGGTGAAAATGACGCCGGGTTATATTGAATATCCTGAAGGTTCGGTCTTGATTGAAATGGGCAAGACGCGCGTGCTGTGCGCAGTGTCTGTTGAGAATCAAGTGCCGAAATGGTTGGTGGGACAAAATCAAGGTTGGCTCACCGCCGAATACGCAATGCTGCCGCGCGCCACGCACACGCGTTCGCAACGCGAAACAACGCCGAGCGCGCGTTCGCAAGAAATTCGCCGTCTCATCGGACGCAGTTTGCGCGCGGCGGTAGATTTGCGATTGATCGGCGAACGTACCTTGAACGTGGATTGCGATGTTCTCCAAGCCGACGGCGGCACGCGCACCGCCGCAATCACCGGCGCGTATGTGGCGGTGTGTATCGCGCTCGACAAGATGATTCAGAAAAAAGATGCGTCGCCGCGCGCGTTAAAGACTGCCGTTGCTGCGGTGAGCGTTGGCATCGTGAACGGCGAACCTGTTCTCGATTTGAATTACGCGGAGGATTCACGCGCGCAAGTAGATTTCAATGTCGTGATGACGGCGGAAGGAAATTTTGTCGAAGTGCAAGGCACCGGCGAAGGCGCCACTTTTTCGCGCAAGCAGATGGAGCAGCTGTTGGGTCTCGCCCAAAAGGGAATCCAGCAGTTATTGGAGATTCAGCAGCAGACGCTTGACGCGTTGAAAAAATGAAGAGGAGATTCAAATGATTGAAACATTGGACGGGCAGCCCTTTTCGCCATCACGCGAGTCGGTACGCTTTTTGGTATTCGCCGCCTCTCTGCGCGAGAATTCGCTCAACGCGCGGTTGGCGCAGCTCGCCGCCACGGTGATAACGAGACACGGTGGCACCGTGGACTTGGCATTGCTGAGTGATTTTGATGCGCCTTCGTACGACCAAGATTTCCAAGACGCGGATGGATTCCCGCGCGGCGCAGAAGAGTTTCACCGACGCTTGCTGGCGAACGACGCCTTTGTGATTGCTTCACCCGAATACAATGCGGCGATGCCGGGCGCGCTCAAGAACGCGATTGATTGGGTCTCGCGCTATCGCCCCCAACCGTTTGATGAACGCCACGCGCTTTTGCTTTCCGCATCGCCGTCAATGGTCGGCGGCAACCGCGGCTTGTGGTCACTGCGCGTACCGTTGGAGCATCTCGGCGCGCGCGTGTTTCCGGATATGTTCTCGTTGGCGCAGGCGCACAAGGCGTTTAACGCGAGTGGAGAAATGGCGAGCGAACAACTGGCGGAGCGCTTTGAGCGCACGATTGCAGCATTTATGGACTTGGTTGAAGCTGCCAAGCATTATCCGTGTGTCAAGAAAGCGTGGTTCGAGTATCTGGGCGAACAGCCGGAGGGAGAAACGGCGCGCGCCGAATACGAGCAATGATTGCGCGAGGGACAAAATCGCGGGCAGCTGAACAGCTTGACATGGTTCACGACAAATTTGTCATCCTGCGCGGCTTGCGATTTCATTATCGCGAATGGTCGAACAAAGGCACGCCGCTCATTCTCTTGCACGGACTCGCATCGCAATCGCACATCTTTGACTTGACCGCGCCGTTGCTCGCGCAAAATTTTCGCGTAATTGCGTTTGACCAACGCGGGCATGGTGAATCGGCGAAACCTGACAGCGGATTCGATTTTGAAAATGTCGCGCGCGATTTGCTGACGCTGCTCGACGCGTTGAAAATCAAACGCGCCATTATTGCCGGACATTCTTGGGGCGGCAACGTCGCGTTGTATTTCGCCGCGCGCTATCCCGAACGCGTCCGCGCGATAATTTTAATTGACGGCGGCTTTTTCGATATTCAATCCAATCCCGAAATGACGTGGGAGCGCACCGCGCGCGAACTCGCCCCGCCGAATTTTATCGGCACGCCCGTTGCAGAATTCAAGCAAATGATCAAAGCGTACGCGGGCAAAATGTGGAAACCCGAAATCGAAAGAATTGTTCTCGCAAATTTTGAAATTCAGAGCGACAATACAATTCGTCCGCGCTTGTCATACGAACGGCACATGCAAATCTTGCGCGCCTTGTGGGAAATGCGACCGCGCGCATTGTATCCGCTGATAAAATGTCCCGCGCTCCTGCTTCCCGCCGAAATGGCAACGGATGACAATCATACGCGGCGCGCCCAACGACGCGCGCAAATTCAAAACGCGGCGCGCGAAATTCCGAATAACCAACTGGTGTGGTTCCGCAACACCGTTCACGACATTCCCCTTCAACGCCCGCGCAAGTTGGCGAACGCAATTTCGCGCTTTCGCAAAAATTAACCACCATGAACATTTTTATTGCAACTTCAAACGGACTCGTCATCGCGGCTCAAGAAAACGGCGATTGGGAAATTTCCGAACGCGCGTTGAGCGGAAAACACATCACGAGCGTCATTGCGCGCGAGGGTGTCATTCTCGTCGGCTCGCGCGACGGCGTGATGCGTTCCGATGATTCGGGGAAAACATGGCGCGACGCGTCGAATGGTTTGACCGAAAAATACGTCCGCTGGCTCGCGTATCACCCCGACATTTCCGACTGTGAATTTGCGGGAACGGAACCTGCGAACATTTTCGTTTCGCGCGACGGCGCGCAGACATGGCGCGAATGCAGCGAGATACCGCCCTTGCGCGACGCGCATCATTGGTTCTTGCCGTACTCGAAAGGCGCGGGCTGCGTGCGCGGTTTCGCATTTTGCGGTTCACGCGCCTACGCGGCGGTTGAAGTTGGCGGCGCGCTGCGTTCGGACGATTGGGGCGCGACGTGGCGCTTGTGCGACGGCTCGAACGGCAATCCCGATTTAGAAGGTCCGCCCGCGCCGTTAATTTATCCCGACGTTCATTCCATCGAATCACATTCTGCGACGCCGAATTGGGTTTTTGCGCCAACCGGCGGCGGGTTTTACACTTCGCGCGATGGCGGCACGACGTGGATGTTGGCGTACGATTGTTATGTGCGCGCGCTGTGGGTGAATCCAAACAACGCCGACCATTTTATTCTAGCCCCCGCCGACGGTGTGGACCGCAACGGACGCATCGAAGAATCGCGCGATGGCGGCGCAACGTGGACGAACGCGTCGGACGGACTCGCGGCGCCGTGGAAAAATCACATGGTCGAACGCTTCAAACAGGTGGGCGATGAATTGTTCGCGGTGTTGTCGAACGGAGAAATTTTTGGCGCGCGCGTGGAGGAATGGAAATGGAAACGTGCGTTTGCGGAAATCAAAAACGCGCACGCGTTATGGGCGAGTTGATTGTCCGAAATCACTATGAGCTGGGACGTTCAATTCATTCCGAACGGCTATTCCATTCGACCGGCGCGCGAACAAGACTTGGCTTTGTTGCCTGCATTGGAACGCGCGGCAGTGCAACTTTTTCTTGAGACCGAATACGCAGCTTTCGCGAAAGATGATGGCTATGACGCGGACATTTATCGCGCTTGGTTCGAGCATGGCGCGATCTTGATTGCGGAACGAGATGGGGAACTTGCGGGTTTTGCCACTGCCGAAGAGGTTGAGCAACAGGGTTTTTACGCGCTCTTGTGTGTGCATCCCGCGCACGCCAAACGCGGACTGGGACGCGCGTTGACGGAAGCAATCAAAGCATGGTGCGTTACGCGCGGCTATACTTTTTTGACGATGACGACGTTTCCAAATATCGCGTGGAACGCGCCCATCTTTGAGCGGATGGGTTTTCGCATCATGCGTGAAGAGGAACTCACGCCCGGCTTGCTGGCGCTGCGCGCCGAAGAAGTGGAATCGGGCTTGGCGCCAGAGGAACGCGTGTTCATGACCATCGCGTTGGAAGCG
>SHND01000072.1 GCA_004295045.1 Chloroflexota bacterium | reverse complement strand
TGGCGGCGACGGCGTGGCAAAGCATGATTGGAAAAATTATTCCGCCGCGGCATCACGGAAAATTTTTCGGCATGCAATCGGCAACCGCGAATTTATTTGCGAGCGTTGCCGCGCTGATTGCGGGCATCATCTTGCTGCAAATCGGCAGCCCCGTAAATTTCGCGCTCTGTTTTTTTCTCGCCGCCGTCGGCATGGGCATCTCGTACATTTTCTTGACGCTCACGCGCGAAACCGAACACGCGCTGAATGTTTCGGAAAACGACCTGCGTTCAATTTGGAAACAGGCGGGAACGATTTTGAGGCGCGATCGAAATTTTAGTTGGTTTGTCGCCGCGCGCTTTTTCGCGCAATTTGCAATTGCCGCCACCGCGTTTTACACCATCTATGCTACGCGCACATTCGGCATGAATCCCGAAACGGCGGGGCTGATGACGAGTATTCTTTTGGCAACCCAAGTCGTCGCGAATCCCATCATGGGCGCGCTCGGCGATAAACTTGGGCATCGCACGATTCTGGTGCTTGGCACGTTCGCGGCTTTGCTCGCCCCACTCATTGCTTGGGCAAGTCCGGGGCTGGAATGGTTTTATCTCGTCTATATCCTAACGGGCGTCGGAAATGTCGCGCTGTGGACGATTAGCATTGCAATGACGCTCGAATTTGGCGGCGAGAACGAACGTCCCGTTTATGTTGGCTTGGCAAACACGCTGCTTGTTCCCGCGAGCATTGCCGCGCCGATTCTGGGCGGCTGGATTGCCGATGCGTTTGGATATCAAACGATGTTCATGTTTTCGGTTATTTGTGCGGCAATTACCGCGATTATTTTTCAATTTTTCATGCACAATGTCCATGCGCCGCAAAACGTTGCGCGCGCGAAATAAAAGTGTTTTGCAATGCGACTCTGTTATGTGGCGTACTCGCCGCTGAATCTTGAATCCGCGAATTCGGTTCAAACGTTCAACACCTTGCGCGAACTCTCAAAACAACTCGGCGAACAGTTGACGACGCTCGTGCCGCGTTTTGGCAATGAAGCGCCCCCCCCCTTTCCGACGCGCCAACTCGCGCGCATTCCCATCAACAAACTCTCGCGCCTTTACAAAAGCGGGCGCTGGTCGTACATGGAACGCGCGTTGTACGCCGAACGCGCGAAACGCATCCTTCGCGCGTCAAAACCCGATTTGATTTACACGCGCGATCTTGTGTGCGCGTATCGTTTTGTGCGCGCAAAGTTGCCCGTGCTGTACGAAGTGCATGATTTAGAATCGCAGCATCCGGGGCAAAACAAAAGCGCGCGCTTGCTCGAAACGCTCAAGCGCATGGACGAAATAACCTTAACAAAAGCGCGCGGCATTGTTTCTCTCACCGAGACGTTTCGCCAAGAAATTCTCGCGCGCGGTTGGCAGCCGCCCGAACGCGTTTTCGTCATCCCCGACGCGTACGATGACGCGATTTATTTTCCACGCGCGAAAAAAGAAATGCGCGCGAAATTAAATTTGCCGCGCGACGCGCGCCTCGTCGCGTATGCCGGACTTACGTTCAAATATCGCGGCTTGGATCTTTTGCTGCGCGCGTTCAAGCAATGGAACGACGCGCACGCGCGCCTTGCCTTGCTTGGCGGACGCGCGTTCGAGGTGGAGGAATTAGAGCAGTTGGCGCGCGAGTTGGGAATCGCGGAACGCGTCGTGTTTGTGAAACGTCAACCCTCAAACGTGATTGCAGAATATCTCGCCGCGAGCGATGTCTTGGTGATTCCTGACACGGTGACGGACGCCACCGCGTCGCCGTTGAAAATGTTCGAGTACATGGCAATGGCGCGTCCAATCGTTTGCGTTGACCGCGCCTCGCTGCGCGAAATTTTGCAAGATAGCGCGCTGTATTTTCCGCGCGGTGATGCGAACGCGTTCGCGGAACAACTCGCGCGCGCGGTTCAACCCGCCGCGCAAAGTTTGGGTGAGCGCGCGCGCGAACGCGTGGGCGATTTCACATACGCGAAACGCGCGGAAAAAATTGTGCGCGCGGCAGCAAGTGTTCTCCAAATTTCCGAATTCTCCAAGAATTCGGAAATTTGAAATCTGAATTTGAATTATTTTTCTCTTGGACGTTTCCGCATCGAACGCGGCTTGTTGGTGATGGCGGTGTTGTTTTTGATTTCGCTGCCCTTCGTTACGCCGCGCGTTGCCGCGTCGGATGAAATTGAATACTTTGCCTATTTGCCTTCCATCTTGCTCGACGGCGATTTGAATTTTCGGAATCAGTACGAATATTTTTGCAATTTGGATTTTGAAAACTGCGTGCGTTCGCGCTTCAAGGAAACCTTTTTGGACATGCGAACGGCGACGGGTCTGCAAATCAATTTCGGTCCGATGGGAACAGCAGTGTTGTGGCTGCCGTTTTATCTCGCCGCACATCTGTTCGCGCTCGCCGCGCAAAACTTCAATCCCGCGTTCGCGGCAAACGGCGTTTCTGCGCCGTACATTTACGCGGTGAGCATCGGCTCGGTGTTTTTCGGCTGGCTCGGCATTTATCTGTCGTACCGCATCGCGCGGCATTATTTCGCGGAATGGATTGCGCTCGGCGCTGCGCTGACGGTTTTGTTTGCGACGAACGCGGTGTATTACATGTACGTCGCGCCCGCGTTCAGTCACGCGGCATCGTTGTTCGCGTCCGCGCTGTTTGTGTGGTGGTGGTGGCGCACGCGCAAAACACGCGCGCAAGGCAATTTGCGCGACTGGTTTTTGTTGGGCGCGAGCGGCGGTTTGATGACGATGGTGCGCGAACAGGAAGCGGTGTTTTTTGTGATACCGCTATTGGAAGGATTGCAGATAGCATATGGCGGATGGCGCGCGCGCGGTAATGTCTTTGTCGAGTTGAAACGTTGGAGCATTGGCGCGTTTGTAATGGTTTTTGGCGCGTTCGTGGTATTTATTCCGCAGTTACTCACGTATCGCGTGTTGAATGGAAATTTTTTGCCCGCGCGCAACGTCACCGATAAATTTACGTGGGACGGCGCGCATATTCTCGATGTTTTGTTTTCCAATTTTCATGGCTTGTTCGCATGGACGCCCGTTGTGTTGCTGGCAGTAATTGGATTATTTTTGCTGTGGCGTCGCGACAAATTTCTCGCGGCAACATTCCTCGTCGCGTTGGCGGTAGAAACATATTTGCTCGGCTCGTTTTCGACGTGGTTCGGCGGCGCAGCGTTTGGCGGACGACGCTTTATCAACTGCACCGTTTTGTTTGTCGTCGGGCTCGCCGCGGTTGTAGATGCACTTTCAACGCGCGTGCCACGTCCGTTGCTTGTTGGCGCGGGCGCGCTGTTGATTGTGTGGAATTTATTTTTCATCATTCAATTCGTGACGGGCATGGTGCCGCGTCAACAGCCCGTTGATATGCTCGAAATGGCGCGCAATCAATTTTTCGGTGTGCCGCCGCGTCTCTTTGAAATCGCGCAAAGGTTCGTGTTGAATCGCGGTTCGTTTTTCAAGCAGTGAAAGGTAAGCAGGTGGACAAGGAAACGGGTAGACAGGTAGTAGGTTTCATGAGATGTTTTCGGCGGATTTAATTGCGCTTTTGTGTTGCCCGACAGACCGCGCGGTACTCGAATTGCGCGGGGATGTTTTGACGTGTACGCAATGTGCGACGGAATACGCGATTCGTGACGGTTATGCGGAATTGTTGCCGCGCGCGGAATTTGAACATACGACGCAATACGCGGGCGACGCGAGCGCGCAGATTCTCGATTATCGCGAGTTTGGGCAGCCGCTGCTTTCGGCGCAGGTGAAAAACAATGTACTGAATGAGTTTATGAAATTTGAATCAAGCGATGTCGTTTTGGATTTGGGCTGCGGGAATGGGAAATTCGCGTATTGGAACAAAGCGAAGGTGAGAACAATGCTCGCGGCGGACATTGCGCCGTGGTTCGCCGAACGCGCGTTACAGGAATTGCCGTTATTGCGCGCCGATTTGCGCGCGCTGCCACTGCGCGACGAAACGTGCGACAAGATTTTTTCGATTGACGTGTTGGAGCATTTAACGCTGGAGGATATTACACGCGTGTTGAATCAAGCGCGGCGCGTGTTGAAAGCGCGCGGCAAATTTTTTATTTTTTCCAACACGCGCGAAAAACAAACGCTCGCGCCGTTGATGAAACCGCAGCAAGCGGTGACGCGTTGGCTGACCCAACGCGGCAGTGTGGATTTTACGCGCGACGATTGGCGCAAGGCAGACCACGTGAAAGCAATTCGCACTTTCGAAGAATTGCGCGCCGTGTTTGAACAAAACGGTTTCGTCGTCCAGCGCGTCGCGTTTTGGAATGGCGTGTTTCAGGGTTGGATTGAAAATGTGTTTATGAAGTTGGGCGAAAATTACTTGAGCAAAAAATCGCGCGGCAAAAATAAGTTAGAGCAGCAGGTGAACGCGCGAACGCAGGTGCGCGCGGCGATGCAGAATGGAAACAAATACATTGTGCCGTTGGAAATGGCGTCGAAAGTGATGCAGTTGGACATTGCGTTGTTTGGCGATTTGCGCGCGGGTCCGTATTTTTTGTTGGTGGAAAAGGCGTAGGAGGCGTTCGCAAGTGAACTTCACTTGATAACGCCGAGCAGCGAGAAACGAGAGACGAGAATCGAGGAACGAGAAACGAGAATCGAGGAACGAGAAACGAGAAACGAGAATCGAGGAACGAGAAACGAGAATCGAGATTCGCAAAGGACGTTTGTCGTTTCACGTTTGCCGAACCACGAATTGATTTGAAAATTCTCTACGTTGCCCTCAAAGAAGCGCTCCCCGGTTCGCACGGCGGCGCGGTGCATGTGCTCGAAGTGACGCAGCAGTTGGCGCGGCGCGGGCATCAAATCACTGTCGTCGTGCAACAAAAAGCGGGACAACTTGAACGCGAACAATTGGATGGCTTGGACTTGATTCGCCTTCCGACGCGCTCTAATTTTTTGTTGTGGCAGTTAGAGCCACAGTTGCGCGAATTGATTGTCGAAAAGAAACCTGACGTGGTGATGGAACGCTATTACAATTTTGCGGGCGCGGGTGTGCGCGCGGCGCAACGCGCCAACATTCCGTCGCTGCTCGAAGTGAACGCGCCGATGCTCGATCCGCGCGGCTCGAAAAAATACGCGGCGGACAAATTGACGTTCGGGTGGATGACGCGCATGGCGCGTGAACAAGCGGCGTTGGCAAAACGAATCGTCACGCCCCTCGCGGCAACGGTGCCGTTTCCCGAACTGCGCGACAAGGTGCGCGAAATTGCGTGGGGTGCGAATGTGGAATTGTTTGACCGCGCGCGGCTTGCGGAAAAAGAGATTGGAGATTTGAGACTGGAGATTAATCCATTGGGGAAACGCGTGGTTGGTTTTTTGGGGTCGTTTCGGAGTTGGCACGGGGTACGGGAATTTGTTCAGGTGGCGGAAAATATTTTACAGACGCGCGAGGATATTTTATTTTTGATGATTGGTTCGGGTGAGTTGCTGGAGGAAACGCGCGAAAACGTTGCGCGCGCAGGTTTGCAGGATAAAATTATTTTGACGGGCGCGGTGAATTACGCGCGCGTGCCGTACTATCTCGCGTTGTGCGATGTCGGCGTCGCGCCGTTCAACACGACAGTCCACCCCCCCCTCCGCGTCGGCTTTTACTGGTCGCCGTTAAAAGTGCATGAATATATGGCGATGGCTTTGCCGGTGGTGACGATTGATGTAAAGGGTTTGAACAATATCGTGCGTGAGGGACAGGAAGGATTGTTGTATCCCGAAAATGATTTGGAAAAAATGCGCGCGGCGATTTTGAAATTGGTTGATGATGCCGCGTTGGCGAAACGTTTGGGTGACGCGGGGCGTGCGCGCGTCGTAGAAAATTTTTCGTGGCAGAAACACGCGGAATTGATGGAACAAGTGTTAAAAGAATGTGTAACGTCAAATCGCGTATGAAACGACACCATTGGCTCATCCTCGCGCTGCTGCTCGTCGCGCTGGCGATTCGGTTGGCGTATTGGGAACGCTCGGCATCCTTTGGGCGTTACGAACTCGCGTACGATGACGACGAATATTTCAAACTCGGCGTCCTCTTTGCGCGCGGTGAATTTTTCACCGATCCCTATCCGCTGCGTTACACGCGCGCGCCGGGCTTGCCGCTCTTTCTCGCGCCCATTTTTGCCGCGTTCGGACCGCGCATCGAAATCGCGCTGGCGTTCCAGGTGTGCGTGAGTGTACTGATGGTCGCATTGACCTATGCGTGCGCGCGGCGCGCGTTCGGAAAAAACGCGGCGCTGTGGGCAATGGGCTTGATGGCGCTGGCGCCGATCTATGCGTCCACCGCCGGTTCGTTCGTCCTCACCGAAACACTTTTTTCATTTTTCACTCTATTGTTTTTGTATTTGTTGTGGCGCTGGACGGACGAAGGCATGACGTTGTGGCGCGCCTTGCTCATTGGCTTGGTGCTGGGCTTGACCGCGCTGATTCGTCCAAGCATCATCTATTTCTTGCCGTTCGCCGCGTTGTGGTTTTTATACAAACAGCGCGTCCGCTGGAAATGGGCGATCCCGCGCCTCGTGCTGCTCGCGCTTGGCGCATTCGCAATCATTCTGCCCTACACGGCGCGCAATTATGTTGTCTATCAACGTTTCATGTTGATTGATTCGCTCGGCGGCTGGAATGTGTGGCGCGATCATCGCACGCCGAACGATGATTTTTGGACGACGCTGCCAACGATTGAAAATCCGAGCGACCGCGACCGTTACGCCATGCAGCGCGGTGTGCAAAATATTCTCGCCGATCCCGTGTATCAAATCGGCGTGCAGGGCGCTGCAAATCTCGTGGCAACGATGCGGCTCGAGCTGGATGCGTTCGCGCGCGGCGGGGGTTATTTGAGCGACGCGATGGTGGACGCGCCAACGCTGCCGCTCGTGTTGTGGAACGATCTCTTTTATCTTTTTATTGTTGTCGTCGGCATCGCGGGCATTCTGCTCGCATGGGATCGCGGAAACGCGCTGCGGCGAACTCCACTTTTATGGTGGCTCGTATTTTTTTTGCTGCTGACCATTTTGCAGCACACCCAATCGCGTTTTCGGACGCAATACGCGTTTGTGTTGATTATTTACGCGGGCGCGGCATTGGCGCAAGGACGCGCGCTGTGGGAAAATTTAGCGCCAGCCGCCCGCGCGATTTGGATTGGCGCCAGCGCGCTGCTGTTGGTTTTGGCATATTCGCCGCTGCTGCCCCCTTTGTTCGCGAGTGAATTTTATCTCGCACAGGCGCAAGGACGCGATGTGCGCGCGGCGCAGCAAGCAGTCGCTGCCTTTCCCGATTATGCGCGCGCGCGCGACGCATTGGGCGATGCGTATCGCCGCGCGCAAGATTTTCCGAACGCGTTGGCAGCGTACGATGCCGCGCTGTTCCGCAATCCATACGAATTGCAAGCGCGGCTGGGACGTTTGGATATTTTTCGCCAGCAAGGCGATGCAAACGCTGTCGCCCAAGAAATTCAAGCAATGACTTTGGCAAACGCCGAGCTCGAAATGCCCGCGCCGTTATGGTGGGAATTTGATCCTGCGCCAACGCGCTTGGTCGAATTGGGCGACAATGAAAGCAGTTTTGGTTACGCCTTGAATTTTTTTGCAATTCAAGCGGATGGCGACGAAAAAATGCGATTCACCCGCGACAAGTCGTTTGTAAAATTTCCCGGCGTGACCGGTTGGCAGCCCAAGTCGTTGGTCTTTTACGCGCGCGCAGTTCCCCTGCCCAACCAGCCCTTGCCAACCGTGAACGTGCGATTGAACGGGCGCGAGGTCGCGAATATTCCTTTGACGGCGGAGTGGATGGATCACGAGATTCCACTCGACGATGTCGCGCGCAGTCAAGATACGTTGGTGGTCGAATTTCGCTCTCCCACCTTTCGTCCAAGCGATGCGCTGCCCGGCGCCAAGGACACGCGCGAGCTGGGATTTATGTTGAGTTATGTGGAATTGCGTTAAAGGTCAAAGAAAATGATGGATCCAACGCGTCAACAAAAAGCAAAAGAATATGCGCGCATCAAGCATCGGTTATTTGCGCTGGAAATTATTCTGACCGCGCTCGGTCTGGTGTTGGTGCTAACGACGGGCTTGAGTGTGTGGCTGCGCGATGTCGTCCTGTCCATCACCACGCAGCCGTTCTTGGCGATCGCGCTTTATTTTACGATTGGGATGATTGGCTATGGGATTTTGTTTTTACCAATGGCGTTTTACAGTGGATTCATTTTGCCGCACCGATACGACTTGTCCAATCAGTCTGTCCAAGGTTGGGTTAGAGATGCAGTCAAGGGCGGAGTTCTTTCGCTCGTTCTGGGAACGTTGGTTATCGAGGGGCTGTATTTGTTCATGTATCTTACGCCGCAATGGTGGTGGTTGATTGCTGCTACTTTTATCGTGATATTCACCGTCGTTCTTGCCAACTTGAGTCCGATTTTGATCATGCCGCTTTTTTTCAAATTCATTCCATTGGACGATGCGGAATTGGTCCAGCGATTGATGCGCTTGACGGAGCGCGCAAAAACGCGCGTGAACGGCGTGTACACCATGATTCTTTCGGACCGCACGACGGCGGCGAATGCCGCTTTCATGGGTTTGGGCAATACGAAACGGATTGTGTTGGGCGATACGCTGTACGGCAATTTTACGCACGACGAAATCGAAACGATTCTCGCGCACGAATTGGCGCATCAAGTCCATCACGATATTTGGCGCGCGATTGCGGTGCAAGCAATTCTTTCGGTGGTGGGATTTTATTTCACGGATTTGGTGCTGCGCGCGGGCGTCGCGTATTTTGGCTTTGATGGCATCACAGACCTCGCGGCAATGCCGCTGCTCGCGCTCGGACTCGGCGCGTTCGGCTTGCTTACGATGCCGCTGGGGAATTGGTATTCGCGTCAGCGCGAAGTCGCCGCCGATCAATACGCGTTGGAAATGACGCGCAATCCGCAAGCGTTCATCAGCGCGTTTGAGAAATTGGCAGACCAAAATTTGGCAGAGATCGAACCCGAGGCGTGGGTGGAATGGCTGCTGTACGATCATCCCTCCATAGGCAAACGCTTGGAAATGGGACACGCGTTTCAAACGCCCGCGTAACTAAACAGAAAACGGGAGCCCCGCATGGCTCCCGTTTTGTTTATCACAAATCCATCGTGCCTTTGCAGGAGGAGAAGGAAATGTGATTTTGCTATTCAATTGCAAGTTACGTGCACTCGTTGGTCGGAATCATTTGAACCGGTGTGACCGTTTCGACATTGTCTTGGAGGCGATTGCCCAATTCTACAAGTTTGACGCCAACGGCAGTGAGCGCGGGCTTGTAAAATGGCTTGTGCGATAAAGCTTTCACCGCGCGGATTTGGCGAGCGTGGTCTGCTTCTCGCAGCATGTCGGCGTATCGTTCCTTTTGATAAACTTCGTCAATATACATTGGTCTGTGCTCCTTGATTCGCTAAATGCATCGCTCTGCTGAGGGTGGAACGCTGCTGTTTTCCTCCATTCCATTTATGTGCGCCGCGCTGCGCATTCCAATCAAGTACCATTTCATTTTCTTCCCAAGAACCGATTCAAGAGCTCGCAAGTTTCGTCGAGACGCTCGCGATTCAATGCATAACATTTGTTGCCTTCGCGTCGCCGTTCGGTGACGTATCCGGTCGCGCTCAGCTGTTTCAAATGCCGCGACGCGGCGGGCTGTGATACATCCAAAAGCGTAATCACATCTTGCGCGCACAATTCCTCGCGCTTGGATAGCAGTTCCAAAATTCGCAAGCGCGTATCGTCATTCAACGCGGACAAACGCACAACCAGTTCCGAACGCGTCAGCGCGGACGATTCTGTGCGCATGCCTGCGGACAGGTGTGCGCCAAACAACAACCACAACGTATCCTCATAGGAAAATTTTCCAAAGTACGGACCCAAATGCGCGGACGGAATCAAGATGAGATGGCGCGCGCGCTGTATCATTTCTTCCCAATACGGTTTCAGTTCTTGCCTGGCCACGCGCTTTGCCACCTCAACCGCACTCAGTCGGCTAAACTCTTGAGCGCGAAAAGCATTGACCGCTTCTTCCAACATCGGGCGCACACGCTGCCATTCCGCGCGCAGCACATCGCGCCACATCGTTTGCAGGTGATACACAATCAGTGTTTTCATGCGCGGAGGGTCAGTGAGATAATCGTGCGCTTCACGCTCCAATGCTTCATCAAAATCGCCTTGAAATTTTTCGCTCAACCATTGAATGTACGCTTCTTTGTCCAATAATTTTTGCGTGTTGAATGCAGGTTCCGCGCGAACGCCGCGCGGCAGATCGCGCATTGTCTTGGTCGTCAATCGTTCCAAGAGACGGTCGCGCAATTCAACTGCATCGGTTGCTTCTAAATCATTCAAATATTCTTCAAACGAGTTGTAGCTGCGGGTCGGCACAACAGCGAAATGCAATCCTTCCAACACAAGCCGATTGTTATGACGCCGTTCGGGGGAGAGCGCGTTGTGGGTGCGCGTGACCCAATCATCCAGCCCCGGCATTTGCTCGACATAGGTGAGGAGCAACAAGCTGTAGAGCAGGTTATGTGCAGGTTCAAGTTCAAAGGTGATGGTGGCGGGAATCGTCTGGACAAGTTCCGCCTGGAGTTCGGCTGGCATGTAAGTTTCCTGTTATTTGCATTATTCACTGAATCGAATAATGAGGATATTATAATCAACTTTTGGCGTTTGTCAAGTGCCAATTTATAACTTGATTTCGTTAATTATTCACACAAACGCATAAAAAGAAAAACTCGAAGCAGATTGCCTCGAGTTATTTCACGCTTTTGAATTCGCTGTGGGTTCCTGCCCTGCCGGGCGTCTGCGCTCCGTCATCCAATTTTGCAGACGCGCAACCGTCTGGGTATCTTGTTCGCCGCGCCACGCGTAAATCACGCACGTCCCCGCAAGCATGTCATGCAAACCCTGCCGCTGATCGTCTATCAGCATCAACAAAAAGCCGATGCCCAGTGTGATAAAACAAACAAGATAGCCAATGAAACGACGGATGCTGCGCGGAATCGTCATCGGTTTGCCATCGAGACGCACCACGCGGATGCCCAGAATTGCATCGCCAATCGTCTGCCCCGAAAGCGTCCAGAAAAAAATAAAATAGATTGGGGAAAACGCCACCGCAAAAATTCCCAGCCCAAAACGCGCGCCGACACACGCATAATACCAAATGGACCCGGACGACGCCTCGCAATTTTGAAGGTCAATGTTGAACAGCCCGTAGGTCGTCGTGACAAACCATGCAACCACTCCAAGTGTCACCACAATCAACACTTGGTCAATCACCCACGCGATGCCGCGTGTTGCTGCGCCTGCGTACAAGCCCTCGATCTCGCGTTTCATTCATCGCCTCGTTTCTTTTTCTCGCGCAGTGAGACAAGGGGCGCCCGTTCCGCCAATGCCCGGACTTCGGGTGAGGGTTCCGGCAATTCTCCACGCGGCGCGCGGCGGAAAATGTTCCGCGCAAACATCTCAATGAGCGTGTCCGTCGTTGCCGCGCGTGAGCGCACGTCCTCCATCACCACACCTGCCAAAGACAAGCTCTGTCCCTGAATCAATTCCTGCACCGCGTCCGGATGATCGAGCAAATAATCAATGTACTCGTCGCCCACTTTTTGGACGAGCGGCATCAACTGGTCGGGATTCGATTGCAGCACCGCAATGTAGCGGTCCGCCAACGCGCGCACCAACGGCTCGACATCTTCAGGATTTTTTTGCAAGCGCACGAGATACCGATCCCCTTGCGCGCGCACCAGCGTTTCGATCAACGCGGGGTTATGATTGATATATTCGAGATAATCGCCCGCCTGCGCGCGAATCAAATTTTGAACTTGGGTTGGATTTTCATTCAAGTACGCGAGATATTTTCCCGCTTCATCCCGAATCAACGCTTCGACTTGCGCGGGATTTGCGCGCAAGTAGGCAATGTACTTGTCGCCCAATGTTTGCACCAACGTTTCTACCTGCGCGGAATCATTTTGGAGTGAATCGAGATACGCGCCCGCTTCGTTGCGAATCAATACGCGGACTGCCGCGGGATTTTTTTGCAAATAATCCACGTAGCGATTCGCAACCGTCGTCACAAGCGCGTCCAATCGTTCCGCGTCGCGTTGGAGCAATTCGATGTACGCGCCTGCCTCGTCATGAATCAACACGCGCACCGGTTCGGGATGCGCGCGCAGGTAATTTAAATAATTGCCCGCGATTTTTTGGACGAGCGCGTCAATTTGCGCCGAGTCATCCAACAAGCGTGCGAGATAATTGCCCGCGACCTTTTCCACCAACGCGTCCACCGGCGCAGAATCTTGCGTCAAGCGTGTGAGATAATTGCCCGCGACCTTTTCCACCAACGCGTCCACCGCCACAGAATCTTGCGTCAAGCGCGTCAGATAATTGCCCGCGACTTTATCCACCAACGCGTCCACCGGCGCGGAATCTTGCATCAAGTGCGCGAGATACTGCTCCGCTTGGGCGCGCACGAGCGTTTCCAATTTTTTAGGATGCGCGGCAAGTTCGTCAATGTATTGTTCGGCTTGGGCGCGAATCAAATTTGCCAGCGCGGGTTCTTGGGTGAGCTCGCGCAGAATTTTTTCCGTCTGTTGACTAACGAGGCGTTCAACCGCCTCACTGCTCTCGATATAATCGCCCACCTGCGCGACGACGCCATCGAGCAACGATTCGGCGAGACCGCGTTGACGCGGTTTGGTCTTTTTCGTGCGCGCTCCTTTTTTAGAGACGCGCACATGGACGAGTTCCTCGGCGGCGGCATCGCCATTCGCCGCGGGCGTCACCGGTTTCGTCGTTTTGATGGGAATCGAATCAACGTCTTGGTTCACGCGCTCTGTCTCCTCTACCGGCAGCGCAGTATCATCCTTTTTCGATTCATTCGCGCTTTCCGCGTCGGATTCTTCCATTTCGAACTCATCCTCCGCCGTACGGCGGCGTCCAAACAAACCAAACACTGCGCCGGCAGCATTGGCTGCGCCCGCGATCACCGCACCCGCCGCGACGGCAGCGGGATTTGTTCCTTCGCCCGTTGGCACACGCAGGTCGTCCTCTAAACTGGGCAAGCCGCTTTCGGGTTCTGTCTCATTCATCGTTGTCGCCTTGATGCATTGATGTTCACGCGCACACTGTACGCATATCATAGAAAGCTGTCAATCGTCTCTTGCAGAATTCACAGCCGCAAATGGTCGCAATTCGACGCGCCTACTGTCCGCGTTTGCGTGTATAATCTGCAAATCATCGGAGTAGTTATGGCAAAGCATACCAAGAAAAAGAAATTGCTCAATGGGCAAGACCCGGCGCCGGTGCCGCAAGATGCCGCGCTCTTTATCAATCGCGAACTGGCGCTGCTCGCCTTTTTTTGGCGCGTGTTGGAAGAAGCGCAGGACGAAACAAATCCTCTGCTAGAGCGCCTGAAATTTCTTGCCATTATCGGTTCCATTCTCGCCGAATTTTTCATGACGCGCGTATCCGCGTTAAAGCAACAGGTCGAAGCGGGCGTCATCGAACGCTCGAGTGATGGGCTGACGCCTGCCGAACAGCTGGCGTTGGTGCGCGAAGATTCCACGCGCTTGATGGTCGCGGCGCGCAAATGTTTGTATCAGCTGCTGCCTCAATTCAACCGCGCGGGAATTCACATTTGCAACTATGCCGAGCTCAACGCGGAGCAAACCGAGTACGCGCGCGAATATTTTGAGCGCGTCATTTTCCCCATTCTCACACCGCTGGCGTACGACCCCGCGCGTCCCTTTCCGCACATTTCGAACATGAGTTTGAACCTCGCGGTCATGATCCGCGACCAGCGCGGGCAAGAACGTTTTGCGCGGGTCAAAGTTCCCAATACGCTGCCGCGCCTCGTCGCCGTTCCTCCGCCGCCCAATGCGCCGCCGACGCACGAAGCGTACGTTTGGATTGACCAACTCATTGCGGCGCATCTCGAATCGTTGTTCCCCGGCATGGAAATTTTGGAAGCGTATGCATTTCGCGTCACGCGCGACGCCGAAATGGCGATTCAAGAATTGGAAGCGGACGATTTATTGGAAACGATCGAGCGCGGCGTACGCCAGCGCCGTTTCGGCGAAGTGGTGCGTTTGACGATTGACCCGATGATGCCCGATGGGCTGCGAAAAATTTTGGTGGAAAATTTGGAACTCGAGCCTGAAGACATTTATATTTTGGAACCGCCGTTAGGGATGAGCGACCTGTTTGGTTTGTACGGCATGATTGACCGTCCCGATTTGAAATACCAACCGTTCGTGCCGTACTATCCCAGACTGCTCGCGGAAACGGATGATACGTTTATCGCCGTGCGTCAGCGCGATATTTTGCTGCATCATCCGTATGATTCCTTTTTGCCCGTCGTGGAATTTTTGCAAGAAGCCGCGCGCGATCCGCATGTCTTGGCAATCAAGATGACATTGTATCGCGTGGGAAAAAATGCGCCGGTCGTCCAGGCGCTGCTGGATGCCATCCGCAATGGCAAACAAGTTGCGGTGTTGGTCGAATTAAAAGCGCGTTTCGACGAAGAGAGCAATATCGAGTGGGCGAAACAATTGGAAAGTGAAGGCGTGCATGTGGTGTACGGTTTGCTCGGCTTGAAAACACATTCCAAGATTGCGCTCATCGTCCGCGAAGAAGGCGACGAGATTCGCCGCTACCTGCATCTTTCGACCGGCAACTATAATTCAGTGACCGCACAGCAATATACGGACATTGGTTTGTTGACGTGCGATGAAGAGATGGGCGTGGATGCCTCCGACCTGTTCAATTTTCTCACGGGCTATTCCGCGAAAAAAGATTACCGCAAATTTCTCGTCGCGCCGATCAACTTGCGTTCCAGTTTGGAAGAATTGATTGCGCGCGAAATCAACCACGCAGAAAATGGACACGCCGCGCGTATCATCTTGAAAACCAATTCGTTGGTGGACAATGAAATGATCCGCCTGCTTTACAAAGCATCGCAAGCGGGCGTCGAGATTGATTTGCTGGTGCGCGGGATGTGCTGCTTGCGTCCCGGCTTGAAAGACATCAGCGAAAATATTCGCGTCACGAGCATCGTCGGGCGCTTTCTCGAACACAGCCGTATTTATTATTTCCACAATGCCGGTGTGGAAGAGGTGTACTTGGGCAGCGCCGACGTGCGGACGCGCAATTTGGACCGCCGCGTCGAAATTTTATTCCCCATTCAAGACACGCGCTTGATCCAACACATCCGCGATGATATTTTGAAAATTTATCTCGCGGACAATGTCAAAGCGCGCAAACTCTTGCCCGATGGTTCCTACGTGCGCGTGAAACCGGAAGCGGGGAAAGAACGCATCAACGCGCAAGAATGGCTCATTGCGCATCGCGGGAAAAATCATACGATGTGATGGACAATAGAGAAAAGAGAATTTGTGTTGAAATAGGACGCCGTTCGCTCCAAGCCGTAGTTTGGCGAAGCGAACGGCGTGTTTTTGGAGAGGAATCAAAGCTAGATAACTAACGATGTGCGATACCTGCGGTGGGCGGGACGGCGAAGCCGTCCAACCAGAAAAGGCTAAGTCGTAGAAAACTGCCTGTCGAAGCCGCAGAATCCCCAGTGTCCAGTGCACGCTTTGTTAGGCGCACGATCCATTGGTCAAATTAAGTATTTCTTTGCTAGTTCCTTTCGACCCTTTGCAGAAAGAACAAGATCGTCTTTTTGTAGCCATCCTTTTTTCTTCATATCATGAATGCGGGCATTTACTACGTCTGGTGCGAGCGGATGCCCACTTCGTGCCAATGATTGAACAAGGGATGGGCGAGAGGGAGATGCACTTGTTAAGATAGCAAAACCATGGCAACTCAATGCAACTGCTTCAATGGCGGTTGGAGCTATTGAAGTTGAGAATTTGACAAGCCCATCTACTATTTCGTAGGTAATTTGTCGTTTGATGCCAGACAATTGGTTATTTCCACTTAGTGATGATGCAACTCCTGCCAAGATAGAGTCCCACTCATTGCTGTCAATATTTATTGCGAACAGAATGTTGAGTACATTCTTTGCTACCTTGACGTAATTCTTCACTCGTGTTGCGGACGTTGTGACCGGCGTTCCTGAATGATACAGGTCATTCCTAAAGTTGTGGTATCGGCCTATGTCTGTTTCGAGCGGTCTCATATTCGGTTCAAGTGCTACTACAGCTTGCAGTAAAGTCGGGAATTTACTTTTGGTGAGTTCCCAATCCTTCTTCGGAATTCCGCCCGGTTTATGGCCTCCGACGAGTTGCCTGTGTATCTCAACGTATGCAATGAGCATGAACTCTACCGCATTATCGACAGCAATTAAGCCAAATCTTTGCCCGCAACTAAGATTTGTGTCCGCCAGAAATTCACCGAGGGCAACTTGGTCGATTATTTCTACTAGCCAGTCCTTCATTTTTGCTCACCCTTAGCTTCTTGATTGCCCTGGGCGGCCTCATCCACAAGCGGTTTTACCTTCTCCATGAAAAGAGCAAGACCGTCGGTGCTCAGGCCATAACCATTGTCTGTTTTCCGAAAGTATTTCTTGTTTGCAGTTTGTCCCAACACTTTGCCAACGATATCGGCGATTCCTGTGACATGTTCAAGCTCGGAAGCCGAAACGGGGTCTGGATGGTAGGCAAAAAGAGCTAAAACCGCGACCTGCACCAAAACCTGTGGGAATATCAGTAATTCCGCCTTTCCACTTGGTGAGAATTGGTAAGCAGCCTCATAACCAGGTTTGGGCTGACGCGGAGGGCGCGGGGGTACGGGGATAAGCCCTTGCGTTTCTTGGGCAATGACTTTCGCCTGCTCTACAATCTCTTGCAGCGCTGTTTTGAGTTCCTCCGTGTTGTTGTAAGATATGTGAACTTCCCCAAATTCTGTCTTGACTACTGCTTCTAGCATCTTTTCCTCCTTTACTGGTTAGTGGTTCTTGTTGCAAGAGCGCCTAACGGTTGGCGTTAGCGGCAGGCAAGTGGGACGAGACAACACCATTTTGACGGAACCAGCCTTGAGCCAAGAAACTGCTTGAAAGCGCGGCAAGCCCCACCCGTCGGGTACACGCTGTGTTAGGCATTTCTCCACAAACACACTTCTATTCTTCGGAGTCTTCATCAACTGGAGTTCCAAACCTATCCGTTCCCAAGTGTTTTATAAAAATCCAATTCATGCCTGTTTTAGGAGCATGAGCTCTTAATAAGCTAACGCGATCTTCAATGGTTAATTCTTCATCCTCTGTCCAGCCTCTCTCAAAACCTAACTCCTCTTCAAAATCCTCAACAGTCAAACCTTTTTCGGTCATATTTTCGATGGTGTAATACTTCTCGGGATCTATGATTTTCCCAAAATTCCTGTAGCAATCTACGACGATTTCAAGAAGCTGACGAAAGTATGAGTTACATGCCGTTAGGAGATCAGTTTCTGGAATGTATTTTAGCTTCTCTTTATTTTGATAGTCAAAATACAATTCAACCTCCAGCACACCATTTTCATTTGGGTGCATTCTTCCACCCCCCAACGGATAGTAACCTACTTTTTGGGAAAGATTTCTTGCTTCTAAAAAGAACTGAGCCAAGTCGCTTTCTTTTAGCTTCTTTTGTTGTTCTTGATACCAACTCTCGAAATTTTCCAAATCATTCAAAGACGCGTGCAGACAAAAAGTTATGCTTCTAGTCGCGGATAAAAATGCGCTTAGATAGTAATATGCGG
The DNA here is from genome assembly GCA_004295045.1 of Chloroflexota bacterium. Classification (GTDB taxonomy): domain Bacteria; phylum Chloroflexota; class Anaerolineae; order UBA4142; family SHND01; genus SHND01. The sequence goes on along the minus strand of SHND01000072.1, from coordinate 12,635 downwards.
TTTTGAAATCGAACTGCATGAAATCTGTGTTCCTGAATTGCAGCTTTTCAAGGAAAAACTCTGCCTCTTCAATCTTATTCTCCACAATTTGAAAGGAACGCGACATGGTTTTCTTCTTCTATTTCCTGTCAGGATACCAAAAGTAATGAAAATGCCTAACTTGGGATTACGTGTCAACATTGACGCATAATCCTCTCCACGCGGTGGACAGTGGATTTAAATTTTCCGCGCCGCCGCCAACAATTTCTCTGCATCGTATTCTAGCAAATCGCCGATTTGCTCCAGCGTCACATCGGCGGGCATGTAGCCGTCGAGATGTTTCGCTTCGTGCGCGTAATGTCCTTGTCGCACGAAAACAGTCGTGAGACGCGCGCCCCAATTTTTTTTCATCGCATCGAGAATGCGCAATTTGTCATCAATCATCACGTAATGGTCGGCGGGAAATTGTTCCGCCACCGCATCGAGTTCTTGTTCTTTGTGAATGTAAATCAGAATGTTGCCGCCGAACGTTTCCCACAAACCCGCGTTTTCGATTTTGTGCGGTTGAAAGACCACGTCCCCATCCGAAAGGACCGCGACGATTCCAAACTGTTTCAGGTGTTCGACGGCGTCTAGCGAATTCGGAAACAAGCGATTCGCAAAATGATAATTCAACAGATAGAGTGAGACTTGTATGATTTCCGCGTCGTGTGGATGCGCGTTGCGGTACTGCTGGAGCGTTCCTAAATAATCGGCATAGCCCAGCTCGGCGCGGAGTTTTTCAAACAAGGCGAAATAATCCTGCTGCGCGTCCGCGCCGATTCTTTCCGTCATGAATTCGCGCAAGTCCGCCGTCACCCGATCCGTGTCGAGCAGCGTATTGTCAACATCGAATAAAAAAACGAATCGCATATTGCAAATAGCTTTTAGCAAATGGCAGATGGCAGATGGCGAACCGCTAGATCACGTGCGCGCGTTGAATCAACCCGGCTTGCAGTCCGGCGAAACGCGCCGCCCCATACAGCGCGGCTTGATCGTTCAACAGGATGCGAACGGGAATGGAACGCAGTAATTTTTCAAAGCGCCCTTTTTCCGCAAATGCTTGCAAGAACGAACCCGTCAGCATCTTTGGCAAAATTTTCGGCGCGATGCCTCCGCCCACAAAAACGCCGCGCGTCGCCATCATCTTCAACGCGAGATTGCCCGCTTCCGCGCCGTACAATTCGACGAATAGGTCGAGCGTGCGCGAACACAAATCGCTCGTGCCGTCCAAGCCGTGCTGTGACACAATTGCCGATGGATCGCCCTGCTTGAGCTCGTCGCGCAGCCACGCCTCTTCCTCACCACGTTTCGTATCCCGCAAGAATTGATAGATGTTGTAAATGCCGGGTCCCGACAAGATACGCTCATAGCTGACGCGTCCGCCCAAACGCTGACGGATATACAACAGCAAATCAATTTCCAATTCATCGCGCGGCGCAAAATCGGCGTGTCCGCCTTCGCTCGCGTACACCACAAACCGCATTCCATCCCACGTCGCGCCCGCTTCGCCCAAACCGGTGCCGGCAGAAATCACGGCGATATTGCCCGGCTCTTCAGGATTCCCCGCATTGATCACCGCGAAATCTGAAGGTCCCAGTTCAAAGATGCCATATGTATTCGCCTCGAGGTCGTTCAACAGCGAAACTTCGGTCGTCACCAATTCGCTTTTCAAATTCGCGGCATCAACGACCCACGGCAAATTTGTTGCTTCAACGCGCTGGTGTCGCACCGGACCGGCAATGCCAAACGCCGCGTATTCCACTTTGACCGAATGTTTCTGCATAAACTCGCGTACGATCTCTGCCAGACCGTTGTGCGCGCGGCTGGAGAATTTTTCCATAACGAGTTGGGTCAATTTGCCCTCTTGAACTTCAAAATAGGCGAGCCGTGTAGAAGTGCCGCCAATGTCTCCTGCCAAAATCATTTTTTTTGCCTCACTTGAATTGAGATTTATTTTGAGAAGTATATCGCCGCGCCCATTTCCGCGCGCGATGAATTCGAATGCAGCTTACACTACGCGCCGAGCGCGCGGCTCACGATCAACTGCGCTTCCTGCACAATCGCGTTCAAATGCTCGGCGCTTTTGAAACTCTCCGCGTAAATTTTGTAAATGTCTTCCGTCCCCGACGGACGCGCGGCGAACCAACCATTTTCCGTCACTACTTTTAATCCGCCAATCGGCTCGTTGTTGCCCGGCGCGCGCGTCAATTTCGCAATAATTTTTTCGCCCGCCATTTCGGTTTCCTTTACATCTTCAGGTGAGAGCTTTGCCAGTTTCGCTTTTTGTTCCACCGTCGCCGCCGTATCTTGGCGCGTATAGTACGGCGTGCCAAATTGCGCGGTGAGGTGTTGATACTGTTCGCCCGGGTCTTGACCTGTCACCGCTGTAATTTCCGCCGCCAACAATCCGAGCAATGGACCGTCCTTGTCTGTCGTCCACACAATTCCATCGCGCCGCAGAAAACTTGCGCCCGCGCTTTCTTCGCCGCCGAAACAAAACGAACTGTCGAATAAACCGGGCGCGAGATATTTGAAACCGACAGGCACTTCGACGAGTTTGCGATGCAATGACGCGACAACTCGATCAATCATGCTGCTGCTCACAAGCGTTTTGCCGATTCCTGATGCCTGGCTCCATTGCGGACGATGTGTCAGTAAATAATTTATTGCGACGGCGAGATACGCGTTTGGATTCAGTAACCCAAGCGAACGCGTGACAATGCCGTGACGGTCGGCGTCCGGATCGTTTCCCCATGCAATATCAAAATCGTCCTTGAGTTTGACCAACCCCGCCATCGCGTACGGGCTGGAACAATCCATCCGAATTTTTCCGTCGTGGTCAACGGTCATAAAACGAAACGTCGGGTCAATCTTTGGATTCGTCACCGTCAAATTCAATTTGTATTTTTCCGCAATCGGCTCCCAATACGCGAGCGCTGCGCCGCCCAACGGATCAACGCCAATTTTGATTCCCGACGCGCGAATCGCCTCCATGTCAATCACATTCACCAAATCGTCCACATACGCGGTGACGTAGTCGTGTTGATGCGTTGAATTTTCTTGCAGCGCGGCGGTATAACCGATGCGCATCACGCCGCGATTTTTTTCGTGCAACAAATCATTCGCGCGGTCTTGAATCCATTTCGTCGTCGCGGCATCCGCAGGACCCCCTTCGGGTGGATTGTATTTGAAACCGCCATCGCGCGGCGGATTGTGCGACGGCGTAACCACAATCCCATCGGCAGTGAGATGCGGCTGTTCGCGATTCCAAACCAAAATCGCGTGCGAGATAACGGGCGTCGGCACATAACCATCATCGCGTTGAATGAATACCTCAACGCCGTTCGCCGCGAGAACTTGCAGCGCGGAACGTTCGGCGGGACGCGACACGGCGTGCGTGTCCTTGCCCATGAACAAGGGTCCGTTGATGAGATTTGCCTGACGGTAATCGCAAATCGCCTGCGTAATGGCGAGAATATGCGCTTCGTTGAAATTGCCGTCGAACGGCGACCCGCGATGACCGCTCGTGCCAAAGGCGACGCGTTGTGCGGGATCGTTCGCGTCGGGAACAATGTCGTAATACGCGCGTTCGAGCGCGGCGACATCAATTAACAAATCTTGTGGAGCGGGTTTGCCCGCAAGGGGGGAAAGTGACATACGCACATCCTGAAAATCAATGTGTACTATGCGGGCATTATAGCAAAAAAATCGCGGCGCGATGCGATCCTTCCGCTTTTGCGTCGTGGAGGAAATAATTCGCGCAAGCGGTTTGAACGTACAGAAAAAACGAGAGCCAGAATTCGGCTCTCGTTTTTGTTCTTTAGGATGGATTCCTCTGGGGACCATGGGGCAATCTTTAGTCATGAAAATGTCAGGAAAATCTTCAGTATTCATGCTGATACCGAAGAAACCGGAGTTACCTGTAGACTGACGGCATGCTAGTTAACCTCGCGTTATGCAAATCGCATTGCAACTGGTTCCGAAGCAATATTCCGTCCGCCAAAGACATACTGCATCGGATACTCTGCCCCGCATGCGAGTACCATCCCTGCTGTCATCGGTTTGGTAGCACCGGTAAAATCGGAAATAACCAAGCGGCTGGTCAGCCCTCTTGATGGTGCTTCGTTTTGGTAAATGTTTTGCACGACGTCAAAGGTTTCGCGGATATTGAAAGCATCGTTCACCACACGAACAAGAGCAACAATCCCTTTAGTTTCCAGTTCCTCCTTTAGACGATTCGCAATTGGTAAACCACCGTCCGTTCCACCACTGGTAATAATCCAGCATACCCGCAGGTTCGGTGTGCCGTTCTCAAGGTTGCGGTGATATTCGATGGCTGTCCATGCCGCTTGCTTCGTCGGGTCCGCATCTACGCGTCCGGGACCGACCAGCACAACCAGACCCGGGTACTTGATCGGCTGCATGCCCGGCGTAGTCATTTTCAATTCGACGCGTTGTGGGCGCAGGCGTGAGAGCAGAAATAACCCAACAACCGCCAAAACAATCGAGACTGCAAGCAACATAAGCCACACAGCCGAGTTTTCCAAGAGGATTTGAGCGAGTGCGCTTGTTATGTTCGTCAAAAGACTAATTCCGACGACTACTGCCGCTCCAATCCACCCTTTAGGTGGTGCGGTGACAAAATCAGGAAGTTTGGTTGTGGCTGCCATATCACTTACTCCGTTTCATCCTGGCTCGAATGTTCAAAATTTCCTTCGAGTCGTCGCGTCTGTCCCATGCCTTGTGTCGTCTTTTGACCTGTTCCGGAAAAAAAAGAAAAATCTGCCAACGCATTCCATTCTTTGAGTCGTCGCATATCACGATCTTTGGCGATGAACCGAGCCCAACCGACAAAGCCGTGCAGGGCAAAGTCCGAATGCCAAACTTGGCGCGTCTGCAAGTGATGCGCCGTAACGGCAACATTTTGTTCGACCCAGCTCACAAACTCGTCGTCTATCGGATACAAAGTGAATGCATTCCAACGTTCTCGATAAGAATGAAAAACATTTTTGGGAACGGGGAATACCAAATTGAGTTTATTCTGCCGAAACGTTGTGGGGGACGCAAAGCGCAATGTCACTTCGGATTGGCTTTTTGTGTTATTCCAAACCTCTTGTGCGGACGCCAGCCGACCCCAACCACGACTAGCAGCCGACTCTACCGTCACATCCTGAACCGCAAACTCTGCCTCATCAATCATTACGCGTTCTCGATACAAAAACTTGCCGAGCAAAATTTTGCTGAGCGCATTAAACAACCCATCCGAAAGGGTTGTATAGCGCACACGATATAATTGATCTGGCAAGACAATATTTCGTTCTCCCTCGCGCCGCAAACGCCCGCGCAGTGGTGACACGGTCATTGCCTTGATTTCATTATCGGCGTGTGCTTGTGCGGCGAGCGCGGGGTCTTGCTGTTCCAGCATTTTGAAAAAAAGTCCGTGCAGACTTCTGCCTGTTGAATTGCCAATAACAGCAGAGGAGGTTGGGCGAAGTGTAATTACAAATGCGGCAAACATTAATTTGGTAGTCGAATTGGGATGGCAGGCGCGAATGCGCCTTGAACAATCGTGGAATTCTTGGGGTGGATATTTTCTACGAGTCGTCCGACGTAACCAAGTCCCGTATTTGAATAAAACGTCGAACCTGCCGCGAGCATGAGCAGAGGAAATTTGAATGGCGAATCTGCAACATCCGTCAGTGTCGCAGGTTCGCCCAGTTTGCCGTATTTGACCCGCGTTCGATAATAGCCATGATGTGGATCGCTCATCGCAGGAACAAAATTCGCGAGCGTGACAATACCATTCGCATTGTCCGGCACGTCAAGCGTAAATAGCTCACAGTTCAATACCCGGAAGCGTCCATAACCGACCGTCTTGCGCTTGCCATAGCCGCCACGTGCAAGCAAATTCATCCAGCGAACCGCGCTCTGCAAATGCGATTCGTTCTGTGCCCAAAGATAAAAGGTTATGATCGCACTCGCACGCGCATGTCCCTCGCGCACGAATGCAGATTCGGTGACAGGATACAATCTGCCGCTCGCTTCTTCATCGTCCTCATCCGCGCCGGTGGTCCCGGTCAAGCGGTTGATTTGGTTCTTTAGGGTGAGTTGGGTCAACTCTCGTATTGGTGGCGCGGGCGAGTCCGCAGTCAAACGTTCACCGCGTAAGACACTCTCAAATTGCGCCTGCGTCAGCCATTGAATGTCCTGAGTTTTCTTGGCGCGATCCATCGCTCGTTCGCGCGCAACTTGGTCGGTTGCATCAAGCTCCTGTGGAGGAAGCAACGGGCGCGGAAACAAGTCGTCGGGAAACCCATCGGAAAATACAAAGGGGGGCGACCCGGTACGAAAAGGTGCAAGAAAATCCGCAAGCCCTTGCGCGCCGCCTTCCCAAAACGCTTCCCAGCACAAATGTCCAAAAAGCGTGTCGGCATGCCACGGCGAAAGCGTTGCGCTTTGCGGTTGAATCCGCAAACGGTAGAGTTGCAGAGTTGCCATTAGATTACTTGGTAGTCGAGTGCAATCTTGCCGTAACCGCGACTCCCTGAACTGCCGAGATAATCCTGCTGCAAGAGATTCAAACCCTCTTTGACCAAATTGAGGATTTCGATTTCATTATCGCCCTCAAAGATGCGGACGGCGATTTCAAAATCGAATTTCGTGTCCGCCGGAACGCGTTCCAGAGTGCGCGGGTGTTCCGCCGTCCCGGTCTTGCGGTTGACAAGATTCTCGGTCTTGACTTCGGCGTAGAACACACCTTTATCTTTGTTTGCCGCTTCGAGCCACTTGCGTGATTCATCCGTCAAATTGGCGTCGCGCACGAGAATGCGTGTGGGTCCCAGCGTGTGATTGACGTTCTTGTGCGGACCAAATACGCGGCAAACGATGTGTGTTCCGCTGCGGCTCGGCTCGCCATTGTCTTCGACGATGCCGTATCTTTGTTCGAGCAGCGAACGCATCTTGCCCTTGATGGACGAACCGGGGATATAGGGCAAGTCAGTAATCGGATGGCGAATGATCGTATTTTCCAGTCCGCCAATTTCGATGCTTTCTTTCGATCCGCCGATACGCAGACCTGAGAGGCAGGTCAATGTTCCTCGGAGCGTTCGGTATAGCAAAAGTTTGTTTGACATTACTCCTCCTGTGATCAAGACTCTGGTAGGTCAATCGTTAAATTCATTTTGTCTGCCAAGTCCGTGCAAAGTCCGTCCAAGTTACGCTTGATCGCGTCGTCAGCAACCTCAAGTTCCCTTACGCGTTTTATCAAAAGTTCAGCAGAGGGATAAAAAGTTTCGCCGCGCTCAAGTTCGATCAGGCACACTTCTTGCGCCAGAATGAAAAGCCTCCTCTGCTCTTGTATGACGTAATCCCTAATCAAAGAATAGAGCATGTCAAGTAAGTCTGTGCCATTTCCTTGCTGAATTGCATAGAATACTGTTTTTGCAAACTCGATATCCTCATCACCCAAGTAGTCCCTGAGAATCTCACTTACATCTCCGTCGTAGAATCTTTGAATGCTGCGGCAAGCCTGGACCCGAATCTCGTGGTGTCTTCCCTCCATGAGCTCTATTCTCAAGGTTCTTATCAAGCTAGTTCTTGGAACATCTGGCATTTCTGCAAGACGATCGAGCGCCATAACTTGAGACTTGAATTCATCGGAATAAGGATTTAGACTTTGGTCTGCAGTATCCTGGACAGTATTAACAAGCGCTTCCACGATTGCGTCAATATGCTCTTTGGATTGGTCGAGTTCAATCATACGGTCCAGCAGACACACATTCAATGCTTGTGGATTGTCCCCAAGCGCCTTAATGATCTGCAATCTTTTGTTCGTGTCCGCTGTACGCGCGAATCGCATCAGAGCACCTTTACTATACATATTGGGTTGTTCGGAAAGGATAGCGATTGTCAAATCTATTAGCTTGAGCTCTCGAAACCCAAGGCTTGCCAGTCTTGCAGTTCCATCCACATTCCGAAGCGCTTCAAAAATGAGAATCCGATTTTCCAATGGTTCGTTGTTCAACTGCTGAGAAAATCGGTCTCGGATTGTAAACTTGTTGGCTAGTTTGGACAACGCAGTTGCTGCATTTTCACGCACTACCTCTTCAGAGTGAAGAAGATATTTAAATAGATTATCAAGTACCAAGGCTGGTGGAAAGTCCAAGATCGCCTCTTGGGCTTTGTGGCTAACCTCACTATCTTTGTCACGGAGTCCTTTGAGTAGAAATGGCAAATTGGACTCTTCTTGCAGTCTGGCAAGAACCCTTATAGCATTGATGCGTGCAACCCTTGGGTGTTGCGCCTCTTGTTCATCAGATTCTGGATCACCAAGCAAGTCTTGACATATCTCAATCTGCTTGGCTTGGTCGAGACGATCTATGAGTTCACTCTCCGGATCAGAATCATAGACGAGTGCACTTTGCGCAAAGAGTTCTACTTCACGTGCGTTTCTGGGTTGAATTTCCTGTTGGACCATTTGCTTGTACTCGGAGCGGTCCAATCGTACTTTGTTATGTGTAATCGCTTCCGCAACAATTCGGCGAGCTTGTTCCTTTTCCGATGTGACCTTGTCTCGAACCTCCTGCAGAAATACCAAGAGATCAGTCCGAAGGATTGTGACGTTCTTAGTATCCCAATAACGGTCATTTAGTTCTTGGACTCGATATGTATGTCTATTGTTGGGGTCAGCAGGTCTTTGAATCGCAAAATAACGATCAAGGTGATCGCCCAATGTTCGCGCTATGCTTGTGAGTAACAAATTCAACGTGCTATCTTCGAGACTGTACCCAATAAAAATGACTCTATATTGAGTAAGATATTGATTTAGGAGCTGGTATAAAGGTAAGCTTTGATGCTCAGGGTTTTTAAGATCGTTTAAGAGTTCGTAATAATGATCATCCGTGATCACCAACGGGTAGCCATCGGTCCCATACCTGATGCTTCCATGAATCTTAAGAATCGACACCTGATTTGGCGAAGGAAAATCTTTCGATTTGCGGGTTATCGGCATGTACGAGACTCGACGCTCTGCAGTCTTTGGTTCATTTGATGAACCAAACTCTTTTTGATTCAGGTTATCGTAGGCTTGTTCGAGTAATGTGTCATAATTCGTCGTGATGATCCGAGGAAAGAATTCATGCAACTCCGCAATTAGATCGTGTGCTGGCATCTTTCCGATTCTATCAAAAATCGCTGTCAATTCATTTTGTAGGTTTTGACCACTTGCATCAAAGTACCGTGCAACAGTCTGAAGAGACCATTTGCAGTATCCCTCTAGTTTGCATGTAATTGGTAGTTCTCGTTCAGTCGCTACCGGATCTTCATTTTGGCATCCCAGACAAAGACGAGCTTTGTGTGCGAGTTGCTGAGCTAGAGTTCCACCAAGTGGCATACCCTCTTGACCTGCCGAGACACCTGCCCCCAAAAAGAGTACGCAACGTTTGGCATTGATTGCTTCAACCAGATCTGGGTAATCATCAATTGTCATATTTGCTCAGTTTTTGTCGTGAGCGACAACGAGATATTCAAAACACTTTCATCGCCTTCGGTCAAACCCGCGTTCGTCGGGCTTGAGATAGACGAAAAAGCCGAGTACAGCGCCGAAATGCGGGATGAACCCGCGCGTCAAATTATCGGCGTTTTCTTTTGCCAAATCCGCGTTCCGATCAATGAATCGTTTGAAATCTTCGCGCACCAGACCACGCCCGACTTGATATGCAACTGCCGATTTCAAAGCGACAATATCTGCCTTGGCAGCTTCAAAGGAACGCTGCGTTCCAACGCTCCGTTCGATGGCGCGCACCTGATTGTAAAAGCGTCGCAGTTGATATGAATTGATGCCCGAGTTGATCAAGCGTTTGGCAACATCCATCGCGACGGTGTCCAAGAGTTCGGGGCGTAGGTTCTCACGCTTGGCGTCTGAAAAATATCCGCCCTTGAGGTACTTGTCGTCGAATCGAAAATCGGTGCGCGTATCGGGTTGATAAAATCCGCCCCCCTGTCGCGGGCGATCTCGATTTTGCTGCTGCATCATTCTTTCCTCCTCGTTCGCCGTGTGAACAGGACGATGGTCGAAATCAGACCGAGATGCTCCATCGTCGGGCTGGCTTTTTTCTCGAACAATTCATCAAAGAGGGCATATGCCCAGTCGCGCAAGGCGAGCGGCGCGTCGCGCAAGTTGCGCGCAATCGTATACGCGAAATGCGATTTGTAGCGCGCGGCATCCGCTGTCTTGACGTCTTTGGCTCGTTGGTACATTTCGCTGTACTCGATCAAGCGGTACAAAAAGGAAGAGCGCAGGGCGTCATCGCCAAATTTGCCGAGGCGATTGATTTCACGCGTGATGCGCGGCGCATCCTCCCACAGCAGCGTTTCGCCCAAGATGGTCAAGCGGTCGCGTCCGGCATGTTTGGATTTTTCCAATTCAATGTCGGCATCCCGCGCGGCACGCGAAATGGGATAGCGCGGTTTGGTGAAAAGGATGCCCGCCGAAAACGTGACCGCAGGGTTATGGCACGTAAAACGGCGAAACTGTGTGTTCACCTCTTGCGCCAAATTCAGAGCGCGGTTCCACGGACCGAGCACGAACAGATCATCACCTCCGGAAAAAACTGTATACGTGTCGCGGAATTTTTTCGTGAGGGTATGTTCGAGCCAACCTGAAAACAAGAGATCGAGTTCGCGGCTGAATGCCAGAATGTGCGCGGCGGAATCGCGGCTTTCGCCATCACCGGGACGGCGCAATCCTTCAGCGAACAAAGTCCCCAGACGGTCACCGTCGCCTTTGAGATAGCCGAGCAGCTTGCGCCCTTGCAATTCGTCATCGGACACGCGCGTTTCCGCACGACCGGCGATTTCGTCAAACGAACGCGGCGTCCCATCCACCGTGTTCGGGACATGATTCGCCAAATAGCGAAAGGTCGCGGGATAATCGGTCAGCGCTGTGATATCGGGGTCATTGAGTTGGACGACGAGATAAGGCGCGCCGCTGGAATCCAGCGCGTCGTCCGGACGCAAAACCTTGGCGTAATACTCGCCCAAAAAATCAAAATCAGATCGCGCGGGCGCAGTGCCTTTGTAGAACGCGACGAACCGGGCTTGCGTTAATTTGCTGCCCAAGCGCGATTGCGCCGCGCACTCTTTGCACAAGCCATCCGCCTGGTCGCCGCGAAATTTGCCACAACTCACGCATACGGGAAATCCTTCAAAATTTTGTGGAATCACAAAACGCGTGGTATCCCAACCCGACTCGTTTTGCAAGATTAAAGAACTGCGCTGCATCTTGGCGACGGCGAGTTTGCGATTCAGGTGTCCCAAGAATGCGCCGAACCCTTTAATTCCTGCGCGGCTTGCGCTCAGTTGCGCGCCCATTAATTCTTCTGCGGCGAGATTCAGCCCAATCTCGGCGTTGTATCTTGTAAAGAGCGCTTCATCCACGCGCGTCTGAAATTTCGTGAGGCGTGCTTCTGCGTCTTTATAATTTGGCAGCAGGACAAAAAATCTGCCGCCTGACGACATGAGGATGTTGACGAGCGGCACATCAAATGCGTGTGCCAATGCATGACTCGCCACATCCGACAGCAAGCCAAGCGAAAAGGAACGCGCGCGCAGACGCCGCGCCGCGCCGCCCGCGCCAACCGCCGCAATATCGAAAATATATTTTTGGATTCCGGAGAGATCGCCGACTGCGAGCAGCAGCGGCGCGGCGCGTACTGTTTGTCCATCGAGCCGCGCCAAACATGCCGCGACAGCCGCCGTCAAACGCGCTTGGTCATACAACGAGACATCGGAGGAATGTGAGGGCAGACACCAACCGAAACGATGCAACAATGCCGTCAAGTGCATCAATCGAACGTCGAACGCGGCGTCTTGTGTTGAGAGCCATACGGCGTCAAATGCTGTACGAAATTGTTTGAGATATGCGGTGCGATTGGATACGGGCGCGGAGGCAGGGAAAATGAAATCGAATGAATTGGTTGTTGTGGCGGCGAGTGGGGTGAAGGGAAAATGAAGCGGCGTAACAGGTCCGCGGGGTTCGGGAGATTCCTTTGAAAAATCGCTACGGGCGAGGAATGCGAAAATCGAATCGAGCGGCACATCTGCAAGCGCGTCGCCTTGTTCGCCCGGCGAGGTCGCCAGCGCACGCGCGGTCTTGAGAATCTCGAGTGTCGAGCTCTCCGCCGCGCTGCCCATCAAGTCAGATTGTTTCAAGCCAAACAGTGCATCAAGATCGTGCAACAAGGCAGCCAAGACGGTTGTTTGGTAATCCGATGAATTCACAATGCACCATCCAAACTACTAACCTGTCCAAGATTACAAAGCGTTGTGCAAATATTCTGCCGCGATTGGGATTCGCGGAATGATTTTATAGGAGAATGGGTAATAATTCAATACCTATTCACAATTTTGCAAGCGTTTTGTAAAACTCAATTCGCGCGGCGCGATCTTTGTTGGTTGGCTTGCGTCCGCGAGAGGTTGCCATCTGCCATGGTTCGGTTGCGCTCACTCCAAGTCTGCGATTCGCGCTCTGCGATGTGTTGGATGCGGTCCACTTGCGCTTGCGTCCCAAGTTCGATGCGCGGCGGATAACCGCGTTGTTTCAAGCGGCGCGCGAG
>SHND01000044.1:296-31587 GCA_004295045.1 Chloroflexota bacterium | reverse complement strand
AGCGGTGGGGAAATACCTGGCTCCATTCCGAACCCAGCCGTCAAGCCCATCTGCGCCAATGGTACTCGAGGGGTCACCCTCCGGGAGAGTAGGTCAGCGCCAAGCGAATTCTCTCTTTTCTTGTACCGTAAAAATTGGTTGACGCGCGTCGCACTCCAATTGCAACTCGCGCAAGCCTCGCTAGGTTTCAAGCGCGTACCCGATTGATCCGCCTCCCAACAAGCCGCACACCCCGCTTCCCAATCCCCACAATAAACTTGCAGCAATCAAATTCAATGCATCGCTGTCGGAAAAGCGCGCCACGAAATCGCTCAGCGGTTCCGCCAACAAATCATTCAAAGACATCTGCATCAAAAAACCAATTCCGAACCCAACCGCACCGGCGATGATCAGCAGCGCCAATTTTTTCGGATCCCAAATCGCAATTCCCAAGAACAATCCCAACAACGCGCCAATGATCGCGTGCTGCACGATATAGACAGCTTCCACAGTTGTTCGATTTGAAATCTCCGGGTGTACGCGTGGAGTAAGCAAAAGAGAGGTAATCAGATACCCTCCGCCGCAACCTAAAATTCCGGCGAGCGCGAACAGCAAAGTTAACGACTTCCACTGCATGGTCGAAGCGAGATACGCTGCGCCTAACGCGCCCGCCGCGCCGTACAAAATCGTATTCAATGCCAGAACTAGATTCGCATCTGTAACATTGATGGTTAAAATGCGCGCCAACAGTCCCATGGCGGCGAATGCAATCGCGAATCCTTGCGCACCGGCTAGAGACGCGCCGGATAAAAATACTCTTGTGTTTGTTGACGTAGTGGATGAACTCATTCCAGTTTCCCGTTACCTGTGCTTTCCGCAAACAATGTCTACTGTGAACTATCTGCTCAACACGCGTCCCGCCCACCAACCGAGTGAATGACTTTTGCCGTCCAACACTTCTTGCAGCAATTCTGTTCGCCGCCAAGCCAACTGCGCTTCTTCCGGTTCCAGATATTTGTCGAAAACCTTTTCAAGCGTCACCGTATTGTCAAACACCGTTTTCCATAAACCATAGTCCTTGTTGACGATGTGATACAAATACTCGCGATTGATTTCATCTTCTTCGTCACCGTCGTTCGTTACGCGATGATCCACCAACAGCGCCGCCGCGTCCTGAATATCTTTTTCCTTAAATTCCACGCGCGCCAGTTTCAATAAAAGCAAATCGGCAAGCGGTAATGTCAACGGCGTGACATTCAAACGCGTTGAAAAATCAAGCGCGAAATCTTCGCGATGCTGCGGTTTTACTATTTCAATTGTGACATCATCCTTGACAAATTTCTGCTCCGTCGCCGCTTCGGCGTTTTTGACAAAACCCTGCGCGTTAAACATTTCGCCAACGCGCTGCCATTTCTGATCATCTACGACAAAATCCAAATCCGCGTGCTCGCGCTGCAAGCGTTTGTTTGACTCGATACTCGGGCAGCGCGCGTAAATTGCTACGCCCCCAATCATTCGCAAAACAATTCCTTGCGCCTCCGCTTGCTTGACCAAGTCTGTGCCAAGTTGTACCAGTTCGTTCGTTGTCATTTTTGTTGTCATTTCGAACGCAGTGAGAAATCTCTACTTGCAAAAAGAAAACTCTCGCGCTGTTTGATGATATTTAGAATTCCCCTACCGCATCCTCCACCGCGTTCAATGTCGCTTCAATATCAGAATTTGTATGCGCGGTAGAGAGGAACCAGCGCCCAAGTCCATTGGGATAAATCAGCACGCCGCGTTTGCGTAACGCAACCTGCAATTTTCGGAATTTCACCAAATCAGCGTACTGCGCCGCGTCGCGGTATTCGCGAATTGGTCTCGGCGAAAAATAAATTTGGAAAAACGACGCGACGCGCTGGACTTGGGCAGGTATCCCTGCGCGTTCGAAAATTTCGCGGGCTCCGTTTGCCAATTTCGCGCTCACGCGTTCCAAATTTTCGTACGTGCCCGGTTTGTCCAATTCATCGAGCGTTGCCTTTGCCGCGCTCATCGCCACCACGTTCGCGTTGTACGTCCCCGCGTGCAAAATTTCATCGCGCGCGACCGGTTCCATCACCGTGCGCGAACCGCCATACGCCGCAACGGCAAAGCCCGCGCCCAATGCTTTTGCCAAAACGGTGATGTCAGGTTTCACGCCGTACAATTCCTGCGCACCGCCGCGCGCCGCGCGCAGTCCCGTAATCACTTCATCAAAAATCAACAGAATATCATTCTCGCGCGTAACCTCGCGCAAAAATTTCAAATAACCATCCGTCGGTGGAATCACGCCACAGTTCGCCATGATCGGTTCGGTGATGACGGCTGCGATTTCGCCGCGCTGATCGCGGATCGTTTTGCGCAAAATGTCCGCGTCGTTCCACGGCTGTGTGATGATGAGCCGCGCGTAATCCATCGGCGTACCGGCTGCCGCAGGAATCGTGCGCGGCGAAGTGCGCGGTCCCAAATCTTTGATCGCGGGATGATAGCTGTATTCGGTTGCATCCGTCCAGCCGTGATACTGTCCTTCGAATTTAATTATCTTGTCGCGTCCCGTGAGTGCGCGCGCGAGCCGCACCGCGTAATGCGTCGCTTCCGAACCCGAATTGGAAAATTTTACGAGCTCTATCGAAGGAAAACGCTCGCGAATTTTTTCCGCGACCTGTTGCTCCATCTCGTACGGCAGCGCGAACATATTCCCGTATTCGAGAATCGCTTCGGCTACCGCTTGCGTCACGTTGCGTGGACGGTGACCGAGAATCAACGGTCCGTGTCCGAGAACATAGTCAATATATTCATTCTCGTCTACGTCGTACAAATGCGAACCATCACCACGTTGAATCATCGGCGGATAGGGGAGCCAGCCCGCCGACGTGCCGCGCACCACCGATGTGACGCCGCCCGCGATGGATTCTTGCGCGCGCACAAATAATTCCGCCGAACGCGTATCGGAATCGAGAGAGATGCCCATGCGACATATTATAACTCACGTCGCTCGCAAATCGCGTATCGCAGATGACAGATAGCAGATAGCAGATGGCTAATCGCAGATGGCAAATCACGATTGCCGCTGACTGTCTGCTGCTCACCATCGCACTATCACACCATCGCACTACCCACGCACGTACTTGTCAAACCACGCGAGCGTTTTTGCCCACGCTTCGTTCGCCGCTTGCGCGTTATAGTTTGGTCCCGTATCGTTGTTGAATGCATGATTCGCGCCTTTGTAAATCATGTACTCGAAAATTTTGTTATTGTCCTTCATCGCTTTTTCAATCGCGGGAATTCCCGAATTGATACGCGCGTCATTTCCGCCATATTGCGCGAGTACCGCCGCTTGAATCTTTGGCACATCCTCCAATGGCGGATTCGGTCCATAATACGGCACCGCCGCGCGCAATTCAGGAATTTGCGTTGCCGCGCGCCACGTCATTCCGCCGCCAAAACAAAAGCCCGTCATGCCGAATTGTCCGGGCGCGACGAAATCTCGCTGTTTGAGATATTCCAACGCTGCGGCGAAATCGCCCACCATTTGCGCGGGCGGTGTGTTCCCTAAAACACCGGGCACGCCTGACGCGCCCACTTTTGCGGTGCCGCCTTCGCGTGATAACAAATCTACGGCGAGCGCGACATATCCCGCTTTCGCCAAACGCCGCGTCACATCCTTGATGTGATCCGTGAGCCCGCGATTTTCATGCGCCACCAGAATCGCCGGATACGTCCCATTGCCGGCAGGGCGCGCGAGATAGCCCGCGATTGTCGCGCCTTGTGAAGGAAATGTAACATCGCTCGCTTGAATCGCGGGATCATCCGGGCTCACTGGAACGTTATTAGTACCAGCCGTTACAGTGTTTGTCGCTTCCGTCGTCAGAGTGGGATCGGGTGAAGCAATCGTTGCCGTTGCTGCTGTTGTTGTCGCAGAAGGCGCAGTAGTGGGCGTGGCAGCCATTGGCACCGCTGTGGCTGGATTCGTTGGCGGTGCAGCGGATGGCTGTGGCGCGGTTGTTGGCGTTGATTGTACGGCGGGCGCGCACGCAGCGATTAACGCCGCCGCGGCGGATGCGCCTACCAACCCCGTCAATCGTTTGAGCGCGTCGCGGCGCGTCAATTGTCCGTGTTGATAGTCTTCGATGAATTCTTCGACCAGATATTGTTTCAAACCATCATCAAATTTTGCGTCGCTCATCTCTGCTCCTCCTGAAAATAAAAACCCGGCGCGCCGATACATGACGCATCCGGGTGAAGCGGAACTGTGAGGGCAACCCTTGTGGTTGTCCAAAGTGGGCGAGGCAGGGATCGAACCCGCGACCTCCTCGGTGTAAACGAGGCGCTCTGACCAGCTGAGCTACTCGCCCAAAAAATTTGCGTGCGCGAATGTAGCATTGGCGCAAAGGTTTGTCAATTCGTTTCGTGTTGTAGTACAATGCCTTGCTGTGTGCGTTTCGCCCAACTCTGGAAACGCACAGGAGAATTATGCACGACACTTGTAAAGTTATACGTTTCGCGTTGGCGTTTTTGATTTTGGCTGCGCTGCTCGGCAATGTTTTCGCCCCAACGCTTGCTGCGCCGAACACACGCGATTGCAGCGCGGGCAACGCGGCAATTCTTGCGCCGCAAACGGGCGTCGCCGTGACAGGGATTGTACAAATTGAAGGCACCGCGTCACTTGGCGGCGAGTTTCAATATTACAAACTCGAAGTCGCGCCGGTCAACACGGAAGCGTGGGCTGATTTGACGGGGCAGGCGAACCAGCAGGTGGTGAATGGACAGCTCGGCGTCTGGGACAGCGCGGCGGTGGCGGATGGCGCGTATATGCTTCGTCTGCGCGTAGTTGACCCGACCGGCAATTATTGCGAAACCATCGTCACCAATATCAGTGTGCAAAACGCGCTGCCCACGCAAGAGCCGACGCCTGCCGAAACGCCAACGCCCACCGAAGCGCCGCCAATCGAAAATGCGGTGCCCACTCCAATCCCGACAACGTCGCCGAATGGCACAGGAACGCCGGGACCGACTGTCACGCCGCCGCGCGCAGCGCCGTCGCGCACGCCCGTGCCCGGTTCGGGCGGAATCGGTGGAATCGAAATTGATCAGATTGTCGGAGTCGCAACCGATTTTTTTAGCGCGTTGGGGCGTATCTTTTTGTTTGGCGTCCTTGCGATGGCGGGCATCTTTTTCTTTGTGGGCGTCGTTTATTTTGTGCGGCGCGTCTTGTGATTCATCATGCCGGATTTCAACAACATCCTCAATTCGCTCACAGCCGCCTTTCCCGATCTCGCCGATGCGTTTTGGCGCGGCGCGCAATATGCGATTGCGTTATTTATCTTGGTTGGCATCATTTATTTTTTGCGAAGGTACTTGTAATGCCCGTCTCCACCAAATGGCTCGCGCGTAAATTTCAGCGCGGTGACGCCGTCCTTGATTCATATCGCCCGTTAAAACTGATCGTCGGGCTGGGCAACCCCGGCATGAAATACGCGCGCAATCGCCACAACGTAGGATTTATGGTGTTGGCACACCTCGCGCGCGCGGAACACGCGGAATTTAAGCGCCAGCGCTTTAACGCGCAGTTGACGGAAATAAAACTCGACAGCGAACGCGTGCTCCTCGTGAAACCGCAAACGTACATGAACTTGAGCGGGAGCGCCGTTGGCAAACTTGCCGTGTTTTATCGAATTCCGCGCAGCAGCGTGATGGTCGTGTACGATGATTTGGATTTGCCGCTCGGAAAAATTCGCTTGCGCGCCAACGGCAGTTCAGGCGGACATCACGGGATGGAGTCCATCATCAATACGCTCGGCGGCAATGACATTCCGCGCTTGCGCATCGGCATCGGGCGTCCTGACCCGAAACAAGATGTTGGACACGTACTTGGCAATTTCGGCGACGATGAAATGAGCGCATTGAATGAGGTCCTGGAACGAGCGACGCAAGCGCTGCGCGTCTGGACAACACAAGGCATCGTCACGGCAATGAATCAATTTAACGCGCTATGATTCCAGAATTTATTTCACCATCCATCACATCGGTGGCGCTCTTGGGTTTGGCGTTCTGGATTGCGGGCTTGAGCGTCATCAAGTTTGCTCGCGTTCCGATGAACCCGTTGCGCTGGTTTATCCTCGCGGGCGCGGCGCTGACGGCGACCGGACTTTCATTGTTGTATTCGTACACCTTTCGCGGTGGTGATTATTTTTGGTTGCGGCGTGGCTATCCGCATTATTTTTGGAGTATGGGCGATGTCGCCGGATTTCCGGATGTTGCGCTGAACAACGCACTGCAAGGATTCGATCCGGGGCCGTTGGGCGTTTATGTGTCGGGCAATCTATTTTTCTATTTGAGTTTGTTCTTGTGCGGATACGCGGTTCTTTTCGCGCTGCGAAATAGAATGCGCGCGGTGCGATGAATCTTTCCGGTTTGCTTGCGTTTCTCGACCAGACGCCTGAATTTCAGGCGTTGTTGTCGCGCCTTGCCAAGCCGCGCGTTACCGAGCCGCTTCAAGTTCTGGATGCCGCGCGCCCGTTCGTTCTCGCCGCGTTGCAGCAAAAACGCAATGCGCCGATTGTGGTTGTCACCGCGCGCACGGAACGCGCGAAACAACTTTGGGCGGATTTGATTTCGTGGAGCGCGCAGCCCGAACGCGTTTTCTTTTTCGCCGAACCCGACCCCTTGTTGTACGAACGAATGCCGTGGGCGACGGAAACGATTTCGCTGCGCCTCGCCGCGTTGTCCGCCCTTTCGACCAGCGCGCCTTCTCGCCCCCCCCTTGTCATCACCACCATGCGCGCGTTGATGACGCGCACGGCGCCGCGTGAGGATTTTCAACGCGGCGTCTTTGTCTTGCGGCGCGGTGAAAATTTATCGCTGGCGAATATGTTTCGCGCATGGACGACGCTCGGCTATGAACACGCGCCAGTCGTTGACATGCCGGGGCTCTTTTCGCGGCGCGGCGGCATTGTGGACATTTGGCTGCCTTCGCGCCCAAGCCCCATCCGCATCGAACTGGTCGGCGATGAAATCGAAACACTGCGCGAATTTGATCCCGCCACACAGCGTTCGGGGAATGCTGTCGAAACGTTGGTGATTACACCTGCCAGTGAAGCGGATATTTCGCGCGCGCCGCAAGTCGCGGAAGCGGTGCGGAAATTGGATTTGGCGAATGTGCATCCCGTAGCCGCGAATGGTTTTCGCCAAGATATTGAGCAGTTGGAAAACAAACAGCGCTTTCGCGGAATTGAATTTTATTTGCCCTATTTTTACGCTGAATCCCACGCGGCGACGCTTTTGGATTATCTGCCGGAAAACGCATTGATTGTCGCGGATGATTGGCAGGAGCTCGAAGCCATAACGGAACAATTCGAGCAGCAGGCACAGCAGGTACGCCAAGATTTGGAAGCGCGCGGCGAAATTCCGCAAAATTTGTTGCGCCCATACTTTTCGTGGGCGGAATTGCGCGACAAAATGCTGCAGCATTCGCGCTTGTTATTCGATTATCGCGGCGTCGAAGAAGCGCCGGAGCTTCCATTTTTGCCCGGCGAACGCTTTGGCGGACAGGTCAAACGCGTCGTGGATGAGATGATGCATCAGCGCGCCGATGGCGCGCGCGTCGTCGCCGTTACGCGTCAGGCGGAACGCATTTCAGATTTATTGCGCGAACGCGATTTTTTTGCCAAGCCGAAAACCGAGATCTTGCATCCACCCGAAGCGGGACAACTTGTGTTGTTGCAAGGCGCGTTGACAGAAGGATTTGTTTTGAAGGATGAAGGAACTTTGGACTTGTCTCTCATCCCTCATTCCTCATCCCTTGTTATACTCACCGACGCGGAAATTTTCGGCTGGTCGCGTCCCAAGCCGCGACGAATTGCGACGCAGTACGCGCGCACGCAATCGCCCGAAGCATTTTTCGCCGATTTAGCGGAAGGTGATTACGTCGTTCACATTGATCATGGCATCGGCGTTTTCAAGGGCTTGGAAAAATTAGATTTCGGCGGACCCGATACGGAGTATCTTCAGATTGAATACGCGCACGGCGATAAATTGTATGTGCCCGTTCATCAATTGGACCGTTTGAGTCGTTACGTTGCGCCCGGCGGACACAAACCAACACTGCATCGCCTCGGCACGGCAGAATGGGCGCAAGTTAAAGAGCGGACGAAAAAAGCCGTCGCTGACATTGCCAAAGAATTATTGGAACTGTACGCCACGCGCGAAATTATCAGCGGACACGCGTTTTCGGACGATACGCAGTGGCAGCATGAGCTCGAAGCCTCGTTTCCGTACGTCGAGACGCCCGATCAATTGACCGCGATTGATCAAGTGAAACGCGACATGATGCAAACGCGTCCAATGGATCGCCTGGTCGTCGGCGATGTGGGATATGGCAAGACGGAAGTTGCGCTGCGCGCCGCGTTCAAAGCCGTGATGGATGGCAAACAGGTGGCGATTCTCGTGCCGACGACGGTTTTGGCGCAGCAGCACTTTAACACCTTCAAAGAACGGCTGGCGCCATTCCCGGTCGTCGTCGAAATGTTGTCGCGCTTTCGCTCAGACAAAGAGCAAGATGCGATCATTGAAAAATTAGCGAACGGCGCAATTGATATTGTGATTGGCACGCACCGCATTTTGTCTCAAGATGTTGTCTTTAAAGATTTGGGGCTAATGATTGTTGATGAAGAACAACGCTTTGGAGTACAGCACAAAGAACGTTTGAAACAATTGCGCGCGCATGTGGATGTGTTGACTCTAACGGCGACGCCGATTCCGCGCACGCTGTATCTTTCGTTAAGCGGGGCGCGCGATATGAGTACGATTGAAACGCCGCCGGACGAACGACTGCCCATCCGCACGTACGTTGCCGCGTATGAAGAAGGATTGGTGCGTGACGCGATTTTGCGCGAATTGGATCGCGGCGGACAGGTTTTCTTTGTTCACAATCGGGTGCAGGGCATTGGCATCGTCGCAGACCAATTACGCAAACTCGTACCCGAAGCGCACATTGGCATTGGACACGGACAGATGCCTGAGGATCAGCTGGAACAAGTGATGAGCGAGTTTGCGGCGGGCAAGTACGATGTGTTGGTGTGTACGACAATTATCGAAAGCGGAATTGATATTCCCAATGCCAACACGATTATCATCAACAACGCGGACAAGTTCGGGTTGGCGCAGCTGTATCAACTGCGCGGACGCGTCGGGCGCAGCGCGGCGCGGGCATACGCTTATTTTTTGTACGACAAGCGGCTCAATTTATCGGACGAAGCGCGCTCGCGCTTGCAGACGATTGCGGAAGCGAGCGAATTGGGCGCGGGCTTTCAGGTGGCGATGCGCGATTTGGAAATTCGCGGCGCGGGCGAAATTCTTGGCGCGCGGCAATCGGGACACATTGCGGCAGTGGGATTGGATTTGTATTCGCGTTTGCTGGCGGGCGCGATCCAGGACGCGCGCGCGGCGAGTGAGAACAAGGAGCGCGGCGGGACGAACGGGCAGCGCGGCGTAAATCCCGCGCAGCGCATCTTGAACGCGCCTTCGATTGATTTGCCGCTCGTGTCGCAAATTCCCGAGACGTACGTGACGGACAATGCGCTGCGCTTGCGCTTGTACCGCCGCCTGGCGGATGTGAATGACGATTCGCAGGTTGCAGAGGTTACGCGCGAATTTCAGGAACGTTTTGGACCGCTGCCGGAAGAGGTTGAAAATTTATTGTACTTGCTGCGGGTGAAGCTTGCGGCGACGCGTGTGAACGCGGCAACGGTGGCGCTGGACGATGGGCGCATCATGGTGCGTTTCCGTGAAGAAGACGCGACGCGGATGGAACGTTTGAATAAAAAATTTGGACAGCGCGTGCGCGCCTCGCGGGATCGAATGTGGCTGGCGGGCCCCGAGCTTGACAAACAGTGGCGCGAGCATTTGCTTGACGTTTTGGGATGGCTGGCGCACAAGTAAAAAATCAAGTTGTGCTACAATTCGCCGCGTGTCTATCCTCGCCGAAAACAAATATGTCGCGCTCCTCCGCGACAATCCTGACTATCGCAAATTGTACTCCGGACAAATTGTTTCGTTGCTCGGTGATTGGTTCGAATACATCGCAGTCCAGACGCTGGTTTTTGAATTGACACAATCGGCGCTCGCCGCCGGACTCGCGATCATTGCCTCGACGCTTCCCTCCTTTTTTTTGATCCCGCTTGCAGGTTCAATGGCGGACCGATTTGATCGCCGCAAAATTATGATCGTGACGGACCTTTTGCGCGCAATGACGGCGTTGTCTTTGCTCTTGGTGCAGACGGCGGATCAGATTTGGATGGTTTATGTGTTTCAAACGCTGTCGGTGTTGTTTGCCAGTTTCTTTAATCCGGCACAAAGCGCCGCGATTCCCAATCTAGTCAAACGTGAAGAATTGTTGACGGCGAACGCGTTGAGCAGCGCAACATGGGGCACGATGTTGGCAGTGGGCAGCTTTGTCGGCGGCGTAACGATTGCGGCGTTGGGGCGCGATGCCGCGTTCGTACTCAATTCGCTTTCGTTTCTTGTTTCGGCGTTTTTCATCTGGCGCATCAAGCGCTCCTTTTCGCAGCAGCGCGCGGTGACACACAAAGGATTGAATCCGTTTAGCGATTTCGCCGAGGGATTCAAGTACGCGATGCAGCAGCCGCAAATCTTTTGGTTGTTGCTGGTCAAAACCGGCGCCGGCATTGCAGGCGGCGTCATTTTATTGCTGACCGTTTTCTCGTTCGAGGTGTTTGGTACGGACGCGGGCGGCGTCGGGTTGCTGCAAGCTGCGCGCGGCTTGGGCATTCTCGTTGGTCCCTTTATCATTGCGCGGCTTGTTAGGGGCAGGATTGGGCGCGCGCAGAGATTCATCTCGGTCGGGTTTTTGCTCATCGGCGTCAGTTACGTTTTGTTCGGACTTGCGCCGACAATTTTGTTCGGCATGGTTTTTGTTTTTTTCGCGCACGGCGGCTGGGGCAGCAATTGGACCTTGAGCGCGGCGTTATTGCAGCGTCTGACGCCCGATAACATTCGCGGCAGAATTTTTTCGATGGATTTGGGAATGCTCACCTTGACGCTCGCGTTCTCCACCTTTGTCACCGGCGCCGCGATGGATAAATTCAACCCGCATCTGGTGGCGATAGCGCTTGGCGCAACCTTTCTCGCCTTTGGTGCGATCTGGACGCTCGGCGTGATGCTGAGCCAGCGGCGCGTGCCGCAGAAATGGCAAGATGGCTTGATGAGCGATGAGCGGCTGCAAGAGCATGCCGAAGCGGTGGCGTCAGCAGCCGAGTAACATCAACTTGGGCTGCACGCCCGAAAGAAGCGTTTTGTATGAATTCGATTCCACTCAGTTTTGTCCAATTCCTTTTTTGCGTTCTGGCTGCGGGGGCAGTGAACGCAATGGTTGTGATTTTGATCATGGCGCTCATCGAGGGCGGGCGTTCATCGAGCTCCAAAAATTGGTCAAGCGCGTACGGTGTCATCACGGAATCGTATGTCACCTCCGAGCGCAAAGAGGAAAGTTCCAAACCCGACGATTTCGTTTATCGCCCGGTATTGGCGTACGAGTATGTTGTTGGTGGCAGACGCTATGCCGGCTCGCGCATTTATTTCGGCGCACTGCAAAAAGATAAAGAACGCGCGGCGAGTGAGAAAAAGTTGACTGCCTATCCGGTGGGCGCGCCGGTGAGTGTGTTTTATAATCCCGCGCTCCCTTCTGACGCGGTGCTGGAGCGCACGTCACCTCAGGCAGGTTTTTTGGGACGCCTCGCGCTGGGCTTGATGGTCACGTCGCTCGTCGCGCTTGCTTTTGCCTTTTTGATTCCAAAGTGGGTGGGGTAAAGATGGATTTGATTTTGATTCGACATGGTCAATCGCAATGGAACCTGGACCAAACCGGCGGCGAGGACGCGCCGCTCACCGCGTTGGGACGCGAACAGGCGCGGCGCGCAGGAATTTATTGCAAGTCGCAATTCAAGCTGCGCGCGCTCTACGCGAGTACGTATCAGCGCGCGCAGGTTACCGCCCAACTGATCAATTCGTTTTTGGGCTTGGACCGAATTGTATATATGGACGGCTTGCGCGAGTTCAATGAAGAGTACAGCGATTACATGGTGAAATTCGAGTCGCCCGTTGCTGCGTTTGAAATAGAGGAGCTGATTCGACCTGCGTACGTTTCTGATTATTACATCACCTTTCAAGAACGGGTGGTAAAAGCGTTAAGAGAAATTTTGAACGCGCATCAAGATTTGTTCGAGACCGACGCGCAAATTGGAATTGTTTCACATGGCGGCGCCATGGGGACGATGATTCGTTCTCTCGCGGGCAGTCATCATTTTTCACTCGACACCGAAAATACGGGGATTCACATTTTGCGCTGGAAAGAACAACGCTGGCATATTTTGGCTATCAATCGCACGGAACATTTAGAGTGCGACCACTGGCAGCATAAACAAGGAAAAGACGCGTGAGTACTTGGGACGAATTGAAACGCCGCGAGGCATTTCGCGCGAATTGGTTCACCGTGCAGCAATCGGATTTTGAATTGGCAGACGGTTCCATTGGGCGCGGCTGGCATTGGCTTGATTATCACGCGCCGGCGGTGGGCATTGTGCCGGTGCGCGACGATGGCGCGCTCTTGCTGGTGAATCAATTTCGCTTTACGACGCGCACGCGCGATTGGGAAATTCCGGCGGGACGCGTGGACGAAGGCGAATTGCCGCACGATGCCGCGCTCCGCGAATTGCGCGAAGAGACCGGGCACCGCGCGCGTATTTTGGAATCGTTGGCGCAATTCCATCCATCGAACGGATCGTCGAATCAAAAATTTGTTGTGTTTGTCGCGCGCGGCTTGGAGCAAATCAGCGCGATTCAGGATACGAATGAAGTGGACGAGGCGCGTTGGTTTTCGGAGCAAGAGGTGCGTGAGATGCTCGCGCGCAATGAGATTTTGGATGGCTTGTCGGTTACGGGATTGTTGTGGTATTTTTTCAAGCTGAGGGACGACGGACCAGGAAAAAATTAGATAACTCACGTTACGCATCCATCCTAAAAAATAGCGCGCAAACGTACGGCAAATTTCAAATTTGCCCTACCACTGCGTAACATCAGTTACATAAGCATGATTGACCCGCAGATTGAGGCGCAGCTGCGCGCCGACGCCTATGCGCGCGCGCTGGGCGCGAACATCGAAGCCATCGAGCCGGGCTATAGCCGCGTCTCGCTCGTCGTGACGCCGGACATGTTGAACTTTCACGGCATCACGCATGGCGGGGTCGTGTTCAGTCTGGCTGACATTGCCTTTGCCGCGGCGGGCAACTCGCATGGGCAGACGGCGGTGGCGCTCAACGTCAATATCAGTTTCACGAATGCCACCGGGGCGGGGGCGCATCTGGTGGCAGAGGCGCGCGAGGTCAACCTCGGACGCGCGACGGGGCTGTACGAAATCGTGGTCACGGAACGCGAGGGCGGACAGTTGATAGCGCAATGTCTCGCTACGGTTTAC
Source organism: Chloroflexota bacterium (assembly GCA_004295045.1). Lineage (GTDB taxonomy): Bacteria > Chloroflexota > Anaerolineae > UBA4142 > SHND01 > SHND01. The sequence goes on along the minus strand of SHND01000044.1, from coordinate 18,101 downwards.
CGCAAGCGAGAATACTTTGGTAGGGGAGTGTGAGGAACCCATTTATGAAAATCGTGTACCCCAAATTTCTTGTACGCAGCTTCTTGTTGAGCATGGTGCTTGTTGGCTTGAGCGCGGGCGGCGCTTGGGCGTTCGATCCCGAGCCGGAGCCGCGCGCCCAAGCATTCTATATTCCAAAAATTGTCAGCGTCTCACAACGCAATGCCATCGCGCAAACGGGTGCGTTGATTGTTGAAGTGGGACACGATTATGTTTTGGTGGAAGCGATTCCTTCCGAAGTTGCAGCGTTGCGCGCGCAAAATTTTGACGTGCAGACGCCGCCCGCTGAATTCTCGACGCCGCAAGATTTTCCCGGCGCCGATTCTGCCTATCACGACTTTGACGAAATGGTCGCCGAGTTACAGCAAACTGCCGCCGCACATTCTGCGATCTTTTCACTTTTTTCGCTGGGACAATCGTATCAAGGGCGCGAAATTTGGGCGGGCAAAATTTCCGATAATGTTGGTACGGACGAGGACGAACCCGAAGTCCTGCTCACGCATCACCAACACGCGCGCGAACATCTTACGGTCGAAATGGCGCTCTACACATTGAAAATGCTGACCGGCGACTATGGCATTGACCCGACGATCTCGCATTTGGTGGATTCGCGCGAAATCTGGATTGTTTTTGATCTGAATCCCGACGGCGGCGAATACGATATTGCAACCGGCTCGTACCGCAGTTGGCGCAAGAATCGTCAACCGAACAGCGGCACGTCTGCAGTTGGCACAGACTTGAATCGAAATTGGGGCTACAAGTTTGGCTGCTGCGGCGGAAGCAGCACCAATCCGGCAAGCGAAACGTATCGCGGCACATCCGCATTCTCGGCGCCCGAAACACAGCGCGTCCGTGATTTTGTAGACAGCCGCGTCATCAACGGCAAACAGCAAATCACCACGGCGATTGATTTTCACACGTACAGCGAATTGGTGTTGTGGCCCTATGGCTACACAATGGAGGATGTGCCGTCCGATATGACACAGGATGATTGGGATGTTCTGGTGACGATGGGCAAGACGATGGCACGAACAAATGGCTATACGCCTGAACAGGCATCGGATTTGTATATCACGGATGGCTCGATTGATGATTGGTTGTACGGCGCGCACAAAATTCTCAATTATACCTTCGAGATGTATCCGACCTCTACCGCGCTTGGCGGTTTTTATCCACCCGATGAAGTGATTCCGCAAGAGACGGCGCGCAATCGTCAAGCATTGCTCTATTTGCTCCAGTACTCGAACTGTCCGTATCGCGCGATTGGCAAAGAAAATCAATACTGCGGTTTGACGACGACGAATTTGTACGACGAAAAATTCGAAGGCGCGGTCACATGGACGATAAATCCCGATGGGACGGATACGGCAACGCGCGGCGCGTGGCAGATTGGCAAGCCGCAACCGACGAATGCGGGCGGCGCAAAACAAGTTGGGAAAGCGGCTTCGGGCAAAAAAGCTTTGGTGACAGGACGCAAAGCGGGGGCGAGCGCGACAGACCTCGATGTGGATGGTGGCGTGACGACGGCGCGCAGTAGCGCGATTCCGCTCGACAATTCGTATTCCGAAATCACGCTCTCGTTTTCGGCGTACATGGCGCATAGCACCAATTCTCACAAGCCCGATTATTTTCGCGTGCGCGTAATCGGAAATACGACGCAGACGCTCTTTGAAGAGCGCGGCAGCAAAAAGAATGACAACGCGAGTTGGACGCCCTATACCTTTGATCTTTCCGCGTTCAAGGGGCAAACGATTCAATTGCAAGTGGAATGTGCCGATATGCGTAAAGAGAGTTTGGTCGAGTGTGGAGTGGATTCCGTCAAGATTGAAGGAATACAATAAGCATGATTGCGCAGGAGGAGTTTGAACGCATCGTGGATGAAACCGTCGCGCAGCTGCCCGAACAATTCCGCGCGCGCATTGAGAACTTGGCAATTGTGGTCGAGGAATTTCCCGACGCGTGGACGCTCCAATCGGTTGGACTAAAAAATCGCTACGGGCTGCTGGGTTTTTATCATGGCGTTCCGCTGACACTGCGCACACAGAATTATGGCAGTGTCGCCCCCGATCTCATCAGCATTTATCGTCAGCCAATCATGAGTTACTATCGAACGGATGAAGCAATCCGCGCTGGTATTCGTCACACGGTGTTGCACGAATTGGCGCACTATTTTGGTATCAGCGATGAGAGGTTGCACGAATTGGGCGCGTATTGAAATTTTTAGACGTACACAAAAAATGCCGCGAACGCGTTCGCGGCATTTTTTATTTCGAGTTGTTATCGTTTACGATCGCGATTCCAGAAATACAACCACATCCCGCCGCTGATGCCGCAGAACGCGAGGACGATCACCGTCAGCGTAATCATGTTGCGTTGATTGAACGCTTGCACGAAATCGCCCGTCGGGTTCAGCTGCGTTTGCAAAAAGAGAAACAGCACCAGCGCAAAGGTGATGCCCCAGCGCAGCTTGTGATTCATAAACACGTCGCGTCCCATCGTGCCATAGACGGGAATCAATTCAAAGAACAATGTTTGAATTCCGATCGCAAAGATGAGGAGCAGCAGAGTGGACAACCACAAGTCCGCGCCTTCCGTTTGCGGAACAAAGGCAGAGGCGCCCCATGCGAGGAGCGCAGCTACACCCACCGAAACGAGACCGAGCGTACTCAAGGTCGCGGGGCTTCCCTTCAGGTCGCCCTGCGCGCTGCCCGCGCTGCCAAAGACAATGCCGGGCGCGAAACCGACCAGGCGCGAAAAGATCATTGAACCGAGCGCCAGTCCGGCATTTGCGCCGTTCACGCCGATTTCGCCGCCGCCGCCATAGCGCCGCGAGTAAATCACTTTGACGACATCGTCAACCAAACTGACGAGCCCAACGCTCAACATCACCGCCAGAACGAGCAGCAGCCAGCTCGGATTGCCGATGTTGAACGAGGGATCGAGGAAAGAAAAGATCAATCCGTAAATGAAAAGGATCGCGAGCAATTTGAATCCTTGCCAGAACCAGCGCAAGCCGCCCGCGCTCAAATTGGCGTTGAGCGTAGCGCCCGCCGCGGTGATTGCCGCGAGGGGACGCAGGATCGGCGCGAACCATGCTTTCACTTCGACTTCATGATTCTCTAGCGTGTCTCCTTGCAAGTTGGCAAAGAACCCGAACAAAAGCGCAAGAAGCAACGCGAGCAAAAGATTCGGCAGAATTTTTGCCAAGCCCCCGCTCAACGCGGCTTGTGGCGTACTCACATGTTCAACCCACCACGTGATGTTGAAATCCGCAAGTCCGCGTACCCCAAGCAATGGGAAACCGCCGCCCACTCCCAACGCGCCTCCGGTGCGCGTAGGCGTTGGCGTCGGCGATGGTCCGCCCCCACCTTCCGGCGTTGGGGTTTGATTGGGCGCGCCGGGCGTAGCCGTGCCGACTTGAGCAATTAGGGTTGGAGTTTCCGCGCTGGCTGTTTGCGTTTGTGCAACAGCCGTTTGCGTTTGTGCCGCAGCCGTCTGTGTCTGTGCGCTGGCAGTTTGCGTCTGTGCGCTGGCTGTTTGCGTTTGTGCCGCAGCCGTTTGCGTTTGCGCGACGATTGTGCCAAGTGACGGAGTAAGCGTAACTGTTCCCAGCACCGCCGGAGTGATTGTTGGCGTGTTGGTCACCGCTGTGCCTGTCTGTGTAGCGGTTGGCGTCCCCGTCACCAATGTTCCGGTTGGCGTGACGGTTAGTGTAATCGAACCTGTAGATGTTGGAGTTACAGTCGCGCCGGTTGGGGTTGGCGTTGGGGTAAAGGTACTCGTAACACCTGCGGGTACCGTGAATGTTGGCGTTGCAGAAGGATTGTTGCCGCCATTGCCCGGCGTATCGGTGACAGTAGGCGTGAGAGATGTAGCAGTAGCGGTCGGCGTTTTGCTTGGACCTGGCAAGGTTGGTGTGAATGTGCGCGTAGGCGTGCGTGTCTGTGTCGGTGTCCTTGTGACAGTCGGGGTGTTGGTCGGAGTGTTAGTCAGAGTGTTGGTCGGCGTATTGGTCGGCGTATTCGTTGGTGTATTGGTTGGCGTGTTAGTTGGCGTCGGCGATGGCGCGGCAGTGGTTACAACACAGCTTGAAAATTCCGAAGTGTTGTTGATTCGCCCGGGGGAGGGTCCGGTATAGGTTGCCGTGCCGGTGATGCCGCTACCAACTGCTGCGGTGTACGGAAACGATTGGGAGAAGGTGGTCGTGGTCGAGGTAAGCGTTCCAACAAACGACCCGATGAATAATTTACCTTGCGCCCCCGCGCAGATTGGGTTTTCAAAAAACTCGAAACGATACGTTTCGCCGATTGTGCCGGTCATTGTCCAAACAACATTGGTGCTTCCGGCAACAGCGGAGGTGATCGCTTGCGAAATCTGTCCATCGTTTCCGGTCAATGTGCTGACGACGAGGTTGATGCCTTTCCCCGAATTGGCATAAATTGAATTTCCAATGATTGGGTTCAAATGCGCGGGAACGCCGCCTGCTGCGTTCACCTCAACGCCATCGCCGCCGTTGTTCGCAATCGCATTGCATCCGTTATCACACGCGCCGCCCGTCGTTGTTAAACTGCCGACTGTGTTGCTATTGCCGTTGGTGATATTGATGCCGTCTGCGCCATTCCCCAAAACAGTTGTGCCGTCTCCACCCACGCCAATGGAATTGGCTTGAATCTGATTGCTGTCGGAGAGTGAAATCAAAATGCCGTTGAGCGTGTTGGCGGAAATAATATTCCGTTCGCCCGCTGCCGCCGTGCCAACAAGCGTTCCGCTCGCCGCGCTGCCGAGATTGATCCCATTGCCGCCATTGGCGATTGCAGTAGTGCCGTTTGCCGCGGTGCCGATGAAATTTCCAATGACCTTGTTGCCAGTTGTGCCGCCGCCGCCGATTTGGACGCCGTCGCTGTTATTTCCTGAAATTACATTGTCCTGAAAATTATTCGTTGTGTGATTCGCGCCGCCAATCGTGTTGTCAGCCGCGCGTACGATTGCAATGCCGACGTCATTGCCCAATGCGTTTCCGGTCACATCCACGCCAATAAAGTTGCCCGTGACCGTATTGTTATCTTGTTCAATCAAAATTCCTTGATTGGTGTTACCCGCAATTACATTGCAATCGCCGTCGCACTGGTTTTGACTGTTGCGATTCCCACCGATGAGATTAAGCGTAGACGCGCGGTCGAGACGAATACCGACACCATTGCTGCTGTTATCATCGCAAGTGGAAATTGTGCCAATGCAATTTTGTCTGATGGTATTGCCGCCGCTTTGAATGTGGATGCCCGTGCCGGCAAAATTATTAACGACGAGACCTTGAATGATACTTGCTGCAGAACCCGCGCCGAGCGTCAATCCTGCTGCGCCTGTGCCTGCGCCCAAACCGTCTAGCACAACAATCATACCGCTGCCCAGACCAACAAAACCCGGCTGCGTTGTGCCATCAATCGTAACGGGTTGGGTGATGATCGGAAGAGGCGAACCGACTGCAATCGTACACGCGCCAAGTGGGCAACTTCCTGAAGGGATGTTAAAAGTGATCGTATCGCCGCCGGTGCCGGCGTTGACAGAGCTGATTGCCTGCCGCAGTGATGCGCAGGTGGAGGGCAGGGGCGAGCAGGTGCCGGCGGTATCTGCGGTGGAAACAACCTGGAACGTCACGGCGGTGGGCGCGTTCGGTGATTCCGGTTGTGGTAGCGAGGGAACTGCTGCGGCTTGAATGCCTATGACTTGGGAGGCGCGATTGTTTGACGGATTCGCATCTTGTGTTTTGGTGGAAACATTTGCCTCGAATTTCACAGTGGGCTTGGTCGTTTCCAAGCGTGCGCGCACTGTGATTCGGCGCGAGGCGTTCGCGGCAAGTTTCCCCAACGCACAACGCAGTGTCCCGCGCGTTCCTGCCTGAGGAAATGTACACGCATTGCGCGACGCATTTACTGTTTCAATTTGCAGAAATTTTGGTGCCGGCGCTCGAAGTGTCACTTGCGTGGCTGCATCGGGTCCGTTATTTGTGATGATATAAGAATATTCAAAGGGTTCGCCGGCAGTGACTTGGGACGCGAACGCGAGGGACAATGCCAGGTCTGCCTGTGGCGCGTCCGCCAAAGCAGTGGGAACAGTTTGGTAGGTTTGGGTCGAGACCAGTAAGAGGATGATGAGCGCAAAAGCGACAAGGCAAGCAAACAGCGCACGCACATGCCGCGCGACGCGAAGCGTTGGGTGTTGGCGCATAGCGGATAAAGGTGATTTTACCCAAACTAAATTTTCTCGCAAGAGGGATATAATGCACATTGCAAATTTGGTGTTGCGAACTGTGAACCAAGAGCAAGACCGCAAGGATTCCCATTTCGCAAGCCGCATTTTCAATTGGAGGAGCAGCGATGCCAACGTTTAAAGAGTATGTCGCGCAGAACCGCGAAAGATTTTTGAACGAGCTAAAAGATTTCACCGCGCAGCCGAGTGTTGCCGCGCAAAAATTGGGGATGGAAGAGATGGCGCACAAGGTGCAGGCGCGTTTGGAAAAAGTGGGCGCGCACACAAAATTGATTCCCGTCGAAGGCGGCTTCCCTGTCGTGTACGGCGAAATTGGCAGCGGCGCCAAGACCTTGATGATCTATGATCATTACGATGTCCAGCCGCCCGAACCGCTCGAATTGTGGACGACGCCGCCGTGGGAACCAACCATTCGTGACGGCAAAATGTACGCGCGCGGGATTGCAGACAACAAGAGCGATCTGTTGCTGCGCATTCAAGCCGTTGAAAGTTGGTTAGCGACAGAAGGCGAACTGCCGTTAAAGATCAAATGGGTGATCGAGGGCGAAGAAGAAATCGGCAGTCCGAATCTGGGAAAATTTGTTGCGGCGAATCGCGCACTGATTCAAGACGCGGACGGCTGCCTGTGGGAATTTGGCGCCAAGGACTCGCACGAAAATCCGATGCTCATTTGCGGATTAAAGGGCATTGTTTATTTTGAATTGCACGCACACGGCGCGAACCGCGATTTGCATTCGGGCGCGGCGTCCATCGTCGAAAATCCCGCGTGGCGTTTGGTGTGGGCGTTGTCCACCTTGAAAAATGAACGCGATGAAATCACGATTGATGGTTACGCAGAGACGGTGCGCGAACCGAACGCGCTTGAACTGGAAGCTGCTTCACACATTCCCTTTGACACCAATCTCGAATTGGAAAAATTCGGCGTGAAACAATTTATCAACGGCGTGCGCGATTTCGACGCGGTGAAAAAATTGTACTTTACGCCGACTGTCACCATTTGTGGGATGCAATCGGGCTATACCGGTCCCGGCGGGAAAACGGTTTTGCCGAATCACGCGTTTGTGAAATTGGACTTTCGTCTCGTCCCCGATCAAACGCCCCAAGTGATCATGGAGTTGGTGCGTAAACATCTTGACGCGCGTGGGTTCCAGGACATTACGATAGAGCTCACCGAAGCGGGCGAACATGTGGCGCGTTCACCGCTCGACAGCGAAATTGTGCAAGCCGCAAAAGCGGCAGCGCGCGCGACGTACGGACGCGAAGCAATCGTCTATCCCACCGCGGCGGGCAGTGGTCCGATGTACGATTTGTGTCAACAACTGAACATTCCTGCCGTAAGCGCGGGCGCGGGCTATCCCGATTCACGCGGGCACGCGCCGAACGAAAACATTCGCGTTGCCGATTATTTTGAAGGCATCACCTTTATTCGCGAACTGATAAAAAATTTCGCGGCAAAATAAAAAAACATCCGCCAGAAAATGGCGGATGTTTTCGTTTAGCGACGAGTCAATTTCGCATACGCCGCGAGCAGCCGTTTCACGCCCGCGCCTTCAAACGCGACTTGGAGTTCTTCATCCTGCCCAACTATTTTTGATGACACGATCGTGCCCTCGCCAAACGTTGGGTGCATTACTTTATCGCCCGCGTTCCATTCCGTCTGCGCTTTCGGTTGTGGCTTTTCCTTGAATGACGAACGCGCTTTGCCGAGTTGCCGCGTTTCCGTTTTATCCGCAGCATCATCGTCATCCGACGGACGACGAAAACTCGTTTCTCGCTTTTCGCTTTTCGTCTCTCGCTTTTCATCTTTCCGCGTGCCACTCTCCCATGTCGTCGCTTCTTTATATTTTTTCGCGTTCAAAAAATCATCGTAGGTGTTGCGTTTATCGCCGCTTTTCGTTTTCACCAAATCGCGCGGCACGTCGGCGAGAAAGCGTGATGGTTCCGTCGGTTCCGACACATTTCCAAAACTCGAACGCCGAAACGCGTACAGCAAATACAAGCGTTCTTTGGCGCGCGTGATGCCCACATAGGCGAGGCGGCGTTCTTCTTCCATCTCGCGCGGTTCGTCGAACGAACGCGAGTGCGGAAAAATTCCCTCTTCCATCCCGGTAATAAACACAATTGGAAATTCCAAACCTTTTGCCATGTGCAGCGTCATCAACACCACGACGCCTTCGTTTGCATCGTGCGCGTCCACGTCGGAAACGAGCGCGGCAGTTTCCAAAAATTCCGCGAGCGCGGCTCCCGGGTCAAGCGCGCTGTGTTCATACGTCGCGTTCCGCAATTCTTGAACGTTGTTCCAACGGTCTTCACCTTCGCGCGTTCCATCTTGCACGTAATCTGCGTACCCGATTTTTTCAACTAGCGCGTCAAAAAATTGCGTCAGCGTCAACTCATCTTTCAAGGCGTTTAATTCCACCATCATGTCGTAAAACGCAATCAACGCGCGCCGCGCCCGCGCATCAAAATACTTGGCGTAGGGAAAGTTGTTCTCGTCTCTCGTTTCTCGCTTCTCGTTCTCGCCATCCTCTTTCAACAATTTCAACGCCATCACCGGCGAAACGCCCAATCGTTCCGCGACTTTGACCAAATCTTCGTGCGTCTTTTTTCCGATGCCGCGTGTCGGCACATTCAGAATACGATTGAAAGAAACGGTGTCGCGCGGATTGTGTAAGAGCCGCATGTATGCGAGCAAATCTTTGACTTCGCGCAATTCGTAAAAGCCGCGCGCGCCGATGACTTTGTACGGAATCCCGCGCCGAAAAAATTCTTCGCCCAAAATACGCGATTGCGCGCGCGTGCGATAAAACACCGCGAAGTCTTTCGGCTTGTATTTGCCTTGCGCGAGCAAACGATTGATTTCTTGCGCGACGAGTTGCGGCTCTTCGCGGTCATCGTACGCTTCGAGAATTTCAATCGGAATCCCGCGCACATTCTCCGTCCACAATTTTTTATCCGTGCGCGTGGGATTGCGGCGAATGACCGCGTGCGCGACATCCAGAATCGTTTGTGTCGAGCGATAATTTTGTTCAAGCAGGAAAATTTTCGCATCGGGAAAATCTTCGCGGAAACGCGTCACATTGCGATAGTCAGCGCCGCGCCAGGCGTAAATCGATTGATCCTCGTCCCCCACGCAAAAGATATTTTTATATTTCCCTGCCAATAATTTCACAATCAAATACTGCGCCATGTTTGTGTCTTGAAATTCGTCCACATGCAAATACACATAACGGCGCTGATATTTGGCGAGCAGTGACGGATGGTCGCGCAGCAGTTGAACGGTGTATCCCAGCAAATCGTCAAAATCCACCGCGTTGTTTTCCAATAATTTTTGCTGATAACGTTTGTAAATGCGCCCAATCGCCTCATGCCAATACGTCGCGGGAACGTACTCATCAGGTCCAATCAATTCATTTTTTGCTTTGGAAATCGCGGCGAGAACTTGCCCGGGGCGATATACTTTGTCGTTGATATTTTGCTCGCGCACAATCTCTTGAATCAGCTTGGACTGGTCGTCGTCGTCAAAAATCACAAAGCCCGGCGCGAGGCCCACCGCTTCGCCGTCGCGCCGCAAAAAGCGCGCGCAAATCGCGTGGAACGTCCCAATCGCCAACTCGCGCAATTTTTCTTCGCCCACCAAATTTTGCAAACGTTCGCGCATCTCGCGCGCCGCTTTGTTCGTGAACGTCACCGCGAGGATGTTGTACGGCGGCAAACGAATTTCTTCGAGCAAGTACGCGATGCGAAAGGTCAGCACGCGCGTCTTGCCGCTGCCGGGACCCGCGAGCACGAGAACGGGTCCGTCAACGATTTCGACAGCTTGGCGCTGCGCGGGATTGAGTTGAGATAACAAATTCATTTTTGATTTATGATTTCAGATTTATGATTTTTCCGCGTTCATCCGCGTTTATCTCGATGCGTCATCACGCACAGCGCCAATCGAGTCGCGGACTGCGTGATGATGCATCGCCGCGTCCAAAATCATTCTTTCCACACTACACGCTTGTTCGGGATGCGCGATACATTCCAATCGCGGCGCGGGCATTTCGACATGACGCGCGAGCGCGTGATAGAGGCGGCACAACGGCAAGCCCATCACATTTGCAAAACAACCTTCCACGCGCGCGACGGGGCGAAAATTTTTGTGCTGGACGGCATAACCCGCCGCTTTGTCAAAGGGATCACCGCTGGCAATGTACGCCTCAATTTCCGCATCCGAATAATCGCGCATGAACACGCGCGAATGCACCAATTCCGTTTCGCGCAACTCGTTTCTCGCCAATGTGATTCCTGTAAAAACGTTGTGCGCGCGATTTCGCAGCGCGTTCAACATCGCGCGCGCCTCGTCGGCATCGCGCGGCTTGCCAAGAATCGCGCCATCCAATTCTACGTCGGTGTCGGCGGCAATAATCAACGCGTCGGGAAAAACTTCATGCGCGGCGTCCGCTTTCAGGTGCGACAGGCGTTCCACCATCGCGGCCGCGCTTTCATTTTCAATGCGCGCTTCGTCTGTGTTGGTGCTGATGCTTTCAAATTCAATGTCGAGTAATTTCAACAATTCGCGGCGGCGCGGCGACGCGGAAGCCAAAATGATTTTTTGCATAGAACAGGCGTCCGATTATAACGCACCTTCTCCATTTGTAGTAACGATTTTAATCGTTCCGCGTGGATTGGACGAATAAATTCGTCACTATGCGCGTACCACCTTATAATCCAACCCGATGTTTGCGTTGCGAAAAATTTTTCTCGCCCTTGGATTTCTCGTCCTCGTTTTGCTTTACACGATTCCTCCGCGCACTGCCGTTCTCGCGTTTGAAACATGGCGCGATGTGAATGCAGTTCAAGCCGCGTTTGATGGCGATGAAAATAATGTGACGGACGCTGCGCGCGCGTTGCTTGGCGATGCGCGCGCATGGCACGCCGAACTCGCGCCGTTCATCGCCGACGCGGCGCGATTCGCATGGCTGCCTCATTATGGCGGCGATTTCGCGCAAGTGGAAAAATTTGCCGCGCTCGCGGATGAATTGGTCATTGCCGCCGAACCGACATTGAAACTCTATGACGCGTTGCATGAAAACCTCGCGTCTCAACGTTCTTTTGGCGCGGCGTTGATTGATTTTTCGCGCGCAAACGCAGCCCAAATCGAATTGGCGCAAGCTGCGCTCACGCGCGTCGAACACGCGCGCGCGAAAATTGACGAACGCGAGTTGTCGCCCCAAGCGCACGCGTTGCTGCGGACGGTTGACCGCGCCTTGAACGAATGGGACGCGGCGTTGCGGCTATTGGGCGACGCGCCGCAACTTTTGGGCAATGACGCGCCGCGTCATTATCTCATCCTCGCGCAAAATAATGACGAACTGCGCGCGACGGGCGGTTTCATCAGCGCGGTGGGCGTTTTGCGCGTCGAGCGCGGCGAAATTTCCGTCGTGTGGTTCGGCGATAGTTTTGCCGTCGATGATTTGTCGCTCGTTCATTCACCCCCCCCCGCGCCCTTGCAAAAATATATGTGGGCGTCGCAGTGGCTCTTGCGCGATTCAAACTGGTATGCCGATTTTCCGACGAGCGCGCGCGTCGCGCAAGGCATGTATGAAAATGACCGCCATTTGAAAACGGATGGCGTCATCGCGGTGGACATGCGTTTTCTGCCGCGTTTGGTGCAAGCGATGCAGGTCGAATTGGATGGAGAACCTCTTTCGCAAAACAATGTGCTTGCGCGCCTGAAAGCGAGTTGGCAGCCGATGCCGCCCGGTGACATGAGCGCGGAATGGTTCAAGAGTGACCGCAAAAATTTTTTGAGCGAGTTAATGAATGGCATGTTGACGCGCTTCCGCGCGGGCGATATTAAAACGAACGCGTTGGCGCAAGCGTTGTGGCGCGGACTGCGCGAGAAATCGGCGCAAATTTATTTGAATGACGCCGACGCGGAACAAGCCATTCTCGACGCAAATTGGGGCGGCGCGGTGGACGCGGGCGCGCAAGATTATTTATTCGTTGTGGATTCCAATGTGGGATTCAACAAAGTGAACGCGCGCGTCACGCGCGAAATTTTTTATGATGTGAATTTGGGCGAAAATAAAGCAACGGTTGAAATCGTGTACAAAAATCCTTCGCGCGCGGCGGAGGGCGAATGTGATTTGCTCAAGCAGCACAAAGATACAACCTACGCGAGCATGGAGCAGAGCTGTTATTGGAATTATGTGCGCGTGCTTGCGCCGCGCGGCAGTCAATTCGTTTTGGCGAAAGGTGTGAGTGATGCGGGCGTTGCCGATGACATGGAAGCAGTGACCGCGTTCGGCGGCTATGCCATCATTCCGCGCAATACAACGCGAACAGTGAAATTCGATTACGCGCTGCCCGCGCGTTTGATTCATAACAATACATATTCGCTCAAATTGCAGCAGCAAGCAGGCGCGCCCGCGACACCGCTTACCGTCCGCGTCAAAATCCCGGATGACTATTCCGTGCGCGGCGCATCCCATCCATTCACTTGGCGCGGGCAGAACATTTTAGAGTTTCAAGAAATGTTGTGGCAAGACACGACGATTCATGTGTATTTGAACAGATAGCGGATGACAGATGGCGTATCGCTTGCCAATCGAAAATCGAAATTCAAAAATCGAAAATCATAAATCAGCAATCATAAATCAGAGGACAAACATGCCCATTCATTTTGGCACGGACGGCTGGCGCGCCGTCATTGGCGAAGATTTCACATTTGAAAATGTGCGGCTGGTTGCGCAGGCGATTTCCGATTACCTTAAGGAAAACGCGCAATCGCCCGATGCGCCCATCGTTATCGGATTCGATACACGCTTTCTTTCGGACCGATTTGCGATTGCGGTGAGCGAGGTGTTGGCGGCAAATGATTTGCGCGTGATTCTTTCGCGCGCCGATTGCGCGACGCCCGTGGTGGCATACGCGGTGCGCGCGCTGCGCGCGCAGGCGGGTATCATGATTACGGCGAGTCACAATCCGCCGCGTTACAGCGGCATCAAACTCAAGAACGCGAACGGCGCCTCGGCGTCGCCAAGCGAAACCGCGCGCGTGGAAGAAAAATTGCGCGCGGTGAGCGCGCCGAAAATTCGCGCGTATGCTGACGCGTTGAAAGCGGGAATGATTACGCGCACGAATTTTTTCCCGATTTATTTTCAACATATTCAACAAGTGGTGAATTTGCAGACGATTGGGCAAGGGCAATGGCGCGTCGTCGCTGACCCGATGTATGGCGCGGGGCGCGGCTATTTGCGTTCGATTCTCACGGCGGCGGGGTGCGAAGTGCTGGAAATTCGCGGCGAGATGAATCCGGGCTTTGGCGGCATTCATCCCGAACCGATTGAAAAATATCTGTTCGCATTGATGGCGGCGGTGCGCGACCATCACTCCGACATTGGACTTGCCACCGACGGCGACGCGGACCGCATCGGCGCAGTGGACGACGCGGGGAATTTTATTGACCCGCATTTTATTTTTGCGTTGACGCTGCGCTATCTCGTAGATGTGCGAAAGATGCGCGGCGCGGTGGTGAAAACGATTTCGACGACACAGATGATAAATTTGCTCGCGGAAAAATATGCGCTGCCCTTGCACGAAACGCCTGTGGGGTTCAATCACATCGCGGATTTGATGCAGGAACATGATGTCTTGATGGGCGGCGAGGAAAGCGGCGGCATCACGATTCGCGGACATGTGCCGATGGGCGACGGAATTTTGATGGGCTTGTTGTTGATGGAAATGATGTCGCATTACGGCAAGGGTTTGCGCGAATTGTGTGATGAATTGCGCGCGGAACTGGGCGCGTTTTATTACGCGCGACGCGACTTGCGCACAAAACCGTTTTCGAAAAAAGATTTGGTGACACGCTTGAAAAACGACGCGCCCGCGACGATGGCTGGGCTACAAGTTGTTTCCGTAAATGACCGCGATGGCGTGAAATATCTCTTTGAGGACAGCAGTTGGTTATTGATTCGTCCATCGGGAACAGAACCTGTGTTGCGCGTGTACTCGGAAGCGCGTTCGCCGGAATTGGTGGAGGAATTGTTGACGCAAGGTGTCGCGTTGTCGGATGCGATGCGGAATGGGAGTTAGAGATTGGGGATTGGAGATTGGAGAGGCGAGAGGCGAGATTCGCGCGTAGGAGGCGTTCTCTAACGCCGAAAGGCGAGAGGCGAGATTCGCGTTTTCTATGAGGAATCCAAATCGTCTTGGAAAAATTCTTGCGCTCGTCGCCGCGCTCTTCGCGTTCATTGTTTATTGGCTCACGCTCGCGCACACGATAACGTGGCGGCACAATGGCGCGGACGGCGGCGATTTGGTGACGGCGGCATTTGTGTTGGGCATTCCGCATCCGCCGGGCTATCCGCTTTACACGCTGCTTGCGTTTTTCTTTGCGCGTAATCCATTTTTTGAACCCGCGCGCGGCGTCGCGATTTTTTCCGCGTTGTGCGCGAGCGCGAGTGTGTATGTGCTGGCGCGCGCGGGTACTGCTGTACAAACCTTTGAGGTTTCACAAACTTCAAAAGTTTTGGTTTCGTCACTCGCCGCGCTTGCTTTCGCGTTCGCGCCGCTCGTTTGGTCGCAAGCGATTATCCCCGAAGTGTATGCGCTGAATTTATTTTTCGTCGCGTTGATTCTGTGGGCTTGCGTTACGAATCATTCAAAACGAATTTACGTTGCCGCGCTTGCGTTCGGATTGGGGATGGCGCATCATCTTTCGATTTTGCTTTTGCTGCCGGGCGCGCTCATCGCCTTGCAGCCGACGCGCAAAGATTGGCGCGCGTTTTTTTTATTGCTCGCGCCGCTGTTGCTTTACTTGTATTTGCCGCTGGCGGCGCTGCCGAATCCGCCGGTGAAATGGGGGGACCCGGTAACGCTTGGGCGCTTTGTGTGGCTCGTGACGGCGGAATTGTATCGTCCGTATTTGTTTGGCGTGAATAGCGCAGAGCTGTTTGGACGCTTTGCGTTCGCGGCGCGCGAATTGTTAAATCAATTTACGATTGTGGGCGTCGCGTTAATCGTGTGGGGCGCAATCCAAATGGCGTTGACGCGGCGGCGAATTTTTTTCGCGCTGCTGTTGATGTTTGCGCCAATCGTCGCCTACGCGATTGTGTACGCCTCGCGCGATTCGTTTTTGTATCTGCTGCCCGCGTTTGCGATTGCGCTGCTGTGGCTCGTGTACGGGGTTGCGGCGGTTTTGGAATGGGCGGGGGATGATAAATTATTGCGCGGCGCGGCGATTGCGCTGTTTGCATTGCTGCCCGTGTACAATCTCGTCACCAATTACGCGGCGATGGATATTTCGCAAGACCGCGCCGCGTTCGAATACGCCAAACAAAATTTTCAAGGATTGCCGGATGATGCTGTGCTATTTGCGGATGGCGACAATGCACTATTTTCGATTTGGTATTATCGCCACGCCATCGCATATGAAAACGCGCGTTCGGTGATTGTGAGTCAAGGGCTGCTGCAATACGATTGGTATTACGATAGTTTGCGGCGCATCATGAGCGAAGTGAAATTTCAAGAGCCGAACGTGGTCACGGACACGCATCAACGCGCGCGTGAAATTATGCGCGTCGCGTTCGCGGAAGGGCGCGCGGTGTGCTTTACGGATTCAAGTCCGTTATTGCCGGAATTTGAATATGAGGAACGCGGGGTGTTGAAATGTGTGTTTGCGGAAAAATCGCGGTGAATCATCTTATAACTCACGTTACGCACATCCCCTAAAAAATAGCGCACAAACGTACGGCAAATTTCAAATTTGCCCTACCACTGCGTAACATCAGTTATAATTTCACAGGATTGCGTTGTTTCATTCCCTGCAAAAAGCGTTGGGGCGGAGCCCAACCCAAATAGGTTGGATGCGAACCATCGGAGGCAGTCAAAGTTTCAATCGCGCGATACTCGTCCACGCGCACAACATCCCACGCGTGGATAATTTTCATGTCGTCGAGCATCAAGCCGACGTGTCCCCAATTTTTGCGTTCGCCGTTCAATGTGCCAATCCAATCATAGAAAACGAACGCGCCACGCGGCGGCGTGCCGTGCTGTGCCGCTGCTTGATATTCCACAGCCGATTCGTGCGCGCTCGCGCCGCCAAACATTTCGATTTGATTGCCTTGCTCCATCGCGTCTTCGACAAAGGATAAACAGCGTCCCGCGTATTCTGGCGAACCGAGGTGCGTCATTGCCCAAGCAATGGCATTGGTAATGTATTCTTGATAAATGGATGCCATGATATTTTCATATGGACGAACGAATGTGCATAATGTCGCCGTCTTTGGCGATATATTCTTTTCCTTCCAAACGCAAGACCCCCGTATTTTTTGCTTCGTTCATTCCGCCACTTTTGATTAAATTGTCGTAACTCACCACTTCGGCGCGCACGAAACCTTTTGCCAAATCGGTGTGAATGGAACCTGCCGCTTCCACTGCCGTCGCGCCGACGGGAATCGTCCACGCGCGCACTTCGTCTTCGCCGACGGTGAAAAACGATTGAAGTCCGAGCAGTTGGTAGGACAAACGAATCACGCGCGGGAGCGACGGTTCACTAATTCCAAATTCTTGCAAAAACATTTGCGCGTCCGCGTCGGACATTTGCGCGAGCTCCATTTCCACTTTGCCTTGCAGCGCAACGAATTGCGTTTGTTTGTGGTTGTACGAAATTTCCGCAAGCGGTTTATCGCCCGTCGCTTCGTCGGTGTTGAGAATGACGAGCGTGGGTTTCAACGTTGTCAGCGCGAGTGATTTCAACGGTTTTAATTCTGCCGCCGAAAGTTCGAGGTCACGCAGCAGCCCCCCCCCCTCCAACACCTTTTGAAAATGTTCCAACTGTACGAGTTCTTTTTGAAACGCGTCCTTTTCTTGCGCGGTGCTGCCGCCTTTGCCCAATGATGTTTTCAAACGTTCGATGCGCCGTTCGACGACGCCCAAGTCCGAAAGAATCAACTCGGTGTCGAGATTTTCCAAATCGCGCGCGGGATTGATGCTGCCTTCGAGATGCGGCACGTTGTCGTCTTGAAACGCGCGGACGACATGCACGATGGCGTCGTTCTGCACAATTTGATTCAACAAATTGCCGTCCATGCCGCCTTTTTCGCCGATGCCGCGCGCAAGCCCCGCAATGTCGTTATACACCACTTGCGCGTAAATCGTTTTACGCGGGTTGAACATTTTGCTCAAAACATCCACGCGCGCGTCGGGAACCTGCACGCTGGCGGTATGCACTTGCAATTTGCCCGACGCGAAATTTGCCACGTCAGCATGTCCGCGCGTGAGCGCGTTGAAAATGGTTGTTTTGCCTGAAAGGGGAAGTCCGATGATTCCGAGTTGCATGTGGGAGATTATAAATTCAAAATTCGTAAATCAAAATTCGTAATTCGTAATTCGTAATTCGTAATTCGTAATTCGTAATTCGTAATTCGTAATTCGTAATTCGTAATTCGTAATTCGTAATTCGTAATTCGTAATTCGTAATTCGTAATTCGTAATTCGTAATTCGTA
>SHND01000044.1:0-286 GCA_004295045.1 Chloroflexota bacterium | reverse complement strand
AATTCGTAATTCGTAATTCGTAATTCGTAATTCGTAATTCGTAATTCGTAATTCGTAATTCGTAATTCGTAATTCGTAATTCGTAATTCGTAATTCGTAATTCGTAATTCGTAATTCGTAATTCGTAATTCGAATTATCACTCGTCACTTGTCACCTTGACCATTTTGGCACGCGCTTCGGCGGCGATAAAGAGGGAACCGGTGATGCAGATAACGTCATCCTTTGACGCGACGCTTTGCGCGATGTCCAATGCGTCTGAAACGCTGTTGGCGAGTTGGGTGGGAA
>SHND01000041.1 GCA_004295045.1 Chloroflexota bacterium | reverse complement strand
TCGGCGGTCCGGCGATTGGCGGCGTCCTCGTCACAATGTTTGGTCCGCACGCCGCTGCCTTATTCGACGCGGTGAGTTATTTGGTTTCGGCGGCGTTGGTGTGGGGAATCGTTGTGCCGACGCGCGAACGCGTGGTACAACAATTGCAAGACACGCGTCACGCCATACAGGAAATTTCGCGTGAACTATGGCAAGGTGTCCTTGCCGTCACATCGAGCCGCCTGCTGCGCGTCGTGTTTGGCTCGCTCATATTCCTCTTTTTATCGCAGGGGATTATTAACGTGCTGCTCATTGTTTTGATCAATCAGATTTGGGGCGGCGGCGCGACAGAGCTTTCCTGGATCATGATGGCGCAGGGCATTGGCGGCATCATTGGCTCGGTGATCGTGGGCGCGCTCGCCGCGCGCATCTCACCGCGCATGATGATCGTAGGCGGCGGCAGTATCGCCGCAGTCCTACTCTTGGTCATGGTCAACCAACCTTCGATCTATATCGCAGTCGGACTGATGGTAATTGCGGGAGTTTCGATTGTGGCGTTCGACGTCGGGCTGACGACACTGATTCAAATGGGCAGCGACGATTCAAATCGCGGCCGCGTTTCGAGTTTGATGCAAACGGTCATGGCATTATCGCAGTTGATTGCGATGGGCATCACCAGTCTTTTTGCCGATCAACTGGGCGCGGTCGTATTGCTGAATATTGCGGGCGTTTTGTTCGGGTTAGGCGGATTGGTGGCTTTGGGTGCGCCGCACATCAATCCACCTTCGTCTGCGAATCAGTCAGTGCCACAGCCGGCTGAATAAATGACGAAAATAAAAAAAAAGAGATTCGCCCAATGCATCGGGCAAGTCTCTTTTTTTTTAACGGACTGCCAATTTCGCAATCGTCACCCCGTCGCCGCCTTCGCTCGGCTCGGCAGTTTCGTACGATGTAACGAGTGGACTGGCTTGCAAAAAATCGCGCGCGAGTTTTCGCAGCGTGCCGGTGCCTTTGCCGTGCACCACGCGAACATATGGCAGTCCCGCCAGATACGCGCGATCGAGATATTTCTCCAGCAGCTCTAACGCATCTTCCGCGCGCATCCCGCGCAAATGCACTTCCATCCCCGGCGAATCGACATCGGGCAACACTATGCTCGTTTGCGACACCGGCGTCGTTTGGGCGCTCTGACGCGCCTGCAATTCAACTTGGTCGGGCGCGAGGTTCATGCGAAACGCGCCAATCTGCACAACGAGGTCGCTTCCGATTCCGACCACTTGACCGTACTGATTCAGACTTGGCACGTACACTTGATCGCCGACGACGATGCGTTCGCGCGCGGGCGCTGTATCAACACGACGCGGCGGGGGCGGCGCTTGCAGTGACTCGCTTACACTTTCTAATGTGTCGAGATCGCTCTCGGCGCGTTTCACCTCGTCTCGAGTCAAACTGCCGTCGCGCCATTCGCGTTTGAGACGGCTCAATTCCGCGCGCGTGGCTGCCAATTCGGCGCGCGCTTGTTCGCGCGTGTTTCGCAAAATCTCACCGCGCTGGCGCTGCGTGTCCGATAATTCGCGGCGCGCTTGTTTTGCCGCGCGTTCCGCATTCTCACGCGCGGCGGCGGCGCGGGATTGTTCGCGCGCAGTCTCTTCGCGCGCTTTTTTCAACTGCGCGAGCAGCGTTTCAAGTTCCTCGTTGCTCTTGCCCACATTTTCGCGCGCGCGCTCCACCAACGCGCGCTCCAAACCGAGCCGCGCCGCAATCGCAAACGCGTTGGAGCGCCCGGGCAATCCGAGGATGAGGCGATATGTCGGCGCGAGCGTTTCAATATCAAATTCCATCGAAGCGTTTTGCACGCCGGGCGTCGTATGCGCGAACGCTTTGAGCTCGGCGTAATGCGTTGCAATCAGCGCCGGAATTTTTCGCTCCAACAAATTTTCGACAATCGCGCGCGCGAGCGCCGCGCCTTCAACGGGGTCGGTGCCCGCGCCGAGTTCGTCAAAGAGCAGCAGCGAGTTGGAATCTGCCGCGCGCAAAATGGTGATGATATTTTTCAAGTGTCCCGAAAACGTTGAAAGCGATTGCGCGATGGATTGTTCGTCGCCAATGTCCGCGAAAATTCCGCTATAGACCGGCAGCCGCGAACCTTCTTGCGCGGGAATGTGCAGACCGCTTTGTGCCATCAGCGCGAGCAAGCCAACGGTTTTCAGCGTAACGGTTTTGCCACCCGTGTTGGGACCGGTGATGATGAGAATGGAAAACGTGCGCTGCAATTCGAGCGAGATTGGGACGACAGTTTCAGGATCGAGCAGCGGATGCCGCGCGTTGATCAATTCCAAATACGCGGGTTGTTCGCGCGAACCAACGTCAATGACGGGCGCGACGGCTTGCAGCTGCGCCGCATATTTTGCTTTGGCGAATGCGAGATCGAGCTGCGCGAGCGCCTCGACAGTGTAATCAATGTCGTCGGCAAACGCGCCGACCAAATCGGTGAGTTCGCGCAAGATGCGATCGATTTCGCGCTGTTCCTGGATGGTTAATTCGCGCACGCGATTGCCCAATTCCACCACCGCGAACGGTTCGATGAACAATGTGGCGCCGCTCGCGCTCGCGTCGTGGACGATGCCGTTGATGCGCCCTTTTGCCTCTGCGCGCACCGGCACAACGTACCGCCCTTCGCGCTGTGTAATGATTGGCTCTTGTAAATGTTTCGCGTACTGTGACGAAGTGATGAAATGCTGCAGCCGGTCCATCACGCGCTGTTGGGCGATGCGGAGTTCGCGGCGAATGCGCGCGAGTTCGGGCGACGCGTCGTCGGCGATTTCGCCATTTTCGTTGAACACGTGTCCGATTGCGTCAATCACGCGCGGCGAGTCATTCAAACTTTCGGCGATGAACGCAAGGCGCGGGAAATTTTCCGCGACGCGCAGGATATTTTTTCGCAGATTGCGCGCGGACAAAAGGGTGCCGCGCAACTCTAAAAACTCAAACGCTTGAATCATGCCGCCGACGCGTGCGGTGCGCGTCAGCGCGCGCACATCGCGCGCGCTCCCCACGCTAATTTGCGGATGTTGATCGAGGAATTTGCGCGCTTCGGTTGTTTCTTGCTGCAGCGTCAGAACGACGGCTGTGTCTTTGGAGGGTTCGAGTTCGCGCGCGAGAATTTCGCTTGCGCTAAACGCCGTGTGCGCGGCGAGCTGGGCGCGCACTTGAGCATATTCGAGCGGACGCAAAGATTCGAGTTTCATCGCGGCGTTAGATTAGCACAAACGCGGCGCGGCGCAAAAAAAACGGGGCAAAGCCAGCGCTTTGCCCCGTTCGAGTTAGATGTTGAAAATGGTTGGGAGACCGCCCGGAAGCCATGGGCGAATCGTGGTGACGATCATTGGCAGAGTGGAAGCGGTGACTTCGGCTAGCCGCGAATTTTCCAGACCATTTAGGATGATGTTTCGCGCTGTTTCCGCGTTGCCGGTCCACGTCTGCGCGTGAACTGCAAAGTCCAAGACATTCACGGCGACGCTCAAGACAATCCACATGCTGATGACACCCAAAGCGATGCCGGTGACTTGGTCCACGGCGGGAACGAGTCGAATTTTGGTGGATTTGTACGCATCCAGCGCGAAAAAGTTGATGACCCCGATCGCCAAAAACAAGATCGCAAAAAATGCTACGGCATTGCTCAGCGTATTGGGTGTGGTGTTGAGCGCGTCTCCGGTGAGCTGCGAGAGGGGACGGAAAAATTGGGTCGCCAGAACGAGCCCGATGTACAGCGCAACCAGCCCGATTACTTGCCGAACGAGCCCTTGCGCGAAACCAATTGCCATGCCCGTCAAGAGCAAGAGGAGGATAATGAGGTCCAGCCAGTTCAAGCCCGCCATGTGTGCTCTCTTGAAAATGTGGGGCAAATTTCTGAGATGTGCGATGAATCCATCGCCTTTATCGCCATTTGCCCTACGCTCATCCCCATTTTCGTTCGGGGGGAGTGAGCGTGTCGCGCATCTTCAACTCCTTTTCAAAAAGTATAGCACTAACCTGAAAACGAGGATACAGGAAAAAAGGGGCATGAAAAAAGGCGGCGGTTGTTCCGCCACCTTGGTAATCCGAAATATCCTGAAAGGTACTACCTATCCACTGCGCAGCGTCGCGCCCACTTCGCGCTCTAGCCGGCGCACAATCCTTTCGCGGACTTTGGCGGCGTCGCTGTCAGAGAGGACATGATCGAGCGCCTGAAACGTCAACGTATACGCGAGCGATTTTTTCTCCGGCGGCAGCGGCGCGCCGCGATAAACGTCAAAGAGACGGACATTGTTCAACAACGCGCCGCCCGTTTGGCGAATCAACATTTCGACGCGCGCCGCTTCAATATTTTCATCCACAATCAATGCAATGTCCTGCACGATCACGGGATAGCGGGAAATTGGTTTTACGATATAGCGTTCTTGAGTGTGTGCGAGAATTGCCTCCAAATCAAATTCGCCCACCAGCACCGCTTGATTTGGCAATTCCCATTTTTCGCGCACGAGAGGATAAAGTTCGCCCAAGACGCCCACGTTCTCTTCGCCGAGGCGCAGAGTTGCGGCGCGTCCGGGGTGAAACATTGGATGCGATATCGGCGCGAATTGCGCGTCGTTGATGTGCAAACCGGCGAGCAAATCTTCGACGATGCCCTTGAGATCGAAAAAATCCATCGGCGTTTCGTCCGCTTGACGCATCATCTCGGGAGACTCTTCTGGCTTGGAATCATGTTCCTTGGTGTGATGCCGCGTCATCTGCCATGTTTTTTCGGCGCGCGGTCCGGACAAAATGAGGGCGAGCCGACGCGGTTCGAGTGGCAGTGCGAACTCTTGATCTTGCGCCAAATCACCTTCTTCAGTTTCACCTTGACGGCGCGTTAAGAAAACAGCCCCGACCTCAAACATCGCCGCGCGTGGCGTGTTCCGCAAACTTGCGGCGCGCAAATTCGACGCGGCGATGTCGAGCATGTTGGGCAAAAGTGTTTGGCGCAGCACGGAACGGTCTTCGCTGATCGGATTCTCGATGGTGACGTACGGACGCGCGGGCAATGGGAATGGCGTGTCCTGTTCGTTTGGATGAGCCGAAAGCTGTGCTTCGTGCGCGGGGTTGGTGAACGAGTAGGTGACAATTTCTTGCAGTCCCGCCTCGATTAAAATATCGCGCGCCTCTTCTTCTTGTTCCAGCGCGCGATTGCCAATAAGCGGCGGCAGCGCGTCCGCGATCAAAGTACTCGGAATTTTTTCATATCCGTGAATCGTAATGATTTCTTCCAATACATCGTCGGTGCCATCCACATCCGTTCGATAATCGGGCGGTTTGACGCGCAGCGAATTTTCATCTTGTGCCTCGATTTCAAAATCAAGGCGTTTCAAAATTTGCGCGATCTCGGCGGTCGAGAGTTCGATACCAAGAATGCGCTTCACATCGCGCGTCGTCACATCAATCGTCGGAATCACTTGCGGCGCAGGATAATTGTCTGCCAACGCCGGCGCGACGCTTCCGCCTGCCAACTCGCGCATCAACTCGGCGGCGAGGCGCGCGGGCGCAACGTTTTGCGAAGGCGGGATGCCGCGTCCAAAACGCGTCGCCGCTTCACTCGGCAATTTCTGTTCGGCGGTGGTGCGCCGAATGGAAATGAAATCAAAGATCGCGGACTCGAGCAAAATATTTTTTGTGCTGTCCGAAACTTCGGTCTCGCTTCCACCCATGATGCCGCCGATGCCGACCGGACCTTGCGCGTCCGTCACCAAAATATCGTGTGACGAAAACGTTCGCGTTTGTCCGTCGAGCGTTTGCATCTGTTCGCCATTACGCGCGGCGCGTACCGTAATCGTCGGTCTGTTTCCGCGCGCCCGCCGAACGAGCGAATCGTAATCGAACGCATGAAGCGGTTTGCCATAGCCGAGCATCACATAGTTGGTGATGTCAACGACGTTGTTGATGGGGCGCATGCCCGCGCGCAGCAAACGCTGCTGCATCCAATATGGGGATGGTTTGATTTCGACATTGCGAATGAGGAGCGCGGCAAAACGCAGACACAATTTCGCATCAGTGATTTCGATGTTGACGAAATCTGTTGCGGGAACACCGACCTCGCGCGTATCCCACGATTGCGGCAAACGCACCGTTTGTTCCGTCAACGCGGCGAGCTCGCGCGCGACGCCGAGAACGGATTGTGCGCGCGCGAAATTGGGATTGATCTTGATGTCGAGAATCACATCTCCTAAATAATCGGCGAGGGGCGTGCCAACGGGCGCATCGTCGGGCAAAATAATGATGCCTTCGTGTTCTTCGGAAATTCCCAACTCTTTTTCGGAACAAACCATTGAAGCCGATTCGACGCCGCGAATTTTCGATTTCTTGAGCGTCATGATTTCGCGTCCCTCTTTGTGCCCGTCGTAGAGGCGCGAACCTTCGAGCGCGAGAACGACTTTTTGTCCCGAATCACCGACCGAAATATTCGGCGCGCCCGTCACCATTTGGACCGCTTCGCCGCGCCCATAATCTACGCGCACAATGGTCAAGCGGTCGGCGTTAGGATGCGGCATGGCTTGAACCAGCTGTCCGACGAAAATTTTTTCGCGGTCCCATGCCAGCGCGCCATTTTTGCCGACGGCATTTGCGGGTGCGGCGACGCCGATGTATTCGATGTTCTCCACTTCCAACCCGGCAAAGGTCAACTTCTCGGCGAGTTGGTCAATGGGAAGCGTGATGTCAACGAAATCTTTAAGCCACGAGACGGGAACTTTCATCAATTTATCCCTTTACGATGTTGTGCTAACAACACGGCAAACACAACAATCACCATGCCGATGAGAATCACGGTATGCCCAAATTCACCGAGTCGATCAATCACCGGCGACCATTTCACATCGGACACGAGCGGCGCAATGTGGTAAATCAAGTCCCAGCCGCCGCCGATGAGAATGAGCGCCCAGCCGATGAGACCGATGGGCGAGAACGCAGGTGACTTGAAAAAACGTTTCACTTGCTTTCCACCTGTTGAATCCGCGTCAGCTGCGATTCAATATCTCGCTGGGTGTCGCGCATTGCGGCGCCGATAATCGGGAAAATCGCAAAGACGGTTGTCACACCAAACAAAAGCCCGGTAATCCAACGCGCCCACGAATTGAACGAACCGAGCATGTTGCCGTAATAAAATTCCGCCGGAAAAATATTTCCCGTGAGGAGCATGAGCCATTCGTTCGTATCGCGAAAGCCCTGTCCCGAACTTCCCGCGACGATATCGTTGATAAAATGGCTGATGCCATCGAGCGCCAATGGCAGAACTCCGACAAGCAGCCAAATGGAAAGCGGCAGGCGCGGCACGCGTTTCCCAAAAATCGCCCAAAGCACGGCGCCGAACCAGATGCCGCCGTACGTCGAAATCATTCGATCGCTCCACGCCATCTTCCAACCCATTTCGGCATTGCCGATGAATTGACGCAGCACCAGTTGATTTTCGGTGGACCACACTTGTCCGATTTGATCCAAACTGTACATTGCTTGCGGTCCAAAGAAAAAGAGGGAACGTTCGGGCAGTTGGTGACAAAATAAACTGTAGGCGAAATACAGTGCATTGCCCGCGTTCGTCCACCCGAAATGCATGAAAACTGGCGCGAGGAAGGGCGCCCACACCCACGCGCCGTACGCGATCAAAAATATTCCCAGCCAATGTTTCACAATGAACAGCGCCATGCGATCAATGCCTTTGATGATGCCGCGCGTGGTTGGACTGACGTTTGAAGTTGGGGTTGTGCTTGCCATGATGGCGAATTGCAGATGGCGTATAGCAGATGGCTCACTGCAAAACATAATCGCGTTTTGCTATCGGCTATTTGCTATACGCTAGCCGCTAGAATTGTTCCAAAAATCGTAAATCGTTGCCCCAGAAATAACGAATGTCGGTGATGCCGTGTTTGAGCATCGTAATGCGTTCGGGACCCATGCCAAACGCGAAACCGCTCCACACGTCGGGGTCGTAACCGCCGTTGCGCAATACGTCGGGATGCACCATGCCCGAACCGAGAATTTCGAGCCATCCTGTATGTTTGCATAGGGCACAGCCCGCGCCTTCGCAGATAATACATTTTACGTCCATCTGCGCGCTCGGTTCCGTGAAAGGAAAGTGATCGGCGAAAAAACGCACAGGGCGTTCGCCAAACATTCTGCGCGCAAATTCGGTGAGTGTGCCTTTCAAGTCGCCGAACGTGATGTTGTGTCCGACGACGATGCCTTCGACTTGGTTGAATTGAATTTCATAACGCGCGCTGATCTGTTCGTAACGATAACACATCCCGGGCAAAATCGCGCGAACCGGATTCGGAAACATTTCGCGCATTGCGCGGATCTGACCGGGCGACGTATGCGGACGCAGCAGCACACGTTGGTCAGTACCCGCAACATAGAACGTACTCCAATTGTCGCGCGCGGGATGATGTTCGGGAATGTTGAGCAGTTGGAAATTGACCAAGTCAGATTCTACCTGGCGCGTACGGTACACTTGAAAACCCATCTCGCCGAAAATTTTGTAAATCTCGCGCAGCGTTTGCGTCGCGGGATGGAGGCGACCGCGCTGCGGGCGTCGCCCCGGCAGTGTGACGTCGAGCGGCTCGGCTTCCAACGCTTCGGACAAGTTGCGTTGCTTGATCGCGCCTTCACGCGCGTGGAAGGCGTTCTCTAACGCCGTCTTGACCTGATTCGCGTCTTTGCCAAACGCGCCGCGTTCCGCTTGCGGCAGCGCGCTGATTTGTTCAAAGAGCGCGTTCACTGCGCCTTTGCGCCCGATGTATTCAACGCGCCATTCTTCTAATTTCGCGTCATCCCAAATCGAATCGAGCTGCGCCAGCGCGCGGGCTTGGAGTTCATGTGCGGATTCGTTCATGTGTTGTTATTGGTTGTTGGTTATCTGTTATTAGTCGTCCCCCAAAAACGATGACTAATAACTAACGCCGAACGGCTATTCCGGCGGCAAAAAATTTCCATCCTTGTCGCGCCGCGCGGTTTTGACTGCCACGACCGCGTCGAAATTCAAGCCGCCGTAAATGTGCGGAAATTGTTTCGCCGCGTCGTCGTACTGAATTTTCGCGCGGACTTGTTTCGTGTCTATGTACAAATAGACGTGCGGACCGCGTTCATGTTTATAGAATAAATTTGCAACACGCGCCATTTCGTCCGCGCCTTTGGTGCAGTGAATGAAACCATCTTGCGCGAACGGTTTGGGCAAATAGACCGCGTTCCCGCGTTGGCGTTCGTAAAAGCGCTTGGGCGTCAAATGATAAATGATCATGGCACGTCAAAGTATGGCGGTGAGATTTCCCCGCGTACAAGTTTGAACAACAATGGTACGCGCATTGCGTGTCCCGCCGCGAGTTCGGGCAAATTATCCTCTGCGAAGAATTGCACATCCAATGCTTCTGCACTCGGCGCAGGCGAACCGCTTACCAATTCGGTTTGAAAGATTACATGAAAGAGCTGCGCCTTGGTGTGACTGTGGCAGAGGCGGGAATCAAAAATGCCCAGTAATTGTATCACGCGTCCGCGCACGCCGACTTCTTCCCACAATTCGCGTTGGGCGGTTTCTGCCAACGTTTCGCCTACTTCGCACAAGCCCCCGGGCACTGCCCACAATACGGTGTCGCTTCGTTTCATCAAGAGCAATCTGTCGTCCTGAAATACGGCTGCCTCTGCGCCCGACAGTGGACTCACGTGCAGCCAGTTGTCGTAATGAAATTCCTTTGCCACTTGCTCGACCGGGCGCTCTTCGAGTTTCGCAAACAAGCGCGCCGCAATCGAGCGCAAACGCGTATACCGTTTACGTTCATACTCATTGTTCGCGAATTCGAGCCCCATGCTGGTAATGGCTCGCAATTCGTCAAGCGCTTGATAAACATCCTGCGCGTATAGCGCCATTGGTTTTGTGAAATAAAAAACTCTCATCCTCTTTGGGACGAGAGCTTGAAATCCTCCGGATTCCTTGTTTCCCGCGGTACCACCCAAGTTATGCGCAAACGTTTTTCGTTTGGCACATCGCTCCATGCGTGTAACGTGCGGTGACGGCAATCTCTAGTCTCCAGTCGCTGGATTTCGCGATTGCAGCTCGGGAGTGAATTTCCGCCGCCTTGCACTGAAAAGATTTTCAGCCGTTGATCTTTTCTCTCTAAGGTTTCGGGCGACGTACTCGTTCCGTCATTGCTGTTGGTTGAATTATCTGCTTTTCAATGGCTTTGTCAAAGCGCGCCCCAACTGCGCAGCAAGGCGTTCTCAAACGCCGAATCACGACCCGAACGCGTGCAACTCGTAGAGATCAAAATAATCGTTAGGATGCAGCGCCGCAATTTGTTTTACGCGTTTTGAATGGCGCGCACGGAACAGCGGATGCAGTTCCAGATCAATTCCTTCGGAACGCGTCTTGGGGCGCGCGAGATAGTCCGCGCTTGTTTCTTCGCGACGATTGGTGACGAGGAAAAACTTGACCGCGAGATCGTCGAAAATAAATTGCAGCAGCGAAGTGACTTCGTGATTCAAGAGATGTCCGAAAATATCGAGGCAAACAACCATGTCCGCCGTCCGCACCGCCAACTTTTTTTGATCCGCCGAGTCGCTCAGGTCGAGGCATTGAAAAGAAATGGCGGGATTGCTAAATCGTTTCTCGTTCTGCTGAATCAACTGCTTGACCACATCCACGCCGTGATAGCGCAGGGGCGGACGCACACTCTCTTTCATCCAATAAAAGTCGCCGCAGCCAAAATCGAGAATGCTCGCAATTTCGAATTGCGCAATGATTTCTTCCAGTATGTGGATTTTTTGTTCGGCGCGCGCGCCTTCAGAGCCCGGACCACTGCGCGACGCGTGACCGCCCCAGCTGTTGCGTCGATAAAAGCGCGTAAAATATTCTTGCGGCGGCGCGGAATCACGCGGCGGGCGCGCGACATGCAATTGGCGCAGCAGCGCGACCAGGTGTTCTTTCATTGGCTCTGTCTCATGGAAACACACCCCTCTTATGCTGCGTTGTGGACCGATATTTGCAGGTCGTGCAAGAGCCCATCGCGGATGGCGAAAATAAAACCGTGCACGCTCAAGGATTGTCCGCGCGCCCACGCATCCTGCACAATTGTCGTTTGGCAAACATGCGCGACCTGCTCGACCACGTTCAACTCACACAAGCGGTCAATCTGATTTTCCTTACCGTCCAGTTCCGCAATTTCCGCCGCGTACTTGGCATGAACATCTTGTACATGCCTCAGCCAGTTGTCAATGAGCCCGTGCCGATGATTTTCAAATGCCGCGTGTACGCCGCCGCAGCCATAATGTCCGCAGACGATAACGTGCTGAACGCTCAATACATCCACCGCATATTGCAGCGCCGCCAAGCAATTCAAATCCGTATGCACCACAACATTTCCGACGTTCCGATGCACAAACATTTCGCCGGGCTGCAAGTCGGTGAGTTGGGTTGCCGACACGCGGCTGTCGCAACAGCCAATCCAGAAACTCGACGGTGACTGTTGCCGCGCGAGTTTTTCAAAAAGGGCCGCGTCCTGCGCGCGATTTCGTTCGGACCACTTGCGATTGTTTTCGAGCAGCGTTTCAAGATAGCTCATTGGTTTGCCAGCGCATAATCGAGTTCGTAAAAATGTTTGTCGTCGGTGATGATGATTTTCATTTCGCCCGTAATGCCTTGCAATTCATCACTGCCCGAATCCGGCGCAATCGTCACCGTCAACGTTTGCCCCGCGCCCGTCGCAATGCCTTGATGTACCAAAACAAAACTGCCGCGCTTGCCTTCAAGTGTGCCGTCAACGCGCTCGATGGCGGCATAAACGGCGGAACCGTTTGCCATCATCGCGGTCAACATTTCTCCTTTACTCGTCGCTTGCAAATCGCCGCGAAAAATTTTTGCGAGCGCCATTCTGCCAAGCGTTGAACCTTGCGCTTTATCTTGCGCTTGCGGCGTCATTGTTACATCGAACTCGCCTTTTGCGATGTGTGTCATTTCTGCTCCAATTGTGCGAACAATACGGGAAGGTCATCGAACTTGGCGACCTCGTAAAAATTTGGTGCGGCGGTGGGCGCGTCCGCGTGTTCGTGCGCCCACGTCAATTCGTGCGGAATATAAATCGCCGTCGCGCCGAGTTCCAGCACCGGCAAAATATCCGATCGAAGCGAATTACCCACCATTGCAAAATGTTCGGGCGCGAGGTTGTGTTGCTGCAGCACGCGTGAATAGTTCGCGCGTTTCTTGTCGCTCACAATTTCAACGTGCGAAAAAAATTGCGCCAACCCCGACCGCTCGATTTTGAGTTCTTGGTCGCGCAAGTCGCCTTTGGTAATCACCATCAACGCGTATTTTTCTGCGAGCCGCGCCAACGTTTCGGGGACGCGTTCCACCAGTTGCACCTCCGCCGTCAGCATCTCTTTTGCCGCATCAATCAGAATTTGGATTTCTTGTCCGGTGATGCGCCCTTCGGTGAGTTCCACCGCCGTTTCAATCATCGAAAGTGCGAACGATTTGATGCCATAGCCAAAGTGCGGCAAATTCCGCATTTCGGTTTGGTCCAATCGTTCCGCGATCCATTCGGAGCTGTGATAACGCGCCAAAAGAGTTTTGAATCTGTTTTGCGCGGTGAGATAGAGACGCTCATTGTGCCAGAGCGTATCGTCGGCGTCAAAGGCGATGAGGTGCAAGTGAGACATGCGGTTGGATAAATGGCGCGATTGAAAATCAAGCGATGTGCTTGACGACACGAAATTTCAGTTTTGCTTCCACCCGTTATTGCACATAGCAGTTCAACAGCCATTGAATGCCGAACTTGTCTTTCAACATTCCAAAACGTGCGCCCCACGGCGCGGTGTCGAGCGGCATTGTCACCTGACCGCCTTGTGCCAACGCGTCGAACGTGCGATCAATTTCCGTAATGTCCGTAAATTGCAAACTCAAGCTGATGTTGTTGTTGGAAGTTTTGGTCGCGCCGCTCGGGTCGTCCGCCGCCATGAAAAAAACGCCGTCTGCTTTAAATTCGGAATGCATCACCCAATTTTCTTTGCCCGGTTCGTGGGGCATTCCGCCGTCAGCATACGTTTGCAGCCCCGACACTTCACCGCCGAAAATGGATTTGTAAAAATCGAGCGCCTCGCGCGCGTTGCCTGCAAAATTGAGGTACGGATTCATGGTTGTCATGGTCGTTCTCCTTTTTGTGTTTGTTGGCATTGTAGAACGGATATTCTAGGGCGTCAAGGGTCGTGTACAATTTAGGTCCTTCTTTGTCAAGAAAGAGCCGCGAGAAATCTCTCGCGGCTCTGCAAAACCCTTTATGTAAAAATGATTGTTCTTTTTTGGGACTTGCGCTTGTCATTTCGAACAGAGTGAGAAATCTCGCACTTTGCCATGGAGATTTCCCACATGACCTCCATGTGAGCAAATGCGGCTCGACATGACACTTGAGCGCAGGTCCTGTTTCCTATTCTCTTTTCCTTTTGATGGTGAATTCGACCGATTGCGTTTCGCCACACCCAGCTGCATTACACGCGCCGACTGTTGCAAAATAGGTTCTCCCGCGGCTGAGTTTAGGCGATTTATATTCTGTTGTGTTGAGGTTATCGCCTTGAGCCACGATGACGCCGTCTACCGTTCCTTCGCGAATTGTAATGTTATAGTATTCAGCACACTTGAGCGCTTCCCATTTCAGTGTGATTTGACGTGCGCTGAGTTTGGCTTGCGCTTGCGGCTCAAGGAATTTTGGCGCGCGCAGTGCGCTCGCGCATGCATTTGGACGTTTCAAGCGGACTTGAACTATTTCACTCCACTCTGATTCACCGGTGACAGTGACGATTTCCAGTTTGTATTTGTATTTTCCTCCACGTTCAATAGAGTCTGAATACGAATAGTCGTTTCCCAGCACGCCGCCAGGCGACTTTACAGGAATGAGGTCGGCATTGATTTTCTTGAATTCGGCTTTGCCGCGACTACGCCAAATGTTAAAGCCAAGCAAGTTGAGTTCAGCGCCGGTCTGCCATTTTAATTCTACAGCCGCGCTCGTTTTGTTCGCAGTGAAAGAAAGCAGATTTACGCTTGTTGGGGCTGAATTGGCGAGCGTCCAATCGGAGAAAGTGGAAACGCCGCTTCGTTCAACCCAATTCTGGATGGTATTACGCGCGCTGGTAGCGAGAAGACCCCATGTTGTGCCATCAAACCGATAGGGAGCGAGCGCCACTTCTGAATTTCCGTTCAAGGCATCGTCGCGATAATGCAACCGCAAATCCGTGTTGACGTTTGAACCGCCGTTGACGTTGAGCGAGTAGGTTCGGAGGATAGCGCTCGGAAAAGTTCCGGGCGCAGAGGTGGCAAGGGTCACGCTAATGTCCGTCGGCGCGGTGGTAAAAGTTAAATTGTTGAACGCGAGGAACGGACTCCCAAAGTTGTAGGTTGTGCCAGATGTAAAACTTGTGCGCGTGACTTGCCCAATGACATCGCCTTGTCCGCTGCCGCTCGTTGCTGCCGCGCTCGATGTCCCCATCGTCAAGGTGTTCGCGCCCATATTCAAGTTGCTGTCTTGATTCATCGCCAGCGCGCCGTTGACGGTGGCGTTGACCGACGAGGTAATGCCGCTCGCGTGCGTGTTGGATAGATCGAGGTCATTGAACGTTGTCGGGTTCGCGCCGCCGATGCTTTGTGCGACCGCGCCGTCGAATTTTACTTTGCCCGTTCCGGCGGTGAATGTTCCATTGTTCGTCCAATTGCCCGCGACCTTTATTTCGCTTGATGTTCCGGCGCCCAGCGTGCCGCCGGTTGAGATTGTAGCATTCCCGTTCAGGTCTAATGAATTATTAGCTGTGACGCTGCCGCCGCTGCGCACGAGCAGCGCGTCGCCGGTGGCAGTTGCCGTCACATTACTTGTCGTTAGGTTGGTATCTGTGTCAATGCCTATCGTGGAACCTGTAAAGGTGTCGCTCGTTTCTGTAACGTTGAGTGTGGCGGAACCCGTTCGGTCAATGTACATCCCTGTCTCGGCGTTGGTAAAAGAATTGCCATTTAGTGTCGCCGCCGCATTCATGTCACCGTAACCAAACGTGTCGGTTGAGATGTACATTCCTGCGCCATTTGCTATATTGTTTCCATCAACGGTGTTGTTGCTAAAGGTCGGTGTGCCGCCCTGCCCGCCAAACAATGACATGCTGATTTCGCAATTCGACACATCGTTTGAATTGACAATCACATTGTTGTATGGAACAAAAACCCATACGCCATAGCCGCCTGCCGTACAATCACTTACAGTGTTGTCATGGATGTTGTCAGCACTACCGCCTGACCCACCATTGTTGTCGGTGTGAACGCCGCTACCCGAATTCGTAACTGTGTTGCCGCTGTATTCCGTGCCCTTGGACCAGTTCGAAGAAATGCCATCGTTCGCATACGAAACGGTGTTGTCTGTAAAGAATCCGCTCCCGCTGAAATTAAACATGGCGATGGAAGCGCCTTCTGCCTGCACGTTGGTCACGGTGTTGTCGTGAAGGTTGAATGTGCCTCCGTATGCGTATATGCCGCGCAAATAGATATTCTTGACTGTAGTGTTGTAGACAACAAAGTTGTTGTAAGGGCCTGGGAGAAGGTTATTTATGATGATGCCGTTGCGCGCATCGAGATTCGCGCCGCCGACATTGTAAGCG
This sequence comes from Chloroflexota bacterium, assembly GCA_004295045.1. Lineage (GTDB taxonomy): Bacteria > Chloroflexota > Anaerolineae > UBA4142 > SHND01 > SHND01. The sequence continues at coordinate 18,157 of SHND01000041.1, read as the reverse complement.
CTGGTGAGAGATGGATTGTCCCCATCCACGGTCAGGTCATGAATCGTTACATTGCTGGCTTGGACAAGAAATACATTGCTCGCACCCGAACACAACGAGCCGCCGCCTGCGCCGCCGCAATTTGGGTCAGAGACAGCAGGTTGCACTATTACGCCCGCTTGACTCGCGCCGGCGAGTTCCAGCGATTTCGAGATAACGACGTTTTCTACATAGGTGCCGGCGCCGACATTGAGCGTATGCCCATTGAGGGTGTTGGCATCGTCAATCGCGCTTTGGATGGAACAGAAAAAGCGTCCGGTATTGACGTTGGTAACGCTTCCGCCGCTGGTTCCCACGCTGCGGGTATCAACGGTATTGCCGCTAAAGGTATTGCTGCTGATTGCGGCGCAGCCGACAGGCGAATTGCCGCGTCCAAAATATTGGTCCGGCAAATTGCTTTGATCACCGTCAACGTTAGTGTTGGGAGTGTAGGGCAGATGTCCCGCCTGCTGTTGGATTCCGACGTCGTTGTTGTTTAACGTGTTGCCATACACACTCATGCCTGCGCCTTCGACGACGATACCAAAGCCATCGCTATTGCTGGACTGTTGATAACCGGAGACGGTATTGTTGCGTATTACCACGCCTTGCGGAATATCCACGTTGTTATTGCCGCTCACCCAGCCGCGTCGGTACACGGAAATACCAGCCATGTCGCGTTGATCTACGATGGCGCCGGTCATGGAGACGGTGTTGTTCTCGACTACGATGCTGCCATCCCCGCTGGTTTGCCCTGTGCCGTTCGGCAGTTTAATCTCGATGCCAAAGCGGCCGTTATCTGTCAGCGTATTGTTGGCAATCAAATTTGGCCCGGCGCCAGCCATTAGACCGATAAACGCCATGCCGCTGTCGGAATTGTTGAGGACGGTATTTCCGGTAACCGTGACGCCCGAAGCCGTCCCGTCCTGCAATTCGATTCCGCAGCAATTGTTGCCTTTGATATAGTTGTTGGTAAAGGTGATATTTTGTTTGAACCCGTTCCAGATTACGATGCCGCGAGACTTGTTATTTTGCACGTCCGCTTTGTTGATGGTCACGTTAGAGACGGGGCCGTTCATGTAGATTCCGCCGCTGACGGGCATGCCGTTTGTGTTATTGCCGTACACCTGCACGCTGTCAATGGTCAGCCCGTCGTTGCCCACCACGCCCAAGATGCCGCTGCTGCTGGCAAAGTTCTCGACACGCAAGTTTTTGATGGTGACGCCGGTTATCCCAGAGTTGATTTGAATGCCCGGCGAGGTTATGACGGCAGGCGAGCCGCTGCTGATAATCGTATGAACGCTCGGATTAGGCACGTCATTGGGATTGAAAGCCACAGCGCCTTCTAGAGTAATGCCATTCTTGTTGATGACGACATTTTCGTTATAGGTGCCAGCTGCCACGACGACTTGTCCGCCGCTGGAGACTTGATTGACGGCGGCTTGAATCGTCTTTTTCGCGTTCCCCGGTGTGTCGCCATCGTTTGAGTCATTTCCGGTTGTCGTATTGACATAGCATATTGTCGTACAAACCGCTTGGGGTTTCAAATCAGATGTCGTCTCGCCCCCACCTATATCTGGCAAATTGTACGACGTCTTGGAACCGCTTTCAAAATATCCTCCGGCGAGCGCCGTCTCGGTGACCAATGCCCAGCCGTTTTGCGCGCTGCCTTTTACTGTGACAATGCCTGCGGCATGTGCCGTGCCACTGCCGATGTAAAAAAAGAATGCAAGCAGACAGACCAATACCAAACTTGCGAGAAACTTGAAGCGAAGCATATTTCCTCCTATTGCAAAAAAACCATAGAAAACGTCGAGGGTAAAACAACCAGTGTTTGCAGATTTGCACCGTACGCCAAGAACAGAGCAAAAAAATCGTGTCTCTATCAAACGGTTGGGCTTGATTATTAATTCATGTTACGCAGTATTGTCATTTCGAGTCGTATTTGCGAGAAATCCCGCTTATCAAAACCGAGGTTTCTCACTTTGTTCGAAATGACATGCGTAAGGTAAGCTATCAATTCGAGCGCGATTTTTTCTTGAAACTCGGCAAAGGTGAGACAGCCCACACCGGAACAAATCCGTTTGTGGTGACACACCCCGTCGAGAGACTGCCCACTGCGACGGCGCGCCTCATAATCATCGTGTTACTCGGATAAATTAACCTCCTCTCTTTTGGTGGTACGCATACTTGCGCGGTTATGTACAAGAATTATGGGTGGAGCAAAAGTTGTTTTGCTTTTGGGCGAATCCCGATTTGGTCTGGGGATTTGAATCGAGACTTTGGCGGGGTCTAACGGGTAGCCCGCTGAAGCGTAAAATCCAAACCTCTAATCAATCAGAAATTTGCTTTGGGAGGTAGTTCCCAAAAATTTCACGTTTTTCTCAAGTTGATGGTATAGCAAAGTACTCTGCTTTGTCAAGGTACAATTTGTGGTGATTAATTGCAGCTTTAACGCGGGAGGTTGCCCCATTTCATACGAGTTCCTTAGCCCGACATTGTCCACGTTCCAATTCAAATAGCGAAAGAGCGGGCGCAAAAAATCATTTTCGATTTGCGCTTCGGGCGCGTGATGCAGTGCGCTTTCATTGCGCGCAAACGCTTCCACGAGGTTTTGGATTTCGGCGCGCGCTTGGGTGGGGGAGTAGGTGGGCATGAAGAAATCTTTCGTTGAGCAAATGGCGATGAACGCGAGTGTACCCCACTCGACATCGCAGAAATTTGCGTTGCATGATTTTAGACTTGCTTTTTACAACGTCAAGTGGCGAATCATGCCTTTTTGCAAAACGAAAAACTCTCGCTGTGGTGGGCGAGAGTTGGGGAATCATTCAAAATTTTGCTCGTAATCTTGAATCAGCCGCGTCAACAGCGCAAGGAGTTTCTCTTCTTCGGGCGCAAGACGTTCTTGTTTTATGCCCTTGCTCACCAAACGATTCACCTCTTCTGTCAGTCGTTCCAATTCTGCATCATCCGTAATCACGCCGGGGAGCGTGGCGGCAAGTAAATTGGCATATTTGGATTCGTCAAGCTTCGCAATCATGTTTCCACCTCCCCTTATCATATTCGGCATGAGTCAACACAGCGCGTACCAGAACAACCTGGCTTGGATAATAAATCTTGCTGACCAACCGATAATCGTTGCCTTTGATATTAAAGATTGTGCAAATACCTGTCAAGTCCGCGTGCGGAAAATCACGGCGCGTGTCTGTCAAACTCCGCCATCGCGCTTGCCTTGTGACTTGATACCAGCGGCGTAAGGGCTCTTTTGCCTCGGGATGTTGTTCCCAAAAATCTCGTAGTTTTTTGATGCTGATGATGTGCATAAAGTTTGGCTGTTACGGAATAGAATTGAGAGATGGGCGCAGAAAATCATTTTCGATTTGCGCTTCGGGCGCGTGCTGCAGCGCGCTTTCATTGCGCGCAAACGTTTCGACGAGGTTTTGGATTTCGGCGCGCGCTGGGGTGGGGGAGTAGGTGGGCATTAGCCTTAGCTCGTTGCCAACGCGCGAAGGGTTTGAAGCAGCCCCAACAACACAAATAGCCAGCCCGTGTACAGAACGGTGAAAAAAAGCGCGTAACCTAAACTGGGTACAATTTTTCCGCGCGTCATGGGCGATTTTCCAAAGATGAGTTTGAGCGCGCGAAAAAAGACCCAATACAGCGTAAGCAGCACCCACGGTAGCACAAATGCCAGAACCTGAACGAGCAGCCAAAAAAGAATCGCTAACACAATCAACACCACAACCCACAAAACAATAGACACCAAACAACCTGCAATGTCATCGCCGCCGCCGCCAACATCCGGCACATCCAGTTTGAGGTCTGGTATGGGCATTGCATCAAGTCCCACCGCAGAACCAACATCAAAGTCCGTCGAGCCAAACGGTTTGTCCGGATTCTCGATGATAGGTTCTTCCAAACGAACGCCGTGAAACAGACCGATGGCGAGAAACGCGAACAAGCCGAACGCAATAATTCCCAAAATGATCGCCGCTTCGCCCAAGAACGAGCGATTGCTCAGCCAAAAGACCAACAGCGCCGTGATGGCAATGACGGGAATCGAAATCCACACAATCGCGCGCACGGACCAAAGCGGCGAGTCGAAGATTTTTTTACGAGCTAATTTTGATTTGATGGGGAGACCTCAATGCTTGAACGCGCACACCAACTCTGTCCAGTGCTTTATATTTGGTGATTACCTACATCGCGTAGGAAGCGTTCTCTAACGCTGACTCAGCGCGGTTTGGAAGTGGATTCATCGTCGTCAGGATTTCCAAGCAGCTTGATAATATGCCGCGCGAGCGGCTCTTTAATTTCACGATGGCGCGGCACAGGTTGCGAAACCTTGGTTTTGGGATTCTGATACCAATCATGCCTGCCGCCATGACGAATCAAGACACATCCCATCTTTTCAATCGCTTTGAGCAGGTCTATGCGTTTCATGCGATTTCGAGTTCGGCAACGCGCAGCACACTTGGAATGTTTCCACTCGTCAATTCTTTATAGAGGTCAATCAAATTCTCTTGCAGCTCTTGGAGTGTTTCGCCTTGGGTCCAATAACTAGGAAACTCCTCCAAATAGCCGAGCCACATTTCCTCATCCTGCCAATAGACATACTTGGGTTTCATGTTCCTTGCTCCTCCAAATGAAGTATAAAACGATTCACCTCTGCGTCAACGCCTGAACGCGCGCACCAACTCTTTCCACCTCTCCGTATCATGGCCCGCCTCAAACGGCGTGTAAAGCGTGATGCGGTCAAGCAGTCCTTCGTAACGCGTCTTGATCGCGTTCGCCAAATTATCGGGCGTCGTCATCACGCAAAATTGTTCCAGCATCTCGTCCGTGATTTGCGCGGACATTTCGCCCCATTCTTTGTGTGCGGCGAGCGACGAAAGTTTTTCGCCCGCGTCACCCCAGCCGTGCATTTCCAAAACGGGGCGATAGGTTGGCGTGGACGCGTAAAAGGAAATTTGCATCCGCACCATTTCGCGCTCGCCTTCATCCGTCGCCACAAAAATCGCGGACGATAGTTGAATATCCGCGCGCGCGCGCAGTGTTTTCTGCAAACCCATTTCGATATTCGGCAATATCAGTTCGCGAATATATTTCGGCGTGTGAAACGGATGCACATGAAAGCCCTGACATAATTCGCCCGCGACTTGGCACAATTTTTCATTCACGCCCGCGATGTAAATGGGAATGTTCGGATGTTCGATGGGACCCGGGTTAAAGAACGGCGTCATCAACGTAATTTTGTAAAACTCGCCGCGAAAGTTGATGCGCCCGTCGCCTTGCCACGCGTCCCACACGGCGCGCATCGCCAAGATCATTTCGCGCAATTTCGCGGCGGGATGTTCCCACACCGTTCCGAAGCGGCGTTCAATGTGCGGTTTCACCTGCGTGCCAAGTCCCAAAATAAAGCGCCCGTTCGACGCGTTTTGCAAATCCCACGCGGTCTGCGCGAGAACCGTCGGGCTGCGCGGAAACGCCACTGCAATCGCGGTGCCCAATTCGATTTTTTCCGTATGCTCCGCCGCGATTGCCAACGGCAAGAACGGGTCGTGCTGTGTTTCACTCGTCCACAGACAATCGAAACCGATTTCTTCAATCGCGCGCGCCAGCTCTGGCATTTCGCGCAAATTGGGAACGAGAGTGGCTACGTCAATTTTCATGTTGGCAGGTAGCAGGTGGCAGGTAGCAGGTAGCAGAACGGCGTTTGCTCCATACTACTTGCTACTTGCTACTTTATCCTATATCCTTCCACTTCATTATTAAACACCCATGCAACAACTTCGCCGATGCGAATGTCCTCGTACAAATACGCTTCGGTGGTGACGGCAGACGAACCGCGTCCGCGCAATCCTTTGCGCGCGCGTTCCATTTTTTCAAAACGTTCGCGCCACATTACAAAGTTTTCCGCGCGCAAATCCACCCACCCTTTTTGCGCCCACAGCTCAACGTTCTCTGATGAAACCTCGACGCGATTCGTATCCGCGCGTTCGGGAATCCGAATGCGCGGACCGCGCAAAATGGTGATGCCGTCAGGCGCGAGAATCGGGACGCCGACCGAAACGATCATTTCGACAATTTCGGAATGTTTCTTGAGCCATGCATAAAGCGCGTCCGCGATTTTTTTCGGACGCTGGTTGAGCACGCGGTCGAGCGTGTGATAGCGTTGGCGCAAGAGAAACGCTTCGAACAACAATTTCGAAAGTTCGGGCGGTCCAAGTTGCCCCAACGCGATGGAGGGGCTTTGCGTCTCGTCTTCCAACCGCGCCAAATCTTCCAACGCCGCGCGGCGCAAAGTCCCCGCGCGATAACTTGGATTCAATACGGTACTGTCGAGCGCGGACAAAACTTCGTTGCCCGTATTCACGCCCATTATTTCCAATACCACTTTACTGGCGATTTCTTCCGGCGTGATAAATTCCATCTGATTCATTGCCGTAATCGCTTCAAACTCGCCCTTGGCGAATAAACCATTTTCGCCCGTGTCCACGATGACAACTTCTAACTTGCCGCGTTCGTCGTAAGCGTCGGCACTGTCGCGCAGCGTCAAGCTGCCGTTTAACTTTTCCGTTCTTGGCGCGTAACGCAATACTTGTTTGCCGCGTTCGTGAATCGCGCGCACATTGATATCGGCATAGCCAATCATCGCGGCGGGTTTGATCTCTTTGACAATCGGCGCGTCGGGCGTGCGCGCCATCAGAAACATCAGTCCCGTATGCGCAAAGCCCATCGCTGTTTTTGACATGAGTTTCGCGCTCGGTTTGTCTTCGCCGTGCGTGTACGGAATATTCAGCCCCATACCGCCCGTCCCCGTCGTTCCAATTTTCAAATACAACCGTGTGCCCACCTGGTCCATCGCGCGCAGAATCAAAACGATGTGGCGAATCAACTGCGGCACCGCTTGCGAAATCAACAATGACTCGAACGCCGTTTGCGCCGGTTTCCGCAGGTGCGCGATGTTTTCAATATGCGTAGAGAGTTGTGTGGTGAGGTGTTCGGTTTGTTCGCGCGAATGCGCCAGTTGAATGGATGCGCTTGGCTCGACGATGGCTACGTGGTTTAGCTGGTGAACCGCGCGCGTCAACGCGTCAATTTCGTCAAACAACGCGTCCAAGTTTTGTTTTGCGATGACGGATGCGGCGTAAACGTCTTGATAACTGATGGCGGTTGCGGTGTTGATGCTGTCCACGATGACGTTCGGCTTGTATTGCAAAATCAATTGTGCCAGGCGCGAACGCCGATACGCGTCGTGAAAATTGCCAAACAAATCGTCGTACAATTCGTCGCGCCGCGTTTTGGACGCCATCAGATCGCTGCGGCGTTCGTGCTGAAATTCCTCGCGGAGAAAAATGTCGCCGTATTCGCCAATCCATTCGATCTCGGCGCACTCTTTTTTCAAAACAGCAATCGCCTCGCGTACTTCACGTTGGTACAGCGAGGCGATGATAATTTTTTCGGCGTCCATTTCGCGCGCAATCGCCCGCGCCACCTGCAAGCCGACCAAGCCCGCGCCGCCGAGTAAAAGAAATGTTTTGTCGCTCATACTGCTCCATTGCAGAATTTCGCGTATCGCAAATCGCCAATCGCGAAAATTTAGTTAATGTGACCGCGCCGTGAATTGTAGCATACGTTCCTCTAAACCAATCGTAAAAAAATCTCGACGCACCGTCGAGATTTTTTTCTTTATACCAATTTCATGCGCGTGTCCGCGTCAATGCCGAACGCGCGCGCGTTCGCGAAATATTCAAAATTGAATTGCGTGGATTCGCCCGCGGAAAGGTCGGGAACGGGAATGAGGCGCGCGGTGAGCGGTTTATCCAATTTCACTGCGAGCGCGGCGAGGTCGAGCAGCAGCGCGGCGATTTCGTGTTGGGTTGTATCGCCCGCGAGGGGAATGGTATCAAGTCCGGTGCCGCAAACGGTGGAATACAAAAGTAATGAATCGAGCGAGTACAAATTTTCGTGGGAACGCCGCGCCATCGTCCAATCTTCGAGCATGGGTAACATTAATGTACTAAATCCCGCGCGCGTAAATTTTGCGAGCCGCAATGTGTCGGTGACGAATGATGCGGCGAACAATGTCCCGCGTGTGCCAAAGCGCGCGCCCGCCAAGCGTTCGAGTGCGGTGGCGAGACTGTTGTTTTCGTCCGGATACGGCGCGAGCGAAAAATCAATGCCCGCGTAACGCACGCCGCTTTTTGCTTGCAGCTGCTTGCCCCATTCATCCAACCGCGCGCCGTGAGTTTCCAACACGTTCACCAAACGCGTTCGCGCGTCATTCAAATCGCGCGCGTCGGTGAACGCATCCACCGCGAGGTCGGCGGCTTGCGCGGCGAACGCAAAACTTGGCGTGTCATCGCCCGCATACGCGGTGGGAAAAAAGGGAACGTTCGGCGGCACATTGGCGGACGCGGCAAACCGAAAATTGCTCAAACCCTCTGCTTTATCGTGTCCGAGCGCGTGAATTGTTATTGCGGCTGCGCGGAGTGCGTCAAAATCAATGCCGTTTTTTTTCGACGCGATGGCGAGCGAGACGAACAAACTAGAATTCTCTTGCACCAAGGTGCTTGCGTCCGCGTACAGTTCCGGTGAGGACAAGAGCAGCGCGCCATAATCAAAACCGAGCGCGCGATAGTTTTTCTCAAACGCGCGTCCGAATTCGCGTGCGGGGTTTTCGCGCAAAATCGCGTGGAGGGGTTGCGCGGCAAGGCGCGTCGTTTGAAGCACAAAGCCGGCGTCTGTTGCCATTGCGCGCGCCGATTCATTCAGCGCCGCCGCGCGTTCCAGCGACGCGTCTGTGAGTGTTTCATTCACACCCAAGAAACAAGTGACAGAACGAATCTTCATTGGAGCGCAGATGAATTGTGCGCTGGCAAGCAGCGCACAAGCGATTCGCTATTGGGAGGGACCAAAAATGGCTTCAAGCCAATCTTGCCAAATGGGGCGGGGCGGAGCCGGCGAGGGGACGACGGCGGGCGCGGATGCGGCCGGGGCGGGCGGCGTCGCGGCGGGAATGAACAGCGTTTCATTTTGCAACGCGTAATGCAAATCGGCACGCGCTTTTTTCGCCACCCAGGTGTCGGTGGTTACATCTTTTTTCAGCTGTTTGAGCTGCGCGTTGACCTGTTCGACATGCGCGAGTTCAGCGTCGGCGGCTTGCGCGGCTTGGACGAGCTGGACATTTTCAATTACGCGGCGTCCAAAATCCCACGTCATGATAAAGAGCGCCGCGACGACGAGCAGAACAAAAATTTGGATCAAGCCAAGTGATTTCAACATATGTGGAAAAGAGTCCGCGTGTTCGATGGTAAGGGGATGCCCCGTGCGCGCATCTTACACTATGCGCGCGCGCCTGTCAATCACTTTGTGACGCGCCGCGCGAAGGACGCGCCAAGATAAATTTTTCAGCGCGCGCAAGCTGCGCGTGAAATTCTACTTGACGTTAAAAATAAATTAGAGTATCATCTTGTTCAATGCGTCACGAATGAGTAATGACGTATTTTCAACCGTATAACATTATAATTATTTAGGGAGGTTTTCCAATGGCTTTTACAATCGCCGAGCCGTGCATCGCAACCAAAGACACCGCTTGCGTTAACGTTTGTCCTGTGGATTGTATTCATTTACGAAAAGATGAGGACGGGTTTTCTGGCACCTTTCAGCTCTACATTGACCCCGATACGTGCATTGACTGTGGGGCATGTGTGCCCGAATGTCCTGTCAGCGCGATTTTCCCGAATGAAGATGTGCCGGAAAATTGGCGCGAATATATTGATATGAATGCGGATTGGTACAAACTTGGACGCGAAGAATTCGATGCCAAGTGGAGTCAACAGCAAGCGGGTATCTATGTTGCCAAAGTCGCGTCAGGTGAATTGAAAGAAGAAGGGGTTGTTGAGGGTTTTGATGCCGCGAACTATGGGCTGTAAACGCGCGGCGTAGGACTGGCTGTGGCATTCGTCATTGCGGAACCGTGTATCGGTACAAAAGATACGGCATGTGTCAATGTTTGCCCGGTGGACTGCATTCATCCGCGCCAAGACGAAACTCAATTTGAAGAGATCGTCCAGTTATACATTGATCCCGATACGTGCATAGATTGCGGCGCGTGCGTGCCCGAATGTCCCGTCTCTGCAATCTTTCCGCTCGAAGATGTACCCGAAAATTGGCGCGAGTACATTGACAAGAATGCAGACTGGTACAAATTGTCTGCCGAAGAGTATCAGGCAAAATGGAATGAGCCGGGCAAAACGGATTAATCGTCCCTTCTGATGATTCTGGAAATAGGACGCTCCTTGCGGTGCGTCCTATTTTTTTCAATTCTTTATGTACGTTTTGCCTACGCGTCGTGAACGGCTGAGCCAAGTTTTTTGGCGAATGATCTTTGTGCTCTCGCGCCCCAACACATATTTGTTGATTGCGTTAGGGCTCTTGGGACTCTTGAGCGTCGGAACTCTTGTGATCTGGGCGTTTGAATTACAGTCGAACGCTGGGTCCGCGCTCGCCGATTTTGGGAACGCGTTCGCGTACATGCTGCAAAATGTTTCGGGCGTCACGTTAGGCGCGCCGCCGCCGCAAAGCGTTGGAGGACGCGGGGGCGCGTTGGTTGTAGTGATCTTGGCTGCCGCCGTGCGCGCGTTGCTGGTTGCGGCGATTGTTTCCGGATTCGTAAATCGCGTATTGACGCAGGGCAAGGGCAAGGGACGAGCGAGAATGGAAAATCATATTATCATTTGCGGATGGAACTCGCGCGTGCATCAAATTGGCAGCGTGCTGCAGCGCGAAGCGTTTGGCGCGGGTGTGCCGATTGTGCTGCTCGCCCAGCTGCCCCAAAATCCCTATCCCGATACGAATATAAAATTTATCAGTGGGAATCCAACGCACGCCGAGGACTTGGAGCGCGCAAGCATCAAAACTGCGCGCGCCGCGATTGCGGTGACGGACGAAAGCGACAATGATCCGCACATGGACTCGACGTACGATGCGCGCGCAGTGCTGACCGTGTTGGCGCTCAAAGAAGCAAATCCGCAGCTGCATGTGGTCGCGCAGCTGCGCGATCCCGCCAACCGCCAACACTTTGAACGTGCCCGCGCCGATGAAATTATCGCCAGCGCGGAAATGTCGGAAGGACTCTTGGCGCGTACGGCGTTGAATATCGGAGTCGCGCAAGCATTTTCGCAATTACTCCGGCTTGATACGCCGCAAGAGGTCTATATCATTGATGCGCCAAAAGATTTGGAAGGGAAAACTTTTCAAGCGGCATTGGTGAATCAGCAATTACGCGAAAACAGGATTTTGCTCGGTGTGATTGAAGCGGGCAACGCGCTTTTGTGTCCGCCGTCCGAATTTCGCATTCACGGAAACACGCGGTTGATTGTGTTGGGCAACGTTCGCCCCAAGTTGGATCATTAGCTGTCGAATGTTGGAATTCTGTGCCGGATGAAAGCAGGAGTTGGGAACTTGAAAGAATACGCGATGTATTTGTTCGACGTCGGCGGTACGCTGATCACGTTCGATGAAGAGCGGCGCGCGGCGGAATATGCCAAACGCGCCGCGCAAGTTAGAGTGAGCGTGTCGGCGGAGGAGACGCAGAAAATCTTGGAAGCGTTGAACCATGAGCTCGCCGGACGCACAACGCAAGTGCAGCTTTCACTTTTGCCTGTGCAAGAACAACGCGCGTTCTGGGTGGATTTTTGGGCAGAGGGTTTTCGCCAAATCGGAGTGCGCGAAAACGACGCGCGGCGTTTTGCGAATGAATTGCTCGATCCCGCAAACGGCGGCAATTTTCAAAAAGTGTACGAGGATGTTATTCCCGCGTTAGATGCATTACAAAAGCGAGGCAAACGGCTCGGCATCATTTCCAATTTTTCACCGAATTGCGAAGCGTTGTTGGGTGATTTGGGACTCGCGCATTATTTCGATTTTTTCATTGTGTCGGGAATTCTCGGCATCGAAAAACCCGACCCGCGAATTTTCCAGGCGGCGCAGCGCGCGGCTGGCAGAGAGATTTCCGAATTGGTGTACGTGGGTGACAGTGTTTATCACGATGTGGAGGGCGCGCAGGGCGTTGGGATGGATGCCATCTTGATTGATCGCGCCAATCGCTTGCCGGATTTTGAACGTTCGCGGGTGCGCGATTTGCGCGAGTTGTGAGTTTCACTACAATAGGAAAATTCCGCTCTCGCTTTACGAGGATTTATGCCATCCAAATCATCTCAGCAGGCGCAACAGCGCGCCGCACAGGAAAAAAAGAAAAAGCAGCAGCAGTATTTGCTCATCGGCGGTGGTGTCGTCGTGGCGCTGCTTGTCATCGGAGCAATTGTGCTGCCCATGCTTCAGCAGCGCACCCCAACACCGACCAGCACCGGCTCGGCGGCGTGCGATAATTTACTGACGCTCGCAGACGAAGGGCGCGAGCATCTCGAACCGGGGGAAACGCCAACGTACAATCAGGTTCCGCCCTCGTCCGGCACTCACAACGTCGTTTCGCTGCCGTCGGGAATTTATGATTCGAATGTGGATGTTACACAATTGGTACACAGTTTGGAACACGGTTATGTCATCATGTTCTATAACGGCATCTCGCAAGCTGAAATTGATCAACTTGTCGCAATTCAGCGGTCTGACCCGTACAAGGTGATTGTTGCGCCGTATCCCAACATGCCTTACAAAGTCGCGTTGGTCGCGTGGGACCATCGGCAGGTGTGCGAAGGGGTGAATGAGCAGGCGATTCGCAGCTTTACCGCGCAGTTCCGCAATCAAGGTCCGGAGCAAGCACAGTAATTCAAAACAAAGCAACAAAGAGTGAAAACACCGCGCGGCGAAAATTACTGCTGCGCGGTGTTTTTATCAAACGGGCAGACAAACGGGCAAGATGCTGCCTGTCATGATGCCGCGAATCCCCAGCCCCATCACAAAAAATGACATGATGCCGTAAATGATCATTTCGCGTTTCGTTTGTGCGCCGCGCGTATAGACATACACGGCGCCCCATGCCAGTGGAATGACGATGCCGTACAGCAAATGCAAACCATCCATCGGATATCGTCCGGTCACAATGAGCGCCACGCCGATGGCAGCTTGCGCGACAAGTAAAATTTCTCCAATGACCAGCGCGCCGAAATAGCTGCCCGTCACGCCCAGCCCACGCAAAAACGCAATTACGCCCCACATTCCCAGTGCAAAGGAAAAAAAGACGATGGCGAGTCCAACGCGACAATGCAATTCTGTGAGAAACATAACCACCCCTCAAAGCGGATTCAATTTCAAATGTAGTATAATCCCGTTCGCCCGCTTGCTGGAATTTTGACGCGTTGCGTCACGATTCCCCAAATTTCTACCGCGTTGAAAACCAAACTACAGCTCGCACGAAACCTCACGCTGGTTCTGCTCAGTCTGCTGATCTTGTTCGTCATAATTCAATTCGCGCCGTCCGCCCAAGCGCCATCAGAAACGCGCGGCGCGTTGACTACGCGTGTCGCTGCCGCCACCGCGCTCCCGCCGACGCGCGTCGCCCCCACAAATTCTGTTCCACCGGCGGCGCAAGCATCATCGAGCACGATTTTCTTGTCCGCCGAACGCGACGGCTATGAAGAATTGTACGGCGCAACCTTTGACACGATTTTCGATTCGACAAAATGGCGTCAGCTCACGAATGGCTATTCACCTGCGCGCGCGCCCGCGCTCTCGCGTGACGGAACGAAACTCGCGTTTCAATCGCGCAAAGATGGAAATTGGGAAATCTATGTTCTCGATTTGAATTCGGGAAAAATTACGCGCGTGACCAACGCTTTGGCGTACGATGGCGCGCCCACCTGGTCGCCCGATGGCAAGCAGCTCGCGTTTGAATCGTACCGCGCGCAAGACTTGGACATTTGGAAAATGAACGCGGACGGAAGCAACGCTGTCAATCTCACCGCCGATAGTCCGTCGTACGATTTCGCGCCCGCGTGGTCGCCGGATGGGAAAACGATTGTGTTCACAAGTTGGGCAACGGGAAATAAACAGTTGTTTGCGATGACGCCCGATGGAACGAATCTGCGCAACCTGACGAATGACCGCTTTCACGACGAACAAGCGGCGTGGTCGCCCGATGGCAAGCAGCTTGCCTTTGTTTCCAATCGCGAAGGATGCGCTGAAAAAGTGCAAGCGACCTTGGAGGAACCGCCACAACAAGGCAGTGTTGCCAGCGGCAATTGTCAGCGTCGCGGAATTTTTGTCGCAAATTTTGATGGAACACGTTTGTCTGACATCGAACAGCTCACGTACTTTGGACGCGACGTCGCGCCCGCGTGGTCGCCCGATGGAAAACAGATCGCGTTCGTGGCGCAGCGCGCAATGGAAAATCCCTTGTTCGTTGTCGCAAGTGATGGCAGCGGCTTGCCAAAGCGTTTGACCGATGATGCCGCGTGGGTCACTTTTGCGGCTTGGTCTGACGCGGACGCGTTAAGAATTGGCACTGCGCCGATTGCGAATAAACCGTTGTTTGTGGAAAAACCGATTCCCTCCGATCCGAAAGAGGGGAGCAAGTACGATTTTGTTGGGTTGCGCGAAGTTCGTCTCGCGCCTTCCTATGGCATCGTTTCAAGCACCGTATCCGAATCTTTCCGCGCGTTACGCAATCGCGTCATTTCGGAGAGCGGCATAGATTTTCTTGCAACGCTCTCGGACATGACGCGATTGATCAGCTATGTTTGTGATAACACCTGCGACACGCTGTCGTGGCACAAATCGGGACGCGCGATAGATACTCTGCTCACGCTGCCGCGCAATGGCAAAGAAGCCGTTGTGTTGGTGCGCGAAGATGCGGACGCGGAGGTGTATTGGCGCGTCTATCTGCGCGCGGCGAAACAGGATGGTTCGCAAGGTGAGCCGTTAACAGTTGCGCCGTGGGATATTTCTGTCAACGCGCGCGCCACACGCGCGGCGGGACTCGGCGGCATGGAAGATGGCATCGAGTACGGTTACTTTATAGATTTTACCGAGCTTGCGCGCGAGTACGGTTGGAATCGCATTTCGTCGCACGACGATGAAGATTTCGATTGGCGCAACAACCGCGAGGCGCTCGAGTATTGGCATTTCCAAAAAGAGGATGGGCTGAATTGGTGGCAGGCGATGCAAGAGGTGTATCCGCCGAGCGCGCTAAAGAAAACATTTGATTGGGATACGGTGGTGGGCGAACTTGGCAGACCGCCGTCGCGCACGTACTTGAAGGATGTTCCACCCGCGCCCAACGCGTGGAAATGGTACGCGCTGGTGCCGCAATAGTGACTTTTGACGTGGACGCGATTCAAAAAGAGAAACCGACTCGATTTCAATGGGGCGCAATCGTCCTCGTGATTGCGCTCGCGATTTTCTTGTTGCTGCCGGTGCGTTTGGTGGACAAATTCTATGCGATTGGTTTCGGCATCTGTCCGCAGCGCGCGGGACATTCCTACTTTTTGGGTGAAACACTCCTGCCCGGCGAAGCGACATTGCGCGCGGCGATTCCGCTGTTGAACACGCTCGCGCCGAACGAGGCGACGAAACTGCCGGTGGAAGCGCGCATGTATGGAATGTTTGCGGGTTTTCTCGTCACGTGGCTCTATTCTTTTTTGATTGGGCGCGGCAAAGCGGCGTTGATGCCCAAGCCGTTAATTTTGTTCACGTATGTGGCGTTCATCGCAATCATGGGATTCGACGGCGTGAATGCAACACTTCAGGATTTGCACGACGCGGGTCTGCCAATTCCTTATTTGTACGCGCCGCGTTTAGATTTGCGTTTCTTTACCGGTTGGTTGTGCGGAATCGCAATGGCGGGGATTATTTTGCCGGTTGTGAATTATTGCCTCTGGCGCGATGCCGAGCCGCGCGCCTTGTTTGAACGTTGGCGTGAAATGCTTCCGCTGTTGGGAATTGGAATTGCAATTTTGATTTTATTCACGACCGGTTCGGGGCTTTTTTATTATCCGCTGGCAATTCTCGCGCCTGTTGGAATTTTAGCAACTGTTGGCGCACTGAACGTTGTGCTGATTTTAACCTTGGGCAAACGCGAACGCGTGGCGGCAAATTGGCGCGAAGCGTTGAACCCTATCGCGCTTGCGCTGCTTTTGTCATTGATGGAATTGGGACTGCTGTCGTTGATGCGGTATGCCGCGTTTGGTTTCGGTGAGATTGGATGAACTTGGTTTTGCAAGCTCGCCTTGAATTTCCCACCTTGCCCCTATGTCATTGGAGCGGCTTGTTCGTTCTTGCTCTCCGCCACTGGCGCGCTTTCTAGCCAGACCCTCGCATCCCGAGCTGCGCGCCGCGTCGTCTCGCCGATGATTGGCGTTGCGGTGTAAATATTTTCTTCGCCGATGGATGCGAATGCGCCCGTGCGAATCATCTGCTCACGCACCGGTAGAGCCACTCCCGTCAATACCAACTTGCCGCCGTTCGCGCGCAGTTGTTGATTGTAGCGCTCGATCACACGCAGAAATGTGCTGCCCACTTCGTCGCGCGCGCGCATATTCAAAATTACAACTGCGCGCTGCGCATTGCCGACCTGTGGAAAATTTTCCTCCATTTCGATTGCGCCCGCGAAAAATAAACTTCCGTGTGGCACCAGCACCGTCACACTCTCAGCCCTCAATTCTTTGGGCGAAGCACGCTCCTCAAATAAACCGTCATCGCGCAGCACAACTTCCATCAGCCGCACTTTGTCCGATGCTCGAAAAATGTGGATGACAAAGTGAGCCAAAATGCCCAACAGCACTGCGACTTGGATCGGCACGATCAGGGTCACGATCAGCGTAAAGAGCATCACGCCGCGCGCCGAGATGCTGGTTTGCCACACTGTGCGGATGCGTTGGGGGTTGATGGATTGTACGCCCGCGACGATCAGAATCGCCGCAAGCGCGGTCATAGGCAATATCTCGATCTGGTTGCTGAACAACAAGACGCCCGCCATCACGACGAGTCCGGCAAATATATTAGCCAGCCGCGATTTTGCTCCGGCGCTGACGATCAGCGCGGTGGATGAGAGCGAACCGCCCAAGGGTAATCCTTGAAAGAATCCCAAAACAGAGTTGGCGATGCCCTGTCCGACAAAATCGCGCGACACATCGGGATATTTTCCATCGGGATTCATGTACGCCTGGCTCACCCCCGCGCCTTGCACCAAACCAATGATTGCAACGGCAATGCCGCCGGTTATGATATCCGGCGAAAGGACCAATTGCGGAAGTTGCGGAAGCGGAAAGCCGGACGGAATCGAACCGACGAGCGCGACTTGGCTCAGTCCCGCCAACTGTACGAATACCGCAGAGATGACAAGCGCGATGAAGAGGGCGAAATTTTCAAGGCGTGTGCGACTCAAAAGGACGATCATCAAAATCGTAAAGATGCCGACCAAAGTCGTCTGGGTATTCAGTTCCCCGATACGTTGGAATGTGTCAATCGCCTGAACGACTTTGTTTGAATATGGGCTGTCATAGCCGGTCAAGTCGCCGAGCTGACCGAGAATGATCAAAATGCTCAGTCCGGTCAAAAAGCCGGTCATGACGGCATTGGAGACAAAACGAATTAAAAAGCCGAGTCGCAACAATCCCGCGCCGAGTTGTACGACGCCGATGATGAGTGTGAGAGTCACCAGTGCAGAAATCAGTTGGTCGCCGTCCTGATACGGGTCCAAGATTCCCCCAATCGCGATTGCCATCGCGCTCGTCGTGACAACGCTCATCAGGGCGGAACCCGTGAACAGCGCGGCGACGGGTGTCCCAATCATGACACCGTACAACCCGTACACCGGACTTATACCTGCCAGCACGCCCGATGCCATCGCGTCAGGGATTGCAGCCACGCCAGCCGAAATTCCGGCGACGAGATCTGCGCCCGTCGTTTTGCGATTCAATCCCAAAGTTTTCATATTCACTCGCCCTCGTTCTGGGCTATCACATTCTCTTTATGTCCACTGCAAGAAAACAGGTGGAACGCCTCGTAAAAGACCTTTCGGATTTTGCGCGTCATGGGGCGGCGCGCAACCCCGAAAGATACCGTCTTGAATGTCAAGGGGTCACGGGATGAATTTTTGCATAATTTGGATCGAACGGTTGCCGAGACTTTAAGACGCCGTAAGCCAGACATAACAACTTGTGCATGGCGGCACCGA
>SHND01000015.1 GCA_004295045.1 Chloroflexota bacterium | reverse complement strand
CCAATTGAAGGAAGCTGTGCTACCTGTTCTCCCCATCTTTCGACGAAATCGCACACGATGTCGTGAGTACTTGCCCGGTTAGAAAATGCCCAAAAAACCGCACACGATGTCCTGATTATTGACAGTTGGGCATTACTGCGGAGCGGCAAGATTATGTGCGCGCAGGCGAAAAAGATTACGCCCTCGATTTTGCGATTTACTGCGCCAAAGGGAATATAGATATCGAAACCGATGGGGACCGTTGGCACATTGACGCCGAGAAAAGCCGCGCCGACAATCGCCGCGACAATGATTTGGAGACGCACGGCTGGCGCACCATTCGATTTTCCTCTAAACAAATCCGTGAAGAACTTGATTCGTACTGTGTGCCGACAGTTACGGATAACGTGAATCGTTTAGGCGGAATTAAAGAACCTTATCGTTACATGCCTCGCAAGATTCATCCAGACGCAAGTAAAGGTTTCTATCAACCTTCTATTTTTGATATCCCGCCGTCAACATCCGAAGTTGAAATTGACGACGACGATATTTGGAAACATTCGATTGGCGATTGAGAAAGGAAACCGCAGTGAAACTTCAAACTGTCACCTCCGACGTCATTCACGCCATCGGCTACGATGATGAAACAAGCGTGTTGGAAATTATTTTCAACACAGGGCAAATTTATCAATATCGCGGTGTGCCGCGCGCGGTGTTTGAAGAATTGATGCGCGCCGAATCCAAGGGCAACTATTTCCAGAACAACATCCGCGACGAATTTGAATTTTGGCAGTGGGACGTGCCAATGGCGCAATTTGTGCGCGCGGAACAAAAAGCAGAGTTGACCAAAGGCGAACAACGAACGACGAACGGCGAATAACGAACCACGAACAACGACATGCGCGTCCTTTTCATCACCGGCGAATTTCCACCCATGCAAGGCGGCGTTGGCGACTGCACCAACGAAATCGCGCTGGCGCTCGCACAGCGCGGCGCGGAAGTTTCAATTCTGACGACGGCTCTTCCATCCCCCGCCCCCTACCCCCCGTCACCCATCACTGTCCTTCCCCTCATCCAAACATGGAACTGGTCAGCCCTCGCCCAAATTCGCAAAACGATTTCCGAAATCCGCCCCGACATTGTGCATATCCAATATCAAACCGGCGCGTTCGGTCAGCAGCCGATGATTAATTTCGCGCCGCGTTTTTTCCCAAGCAATGCGAAACGCGTTGTCACCTTTCACGATTTACTTCCGATGTACTTATTCCCCAAAGCGGGACGCGTGCGCGATTGGGTCACGTTCCAACTCGCGCGCACCAGTGATGCAGTGATTGCAACCAATCAAGCAGATTACGAAAAACTTGCAACCGCCAACCTGAAACTTGAAACTTTGATCCCTATCGGCAGCAACATCGCTCCGCCCGCTGCTATCATTTCGAGCAGCGCGAGAAATCTCCTCCGCGCCCAACTTGGCGTCCAACCAAATGAAATTCTGTTGTGCTATTTCGGTTTCTTGAACGCAAGCAAAGGCGGCGAAACGCTCATTCGCGCGCTGGCAGAAATTCCGAACGCGAAACTCTTGATGCTCGGCGGGCAGACCGGCGAAAGCGATGTAACGAATCTCGCGTATCTGGCGCAGGTCAAAAAGTTGATTGACGAATTAAATTTGACGCGGCGCGTCATTTGGACCGATTTCATGCCGCCAGCAGAAATCAGCGCGCGTTTTTACGCGTCCGACATTTGTGTGCTGCCGTATCGCGATGGCGCGTCATATCGACGCGGCACGTTCATGGCAGCGTTAGCGCACGGGATGGCGATCGTGACGACGGACGTAGGGGCGAAGCATTCGCAGACGCGTACGCCTATCGAGGTCCAAGCTGCCAGTGCGAATGCTTCGCCCCTCCCACGATTGCGCGATGGCGAAAACGTTTTGCTCGTTCCGCCGGATGATACGCATGCAATCGCCGACGCCGTAAAACGCATCGTCGCGTCACCCGAACTGCGCGCAAAGTTACAACGCGGCGCGCTCGACACTGCACAATTTTTCACATGGGACAAAATCGCAGACGCGCATTTGGCCCTCTACAAATCACTCTTGCACAAAAATTAACTTTCCCTTTCCACTTTCCGCTTTCGCCTCCCCCTTTCCGCTTTCCGCTTTCCGCTTTCGCCTTCCGCCTTCCTCCCTCCCACTTTCCGCTTTCCCCCTTCCCCTGCTACAATCCCACCCACTTTGACGCGTCTCTCCTTTCTCCTCCCACATCTTTTTTTCGTCATCACCGCGCTCGTGGTCGGTCTCGTTTTTCGCTATCCGCTCGTCACCGACGATCCCTACATCACCTATCGGTACGCGCAGAACGTGGTGGATGGCACGGGCTTTGTCTTTAACGCGGGCGAACGGGTGTTGAGTACGACGACGCCGCTGTATGCGCTGACGCTCGCCGCGCTCGGATTTTTTTACCGCGAAATTCCCACAATCGGTTATTGGTTGAGCGTGCTGAGTTTTGGCGCCGCCGCGGGATTGTTGTACGCAAGCGCGCGGGCGGAAAAGATGCAAAGCGGGGGAATCATCGCCGGATTGCTGCTCCTTTTCTCACCCGCGCTGATGGCAACGTTTGGTTTGGAAACGGGATTTTATTTGATGCTCGGCATTGCCGCGCTCTACGCGTATTCCCGCGCTCGTGTGTCACTTGCGTTTGCGTTCGCCGCGCTCCTCACGCTCACGCGCAACGATGGAATCCTCCTCGTCGCAATTCTGACGGCGCATTATCTTTGGACGAATCGCAATGAAATTGGAAATTCGAAATTCGAAATTCGGTCTTGGCAACTCCTCCGCCCATTTTTTGTCTATTTGCTCATCCTCGCGCCGTGGCTCATTTTTGCGTGGGCGTACTTTGGCGCGCCGTTTCCCTTTACGCTCGCGGCAAAAATCGCGCAGGCGCAGAGCGGTTTGTGGAAACCGTTCTTGATCGGTTTTGTGCAATGGCTTGGCGAAAATGTTGTGTGGCTTGCCCCGCAATTTGTATTTGCCATTTTGGGAATTGTTTGGGCAGTGCAGAAACGCTCGCTGCTTTTGCTATTCGGCGCGTGGGCAATCGCACATCTCGCCGCGTATTCGCTGCTCGGCGTCGCGTTTTATCCGTGGTACGTTGCGCCGCTTTTTCCTGCGCTCTGTTTGTTCGCGGGCATCGGCGTGGAATTTGGCGCGCGTCGGCTGGCGGCGCGCATGCGCGTGAAAACAGTTTTGCAAATTGCCCTCATTATTTTTTTCGCGGCAATCATGCTGGTCAGCGAACTGCGCGCGTCAGTGGACGCGGGAATGCTCCAGCCCTCTCCAAAAGTGGAAGCGTACACCCGCGCGGCAGAATGGCTCGCGCACAATGCCGAAGCGAACGCGAGTGTTGACGCGCTCGAAGTTGGCGTAATCGGTTATTTCGACCAGCGCCGCACCTACGATTTTGTCGGACTTGTTGACCCCATGCGAATCCCGTATCTGCGCGCACAAAAATTTGCGGACGGCGTGCGGCGTCGCGCGGCAGAGTACGTGATCGCGATCCCGCCCGATGTGTGGCTGCCCGATGATGTGTGGTTCAAGGATGCGTATCGCGCAGCGCGCAGAATCCGCGTGGAAAATTTTTACAGCAACCGCCCACTGGTGATTTATCAACGCGCCGACGCGGGACGCGCGCCCATTGAATCGCGCAGCGTCAACGCCGCATTTGAAAAATGGATTGAATTGCAAAACGTAGAATTGTTCGCGCACGAAATTACGCGCGGCGAAATTTTTCCATTACGTTTGAAGCTGCGCGCATTGAATCTCGGCGCTGTCCCGGAATCATGGAAATTCACCATTCAACTCGTCGGCGCGCAAGATCGCGTGATCGCGCAAACGGACAATTACTATCCCGCGCGTTTGCCTGAAGATGGCAAGCCGTTTGCGGATTATCAGGGCATTCCGATTCCGCAAGATGCGCCGCCCGGCACCTACGAATTAATTCTCGCCATGTACGATGTTCAAAAGGACGAACGCTTGTCGCTCTATGACGCGAACGGCAATGAGGTGGGCGATTTCGTTTCCTTGGGGCAAATTACAGTGAAATAAATCATGTTACGCAGGTGTACGACAAATTTCAAATTTGTCGTACGTTTGCGCGCTATTTTTTTAGGAATTGTGCGTAACATCAGTGAAACAAATCAGAAATCCAAAATCATAAACAGAAAATTCATTGACACCCCTCTCAATCTTTGTATAATACAGATGTTCTAACGCGGCAGACGAAACCGCTGGCGGACGGTGCGTCCGCTTTTTTTGACCCCGCTCATGGAACTGCGTTAGGTAAAGGATGAAACTTTTTGCATCGGCGTCGCATCGCTCCAAGCCGCGCGCCAAATTGGATCCGAAATCGGACGATAAGGTGGCACAAGCTAATCCGCCCCCCGCCAAAACTCCGCGCCGCCCCCGCGCTAGTTCGCCGCGCAAAGCGTCCGCGCCGGGCTTTTCCCTCACCCCCGCGCAACAAGAACAACTCGCCGCGCTCGCACTGCTCGTCATCGCCGCGCTCACGTTTCTCGGCGCGGTAAATCCGACGAACGGCAGTCTGTTGGATGGCTGGACGCGCATTCTTTCTGTTCTGTTTGGCTGGGGACGTTATCTTGCGCCCTTTTTCTTTGCGGGACTCGGCGCGTGGCTCATGCTCGATTCGCTCGACATGCGTCCCGACATTGGCTGGGAACGTCCTCTCGCGCTGATCATTCTCTTTTTCGTTCTCGAAAGTTCTCTGCATCTTGCTGCCGTCGCCTTTATCGGCGTTGCGCCGACTTCAATTGCTGCCGCGCAGGCGGGCGCAGGCGGCGGACTGATCGGACACGCGCTGTACGATGTGTTCGTTGGCGGTTTGGGCATCGCGGGCGCGGTCTTGGTACTCCTCGTACTGCTCGCCATTGGTCTGCTCTTGCTCTTTAACATTCCGCTGTCTCAAGTGCTGAGCGCACTGACAAGCGCGTGGGATGGTGTGCGCGGACGCGTTGTGCCCCGCGCGTCAGACGTAAAAATTTCGCGCAACGGCAAAGAACGTGTGCCAACCGAAATGGTGACGGCGCCGCCGAAAAAAATAGACGACGGACGACGGACGACAGACGGCATCCCAAAACTGCCTGCGGATTTTGGGATGGACGAACAATTTACAGAAGAACCACTCGCGCCCGTCCGTCCCCCCGTCGCCGCGCGCATTGTCGGTGGCGGCGCGCCTGCGCAGCCGATGATGCACCGCGCATGGCGACTGCCGCGCGTTCCGGACATTCTCGAAGAATCTGTCGAGCAAGAAATCAGCCCGAATGAGATTCGCACCAAAGTCAAGCAGATCGAAGAAACGCTCGCGCATTTTGGTGTGCCTGCCAAAGTGATTGAGGTGAATCAAGGTCCGACGATTACGCAGTTCGGCGTCGAACCCGGATTCGTCCAGCAAAAATCGCCCGACGGTTCGATGCGTCAAACCAAAGTCAAAGTAAATCGCATCAGCGCGCTGCAGCATGATTTGGAACTCGCGCTCGCCGCCGCGCCGATTCGTGTGGAAGCGCCGGTGCCGGGCAAAAGCATCGTCGGCATCGAAGTGCCGAATTCGCAAATCTCGCGCGTGAGTTTGCGCGGCGTGATGGAGTCAGAAGAATTTCAAAAAGTGCGCGCGAAATCTCCGCTCGCGTTTGCGCTGGGGCAGGATGTTTCGGGACAGCCGATTGTGGCGGATTTGACCAAGATGCCGCATTTATTGGTCGCGGGCGCGACGGGTTCCGGTAAATCGGTGTGTATCAACGCGTTGATCACGTGCATGATCATGACGAATACGCCGGACGATTTACAATTTGTGATGATTGATCCCAAGCGCGTCGAACTTTCGACGTTCAACGGCATTCCGCATTTGCTCGCGCCCGTCGTCGTCGAAATGGATTTGGCGGTCGCGGCGTTGAATCGCACGGTGCAAGAGATGGACGAACGCTATCGCAGATTTTCCGCCGTCGGCGCGCGCAACATCGAGGGCTATAACGCGCTGCCGGATGACAAACGGCGCGGCGCGAAATTGCCATACTTGATTCTGGTGGTGGATGAACTTGCAGATTTGATGATGACTTCGCCCGACGAAGTGGAACACACCGTCACGCGGCTCGCACAAATGGCGCGCGCGACAGGCATTCATCTGGTGTTGGCAACGCAGCGTCCATCCGTTGACGTTGTGACGGGTCTCATCAAAGCAAATTTTCCGTCGCGCATTTCCTTTGCCGTCACCAGTCAGGTGGATTCGCGCGTCGTGCTGGATACGCCGGGCGCGGAAAAATTGTTGGGACGCGGCGACATGTTGTATATGGCGAGTGATTCGTCGAAACTGTCGCGTTTGCAGGGCTGCTTTGTATCGGACAGAGAATTGGACAAATTGGTTGTGTATTGGAAAGGATTTATTGAATCCGCTCCGCCTGCGACACCAACCGTTACGACCATTTCAAATGCGCCGAAAGCGAGCGCCGCGCCCTCTGCCGTCGTCCGTTCGCCCTCATCGGATTTCGTGCAAGGCGGTTTGTGGAACGATTTGAAAGCGGCGCCGAAATCGGAGGAAGATGAATTGCTGGCTCAGGCGATTCAAATTTGCCAGGACAACGAACGCGCGTCGGTCTCGCTTTTGCAGCGCAAACTCCGCATCGGTTATTCGCGCGCGGCGCGTTTGATGGAATTGTTGATCGAAAAAGGTTACGTGAGCGAAGAAGAAGGAATGCCGACCAAAGGTCGCCAGGTGCTGACGCCGCCGCCCACACAAAACAACGCGCCATCGAAACCCATCGCGCCCTCCGCGAACAGCGGCATTATTCGTCCCACCAATCCTGCCGCGCGCCCACCTTCTACCAAGTCATCGCCGCAAGGAGAGGATCGCAAATTTCAAGAAAAAGATGATTTGGGAAGTTTTGACGATTGGACGGATGACGATTGGGCGGATTTAGACAAAGGATAAAAAAATCTCGAACGTGCTTGCAGCGTTCGAGATTTTTTTAAACTACAAGCGCCAAAGCGCCCCATAGCGGCGCATCATCGCCCAGCGCGGCGGGAACAATGTCCACCGCGTTGCGCAACTGCGGCATTACATTTTCGCGCGCGGCGGCGCGCACCATTTCAAAATAATGCTCCCCCGCGTTGCTCACGCCGCCGCCGATAATAATTCTTTGCGGATTCATCAAACAGATCACATTGCCCAGCGCAAATCCTAACGCGCGCGCGGCGGCGTCCATCACCTCACGCGCGAGCGCATCTCCAGCGAGCGCCGCTTGATTCACGCGCAGCGCGGTGACTTGCGAAAAATCGTTTTGAATCAGCTCGCGCAAGATTTTTCCGCGCGCGGGGTTGTTTATCAATCGTTCGCGTGCGTGGCGCGCAATCGCAGGACCACACGCCAGTTGTTCCACACAGCCGCGCCGTCCGCAGACGCAAGGCGGTCCGTTGGGATCAATCACGACGTGTCCGATTTCGCCCGCGAGTTCGTTCGCGCCGCGATAAATCTCGCCATTCAAAATCCAGCCGCCGCCCACGCCGGTGCTGACGGTGACGTACAAAACGCTGCTGCAATTTTTACCTTGTGTCGCATCTTCACGCGCACCAATTTCAATCTGTCTGTCTTTTGAGATGCGCGATGCTGCGCCCGCCCCAAATTTTGTTTCGCCCAACGCGGCAACATTCGCGTCATTGTCCACGACGACGCGCGCGTGAAATTCATTTTCTAATTTCGCGCGCAGCGACACATTTTCCCAACCCGCGACATGATGCGAAAGCACAACGACGCCCTCTTGGGCGCGCACCGGTCCGCCGAAACTCACCCCGATTGCAATCGGTTCGCGCCCGCGCAAAACATTGCGCGCGAGTTCCAGCATCGTCGCGTAATCGTACGCGGCGTCCGGCTGCGGCGGCGAGGCGCGCTTTTCCAGCGCGTCCAAATGAAACGCGTGCGCGTCCTCTTGGAGGAATAACGCGCACGCGTTTTTCGTTCCGCCGAAATCGAACGCGAGGTAGGGGCGAATCATGCCTCGCCTTTGTTCAATTCAGGATGATTCTGTTTGATGGTTGCTACAAGCGCGTGACACAACATCAAATGCGCGTCTTCGACATGTTCGTACGATTGCGAGGGGACGACAATGGAATGTCGCGCGAGTTGGGCAAGTTTGCCGCCGCTCATGCCCGCCAGCCCGATGGTGACGAGTCCGCGCTCATTCGCCGCTTGAATCGCGCGCACCACATTCGGCGAATTTCCGCTCGCGCTAATGGCAATCGCCACATCGCCCGAGTTTGACAACGAAATCAACGGTTCGGCAAAAACAGAATCGTAGCCATCGTCGTTCGCGTACGCGGAAAAAATTGCCATGTTGTCGTTCAGGCAGGTCACTTGAAAACGCGGCATGTGCGAGCGAACCGTATTTTTACCCAGGTCCGCCGCAAAATGCGAAGCGGTGCTGGCGCTGCCCCCATTGCCGAAAACAAAAATGTGGTGGCGTTCCGTCCGCGCCCGCTCCAGAATTTCCAAAATCGTGCCGAGGGTGGTCGTGTCGAGCTGCGAGAGGAGAGCTTGTTGGTCTTGAAAATAAAGGGCAAGTGGATTCATAATGCCAGCGATTATAAATCCAATTTACGGCGAAACCAATAGAGCGAATCGAATTTAGAGCAAATTCGCGCCGCAGAAACCCGGAACGCGATTTTTCCGTATATAATAACGTTGTCGCGTCCGCAAAGAATGTGGACGCCAAGGAGCACAAGCGATGCCAGGACTAATTCAGGAACTTTTGGCGGGCAACTTTAGCTCGCCGCTCTCATGGGTTTTTATCATCTTTACCCTGCTGGCGTTTTATTTTTTGTTTCGCCTCGCGTGGATCTTTTTCGTACAGGGCGATACCTTTACGGAAAGTGTCGAAGGACGCCGCCAGGTGAAAAATGTGGTGCGAATGCTCGTGGTATGTGTGGGCGTTGCGCTCTTGACGGGCTTTGCGTTTCAATTCCTGTCCGTCGGACGCTCCGCCGCCGAATCGAGCGCGCCGGGCGCCGCGCAAGGATTTTTTGATTGGCTGTTAGGAAAATGAAAATTTTCGGCGCGTGCGTTTTGAGCATTTTGCTCGCGTTATTTTTGTTTGGCGCGAGTGGAAACGCCGCGCACGCGCAAGACCCAACGCCGGTGCCAACTGCGGGGCAAGCGACTACCCCTCCGCCGACCACTGCGCCCGGCGGGCTGCCAATTCCCGGCGCGCAAGAGTTGGACAAAGTGTACGCCATCGTGCAAATGGTCAGCGACCTCGCGCAAGGCAAAGTGACGCCCAACCCCGACCAACTGTTTCAACAATCGAAACAGGGCGCGACCGATTTGCTGAGCCACGAAGGCGCGGGCATTTTCTTTTTGGATTTCGCCGATCCCAACTTGGGCATCAATCAATTCATGGCGACTGTGGCGTCCACGCTGCTCGCGCTGACCCCGTTGTATGTATTCGCATACATTGTCATGTTGGCGTACAGCGTGTACAAAGAACGCCCCATCCCGAATCCAATTTTGTACGCGCTGTTGGTGATCGCGGTGATGGTGTTTCTCGCCGCGTTCGCCGTCATCATGCGCGGCATGAGCGATGTGGGACGCGCGGTGGCAGTCGCGTTGAGCGGCGGTGGCGGCGATGCGAATTTTTTCGCGCGCGCGACGCTACTCGATCAAATTCAACGCGTGCTCTCCAATTTGCAAAACAACGGCGGCATTCTTTCGGTCCTCGCTTTGTTCATTTCGACCATTTTATTTTTGATCGTCCTCGGCGAGTTGGTGTATCGCGGGATCGCGCTGATTTTGCTGCGCTTGTTGAGCGTCTTGGTGATTCCGTTTTCGGTGCTCATCGAAGGCACACGCCCCCGCGCGGCAGGACGCGTGATTTCGGGATTTTTCGAGTCGTGGTTCGATCTCGTCACCAAAGTCGCGCTGCTGTTGATTGTGTTGGCGGTTGCGGCATCGGAGAGCTTTGCGAATTTTACATGGCTCGTCTTACCGGCGGGCTTGCTGCTTGTGGTGCTTTCATGGAAATTTTTCAAGATTCCGTTTGTGATGGTGCGCGACGCGGCGGGGCGCGCGTGGAGCGACATGGTGCCGGCGAACGCGGGCGATTACGCGGCGGCGAATTTGCCATCGTCGGCGGAAGCATCGCGCGCCCAAGAAATTGACGAGGCGCGCAAGCGGATGTTGAATGAATGATTTATGACTTGGCAAACCCAAACGCGCGCGTGGCTCGAAAAGCGTCGCATTGAAAATTTCAGCGACGAAAGTATTTTGTTTTTTGAAAATGCATTCCAAACGCCGTCAAAGTTGTATCCGCGCGACGCGTGGTTCGGCATTCACGGCGAATATGCGAGTTTGACGATTGGCAACATGTGGCTTGCCGCAATTGGCACACGACCGCGCTGCGCGTACTTGATTGCGGAACGCGATTTGAAAATGCACGGGATGGGTTATTTGCCGATTCGCGCTACGTTCAAATATGTGCCGCTCGGATTTTTGACGGTGAAAGAATGGGGCAAGCTTGGCGCGTTGAACCAAAACAAACGCGTGTGGGATTCCTACGCGCGGGCGTGTGAATTGATTTTGCAATCGCCGATTTCGCGCAATGTGATTACGCGGAATTTGCATCGTAAGGCGCGGTTGAGTGAATTACAAACTGCCAAGACCATGAATTTAGAAAACCTTGCACAAGAATTTGTTTCACGCGACGCCGAAGTTATGAGCGGCGCGCTCGTATTTCGCGGGACGCGTGTTCCTGTCCAAACGCTTTTTGATTATGTGGACGCGGATGATCCGCTCGACGAATTCTTGAACGATTTTCCAACAGTTACGCGAGAGCAAGCGATAGGCGTTTTGGATTTGGTAAATCAGAAATCCGAAATCAAACATCAAAAATGAAATCCTCTCCCTCTCCCCGCGCGATTTTTCTCACGCGCCTTTGGGCATTTCTCAATTACACAACTACGATTGGTTTGACGTGGTTGGAATTGCTCGCGCTCACCATCGGCGGGCTTTTGATCGCGTGGACGGGGCTGCGCAATTTCGCGGGCATTCAACTGCTCGGACCGCTCGCGTTTTATTTGATCTTGTTCGGATTTTACAGACGCTGGCGCGGCGTCGTTGGCGGGCTGCGTTCGTTGTACGAATGGCTGTTCAAGCCGCTCGCCCTGCCTTCGCAAAAACGCGAATCGAGATTTTATCTGTTGGCGATTATTGCCGCCTCGCTCGTCGCCATCGTTTTGCTCGCGCTCGCGGATTGGCGTTTGGGCATGTTGGGCGCGTTGATTTTTGTCGCGGGCGCGATTTTGTTTTGGCTCATCGCGCAGCGTGAGACGAACGGCGGCAAACTCAATTTGGAAACGGTTGCCGGACGTTTGCCGATTCAAAAAATCGAAAGCGACGGCGCAATCGTCGCGCGCGATGGAACGCGCGTGCAGGTCTCGCTGCTCACGCTCGGACGCACCGGCTACAAACCCGCGCTCGCCGCCGCCGATGTTGCCGACACATTGACAAAATTTCTCGCTTATCTTGCGCAGCACGAAGAGGGGGCGGTGCCAATAAAACTGTTTTGGCTCACCGATTATCATCTCGGACAACTTGATCTCACCGACAGCGATGGGACAAGCCGCGTGCCGCCGGAATATCTGAACGCGCTGCAAGATTTGGCGGCGAGCGGCGCAAAACGCGCGCGCGTCATCATTACCGGCATCGTGTATCCAACCTACGTTGCCGACCGCGTGCGCGATTGGCTCGGCGCGCTCGACTTGGGTCTCTCGCCGCTCGGCGCATTCGCGTCGGAATCGCTGCTGCGGATGATTTTTGGCGGTGAAAGCTTGCTCGCGCAAATTCAACAAGCGACGCTGATGGACGCGGGCGCGCTGCCGCGCGTCGCCTATCGCGGTTACATTCCCGAACAGCTGCAATTCGGGGCGCACCTCACCGCGCAAGCGCGCGAACAAAAAAATATTTTGCAAGTTCTGCGCGTGAATACGCCGTTCAATCAAGCGCGCGATGCGTTGATGCGCGCGCTAAGCGCGGCGGATGGCTTGTTGAGTGTGACGATCACGCCGCTGCCGCGCGATTCCAGCGCGACGCAAATTCGCGGCGAATTATTGGCGGCGCGCGTGCCGGGCTTGGGCAGAAGAAACCAAGCGCAAGAACTCAAAGAGATTTTGGAACAGTTGGAAGACCGGCGTTCGCTCGAATATCTTTTTGATACCGAAGCGTACTTGGTGACGTGGGGCAAGGATGAACGCGAAGCGCAGGTGAATCAAAACTTTGCGGCGTCGTATCTCACGGCGTTGAATCTTACGCCGTTGACGGATCGCGCGCTCGACAATTCGATGGTGTCGTGGCTGCCGGTGCTGGCGCTGCCGCGCGAAACGAAAAATGTCATCGTCCGCGCGATGGACTGGCTGACGATGCCGCCGCGTCCGCCCGCGCAGCGGCTGCTCTCGGCGCAGGTGTTGTCCACGCTCGCGCGCGAAGAGGGCAGTGACATTCACCTCGCCGATGCGCGCGGCAGAATTTTGTTGGGGCGCAGTGTGACGGCGGGCAAAGAAGGTTTGCGTTACGCCGATTTTCGTTCGGATACCGGACCCGTTTTGTTGGTCAGTGATCAGGGGGGGGGGAAATCTTCAACGCTCATCATTTGGTTCTTGCTGCGTTTGCAAATTTTGAATTATAAAGTCGTCGCCATCAACCTTAAATATTCGACGCGGATGCAGGCGGCGATGGAAGCGATTGGCGGCGTCACGCTGCATCCGACGGACGATTTGAAATGGTTTGAGGAAAAAACACGCGCGGCATTATTTTCTGATCGCGCGGTGCTGTATCAGCCGGTCAAGGGGACGCGTCCGTACGCGCTCGCCGACGATCCCTGTTTGCTCGCGTTCATGAAGATTTTCTACGAAGAATGGCTGCCCTCGCGCAATTCGCCCGCCGCGTTGGTGATTGATGAGGTGCATCGCCTGATGCCCAAAGACCGCGAACTCTCCGAGAACGCGCAGCAGGTGGCGAGCTATGTGGCGGAAGCATTCAAAGATTGGGCGGAACGAAAACTCGTCATCGCGGCGGCGACACAAACACTGCGCGATTTGCTCGGCAGCAATCTCGGCATCGCATTGCAGAAATTTCGCACGGTCGCTTATTTCCAGGTGGGTCCCGAAGACCGCGAGATGTTGATCGAAAAAGGGTACGAGCCCGCGTTGATTGATCTGATCATCGGCGCGCGGCGGCGTCCGCGCGGCTATTGTGTTCTCGTTTTGCCCGATGGTTTTTATACAACCCTCAAAATTTTGGTGACGCCCGAAGAAAAAGAAATTATTCAACGTTTGGATGTCGAAGAAACCGCAGATGTGACGCCGCAGCTGGCGTTCAAATAGCAGATAGCAGATGGCGAATCGCAAATCGCCTATCGCGTTTCATTCTTCATCCGCGTTGTAATCAACTCATCATCCTTTACAAACATGCCCGAACGATTCGCGCGTATTGCCGCGCTCGCTTTGCTCGTTGTGCTGATTATCGCGCTGCCGCTGTTGGTTTCTTTATTCGGCGCGTTGAACGCGCCCGCGCCGACGCGCACACCAACAATTCAAATCGCCGCCGCGAACGCGTCCTCAACGCCCGCGCCTGCAACACCAACTTTTCTTCCGCTTACGGCAACAACCGAACCAACCAGCGCGCCATCCCCGTCGCCAACGGCAGGATGTCAGAATCCGGCAACGCCTGAACCGCTGTGGGTGAATCCGGTGGTGTCGCCGACGAATCTGTTGACGCAAAAAATCTCTGTCACGCTAGGACGCGGCCGCGAAATTTCCATCACGAGCGAAGCGGGGACCGTCACACAGCAGGGCGACTTTACCATCGCGAATCCCGCCGAAATTGAAATCGCGCTGCTGCCGAACGCGCAAAATCATCTGCTGGTCGTTGGCAAAGTGGAATATACGCCCGGCTGTTTTTATACACTGCAAACGCAGATTGATCGCGTGGGCAATCCGTTGGTGATTCTTCAAAACAGCGCGCAAAATCCGCCTCTGCCGATTCTTTCACCTACGCCGCCACTGCCGGGCACGGTGTACCTCAAACCGTTCTCACAAGTCTTTGCGTTGAATCAAGACGCGCCGAGTCCGAGCGACCAATTGTGGTTGTATCAAGCCGACGGAAATTCCCCCTTTCAAGTTCTCGCGCAGGAAGGCGCCTTTACGCATCTCTTGTCGCAAGGCGGAACGTTGAATTTTTGGACGCTCAGCGACAACGTCGTAACAACCGCTCCGCCGCCGCCCCAATATGACAGTTCGCCAGCCGGACAGCGCGTCGAGTTTGTGAGCGATAAAATTTTTGCGTGCGAAGGACAATATCCGCGCAATTTGATTTTGGGAGTGTGCGCGGAAATTTCAGGCGCCACGGAGGGCGAGGCGTTGCAGCGCGCCCAAGTGGACTCTTCCATCCTGTATCAGGTACGAATCAACAACAAAATTTATTGGGTTTCGTCGAATGTGCTGAAACAAGAACCGGCATAATTTTGTATCGCTCGCGGGCTTGATTTTTGGATATAATTTCGCATACACCAATTGCGAATTTCGCTCTCACGCCCATGTCGCAACCCACACCCTCCGATTCCCTCGAATCGAGTTCGGCAGATGCGCCGAACAGCAATATCAATGTCAGCGGCGGCAATTTCAACGTCGGCGGCGATCTCGTTGGCGGCGACAAATATGTCATCGCAGAGGAAAGCGCGTATGACGTGCGCGGCTGTGAAAATCCGTATCTGGGTCTCTCTGCGTTCACCTACGCCGACGCGAAAAAATACGCGGGCCGCGAAAAACTGATTGCCGAGACGGTTGCACGAATTCCTTCTCCCACTGCCCCGATTTCGCTCTTATTCATCACCGGCGCGAGCGGCAGCGGCAAATCTTCATTCGCCCAAGCGGGATTACTCCCCGCGCTTGAAAAATTTTATCAGGGGTTCGACGTCAAACACGCGGTTATGCGTCCCGCGGGCGATCCGCTCGCCGCGTTGAACGACGCGCTGTGGCGGCAGCTGCGCGTCGGTCAGAATTCCGAAGTTTCCGACAACTTCGGAATTCTAAACGCGACTCCGCCCAACCAAATTAATCTCCTCGTCCTCGACCAATTCGAAGAATTCTTTACGCAAGCCCCGCAAACCGCGCGCGAACAATTTTTCGCATGGATCGCAGAGTTGCCGCCGTTCGCGCAAACGCGCACGCACATCATCGCAACGATGCGCGCGGACTATTTACCCGAACTGTTCGATCATCCCGCGCTGTACGACATTGCGAAACGTGGCGTGGATTTGCGCGCGATGAACGCGGAAGAATTAATGCAGGCGATTCAAAAACCTTTGCTTGCGTCTCCCTACGCGCAAACGAAAAAGTTTGAACCATCGCTCGCGGAAAAACTCGCGTACGACGCCGCGCAAGACGCGACCTATCTACCACTCTTGCAAGTGACGCTGCAAGAAATTTGGCGCAAAGGATTTTTGAAACTTGCAGCGTACACGAATCTCACCGATGCCATCAAACAGCGCGCCGACCAAGTGCTCGAGTATCGCGATTTTGACGACGCCGTTCCCGACGAAAAACGCGACCCCGCGCAACAGACCGCGATGCTGAGTCTCCTGCTTGACTTGGTGGATGTTTCACTTGACGACGATGCGCGCCGTGATGTGCGCCGCCAGCGCACAAAAACAGAATTGACACGCGGTAATCCACAGCGCGAACGATGGGTCAAGCAATTGTCTGACGCGCGCTTGTTGAGTGTGGAACGCGAAGCAGATGACGACGCGCGCGTGACGGTGGATTTGATTCATGAAACGCTGCTGACGAATTGGACGCGTTTGCAGAGTGTGATTGCGGAACGGCGCAGTGAACTGCGGCGTCGCGCGCGCTTTGAACAAAACCTCGATGAATGGTTGACCATCAAGTTGTCAGCGCAAAATCGCGCGGACGAGTATTTGCTCGAAGGTGTACGTCTTGCCGAAGCGCGTGAGTTGGAAGCGCGCGACGACGTTGCCCTGCGGAACGAGGACGCGAAAGCATATTTGCGCGCGAGCGTAGCGCAGGCAGAAGCGGAACAGCAAGCGGGATTGGAACGCGAACGCCAGCGCGCGGAGGCGTTGGAACGGGCAAAGCGCGAAGCGGAAAAGAGCGCGGCGGCGGAGAAATTGCGCGTTCAAGAACAGATGGCTGCAAATACGCGTTTGCGCCGGCGCAATTTGTATCTCGCGGGTGCATTTGTATTGGCATTGATTGCGGCGGGCGCGGCATTATTTTTTCTCACACAATCGAACGCGAATCTGCGCGACGCCGAGTCACGCCGTCTTGCAGCACAATCCATAACTAAACGCGAGGATGATTTGGGTCTATCTTACTTGCTAGGTATTGAGGCATTCAAGAAGAGCGAAACATTCGAAGCCCTCCGTAACTTGTTTACGCTTCGCTTTCAAGACCCGTACCTCAAAGGGTTTTTGTGGGGGCATGCGAATTATGTTACGAATGTGGTGTCAAGTCCCAATGGCGAGATGTTGGCATCGGTAGAATGCAAGAAACTCGAAAACAAAACTTGTGCTGCGAGTGAGATATTTTTGTGGGATGTAGAATCAAAAGAGCGCATCGGTGTACTTTCAGGGCATACGGATATCGTATCGAGTGTGGCGTTCAGTCCTGATGGCAAGATATTGGCAACGGGTAGCTGCAAAGCGAGGGAAACAAATAGAAGCTGCAAAGAAGGCGAGCTTTTCTTGTGGGATACCGCAACGCAGCAACGGATTGGGGAATTGCAAGGAACGCCGTTTACAGTGTGGCGCTTTGTGTTCAGTCCTGATGGCAAGGCATTAGCCGCGTGGGGTTGTGAGAAACGAGATGCCAGCGCGACATGCACTGGACGCGGAATTTTCTTGTGGAATGTAGAGAATCAGCAGGAAATCGGCAAGTTAGAGTTGCCGACAGCTTCCATATATAGCGCAGCGTTCAGTCCCGATGGCAAGACGTTGGCAGGAGGGAGCTGCGCGGAATGGGATGAGATTGGCTATTGCATAAAAGGAAAGATTTTCTTGTGGGATTTCAAAACAAAGCAAAGCATTGGTGAAATGTCAGGACACACGGGTAAAGTTTCGGATGTGACATTCAGCCCAGACGGCAAGCTCTTGGCTTCGGGGAGTAATGGAACAGTTTTGTTGTGGAATATGAAAACCCAAGAGTCTATCGCTGACGTGCCGGTGGCGCTTGAAGGCGATAAAGTGACTTTCAGTCCGGATGGCAAAACGCTGTTAACTCGAAATGAGGAAACTGTTCAGTGGTGGAATGTTTCGGCTCTGCTCGGCGCGGATTTGGGAGCGCAACCGTTGATTGACGAAAAGAAAATTGCTCGTTATTTGGCGGGCATTGCATTCAGCCCGGATGGCAGGGTGTTGGGAGCTGGCGGATTGGATAATATGATTGCGTTGTGGGATTTTACGACCCAAGCGCGGATAGAGGTAAAAGGCGCACCCTTATCCAGCGTTGCCCTTGATTCCGATGGCAAGGTATTGGCTTCCGGAGATTTGGACGGCAAGATTTGGTTCTGGGATGTAACAACACGACATCCATTGAGAGACCCTTTGGTTGATGGCGACTCGCGCGTGCAAACTATAACATACAGCCCTGACGGCAAGGTGTTGGCTTCAGGGAATTGGGATGGTGTCATTCGGTTGTGGAATGTAGAAACGCAACAACCCATCGGCGAGCTGCGCGGGCACAAGGGTATGGTGTGGCAACTTGCTTTCAGTTGGGATGGCAAACTTTTGGCATCAGCAGGTCAAGATGGTACGATTCGATTGTGGGATCTTGCATCCGCTCCAAACAATAGCTTGGCAACAAAGGAACCCGTTGCTGTTTTGCAAGGACATACGTCAGATGTAGTGAGCATCGCGTTCAGTAGGGACAATCGAACATTGGCATCGGGGAGCTTTGACGACCAGATTGGACTATGGGATGTTGAAAAAAGACAACCTATTCGCATGTTGAACCATCAGGATGATGTGATGAGTGTGACGTTCAGTCCCGATGGCAAAACATTGGCGTCAGGGAGTAGTGACAATACGATTCGCTTGTGGAAGGTGGGAACTTGGGAGCAGGTTGGAGAGTTGCCAGGAGTTGTTCAGTCTCTGGTGTATTCTCCTGACGGCAAGATCTTGGCATCGGGAGAACTGGACGGCGTTATTCGATTGTGGAATATAGGAACTCGACAAGCAATTGGAGAGTTGCAAAAATCAATGGGCAGCATTGCGCCTCCAAGTATTATATTCTTTCCGACTGGAAAAATACTAGTTTCATGGAGTGATTGGGGCGACGGAATAGATTTGTGGGATATGGATGTCCAATCGTGGCTCGCGTCCGCGTGCAAAATCGTGAATCGCAATCTCACTCGCGCCGAATACGCGCAATACATCAACAGTAACCCGACGGCATACGACGGCGATTACGCGAAAAATCCCACCTGCCCCGAATTGCCCATCGAACCTTTAGCGACACCAACGCCCAACCCGACGCCGTGATTTTTTTCTGCCTCCCCACTTTATTCCACCAACACCAGTTGCGCGTCGCTCACGCCTTCTGGTGTTTTGATTTTTATATAGTACGTTCCGACAGGCAGCGCGCCAAGATTGATTTTTTGCTGCGTGTATTGATCCAACTGCGCGTTCGTGGTCACGCTCCACGTTTTGATTGGCGCGGACGCGGGGCGAAACGCGTACCACGTTTCAAACAGCGCATTCGCGTTCGCGTCGAATTCTGCGCGCGAGATTGCATACAGCGCGGCATCGAGCCGCGATACATTTGTGAATTGCGTCGGAGTCTCCACCGAATCTTTGGCGGGAAATTTCAACACGCGCCCGCGATTCAAAATCGAAAAATTCGGATACTGCGACGCGGCAGTAAAAGACCAAACATAGGCGCGACCCAATTCGATTCCGTACTCGGCGTCGGATGCGGAGGCGGGGATTGTGATTTGGTAACGCGTACGCGGCTCGAAAAATCCGCGTAGCGTCAGCGTATTGCCGTCCAACTCGCGCGAAAGATTTTGCGGCGGCGGTTCAATTGTTACGTTATCACCCAGCATTTTCGCGTCCATCGCGCGGTTAAAAGTAATCGTCACTTGATTGGGAATGTACACAAATTGCGCGTCGAGCGCGGGCGTACTGCTTGTCACGTACGGACGCGACAATGTGGTGAAACGCGAAACGAATTCATTTTGTAAAGGTTGTTGCAGCCGCGAACGCGCGTTTGTTGAAATGTTGAGCGTGAGTGTGGTGGAAATCGGAAAACGTGTACGGGGTGCAAAGGTCACTGTTTGATCATCGCGCCAGATGAAATTTCCTGCGACGCGCGGTTGAAGTCGAATGCTATTTTCGGTTTCAAGGCGATCCATCGGCGCAGAAAACGTGATGGTGATTAGAGCGGTCGGCGCGATCTCGATTGCATTGTTCGCCGGTTCGACGTACATGACGCGCGGCGCTTGGAGCGCGGCGAACGGAACGAAATTGAATAGAAATGTGACAGCAATCAAAAGCAAAGAGAGCGCGAGGAGAACGACGACAAGGGAACGCTGGCGCGACATGGCAAAGCGCAAAAAGAGACCCCAAGGAACTCGTCTTGGGGTCTCTGACTTATCTAAGGATGCCGCAAAACTTGACCGAGCCCCCAGCTCTTTTCGCGCACGCCTTCATCTTCCAGCATCTTCATGCGCGCGGACATGACGCCGGAGCGTCCGAGATACCCAACGAGGTGGCGCGGATCGTCACGGGTGACAACCGGCAGGCGTCCGATGCCGTTTTCGTGCATCTTGGCAAGCGCTTGGCGCATCGTTTCGTCGGGATACGCCACGATCAAATTGCGACTGCCCGCGTCGAGCACAGTCAAACTTGCGAGATTTTCACGTTCCATCGCGTGCATCAAATCGCTGCGCGTGATGATGCCGACCAGTTTGCCTTCGGCGTCAACGATTGGTGTGCCTTGCCGCGCCGCGAGTTGTGAATCGCCTTTCGAAATGCGCGCGGCGAGTTCTGTGACGGGCAGGGTTGCAGGAATGGTCGGCACTTGTTGATCCATCACCTCACCTACGCGCAAGAGCTCGAACGGGTCCACCACATATTCGCGCAGGATGTGATGTCCGTGTCGCGCGACCTTTTCCGTTAGGATCGAACGCCGCAAGAGCAGCACGGTGACCGCGTCGGCGGCAACGCACGCGAGCAAAAGTCCGGGCAAAACATTTAGATCGTGCGTCAATTCGAGCGTGAACACGATGGCGGTGAGCGGTGAACGCATCGTGCCGCCCATGATCGCCGCCATAGCGATGAGCGCCCACAGCCCCGCGTTACCATAAGGAATCCAGTTGGCGAGAAACGCGCCGAGCGCGCCGCCCATGATGAGCAGTGGCGCAAGCACGCCGCCCGACGTTCCCGAGCCCAATGCGATGGACCAGACGAGCGCCTTGCCAATCAACAAACCGAGCGCGGCTGCGCCAATGATTTCACCGCGCAGCAGTTGTTCGATCACATCATAGCCAACGCCCAACACGCGCGGGTCAATGAATCCGCCGATGCCGACCGCGATCCCGCCGATGGCGGGCCACCACATCCAGTGAATGGGTAGTTTATTGAACAGGTCTTCAAAAAGATAGACAAGGGATGTCAAGATGCCCGAAGCCAGACCTGCCAGAATTCCAACCAGAGCGGCGATGAGTAATCCTGTGATGTCGAGCGGCGCGTGCGGCGGCACCGGAAAAATGGGACCCGCGCCGAGTATCGGTACGCGGAGCGCGCCGGCGACTGCCGCCGCGAGCGCGAC
Source organism: Chloroflexota bacterium (assembly GCA_004295045.1). Taxonomy (GTDB): domain Bacteria; phylum Chloroflexota; class Anaerolineae; order UBA4142; family SHND01; genus SHND01. The sequence goes on along the minus strand of SHND01000015.1, from coordinate 13,589 downwards.
CGGAATGAACGAACGCGGTTTCCATTCAAAGAGCATCAGTTCCACCGCGAGCAGGACTGCTGCGACAGGCGCAGCAAAGACTGCCGCCATACCCGCCGCCGCGCCCGCGACGAGCAGCGTTTTGCGTTCGGCTGCAGTGAGGCGAAAGAATTGCGCAAAGAGCGAGCCAAGTGCGCCGCCCGTCATGATAATCGGACCTTCTGCGCCGAACGGACCGCCCGTCCCAATCGAAATTGCTGACGATACCGGTTTCAGCACCGCCACTTTGGGCGACATTTTGCTTCGATCAATGAGAATCGCTTCCAACGCTTCCGGGATGCCGTGTCCGCGAATTTTTTCAGAGCCATAGCGTGCCATGAGCCCGATGATGAGTCCTCCGATAACGGGGACAAAGACGACCAAGATACCAAGGGTGTTGTAAGCAGGTGAAACAAATTGTGTCGAGATACGTTGGTAAAATGCAATGTTTGTAATGAGCGCAATCAATTGCAACAAGACCCACGCGACGATTGTGCTAATCACACCGATGCCGAGCGCCATCACAGAGAGCAAGAGTACACGTTTGTCTGTTGTGAAATCCGCCAAGCGGTCTTGATTTTTTTCCGTAGCTTGCATTGCCGTTCCTTTCAAGCAAAGATAATCCATCATATAGCTCGTTGCAAAAAAAACCAAGCCGCCTTTTTGGCGGCTTGGTTTATCCAATCTCCACTTGACCCCAATCGCTCACCATTTCCATGAGCGTGGGAGTGACTTGATCAATGTTGGTGTAATAATTTGGAAAATCGAGTTCGATCCAACTTTTCTGTGACGGCACTATCAGCGCAAAGCGATCGCGTCCTTCGGCGCTGCGCAGCAGCTTGACCACCTCGCGCATCCGTTTCGTATCGAGCGAGTCGTCGTTCGTGCGCTGCAAGCGAACGCGCATGCGGCGCGCCCCACTGCCGCTGCGCATTGTGTACGAGACGGAAGCATCACGCGCGAGATTGCCAACATTTCCGCGCGGCGCGGGCGCGGCGTGTTGAGGGCGTCCGCCGCCATTGCCGCCATTCTTGCTTGGAATCGGAATACCATTGCCGAGTTTGAGGTCGGGAACGGGCGCGGGCGGGACAATATTTTCTGCGGGAGGGATTGGTTCGTTCATTGGTTTTTCCAATTCGTTTTTCGTTATCTGTTGTTCGTTGTTCGTCGGCTGTCGTTCGTCTGTCGTCTGTCGTCTGTCGTCTGTCGTCTGTTGCGCGTCATTCGTTGTCTCTTGCTCTTCCCATGAACCTGCCGGCTCCAGCCAATCGTCCATTATGCGGTCCACAATTTCATTCACGCTGGGCGCGAGGGGCGGAACGATCACAGGCGTGTTTGAAAAAATTCCCGGAATCGGGCGGTCTGCCTGCGCCACGGCTTCGGGTTTCAGAGTCTCAATTGGATAATTCCAAATCAAATCGGCGAGAATGGCGAGTTTGTCTTCACGCACTTGAACTTTGCCGCGCACGAGCACCAACGCATCTTCGGCAATCACATCGCGGCAGGCGTCAAAGGTGCGCGGAAACGCGACGACTTCAATTGTGCCTTGCGTGTCTTCGATTTGGAGGAACGCCATCGCTTCGCCTTTTTTGGTGATGATTTGGCGAATGCTTGTGATGATGCCGCCGATGGTGACTTGCTGTCCATCGCTCTCGTTGGAAATTTCGCCAACGTACGCGCCGACATGTTTCTTGCCGCTCGCCGCGAGTTTCAAGAGTGGGTGCTGTGAAAAATAGATGCCCAGCAACTCTTTTTCCCACTCGAGCTGCGTCTTGTTATCAATCTCTTTGGTTTTGGGCAATTCGCCAAAGGTGTCCGCTGCCAACAATTCGCCGAACATGCTCATCTGTCCCGCCGCGCTCGCGCTGCGGTGCGACGCGCTGATCGAAAGCATTTGGTCAATCGCCTCGAGCAATTGCGCGCGATGTCCAAACGCGTCGAACGCGCCCGCTTTGATCAGCGATTCGAGCACGCGGCGATTGACTTGCTTCAAATCCACGCGCGTGCAAAAATCATCGAGCGACGTGAACGGCTCTGCGCCGCGTCCATCGAGAATCGCTTGCAGCGGACCCTCGCCAACATTTTTCACGCCGAGCAAACCGAACCGAATCGCGGACCCGTTTTCTGCGCCATCGTCAATGGCAAATTTCATTTCGCTGTAACGCACATCGGGCGGCAAAACCGGAATATTCAGATGCCGCGCTTCGGCAACAAACATCGCGATTTTTTCCGTGTTACCGATGTCGGTGGACAACAGCGCGGTCATGTATTCAATCGTGTAATGCGCTTTCAAATACGCGGTCTGTCCAGTGAGAACGCCATAGACTGCCGCGTGCGCTTTGTTGAATCCATAGCGCGCAAAAAACTCAATGTCGTCAAAAATTTTCGTCGCGATCTCTTCAGTAATGATGCCCGTCTTGCCCGCGCCGGAAATAAATTTTTCGCGCTGCTTTAAAATCGCTTCTTTGTTTTTCTTGCCCACCGCTTTGCGCAGAGTGTCCGTTTCGCCGCCGGTAAAGCCGCACAAGTCGCGCGCAATCCGCATGATTTGTTCTTGATAAATCATGATCCCGAAAGTCTCACCCAAGATCGGTTCGAGCGCCGGATGGCGATATTCGATTTTTTGTTGCCCGTGCAGACGCGCAATGTAATCGGGAATGTAATCCATCGGTCCCGGACGATACAGCGCAATCGTCGCGACGATGTGATCGAATTTGGTGGGACGCATTTGCGTCACCACGCGCTTCATGCCGCCGCCTTCGAGTTGGAACAAGCCAATCACATCGCCGCGCGCCATCAATTCAAATGCTTTGGAGTCTTCGACGGGAATCGTATTCAAATCAAAATTCGTGGCGTGGCGTTCGTTGATCAATCTGCACGCCTCGCGCACAATCGTCAGATGTGCCAGTCCGAGAAAATCAATTTTCAGCAGTCCGATATGCTCGAGGTCGCCCATCGGATACTGCGTCACGGGCGTACCGGATTCATCGCCGCGCGTGGGACGATGCAGCGGAGTGTATTCAATGACCGGTTTGTCGGTGATGATGACGCCCGCCGCGTGGGTGGACGCGTTGCGCGTCACTCCTTCCAACAATTTCGCGTTGTCAATCAATTTTTGAAAGTCCTCGGACTCCCCGTACAGAGCGCGAAACTCTTTGCTATTTTCGAGCGTGCCATCAATGGATTGTCCCGGACCAATCGGAATTAATTTGGCGGCGCGGTCGGTGTCGCTCAGCGGATAATCCATCGCGCGTCCCACATCGCGCAGCGCCGCTTTCGCCAACATTTTGCCAAAGGTGATAATTTGCGCGACATTTTCCCTGCCGTATTTGGCGACGGTGTAATTGATCATTTCCTGCCGCGCAACGTCGGGAAAATCGAGATCAATGTCGGGCATCGAAATGCGGTCGGGATTCAAGAAACGTTCAAAGATCAAATTATGCTCGAGCGGATCAAGATTCGTGATGCCGAGACAGTACGCCACCATCGAGCCCGCCGCCGAACCGCGCGCATTTGCCCAAATGTCGTGCTTGCGCGCATAGTCAATTAGGTCCCACACGATCAGAAAGTACGTGTCGAAACCCATTTTGTGAATGACGCCGAGTTCGTAATTGAGCCGCTCGATTTTTTCCGGCGAGGCGTCGGGATAACGCTGTCGAAAACCTTGGTCACAAATCGCGCGCAAATAACTTTCGGGCGAATATCCCGCAGGGACGGAAAATTTTGGCAGATGATAGCCCTTGAACGACAGATCAACGTTGCAGCGCTCCGCGATTTCGAGCGTGTTCGTCAGCGCTTCGGGCAGTTCGCGCCACACCGCGAACATTTCATCCTGTGACTTGAACCAATAATCGCGCTCGCTCATCTTCATGCGGTCGCTTGCATTCACCGTCGCGTTCGTTTGCACGCACAACAAAATATCGTGCGCGAACCAGTCCTCCTGCGCAATGTAATGCACGTCGTTCGTCGCGATGAGTTTCAAATTAAACTCGCGCGCGAGCGCGATCAAATCTTGATTGATGCGCGTGAGTTCGGGGATGCGGTGTTCCTGAAGTTCGACGTAAAAGCGGTTGGGAAAAAGTTGCCGATACCAATCCACCAGTTCGCGCGCTTGACGTGTTTTCCCTTCGACCAACAGCGAAGGAATTTCGGCGGCGAGACAGCCCGTCGTCGCAATCAATCCTTCGGCAACGCTTTCGAGATATTTTTTGTCCACGCGCGGTTTTTGATAAAAACCCTCAAGCTGGGCGGCGGAAGAGATTTTGAGCAGATTCTTGTAACCGATTTCGTTTTCGGCGAGGAGGACGAGATGATAATTGGAACGGTCGAGTTTACCGTCGCGGTCTGCCATCGTGCGCGGCGCCATGTACGCTTCGACGCCGATGATTGGCTTGACGCCTTGCTCTTTGCACGCGTCGTGAAATTCAATCGCCGCGAACATTGTCCCGTGATCGGTGATGGCGACGGCGGGCATGTTCAATTCTTTGGCGCGCGCCGCAATGCCTTTGGTACGCGACAAGCCATCCAGCAGCGAGTATTCGGAATGGACGTGGAGGTGAACAAAGTCAGGCATGAGACAAAGGATGAAGGATGAATGCGGAAGGATGAAAGATGAACGACGAATGACAAAAAACGAACAACCCCTACCAGCAAGCAGGATGTGGCAGGGGGGAATAAAATTGTGATGGCGCGCGAAACCGACGAATAAACGTTCTACGCGGATTATAACATGGTACGCGCGCGGGAGCTCCTTAAAGTTTTTATCAACACGCGCGCGACGTTATGCGCGGTTGTGGAAAAGGCGCGGACGCGGCGAAATTTACGCGTGCTTGTGCGCGGTGCGCGCAGCACGCGTTGTGGATAACGCTTCATAAATTGTGGAAAAAGGTGGACAAGTGACAGACAATCGCGGTTGCGAATCCGCGCCGCTCGTTTATAATGCCGTCTATTCTGATCGAGGAGTGATTTTCCTATGGAGTGGTTAAACGCGGAAGGTTTGGTGGCGCTCGTCACCTTGATCGCGCTCGAATTGGTGTTGGGCGTGGACAATATCATTTTCATTTCGATTCTCGCAAGCAAACTGCCCAAGGAGCAGCAAGCGCGGGCGCGCACGGTAGGCATCGCGCTCGCGGTCATTACCCGAATCATGCTCCTGCTTTCGCTTTCGTTCATTGCGAAACTGACCCAACCCATCGTCACCATCGCGGGCTTTGAAATGTCGGGGCGCGACATTATCCTGCTGGTCGGCGGTCTCTTTTTGATTTTCAAGAGCGTACAGGAAATTCACCAAAAGCTGGAGGGGGAAGAGGGACATACGAGCAAGCGCGTCGCCGCCACATTCAACGCGGTGATCTTTCAAATTATTTTGCTCGATATTGTCTTTTCGCTCGATTCGGTCATCACGGCTGTTGGGATGGTGAATGAAATTGCGATCATGGTGATTGCAGTTATCGTTGCCGCGGCGGTGATGATCTTTGCGGCTGGACCCATCAGCAAATTCGTGGATGAACGTCCGACGATCAAAATGCTCGCGTTGAGTTTTCTCTTGCTCATCGGTTTCACGCTGGCGATCGAAGCGTTCGATGTCCACGTGCCAAAGGGCTATATCTATTTTGCGATGGGCTTTTCCGTCTTTGTCGAAATTCTAAACCTGCGCTTGCGTGGCAAAGCCGAACATCCCGTCAAGCTGCGCGATGCGATTGTGCCCGAAAAACCGGGCGCGCAAGCGGCGAGTGCAACAGAATAGATCAAGCGAATGTCATTCCAACAACAATCTCTCTGGTCTGCCACCGCGCCCGAACTCCCATCATTTGCGAATCGTCCGCTGCCCGAACGCGCGGATGTTGTGATTATCGGCGGCGGCTATACGGGGCTCTCTGCCGCGCTGCGTTTGGCGAAACTCGGCGCCAACGTCACCGTTTTGGAAAAAGAAACCATCGGCTGGGGCGCGAGTTCGCGCAACGGCGGCATGGTTCTCACCGGACACAAACACGGCATCGGCGAAATGACGCGCGTCTTTGGAATGGAACGCGCGCGCGATTTGTGGAATGCATCACTCGCTGCAATCGAAACGGTCGCAACCATTGTGCAAGAAGAAAAGATTGACTGCGATTTTGCGCGGCGCGGGCATCTCGACGCGGCGTACAAACCCGCGCACATGAAAGATTTGGAAGAAACCCACGAATTGCTCGAACGCGATTTTGATTACACAACGCAAATTATTCCCAAAGAAAAGTTGCGCGCGGAACTGGACACGAATTTTTATCACGGCGGCATGGTGGACGAACGGAGCGCGGGACTGCATCCGGCAAAATATGTGCGCGGCTTGGCATTGGCGGCGCAGCGCGCGGGCGCAGATTTGCACGACGCGACGTCGGCAACACAAATCGAAAAATCTGCAAACGGCTTTGTGGTGAAAACCGCGCGTGGAAATATTTTCGCTCAAGATGTCATCGCCGCGACGAATGGTTACACCGACCGCGCGACGCCGCAATTTCAAAAACGCATCATTCCGATTGGCAGTTACATCATCGCCACCGAGCCGCTAGGGAATGAGTTGGCTAGCCAACTCATTCCAAACAACCGCATGATTTTCGACACGAAAAATTTCTTGTACTATTTTCGTCGTTCGCCCGATGATCGAATCGTGTTTGGCGGACGTGCCGCATTCTTTCCCGAATCGCGTGATACGGTGCGCGAGAGCGCGGACATTTTGCGTAAAGGGATGTTGGAAATTTTTCCGCAGGTGGAGAACTATCCGACCGCGTACGCGTGGGGCGGCACGCTCGGTTTCACGTTCGACATTTATCCGCACGCGGGGCAAATGGACGGCGTGTATTATGCGATGGGCTATGCGGGGCACGGTGTCGCGCTCGCTACGTATCTTGGACAACAACTCGGAAATCGCATCGCGGGTAAGGAATGGCACAATCCGTTTGAGGGAATGAATTTTCCGACGATGCCGTTGTATTCGGGCAATCCGTGGTTTCTGCCGTTCGCCGCGTTGTATTATCGCTTTTTGGATTGGGTTCAGTAGGGACAAAGCATTGACATTCAATGCTGTTTCGGTTGTCGCGAACGCGCCTGTCAATGCTTCGCCCCTACGCGTTGAAATACGATGTCAGAGCTAGCAGAATTTCGCAAAATGAAAGATGATTTTTTCAAGAATCATGTTCAATCGCCGCTGTCGGAGGAGCAGAAAAAAAATTTTACGGGACTGAATTATTTTCCTGAAAATGACGCGCTTCGCTTTACGCTCGATTTGGAACGCTACGCGCAGCCCGAACACGTCGAAATGCAAACGAGCAAAGGCGACCTGCGCGATTATTCAAGGGCGGGACAAATTCGTTTTCCCGTGAACGGGCAAGAGGTTACGCTGCAAGTGTACGAATCGGAAGATAACCCCGGCGAATATTTTCTGCCCTTTGTTGACGCGACGGCGCCGCAAGAAACGTACGGCGCGGGGCGCTATCTCGAACCCGAACGCGTCGGCTTGGACAAACTGCTCGTGGATTTCAACGTCGCGTACAATCCTTACTGCGTGTATGATTATGCGCGCTGGAGCTGCCCCATTCCGCCCGCCGAAAATCGCCTGCGGGTGCGAATTGAAGCGGGTGAGAAAAACTTTTAACACGCATCAAGCGCCTTAACGTTGCAAGCGTTGCTATTGATGAACAGTGCCGGGCATTGTTGAGATATACCGTCTCGGCAAATAATTCCGATATCTTAACGTTGCCTCGCATACGCCATGAGGCGTCTGTGGGAGTAAATTAACATGGCATACTTTATCGTTCGCATTACCATGTACACGATTGCAGCCGCCTTGGTCATGAGCATCGTCCCCGGTTTACGTCTTGTCCCCAATCCCTCTTTACCTGAGCCGTTCGCTACGCTGTTTGCATATGGTATCATCGGTCTTATCTTTGGCACCCTGCACTCTTTCCTTCGCCCAATCATACTTTTTCTGACCGGACGGTTGTATATTTGGTCAATGGGACTGTTAGCGCTCGTCACGGACACTTTCATCTTTTTGCTGCTGTCTTATCTCTCGCCGACGGTCTGGGAAATCGGTGCGGCTCGGTTGTTTTCGGCGATTCTGGGCGCAATGCTGATGGGAGTTGTCGTGCTGGGGATGGAGGCGCTGTTCGGTTTTGATGCTCCGCGTGCCGTCGAAGTACGCAAGACACCTGCCTATTGGCGCTGGCTTGGGATGCTGCCAACGGGATGGCGTAATCGTATCGTAGAGAACCTGCGGATTCTGCAAATGGTCAACACCATCCAGAGCTATGTGATTGACATCCTTGTTGGTCTCACGCCTTTGCGGGACTTTCGCCGCGCCATGCAAAAGCTGCTGTATCGCCGTCATCCGCGATTGATGGAGAACGACCCCGCTGTAAAGGTGCGCCTGATGCTGCAGGAGTTGGGTCCGACATTTGTCAAGTTCGGGCAGATGGCGGCGAGCCGTATCGAAACTTTGCCCGCTGCCTGGCAAACTGAACTGGCGCGGTTACAGGATGATGTCAAGCCCTTCCCGTACACTGAAGTTGAGCAGGTCATTCTGAAAGAATTAGGCAAGCCCCCCGAAAGCGTCTTTGCCACCTTCGACACGCATCCACAGGCAGCGGCATCTACCGCGCAAGTGCACGCCGCCACGCTGCACACCGGCGAACGAGTTGTCGTCAAAGTGCGCCGCCCGAACATCGAAGTGACTGTCAAAGGCGACCTCAATGTGATGCAGGATGTGCTGGATACGGTGGAACGGCGTGTGACCTGGGTTCGCCAATTCGGACTGGGCGCACTGTTCAATGAATTTGCTGAGAATCTTCAGTCCGAACTGGATTATGCGAACGAAGCTTATCACGCCCGGCTTTTGCGCCACAACATGCAAAAGTTTTCCTTTGTACGTATTCCAAAGATATACGGTTTGTATAGCACCTCGAAAATATTGACTCAGGAACGCGTTGAGGGGGTTAAGATTTCGGACGTTGCCGCGCTGAACGCAGCCGGGATCAACCGGGAGGAGTTAGCGCTAAACTTTTTTCGCGCGCTCCTGCAACAGCTACTTTTTGACGGCTTTTTCCATGCAGACCTGCATCCCGGCAACATATGGGTCAACCTTGAGACGCGTTGTATCATCTTTCTCGATATGGGACTGATGGGGTATCTGACCCGCGCAGACCGCTTTGCAATAGGAGAGTTGATCTGGGCATTGCAGGACCGGGATGCCCGTGCAGTTGCGCGCGTCATGGTCACTATTTGCAAACCTGCGCAGGGCTTTGACCGGATTGCCTTTGAGCGCGATGTTGAGCGCTTGATCAACAGTTATCTGCTCCTGGAAGATTCAACACTGGACATCACGAAAATTGTCCACGATCTCGTTGGCTTGCTTTTTCGCTATGACTTGAAGTTGCGCGGAGAGTTCGCTCTGGCATTCAAAGCCATCGGTCAGGGAGAATCCATTATGCGCACCTTAATGGGCGACAAGCCGCTAGATTATATTCTCAACGTCGCCGTTATGACGATGAAAGAACTGCTGCTGGCGCAACTAAAGCCCGAGAAGGTTCGCAACTTTATCGGCAAGCCGTTGGCACGCGATCTCATTGGTCGCCTCCCAGAGCTGCTGAATGCAACGGGCACCCTGCTGGATGATTTTCAGAACGGTCAGTCGTTGTTCCAGCTCAATCTGAACAGTATTGATCAGCGGGTCAGTATCTTGCAAACTGGAATTGATTCGGGTATCCGTCGCATCATTCTCAGTGTGCTGCTGATAGGGTTGCTGCTTGGCTCAACGCTCACTTTACTTGTTCCAATTGAAGGAAGAGTTGGTGAGTTTGAGGAGCTTGCCATTCGGCTCGTAGCAGAGTCGGGATTTGTCATCGGAGCCGTACTCATTACAAGCATGTTGTTGTACACCCTTTGGCAAACCATCCTAAAACCAAAACAAACTTGATGCCGGAACAACAAGGTCAAGCGGTAATGCAGAGACTTGAGACGCGCAAGACGCGTCATAAAAATAAAGGAGAAAATCACAGATGATTATTCCGGACTATGTAACGAATACCAAATTGCGCGCGTGGGTCGCAGAGATGGTAGAGCTGTGCAAACCCGCGCGCGTGCATTGGTGCGATGGTTCGCAAGCAGAGTACGACGCGCTGAACGAGCAAATGGTTCAAGCGGGAACGCTCATTCGGCTCAATTCCGAAAAACGTCCAAACAGTTTTCTCGCGCGCTCGGATCCGTCCGATGTTGCGCGGGTTGAAGACCGCACCTTTATTTGTTCGTTGAGCAAACAAGATGCGGGACCGACGAACAATTGGGTGCAGCCGAAAGAGATGAAAGAGACGTTGACGCGGCTCTTTGACGGCTGTATGCGCGGACGCACAATGTACGTCATTCCGTTCAGCATGGGTCCGCTTGGTTCGCCCATCGCGCACATCGGCGTCGAACTTTCCGATTCGCCATACGTGGCGGTCAGTATGCGTATCATGACGCGCATGGGCAGAGCGGTGTACGATGTGCTTGGCAAGGACGGTGAATTTATTCCGTGCGTTCATTCGGTGGGGATGCCGCTGGCAGAAGGGGCGCGCGATGTTGCATGGCCCTGCAATCCCGAAAACAAATATATTGTTCATTTTCCCGAAGAGCGCGCGATCTGGTCGTACGGCAGCGGCTATGGCGGCAACGCGCTGTTGGGCAAAAAATGTTTCGCGCTGCGCATCGCGTCCGTGCTGGCGCGCGACGAAGGTTGGCTCGCCGAGCATATGCTCATCTTGGGCGTCGCCGATCCAAAAGGAACGAAAACGTACGTCGCCGCCGCGTTTCCGTCCGCGTGCGGCAAAACGAATTTTGCCATGCTCATTCCGCCGCCCGCGTTTCAGGAGGAAGGATGGAAAGTGACGACAGTCGGCGATGACATTGCTTGGATCAAACCGAGCAGCGATGGGAGATTGTATGCCATCAATCCCGAAGCGGGCATGTTCGGCGTCGCGCCCGGCACGTCCGAGCGTTCCAACCCGAACGCGATGGCTACAATTCGCGCGAACACGATTTTCACCAACGTCGCGTTGACCGACGACGGCGATGTGTGGTGGGAAGGGATGACGAAACAAGCGCCCGCGCATTTGATTGATTGGCTGGGGCAAGATTGGACGCCATCGAGTGGGCGCAATGCCGCGCATCCGAACGCGCGCTTTACTGCGCCGATTTCGCAGTGTCCTTCGATTGACGAGGCGATTGACGATCCAAAGGGCGTTCCCATCAGCGCGTTTATTTTTGGCGGGCGGCGCTCCACGGCGGTGCCGCTGGTGTACCAGGCGTTCAATTGGAATTACGGCGTGTACGGCGCGGCGACGATGGGTTCGGAAATGACAGCCGCCGCGGCGGGCGCATTGGGGCAAGTGCGCCGCGATCCTTTTGCGATGCTGCCGTTCGCCGGTTATCACATGGGCGATTATTTCAATCATTGGTTGAATTTCGGGCGCCATTTGCCGAATCCACCGCGCATTTTTCTGGTCAATTGGTTTCGCCGCGACGCGCAGGGCAATTTTCTCTGGCCCGGTTTCGGCGACAACATGCGGATTTTGAAATGGATTGTCGAACGCGCACGCGGCCGCGCCGTGAGCATCGAAAGTCCGATTGGCTGGATGCCGCGCTACGACGACATTGATTGGCGCGGGATGGAGGAATTTTCGCGCGAACAATTTCACGCGCTCATGTCAGTGGATCGCGAGGCGTGGCAGCAAGAGCTGTTGGAGCATGAAGCTTTGTTTATGAAATTGTACGATCGCCTGCCCAAGGAAATGTTGTTTACGCGCGAGCTCATCCGTTCCAGCTTGTGGCGCTCGCCCGAACATTGGGGCGCACTGCAAGCGGAACAGTGACAAGTTTGTGGCTGTCGTTGTTTTGAGTTTTCATGTCAATCATCGTCGTCGGTTCGCTCAACATGGACTTGATCGTACGCACGCCGCGCATTCCTGCGCCGGGCGAAACGATCTTGGGACATACGTTTTCGACTGCGCCGGGAGGCAAAGGCGCGAATCAAGCGGTGGCTGCGGCGAAACTAGGCGCGCCGGTAAAATTGATCGGACGCGTCGGCGCGGATGATTTTGGAAAACAGCTGCGCTCGCAATTGAATGCTGTAGGAGTTGACGCGCAGTTTGTGTTCGAGGACGCGCAAGCTGCAAGCGGCGTGGCATTGATCAGCGTGGACGATCAAGGACAAAATTCGATCATCGTTGCGCCCGGCGCGAATGGACGCGTAACGCGGCAGGATGTGGATTCAGCGCGTGAGGCAATTCGCGCCGCGCGTGTGGTGATCGCGCAGTTGGAAATTCCACTCGACAGCGTAACGTATGCTTTGCGCGTCGCGCATAATGCAGGCGCGCTGACGATCTTGAATCCCGCGCCTGCTCGACAATTATCCAGTGAACTCTTGCAAAATGTTGACGTGATTATTCCGAACGAAACAGAAGCGGCTCTACTCACGGGGCTTCCCGTTCACGATTTCGACAGCGCGACGCAGGCGGCGCACGCGCTGCAACAAATGGGCGCGCGCACTGTGATTATTACTTTGGGTGAAAAAGGCGCGTTGTGGTTGAATGAAAACGCGGTCGCACAGCAGGTGACGCCGTTTCAAGTGCAAGTGGTGGATACCACCGCCGCGGGCGACGCCTTTGTCGGCGCGCTGGGGGTTGCACTGGCGCGCGAGCAGGATTGGGAAACCAGTCTGCGGACGGCAAGCGCGGCGGGCGCGCTTGCCGCTACTAAACTCGGCGCGCAGCCATCACTGCCCACGCGCGCCGAACTGGAAGAGTTTCTTGCGGGAACACCCTGATAAAAAATTCCGATGCGAGTATTGCATCGGAATTTTTTATCTTGCTGGAATCTCGGTTGATTGTTCCGCAACCATTTTCCATTCCCCATCGCGTTTCGCGTACACCGATAAAAAACGCGCGGCGTAACCAAAGTGTTTGCCATTGTTTATGCCACGCGCTGTCCAGCGTCCCACCACCAACGCAATGTCGCCATACACGCGTACGATATATTCATCGCCTTCTGCTTTTTCCCAAGCGCGCGTTTCGAGTGTGTAATTCGCAAGCGTCATCGCCCGATCACTCACTGAACCATCGGCTTCGATTTTCAAAAAATCATCAGCCATCAAGCGCGCGATTGTTTCAAAATCGCCGTGCAGGTGCGCCTCTGCCCACGCGCGCTCAATCGCCATCACTTTAGCCATTTCCCTCTCGCTCATCACTCCTCGCCGATAAATTTCAGAAACGCCGGCACAATTTCTTTTGACGTGATTCCGCCTTCAAATTTTTCTGCAATCTTGCCCTGCTTGTCAACGAAAAAGAGCCACGGCTCGGTCTTGAGATTCCATTCCACCATTGCGTCGGCGGGCTGAAACGTTTCAAAATCTTTGTACACTTCGACGTGGATAAAATTTACGCGGTCGGCATAATTTTGCGCGAGCGACATGACGACCTGATGACTGGGACCGCACGTGCGCGTCGTACAAAAACGCGGTGTCGCAAACAAAATCACAGTCGGTTTCCCATTCGTCACCGCGTCGG
>SHND01000076.1 GCA_004295045.1 Chloroflexota bacterium | reverse complement strand
ATGCCCGCAATCAGCGCGGCAACGCTCGCAAATAAATTCGCGGTTGCCGATTGCATGCCGAAAAATTTTCCGTGATGCCGCGGCGGAATAATTTTTCCAATCATGCTTTGCCACGCCGTCGCCGCCAATCCTCCACCCAAGCCCTGCCACATGAGCAAAAGGAAAACAATCGCCAGCGCCAAATTCGGATTGAGCGTTTGCGAAAACAATGCGACGACAGCGAGTCCGAGATACGGCACGCGCTCGTGAATCGTCATCGCCAACACCATCGGTTTGTAACGCAAGAGCCGACTCACTGTGCCTGCCGTAAAAAGTTGCGGCAGTTGCCAACCGATAGTATGCAGCGCGGGAATCAAGCCGATGAGAATTGCCGAACTCGTAAGCGTATTGACAAAAAGAGGAATGACGGTGACGAACGAAGCAATGCCCAACGCGCTGCCAAAAAATGCGCCGTCGAGAACATTGACGGCGACATTAAAGCGCAAATGTTTTGCCGCATAGTGACTTGCCAATTCGCGCAGAGAATCGGATTGCATAGACGCTGTTATTTTATGGCGCGCGCCGCGAAACCGACGGCAATGTCCGACGCTTGATTGGCATCGAACGCGCGAAAGAGAATGGACATGGGCAATTCGACAAATACGCGCGCGAGCGCGCGCCCGACGCGGCTGCCACCGAACGCGTGCGCCAACACATCATTTGTTACCGCGACATGATTGCCGCCTGAAACAATTTCGACGCGCGAAAATTCTTTAAGCATCGAACGATAACCCTCTTGCGTGAACCGAAAATAATCGTGCGGCGACGCGTGATAGGGATGATAAAACGGCGCATACGAAAAATAGACGCCGCCTTTTTTCAAAACGCGCGCGACTTGGTTCACCGCGCGAATCGGGTCATACAAATGTTCCAACACCGAAACCATGATCACCGCGTCGAGCGACTCATCCGCCAGCGGCAAAAAATGCGCGTCCGCGACAAATGCAACGTTCGCGCCGATTTCAACATCGAGTCCAAAATAGCCGCGCTGTTCTACCAACTGCGCGTATTTTTCCGCCAACGCGAATTGTCCCGCGCGCCGATTTTTTTCCACCACGCTGCCCGCGCCAATATCAAGAATCCGCGCGTTTGGATTTTGCAGCAGCGCGTCAATCGTTTCGATGAGCAGACGTTGAGGGTGAGGGGAGCGGAGTTTCATGAAAGAAAAGAGATTGGAGATTAGAGACTGGAGATTGAGTCTCCAGTCTCTAATCTCCAGTCTCCAGCCCCTCGTAATACTCCACGGTTCGCCGCAATCCCTCTCGCACATCCACCGTCGGTTCATATCCCAACAACTCGCGCGCGCGTGAAATGTCGGCGTGAGAATGAAGCACATCACCCGCGCGCGGGGGCGCGAATTGCGTCGGCAAATTTTGATGCGTGAGTTCATTCAGCAGCGCGACGATTTGATTCAGCGTCGTGCGCGCGCCGCCCGCGATGTTGATGACCGCGCCGCCGTCAAATTCGAAATATGCCGCGCGTAAATTCGCGTTCACTACATTTTCCACATACGTAAAATCGCGCGATTGTTCCCCGTCGCCGTAAATGGGAAAGGGTTCGTGATGCAGCGCGCATTGCACGAATTTTGCGAGGGCGCCCGCGTATTGCGAGGTCGGGTCTTGGCGCGGACCAAAGACATTGAAATAGCGGAGGCAAATTGTCGAAAGCCCGTAAAGATTAGAAAAAACGCGCGCATAGTATTCGCACGCGAGTTTTGTGACCGCGTACGGCGAAAGCGGCGCGGGTTCGAACGTTTCGATTTTGGGGAGCTGCGGCGAGTTGCCGTACACGGAAGAGCTGCTCGCCAGCACAACGCGTTTGACGCCGTTGTCGCGCGCCGCAATCAAAACATTCAGCGTGCCTGTCAGATTCGCGTCGTGCGACGCGCGCGGATTTTTGATGGAACGCGGCACGGACGGCAGCGCGGCTTGGTGAAAAATAATGTCCACGTCGCGCGCGGCGATTTGGACAACGTTTTCGTCGGCAATATCGCCTTGCACAAATTCGATTTTATTTTTTACCGCGTCGAGATTTTTCAAATGTCCCGTCGCCAAATTATCGAGGACGCGCGTCGTTTCGCCGCGTTTCACCAGTTCCTCGACCAAATGCGAACCGATGAAACCCGCGCCCCCCGTGACCAAAATATTCATGCCGAGACCGCCAATTTCTGCGTCACGCGTTCGTACACGTTTTCATTGCGCGCAACCAAATCATTTTCGTCAAAACGTTTCAAAGTTTCAAATCCATTCTGAATCAAACGCGCGCGCAGGGAAGCATCACGCAGCAGCCGTGCAATCGTTTGCGCGAGCGCGCGCGGCTCATCGCGCGGCACGAGCAAGCCGTTGTATTCGTGCTGCACCACTTCATCTACGACGGGAATATCGGACGCGATCACGGGACAGCCCGCCGCCATCGCTTCAAGCGGCGGCAAACCGAATCCTTCGTACCGCGTCGGCAAAACATACATATCGGCGGAATTGTACAAGCGCACTTTGTCCTCTTCACTCACGCGTTCCAAAATTTGCAAATGCTCGCTCGTCCCATCTTTTTTCGCAATCAGTTCCAACTCGCGGCGATGAATCGGACTGTGACCGACAAAAAGAAAAGTGGCGTTCGGAAAATCGCGCAGCACATCAGGCATGGCGCGCGCCAGCACATCGAATCCTTTGCGATATTTGAATTGTCCGACAAACAAAATCACCGGGCGCGCAAATTCTTGCGGGAATTTTTCGCCGCGCATTTCGGCAATGAACGGCACATCCACCCACAACGGAATCGTTGCGCTTTCGATGCCGAGCTCGGTCCATATCCCGCGCTCGTGTTCTGAACACGCAATCACCATATCCGCGTGATGCACGGGATAGTGCATGAAATAATTTTCGACATGCCGTTTCACGCGTCCATCGCGCGCCGCGCGATTCAAAATTTCGCGGCGCGACCAAATCAAATTGTGATACAACGGTTCTGTATCGAGCGGCTTGTCGCGGTCAAGCGAAAGATAGTGGTCATGCAGCGGACCAATCGGAGTGACGACATACGGAATGTTTTCGCGGCGCGCGTAATAGGCGGCTTGAAACGCGAATTGGTTGCGTAAATGTTGAATGTGAATTACGTCGGGTTTGGGCGCGCGGGTTAGCGCGTTCCAAAATTCGCGCGTGAGCCAGCCGTTCGGCGCAATGCGTTCCACCTCTACGCCGTCAATGTTTTCTGCGCGCGTATTCAGCGCCTCCGATTTCGCGTCATAGTACGTGAACGCGCGCACCGTGTGTCCGCGCCGCGCCAACGCTTTCGCCAGCAAAACTTCGGGCCAATTGCGAAAGACGCGCGTGATGCCGCCGGTGGTGATAATGAGAATTCGCATACTACCTGTCTACCTGCCTATCCGCACTGCATCATACGCTTCCAACACGCGTTCCGTCACTGCGTCCCACGTAAAAAGTTTCAACACACGTTCGCGTCCGCATTTGCCAAAACGCTCGCGCAAATTTTCATCGTCGAGCAAACGCGCGATTTTTTCTGCAAAATCGTTCGCGTTTTCGGGTTCGGCGAGAAAGCCCGTTTCGCCGTTGGCAATCACTTCGGGAATCCCGCCGAAACGCGAGCCGACGACAGGACGCGCGCACGCCATCGCTTCGGCGGACATGATGCTGAACGTTTCATTCGCGTAACTCGCGAGCGCGACAACGTCCGCAAGCGCATAATACGGCGCGAGCGCGTCGGCGGAAATATAACCTAAAAATTCTACGCGTTCGGAAATTCCCAAAGCGCGCGCGCGCTGTTCCAATGTTGCGCGATATTCGCCTTCGCCCGCAATGAGCAATTGCACATCGCGCGTTTTTGACAACAACGCCATCGCATCAATCAAATACTGTACGCCTTTCCAGCGCACCAAACGCCCCGCGTACAAAATCGTTTGCGCGTCGCCCGCGATTTTTTTACGCGATGCCGCGTTGGGCGTTTGCGGAAAAAATTGCGCGGGGTCAATGCCGTTATACACGACGCGCGGCGTGAGGTTGTAATGTTCGTACACCTGGTTGGCGTTGAACGCGGAACAGGAAACGGCAATGTCGCTCGCGTTCACAAAACGCGAATCGCCCGAAAAAAAATCGGTGCCGTGACAGCCGAACACAATTTTGCTCTTGGAATTTCTTTTGAACCACGCGGTGGCGGGCAAATCGTAGGGCTTTTGAATATGAATGATGTCAAAGTGTTCGCGCTGCATAAAGGCGCGCGCATTTTTGCCAAAACTCAATCGTTCCAACAATTTTGTAAGCGTGTATTGCTTTGCGAATCCCGGAATTTTTCGCAGCGTCTCGCGTGAGGTGAAAGGAAAAGTCACGACGCGCACATTTTCGTACGCGCGACGAATGTTGCCGTCGCCTCCCACAATCGTCGTCCGCACGCCGCGCTGTGCGAGTCCACGCGCCACCTCCCACACAAAACTTTCGACGCCGCCGTACTGTGTCGTCGTCGTCACATTGTATAAACAAACGTTCATCGGCGGATTGTTTGCACCACGAGCCCCGCGCCCAAATTCGCGTCGAGTTTTGCAATGCGCGTGCCGAGATTGTAAAAAAATGCGCGCGGCTGGGTTTGATACACGAGCCAATGGCGCGGGTCATGGAACCACATGCCGACGACGCGTTTTACGGTAAAGCCCATTTCGTCCAACATTTTCGTAAAAACACTCACCGAATAGTGGCGAATGTGCGCTTGCTTGCCGACGAGCCGCACGTCCAATTCGCCGGGCGACGCGACGGGCGCGGGTTTTTTGTGCGGGCGAAAAATTTTGCGCGCGATATTTTCCGCGCCGCGCAGCGCGCGATAGGGCGTCGTATATTTCAACGGAATCGCAAAGACCGCGATGCCGTTCGGTTTCACCACGCGTTGAATTTCGCTCACCACCGCGCGGTCATCGAGAACGTGTTCGAGCAAGTGCGAACACAATGCTTTGTCAAACATTTGCGACGCGAACGGCAACTTTTCCACATCCATCACACACGCCGCGAGTTTTTGCGCGTCGTACACGCGCAGCGATTGCATCAACTGTAAAACGGACGATGAAACATCCGCGCCCACACTGAAACGCGTCGTCTGCGCCAACGGCATCGTATAATATCCTTCGCCGCAGCCGACATCGAGAAACACATCGCGCGCGGACAGTTTCAAAAGTTCCGCGAAGACGCGTTGATGTTCTGCAAGCCAATGCTTGCCCATGCGCGTCGGAATCAAATTTCCATCGCGCACATTGAAATACGCGCGCTGTCCGTCCGTCAATTCGCGTTCGTAAAATTGACGCAGCTTGGCTTGGAGTGCGCGTTTCGTTTGCGCGTCCATTTTTTTTGCGGCGCTTTGTTCAGCCGTCGAATTCAATTCGATGGTCATTTGTATCCCACCGCAACCAGCGTATTTCCAATCAACGGCAACCCCGGTATTGCAAAGCGAAAATTCAATTTGCGCGATGAAAGCCAACGCATTGGTTTGAATCCGGCGCGCACGCGGACATTTTGAAAACCCGCGCGTTGCAACACATCGCGCATTGATTGCGGATTGAACAAAGTTTGATGCGTCGCGTCCGCGTCGCCGGACCAAACTTTACCGAGCGCGGGATAGTACACACGACGCGCATCCCACAAATTCGGCGTGGTCATTGCCGCCGCGCCATTTTTTTTCAACACGCGCCAACATTCGCGCAATGTAAATTCGGGCGACGCAACATGCTCAATCACTTCGCTCATCAAAATCACGTCGAACGATTCATCTCGAAACGGTAACGCGAAATCGGAATTGCACTGCACGAGCCGCGCATCGGGAATCAACTGCCGCGCTTGCTGCAACGGATATTCAATCAAATCCGAGCCGAATGGGATGAATCCGCGCGCTTTCAAATATCGCAACGCGGGTCCCGCGCCGCAGCCCGCGTCGAGAATGCGCGCATCACTTGGAATGTTACCGATGAATTGCAACAAGCGTCCGTACTGAAACGCGATTTTTTCGTCGGACTTGTTCAGTTGGTTCTGAAAATAGAGCGTGTCGTATGACAAGGAGACAAGGAAACAGGGATACAGGGAAACAATGTTCTACTTGCCTACTTGTCTACTTGCTTACTTGTTTCCCTGCATCCCTGCTTACAACCACCGCAATACTAAATCCTTGAATGGAAACTTGAGCGCGTTCAACCTTGCTTTTTCCTGCGCGTCGAATCCGCCAAATAGTTTGAACAAACCCAAAAATAGCAACGCGAACAAAATCGTCGCGAGCGCCATCCACCACCATTCCAATTCGCGCGTAAAGAACAATGGAATCGCCGCAAGCGCCGACGCTGCCAGCACGCGCAACAAAAACGCGAATGGAAAACGAATCGCGTAATGCTGCGCGGTAAAAATTGTGGCATAGATGCGCGAAAGCAAACGCGGCGCGCCAATCGCCACCGCCGCGCCGACTGCGCCAAACGGCGGCACCAGCGCCAACAGCAGCGGCACACTCAAAATCGAAAGCAAGCGCGAAATGAGCGTCGCGCGCGATTGTTCAAACACAATCAACATCCCGACAGGAATGCTCGTAATCGTTTCGCTGAACAAAAAAATGATCAGCACAATCGCGACGAGGGCGGATAATTCGTACGATTCAGTGAACAAGAACGGAATCAAACGCGGCGCGAGCAAAATCATCACAGCGCCGCACGGCACAAGCGCGAAAATAAAAAATTTGGTGAGCGTCGAATATGCTTCGCGCACCTGCTCCATTTTTCTGTCGGCGTACAAACGCGTGAACAACGGCGTTTGAATGCCGGTGAGCGGCGCGACGAGAAAGCGCAAAAAATATTGAACGAAACGATAACCGACAGCGAGAATCGCAACGGCGGTGAGTTGTTTTGAACCGGTGAGAACGAGCGCGGCAAAGCCCGGTTCGGAAAGAGACGCGGTTGCCGTAATGACAAAATTCATCGCCGAGACGTTTGCAAAACGCTGCCACAAACGCGGCGGCATTGTCCCTTCGCGCATTGGAATTTGATTGACCAATTTGCGCGCGCGCCATCCCGCGAGCGCGTCCAACAGCGCGCTGGAAAAAACTGTCGCTGCGACGAGTCCGACGACGCCCGCGCCCGCGAGCGCGAATCCCAATACCAGCAGCGGCTGCAAGAGGGATGCGACAATGTCCAATAAATTTGTCGCGATCTGTTTGAAATGCGTGTAAAGGAACTGGATGAAAACATCCGACACCGCGCCTAGAATCACGAGCAGCGCGATGCCCAACAGCAAAATATTACCGTCCTCGCCCAGCGCGAGTACGCGAATAAAAAATTCGGGAAAAAGAAAAAATGCAAGAACGACAGGCAGAATGACCGCGAGTTTGATTCCGAAAAGTTTTTTGAAAAAATCGAGCAGCCCCTTGCGCCCCGCGCGCGCTTCGATTTCGGGGGTAAAGCGCGCGACACTGCGTTCCATTCCCAAATCCACCCACGCGCCGATCAAACCTGCGGTGAACAAAATGAGCGAGTATTGCGCGTAATCGTGTTTGCTCAAGACGCGCACGAGAATGATGCCCGAACCGAGCGCGATGAGAAATTTTAGCGGAAAGAGCGCGCTGTTCCAAAGCATCGCGCTGGAAACGCGATGAGACAGCGAAGAGGAATCCGAAGTCGAACTCATCGCACATTCCACCCTTGCGCTATCGTCACATCGGACGGCGGGACATATCCATCTGTATTCGCGCTCGCAAATTTACGCGGTTTCCAGTCTGCGTGGGATGCGTCAATGTGCGGACGATCCTCATTCGAGGGAGGCGCTTTATACAAAAGTAAACGATACGTTCCCATTCCAAATGTTCGCCATGAATCGTACAACGCATCACCCGCAACGCGCGGATATTTGTTGAAACGCGAATGTTCGCGCTGCAAGTCTTGAACGCGGAATCCAAACTGCGCGGCAAATTTTTCAAACGCGCTGTATGTGTAATAGTGCATCTCGCTCAATTTTTGTTTGTCGCGCAATGCTGAATCTTTCGTGCGTTGGCGCAACGTAATATATTTCTCGCCCAACGCGCGCGGTAAATAATTCACGAACCGCAAGTGATAATGCGGGTCAACCAGTGCGAAACGATTGATGACCGTGATAAACGCAATGCCGTCGCTGTCCAACACGCGCGCAATTTCACTCAATAGATGCGTTGGCTCTTGGACATGTTCCAGCACATCCCAACACGTCACGACATCGAAACTCGATTTCGCAAATGGCAATGCTTCCCCCGCGCCGACGAGCGCGGGTAAATTCAAAGCGTAACGTTTTGCGCGCGTGCGCGCGATTTCACAGTAGGCAAAATTATAATCGAACGCGAAAATGCTGTACCCCGCGCGCTGCATTGCCACCGCGAATCCGCCCATCCCCGCGCCCAAATCGAGAACGCGCGCGTTTTGGGTTGGCGCGTAACGCGCGATTTCCGCCAACGCGTCGCTTTGATAATTTTCCTGCCACAGCCGCTTTTGTTTCCACGCGTCAAAATCCGCGCGCCAACGCATGTGCGCGAGCCACGGCTCGATTTGTTGTTCCAGCGCGCGTTCGATGTCGGGATTTTGCGCTGATTTCAGCGCGTCAACGGGTGAATTCACAGCGGGAGGAAAAATACGCGGCGCAAAAAAATATCGCCGTGAAATTGCATGGCGGCGATATTATATGCTTGCTCGTTACGCGGTCATAATTTGCCCGGTCGGTGTATAGTATAGGCGTTGTTCCATCCCACTTCAAAAGGAAACCATATGGAAAAATTAGACCTCAAACGCGAATACAAGGAATTGTACAATCCGTCCGCCAAGACAATTTCGGTGGTCAAGGTGCCAGCGATGAATTTCTTGATGGTGGATGGCACGGGCGACCCGAATGTGGCGCAAGTGTACAAGGATGCCGTCGAAGCATTGTACGCCGTTTCCTATGCGCTAAAATTCAAAGTCAAGCGCGAGCAAAAGGTGGATTATGTCGTGATGCCCTTGGAAGGATTGTGGTGGATGGACGATATGACGCTGTTTTCGGTTGAGAATAAGGCGGAGTGGCTTTGGACGATGATGATTATGCAGCCCAAGTTTGTGACGCCGAAAATGGCGCGCCAAGCGCTGGACGAGGTGTCAAAGAATAAAGAACTCGCCGCGTTATCGCGCGTTCGTTTTGAAAAATTTTCGGAGGGTCTCGCCGCGCAAATTCTCTATTTCGGCGCGTATGCGGATGAAGGACCGACGATTCAAAAAATTCATCAACATATACACGACACAGGACATCAGTTACACGGCAAGCATCATGAAATTTATCTCGGAGACCCGCGCAAGACCGCGCCCGCAAAATTGAAAACGGTGATTCGGCAGCCGATGCGGTAAGGGAATTGTATTTTCAAAATGGACGCGCCATTTTTGTGGTTTAAGAGAATTGCTTTACGAGTTCTTGAACCATCGGCTTGGAACTGCCATAGCTCACTATCGCAACATCCAGATTCCACTCCGCGTAAATTTTTAGCGCGCGCTCCAGCGCTTGCAAAATCCATTTGATTTCGTTGCCAAACGCGCCGCCGCCAAGCAAAGTAAGGAATACGCGATTGTTTCTCGTCTGTTCCAAATTCAAAATTGCCGCGCAGAGCGTTGCTTCATATGCGGCATCGAGTACGAGTTGAGCAAACGGTTGCCAAAGCTGCGTCGGCTCTTGAGAATAGGCGACGGGCAGCGCGGAGCAATACGCTTGCGAGACCGTGTGCGTACACTCGTTCAATGTCACTTGCGTATGCCACTGCAAACCGATACGCAGTAATTTTCGCAGTTCGTCGAGCGTGTCTGCGTCAGCGGCGCGCAGGTGATTTGGAATTTCCATCAAACCCGCGCGCGACGCGAGCGCATACCCATTTTGCATTTTCCACAAGCGATGGTTTGAATTGTCCAGCGCGTTGCCGATGTCGGCGAGACAATTAATTTGGTTGGCGCGCGATTGTCCCACTTGCCCATTTACAGGCACAAAATAATTTCGATACATCGTTCCCGCGCCACAAGCAATCGCGCATTTGGGCCCTTGCGTGTTGTCATTTTCATAAATGCCAATGCCATCTTCCGGCGTGCGATTCGGGCCAATCATTTCGAGCAAATTGAATTGTGACGCGACTTGGAACAGCGCATTTGCGTTTGACGTGTCAATGTGCAATGCTTGAACTTCCGCGACAATTTCGCGCACGTTAATTTTTCCGCGCGGCTGATTTATGTTTGCCACACGCGCGCGCAATTCTGCCAATGATGGAATTTCCAACGCGCCCCAAATCATTTCTTTGCCGTTGGCGCGCGAGGTCATCTTGTTGTCCGCAACGCTCAAGTTGGCGCGAACGTGATTGGGCGTTGTTTCCGAAATGCCAGTTAATTTTTCAAACCATGTCATAGTTTCAATGCTCCTCCGTCAAACTCGCCAGTACTCGCGCCAAAACCTCCACCGCGTTATCGTATTCGTTCAAATCAATATGCTCGTTCGGCGTGTGGTCAAGATTGGAATCGCCGGGACCGTAGGTGACGATGGGACAATTCCAATGCGGACCGACGACGTTCATATCGCTCGTTCCCGTTTTCAGCGTAAAGCCCGGCGTCCCCCCCCCCTCACGAATGTTTGATAAAAACGCGCGCACGAGCGCGTTATTTTTGTCCGCGCGATACGCGGGCGTTTCGGTATCAAATTTGATGTGCGCGTCGCCCGCCAGCTCCAAAATTTTTTCTTCCAATTCCGCGACGGTAATGTCCAACGGCAGACGCAAGCCAATCACCAAACGCGCAACTTCATGCAAACCATCATTCTCGGATTTCATGCCGCGCAGGGTTGGATCGAGTTTGTCGAAAATTTTCTGTTTGCCCGCGTTAAATTCATCCGCGGAATTTTTTACGCGCAGCCAAAACTCCACCGCCTCTTCATTCGCGCTGCGCGCTTGCCCCGCGCTGTGCGCGTTGTCGCGCGTCAACGCGTATTCGAGCCACAACGAACCTTTGTAACCGAGCGTCACGCGGTCCCAGCCGCTCGGTTCGCCGACGATGGCGTACTGTGGCGCGTATTGCGTTTTCGCAAAATGCGCGCCTTTGCTCGTGGGACACTCTTCTTCCACCGCGCCGACGACGATGATTTTCCAGCCCTCGCGCGCGCCAACACGCGCCGCCGCCGAAGCGAACGCGCACAACGGACCTTTCGCGTCCACCGCGCCGCGTCCGTACAATAAATCGCCGTCGCGTCGAACGTCAATAAAGCCGGGATGCGTGTCAATGTGACCGAGCAGCACAATTTCGCGCGCGCCGTCGCCTGCGATGCCAACCGCATTGCCCGCGTCGTCGCGGAACGCGCGCAAACCTGCATCATTCATTTGCACGACGAGATACTCCACCGCGTCGCGTTCTTGATACGACGGCGAATAAATTTGCAACAATCCTTCGAGTAAAGCGCGTGGGTTCATGGTGTCAAAATAAAATCGCCGAGATGTGAACAACCTTCGATGACGAGCGTGTTATTTTCAAAGCGCGCCGTTTTGCAATCTACAACCGCCGGTGGTGAATTGGCATCGGCTTGGAATGCTTGGCGCAGCGCGCATGTTGCGCCATTGCGCGCGATGGAAAATTGTCGCGTCACGTTATTTGGTTCTTGAATGGTGAGCGAGGTTGACGCGCATTTCTGAAATGCCTGCGCGAAACATGCCGACGCGCTGCGCGCCGCCTCCGCGTCCATTGCGCGCAACGGACTGCCGGTCAAGAAAATTTCGCCGCAATTCCCTTCGGGCAATTTCGTCGTCAACGTAGGCGTGTTGTCGCTGCCGCACGCGCCCAGACCAAAGAGCATCAATACCAAACAAAAAAGGCGTGTCATAAATTTGCAATCACCGCCCGCGTCATTTCGTCCGTCGTCGCGCGGCCGCCCAAATCGCGCGTCAACATATTTCGTTCCAACGCGCGTTTCACCCCCCCCCGCACGCGCGCTGCCGCGTCTTTTAATTCCAAATACTCCAACATCATCGCGGCGGACAAAATCGCGCCGATGGGATTGGCGATTCCTTTGCCTGCAATGTCGGGCGCGGAACCGTGAACGGGTTCAAAGACCGCGTTCGTGGCGCCAATGTTGCCCGAAGGCGCGACACCGAGTCCGCCAATCAACGCGCTCGCTTCATCCGACAAAATATCGCCAAAGAGATTTGTCGTGACAATCACATCAAAATTTTGCGGGTCTTGAATCAACCGCATCGCCATCGCGTCCACCAACATTTCTTTGGTTTCCACGTCAGGAAATTCGCGCGCGACGTTGAGACACGTTTCGCGGAACAAACCATCGGTCAGTTTCAAGACATTTGCTTTGTGAACGATGGTCACGCGTTTCCTGCGTCTCAACGCGTGTTGAAAAGCAATGCGCGCGATGCGCTCCGACGCGCGTTTTGTAATCACGCGTTCGGCAATCATCGTTTCGTCATTTTCGGCGCGTTCGCGCCCCGCGTACATTCCCTCTGTGTTTTCGCGCACAATCAACAAATCAATATTCTCGCGCGAAAATTGCGCGGGAAGCGATTGCACGGGGCGCAGATTCGCGTACAAGTCCAATGCTTTGCGTAACGCCAGAATCGGACTGCGATAGCCCTCGACGCGCGTCATGGGCGAAGAGGTTGCGCCAAACAGGGTCGCGTCGCAACTCATGACAGTTTCCAACGTCGTGTTCGGAATCGCGTCGCCCGTTTTTTGAAAATGTACAAAGCCTGCGTCGGCGCGCACAAAATCCAAATTTAGATTCAACGCTTCGAGTACGCGCCGCGCGGCGGAAATCACCTCTTGCCCCACGCCGTCGCCGGGAATGATGCAGATTCGCATGGTTAGCTGATGGCATATAGCAGATGGCTGATGGCAATTTGCTATCCGCTATTCCCCGCCTTTTACTTCCGGCATCGGCAAATTTTCCGCGCCGAATTTTTTGCGGAGCATTGGAATCAAGCCGCCGCTTTCGATGATGTGTAGGAGCGAGGGCGATAGGGGCGGAAAATCGAACACGCCCGCGCGCGCGTGAATTTGATGCGCGTCGAGGTCGAGCGTAATCGTTTCGCCGTTTTCGATCGCGTCCACCGCATCGGGGCACACAATTGGCAGCAAGCCATTGTTCACCGCGTTGCGAAAATAAATGCGCGCGAATGATTTGGCAATGATCGCGGTGATGCCAGCGTGTTTCAACGCGCCCACCGCTTGCTCGCGCGAAGAACCGTTGCCCCAATTTTTTCCGCCGACGATCATGTCGCCGCGCTTTACGCTGCGTGCGAATTCGGGGTCCAAATCTTCGAGCGCGTGTTTTGCTTGCTCGGCGGGGTCGGTGACGGTGTACGTATATTTGCCGGGGAAGATAACGTCTGTGTTGACGTCATCGCCGTATTTCCAAACTTTGCCTGTGAGTTTCATGGCGCTTGATATTTTACAGGGATTTCAAAAAGAGGCGAGATTCACGCGTGAGCAACCAACGCCGTGTTTAGAATTGGTTTGCGCGTGGTGGCGAGTTCTTGAAGCAGACGGACGGCAGAGTTCAAGTCGGGCAGCGCGCGCATTTCGCTTTGCAGACGCGCCGCGGTTTGCTGAAAGCTTGGCGTTTCAAAAACTTGAAGCACTGCGGCGCGAATGCTTTCTGGGCTGAACTGCTCTAGTGGTACAACTTGCGCGAGCCCGATATTGCGCGCGATGTGCGCGTTAAAGAATTGGTCTGCGATGAGTGGAACCAGTACGAGAGGGATTCCGAAATCAATCGCTTCGAGCAGACTGTTACTGCCGCCATGCATGACCATCAAATCGCAGTGAGCGAGTAACAAGGTTTGCGGAATGTAGCGCTCGATATAAACATTGTTTGGCTGTGAACCAAATTCCGACGGGTCTTTGTCGCGCCCCAGCGTAACGATCAAATTGATTGGGAGATCGCGCAAACCCGCGATGATGGTTTGCATCACCCGCGGATAGAGGTCCGGTTCTCTGTTCACTTCGGTGCCAAGTGTGAGATAAACGGTCGGCTGCGCGGGCAAATGCTCAAACCACGCGGGCAGTCGTTCGTGATTCAAATTGTTCAAGAATTGCGGACGAATGAAGTGCGTCGTTTTGGGAATGGGACTTGACGCTTGCGGACTGCCAACATCTTCAAGACCAAAACTTGGCGGGCAGTGGGCGAGATAAAGATAGCGATACAGCGACGCGCCTGTCGGGTCGCGCGCTAGGCGCCATTCCTCCCGAAGCGGGTCGAGTTGCTCCGCCGCATGTTGTTCAAAGACTGCCATGCCTCTCAACGCGGTGGTGAAGGCAACTGTCGCGTGTGGCAAACCCAAATACTCGGCGGCAATGAGCGCGCCATATTCGCCGCCCTCGCGCACAATCACATCCGGCTGCCATGTTCGCCCAACCTCAATCAACCCTGGCGCCATCAAACGCGGGGCGATTCCGCAAAAGAGCCGCGTGTAAATAAACCGTTCGAGCGCGAAACCGATCGGCATGGCATCGCGTTCGCGTTTGAATTGTTGATACTCGGCATCCAACGCGCGGTCACTGCCAACCGCGAAAAATTCCAAGTCCGCCGATTCGATACGCGGGCGAACCAATTCACGCGCGGCGAAAGCAACTTGATGTCCTGACTCCTTGAGGGCGCGCGCGAGGGGAAGCAAGGGCTGCGTATGTCCATATCCCGCCGTAGAACTAAACAAAAATCGCTGTGACATGAACTAACCCGCCATAAAGAGTCCGACTGCTTTGGTGATGTGAAACGCGCCTTGTGTGTCAATCGCGTGCTGTACGTGTCGGCGAAATGCTTGTTCGGATTGCGCGGTACGAGTCGCGGCTTTGTACATCAATCCTGAATTGACGTACGCGATGAGCGGCTCGATTTCCGTGACGCGCAAATCGTTTGCTTGGACGTCGCGCGTCACATGCGCGAAATGGTGCTCGAGAATTGCCGCGCCGTTTTCTAAACCGAATAAGCGTTCGGGCGTTTGCTCTGTAAATGTGACGCCGGAAACGGTTGTGGTCAATTCAGTCAGTTCGCGCATGTGTCCCATCCCATTCGTCGCCGCGTACAAAGTGCCGCCGCGTTTTAACACATGGCGAATTTCGGCGAGGGCGCGATGCATATCTGGAATGTGGTAGAGCATGTGATTGGCGAAAATGCCGTCAAAGGATTCATTGGGAAAGGGAAGGGATTGCGCGTCACTTGCGAGAAACGAGAATCGAGAGGCGAGGAATTTTTCCTGCACGGTACGCGCCATTCCAAGTGAAAAATCAGACAGAATGATGTTCCATGTATTTGGAATTTTTCCGCGTACGCGTTCCCACAACGCGCCGCTGCCGCAGCCGATTTCCAGAACGCGCGCGTTGTGCGGCAAATGCACATGGTCGAACAACCAATCGTGAAAATGTTCGGACGCAGTGCTAAAGTTCTGATGCAGCGCAATGCGCGCGTCGAGATTCGCGCTTGTGCCGTATTGTGTTTTGACAAAGATCGTGTCGGTGTAATTGGACATTAGAGGAATCCACGAATTGCACAAAGCTGCACGAATAAACAAAAACAATTCGTGTGCATTCGTGTTCTTGTGGATTTATCTCCAATAGCGCGGCTGCATGTATTCTTTGTCAAATGTTTCGGCAGCGCGCAAGGCAACGCGAATCGCATCGTGTACGGCGCGTTCTTTGGCTTGATGGTCGGGATGTTCGCTTTGCGTTCGATCGGCGATGATGCCGCAGATGCACGCCGCTGCAAAACCATAGACGCTGCCCATTTTGAACAACGTTCCCGATTCCATTTCATAATTCAAAATGCCGAGCGCGCGATATTCTTCGGTCACGCCATGCAAATGGCGCAATAAATTTTTGTTCGCCGACGATTCGGCGCGTTCCTGCCCTTCGAAAAATGTGTCAACGCTCGCCGTGATGCCAATGTGCCAATCGGTTTTCAATTCGCGCGCCGCGTTCACCAGCGCCAGTGTAAGAAAGGGATTCGCGGCGGCGGGATATTCTTTCGGCGCAATATCATCCGCCGCGCCTTGTCGGCACAATGCCGCGCGCGTAATCACCACACTGCCCATTTTCACATCAGACTGAATTGAGCCGCTGGTGCCGACGCGAATGATGACGCGCACGCCAACCTGGTACAATTCGTTGATGACGATGGAAAGTGACGGCGCGCCCATGCCGCTCGTCGCGGAAATAAATGGGCGTCCGTTCGGCAAGCGCGCGAGATAGCTATTCAAACCGCGATTCTCGGATAACTCTTTTTCCAAGACAGTCCCTTGCGTCTCTTGCGCGATAATGCGCGCGCGATCGGGATCGCCGGAAATCAACGCGATGAGCGGGGGGGATTGCCCCAAATCTTTTTTGCCGAAACCGATGTGGTATTGCACCTCATGTTCCATTTTTCTTTTTCTCCGCTTCTGTGTCGCGTTTCGCTTGTTCCTTGAGTAATCGCCTTTGCTCGTGTTCCTGCAATTCTTCGAGCGCGGTGCGACCGGCAATTTGAATAAATACGCCCAACATGGCTACGCCGAGAATGATGTAGGGAATGGCAAAAAGTCTGCCCCAGGTGGTGGTTGGAGCGAAATCGCCGTATCCTACGGTTGCGAGGGTGACAACGCAAAAGTACACGCTGTCCAGCCAGCTCCACTGTTCGACATTGTGATAAAAGATCGCGCCCACCATAATCATGGCAACTTCGAGCGCGGCGAGACCGCGAAATTCGGGCGCATCGGTGAGCCGACGCGAGATCTTTAGTAACGCGAGGAAAGGAATAAGAATCATCATTTGGCAATTCTCATTTGGTACACCTGCTCGCGCGCGGCGATCCACAAATTGTCTTGATCGTCGAACGCCATGCCCGAAGCGACACTCTTTGGAATATCAAACACATCAATGAAACGTCCGTCGGGCGTAAAGACTTGGACGCCTTTCGAGTCGCTCACGTAAAGGCGTCCTTGCGAATCAATTGCGAGCGCATCCGCGCCGCGAAATTGTCCGGGCTCGTTGCCTTCACTGCCGATGCTGTCAATGAATTTGCCGCTGCGATCGAATTTGAACACTTGACTCGCAAAGGTCCCCAGCACATAAAAATTGCCTTGCCCATCCACTGCGAGAATGGGATTCAATTCAAAATTATCGCGCTGTCCACTGATGGCGCTGTCCACGACGACAGTGGCGCGCCCACTCGAATTCAAACGCACAACGCTGTCTTTGAGATTCCCCGTCATCGTCGCATACAAATTGCCATCCGCGCCGACCGCGATGTTTTCATAATTTTCGCCGAGCGCGGGTTTGAACTCGTCAATCTTTTCGCACGTCGCCGCGTTGTATTTGAAAATGGTGGTGCGCTGCAGCACATACAAATTGCCGCTGCGGTCTGCCGCGAGCGAAGGCAGCGGCGCTTTATCCATCAAACATTGTGTCTTGAATTTGCCGTCCGTATCAAAAATTTGCACGCGTCCGCCGAGATATTCCGCGACAAAAATTTGTCCATTGTTATCCACCGCAATGGCGCGCGCATCCTCCATTTTTCCCGCGCCGGTGCCGCTGCCGCCAAATTCGGAAGCGACATTTGCGAATTGCGGGGTGGGTGAAGGACGCGCCGTTTCGGTTGCGCGCGCGGTCGGTGAGGCGCGGGGAACGTCAGTCAAGATCGTAACGATGCGCGCTGATTCGTTCGATGTAGGCATAAAGAGGGCGAACGCGCCGACGCTCAAGAGAACGGGTAGGATGACTGCGGCAATCACAGCCAAAACGACAATGACGATCACCCAAGTTATGCAGCCCCTGCTTTGTCCGCTCGAAATTTGGACGCCGCCGCCGGACGTTGGCGTAAGCGTGATGCCACTGCCGTCTTGATTGACGTTGATAGTTTGCGGTGTGCCAAAGGTAATTTGCGCCACCTGAATATTTTGTCCGCGTTCGATGGCTTCGACCGCGTCTTTGGATTCTTTTAATCCGGTGCCAAAAGTTTCGCGGTACAGTTTGATTGCTTCGATCTTTTTTCCCGCATCCACGAGGCGTTTTATTTCGACGAGCTGCTCCGCTTCGCGTGTCCACTCGCTCGCGCTAAAGGCTGCCAAGTTGGGTGCACCGGTGCGCAGCGCTTCGGGGACGATGAGAGTTGTATCGCAATACGGACACTGAATTGTCGGCGCGCTGCCGCCCTGATAATCTTGCGGCGCGCCGCATTTTGAACAGGTGAAAGTTTGAGATTGAGAAGGAGAATCCGCCACAGTTAGACCTTTTTGAAAATTTGTGTACCGGGTAAACACAGCTCGTACATCACTGTCCAAGCAACGCCTCACGCGCGCATTCAAGTTTCTGAATTCACACGCAACGCCCCCGTCGCTTGAAACAAAATTGAAAGGATTGAAGCGTACACGATGATCTTTTGACCGGTCGCTTGAATCAACAAGCTTTCCGGCGTATCACCGCGCGGACCCGAACGAATCAAAACAAAATAGAGTATGAGCAACGCGGCAAAAGCGATAAATGCGAATGCATAGCGCTTGGGAAATGCCTTGTTCTGCCAAAGCAATGGAATGTAGCAAATGACGGCGAGAGGAAAAAGACCGAATGCCCACAAGACAAATTGACCGTGATATGCGCGCAGCAGATTCGCGGGCGTCAAGGCAACGCCGACGAAACAGAGCGCCGAGCCAATTCCGAACAAGGAACCGATGATGCTCAAAATGCGCGCCCAGCGCGGCGCGGAGAAAAACTGGAGAAAGGCGATAAAAAAGAGCGCGAGTCCGACGCCCGCAAAGGTCAGCGCCCCAAAGAACAAGAGCGCGGAAAGCGTATTCGATGCGCCGCTGTGACTGATGGTGCGCCCGAGGTCACTGAAAAAATTTGTAAAAAAGGAATAGCCGACACTCTGCGGATCATCGCCCGTGCCGCCGGCATACGTGAGCATGGCAAGAATCGTAACAACGACGAATGTCAGACACGCGGCGATGACAATTTGAAACGCGGTCTTGCGCCAAAATCGGGACGCGAACATAGATGCAGACTTGGGACGCGTGGTCGTTGTAGAAATTACATTGTCCATGAAATGTTTCTCCTCGCCGAGAAATTCACCAGCCGCGCATTTTTTGGGGTGTGACGCAAAGTGCGACGGACCATTTTGCGCTAAATTCTTCCGGCGTCATGTTCAAATCCTTGATGCCTTGTTTGTACTTTATGAAATACGCTTTGTGTTTGTGCGAGGGCGGCGTGTCGGGCGCGAGCGCGGCAGTTCCAATGAAAACCACGACTCCGCCGTCGTCGGGCGCGGTGTTGAAATTCAACGCGACGTTTCGGTTGTTGGCGATATGTTTGAGTTTGTGCGCATCCGGTTCGGAATAAATCAAAAACGTCTCGCCGTCCCACCAAAACCAAACGGGGCGCGGCTGTGGAATGTCATTCGCATCTGTTGTGGTCAACCAAATTTCCTGTTCGTTTTTCAAGCGGCGTTTCACTTTGCGTCCGAATTTCGTATCGAGGTCAAGCATGGCGCGCCTCCCAAAAATTTGGGGGAAAGCATACCACAGAATGATTGAAACGCGATGCAGGGTGAAATTCCTATGCTGAATTTTTGGACTGGAAACAACGCATGGGCTCGCAAATTGCAGCGCCGTTGGAAAAAAGAAATGGACTTGCAAACAAAATGTTGCAAGTCCGTTCTTGAGAGTACAAGCGTATTTGCAATGTGCGTAACGCGAGTTACTGATTCACGCGCTGCAAGTACAAATCCACTTCCAGTTTGATCGTGTCTTCGATGCTCAATACGCGCGGCACCTGCGGCTGTTCGAGATTGAAATCGGCAAAGGTGAAACTCGTTGCGGCGGTGCATTTGCCTTCGGTCTTGTTGCTTTCCAATTGACAGCTCGCTTCCCACGTCACCGGTTTCGTGACGTCGCGAATCGTGAGGTCGCCCGCCAATTGAAATGTCGCCGCGCCGGAATCGGGAACCAACAACGGCAGTCCGGGCGCGGACGTTGGCACGAAAGTTACGTTTGGAAACTGTGATGTTTGCAAAGTCGAGCGTTGGATAAAACCATCGCGCATTCCTTGGTCGCTTTGCAGCGTTCGCACATCCACCACAAACTTGCTGTTTGCGGAATCAATGGAGCCGTCCATTTTGCCGACGATTTGTCCGGTGATCGCTTGTGTTTTGCCAACCGCATCGGACGGCAGTGAAACGCCCGCGAGTTGTTCGCGCACGCGATAACGCGCTTCACTTTTTTCAGGAACGACGACGAGCGTTACCGTTTCATCCGCATTGTTCGGCGCGGCGGTAGGTTCAGCATTTGCGGCAGTTGGCTCTGCTGCGGCGGTTGCTTCCGGCGCGTTCGTTGCGACTGGCGCGTTGGTAGGAACTGCGGCGGTTGTATTGGTCGCGGCGGGCGCGACTGTCGGGGGAACATTGGTCGGCGCGCTGGCTGGCGTGTCTGCCGGTGCGCTGCAACCGATGAGGGCGACGGAAAAAACAGTGAGGAATACGATTGCAAGGCGTAATCCTTTGAATGAAAACATGATAGTTTCTCCTCCGCACCTCTTCTACCCAAGCCAAATGATAATTTGTTGAGAGAGAGATTAAAAACGCCTCAATGAGTTAGAGTTGCGCCGCGCCCTAACTCAGCTGCAAGCCAATGTTGAATGTCGCCGCGTAACCGTCGCCGTTCCGTGAGACATCCAGCATCGTTTGTCCGCCGCTCTGGCGAAAAATGCCGTCGCCGTCATTGAGCAGAGTGCGTTTGCCACTGACATCGTACGGCGGCTGTGCGTGAACTTGGTCGGTGAGCGCTTCATCAAAGAACCATTGCGATGTAAATTCATGACCGTTCGCGTCGGAGGGATTGGTGCGAATTTTGAAATGAATGTGTACGGCGCGCCCGCGATACCAACCGGGATAAATAGTCACAAATTTCGCCATGCCGTTTTCGTCCGTCGTTTGATAGCCGCGCAAAAAGTTGCTCCCTTGGCTGTTGAATCCGGGATCAGTGACGCCCGAATACACACCTGCCGCGTCGCAATGCCACACGTCCACTTGCGCGTTCGGAAGCGTCGTACAATTACTGCCGTTGATTTGCGAAACAAGAACGGTGAGGGCTAGCGGCGCGCCCGGTGAAACAGTGCCATCGGACGTATCACTGCGAATGTCGGAGCGATTCAGTTTTTCATCCACAAAGTACGGACCTTCGGTGAGTTCGGGACGCACAATGCAGCTTGGCAGCGCGGCGCTCGCAGTGGTAGCAGTCGCTTGCGCGACAGTTGGCGCAATTTGCGATGGTGCTGTGGTGGGCGCGTTCGTCGCGGGAATCTTTGTCGCGGGTACGTTGGTCGGCGCGGTTGGCGTTTGTCCCGGCGCACAGGCGGCTAATGCTGCCGCGCTGATTGTGCCGAGTAACGCGAGCGCTTCGCGGCGCGTGAGAATTTTGCCGATGGGTAAATCGTCGTTATCCATGTTTGCTCCTCCGAAAAAAATAAAACGCGCTGCAAGTTGCGCACTCTGCAACGCGTTTGAATGATACGCAATGGATATTAAAAAGTTGTGTGGATGGAATGAAGATTTAAAAGAAAGTTTTCATATCATCTGCCATATTCCCCGGGTCTTGAATCACCCCCGCCACCGCGCTCGCGGCGACCACCGCCGGACTCGCCAAATAAATTTCCGCGTCGCGCGTGCCCATGCGCCCGCGAAATTTTATGTTCACCTTTTTTTATCTTCCTCCAAAATCACTTTGAGCTCCGCAATGGCTTCAAAATCTTTGGGTCGTCCTGCCGCGCGTTTCGTTTCGATGAGGGTGGGGAGGTCGAGACAGCGACAGCGGACGCCAAAAATTTCGATTTCGTCGCTACGTTGGATGAGGTTCTCGTATTTGCCTCCGCCTACGATCTCACCAAGGAGGTCAAGCGCGCCGAGACGAGTTTCAAGCGTAAAGTTGAGCCCATTCTGAAGGGTCGCAGCAGACCATTCGAATGGCAATCCGGGAGGCGCACCTCGCAAATAGGGAGCTTGCTCTGCGAGTGCGTTTTCAAGACGCAGTAGATTTTCTGGCGTGCGTTCATATACGACATCTAAATCTTGTGTCAAGCGACTGCTGCCGTGAATTACGGCGGCAACACCGCCGACGATGACAAACGCAACATCATGTCCGGTCAGCAGCTGAAGGAGCTGCGGGAAAGCTATCATTTCTGGCCGCGTCTCGCTCGCTGCCCCGCGCGTCGTAATTCATCCGCAAACTTTTGGAGTTGCATGAGTTTGAGGATGCGTTCTTCAGGGGAAAGTTTGAGATTCTCACGAATGAGCGTGCGGTCAATGTCTTTTTTATACGCGTCAATGACCGCGTCGGGCGGTGTTGATGGTTTGGGAGAATTTTTGTCGCGCATGATTCTGTGACCAAGTATAGCAGAGCCGATACGCGTGTCAATCATTTTCGACAAGCGCGCGCGGATCCTCAATCACCCCCGCCACCGCGCTGGCGGCGACCACCGCCGGACTCGCCAAATAAATTTCCGCGTCGCGCGTGCCCATGCGTCCGCGAAAATTTCTGTTCGCGGTCGAAATGGTCGCTTCGTTCGGCGCGGGAATGCCCATGTGATTGCCCATGCACGGACCGCAGCCCGGCACGCCAATCACCGCGCCCGCGTCGGCGAGCGTTTCGATATAGCCATGACGCAGCGCGTCATGTAAAACTTGCGACGACGCGGGAATGACCAACAGCCGCGTGCCCTTTGCTACTTTTTTTCCGCGAATGATTTCCGCCGCGACGGCAATATCTTCCAAACGCCCGTTTGTGCAAGTTCCCAAAAACGCTTGTTGAATTTTTGTGCCGCGCACTTGCGACAATGGTTTCACATTGTCAACGGCATGCGGACACGCAATCATCGGCTCGAGCGTTGACGCGTCGAAAGTGTATTCGGCGGAATAGGTCGCGTCGAGGTCGGGGAACAATGCGTTATTTCTGATTTTTGATTTCTGATTTTTGATTTCGGATTCTGTTGTAGATCGTCGTCCGTCATCCGTCGTCCGTCGTCGTGCCAAATAATCAAAAACAGCATCATCCGGCATCAGATACGCGTTCTTGGCGCCAAACTCTGCCATCATGTTCGGAATCACCATGCGCGATTCGAGCGATAGGTTTGAAATCGCGTCGCCGTGAAATTCGACGGAATAGTACAAGCCGCCGTCCGCGCCCAAGTCGCCGATGATTTTCAAACACAAATCTTTACTCGTCACCCAATCACCCAATCGCCCAATTACCGTAACTTTGATGGATTCAGGCACGCGCAGCCACAATTCCCCCGTCGCCCACAACGCGGCAACTTCGCTTCTGCCAATCCCCGCGCCGAACGCGCCGAGCCAACCGAAATGCGGTGTGTGCGAATCTGCGCCGAGAATCGTTTGCCCCGGCAAAATAATCGCTTCTTCGCTCAATACTTGATGACAGATGCCGCGCCCCACTTCGAAAAAATTTGTGACGCCCATTTCATCCACGAACTTGCGAACGTCCGCGTGATTTTGCGCGTGCGCGGTGGTGGGCGCAGGAACGGCGTGGTCGAGGGTGATAGCCAGCCGATCGGGATGTTTGACGCGTGCGACGCCGAGCGCGCGAAAAATTTTCCAAATCGCGGCAGTATTGTCGTGCGACAAAATGACGTCGGGACGCGCGTCCACGATTTGCCCCGCGACGACAAAAGATTGACCGGACGCGCGCGCCAGCGCTTTTTCGGCAAATGTTTTACTCATAGGTTGATTACTCTTGGAGTGTGGAAATGAAAAATCCCGCGCGGTATTTTAACACGGCGCAGGATTTTTCGTTTGTCAAAGGTGTAATGACGCGGTCTATTCTTGAATTGGGCGTATCAGCCGAATCCCCACCATCAGGAACCACACGAGTGTGAGAATGGAGGTAAAGATGATGGCAATGCTGCTTACCGCGCTCGCGAAAAAAGAGGCGGCGACCGCAAAAATCCCAAGGATACCCGTTGCAAGACCCACATACGCCGTACTCTTGCCCATGGTTCCGTTCAACATGACGAATCCTGTCAGCAAAATCGCGATGGCAAGCGTGAGCGAGTTGTACACAAAAACCAGATTCGATTCCACGATGGAGGACGGATACATTGCCGCTGTGACCAACGCGACGCGACGGATTTCATTTGCTTCCGCGTAATGCGTCGCAAGCGTGTGGAGCGAACCGATATTGGTCCATGTCAGCGCCAAATCCAAAAACACAAACAGCCCATAAAACGCCGTCGCTACGCGCATTGCATTGCGATGCAATGGGTTTAACGCGAGATAGAGCGCGAGCGCGATGGGAATCAAAAGGAAATCCGTCAACACCGAGAGCCAAATGATTGCGCTCCACACTGCGGCATTTGCGCCGAGGTTTGTCAGCCATTGCTCGGTGCCATTCGGTCGTCCAACCGGCACATACAAGCCGATGATGGCGATATAGGCGACGCTAAAGAGGATGGCGCAGATGCCCGCAGCGCGATACAGCGGAGTGTTATCGAATGTAGTGTTTTCGCGCGGTCTGTTTTGTGGATTCATATTCCTCCGCCTTTTCAAATGGTGATGATGATTTTGCCGCGCGCGTGAC
Organism: Chloroflexota bacterium; assembly: GCA_004295045.1. GTDB lineage: Bacteria > Chloroflexota > Anaerolineae > UBA4142 > SHND01 > SHND01. The sequence goes on along the minus strand of SHND01000076.1, from coordinate 19,891 downwards.
CTCCCCCGATGTAGCGGAATGCCTCGCGCGTTTCATTCAAGGGATAGCAGCGGTCAATCACCGATTTAATTTTGCCCGTTGCCAACTGCGCGGCGAGAAATTGCAAATCTGCTTGGCTTTGCTCCGCGAGAAAGAATTTTATTTTTTGTGCGCCTCTGGAATGCCAGCCGCCGAAAAGCATCACATCAATAAATGCTCTGAATGTGCCGCCGGCGATGACGCAAATGCCGTCGGGCGTCAAGGCGCGTTTGTAATCCGCAAGCGCGTGATACCCGTTCGCGGCAAGAATCAAATCGTACTGTTTTCCTTCGCGCGTAAAATCGCTTTTGGTGTAATCGAGCACGCGGTCTGCGCCGAGCGCGCGCGCTTGGTCTAAATTGCGCGCGCTGCAAACGGCGGTGACATGCGCGCCATACATTTTTGCAATTTGGACCGCGAACGTTCCGACGCCGCCCGCCGCGCCTTGAATCAAAACATTTTGCCCGGCTTGAATTTTGCCATAGTCGCGCAAACCTTGCAGCGCGGTGACGCCCGCCATCGGCACGGCAGCAACTTGCTCGAAAGAAAGATTGCTTGGTTTCAGCGCCACCAGTTTTTCGGGAACGGTTACGTATTCGGCTAGTCCACCGAATCCATTGGTCGAGATGTCGCCAAATACCGCGTCGCCGACTTGAAATTGTTTGACATTTTTTCCAACTGCTTCCACGCGCCCCGCGATGTCCGCGCCGAGGCGATGTTGTTTGGGTTTCATGAACCCATTGCCTAGGCGAATGAGAAAAATGTCGGCAGTCAAGCGATGCCAGTCCGCTTGATTCAGCGAGACCGCGTGAATTTTTATCAACACCTCGTCGTCGTTGGGCGTAGGTTTTTCAATCTCTCGAAAGGAGAGTTTGTCGGGCGAGCCGTATTCGGTATAGATGATTGCGTTCATGTTGTTCCTTTACTTGTCCCATTCATAGTCGGTTCATCGGCTGTTTCGGGATTCACCCGATTCAACGAAATCAAAGTCATTCCCAAATCGCGCACTTGTTTTAACAAGCCAAACAACGCGGCTTGGTCAATCACCGCGCCGGTCAAGAGCGTCTCGCCGTTGGCTTGCGGCGCAATGGTCATCCCGCCAAACCACTCTGTCCATCGCGAATCCAGCTGACCTTCGACGCAGATGCGATAAGCGACAGTTTGATTGACTTTCGTGTCGGGCGCGAGCGGATTGGACATGTGCATTTGCATTGTTGGCGAAAAAATAAATTGTGCGTTGTTTGCCTTGCACGAGGAATATATCCGCAAGCAGGTATTGAAAGGTAGCTACTAAAGTATTGTTCGGTGACGGGTGGAGGTATTGTTTTGGAGTGGAGGGTAGGCGAGAGGCATCCGCCTAACTGTTTCGGCGCATCGCCGCAAAATGACTCACCCTCATTCTATCAGACCCAATGCGCGCGCCCGCGCAACGGCTTCGGTGCGGCTCTTGACGTGGAGTTTGTCAAAGATGATGCGATTGTGTCCTTTGACGGTACTCAAAGCGAGGAAAAGACGTTCGCAAATTTCTTGATTTGAATATCCTTGCGCGATCAGTTGCAAAATTTCCAATTCGCGTGCGCTCAAGGACTCTATAATTTCTGATTTTGGATTTGTGATTTCTGATTTTGTGTGCGGGCTTGGAAATGCGGCGAGCAACTTTTCGAGATACGCGCCCAAGTGGGGCACGGTTTTCAAAATCGCGAATCGAAATTCTAAAATCAACAATCGCATCGGTTCGCCTTCGTCCACAAAGAGGCGAATGAAACCGCCCGGTTCTGCCAATGCCAATGCGCTGCTCAGCAGTTCCAGACTTGATTCGCGCTGCTTGTTTGCGGCGAACGCGACGGCTTGCAAAACCATCACCTTGAGTTGTTCGTCCGCCCATTTCTTGGATTCGACAAATTGGCGGAACGGCTCGAGCCCCGCTAACGCTGCTTTCGCATCGCCGTTTGCCAAGTGGACGCGCGCTTGGCATATCGGCAAATCGAATTGTTGCGCCAACTGCGCGGCTGCCGCAATATTATTTTGCGCGAGTAAAACCGGCACGCGCGCCGCCGCAATCTCCGGCATCCGCAGTACAAAATTTTTCGCGCGTGCGTCTTGGTCCGCGTGCGTCAAGATGGCGGACGCACCCGCGACATCGCCTTGCGCCAGTTTCAAGCGCGCGAGAAACACTTGACTGATAATATAGCGGTCAATGACGCGGTCATATTGCCGCGCCAATTCGAGACTTTTGTCGCCGTGCCGTTGCGCCGCCTCCAAATCATTCCATTCATAAAAAATGCGCGCCAAGCCGCGATGCGCTTCCGAGATAATTTGCTGGGGATGGTCGCCTCCCATTTCCACAATGCGTTGATATGTTTCGGCTGCCGAATAAAGCTCATTGTCAAATTCCTGTACGTTCCCCAAGCCGGTCGTCGCCAAGATGGTGGTAAAGATGTCCTCATCCGCTTGGCTAAGCGTTATCGCTTCTGTAAAGGCGCGGCGCGACGCCGCGCGGTTCCCCAGTAGCAAGTTGGCAAAGCCCAGCGTCCAGTTCGCATTCGCGCGCAGCGAGAGGGTGTTTGGTTCCAGATACTCGAGCGCGCGGCGCGATTGGGTGAGCATGGTTTCCACATCGTACCGCGTGAGCGCCAACGTAGCTCTCGCGACGCTAATCCGTCCAATCAGTCGTTTCGTCTGCTCATTCATCTCGGCGTCGTGCAGCGCCGCTTCTGCCGCATCGAGTTTCTCTTCGACGCCGCTCGGTTGACCATTCACCAACAGCATTGCGCCATACCACCACCACAACGATGGTCTGGCATCAAACGCGGTCTTGGGCAGTGACGCGAGCCAATCCAAAATCATTCTCACCGCGCCGCGCAGATGCAGGGGAATCCCTCGTCCTTGCATCAAACGCTCCGCGCGCTCGATGTCATTTGCTGCCGTCGCATGTTGGAATGCTTCAATCTCCAACTCGTGCGCTTCAAACCAATCGCTCGCGCGAACGTGCAATTCATTCACGCGGCGCGTCGCATCCTCTTTTGACGCGTCGCTGCTGGTATGGAGGCGCTGCCGCAACAATTCCGCAAAGAGATGATGATAGCGATACCATTGCCGTTCATCGTCGAGCGGGAAAATAAACAAGTTCGCGCGTTCCAAATTTGCCAGCGTAGCGCTGCCTGTTCCGGCGGGCGCGCGTAAAACGGCATCGCACAACGGACCGCAGAGACGTTCGAGAATGGAGGTTGACAGTAAAAAATTTTGAATCTCTTGCGGCTGCTGCTGCAAAACTTGTTCCAATAAATAATCTAACACAAAGCGATGACTGCCCGTAAAAGATTGAATGAAATTCGCGGTGTCGCTTTCGCCGCGCGTTGTGCGATTGGACGACATTGCTAGCGCCGCGAGCTGCAATCCCGCAATCCAACCTTCGGTGCGCGTTTCCAATTGCTCAATGTCTTGCGCGGATAAATGCAGACCCATCACGCGATTCAGAAATTCGGACGCTTCAGAAAAAGTAAAACGCAAATCGGCGGCGCGCAGTTCGGTCAGTTGGTCGCGCGCGCGCAGTTGCGCCAAAGGCAGCTGGGGGTCTTGACGCGTGCCAATGACCAAATGCATTTGCGGCGGCAAATGCTCGAGGAGGAACGCGAGCGCGTGGTCAATCGGCGGCGCGTCAATCAGATGATAATCGTCCAGCGCCAGCACAAAATTTTGCGGAATGATGGCAAGCTCATTGAGCAGGACAGTGAGAATCGCGTCGGGAGAGGGCGGCTGCGGAGATTGAAGCAATGCCAAAACGCCATCGCCAACTTGCGAAAATTTTTCTCCATCGCTTGTGGCAAGCGTTTGCAATGCCGCGACGAGATACGCGAAAAAACGCGCGGGGTCGCTGTCACTCTCATCGAGCGAGAGCCACGCAATCGGCGCGCGTTGTTGATTACACCATTCACCCACCAGCGTCGTTTTGCCAAAACCGGCGGGCGCGGAGACCAGCGTCAACTTGCGATGCAGCGTCTCGTCGAGCCGCGCGCGCAAGCGCGGACGAACGACAATTTGCGCGCGCGGCGGCGGGATGAAAAGTTTGGTTGTCAGAATCGGCGCGGGCATGGGGGGATTATAAAACACGCGCGAGAGGATTTCAATGCGTCAAGTTGGTGACAACCCACATCGCGCAAAAGGCATTCTCTAATGCCGCATCGGTCGCGTTAGAGAACGCGCCCTACGCGAATTGAGGTAATCATCAGGTTTGGGATGCAAATCGAAAAAAAACGACTTGCGCTCTTTTGCAAGTCGTTTCCCTCATTCCTCACAACGGTTGTTTCACCAACTGCTTTCCATTCTCCGTCGCTTCTTTCGACGATACGCCATTTGCGATTACCGATATGCTATCGGCTATCTGCAATTCGCTATCGGCTTCTTCCGCCCACCGATGCAGCAGCTCGTCCACATCTTCCAAATCAATCTGCTTGATGTCCGCGAGCGCTTTGACTTCAGCGGTAACGAGTTTGATTTGCGCGTCCGAAAGTTCGAGTCCGAGTTGTTCCGCGCGGTCTTTGATGGCGTTCCAACCGGTCAGTTTGTGCGCGATGGAAATGTAACGCGTGAGCCCGAAATCTTGCGGGTCGAGAATTTCGTACGTTTCGGGCTTGTTCAAAATCGCTTTCGAGTGAATGCCCGCCTTGTGCGTGAACGCGGTGACGCCCGTGATGTAATTGTTGAACGGCACGGCGACGCCCACCATTTCGGCGACGAGTTGGTCCACTTTGCGCAGTTTTTTCAATTTGTATTTCTTTTTGGTCGCGGCTTTGTTGTGCGCGTACATGCGCGCGACGAATCCGCCGAGCGGTGTGATGCCGTTGCGTTCGCCGATGCCGAGAACGCTCGTGTCAATGTGCGTGGCGCCCGCGTCGAGCGCGCTGAACGAATTGGCAATCGCGCAGCCCGTGTCATTGTGTCCATGAAATTCAATGTCCGCGTGCGTGAGACGGCGCAGCGAACTTATCAATTCATACACGCGGCGCGGCGTCGCCACGCCAACGGTGTCCGCAATCCCCAAACGATTGACGACGCCCAATTTGTCCACTGCGAGATAGACGCGCATCAAATCTTTTTCTTCGCTGCGAAACGAATCTTCGGTGCTGAAACGCAATTCGATGTCGGGGGCTTGTGCGCGAATCCACGTCAACACCTCGCTCGCCAATTCAATGATTTCGTCAATGCTCTTGCCGTGCGAAAATTCGCGCAGCATCGAGGAAGTGCCAATGACGACATCGAGTCCGCCGACACCTGTATCGAGCGCGATTTTCGCGTCGTCCTTGTGACAGCGAATGTGCGTGAGAATTTTTGCTTTCAACCCGCGCCGCGCAATGGTTTCACAATCCGCGCGGCTCTGCGGCGACGCGAGCGGCGACGTGAATTCCAAATACTCGACGCCAAATTCATCCAACGCGTCGGCGATGCTCAATTTTTGTTCGGGCGTAAAATTCGCGCCGACAAATTGCTCGCCTTCGCGTAGTGTGGATTCGATGATGTTGAATTTTTCGAGTGACATGGGGTTAGGTAGACAGATAGACAGGTAGTCAGGTAGACAGGTAAATACCTGTTTCCCTGTTTCCCTGTCTACCTTTCTACTTGCCTTTCCTGTTCCGCCAACACACTTTCAATCGCCTCAATCGCCGTATCCAATTCGTCTTTTTCGATCACGAGCGGCGGTAACATTCGCAAAACATTTGGACCGGCGGGTAGCGCAAAGACGCCGCGTTCCATCAACGCTTGCAGAATCGGCGTGACCTTGACTTTGAGTTCGACGCCGAGCATCAAGCCCAAACCGCGCGCCTCGCGTATTAGTGGCGACTCTATGCGTTTCAATCGTCCGAGCGCGTACTCGCCCAGTTCCGCCGCGCGCTGCGGCAAATTTTCTTCCTGTATCACTTGAAGCGTTGCGTTCGCGGACGCGCAAATCAATGGATTGCCGCCGAATGTGTTGCCGTGAATTTGCGGTTCGAGTTTGCGAATGCGTTTGGAAATGAGAACCGCGCCCATCGGCAAACCGCCCGCGATGGATTTGGCGACGCTGATGAAATCGGGTTCGATGTCGTAATGTTCCGCCGCGAACATTTTGCCGGTGCGCCCAAAGCCCGTTTGAATTTCGTCGAGAATCACCACTGCGCCGCGTTCGTGCGCGAGTTTTGCGATGCCTTGAATAAATTCGCGCGAGCCCGGTCTCACCCCCCCCTCGCCTTGCACGATTTCCAAAATCACCGCCGCTGTATTTTCGTCAATCGTCTGCGCGGCTTTTTCTAAATTGTCATAGGGTATAAATTTGAAACCGGGCACGAGCGGCGCGAACGGCTCGCGGTATTTTGGTTCCCACGTCGCGCTGAGCGAACCGAACGAGCGTCCGTGAAACCCGCGCATCATGGAAACAATCTCGGTGCGTCCCGTATGATAACGCGCGAATTTGAGCGAACCTTCATTCGCTTCCGTTCCCGAATTGGCGAGAAAGACGCGATTGATTTTCGCAAGCGGGGGCGAAATCTGAACGAGTTTTTCTTCGAGCATAGCGCGCTGGTCATTGTAAAAAACTTCGGTGGCGACGCCCAAACGCGCGGCTTGTTCTGCAATCGCGTTCACCACCTTCGGATGCGTGTGTCCGATATTCGCGCTGCCCTGTCCGCCGACGCAATCAATGTATTCTTTGCCATCGCTGTCCCACAAGCGCGCGCCATGTCCGCGCACAATCGCGACGGGGCGCTTGGTGTACACGCCGCTGGTGTATTTCGATTCGGTTTCGATAATTTGTTGTGTGTTCATGTGAAAGGTAGATTGGTAGACAAGGAAACAAGGAAACAGGTGTGAGCATGTCTACCTGACTACTTGTCTACTCGTGTACGATTCCGCGCCGCGAGTTGCGCGGGTGTGATACAATAGATCAAGACGGAAGCTCGAAAGGGCATCCAGAAATAAAACGGTCAAACCGTTTTACCCGCCCCCACCGACACGGTCGCCCTCTGGGCGGCTTTCCTACATGCAGGAGCGTAGGATAGGTGGGGGTGTTTTATTTCTCCGGGTACCACCACAAATCCACGAGTTTTGAATCCACGTAGTCGTCGTAAGGCGATTCTCCATGAACGGCACGTTCCGCTAACGCTCCCACAACCATATCGGCAAATTGTAGTCCCGCTTCCGTTTCCGAATTGCGCGCAATTAACTTTTTGAAGGCGCGAACGCGCGCGCGTGATTCATACAAGCGCGACAGATGTTTCCGAATTCCCGCTATTGTTTTTTCGGTTGTTTCCCCGCGTTCTCCATCCACTATGAGGATTGCTTCCTCCAAGTCATTCGGCTCTGCGCGCGTAACAAGCTCGCCTACCGCAAACGCGTACAATTCTGTATCAAATGCCGAGAAACTTTGTGGCAAATGGTTCTTGTCAATTATCGCAGCCCGAACTTTCAGATTCAACGCGCGGAGCAAAACAAAGAACGCGGCGCGGCGTTCGACGGAACGGGTGCTGTGATAATGAAACTCGAACTGTTCGTGGAGATTGAGCGCGAGACGCAAGCGCTCTAATTCATCGCGCAAAGTATCTGGTTCTGTCGTTTCAACTAGAACCAAAACAAAATGTCGAGATGCGCCGCGACGAATGTCTCGTCCGGGGTCCCCACTCTCATCCATAAACGCATAAACGGTCGGCGCGCGTTTGCTCATGTGTGATACAATAAATGCAAGACGGAAGCTCGAAAGGGCATCCAGAAATAAAACGGTCAAACCGTTTTACCCGCCCCCACTGACAAGGTCGCCCTCTGCTGGCTCTCGCAAGAGATGACCATACTGGCGGCTTTCCTGCGGATGCAAATCGCGCGGGATAGGTGGGGGTGTTTTATTCCTCTGAATATTCCCACAAATCTACCAATTTTGAATCCACATCTTGGTCATGCACCGATTCGCCGTGTTCAAAGCGTTCTGCTAAAACACCCGCAACCATATCGGCAAATTGCAACCCATCTTCGGCTCTAGCGGCACATACTACTATTCTTGAAAAAGCGCGCGGGCGTTGATGCTTTTCGTATAAACGGCTCAAGTGTTGACGCAGCGCCACTAACAAATCATTCGTCGGCGCGCCACGTTTCCCATCCATCACCAATACCGCATCCGATAATTCGGTGGGCGATGCGCGCAAGACCAATCCTCCTACGGCAAGCTTGTAAAGAGCATGTTGTCCAAACACAAAATCTTTACCAAGTTGCGCCTTGTCAATCAGCGCGGCGCGGACGCGCACATCAAGCGAACGAAACAATTTGAAAAATTCTGCGCGCGCCCATGGCATTTGAGTATCGTGGTAACGGAACTCGAACGCTTGTGGCAAATTCAATTTGAAGCGTAACTTTTTCAACTCATCGTGTACAAATTCAGGTTCCGTTGTCTCGAGCATTGCGACAATAAAGTGTGGCGATGCGCCGAATTCGAGCGCGCCGCCCAGGTCCCCACTCTCATCCATAAACGCATAAACAGTCGGCGCGCGTTTGCTCATATGTGATTCAACGGTTCGATTGTTGTCGCGCTGGATGCTTGACTCAACGCGTCGCAATCAAAAGGATGCCGAGCGCCGCGAGTGCAAAGCCGACGATGTATTGCCAATTCAATCCTTCGCGAAAAATGAGGATGCCGAACAATGCCGCGACGGCGATGCCGCCCATTCGCACCACCGGCGAGCCGATGGTAAGGTTAACGCCTTGCGAAAAGAGCAAAAACATAATGCCCGTGAAAACGCCGAACGCAATGCCGGTTATGGCTGCCCACGTCACCCCATCCTGCGTGATAAGAAGCGGTTCGTGTGTGCGCGTCCAAAGCGTCCAAACGAGCGGCGGCAAAATCGCGACGATGGCATAAATCAACGTGCCGAGCGCGGGACTGATTTTTCCGGATGTTTGCTTGATGGAAAAATCCGCGAATCCCAAAACCGCCATGCCCGCGAGAAAAAAGAAAATCGTCGTCGCTGACAATTTCATGCGCTCCTTTACTCGATAACCGTTCCTTTGCCTGCTAACGCGTTTTGAATCGGATGTTCGATGCGTCCATCGGCGAACACCACTTGCGACACGTCCAACTTGAGCGCTTCGCTCGCGCCCAACACTTTTTTCTTCATGCGCCCTTCCGCGAAATCAATGGACGCTTCCACTTTATTCTTGTCAATGTGCGTGATGAGCGATGACTCGTCGGGAAAATTTTTCATCAGCCCGACGACGTTCGTGAGAATAATCAATTTTTCCGCGTCCACCGCGCCAGCAATCATCGCCGCCGCGCGGTCGCCGTCCACATTCATCGCGTCGCCTTGATACGAAATCGCGAGCGGCGCGATGACGGGCAAGTAACCGGTATTCAGTAGGTCAGTAAGCAGTTTGGCATTTATTTTTTCCACGCGTCCCGTGTAATCGTCGCGCAAAATTCTTTGCTTGCCGCCCTCGATGATTCGCACCGCGTCTTTGCGCGTCCCTTCCATCACGCGCCCGCTCACGCCGCTCAAGCCGATTGCATTCACGCCGCGTTTTTGCAGCGCTTCGACGAGGAACGTGTTGATTTTTCCCACCGCCGCCATCGTGTAAATTTCGAGCGTTTGGCGGTCGGTGTACCGCCACGAAAAGCCCTGCGGCGAAGTGACGTGTTTCGCGGGATAGCCCACTTTTTCGCCCAGTTCGTTCGCCTCATTCCCCGCGCCGTGTACGAGGATGATTTTTTGTCCCGCCTTGTACAATTCCGCCGCGTCGTCACAAACGAAATCCATATTGATGCCGCGCGAGCCGCCGATTTTTATCACTATCATTTTCGATTTTCGATTTTCGATTTTCGATTGACTTCGCGCAAATTCAGGTTAGCCGTTTTGTGCGAGGCATTGAAAATCGCGGTGAGTTCATCGGCTTCTTGCAGTAGGTTGGAAACACGAGATTCTGGTATCAAGTTCGCTTCAACAATCAACTCCATCCAATACGCTGATTCATCGGACTCTTCCAAAGTGATTCCAATTTTGCTGACGAAATCTGGCGACGAGCGCGCGCGGCACGCCGCGCGATAGTTTGCACCCACTGATGTTCCCGAACGCAAAAGCTGATTTGCAATCACGCGTCCCGTGCGCGTTTCGGGAAGCGATTCGCACAGTTGAATCGTTCGCAACGCAAATTGCTTTGTGCGTTTCTTCATCGTCTCTTCACTGATGCTCGCCATAATTTGCCTCCTCAATCGAAAATCGAAAATCGAAATTCTAAAATCAGATAGGGTGCAGCCCCGAAAACTCCAGCCCCATCCGCTCCTCAAATCCGCACATCACATTCATACTTTGTACCGCGCTGCCCGCCGCGCCCTTCATCAGATTATCAATCGCGCAGATGGAAACGACGCGCCCCGTTTTTTCGTCGAGTTCAAAACCAACGTCCGCGTAATTTGAACCCGCGAGAATTTTTGGTTCGGGAACGCGATAAACGCCCGTTTTGTCTTTGACGATGCGGATAAAGGGTTCGTCGCGGAACGCGCTGCGATACGCTTTCCACAAATCTTTTTCCGTAATCGCTTTGTTGACGAAAACGTGCGCCGCCGCGAGCGCGCCGCGCACAAGGTCAACGGACGTAATCGTCATGTGAACGTTGTGTAAATTCAATTCTTGCTCCACTTCGGCGGTATGACGATGGCGCGTGGGCGCGTAGGTGCGAATGACCGACGAACGTTCGGGATGATGCGAACCCGCGTTGGGCGAATTGCCGCCTTCGCTCGAACCGACTTTGACGTCAATGATGATGGGTTTCGTTTCGTCAATCAGTCCTGCTTTGACCAACGGCAATAACGCGAGATTGCTGCACGTCGCGTTGCAGCCAACGCCGCTGATGTATGACGCGGCTTTCATTTCCTCGCGGTGCAGTTCGGGCAAACCGTACACAAATTTTTCGAGCCACGCCGCGTCCGCGTGTGCGCCATACCATTCGTGGTATTTTGCCGCGTCGCGCAAACGAAAGTCCGCGCTGAGATCAATAATTTTCGGCGCGAGCGACGCATAATGTTGAATATTTTTTTGCGCCTCGCCGTGCGGCAGCGCGAGGAATAATAAATCGCACGGCTGCAATTCCGAACGCGCGGTGTATTGCAATGTCGTTTGCGCGCGCAAATTCGGATGCGTTTGATACACGTATTCGCCCACGTGCGATTCGGACGTGACCTGAAAAATTTCGACGTGCGGATGTTTGATGAGAAGGCGTAAAAGTTCGCCGCCTGTGTAGCCGGACGCGCCGACGATGGAGAGGGTAAGCATTTGTGATTTATGATTTTGGATTTGTGATTTCGCCTCTTCCCACCGCGAGAACATAGTCAATAATTTTGCTCGGAATGTCCACGCCCGTCGTCGCGATGCTGTTGCGAAATTCAATCGTGTAATTCACTTCGTTGATGAGAAAACCGCGTTCGGGGTCTTCTAAAACATCCACGCCCGTAATCCCGCCGCCAACCGCGTTCGATGCCGCGACACAAATTTCATTCAATTCGGGCGTGACGGGGCAGTTGGTCGCTTCGCCGCCGCGAGCGGTGTTGGTAATCCAGTGTTCGGACGCGCGATAAATCGCCGCAATCGTTTCATTGCCGACGACGAACGCGCGGATGTCGCGTTTCGGTTTGCGAATGTATTCCTGAATGTAAAAAATGGAATGATGATACGAGCCGAGAATTTCTTTGTGTTCGAGAATCGCTTCGGCGGCGTCGCGGTCATTGATTTTGGAAAGCAGCCGTCCCCATGAACCAATCGCGGGTTTCAAAATCACCGGATAGCCCATTTCTTCGATCGTTTTGATGGCGGATTCGGGCGTGAATGCCACTTTGACCACCGGCGATGGAACACCCGCGCGAAACAAGGCGGACGACGTAACCAATTTGTTGCCGCATACATCGGCAGTGTGCGCGGTGTTGACCGTCGGAATCCCCCAATCGTTCAAGATGCGTAACGCATACAACGCGCGCGAATGATTGATGCAGCGTTCGAGGACGACATCGTATTTGCGCCACGCGTCAGGATTGCCCAAATCGAACGCGATGTCGCGGTCGTCAATGCGGTCAAAGTCAATGCCGCGCGCGTCCAACAGCTCGAACAACATTTTTTCTTCCACGCGCGCGCGCGAGTAGAGAACGGCAAGTTTCATCGGCAGATAGCAGATAGCAGATAGCAGATGGCAAGCGGCAGATTTTGCAATCTGCTATTTGCCATTCGCCATTCGCTATTCTCCCCAATCTTCTTCTTCTTGCGGCGCGAGATCTAGTTCCAGCGGATTCTCGCTCACAACTTCGAGTTCTGCGCCGCAGTCGGGACAAACGATGATTTCCCCGCGCAGCGGCTTTTCCAGCGTAATGGTGGCTTCACATTCGGGACAGTGGGTGGACATGGCATTAAGGTAGTAACGAATTCATTCGTCCCGCGCGGGCAACGAATGAATTCGTTACTACGGGAAACAAAAAATCAGCCCCCGCCAAACCGTCATTGGTGAGGGCTGATAGAAATGTAGACGTTGAATCGGTCTATGGTCGAATCAGGTAAATCGGATTGCATCACGACAGTTACGCGCGTTAGAAAATTATTGTGCGCCGAAAAATACTTTCCCACGCGCGTAGAATTCATCGCGTACTATAGCATACTAATGGGGCGTGTCAATTTTTTGAATCTTAAAATTCTTGCGCGCGCGTTTTTACGATTCAATCAACTTGGCAAGTTTTTCCAATGCGCCTTTCCAATACGTTTTCATCGTCGCGACCTCGTCCGCGTCGGCGAGACGTTCGTGTTGAAGTTGAATCCTACTTTTTAACGCGCCGTTGGCGTACAAATTGAAATCTACGCGCGTCGCATTGTCTTTGCCCCAACCGATGCGGAGTGATTTGTTAGGCGTGGCTTTGTTGATGGTATATTTTTTCTTGCCAATCCATTTCGCGCGTGCATTTTCGTCCGCGCACGCGGCGTACAATTTACTCAACGGCGCGTTAAAGGTTTTACTCGCGTTCGCGCTAAAACCATCCGCTTGTTGATGCACCGCGCGCAAACCGCGCGCTTGTTCATAACCGACGGTGACCGCTTGAGCCCACCAAGCGGATACATGATATTTATCGTACAACAATTGCGCGATTTGTTTATGCGGCATTTGCTTGGCATTTTCCGCATCGAGAATTTTCAGCCATTCTTTCCAGGTTTTGCCTGTTTTCGCTTTAACGGCGTCACTGCGAATGCCGCCGAACTTGGCTTGGGCTTGAGGCATACTGCGACTCTCAATCGGTATCCAGCGCGTTGGTCAGTAAAAGTATATCGTTGTTCAGTTGGCGGAGTTCGTGGCTTTGCATCACCCCCGCCCATTGATACAGTGCGTGCAAATTGTCGAGGGCGAGCTGCGCCGCATGTTTGTCCAAGTCGGGCGCAGCGATAATTTGTGAGGTGGCTTGATCGAGTTGTTCGAGGGCAATCCGCCAGCGCCCCGGCTTGGTCATTTCCGCGCCTGCGGCGCGAATGCGCGCTTCCAATACTGTGTTCATTGTGTGAATTATACGCGCGCGGATTTTCTTGACAACCGGAAATAAAAGATGCGCGCTGCCAGTTCGCTGCGCGCATCTTTTTCGGTCCGGATCGGCAAAAGCTTTGTCTATGTCGAGTCAAGCGGTGAGCAACCTGCCTGTCAAGCCCGCTCATGTGGTGAGCAAAGAGTCTTGGGTGCCAAAGATATTGGGCACGAGGCCGTCAGGATGCGGATCGTTCTCCCAGCGTTTGCCGTCAAGATAGAATTTGTAACGATATTCCTTGCCGCTTTCGAGGTTTATCGCCGTGCTAAAGCTGCCATCTTTTTTCCGCTTCATCGGGGTCGCGGCAGGGTCCCAATTGTTGAATTCGCCGACAACAACGGCTTGTTTTGCCTGCACAGCGGACGGCAATTCAAAGGTGACTTTGACGACGCCTTTTTTTGATTTGAGATAGGATTTGTTCATGGGGGTTCTGCTCCTTTTGGAAATTGATTGCTGATACGATTCACTTACCTCATCGTAAGCAGAACTGGCATCACGGATTATAGTGGAGGTGCGCGCCAAGACAAAATCATTTTTCATCGCTTTTTGTTAAAAATCGAAAATTTCTTTGACAAGCCTTAATGGATATGTTAAGATACGCGCGACTCTTTTTGCGGTGTATTTCTTTGTGCAAAGAGTCGCGCATTTATTCCACAGGGTTATCCTGTATTCTCTTCTGGGTATATTCGGCTCGTGGTTCTAGGGAGTTGCACACCTTCTGTCGGTTCCTGTCTATCATCCGTTTTTTACGGGACCGTTCAACACTTTATGCGTCTGGTGGTTGACCAAGCCATTTGACCTCTAGCGCGTAAGGTTGTTCGTCCACTTTTGGTGGATTTCAAGTGTGCCGCATTGGTACACTTTTTTTTTCTCGCCGCCTTGAGGCGGTCATTATTTTTTGCTCCGCTCATCCTGCGTGTGATCGGGATCATGCCTACGCGAGGGGCAATCATTATTCAAGCATTGCCATCGTTGCAATGTAACTCGCACTGTATCACGCGAAAAGGGTTGCAGGGGGTTGTATGTCAATCGAATTTATCTTTCGTCTGATTGGCATGGTCGTTTTTGCGTTTCTGGGGGCACAAATCGGCATCCTGCTAAGCCCACAACCGCTCGACCATGATTTTCGTTTTATCCTTGTCCTGATCCTCGCCGGCGCCGCGCTCGGTTTGCTCATTACGCCGTGGATTACCATTCGCCCCTACCGCTGGTTTCGGCGGCAGATGCGACGCGTTCCTGCACAACAGCTCCTCGCGGCAACAATCGGGCTCATCATCGGTCTCATAATTGCTGCCCTGACCGCCTTTCCGCTTTCATTTCTGCCTGAACCCCTCAAAAACATCCTTCCGTTTGTGGCGCTCATCGTTTTCGGTTACACCGGCGCATGGGTTATGGTGATGCGTGAGCGCGACATTTTTAACTTGTTCGGCGGACGCTTTGCGCGCGATGGCAATCGCGCCAAAACAACGGCGGCGGAAGGCAATTCCGAACGCACGATTTTACTCGACACCAGCGTCATCATTGATGGGCGCATCGCCGATATTTCGCGCACCGGGTTTCTCGATGGCGTCCTCACGATTCCGCGCTTTGTGTTGAATGAACTTCAGCACATTGCCGATTCATCCGATGCACTGCGGCGCAATCGGGGACGTCGCGGACTCGATATGCTCAATAAATTGCAAAAAGACTCGATTGTGCCAATTAAAATTACCGACGTGGATGTGGAAGAGGTGCGCGAAGTGGACGACAAGCTGGTGCGTCTCGCCAAACAGCTGCGCGCGCCCGTGCTGACCAATGATTTCAATTTGAACAAAGTCGCGGAGATCCAAGGCGTGCGCGTATTGAATGTAAATGAACTTGCCAACGCCCTCCGCGCGATCGTTCTGCCGGGCGAAAACATGCATGTCAAACTTGTCCAAGAAGGCAAAGAATTGGGGCAAGGGGTGGCGTACCTCGACGATGGCACGATGGTCGTAGTTGAAAACGGCAAGAAATATCTTGGAAATAGTATTGATGTAACCGTGACGCGCATGTTGCAGACGAATCAGGGCAGAATGATTTTTGCGACTCCGGCGAATGGAAAATAGGTAGACAAGGAAACAAGGATTCAGGTAGACAAAGAAGATGCCTGTTTCCTTGTTTCCTTGTTTCCTTGTCTACAATGTCATTACAACTGTACAACACTCTCACCCGCCAAAAAGAAGAATTCAAACCTCGCGACGCGCAACACGTAGCCATGTACGTCTGCGGACCGAATTTGTACGGTCCCGCGCACATCGGACACGCGTTGTCGTACATCACCTTTGATGTTCTCAAACGCTATTTGAAATTTCGCGGCTATGGCGTCAAGCACGTGCAAAATTTTACGGACATCGAAGACCGCATCATCGAGTCGGCGAAAAAAGAAAACACGACGATTGAAGCATTGGCGGAAAAATATATCGCGCGTTTTTTGAACGAGATGGATTCGCTTAACATTCAACGCGCCGACGTATACCCCCGCGCCACCGAAGCGATTCCCACCATTATCAAAATGACGCAAGGGTTGATTGAAAAGGGCATGGCGTACGAGTTGGACGGCGATGTGTATTTTCGCGTGCGCGCCGACGAGGATTACGGGAAATTGTCGCATCGTTCGCTCGATGAAATGGAGGCGGGAGCGCGCGTCGCGGTGGATGAACGCAAATACGACCCGATGGATTTCGCGCTGTGGAAATCGTCCAAGCCGGGCGAACCCGCGTGGGCTTCGCCGTGGGGTCCCGGTCGCCCCGGCTGGCATATCGAATGCTCGGCAATGAATTTGAATGAGCATGGCGCGCAGATTGATATTCACGGCGGCGGGCAGGATGTTCTCTTTCCGCATCACGAAAACGAAATCGCACAATCGGAATCGTATACGGGCAAACAGTTTTCGCGCTATTGGGTTCACAACGCGCTGCTGCATTTGCCCGGGCAAGATAAAATGACGCGGCACTTGGGCGGCTTGGTGCTCATTCCCGAAGCGTTATCGCGCCACAGCAGCGATGCCATTCGCGCGTTTATTTTGGGAACGCATTATCGCTCGCCGCTCGCATGGACGGAAGAGGGCGTAGATGCGGCAGAACGCGGATTGGAACGCCTGCGCGCGGCGGTCAAAGATGCCGTGGCGTCTACGACTCTGGACGGGGCTGCTGATGCCGCGCTCAATCAAGCCGCAGCCGAGACGCGCAAAAAATTCATCGCCGCGATGGACGATGACTTGAATACGGCAGGCGCGCTCGGCACGCTGTACGACCTCGCGCGTGACATCAATCGCGCGCGGGGGGAAGGCGCGTCTCCCCAAGACCTCGCGCCCGCGCAAGCGACCTTGCAAGAACTTGCAGGCGTTTTGGGATTGATGCTGCAAGAGCCGAAACGCGCGGTCAGTGCGGACGAGTCGGAAAAAATCAACGCGCTGGTCGCGGAACGCAATGCGCTGCGCGCGGCGAAAAAATACGCAGAGGCGGACAAGATGCGCGCGCAATTAACTGAAATGGGCGTAGAGATTACCGACAGCGCGCAAGGGACGACGTGGAGAAAAGTGCGGTAGTGCGGATAGTGCGGTAGTGGGTGTAGTGCAATAGTGCGATAGTGGGTTAGGTGAAAAACGTGTCCAACGCCGTTGGTTCCTATCTTGGATGTCAAAATGTTGTTGGGATTGTTCTGTTGCTTACGGTTTGTCCCATAATCACTGCACTTGCAGTCGCGAGCAAAGAATATGTTCTCGCCATTGTAGTTTCGGTTGGTTGGATAGTAGGATTAGCGCTTTTAGCTTTGCGGCTAAGGCGGGGAGAACGCTCTAGTAATTTGCCATAAGCGATACGTGATATGCCATCAGCGAAAAGCGATTTTATTTTTGGACGAAATGCGGTGCTTCAATCTTTGCGCGCGGGGACGGATATTTCGCGTATTCTCGTTGCGCGTGGGACAAAGCGCGATGGCATGTTGGGCGAAGCATTGGAAATTGCGCGACGCGAGCAGATTCTCGTCGTCGAAGTAGAACGCGATGCGCTGGACAAGTTGTTAAAGCGCGGGTCGCTGCATCAAGGCATTGTCGCCGAGGCGGGAGAGTTCGAATACGTTGCATTGCAAGATATTTTGACGGCGGCACAATCGAAAGAGGAGCCGCCGTTTTTGTTGCTGCTCGACAACATCCAATATGTGACAAATTTCGGCGCGCTGCTGCGGACGGCAGAGATTATTGGCGTGCATGGCGTCATCATTCCCGAACATCGTCAAGCGGGCGTGACCGCGCAAGTGCGTAAGGCATCGGCGGGCGCGGTTGATTTTCTAAACATCGCGCAAGTGACGAATCTCGCGCAAACGATTGATGAATTGAAAAAGCAAAACATCTGGGTCGTCGGCATCGAAGAAGCGCCGAACGCGATTTCTTTTGACAAAGGCGATTACACGATTCCGATTGCGTTCGTCGTCGGCAGTGAAGTGGATGGGTTGCGCCGCTTGACGCGCGAGAAATGCGATTACTTGGTGCAATTGCCGATGTGGGGCAAAACGCCCTCGTTGAATGTTTCTGTCGCGGGTTCGATTGTATTGTACGAGGCGCGGATGCAGCGAGTGGGCAAGAGCATTGGCGCGCCTGTGGAGAGATAGCCGCGATTCAAAATTCACCTAATCACCTAATCACCCAACCTCCTAATCTCCAGTCTCCAATTCTCCTATGAATACTCAAACAACCGACTCTCTCGAATCTCGCATCAACGCGCTCCATTCCATCGGCATCGTGGACATGCACTTTGATTTGCTGATGGACTTGTACGAAAAACGGAAACGCGCGAACGTTTTGCGCGATGACTTTCAAACTCAGTTGGAACAAGGCGGCATCGGCGTCATTGGTGCGGCGATTTATATTGACGAGCCGTACTTGCCCGAACAGGCATTGCGCGTGGCATTGGACCAAATCGCGCGTTTGTACATTGAGGTGGAATCGAATCCGCGCTTTGCAATTTGTAAAACGTATGCGGAGATTTTGAACGCGCGCAAGGGAAATAAAATCGCGCTGCTGATTACGATGGAGGGGGTCGAGCCGCTCGGCACGGACATCAATCTCTTGCGCGTCTTTTATGAATTGGGAGTGCGCGAAATTGGACTCACGCACGCGCGGCGCAATATGGCGGCGGATGGCGGCTTGTTCGGCGCGAATATTTCTTCCACACACGGACTTGCGCCGTTCGGGAAAATGTTGGTGCAAGAGATGGACAAGTTGAACATTCTCATTGACCTCGCGCATTTGAATCCGGCAGGCGTGGAGGATGTGTTGCAACTGACCCAAAAGCCGCTGATTTTTTCGCATACGAATCCGCGTAGATTTTTTGATATTGACCGGAATGCGAGCGACGCGCACGTCCGCGCGGTCGGAGCGCGCGGCGGGGTGATTGGCGTGAACGGCGCATTGGTGGGTGCGAAAAAGGGTCAGGCGACGATTGATATGTTCATTGACAATGTGGAATACGTTGTCGAGCTCGCAGGGATTGACAGCGTGGGTATCGGTTTCGATTTTTTCAAATTCATTTGGGAGCAATGGACGCCTGCCAAACAAGCCGAATTGGTAGCGTATTTGATGCCGGTGGAATTTGTTGCCGATTTGCAGCATCACGGTCACGCGCGCAACTTGACGCGGCGCCTGATTGAACGCGGCTGGAAGGACGAGGATATTGCCAAGTTGTTGTACGGAAATTGGATGCGAATTTTTGAACAAACACTTTGATGCGAAAAAAGCGCAAAAATTTGACGATAGGGGGTGACGCGCATATAATTGCCGCTTGCTGTAGGCGGGTAAGCGGTTTGTTTGTCCTACTAACATGCCGACGTAGCTCAATCGGCAGAGCAATAGTTTTGTAAACTATAGGTTATCGGTCCGATTCCGATCGTCGGCTCTTTAATTGAACAATGTTTTGGGGAGGCCGCGGAGATGGCGAGCCGCGCGTGACTGTAAATCACGTTCCGAACGGATTAGGGGGTTCGAATCCCTCCCTCCCCACTTGAATTTATGATTGTTGATTTCTGATTTTAGATTTGTCAATCAACAATCATAAATCCAAAATCATAAATCCTTGCGCCCTTTTAGCTCAGTCGGTAGAGCGCATTCTTGGTAAGAATGAGGTCTCGGGTCCAAGTCCCGAAAAGGGCTCCACATTACACACTTAGGAGTTATCACGAATGTCCAAAGGCAAATTTGAACGGACGAAACCACATGTGAACGTCGGGACGATTGGGCACGTCGATCACGGCAAGACGACCCTGTCAGCCGCCATCACCAAAGTGCTGGCGATGCAAAATCCGAGC
>SHND01000048.1 GCA_004295045.1 Chloroflexota bacterium | reverse complement strand
CCACTGCGGGAAACGTCACGCCAATCGGTCCGCGATATTCAAAATGCGCTACGATTTCCTTTACGATGTTCGCGCAATTTTCGGGCGTGGATGGATTCGGTGTCTCGATCCGAAGACGCTCGTGGACGAGTTCGCCCGTTTCGGTATCCACCGGCGCGCCTTTGATGCCCGAACCGCCGATGTCAATCCCTAGTGTGATCATGCTGAGATGCTCCTTTGCAGAGAATTATTTCCAATTCATACTTTGAGTGGGTTGTTCCACACTATAATAATCAATTCTTGCCACACGCAGTCGTGCCACAATGCCCATTCGCCGCGCTTTGGTCTTGAACTGTGGAAAGCGTAAAAAGCGCCTCAGCCAATCGGGTACTTCGCGTACACGCGCATCGGGCAAGTCCACACACACTACACAGTAATGCGGATTCGCTTCGATCTTGCGCCAAAAGTCACTGACGTTGATCGTAACAAAGGTAGGGCGCGCCAATCGCAGCAGCAGGGATGCGATTGCATCATCTTTGATTGTCGTTCCGGGTCGCACTGACCGTATCGTTGTCACCCGTCCTGGGAACCATGAGGCAATGCGATCTGCGATTTTCGGGTCTTGTAATTCCTCATCCAAAACAATCATACAGTCAGCCCCGTCGCTGGTCTTGAAGAATTCAATGCCTTGCGAGCGAGATCTATTGCTTCCTGTATCGCTTCTTGGGTCAAATTGCTTTGATGATAACTCTCCACAAGGTCAGGGATAGAGCGCCCCGAAGCAAGCAGGTGAAGAATAAAATTAACACGAATTCGCGTGTACTTGAACGTAAGTTGTCCGCCACAGACGCCCGGCGCGGCAACAACATATTTGCCCAAAGGATAATACTCGTAACGTTCGCCACCATACATTTCGACAACTAACTTTTTCGCGCGTGCAGGGCGCGATGTCTGCTTGCCATTTGCATTACGCACAGTATAGATCGTCTGTCTTTCGCGTGTCGCGCGTTTTTTCTTGGGTGTCCGTGTAGCGCGCGCTTTTGTACTATTCATACTCTATTACTCCATCCATGTGCAAGCACGCAAAATGTGCCTTATGTAACTTGACGAACTCTTTCTCCGACACTATGACGATTGGCAGAATCTTATCATACAACTCGCGCCCCACGATCGCGCCCAGCGCGAGAATTGCATCGCGACGTTTTAGAATCAGCGCGGCGGGCGCGTTCCCCAAACGAATCGCTTCGAGCAAAATGCCCGAGCCGGTGGATGAACCGCGCGCGCTCGGCAGCACGAAAATTTTTCCTGCGACATTTGTGCCAAACAGCGCGTGATGCGTGTCAATGATTTTGCCCTCGCGCGCGCTGTAACCACCCCAAAACGAAAGCGGCTCGTCGGTGAAAATCACATCCCCTTGTGCGTTGCCCGAAATCAACGCGTGTCCTTGAATCAACTGCATTTTCTTGAAAACCGCGAAGCTTGGTTACGATGTGCGTAACGACGAATCTCGGCGTTAGAGAACGCCTCCTCCGCAAAACGTTTCACGTTCCCAGTCACTCGCCACTTGGTCCCTCCCACGGCTTTTCATCGCGCACCACCATCCCCTGCACCGCCGACGCGACGCAATCGCGCAAGCTGCCAAACACTACACGGCGTTCTATCAAGTTCGGCGTATAGTACGCGTATTTCGCGCTGTTGGTCATGATGACGCGAATTTCGGCGCGCAGCATTGGCGATAACAAGATACAGGTATCTTGGCACAATTGTACGCCCGCGTCGGTCAACGTTTGCAGCACACCGCGCGCGCGCAATGCCTCGCTCACGATGCGGTTCGTCGTCACGATGAATTCGACGGACGGATGTACGCGCAGCCCGCGAATCAGTTCGGCAAGCCGCAAACATTCTTGCAACGAAAAATGCGGCGAACCCAAAACGACGGCGTCCAACTGCGAACCGTCAGCAGAAGATAATTCCGCGCGCGCGTCGTTCAATTCGCGCAAAGCAATTTCGACGCGTTCGTATGAATTGCCGCCAAACGCGTCTTGCAATGTTTTTGCTTCAGGTGTGATGCCGACTGCGTGAAACATGGCAACGCCGCCCGATGATGCCGCGCCCGCGCCTAATGCTTTGAGCGCGTCTTGGCTTGTGTCCGACGGCAATCCGGCAATCACCGGAATTTTGTCGCCCGCGCGTTTTCCCAAGTAATGTCCCAGCACCGGGAAAAAAGCATCATCGCACAACAACCCGGCAGGAATGTTTTTCAATTCAAATAAAATTTGCCCGCGCCGATTTTCTGCCAAATGCAATCCCGTTTGCGGAACGCGCCCCGTCAGCGCCGCGCAAATATCGGTGAAATCGCCATAGCGATTCGTGCGCGCGCCGATGACGGAATTGGCAAATACAATCGCGTTCGATTCCGCCCACGCGATTTGTTGTCCGAACTTGGGCACGAATTCGGTTTGATACGGCGCGCACGTCCACGTCGGCGTACAGCCCATCTCAAGATACGCGTTCGCCATCCGCTGCGCTTGAGATTTCCATTGCGCGCTATAGCCCCACGCGTTCGGATGCTGCAAATCGAGCGAAGTCGCGTTCAGCGTCGTCGGCACAATCACGCGCGCGTCAAGCGACGCGAGTTTTTCCGCAAAATCGAGATGCGCTTCCGACTCGTAGATGCAGCCATCCACATGCACTTGCTCGACATCCAACATTTCATCCGCGCCCAACACCTCACCCAATTGGACGAGAATGTTCATCGCCATTTTCGCCGCCGCGCCAAAATCGCCGTTCAGAAATTGTTCGTCGCGTTTTGTGAGATACACAGGGAAACAGGAACACAGGGAAACAAGAAAACAAGCGCGCTACGTATCCACCTGTTTTCCACTTTCCCTATTTACCTTTTACTTTTTGATAACCTTGATATTGCCCCAATCGCCCATTTTGGCATAGACAATCCCCAAGTTGAACACTTGAAGCAGATACTCTTGCCCATTGATCGTCACCGCGATTTCGTCGGTCTGTTGATCTTGCAAACCGTTCGCTTTGGCAAAATTCCACAACGCGCTGCCATTGTTGACAGGCATCCACTCTACCGCTTTCGCTTTTTGCAAGATTGATTCCTCAATACTTTGCGGCAGCGGCGGCGGAGTGAGGGGCGGTGTCGTTAAAGTGGGCGGAGTCGGCGCGGGCTGCGGCACAGGTACATCAAGGCGCGGCGCAAAGGTCAACATGTAATTCACATGATGATGTTCGGGCAGTCCCATCCCCGCGATCACATCGCTTTTATCCTCGCCTTCAACATAGGCAAAATAGGGTCCATTCTTTTTCGTGATATCCAAATTCGCGTAAATGTCCACGTTTGCTCGCCCATCGGCGTCCGTCATACGCACAGTTGGCGGATCGTCCTTGTCGCGTCCGATCCAATCCACAAAGACGCGGACGTTGGACTTGGGTTTGTTATTTTCGTCCAGCACGGTGAACCAAATGTGATGCTGTCCCTGCGCTTCCATTTCATCTTGGTAGCGGGCTGTGGTTGCGCTCCATTTTCCATGTTCATTCGCTTTCAAGTTTATGCCTAACGTGGTCAAGCGATCATCCCATTGCATAATATGCTCCTTGAAGAAATCCGTGCGAACATTATCGCGTAATCGTATATTCCGTGCAAGCGCGTTTGGAAAATTGCCGCGCGATGTGCGCGTCGCGCGGCGCATTGGCAAATTTCAATCCAAAATATGATTGCGCAACCCCCATTGACGCGCAGCGCGCCGCGCCTTTATAATCGCGTCTGTTCAATTCTACGCGTTACGCTTTACGTTTGACGCTGACAACACGCTCCCCCGTCACTCGTCACTCGCCACCTTACCTTTCTCGTAAAGGAGTTGTCATGAACGACCGCCGCGAAATTTTTGGTTGGACGATGTACGATTGGGCGAATAGCGCTTTTTCGACCACTGTCGTCACCGTCTTTTTAGGTCCCTACTTGAGCAACATCACCAAAGCCGCCGCCGACGCCAACGGCATGGTGTATCTGCTCGGCGTTCCCATCAAGTATGATTCCTTTTTCACCTATTGCGTTTCGGCTTCGATTTTGCTGCAGGTCTTGATGCTGCCGGTGCTTGGTGCCATCGCCGACTATTCCCATTTACGCAAACGGATGTTAATGTTCTTTAGCACGCTCGGCGCGGTGGCGACCATCCTCTTGTTTTTTGTTACCCCAGGTTTGCACTGGCTGGGCGGTCTTCTCTTTATCCTCGCCAATCTTGCTTTTGGCGCGAGCATCGTTTTTTACAACGCGTACTTGCCCGACATTGCCAGCCCTGACCAACGCGATAAAGTTTCTTCGCGCGGGTTTGCGTTGGGCTACGCTGGCGGCGGGCTGCTGCTGCTGTTGAATTTGATCATGTTTACGTTCCGCGAACCATTGGGAATGGACAGCGCGATGGCGGCGCGCGTCAGTCTTGCCAGCGCCGGGCTTTGGTGGCTCGGCTTTTCCATCATCACTTTTCGCACTCTCAAACCGCGCCATGCCGTGCGCCAAATGCCTGCGGGCGCATCGTATCTGACGGTCGGTTTCAAGCAGTTGAGCAACACCTTTCGCCAAATTCGCAAATTCCCCGAAACGGTCCGTTATCTCATCGCCTTTCTGATTTATAACGACGGCATCCAGACCGTCATTGTCGTCGCCGCCGTTTTTGCCAGCATCGAGTTGGGAATGGACGATCAGCAGTTGATTTTGGTCATTCTCATGATTCAGGCGGTCGCCTTTCTCGGCGCGTTTTTTCTCTTTCCGTTTCTGGCGCGCATGTTGGGCGCGAAAGGCGCGATTGTCCTCAGTCTGGTTGTGTGGTCGCTCGTCGTAGTTTACGCGTTCGCCGCGCTCGACACGCAACTCCAATTCTGGATTTTGGGCGCGGTGATTGCGTTGGTTCTCGGCGGAAGTCAAGCGCTGTCGCGTTCTCTGTTCGCGCAAATGATTCCCAAAGGGCGCGAAGCCGAATTCTTTTCTTTTTACGAAGTGAGCGACCGCGCCACATCGTTTCTGGGTCCGCTGATTTTCGGTTTGGCGAATCAGATTTTTGGAAGTTTGCGCTATGGCATCTTGTCACTCATCATCCTGTTTATCGTCGGCTTGGTCATCTTGCTCACGGTCAATGTGCCGCGCGCGATTCAAGAAGCCGAGAGCGCAACATTGGAAGAAGTGGGCGCAACCGCGTAATCAAAACATGCCCCTCATCTGGCAATCCGTTCTCGAACGTCCGCGCGATGCAATGCCCTTGTTGATGGCACATCGCGGTTCGTCGGATGAATTGCCTGAAAATACGCTCGCGGCATTTCAACGCGCATTGATACAAGACGCAGATGTTTTGGAAACAGACATTCGTTTCACGCGCGACGACGAAATCATTTTGATGCACGACGCGGCTCTAGACCGCACGACGAATGGCAGCGGAATTGTCGCGAACATGACGCTTGCAGAAATCAAGAAATTTCGCGCGCAGCGTTCGTTTGATTCAAAACAAATTTTGGGAGCGGAGGAGCTCCCGGCGCTGGCAGAATTTTTGGAATTTACAAAATCGCGCAATACGCCCCTCGCACTCGAACTCAAAGATGACCGTTTTATCGAAACACGCGATGCAGAGCGCCTCATCAAACTTTTATCCCGGCACAACGCGTTGGAGCGTACCGTATTACTTTCGTTCAACGGCGCGCGCATTCGCGCCTGCAAACGCGTTGCCCCGCAAATTCCCATCGGCATCATCACACTCAAGAACCCATTTCCGTTGTACGATACAGAACTGATGGGACCCGTGTATCCCTTGCTTTATCTCAACCCGTTTTATTTCGCCTGGGCGAAACGACGCGGTAAAATTGCTTGCCCGCTGGATCCCGCGCCCGAACCGCGCCTAAAATTTTATCGTCGTCTCGGCGCGCCCGTGCTATTGACCAACCATCCTGCCGTGACCCGAAGAGCATTGAGTATTCTGCATTGACCATTGTGCATTGTGCATTCTGCATTTTGCATTCTGCATTTCCCGTGTAACCCTTTCCGAACCCTTCCGTAGAATTCACCAGAACAAGCCGCATGGAACCCAAGACTATTGCTGCCGCGCAGCGGGGCGATAAACTCGCTTTTGCCGAAATTGTGGCAGAGTTCCAGACACCCGTTTACAACCTCGCATATCGTATGTTGGGCAACCGCAATGATGCGGAAGACGCTGCACAAGAGACCTTTTTGCGCGCCTTTGCGCAATTAAAAACGTACGATCCGAACCAAAGTTTCGGCACGTGGATTCTGTCCGTCGCCGCGCATTTCTGCATTGATCGTCTGCGCCGTCGCAAATTTCAATGGCTCTCGTTCGACGATCCGCGCTGGGATGAATCCGCGCCGTCACTGGCTTCCGATCTGCCTTCGCCTGAAGCGAGCGCGCTCTCGCGCGAACGTGAAGAAGAAGTGCAAAAAGGATTGCTGAAATTGCCGCCGCAGTATCGTATGGTATTGGTCTTGAAATATTGGAACGAAATGTCACTCGAAGAAATTTCCAAGATCACCGGCGACAACGTCGGCACTGTCAAAGTGAAATTGTTCCGCGCCCGCCAAATGCTCGGCAAACATTTACGCGCCGAGCCAAATGGAAAACCTCGCTTGGAGTTACGTCATGCAGGATGATGAACGAATCATTGAATTGATTGCCAAAGCGCTCGACGAACCGCTCACCGCGTCCGAGCAAGCGGAGGTGGACCAAGCCATCCAAAACTCGCTCGCGCTGCGTATTGCCGCCGAAGGACTGCACGAATTTGACGCGCTGCTCAAGCGCACCGGCATGGCGCTTCCGGATGAGGGATTTCCCGCGCGCTTTCTTTTGCGACTCGAAGCATACGAAAGAAGCCGCACGCGCACGCAATGGCTTCTCACGTTGGGTATCATTTTTTTAGGGTCGTTCGCCGCGTTGGCATGGCTTGCGCTTAATTGGAATATTTTTCTCGACGCGATCATTTTTCTGACAGCGAGTTTGCTCCTCTTTATACCTCTTGGTCTCGCGATCTTGTTCACACTTGTGCAAGCGATTGGCACAGGACCGCTTTTGATTTATGCGCTCATTGTGTTAGCGCTTACGCTGCTCTGGGCGCGCGTCAGCGGCAATTGGAATCCCACGCGCGCTTGATGCGCCCAACGTCTCGACATTGTTTTCGGAGTATTTATGTCACGCACTTTATTCACACGAAAATTCACGCTCGCCCTCCTTTTCATACTTATGCTCGCCATTGGTTCTGCCGCACCGGCAATGGCAGCAAGCGATCAAGGGGGCGGGCAATTTTGCGCGGGCAATAACTATACGCTCGCTTCGGGGCAAAGCACAGACAGTTTGCTCGCAATCGGCTGCAATGTCACCATCGAGCAAGGTGCGACAATCCACACCGATCTCGCGAACTTTGGCGGCAACGTTACAGTCGCGGGAACGGTCGGCGGAGACATTACTACGTTCGGTGGAAATGTTACACTCACCGATACTGCCGTGATAAACGGCGCCATCACTTCAATGGGCGGAAACGTGCAGCGCGCATCAGGCGCGCAAGTGCGTGGTGGCATCAACAGTAGCGGCAACACTCCCTTCGCTCCTCCCATCGCACCAATTGCGCCGCTTCAGCCCGCGCCTCCAACTCCATTCAACCCATTTGCCCGAATTTTCAATTTTCGCTTTGACATTCTCGGCGGAATTGTGACCGCGCTCGCGTTTGCCGCGCTCGGCGCGCTCGTCGTCATCTTTGCGCCCAACGCCACCAAGCGCGTGAGTGAAGCGGCGCAGGCGAAACCATTCAACACAGTGGGCGTCGGTTGTCTCACCATGATCGTGCTTCCGATTTTATGTTTGCTGTTATTCATTACCGTTATCGGAATTCCCATCGGTTTGCTTCTCGGACTGGTTTCTGCCGTAGCGTGGATTTTTGGCAGTATCGGTATTGGACTCTTGGCAGGCGAGAAAATTTTACAAGCGTTCAAGGCGCGCGATATATTGCCTGTGGTTGCCGTCGTCTTGGGCGTACTCGTTTTAATGGTTGTCGGTCAAGTGCCGATTATTGGCTGGTTGATTTCGTTCATCGTAGGGATGATCGGGTTGGGCGCGGTTGTCCTCACCCGTTTTGGCACACGCGCGTATCCCACTCCTCCAACGATGATGATGACGCCCGCCGTCGCCGCGGCTGCGCCCGGCGCGCCGGGGACCTATCCGCCAAGCACTGTTGATGTCGCGGCGTGGGAAGAAAGAGCGAAACAAGCCCAAGCGCGCGATGCAACGCCGCCTGCGGCTGAAACAAAAAGTGTGGACATTCCGCCCGCAGAGAACACTCCACCGAATGATGCGGACGAAACCAAGCCGAATGAATAATACACACCTCGTCGGTCTTTGAGACTGGCGAGGTTTTTTGTTATACTGAGCGCACAGGTTTTGATTTTTCCATGTCATATCCCATCCCCATTATCGAAACGCGCGGCACCCATTATCAAGTTGGACAGCAAATCGGCATTGCTGCGCGCGACGCGCTGCGCGCCATGTACGCCGAATCGCTCGCCGAATACGGCGACAAATGGAAGCCGCTGCTTGCCTTGAGCAAACCGTTTCTGGACAAAACCATAGAACACTTTCCAAAGGTTGTCCAAGAACTGCAAGGGTGCGCCGCTGGCGTGGGCATCCCATTTGACGACTTGTTCTTGATGAGCGTCGAAGAATTGTTGTACGAAGAGGTACGTGGGGAAACCTCACCCCATCCCTCTCCTTGGAAAGGAGAGGGAGAAAGGGAGAGGAAGAAGGGTTGTTCCGATCTCG
The DNA here is from genome assembly GCA_004295045.1 of Chloroflexota bacterium. GTDB lineage: Bacteria > Chloroflexota > Anaerolineae > UBA4142 > SHND01 > SHND01. The sequence continues at coordinate 37,150 of SHND01000048.1, read as the reverse complement.
CCGCCGCGCCGCCTGCGACACGCGATGGGCATGTGTGGCTCGCGCACAACAACGACCTGGGCAAGAGCGCATACGATTACCTCTTTGTGACTCGTTTTCGCGCAGAGGGGGAACCCGAAATTTTGGCAGTAACGGTCGGTGGAATTTTTATCAGCGTTGGCTTGAACAATGCAGGAATTGCCTTGACCGGCAATCAACTGAACGCGAACGATTCACGCGTCGGCGTGCCGCGTTTGCTCCTCGTGCGCGATATTTTGGCACAACGCAATCTGGAGAGTGCGCTCGCCTCTGCGCTGCACAACGAACGCGCGTCGAGTTACAACAATATTATTTCGTCGAGCGACGGAAGAATCGTGAATGTGGAAGGTTCGGCGACCTCCGCCGCGTTGACGTGGAGCGAAGAGCATGGCGGCACACTCGCGCACACGAACCATTATCTCGCCGAAAACATGCTGCCCTTTGAATCTGACCACCAAAACATTGCCACGTCGGCAACGCGCTGTGAGCGCGCGTTCGATTATGCAAACAAGTATCACGGTAGCATTGACTATGAAATTTGCGCGCGTTTTGTACGCGATCACGTCTATGAACCATGGAGTGTGTGCAAGCACGCGGGGCAGAGTGTCACTGTTTTTTCAACGCTGATTGATCTCACGGAACAAAAAATGTGGCTCGCGCGCGGCAATCCATGCCAGAATGAATTCGCGCCGTATGCCTTGACGTGATGAAATCCATATTCGAAATTCAAAATCCGCTTTGTCAATTTCTAATTTTGAATCCTCAATTACGTTTTCCCTCTCACCTGTGCTAGAATTGCAACGTTGTCTATGGTTCATCTTGCAGTGATTGGCGCGGGCTATTGGGGTCCCAATCTCATCCGTAATTTTTCCCAAGTCCCCGGCGCACGCGTCGCCTACGTTTGTGATCTCGACTCGGCAAAACTCGCCCCGCTCGCCAGCCAGTATCCCACGCTCGCAACGACGACTGATTATCACGACCTGTTGCGCGACCCAAAAGTTGACGCCATCGTGATCGCCACGCCTGTTTCCACTCATCGGCGTTTGGCGCTCGACGCGCTGCGCGCCGGGAAACACGTGTTGGTCGAAAAACCGCTCGCCGCGACGACAGAGACTGCGTGCGAAATTTCCGATGCGGCGCACGCGGCGGGGCGCGTCTTGATGGTCGGGCATACCTTTATTTACAATCCCGCAGTGGTCAAAGTCAAAGAAATGATCGAACGCGGCGCGCTCGGTGAAATTTATTACATTGATTCCTCGCGCGTGAATTTGGGCTTGCATCAATTCGACATCAACGTCATTTGGGATTTGGCGCCGCATGATGTTTCCATCATTTTGTATTGGCTCGGACAACGTCCGCTGCGCGTGAGCGCGCGCGGCAATTCGTACACGCAAACCGATATTGAAGATGTCGCTTTTCTCACGCTCGAATTTGAAAACAAAGTAATGGCGCACATTCACGTCAGTTGGATGTCACCCGCAAAACTGCGGCGCACCACCGTCGTCGGCTCGAAACAAATGATTGTGTACGATGACCTCGAGACGATGGAAAAAGTAAAATTGTACGACAGCCGCGTCGAGGCGTTAATGTTGAATCAAGCAACGCGCGCGGAATTGCAGCGTACGTATCGCGTGGGGGATGTATTGAGTCCGCGCCTCGATGTGATCGAACCACTTCGCGCCGAGTGCGAGCACTTTGTCGAATGCATCGCTAAAGGCAAGACCCCGCGCACCGACGGCAATGCCGGTGTCGCCGTCGTCCAAGTGTTGGAAGCCGCCACACGTTCATTGAAAGAGGGCGGACGTTCGATTGAGATTGGAGCGACGCTTTGAAAATTTTGGTGACGGGCGGCGCGGGCTTTATCGGTTCGAATTTGGTGGATGCGCTCGCAGAAAAGGAGGCGCACGAAATTCTCGTCGCGGATGATTTTTCCACCGGCACGCGCGAAAACCTTGCCCATCATGCGTCCGATCCGCGCGTCCGCGTCGTCGAACTCGACATTCGGGATAAAGCGCGCGTGCGCGAATTGATGCGCGGGGTGGACTTTGTTTATCACCTTGCCGTTCAATGCGTGCGCGTTTCGATTCGCGATCCGTATCTGGTGCATGAGGTCAACGCGACCGCGACATTGCATTTGCTGACCGCCGCGCTCGATGAAAATGTCAAGCGGTTTGTTTACTGTTCATCGTCCGAAGTGTATGGCACCGCGCTCCATGTGCCGATGAACGAAGAACATCCGCTCGTGCCGACGACACCCTACGGCGCGAGCAAATTGGCGGGCGAAGTGTATGCGCGTTCTTTTTATCTCACCTACGGATTGCCCGTAACCGTCGTGCGCCCTTTTAACACTTATGGACCGCGCGAACATTTTGAAGGACCTTACGGCGAAGTGATACCGAAATTCGTCGTGCGCGCGCTGAACGACGCGCCGTTGGTGGTTTTCGGCGATGGTTCACAGACGCGTGATTTTACAGAAGTGAGTGATACCGTACGCGGGTTGATTGCCGCAGGCGAGTGTGACGCGCTGGTCGGCAACGTGGTAAATATCGCGCGCGGGCAAGAGGTCAGCATTAACGAACTCGCGCAGATCGTTTTAGAGACTCTGCCGCAGTCAAAAAGCAAGATCGAACATCAATCTCCGCGCCCCGGAGATGTGCAGCGCCATTCCGCCGACATTGCACGCGCGAAACAAATCCTCGGCTTTGAACCGCGCGTAGAAATTAGTGATGGCGTAAAGCGCTATGTAGATTGGTTGATGCGTTCGGAATTTAATCCGCGCGAAATGTTGAGCCAAGAGAAATTGCGAAATTGGGAGTAATGTTGGAGCTGCCTTTGAAATCATCCATCGCGGAAAGCGCAATCATTCTCGGCGCAAGCGGGATTGGCGAAGGAACTTTGATTGGCTGGAATGTCATCGTTGGACATCCTTCAAAAGCATCGCTCTTGCAAGCGCGCGATTTTTCAAATAGCGCGGGCGCGCAGCTCGGCGCGCATTGTATTTTGCGTTCCGGCACGGTCATTTATGAACAAGCGGCGCTGGGCAATAATGTTCAAACGGGACATCATGTTATTATCCGCGAAGGCGCGCAAATTGGAGACGATTGCGTATTCGGCAACAACACGGTCATCCGCGAAGACGCACAACTCGGGCGCAATGTTCGCTTGATGGAATCGGTCACAATTTCGGAAGGCGCGCTCATCGGCGACGATGTGTTTATCGGTCCGCATGTCACCTTTACCGCCGGGCGTTACATGACGGGCGCGCTGCAAGCGAGCGGACAGCTTTCGACGGAATCGGCAACCGAAATGGAAGGACGCTTTTGGCAAGGTCCTTCGGTTCAAGTGGCAGACCGCGTGCGCATCGGATCGAACGCTGTAATTCTCGCGGGCGTTCAGCTCGGAGAGGATTGTGTCATCGCGGCGGGAGCGGTTGTTTCGACTAATGTGCCTGCCGGCGCAACCGCCGCGGGCAACCCCGCGCGCATTCTCAAATCATCGTAAAGGATTTCTATTTGTATGACGGACACCCAAACGGAAGCGATTGATCTGGTCTCGGAAAAAGAACGTCTCAAACAAGTCTCCGACTGGTACACGGCGTGGGGGACTGCCGATCATCAAGTCGTTAAATTTTTGCAGGAAGAAATGCAGCCGTTTTTTCGCGGCACGCACGCGTTAGAGCTCGGCTGTTCGGATGGAGTATGGACGCGTTTGCTCGTCGAAAAATTTGAACGCGTTGTCGTCGTGGATGCGGCAGAGAAATATGTGAACCTGCTGCGCGCACAGCTCAAGGATCGCAACATCGAGTTTCATCTCAATTTCTTTGAAGAGTTCGAAACGTCCGAAAAGTTTGACGCGATCTTTATGATAAATATACTGGAGCACGTTCTCGATCCGGTGCAGATCATGTCGCGCGCGGCGCGTTGGTTGAAACCGGACGGCATCATTCTGATCAATGTGCCGAATGCGGAATCGGTGCATCGCAAAATCGGACAAGCCCTCGACATGATTCCCGAAACGACGGCGTTGAATCCGCTCGACCAACGTTTGGGACATCGCCGCGTCTACACGTGGGATACGCTCGCGGCGGATGTGCGCGCGAGCGATTTGAAATTGCTGCATCTCGGCGGCGTGTTTCTCAAAGTATTATCGAACGCGCAGATGGAGCAGTTCTTTACGCCCGAATTAATGCGCGCCTTTTATCAAGTAGGGCGCGAATTTCCGCGCCAGTGTGCGACCATTTACGCGATCTGCGGGCGCGAATCCGCTTGAGGTCTTTTGGAACTGCATCATATCGGCATCGTCGTCAAAGAGCTCGAGTCCGCCGCCGCGCGTTATTGCGAAATGTTTCACTACGAACGGCTAGGCGAACCGATACTAGACCCCGTTCAAACGGTCCGCGTCCAATTTCTCAAGCCACGTTCTCACCCGTCCAACTTGATCGAGCTGATCGAACCTCTCGGCGAAAAATCGCGCGTGTCCGACTTTCTCAAACGCGGCGGAGGAATCAATCATCTCTGTTATCAAGTCGCAGAGCTGGATGCCGAGATCACGCGTTTGCGCGCGCTCGGCGCGCTCGTGGTACACGCGCCGGTACCCGCCCCGGCGTTTTACGGCAAAGCGATCGCGTGGCTTTACACACCTGATCGCGAATTGATTGAATTGCTCGAACAATAATTGGTATGACTTTTTCCGCGCATAAATCCGAAATTGAAGCGCTCCTCACGAACGGTCAAACCGATGCCGCGTGGGCGCGTCTCGTTTCAATCCTCGATGCCGAAACGTCGCCGCAAGCCAATGCGTTTGTGATCAATCAGGCGCGTCAATTTGCTTTCGATTCGCTGGGGCTGGTGCGCGTGCGGGTCGCGCTGATCGGATCGTTCACGCTTGATCTTTTCGCGCCCGTTCTACAAGCGCGTGCGTATGCCTCTCGCCTCGCGGCGGAATTGTACGTCGGCGGATTCAACGCGTGGCAAAGCGAGCTGCTCAATCCCGCAAGCGCGCTCTATTCATTTCAACCGGATGTCATTTTTCTTGCGGTGCGGTTGGAAGAGCTCGCCCCGCGCCTGCTTAAAGAGTTTGCGTCGCTCGATGCAGCAGAGATCAACGCGGAAATCGAACGCGCGCTGGATTCGCTGCGCGGCGCACTGCGCGTGTTACGCGCCAAATCGAACGCGCGCGTGGTGATTCACAATTTTGCAGCTCCGCCCTTTCCGATTCTCGGCATCCTGGATGCAAATCGCGCGGACGGACAGCAGGCGGCGGTGGCGCGTTTGAACGCGGAGTTGGCAGAAGTGGCGCGCCAAGTACAGGACGTGTGGATTCTTGACGCGGCGCGACTGCAAAGCGAAATTGGCTATCAACAGTGGCACGACGCGCGCTTGTGGGCGCTCGCAAAACTGCCGCTTTCCGGAAAAGCGCAGCAGCGCCTCGCCGCCGAGTACGTTCGCTTTTTACGCGCGTTCTATGGCTTGTCGCGTAAAGTTCTGGTGCTCGATCTGGACAATGTTTTGTGGGGCGGCGTTTTGGGCGAAGAAGGCGGGGACGGCATTCAACTTGGCGCCGAATATCCGGGGAGCGCATACGTTGAATTTCAGCGCGCTGTCTTGGACTTGTACCATCGCGGCGTTCTCCTCGCGCTGAACAGCAAGAACAACGCGGAAGAAGCAATGAACGTGATCGAGAATCATCCCGCGATGCGTTTGCGCCCAAACCATTTTGCCGCCACGCGCATCAATTGGCTGGACAAGGCGGAGAATTTGAGTTCGCTCGCCGCGGAATTGAATTTGGGGCTGGAGAGCTTTGTGTTTGCGGATGATAGTGAAATTGAAATTGCACGCGTCCGCAGCGCGCTGCCGCAGGTGTTGGCGCTCCAAGTGCAAGGTGAACCGGGTTTGCGCGCCGATTGGCTGCGCAGTTTGGATGTTTTTGATTCATTGAGTTTTTCCGCCGAAGATCGGACGCGCGGCGCGCTGTATGCACAGGAACGCGAACGCACGCATTTGAAACAATCTATTGCCTCGCTCCCCGATTTTTATCGTTCGCTCGAAATGGAGCTGTTGCTATTTCCCGCAGACGAACGCACGCTCGAACGCGCCGCCCAACTAACGCAGCGCACGAATCAATTTAATCTGACGACGCGGCGCTATACCGCCGCGCAATTGCGGACGCTGCAAGGCACCCCGGGAACGCACCTGATTCTCGCGCAGCTGCGCGATCGCTTTGGCGACAATGGCATCATTGGGCTCGCGCTCACGCGCAGTGATGCGTTTACCACGACCCTCGATACGTTCCTCTTGAGCTGCCGCGTCATTGGGCGGGGGATCGAAAGCGCATTGCTCGCGTACGTTATGGAACTCGCGCGCGAATTGGGACATTACAGATTTGGGGCGGAATTTATCCCTACCGCGAAAAATCACGTTGCCGAAAATTTCTTGGCGGAGCAGGGCTTGGCGCACACGGCTGACGGAACGTGGCAAAAAGAGTTGCAAAATTTTCGCGCCGCCTATCCCGATTGGCTTGCGGTCCGAGTCAACGGATTGGAGCGGGCATGATCGCAGAGCGCGTTCGGGATGTCATGTCAGATTTGTTTGGCGTGCCGCGCGATGCAATTGACGCGCATGCTTCGCCCAAAACGATTCCGCAGTGGGATTCGCTCCAACATTTAAATCTGGTGTTGGCATTGGAGCAAGAATTTGAGATACAATTTTCAACCGAAGAAATTTCAGCCATGACCGATTTCACACAAGTCGTTGAGACGGTCGAGCAGCGATTGGCGCAGCCATGACACTCTCTCAACCGCACGCGCGCATTTTACAAAAAATCCAGATGCTCAGCGCACAGGTGAATTTGGATTTGAATGGCTTGACCGTTTTGACCGAAGCCGCAACGGGCAACTATGTTGTCACACCGCTGATTGCGGCGATGGCGGGCGCGGATGTTTTTGCGATTGCGCGTGACAGTCGTTTTGGCACAGCCGCCGCCGCGCGAAAACAGACGCGCGACCTCGCACGCGCAGCGGGAATCGAAAAGCGCATCCATTTCATTTCCGAAAAAACGCGCGCGGTTTTGAAACGCACGGACATTATCACCAACAGCGGGCATGTGCGCCCGATTGACCGCGTGGCAATCGAACAACTCAAATCAACCGCTGTCATTCCATTGATGTTCGAGCCGTGGGAATTTCGCACCGCCGACCTTGACTTGTACGCCTGCTTTGAACGCGGCATTCCGGTCGTCGGAACGAATGAATCCAATTCCTCTGTGAACATTGACGCATATCTTGGCATGATGGTGTTGAAACAGTTGTTGAATGCCGAGATTGAGGTATTTGAAAGCAATCTGCTCGTCGTGTCGGACAATCGCTTTGGCAAAGAAATTGACAAGACGCTGCGCGTGGCGGGCGCGAATGTGCGGCTGGTCGAGTTCGACGCTAAAAAATCTGCGCCCCTTTCCAGCGAAGCATTGCGTAATCTCGACGCGGTGATTTTGGCAGCAAATCCGATTCCGGGCGTGAATTTTGTCGGCGCAAATTCCATTTTGGATATTGAATGCTTGAAAGCCGCGTCGCCGCAAGCATTGGTGATTCAATTTTGGGGCGACATGAACCGCGCCGCGCTGGCGAAACACAAGGTGACCGTTTATCCGCCCACCGACCCCGGCGCGGGACACATGGGCATTTTGCCTTCCGATGTCGGTGTCGTGCCGGTAATTCGCCTGCAGGCGGTGGGACTAAAGGTGGGCGAAGTGATGGCGCGCGTGCGGCAAGCGGGCGCTCAACCGAGTGAGGCAATTCGCGCGGCGGTGGAATCGGGTTTTGGGCACGATTTTCCGCCGGAGATTCTTTTGCGCGAAAAAATCAGTTTGGAAGCGTACACGCCAATCGCTCCAAGCAAGCCCGTCGCATCGGAAGCAACCCGCTACAATATACGACGTTGGTTCAGCCACGGCGATGGCGAGGTGGATCGTTCAAAATTCCGCGCCATCGGCGAAAATGTGATCATTGAACGCGATGTCCGCGTCTTTCATCCGCAGAACATTGAGCTCGGCAATAACGTCTATATTGGACACAATACTTTTTTGAAAGCGTATCATCGCAATACGCTGAAAATCGGTTCGGACACCTGGATTGGGCAGAATTGCTTTTTTCACAGCGCGGGCGGCATCACGATTGGCGATGCAGTAGGTATCGCGCCCGGAGTGACAATTCTCACACACGTTCACGACATTGACCGCAACACCGACGAGCCGATCATCAATCAACCGATGTTTTACAAACCGGTCGTGATTGAAGATGGCTGCGACATTGGTTTTAACTCTGTGATTCTGCCCGGCGTGCATATCGGACGCGGCACGATGGTCGGTGCGGGTTCGGTCGTGACGCGCGATGTTGAGGCGTATTCGATTGTCGCGGGCAATCCCGCGCACGTGATTCGCAAACGAAAGTAAAGAAATGAAAACGATGATTCCGGTTGCAAAACCATATTTCACCGAAGAGGAAGAACGCGCCGCCGCGCTGGCAATTCGCAGCGGCTGGGTCGTACAAGGACCGCGTGTTTTGGAATTTGAAAAAATGGTCGCGGACTATGTGGGGGCGCGCTATGCGCTTGCCACTTCAAACTGCACCACCGCGCTGCATCTCGCGCTCCTCGCGCTCGGCATCGGCGCGGGCGACGAGGTGCTTGTGCCATCGTACAGTTTTATCGCCAGCGCCAACAGCATTTTGCACGCGGGCGCGACGCCGGTGTTTGTGGACATTGACGCGCGCACGTACAACATGGACGCGGATTTGCTGGAAGAGAAAATCACGCCGCGCACGCGCGCGATCATGCCCGTGCATCAAATCGGACTTGCCGCCGATCTCGACGCCATTCACGCCGTCGCGCGCAAACACAATCTCGTCGTGATCGAAGACGCGGCGACGATTATCGGCGGCGATTACAAAGGCAAGAAAATCGGCGCGCACAGCGAGGCAGTCTGCTTTTCATTTCATCCGCGCAAAGCGATTACGACGGGCGAGGGCGGAATGGTGACCACGAACAATCCCGAAATCGCGCAGAAAATTGAAATGACGCGTTCGCACGGCGCGAATGTTTCGGATTTTGCGCGGCACGGTGCGGACAAGGTGGTCATCGAAGAATATCCGGTGCTTGGTTACAATTATCGCCTCACCGACATTCAGGGCGCGGTGGGCGTCGAGCAAATGAAAAAATTGGATTGGATTTTGGCGCGCCGCATCGAGATTGGCACACGTTACAATCAAGCGTTCGCCGACCTCGATTTTATAGAAACGCCATACGAACCGCCATACGCGAAACATACCTATCAATCGTACTGCCTTCGCATCGCGCACAATTCTCCGAAAACGCGCGGCGAAATCATGGCAGAGATGCAAGCGGAAGGAATTGCGACGCGGCGCGGCGTCATGGCGGCGCATCTCGAAGCACTTTATGTGAATCGAATGGGACGCGTCGCGCTGCCGGTGACCGAAGAAGCGACTCAAAGTACACTGCTCTTGCCGATCTATGCACAAATGACCGAACAAGAACAAACGACTGTGATTGAAACATTGCGCCGCGTCGTGACCCCGACCAAACAGCCGGTGGGAGTTTAGGGGAATGTTCGCCGAAAGTATTACGATTGCAATTCCCGCGTACGACGAAGCGGAAACGATTGTGGACGTGGTGAATGAAGCGCGCACTGTCTTGCAAGGCATCACGAACGATTACGAAGTGTTGGTCGTGGACGACGGCTCGACCGACGGCACGAGCGCGTTGGTTGACGAAATGCGCGCGCAGGACCGCGAGCACATTCGCGTGATCCATCACGAACAGAATCGCGGCTTCGCCGGCGCGATCAAAAGTTGCTATGGCAACGCGTCCAAAGATTGGGTCTTTCTCGCGCCTGCCGATAAACAGGTGGACATTTCTGAACTGAACAATTTTATTCCGCTGACGCAGAACGCAGATATTATCGTCGGCTATCGGCTCTATCGCGCGGAACCCTTCTATCGTTCGCTGAATTCTTTTCTCTTTCACTCGTTATGTCGCATTCTCTTTGGGATTCGCCTCAAGCAAATTTCGACCAGCAAGTTGTATCGCCGCCGCATTCTGCAATCCATCACGATCGAAGCATCGCCCTCCTCGGCAATGATCGAGCCCGAAGTGATTTATAAAGCGATGCGCCTCGGCGCGCGCTTTGCCGAAGTGGGAATGCATCATTATCCGCGTGCGGCCGGCAGACCCAAGGGCAGTAATCCAATGATGATCGTGCGCACCTTCCGCGAGATGTTTCGCATGTGGTGGATATTGCGCGTCAAAGGAATGGATCGGCTCGAATCCAAAAGTACGGCATGAACCTTGCACCGCCCCGCGCGCGTCTCGTTACGCGCGCCGATTTGGGAGCCGCGCTCGTTCTCCTCGCGTTAACGGTTCTCCTCTTTTTTCCGGCTGCGACGCTGCAAGGCGTCGTTTTTTATGGCGACGCCGCGAATTATTTGCCGCGCCTCGCGTTTAACACGCGCGCGCTGCTGGCGGGACGTTTGCCCGAATGGAATCCGTATCTCGCGGGCGGCTATCCCCATATCGCCGACCCCGGCGCAATGACTTTTTATCCACTTCAATATCCCTTTTTTGTGTTACTGCCCACTTTCGCCGCATTCAATTATTATTTGCTTTTTCATTACATCCTGGCAGGTGTGGGCATGTATGCCTTTGCGCGGATGCTCGGCGTAACGCGTTGGGGCGCGCTGTTGGCAGGCATCATGTATCTGGCGAGCGGATTCATGCTCGCGCATTTTCAACACGTCAACATTATCATCGCGGCAAGCTGGATTCCGTGGCTGATGCTGTGCGTGGAATGGATTTGGAAAGAGGCATCCTTGCGCGCGTGGGTATGCGGAACCATCGTCGTTGGCTTGCAAATTTTGGGCGGGCATATTCAAATCGTCGCGTATGGGCTTTTGCTCGCCGCGGCGTACACCGCGTTTCACATTTTGAACGCGTGGCGCGACCACAAACGACTGGATCGCGCTTTCGTGCGCGCAATGGTGTTACCCTGCGCGTTGATTGCGGGAATGGTCGCGTTGGGCATTGCTCTGGCGAGCGTCCAAATAATTCCGACGTACGAGCTGATCAATTTCACACAGCGCGGCGGGCGCATCAGTTACGAATTCGCGACAAGTTTCTCACTGCCGCCCGAACGCCTCGTGACTCTGCTCGCGCCTTATTTTTTCGGCGGACCGAAATGGGGTGTGGTGTGGGGGCGCGGCAGTTTCTTGGAACTCGCGGGCTATGTGGGCATCGTCGGTTTGACAATCGCAATCCTCGGCGCGTTCACGTGGCGCCGCGATCGCCGCGTTTGGTTTTTTATCGGACTCGCGCTCGTGTCGCTTTTGCTCGCGCTCGGCGGTTTTACACCGCTGTATCGCATCGTCTTTTTATTTCCATTTTTGAATACGATGCGCGCGCCCGGGCGTTTTCTGCTCCTTGCTGATTTCGCGTTTGCAATGCTTGCCGCATACGGCTTGGATATGTTTCGTCTGTACTTGACGCGTCAAGCCCAAACGCGCGCGGTGAAAATTTTTGCGCTTGTCATCGCGCTCGCGGCGATTGTCGCCATCGGCGCGCGTTTTTTCTTGAGCCAATTTCCGAATCCGAGCAAAAGTATCAGCGGCGCGCTGGCGGCGTTGGACCCGTTTCAGCCGGTGCTGCTCGTTCCCTTTGCCTTTGCGATTTTCACTTTGCTCTGGCTCATCTCGGCGCGCTGGCTGACACCGAATCGTTTCGCGGCGGTTGGCGTCGCGCTTGCCGCGCTCGAGTTGATCGTTCAAGGGAGCGGGCTCTATTACAACGCGGTTGCGCCGCCCGAAGCGTACGCGTTGGACCCGGAGTTGACGGCGTATTTTCAACCCACGAATGAATTTCGAGTGTACCATCCGCTCAAGGGCGAAAAGAATTTGTTCGACCTTTTGGACGCGGGCGATCACGCAACCTATCGAAAAATTTTTGGCGAACGGTTCGACGGCGGACAGGGGATGCTTTTGAATATTCCCATGTTCAGCGGCTATGGAGTCGAGAGTCAACGCTTTTGGAATCTCGAAGCGTGGATGGATCAACAAATCGGCACGGCGCGGGCGCGTGAAGCGGCGCGGGCTCTCGCGCTGATGAGCGTAAAATATATTGGCACGCAGCGCGATGCAGGAAAAGGATTTCGCTTGCGCGTAAAAGGCGAATACGCGAATACGTACGAGAACCGCGAGTTTTTGCCGCGCGCGTTTCTGGTGGATCAAACAATCACGGTGATGGACCCTGAACAGCTTTTGCCAACGCTTTTACAGGGTGATTTTGATTTGTCCCAAAAAGCTGTCGTGGAAGAAAATATCTCGCTGCCCTCCGACAGCGCGGAACCTTTGCAAGGAAAGGTAGTTTTAGAGCAAGTAAATCCTGAACTCGTTCGCATTCACGTCACAACGAATCGTCCCGCGCTGCTGGTGTTGAACGATAATTATTTTCCCGGCTGGAATGCGTATGTGGACGGAGCGCCAACCAAAATCTATCGCGCCAACTATTTGGCGCGCGCTGTTATCGCGCCGCAAGGCGAACACATCATCGAATTTCGTTACGAACCATCGAGCGTGCGAATCGGACTGGGCGTGAGCGGCATCGCCGCGCTTGGCTTGCTCGCGCTGCTTGGCATTGGGCTTTGGGCGAGGCGGGGCAAGCGTAAAAAATCTACCTCCATTGAGAAACGAACAACATGAACACAGCACAAATTTTTTCCGGTGAACGTAAATACAAAATCGCGCTCGCGGTGTTAATCGTCGGTTACATTACGATTCTCACCTACGCCACCTTTAACAAACTGAATCTCTTTGCGATGGGTTTTGATCTCGGCATGTACGAGCAGGTCATTTGGAATACCGCGCACGGGCGCTGGTTCGCCACCACCGCGTTTGCGTACACGCAAAATCATCTCGGCTCGGACCCGATTTTGCTCGAAGCGATTCTCGCGCCCATTTACGCCATCGCGCCAACAACTTATACAATGCTCTTTTTGCAAACCGTCGCGCTCGGACTCGCGGCGGTGCCAATTTATCTTTTGGCGCGCGAAAAACTCGGTTCGCCGCTCGCCGGTGTGATTCTCGGTTTTTGTTGGCTCGCGTACGTTCCCCTCTCGTATTTGAATCTCGACGAGTTCCAACCGCGCGCCTTTGCCCTGCCGCTCGCGATTCTCGCGTTTTATTTCTTGGAAAAGCGTCGCTTTCTGCCATTCATCCTGTCAAGCGTTTTGATGCTGGCAACGCGTTCGGATGTCGCGCTTTTTGTCATTATGCTGGGGATTTATGCGCTCATTTCACGCAAGCCCAAAGAATTTGTAATTGCGCCAATCATTATCGGCGCAGCTTGGTTTTATTTGGCGGTTTTTGTGATCGTGCCGCGTTTCAAGACCACGCCGGGCGGATTTATTTACTTTGAAACGTACAAATGGTTAGGGAACTCTCCGGGCGAAATGGTCGTCACTATAATAACGCGTCCATTGTACGTCTTGGAAAACGTGTTGACGCCGGGCAAATTGAGATATCTCGCACAGCTCTTTGGTCCGCTCGGCTTTTTGCCGTTGCTGCGTCCCGACGTGCTGCTGCTGGCGCTCCCGACACTGGCGTTCAATTTGCTTTCACCGCAAGAGCTGCACTGGAGCATTCGCTATCAGTACGGCTCGATGATTTATCCGGTGTCGTTTTGCGCGACGATCATGGCAATCGCGTTGTTGATGAAATGGAAACGTCTGACCGCGCGCGTAGAGGCACGAACGATTCTCAACAGCGCGCTTGGATTATTGGTGGTGACGACGCTGGCATCAAATCTGTGGTTGGGCAATCCCGCGTTGGTTTGGGTGACGCGCCAGCCGAATCCGCGCACCGCCGCCGCGCGTGAGGTCATCGCTCAAGTGCCGCCCGATGTGAAATTGGCGGCGAGCAGCTTATTGGCGCCGCATGTCGCGCGGCGCGAGTACTTTTACTTTTTCCCGCCGCATCAGTTTTATACGAGCAATCCGGTGGAGGTCGCCGATTACATTTTGATTGACAAGCGCAGTGATGGTGACAATCCGGCAGTGAAAAAATTACTCGAGAGCGGAGCTTGGAAGGTGCTGTTCGACAAGGATGACTATATGCTCGTACGGCGCAAAGCGCTCCAATAATCCCTTAATGTGAGTGTCATTTGTATTTCACACGCAAATCTTACATTGCCCTCTGGCATTTCGACTGCTCGAATTTTTGACATTTCCATTTTCATCTGCTAATAATTCAAGGATTACATAGTAACTCAAAGGAGCAAGCATGCAAGGCAAGAATTGGCTGTTCATTTTTTTCGGCGCGATCCTACTCGTCGCCCTCGTCCTCCCATTGACCGCCGCCGCGGCAAATTGGAGCAGTCCGATAGCGCTGGGGACCGGTAACAAATTCCCGAGTGTTGCAGTAGATTCGCAAGGGAATGTTCACTATGCATGGTGGAATCACGCCGCCAAGACCGTTGAGTACCGACGGTGTGATCGCGACAATAACAATTGCACAGGCACAGTAACAATCTCACAGGACAATTCCTATTACCCTTCCATTGCCATTGATGCAAATGACAAGCCGAATGTGGTATGGGAAGCCAGGACGACGGATGGAACCAGCTATGGCGTTTTCTTTCGACGGCAGAAAGGCAACAGTTGGCAAGCCATCCAGCGCGTTTCGACCGCAAGCGAATCGTACGCCGAAGTTCCCGATATCGCGATTGGCGAAAATGGTATGATTCACGTCGTTTATCAATCCAAAGTGGGCGCCGAAGCGTTTGTCTATTACGCCTCGAGCTCCAATGGCATCAGCTTTAATGCGAGTGAGAGCGTGGACAAGATCAGCGGTGCCTTGAATATGCAATCACCTGCCGAAGCACTGTTGTCGCCTGAAGGCACCGAAGGTCAAAATCTATCGAGTGGGCTATTCCCTCGCGTTGCTGTTAATGCCACAAGTCTCCCACATATCGTCTGGAATCTACCGTCACCATATGGCATCCAGTACCGTTACAAGTCAGCGAACGGAACATGGTCAAAGAAGATAAATGTAACGAAAGAGAATAAATCACAGACTCCCGATATTTCAGTTGATGGAAACGGACGAGCCGGAATTGTCTGGGCACGTGGCGATTCTTTTGATGTATCATTTGCACTCTATCAAGGAAAATCGCAGGTTGCTCAGTCCGACAGTGTCGGCGGCGGCAATGAGTGGAGTTTGTGGCCCCGCATTGCAAGCGATTGTCAAAACAATTTCCATGTGGCGTTTCAAGGATCGCCCAACGCAGACCCCGGGCACGATTGGAACATCTATACCCGCACATACGACGCCAACGGAAACTGGGGTGGTATTGACACAATAGCCGCTGGCGGTGCGCAGGAACAAGTCCCCTCTATCGCAGCAGGTGAAGATGCTGCAATCATTTACAGCGATGGTTCGACCGTCTTTGGCAGCACGTCAAATCTGGGAATTACATGCAGCAGCGAGGTGCCGACACCGACACACACACCGACCGCGACCAACACACCCGATCCAAATATCACACCGCCACCCACTGTGACACCGGGCAGTGAAGTTTGGATTCCCAACACGAGCAGCGACATTGCTTACAAAAAGGGCTGGAAAACAGTAAACGCCAAAAAGGCGACCGATCGGAACTATCAACGCTGCGAGTCCGGCGGCGTCTGCAAGCGCGGCTCGGGCGCCAAGATCATCGTGCCTGATGGCTATACGCGCGTCGAATGGTACACGGCGAAATCGAACATCTATGGCATTGCCAATGTCTGGATCAACGACGGCGTGGATAATAACAACAAGCCGTCCGATTCGGTGGACCTCTGCAAGGGCACCAGCAAGACCAAACCCAAGTTTATGAAATTCACCTATACCGTGCCCGCGCGCAGCGATGGACAACCGCGCACAATCGAAATTGGGGGCAGCGGCAAGCACAGCAGTTGCACAAGCAGCCCATCCAACTTTGTGGTGGTGGACGGGTTCAAGCTCCTACCGTAGCGAATCGAGACCTTCGAGATTTTGCAATCCTCGAAGGTCTTTTTCTTGATGAATGCGCGTTCTTTACGTCATTGCGATGTACGGTCCCGAATATCTCGGCAATTTGATTCATCGCGAGCTGGGGCAAGAATTTATCGCGCGTGGGCATACGTTTGATGTTTTCGCGCTTGCATCGGCGAGCGAAATGCAAGGGCAAGCAGCCGAACGCGTGGAAGATGGAATCCGCGTCCGTCGCGCGGTGGCGGCAGGCACAACCTCTACCGCAATTTGGAATACTCTCGCCAAACCGCTTATGCATTATGATCGCTTTGGCGCGGGTTGGCTTGCGCTGCAGCAATATTTGGAGCAGCGTCCGCGCTATGATGTGATTCTCGCAGAGGGCGCGTTTCCATTCGGCGCCATGTGCGCGCTCGCCGGCGCAAAAGAGAATCTCGTCATCACCGCCGCGGGCGGTGATTTCATTGACAGCCGCGCGACGAATTACGGCTACGGACGTTTTCGTACCGCGCGCGCAATGATGCGTTTCGCATTCCGACGCGCCGCCGCCGTGCGCGTGACCACACCGCTGGTGCGCGAGCGTGTTGTGGAACTGGGCGCGCCGTCGGAGCGTGTCAAGCTCATTCCGCGCAACATTGCCGCGTACTGTTATCCGCCGCGTGAAATTCCACTCGCGCAATTTCGCGCACAGGCGCGCCAAGCTCTCGACGCGAAATATGGCTTTACGAACGCGCGTGTCGTTGCCGCAGTGGGACGATTACTGCCGATCAAAGGTTTCGATCTCCTCCTGCGCGCCCTGCCACAGCTGCGCGAAAAAATCGGCGATGTGCGCGTCCTGATCATTGGTCCGAATCGCGTCGACCCAAAACTGGGTGATTACCAAAACTATCTCGTTGAATTAGCGCGCGCATTGGAGATTTCGCAAGCCGTTCTCTTTACGGGAGCAGTGCCTCATCCCGAAATACGCGGGCTGCTCGCCGCCAGCGATGTGATTGCCGTGCCAAGCATTTTGGAGGGCATGAACAAAGTGGCGGTGGAAGGCGCGGCGGTCGGCACGCCGAGCGTTGTGCATCAGACGGCGGGCATTGCCGACCTTTTGAAGCAAGCGGGCGCAGGCGAAATCGTTTTGGAAAATTCGCCGCAAGCGCTCGCGGACGGACTCGCGCGCGTGTTGTGCAACTCGGCGCTCTATGAACAATATGCTGTCAAAGGATTGGAATTTGCGCAACAATTTTCGTCGCCGCGCGTGGGCGCGCAGCTCGTCGCGCTCTGTGAATCCATTTCCGCAACGAGCTAACCATTGTACTATTGACCCTCTTACATGCCCTTGTTAGAGTGTTAGATACGGCGCGCGCTCCCGTTCCCAAAACCCGCAGGAGCGCCACGCCCGGAGGATGTATGAAAATCGCTTTACGAGTCCTATTCATTGCGCTCGTGCTCATTGGTGCCGGCGCATTTTTGATGCCTCTCGTTGCCTCTGCAACAACTTGGAATTCTCCCTTCGTCTTGGGAAATGGCAACAAATTTCCCTCCGTTGCAATTGATGCTAACGGCACCATTCATTACGCCTGGTGGGACCACACTGACAAGACGGTCAAATATCGGACTTGCGGATTGACTAAAAGCACCTGCGGTGACGCACAAGTCATCTCTGCTTCGGGCGTCGAGTCCTTTTATCCTGCCATTGCAATTGATCCAAACGGCGAGCCGAACGTCGCCTTTGAAGCGAAAAGCGCGGACACGACGTACGCGGTTTTCTTTCGTCGGCGCGTCGCAGGAAATTGGGAACCCATTCAGCGCGTTTCCAAAACGAATGAAGTTTACGCGGAAATTCCCGATCTGGCGATCACGTCGGATGGCGTCATCAAAATCGTTTATCAAAACAAATCGGATGGCACCGCCTATGTGCGCTTTGCCAGCAGTGACGATGGAATCACTTTTAAATCGTCCGAAACGCTCACGCAACTTCAAATTGAGAATATGGAAAGCGCGGCGCAAGTTCTCGCCGATGCAAGTGCGCCCGAAGGCAAACAACTGGCTGCGGGGCTTTATCCGCGCATCGCTCTGGATTCGGCTGGGAACGCCTATGTTGTTTGGAACATTCCGACCCCATACGGGATTAAATACATTCATCAGCTCGCTTCGGGTTGGTCGAATGAGGTCCAAGTTGCCAAAGGGCACAAGGATCAAACGGCAGATATTGCCGTAGCCAGCGACGGACGCGTCGGCGTGGTATGGGCGCGCGGCGATACATTTGATGCTTCGTTCGCATTGTTCGTCAACGATTCCAAAACGACGCAGTTCGATCAGCTTGGCGGATCTAACGAATGGAGCTTGTGGCCCCGCATTGCACTCGACTGCGCGGAAAATTTCCACGTGGCATTTCAGGGATCCAAGACTGCCGATCCGGGACATGATTGGAATGTGCTGCATCGTGCGTACGATGGCAGCAGCTGGAGCAAGCTCGAAACAATCGCTTCTGCCGGCGCACAAGAACAATCGCCAAATATCGCGACCACCAACTTGGGGGCGATCATTTACAGCGACGGGGGCAATGTGTTTGCCAGCACTGCCGATCTCGGCGTCACGTGCGGCGGTTCGCCCGCCACTCCCACGCAAACTTTGACACCGACTGCAACCCAGACAAATGCCCCGGGCATAACGCCAACCGACACGCCGACCGCCACACCCACGTCGACCCAAATACCGGTGAATAGCCCGACGCCAACAAACACCGCGACGAATCAGCCAACGCCAACGGCAACGCAAACCTTGGCTCCCGTCAGCGGCAAAGAACACATTCCTTCCAATGACCCGCGTATTCAATACAGCGGCACTTGGGGGCAGTACAACAACAAAGATGCATCTGACAAGTCGTATCAGCGCTGCGGCGGCGCGAAAAAATGCAAAAAAAGTTGGGCTGCTCAATTGAATTTTGTCGGCGGCAAACGCGTGGAATGGGAAACGGTTTACGCCAACACCTACGGCAAAGCCGAAGTGTATTTGGATGGCAGACTTTTTGAACGCATTGACTTGTGCCGCCTCCGCAAAGGATCGCCGCTTCCAAAATTTGCGACGCGGACCTACATTCTCTCCGGCGACGCCAATACGCCGCACAGCATCAGGATTCGCGCACGCGGTTCGCACTCCAAGTGTTCCGCTTACGATGCGAATTATGTCAGTGTAGATGGATTCAATATTCTCCGATAGTGAAAATCGAGGTCGCAAGACCTCGATTTTTTTCGTGTATAATTTGCCCCAGCACCTTTCAGGGATGAATCCATGCGACAGCTTATTACTCTTTCTCATCAAGATGCCCAACGCGCCATCGAAGCGATGCAAGCCGAATGTGACAAACGCGGCAAGGGCGGCGTTCTCGTCGTCACGGACGCGCACGGCGAACTCATCGCCTTGTTGCGAATGGACGGCGCGCCCTTTTCTTCGATTCAAATCGCGCTGAACAAAGCATACACCGCCGCGCGCGAACGCAAACCTTCCTACGAACTCGGACAAAAGGCGCGCGACCCCGAACGCGGTTTTCCGATGACGAATTTTGGCGAATTGCGTTACACTACGTGGGGCGGGGGCTTGCCCATCGTGATTGAAGGCGAAGTGGTTGGCGCGGTTGCCATCAGCGGCTTGCCTGAACAGGAAGATATGGAAATCGCGGAACTTGGGCGACAAGCCGCGTTAGGAATTATCTGATCCAGAGATTGCTTTTCATTCCGAATCGTATTGACGCGCGAATTGAAAAGCCATCGTTGGATTTGAACACCTACGGAATGGTCACAATGAACGAAACGACAATCCAAACGGCACAACCCTCGAACGTCAAGCGCGACGCGTCTGACGCGTCCGCTTCAAAAGATGCGTCCGCTTCAAAAGATGCGGGGAAATATTTTCGCTACATGGCAGAATTCGTCGGCTTTACCAGTTACGACGAACAAGCCATTGTCAAAAGCAAGCCCATCGTCGAAAAACATCTGCCGCAAATCGTCAGCGACTTTTACGAACATCTTTTGCGTTATCCGCCCACGCGCAAATTCTTTTTGAAAAAAGATGGCACGATTGATGAAGCGTATCTTGAACTGCGCATGCGCCACAACGCGAACTTTTGGCTTCGCACCGTCGAAGGCAATTACGACGACGGTTACGCGTCGTACATTGATTATGTCGGACGCGCGCACACTTCGCACGGCGCAGACCCGAGCATTTATATTGCGGAACGCTACGTCATCGGCATGGTCGGTTTCATCTCGCACGCGATGAGCCACGCGATCATCGCCGAACTTCACGAAAAGGATGAAGCGTTCGAACACGATGTGGTCGAAGCGTGGGATAAGTTGATGATGGTTGTTCTCGAAATGTTGTCGCGCGCTTACTATAACGAACGCTCACCCGAAACATTCGACCCGCTGGTTGCGGTAGATGAAAAACATATTGCCGAACTCGCGCAAGAAGCGGTGGAGCAGGAAACTGGAAAACGTGAAACATCAGCCGTCAAACTTGTCACCATTGCGCGCGCCGATGAAATTCCTGATGGGGAACGCAAGCTCGTGAACGTGGATGGAATCTCTATCGGCATTTTTCATCACAACGGCAACTGGTACGCCTTGCGCAACAGCTGTCTCCATCGCGGCGGACCCGTTTGCACGGGAACGTTGGCGGGCGATGTGTTGCAATGTCCGTGGCACGGTTTTCAATACGATGTCCGCGACGGACATCTGCTCACCGACCCAAAATCGCATTTGGATTCGTTTCACGTGAGCGTGGAGAACGGGGAGGTGAAGTTAGAGATGCCGCAATTTTGAGATAAAGCGAGGGGCGAGTCAATGACTCGCCCCATCTTTTTACGAGCACTGATAGGTGAACCAAGCTTGCTCAAATCTCTTTTGCTCTAAATCTCGACTTTGCATCGAAAAATAGATCGAACCCACATCGCCCCACATCATTCCTGCTTGTTGATCCGAATCTATTTGCAATAACAACTGCCATTCCTTTCGCGCGGGATTCAACTTGGCAGCGATCGGGTCTGTATATGATTTGGCTTCACCAACATCGAGACCGTTAAACGCCAATTGACATTCATAATGCACATCACCTTGCACGGGGTCAGGATATCCCAAAATACGATGAAGCGCGCCGTTCCGTTTGCGATGCAACTCATGAACTTGATCATACAAAGCCCAATACAATTCCCGTTCCTCATGTGTGAGTTCTAATTGCTCAATATAAATGCTATCGCTGCTCGGAATTGTTGGCTCAGCCAAGCGCTTGACATGGCACGCATTGAACTGGCTGTGAACGGGAAGGTTGGTTGGAAACTCGCGGCGCGCGAGGACGGATTCGTTTCCATCGAAATAGTGGACACTCCATCCGCCGCGATCTTTTGGATCAATACCAATGACGCTTTGCTCGGCGTCGTAAAAAAAATAGAGCCACCCATTTTGGGGTAGTTGATCTGCAAAATCAAAATCAATAAAATCGGCGAGTCGCAATTGGGCGATGAATGACTGTGGAATGTTGTTCCAAGAGGGCCATTGAATCTCAGGCGGTAAGTCGGGATGCCCGCCAATTTTGGTTACCCCAATCTTCAGGTTTTCCTCATTAGTCTTTTCAGGAATCAATCGGATTGAATCCTTCACGTAACCTTCAATTTGTGCCGCAACGCGAGTTAATCCTGATTGACGAATCAAGTCAATAACTTGCTCTCTCATTTCCTTTCGCCTTTCCCCAACACTCCTCTCAACAGCACCACCGCGCCCTTTTTATCCAACGGCTCATTGTTGTTGCCGCATTTCGGCGATTGCACGCACGACGGACAGCCGAATTCACAAGGGCATTGTTCGATTGTTTCCAACGTCGCCGTCCACAACGATTCCAATAACGCGAATGCTTTTTCCGTGATGCCGATGCCACCGGGGAAACCATCGTAAATGAAAATTTGCGGCTTGCCTGTGTCGGGATGCATCAAAATCGAAAGCCCGCCAATGTCCCAACGGTCACACATTGCAAACAATGGCAGCAGTCCGATACACGCGTGTTCCGCCGCGTGAAGCGAACCTGCAAGGTCATAGCCCTCACGCGAAATTTTGCGAATCAACTCTTCGGGAATGTCCCACCACACCGCTTTCGTATCAAACAACTGCGGCGGATAGTCCAAATCAATCGTCGCCAAAACTTCTTCGGTGAATTGACGTTTGCGCCGATAGCCAACAATTTGTTCCGTCACGCGCACATCGCCGTAAAACGCGAGGGTGTTCCCCACCTCGCGCTGGCGCAAAGATTTGAGAATGCGCGTTTCGCCGTTCTCGCGCACTTCGGTATAAAAATCCACGTCAACAGGTTTGCAGTACGCCGCGCCTGCTTCCAAATCCAATTTCGTAATCAGATACGATTCGCCTTGATGCAAATAAATCGCGCCTTCGTAGCAGCGCTGCATCGCCGTCGTCGCTTCGATTTCTTCAATCGTTTTGAAATTGTGTTTTACGTCCACGAGCGAAACAATTTGGTCAGACACGGAACGAATGTTGACCTTTTCGGCGGGATAACCAAGTCCGCGAAAATACCACTGCTCGTTGCGATAATCGAGCGCGCCATTGCGTTCCAAACGAATCATCGCTTCGACGAATCCGGGACCGAACAATTCTTCGTCCGCGTTCGTCAACGGCAATTCGTACGCCGCGCACGGCAAATGCTTTTCCAAAATGTACGGATTGTCGGGATAAATCAACGCGTGTTCAACCGGTTTCGCAAACAACACTTCGGGATGGCGCATGAAAAATTGATTGAGCGGGTCATCCATCCCAACGAGAATCGAAAGCGCGTCGCGCGTCCCGCGCCCCGAACGCCCCACCTGCTGCCATAACGACGCGATGGTTCCCGGAAAACCGACCACCACCGTCGCGTCGAGATGCCCCACATCAATCCCCAATTCCAACGCATTCGTCGCCGTCACGCCCAGCAATTTTCCCGAGAACAAATCGCGTTCAATCGCGCGCCGTTCGTCGGCGAGATAGCCCGCGCGGTACGATTTCACCTTGTCCACGAGTTCGGGCGCGGTGCGTTTCAAATTGTCGCGCGCGTACAATAAAACGAGTTCCGCCAATTTCCGCGCGCGCACGAACGTGATGTTTCGCATTTTCTCGCGCACGAGTTCGGAAAATAAATGCGCGGCTTCGGAATTGGCGCTGCGGCGCGTCGTGCGCGTCTTGTCAATGAACGGCGGATTCCACAACGCAAACTCACGCTGTCCGCGCGGCGCGCCATCTTCGGCAATCACCTTGGCGCGGCGTCCTGACAAACGATGCACATGCTCGCCCGGATTCGCAATCGTCGCCGAACAAAAAATGAATTGCGGATTCGCGGAATAGTATTCGCACAAGCGGCGCAGTCGTCTTAGAACGCACGCCACTTGCGAACCGAACACACCGCGATATACATGCGCTTCGTCAATGACAATATATTTCAAATTCGCAATGAAATCCGCCCACATCGAATGATTGGGCAAAATGCCGAGCGAGAGCATGTCGGGATTCGTGAGGATGATGTTGCCGCGCCTGCGTAATTTTGTGCGCGCTTCACGTTTCGTATCGCCGTCGTACGTGTCGAAAACGATTTGCTTGGTTGTTTCCAACACATTCGTCAATTCATCGAGCGCGCGCAGTTGGTCTTGCGCCAACGCCTTTGTCGGAAACAAATACAACGCGCGCGACTGTGGCTGTTCCAAAATCGCTTCGAGAACGGGAATGTTGTAACACAGCGTTTTGCCCGACGAGGTGCTTGTGGCTACCACAACATCATAGCCCTCGCGCGCCGCGTTAATCGCGTGCGCTTGATGCGAGAAAAATTTTTCGATGCCGATTTGTTTCAACGCGTCTTGCAGCGCGGGATGCAAAGATTTTTCCAGACGCGCGTATTTTGCCGCGCGCGGCGCGAGATGTTCCAAGTGAATGATTTGGTTGGCGTAATGTTTGTCGGAACGGAGGGAGGTGAGGAATTGGGTGGGAGACATGGAATTTTAGAATTTAGATTTCAGATTGCTGATTTTCGATTGCAGGTTTTAGCAAAGAAAAAAAACCGCCAATCGGAGGCGAGTGGCGGTGTTAGCGTATCCAATCAACAGAAACGATGTTTCCAATCGCTCTGAATTCGGGGTCGCCA
This sequence comes from Chloroflexota bacterium, assembly GCA_004295045.1. GTDB lineage: Bacteria > Chloroflexota > Anaerolineae > UBA4142 > SHND01 > SHND01. The sequence goes on along the minus strand of SHND01000048.1, from coordinate 12,906 downwards.
GTGATCACAGTTGCGGCGAGTTCCTGGGCTAATGCAACGGCAAAGGCGTCCGCGTAAGATAGAGGATACATACTCTTTAACCGCGCTGCCGCACGAATGCGCTGCGATTGACTCCCATCAATCTTATCGGGTATTCGTCAAGGTCCTGTTCGAACTCATCTGCAAATCGCGCTCCACGTTCGCGTTCAAACGTGTAAAGAATTTCACCCCAATTCATCAAGCTCATGTAAAGCGCAATTTCACTGTTTTGCGCGGCTACGTGTCGCGACGCGACGCGTTCGTGTCCCTTTTCCTTGTCTACGAGTGCGACGATGGCGTGCGAGTCTATTACGAATTTCGGTTTCTTCCCGCGCGATCTCTGCGCGCCGCTCTGCGAGGAGGGATTGGGTGAGCAAAGTTGTGCCGGCATATTTCTCCTGCATCTCTTTGATTAACACGCGAATATCTTTTTTTCGCTTTGACGCAATAGTTTGAATTGGCTTTTGAGGCACGGAAACGGGTAGTCGTTTGTTAAGAATCTTTTCAATCTTTTCGACGCGCCGCACCAACGCCTGATGTTCGGCAATGAGTTCGGGTAGAATTTGAGAGGGAGTCATAGTTTTCTCCTTACTCTATACAGCATAACACAGCCCCCAAGAAAATCAAAGCGATTCAACAACCTTAAAATTCGAGCGCGCAATTCGTCTGATGCTCACAGGCGATCATAACTCGCAAACAACTGCCCCAGCCCATCCACTCCCGCCGCATCGAAATATAGCGTGTCGAGTTTGAAATCGGCGGTCGGTTCCAACAGCGCCCCATCCATAATCGTCGCGAACGGTTTGCCGCCCAACACGCGATTAGCGAAAGTCAGATACAAACGATCCAGCACACCATCCGCTAAAAGCAAATGCAAAATTTTCGGACCTGCGCCCGAATAAATGACGCGATAGCCCAATTCAAACGCGCGCTGTGCGAACAATATTCCCTCAACACTGTTTTCGCCCGCGACGATCACTTGCCCCGCTTTGCTTTCGATTTCGCGCACGCGTTTAGGATCGGGGTTCGCCGTCGTAAAAAAAATCGCTTTGCGTCCATCCTGTGTCAGCACATCAGGGATCGTAAAGTCCAAACTGCTGCTGATGATGGCGATATCGGGATGCGGTTTCAGACCCCGCGCGCTGCGCCATGCGCGCAAATCGGCGAATTTTGGATTGTCCGTTTGCAAAATTTCTTGCGCGCGTCCTTGCGCCCAATCGCGCAAATAACGCCCGCTGCTGATAATTAAATCTGCTTGCGTCGCGAGTTCTTGATACAATCGCCAATCGCGTTCATTCGCGATATTTTTCGGCACCATCAAGCCCGAACCATCGGGGCGCGGAATGGCGATGCGCCCATCGAGACTCGTTACAAAATTCGCGTAAATGTACGGCGTCGAATCGTTTGCGTATTCCCGCAAATCATGCGCGAGATACGTTCCCTCTAATTCGCGGTCCGCGCTCGGCAATGGATAAAGTTGCGTCACTCCTGACTTCATTGGGCTTTATTCTCTTTCAAGGTTCCGCTTCAAGGGGAGTCGAGTTACGCGTACGCGATTTTTATCTATCACGCAAATGGCGTGAGGCAAGACAGTGTTCTCCACAGAATTCAACACACGCTCTAATAACTCGCACATTTCACGTTCAGAATAATTTCCGCCGCGAAATAAAATGACGCCAGGTCCATCCGCATTGCTCAGCGCCAGCAACTGACCAAAATCCAAATCAGCCGTGACGATAATTCGCGCTTCTTGTCGCGCACGCGAGACAATTTCCGAATCCTCAGCCCCTGCCAAACCAATCTCTTGCACATGCACTGCCGCGTGACCGCGCTGTTCGAGCGTTTTCACCAGTTCAGGTGAAACAGGCATATCAATCAGAAATTTCATGCCGCAAACTCAATCACTTGTTCTTCGGCGAGCGAAGCCGCATACTCAAGCGCTTGGTCAATATCCTCTGATTCAAGAAAAGGATACGCTTTCAGAATTGAAGTGCGCGTTTCCCCTGCTGCAAGTAACCCCAGCAAACGCGAAACGGGAAAACGCAAATTGCGAATACATGGCTTACCGCCAAACACTTTTGGATTTACGGTGATTCGTGAAAAGTTCAACATCATCAGCTCCTCGCTTTTTTTACTGCACCCTTCCCGCCAAATATTCAATCAAATCAATCTTGCTCACAATTCCCGTAACCTTATCCTCTTCACACACCACCGCCGTCTTGCCGTGACGAAACACTTCCGAAAGCACGGACAGCGATGTTTCGGGTCCGACCACTTCTGCCGCATCGCGGTCCACAATGTCTTGAATCGTTTCCTCCGCGTCGTGTTTGTGGTCCGCGCTCAAAAGATGATTCAGTAAATCCACTTCCGTAATCATTCCCGCGTAACGTTGTCCATCTTCCACCACCGGCAGTTGCGAAATGTTGTATTCTTTCATGCGCGCAATCACTTGCGTTTTCAAATCGTTCTTGTGCGCGGTGATGACTTGAATTTTCTTGAGCGTCAACAAATCTTCGACGCGCCCTTCGGCGAGCGGATAATCGAGCAGACGATTTTCGCGCATCCAATCATCGTTGAAAATTTTCGATAAATAGCGCGAACCCGAATCGGGCAAAAGCACCACCACCGTTTTGTCCGCGCCCAAATTTCTCGCCACATGCAGCGCGCCGCATACCGCCGAACCCGCCGAGCCGCCGCAAAACAATCCTTCCTCGCGCACCAAACGCCGCGTCATCAAAAACGATTCGCGGTCTTCGGCTTGCACCACATCGTCCACGTATTGCAAATCCAACGCCGTCGGCAAAAAATCTTCGCCGATGCCTTCGATTTTGTACACTTTGGGGAACGCGCCTTCGGGAATTTTTCCGCCCGCTTTGAACGTCGCATACAACAGCGAACCAACGGGGTCAACGCCAATCACTTGCACGTTCGGATTTTGTTCCTTGAGAAATTTTCCCGTTCCCGTAATCGTTCCGCCCGTTCCCATGCCGCAGACGAAATAATCAATCTTGCCTTGCGTCTGTTTCCAAATTTCGGGACCCGTCGTTTCGTAATGCGCTTGCGGATTCGCGGGATTCCAATACTGTCCCGCGAGAATCGTGTTCGCCGTTTCCTCCGACAATCGTTTGGAGACGGAATAGTACGAACGCGGGTCATCGGGTTCGACGGCGGTGGGCGTAATCACGACGCGCGCGCCGAACGCGCGCAGCAAGCGAATTTTTTCCTCGCTCATTTTGTCGGGCATCACAAAAATACATTTGTATCCCTTGATCGCCGCCGCAATCGCCAGCCCAACGCCCGTGTTGCCGCTCGTGCCTTCGACAATCGTGCCGCCCGGTTTCAACGTGCCTTCGCGTTCCGCGCGTTCAATCATCGCCAGCCCGATGCGGTCTTTGACCGAACCGCCGGGATTCAAAAATTCCAATTTCGCGTACACCTGCGCGCGCAGCCCGCGCGTCACTTTGTTCAATTTCACCAGCGGCGTGTTGCCAATCGCCTGCACCACGTCGTCATAGACGCGCAGCGCATCATTCGTCGTTACTTGGTCAGCAGACATTGTTGACTCCTCATGGTAAGTCAGACCGCAGGCAGCGAAACGTAATGAGGTGTCCGCTATCTGTCCTCTGTCGTCTGTTGTCTGTCGTCTTGAATTTCAGTATAGCACGCGCGTTTGTTTTGGGTCAATGCAAAAAAAATCGCGGCGCCCTCTCACCGCGACTCGTTCAATGTCAACTCATACACTGCGCGTCGTTCGCGCCCACTCGCCTTCGCAATCCGTTTCACCGCCTCTGTGCGCGGCACACCTTTTTTCAGCAACACACGCATTTCTTTCACAATTCGCGCATCATCCCACACAACCTCCATCCCCCGTCCCCCGTCCCCCGTCCCCCGTCCTTCAATCACCAACGTAAATTCCCCCCGCACCTCATTCTTGTCAAAATGTTCGCGCACTTGCCCAATCATCCCGCGTTGAAATTCCTCGAACTTTTTCGTCAATTCGCGCGCCACGCAAATTTTTCGCGTCGCGCCGAAAATGTTTTCCAAATCTTTTAACGCGTCGCGCAAACGATGCGGAGTCTCAAATGCCACAATCGTATCGCGTTCGTGTACGAGTTCGCGCAAGAATTTTCGCCGCCCTTGCGGTTCACGCGGCAAGAAACCGACGTAATAAAACGCGCCCGCATTGATTCCCGACGCCACCAACGCGGTCAACACCGCGCTTGCGCCCGGAATTGGCGAAACGCGATGTCCGCGCGCAAGCGCTTCGCGCACGAGTTCGTACCCCGGGTCATTGACGCCCGGCGTCCCCGCTTCGGAAATCACAGCGACATTATTTTTCTCCAGCGCCTCAAGAATGTGTTCGATTTTGTTTTGCTTGCTGTGTTCAAAAAAACTTGTGACGGGAGTGTGAATGTCGAAATAATTCAACAGCTGTTTCGCCGTCCGCGTATCTTCCGCCGCAATCAAAGAAACCGCGCGCAAGGTTTCCAATGCGCGCGGTGAAATGTCTTGAAGGTTGCCGATGGGCGTGGCGACGAGATAAAGTGTGGACACAGGAAGACAAGGATACAGGGATACAGGGAAATAGGGAAACAGGGAAACAAGGAAACAGGTAGCAGGTTTGACTATCGCTCTACCTATTTACTTTTCTCCTGCCAACCTATCTACTTTTTACCTTTCTACCTATTTACCTGTCTACCTCTCTACAACCCATAGATTTCCGAATACTTGCTCTTCAAATACGCGATATACGAACGCGTCTGTAATGGCTCGCCCGTAACACGCATTGCGATTTCGTTCAAGGTGTACTTGCGCGCATGTTGATAAATGTTTGCCGTGAGCCATTCGCGCAGGGGTGAAAATTCGCCGCGCGCAAATTGTTCATCCAAATCGCCCAACTGCTCGCGCGCTTGCTCAAATAACTGCGCGGAAAAAATAGAGCCGAGCGCGTAGGTCGGGAAATAACCGCACGAACCCATTGACCAATGAATATCTTGCAGCGCGCCGCGCGCGACATCGGGCGGCACAACGCCAAGATACGACGACATCGCTTCATCCCACCACCCGGGCAATTCGGACACCTTTAGTTTATTTTCGAGCAAGAGATTTTCGGCTTCAAACCGCAGCATGATGTGGAGGGAATAGGTCACTTCATCCGCTTCGATGCGAATGAAAGATGGTTGAACCTTGTTCACCGCGCGATACATTTTTTCGGCGTCCATTTCCGCCGCGTTTTTACGAAACGTTTTTTTGAATTTCGGAAAAAAGAATTCCCAAAACGCGCGCGAACGCCCCACCAAATTTTCCCACAGGCGCGATTGCGATTCGTGAACGCTCAACGAGGCGCCGCCGCCAAGCCCCGTGCGTTCAAATTTATCCGGCGAACCTTGTTCGTACAACGCGTGTCCGCCCTCATGCAGCGCGCCATAAAACGCGGAATTGAAAAAATTCGGCAAGACGCGATTGGTCACGCGCACGTCGTGATTCGAGAATGTGGTGCAAAACGGATGCGGCACTCTGTCCATCCGCCCACGCGCAAAATCATACCCAATCGCGCGCAGCGCTTCCTGTGCAAGCGCCCATTGTTTGTCTGGAGCATACGCGCGGCGCACGACCGAATCATCTACTCGCTCTGCGTGTTCTGAGATCGCGCGCACGAGCGGCACCAATTCGCGGCGCACGCCGTCAAAAATTTCCGCGACCTGCGCGGTTTTCATATCCGGTTCGTACGTATCCAGCAGCGCGTCATAAATCTTGTCATGATAGCCGAGATATTCCGCCTCGCGCTGTTTCAACTCGATCATCTTTTTGAGATGGTCTTGAAACGCCGCCCAATCGTTCGCAGCGCGCGCTTGCGCCCACGCGGTTGTGCCGAGTCCGCTCGCCTCCGCCAATTCCGCCACAAAGGTCGAAGGCAAGCGCACCGCCTTTTCATAATCACGCTTGAGCACCCGAACCAAAGAAGCGGTATCGTCGTCATATGACGCGTCACGCGTTTCTTTCGACAAATCATACAACAGATGCCCCACGCGTTCGCTGGTGAATCGTTCGTGCGAAAGCCGTGACAGCGTTGCAAGTTGGCTGGCGCGCGCGGGCGCGCCGCCCGGCGGCATATTCGCCTGTTGATCCCATGACAGCACCGCCGCCGCTTTACCAAGATCATCTACTTCGGCGAGCAAGGTTTTCAGTTCAGTCAATGTTTCAGTCATCGTTTGTTCCGTAAGTTGGATTTTGAGTCACGTGGGCAGTTTTGCGCCGCACACATTCATATAATAACACACTCGCCGCTACAGCCAGATTGAGCGAATCCACCGCGCCATACATGGGAATTTTGACCGCTTCGCCTTGTACTAATAATTCGGACGGCAAGCCCTCACCTTCATTCCCCAAGCAAAAGAGAATCGGCGCGCGCAAATCCACGTTCCAAAGAGTTTTCGCCGCATGGTCTGAGGTCGTAACTATGCGAATGTTTTGCGAACGCGCCCAATCCAAAAGCATTTGCGCATGGTCGAGTTGAACCACCGGCACGGAAAAAATGGCGCCGCGACTCGCATTCAAAGCCGTCGGCGCGTACGGATCGGTCGCGTTGCCAATCAGGATGACGCCGCTGGCATTCACCGCGTCCGCCGTGCGCAAGATCGTGCCAAGGTTTCCCGGATTGCTCACTTGATCCAGCGCGACAAAAATTGCATCTGAATCGACGCGCAGTTCATCCAAAGTGCGCGCGGCAATTCTGATAACGGCGGCGATCCCCGTGGGATGCTCGCGTTCGGCAAAAGATTCAAATACCTCGCGCGAAACATGAATCACGCGCGTCCCTGTGCGCGCCTGCTGCTCCACCATCTCTCTTGCCAGCTCACTCGTCAGCATCTCGGATGCGACAACCAACAATTTTATCTCGGCGCGGCTTGAAATGGCTTGGAGTACAAGTTGAATGCCTTGAATCAAAAATTCGGCGCGCTGTGCGCGGATCTTTTTTTGTGAGAGCGCGCGCAATTCTTTGACTAACGGATTCGCGCGACTGGTGATTAACTCTGAGGACATTGCAGGCGGAGGGAACGGAATGGGGGGCGAAGGAGAATCGCTTAGGAGGATTTGATTTTCGCTTTGGTATCTTTGAGCGGCGCTGCCTGAATCCATTCGGCGGCGCGTTCCCCCAACATCATTACCTGCTCATAATATTTCTTATAACCCAACGCGTCCAATTTTTGCCGAAAGTGTTCGAGCGAATCTTTGTCGTCCGCTTCCCAAATTTCCAGCAATGAGCCGGGCGTTGTGAGCGTGTACCCAACGATAGGAGTCACATTCGCTTGACCCGCCGCGCGTCGCACGCGCGCCGCATAGCCCGCTTGCTCTTCTTCTGAAAGATTTGACCACTCGGGTTTGAAATGCGTAATGATGATGAGCGCGTGACGTTTCACGAAAAATAATCAAGGAACGATGGACAATCAAGAGTCACCCGGACATTGCCCATTGTTCATTTTTCATTGTGCATTGCCTTTTGGCATTTGCGGTGCGTGAATTTGATGTTTGTGTTGTCCGACCAATACCGCCAACATTCCGCCGCGCTGCGCGACGTTGACCACTTGTTTTTGTGATGCGCGTCCAAGAATTGCAAGTCCATACTTTGTCGGCGCCAGCCCGTACACCACATAAAAGGGTGCGATTTGCACACTGCCATCTTCGGCGATGACAGGAAATTCATAGACCGGAATATGCGCGAGCCGTTGAGTCACCCAAGTGCTCGGTTCATTCAGCGCGCGTTCGATGACCGCCTCCCAATCGCTTTGGGAGGTAGAAGGTCCAATCATGACATCTTCGCCGCCGTATGCGCGATTCGGTTTGATGACCAAAATTTCGCGATTGTCGCGCGTGAATTCGAGCAATTCGGTTAACTCGCCCATCGGGTCTGTCGTGCGCGTATCGCGCAGGACGCGCGTCCACGCGACATGGCGTCGAAATACATTCCGTTCATCCATCGTAAAGTATTGCGCATATTGCGGATCGGTGAAAATTTCAAAACAAGATTTGTGATCAAACTCGCCCGCCATCGAACTGACCATCTGATTTTGGCGAAAGAGATGTTTCATCGGGCGAACGTTCATGCCCTCTTGTTCCATCTCTGCCAATTCGCGCACTTCGTAATCGCGGTACGCCACATCAATCAAATGATTTTCGTAATAGACTTCGTTATTGCGAATGTACAATTCTTCGGGATCGGCGTGATAACATTCGATGCCCCGCGCATGATAATAATTCATCAACGTCGCTTGTTCGTTTGTGCCGTCGCCCGCGTATTTCGGTTCCACAAAACAAACGGCGCGTCCTTTTCTGCCAATCGCTTCCGCGTGGTCGAACATTTCCCGAATAAAAGTTTCGCGCAGGTCGTCAGTTTTGTTCAATTCCAAATCCGTCGCGACATTTTCCAGCACCGGCACAACGGTATCCAAAATGAGGTCTTCGGCGGTGGGGACGAGATGAATCCCGCCCGCGCCAACCAGATTCGGTTCGATGAACACGAGCGAATCTTTGCTGAACGCGTCCGTCAGGTTAGCGATCGCGTCCAAGCGTCCGAATACGGTGTGAAATTGATTGTGACTCGCGCCCCACGTATCCCACAACCATTTCGCTTCCGCTTCTTCCAGCGGCACAATTTGGCGCACTTGAAAATCTTTCAGATACAATTCGGGCAGCCGCTTTTGCGCGCCGAGCAGCGTTTGCGCGACGTAATGCAAATAATTCAGTTGTTCCGAAAATACGGCGAGCGGGCGCAAGAGGACGTTAATGACTTCCACCTTGCCGTCGCGATAGTACACCAGTTCGCGTCGCTCCGCCTCTGCGCGGACTTTATTGCTCAGCTCTCGCACGCTTTCGGGCGGCAGCGACGCGAAAATTTGGCGCAAGTACAAATCGAGCGAAACGCCGCGCAAACCATGTTCGTCGGGGCTAAAAGGCGAAGTGAGGACCGAACTCATAATGGCAAGAGTGTAAAACGGAATAGGGACGCGCGTCAATGGGGGGGACGAGAGGAAGATGTGCGTCACAAAATTGGGCGATGGCGCAATAACAAACGACAAGGGTAAATTGATGGATGGCACAGATCGGTCACAAGTAATCTGTGTCATCTGTGAAAACTGTGTCCAAAAATTCTACTTGGCGGACTTGCTGCCCGCAATCCCCTTCAACACCTCATACGCGCGTTTCGGCGAAAAATCCGCGCGTAAAATTCCAAAATGTCCTTCGGGGTCGTCGCCGATGTCGCGGTCTTGCAATTCATACCAAAAAATCGTCGGCGTCAAATCCCACAGTTTCGTGTACACCTCGCCCAGCCAATTCGCCGCATCGTCTTCGGATTGTAACGGCGCGGTACTCCACCACGGCGCGTCTGTCGGCACGCCGATTTCCGTGAGCCACAACGGAATGTTCTCGTCGCCGCTCTTGTTCATCAATGCGCGCGTCGCGGAAATTTTCGCGCGCAGGGTTTCGATTCCACCGTTCGGCAGCATGTACGGGTGAATCGCCATCGCGTCAAAGTAACCGCGCGCCCCTGCCATGTACGCGCGTTCGATAAAGTTGCTTGCAAGTCCCGAATCGTCATTGCCCTCGATCCCATTGCTCGACATGCCTGCAAAAATGACAACCGCGTTCGGGTCAGCATACTTGGCTGCAAGATACGCTTCCTGCAAAAGCGAAACATAACGCGCGGGATTCGGCTGCGGTTTCCAGAATCCTTCCGTGTTCGGCTCATTCCAAATTTGCCAGACCTGCACATCATCTTTGAAATGATTGACGACCTCGTACGTATAGCGCGCAAAATCATAATCGTTCAACGGTTCGGAATACAAACGCACGCGCCAATCGTTCGAATCTTGGGCGGAGGATGCCCACCAACTCGCGTAATCAATGACTCCCAAGATCTGTAAATCATGCGCGCGCGCAATTTTTACAACGTTGTCGTAATCCTCAAATTTCCATTCCTCCCGCGTCGGATTCAACATATCCCAATTGAAATCCATTCGCACGACTTGAACACCCGCGTCTTGCATGAGTTTTGCCGCGCGCTCGACATCCGCAAGTGTCGGATAGTACGGTGGGCGACGACGTTCGAGATGCGCGGTGATGCCATATTTCCAATTCGGCATTTGCGGCGCATCGAACGCGACGATGCGGCGCGTGACGCGAATATCTTGCCCACTCGCGTCCGTCACCACGAGCGCGGCGTTGTACGCGCGCGGCGATTCGTACACAAAAGGAGGGGGTGAAATTTCCGCGCTATCGGTTTTGTTATCACCGTCAAAGTCCCATTCGTACGTGTACGGGGGGACGCCGCCGGAAACATTTGCGGTGAACGTCAGGGTGAACGGTGCGCGTTCGGAGACATGTTTAAAAGATTGCGCGGAATCGGGAAAAATTTGCGCGTTCAATTCGGAAACTAATGTCGCGGGAGGGGTTGTAAGAATGGGGACAGGAGTTAGAGTTGGTGTCGGGGCTGCACATCCTGCAAGCGCAAGGGCACCGCACACCAGAAATATTTCTCTTTGTAAAAACAAGCGACGAAACAACATGCCGCCGATTATAGCGCAATTACCCACTGACATGGATTTGGCGCGTTTTCGCGCGTTGTTCGATGGAATCAAGACAAATTCTGCGCTGCTCTGCTTGAATTCTCGCAAATTCTGCCGGGTTGGCGGTTTTTGAAGGTTCGCGCGCTTGAATTGGCAGTTCACGGGTTTTAAATGGAGGTCAGGAATGGATTACTGAATCCAATAATTTTGGAGGAACCCGTGCCTAAATTCATCTTGGGGAACGCTGGTACGATAGAACGTACTAGATCGGGACAGCGCTTGCGCCGCGAGGTCTTGGGTTGGTGGAACCTGCTGCTTGTGCACAGCCTCGCTCGCCACTTGCTCTTTGCTATCGCAACGATCTCTGTCATTCTTTTGTACGGGTACGTCTTTGGCACCTATGACCAAGCCATTCATATTCCGTCGCTCAAAAAGTTTGCAGACCCGAGTCTTTATCCCGGTGATGCGTTTATGGAATTGCGGTTCCAACATTTTTCCTATTTCTGGTTCCTGTTCATCCCCTCCTTGCGGCTTGGCATCTTGGAACCGACTATGTTTCTCATTTACGTTGTCATCCTCTATTTTACGTTTTGGGCGATTTGGACCTTGACAGAGGCATTATTTCAGAATCGGAGCGCTTGCATTCTGGCAGTCTTGATCATGATTTTTCCGCATGTGCCGTTCGGTGGATGGAACATGTTGGAATTTAGTTTATTGAATCGCACATTCGTCATACCGTTTTTGCTTTGGGCGATCGCGTTGTACTTGAAACGCCGCATTGTGCTTGCATTTGCCCTGCTCGGAGTCGTGTACAATTTCCACGCGCTCTCGGCAAATTTCGTGCTGGCAATGTTCCTGTTGGATGGCGTTCTCGAGTGGCGCAAAATCGGTATGCGGAGACTGGCGCTCGCTATGGGCGCGTTTCTTTTCTGCGCGCTGCCAGTCCTCGTTTGGAAAATATCCAGTCCGAGCGCGATGCCAACCGTCAATCCCGAATGGCTCTCCATCATCGGGCGCGGTGCGCTTGCCAATACCTATTTTGTATTTGCGCCCTTTCCATACCCGATTTTGTTGACGGCAAGTGGATTCGCCAGCATCGCGCTTTATTTTGTGGCGCGGAGTCTGAGTCCGCGCGTCAGGCAGCATCGCACCCTCACAAATTTCATGCTTGCACTGCTGCTCATCTTTACACTCCATCTGGTTAGTGTGCAATGGTTTCCGTTGACCATCTTGATTCAGATGCAGCTCATTCGCGCGGGCGTCTTTATCGTTTTATTCGCGTATCTTGGAATGGCATACGCGTTGTCGCAGCTCGAACAATCCGGCGAATCAACGCCTTTTCATGCGCGGCTGCTTTTTATTGCCACACTTTTTCCCTTTCCTTTTGTTCCCGTTTGTGGCTGGCTCGTGCAGCGCGTTTTTTCTTGCGCGCGTTGGCGTTGGACCATCACATTGTGCGGATTCGGTATCGCAATCGTTCTGAGTCATGCGCTTGCGCAGGCGCTCGGTGTTTGGAATCCGGGGATCAATGTTTATGCGCGCCAAACCCCTTGGTACGATGTTCAAGTGTGGGCGCGTAATAACACACCGCGCAACGCAGTCTTTATCACACCATCGCACTTGTGGTCGTTCCATGAATCGGACTGGCGCGTTTTCTCGGAACGCTCAACGGTAGTGACACAGCCCGAATTGATGGAGATTGCCTTTGCGCCGAACTATTTACCAACGTGGCGCGAACGTTTCGCGGCGATTTATCCCGGCGCGTTGGAACGCATGGATGGAAATCAACTTGCAATTCCCGCCATCGTGCAAGAAGCGTATTATCGGCTGGAGGAAAAAGATGTGTTGGGCGCGGCCTGCCGTTATGGGGCAACGTTTTTTGTGACCGACCGTCCGCGTAGATACAAATTGAAGCAGGTGTACCGCAATGAGCGTTTCATCGTGTACAGCATTGCGAGTGACAGTTGCAGTGCACTTACACCGAACGCATTTGAAACGAATGTCGAATCATCCCGTCGCACTCGCTTCCATCTCCGCTAACGATTTTGCGACAGCGCGTAAGGCGCGCCGCCGCGTCCGATTGAACGTGCCTTCGCTGATGTACAATTTGGACATGATGTCGCGGTTCGTGTCGCCCTCGACGTATGAATCATGCAAGATAGTGTACAAATGCCACTCGCGCGGCGGGACTTGGATACCTGATATATTACAGAAAAGCAGTTCAGCCGTGGGTATGGTGACTCCGGTCAGACCCCGAGTGTAAAACTCGTCCGAAAGATGGTGAGCCCATACCCAATCGTGTTCTCGACATCTCGGACGGTAT
>SHND01000062.1 GCA_004295045.1 Chloroflexota bacterium | reverse complement strand
CAAGTTATTGAAACTCGACGCACTCTATTTTCCGCGTATTAAACCAAAGTCGCGCAAAGTCGTAAAGGCGCGAACCGATACAAAAACTGATATAATTTCAAAACTACTTGCGACCATAATCCGCCGGAATCTCGCCCCAATTTTCCGTATCCCATTTCAAAATTTTATTTGCGTACGAATTTTCGCGCAGCCATTCCTCTGCGCGTTCGATGCGTTCAAACAATTCTGCGTTGCGCGAATTTTCCGACAGTTGCGTTTTGCACGTTTTCGCTTTCACCCAGTTGATTGCATTGCGCGAATCGGAATAAATGGGCGACGCGTCATTGCGCTCGCGCAAAATTTGTAAGGTTTCCACGAGCGCCAAGAATTCGCCAATGTTGTTTGTGCCTTCGGGAAATGGTCCGCGCGCGAACAGAATTTCGCCTGTTTCCGTTTTCACCGCGCGATATTCCATCACACCCGGATTTCCCGCGCACGCTGCGTCCGCGCAATAGCTGGGCTGAATCGGCGATGGAATTCCAATCAAACGCAGTTGGTGCCAACGCGCGGATGGGGTAACGGAACGTGGGGTAGCAACGGAGCCCGGTTCCGTTGCTACCCGCCCATTACGAAACGCCGCGTCCGCCTCCGCACGCGAGCTGAACGCTTTGAACTGCGCTCCCGCGAATCCCTTCACTTGCGCTTCCGCTTCCGCCCACGTTGAAAAAATTCCGGCGCGCCGGCCTTTCCAGACAACATAGTATTTTTGTTTTTTGTTCATCTTTCGTACTATAGCACGCAATCCGAACAAGCCGTAGTACAATACTGTTCCAACTTTCGAACGACTGGAGTGTTCATGTTCCGCCCGCGCGTCCAATTTCTCGACCCTGAATTGATTCCGCAAATTCTCGACGAAGCGTTTGCGATTCTCGAAAATCCCGGCGTCATTTTTCAATGGCAACCGGCGTTGGAATTACTCGCGGACTTTGGCGCGGAGGTGGATTTTGAAACCGGCACCGCGCAGATTCCGCGCACACTCGTCCAACGCGCATTAAAATCCGCGCCGCGCGAATTTTTTCTGTACGACGCGCAGGGAAATCCAAAAGTCCAGTACGGCGGTGACGCGATTCATTTCGACCCCGGTTCGTCCGCGTTGTGGATGTACGACAGCATCACGCATGAATATCGCGCGCCCGTCACGCGCGATTTTGTCGCATACGCGCGCATTGCGGATGCTTTGCCCGCGTTCGATGCGCTCGCCACCGCGTTCATCCCGGAAGATGTGCCGGGCGAAATGGGCGATTTGTATCGTTTGTATTTGTGTTTGCGCTGTTCCGATAAACCGATTGTGACCGGCGCATTCGCGGTGGAAACGATGAGCGTGATGCGCGAATTATTGTGCGCAACGCGCGGCGACGCTAACGCGTTGAAACAAAAACCGCGCGCCGTGTTTGACGTTTGTCCCACCCCCCCCTTGCAGTGGAGCGACAACACAAGCGCGAACATCATCGAAGGCGCGCGCAATTTTATTCCGATGGAACTTGTCGCCGTTCCATTGTCCGGCGCCGCCGCGCCAATCACGTTGATTGGCTCCGTCGTCCAGCACGTCGCGGAAAATTTTTCGGGACTCACGCTGCAGCAATGCGCGCAGCCGGGCGCGCCGGTTGTATTCGGCGGCGCGCCGTCCATTTTCGATATGCGGATGGGCGTGACACCGCTTGGCGCGCTCGAAAGTTCGATGATGTCATGTGCAACTTCACAAGTGGCAAAACAGCTCGGCTTGCCCACGCACGGCTATTTGTGTTTGTCCGATACAAAATTGCCCGACATGCAGGCGGGTTGGGAAACGGGCATGAGCGCGCTGCTTGGCGCGCTCGCGGGCGTGAACATGATGAGCGGCGCGGGTTTGCTCGACAGCGCGGGCGCATTCAGCATCGAAAAAATGATTGCGGACGCCGAAGTGATTGCGATGGCGCGCAAAACAGTGCAAGGCATTGGACGCGTGGAAGAAGGAACGTTCGCGCTCGCAATGCTGCAAGCGATTGGACCCGGTGGGACGTTTTTAGATTCCGCGCAAACGTTCGAGCGCTTTCGGCTTGACCAAATTCAACATTCGCCGATTGTGGATCGCGTGACGCGGCGCACATGGCTCGCGCAAGGCAAAATGGATACGATTGCGCGCGCGCGCGTGCAGCGCGAAAAAATTGAAAAGGAATTGCCGCCGCGCGCCATGGATGAAAATGTTGCGCGCGCGTTGCAAGAAATTGTCGCGCGCGTGGCAAAACAAAATGGGATGGATGAATTGCCTGTGTTGGAATTTGAATTATCGTAACCCACCAAAGGAGAAACCAAATGATTATTTCAAACCCACGCGGTAGTTTCAAATTTTTACGCGGCGGCGTTCCGTTTTCGGGCGCGGTGGTCGCCGATGCCGGTTACGGCATTGTCCACGCGACATTCTTGCAGCCCTTTGCCGTTGCCGAAGGCGTTGATTTCATTGCCGCGCATTTGCAGCAACAGGGCAGACCCGTTCACGCGTTGTGTTCGCTGGAATTGCGTTCGCCGCGTCGTTTGAACACAACCGACTTTGCCGAATTCAACAACAAAACGTATTTGCCCGCGCTGCAAAAGCATGACCTCATGGTCGAGGGCGTCAGTCCCATCACGCGCAGTAATGTTGCCGCCGAAATCAATCCACCCGCGACCCAAGTCGTTTACGCGTTTGCGTACACCGTGCCGACGGAAACGCGCAATACAATTCCCGAATTTGTTTTGTCGGGCGCGGCGGACAGCAGCAGCAGTGGAATCGTGCGCGCGGGCGAAACATCCGACGACGCGATGCGCGAAAAAGCAACCCACGTCATGCGCGAATTACAAGAACGGTTGGATGTTTTGGATTTGAAATGGGATGACTGCTCGGCAGTCAATGTGTACACCGCGCAAAACATTTTTTCGTTCTTGCGCGAGGCGTTGTTAGAGCCGCTCGGACGCGCGCAGCTGCAAGGAGTGCGTTGGTATTTGACGCGCCCGCCGATTGAGGGGATGGAGTTTGAAGTGGACGCGCGCCGCACACTGCGCGAAATTGTGATTTCCTAACGTTCACGCGCCGATCGCACCCGTTTCCTTTAATTCCTTGATTTCGTTTTCTGCGATTCCGAACTCGCGCAAAACACTTTCGGTGTCCTCGCCCAAGCGCGGGACGCGTCCATCACGCGAAATTAAATTGCGCGCAATCACTTGCGGATGCGCGTATGTTTCACTCACATCGAGCAATGGCTCGAGGCAGCAATCGCAGCGCTGTGAAAATTCAATCCATTCCGCGCGTGTGCGCGTTCGAAAAATTTCCGCGACGCGCGGAATGGCATCCGCGTCAAACTGCGAATCAACTAAATCGGCGCGTTCGATGTTGACGCAAAATGCTTTCCAGAAAATTGGTTCGAGCGCACCGAGCGCGATGTATTGCGCGTCGCGCGTTTCGTACACGTTGTAACACGGGTACGCCCCTGCCAGCGGCAACTCGCCGCGTTGTGGATTTTCACCCTCCGCGCGATAGTTCGCGCCCAGCACCGATTGCATCCATTCTACCGCCGCGTCGAACAACGCGATGTCGAGAAATTTTCCTTTGCCCGTGCGTTCGCGTTCCAACAACGCTGCGACAATTTGCAATGCCGCATTCATTCCGCCCGCGAGGTCGGCGACCTGAACAGGGAGCGGCGCGGGCGATTGTGTGCGCGCACCATTCAGTTTCAAAATGCCCGCCAGCGCGAGGTAATTCAAATCGTGCCCCGCGCGGTCACGATACGCGCCGTTTTGCCCATAGCCGCTCAATGAACAATAAATGATTCTGGGGTTGTGCGCGCACACTGTTTTGTAATCCAGTCCGCGCCGCGCCAACGCGCCGGGGCGAAACGATTCGACAAACACATCGGCGCGTTCGCACAACCTTAACAAAATTGCGCGTCCGCGTTCGGTGTCAAAATCGAGCGCGGCGCTTTTTTTGTTTTGGTTATTTTGCGCAAAGACCGCGCCCTCAAATTGGTCGGCGTGCAACGTCATAAATGGCGGCAGCGCGCGCGCGTAATCGCCGAGCGGCGGGCGTTCGATTTTGATAACCTCTGCGCCCAGGTTTGCCAATAATTGTGTCGCATACGGACCCGGCAAAAGCCGTGAGAGATCGAGAATGCGAATGTTTGTCAATGCGTTCATACAAAATAGTTCGTCAGCCAAGACGATTCAGATCACCGGTCACGATCAGCACTGGACATTCGGCGCGCTGTAAAATTTCACTTGCTAAATCCGTTTGGGCAAACCGCGTTTGCGCGGTTTCGAGATGTCTGCCAATGACGACCAAATCGTGCTCGCCTTGCTGAATCTCTTGCAAAATTTCTTCGATGATGACGCCGTGCCGTTCTTTGACGCCCACTTGAATTCCTTGATTGCGCAAGGTAAGCGCGCCTTCTTCAAGATGATTTGTAATCCAGGGACGCGCTGCCCGAACCGTCGCGGCATCCACGTACAGCAGCGTCGTTGCCGCGCCCGCGCGGCGCGCGATGCGTCCGCCAAAAATAATGTCGCGTTTGCCCGGTTCGCCGCCGGCGGTACAAAACAGGATGCGGCGAATGGACGCGTGTTCGCCTTTGACAATCAAAACCGGCAACGGTGAACGGCGCACCAGTTCACGCAAATTCGTTTCGGCGCGCGGCGCGATTTTGCGCGGTTCCGCCAACACGAGCAAATCGTACGCGCCCTGTTTCAAATCACGCACAAGTTCTTCGGGCGAGCGCCCCGCGCGAATGTGATAATTCACTTCGCCTGTGTGCGCCATCAAATTATCGCGCGCATATTTTGATAATTGCGCTGCGTCCGCACGGTCTTCTGCCACCGCGATCACCGTCAGCGGTCCATTCGTAATACGCGCGAGCAGCGCGCTGTAATTTAACAATACCTCTGCATTGGTATGTTCATCCAGCCCGATCGCGAGCCGCATCGGGATGCGCGGCAGAATATGAAAATTGTGAATGCCCACCCACACTTGCTGTCCTACTTGAAAATCCAAATGTCCATCGCTGCGCGGGATGCGCGCGATTTGAATTGGGACGCCGGTTTCACCAAATTCGGGCGGCAAATGCCAGGTGTCGGGCAGCGGCTGCAAACGCAAGCGCAAACGCTGCAGCGTTCCCAAAAACAATACCTCTTCGATAACACCTTGCCCCAAAACAGGAATCGTCAATTCTTCGCGTTGGGTTGCCAGCATCAAGTCTTCGGGACGAAACAAAACTTCCAAACGCCCTTCCGGGTCAACGGTGGTATAGGATGCGGCATTCGACAATTCCATCGAACCCAAGTTGACGCGCCCCGCTTTGGCTTGCCCCGCGAGCAAATTCGCGCCGCCCAAAAAAGTGGCGACAAATTCTTGCTGCGGACTGCGATACAAGGCGGTGGGCGGACCCACTTCTAACAATTTTCCGCGATCAATGACGCCGATGCGGTCTGCCAGTTCAAACGCTTCTTCTTGATCATGCGTTACCAAAATCGTCGTCACTCTGATGCGCTGTTGAATTTCTTTGAGCGCCTGACGCAGCTGGGCGCGAATTTTCACGTCGAGTGCGCCAAAGGGTTCATCGAGCAACAGGACAGATGGTTCAAACGCCAACGCGCGCGCCACCGCAACGCGCTGCTGCTGCCCGCCCGATAATTGTTTTGGATAGCGTCCGCCCAAACCCGCCAGCCCAACTAACGCCAACAATTCTTCGCGTTTCGCCGTGCGCTGCGCTTTTGGCACATGGCGCGAAGCAAGACCAAATTCGATATTGTCCGCGACCGTCATGTGCCGAAAGAGCGAATAATTTTGAAAGACAAAACCGGTGTTGCGCTGCTGCGGCGACAAATCCGTCACATCGCGTCCGTGCAGCCACACGCGTCCCTGATCGGCGGGAATCAATCCGGCAATGATGCGCAGAATCGTACTCTTGCCACTGCCGCTTGGACCGAGCAGCACCAACAGCTCGCCATCATGAACCTCCAGCGAGACATGATCTACGACGGTGTGAGCGCCGATGTGTTTTACCAAATCTTGGAGAACGATGCTCATTGTGTGACCTGCGAACGTTGGCGGAGAATTTCCATGCCGATCAAAACCACAAACGAGACGACAGCCAGGACAATGGCGACGGCGTAGGCAGCAATGTATTGTCGTTCATCCAGCGCGGCAAAAATAAACAACGTTGCGGTTTCGGTCTGACCGCTAATGCCTCCGCCTGCCACCAACACGCCGCCAAATTCGCCGAGCGCGCGCGCCAGCGTCAGACTGATGCCGTACAACAAACCCCAGCGAATGCCCGGCAAGGTCACGCGCAAAAAAGTGCGCCAACCGCCCGCGCCCAATGTATGCGCCGCTTGCTCCGGTTCGGTGCCGATTTCGCGCAAGACCGGCATGACTTCGCGAATGGTAAAAGGAAGCGAAACAAAAATAGTGACGAGCAGCATTCCCGGAAGAGCAAATGCAACTTTCAGCCCCGTCGCCTCCACAAAAGGCGCGAACCAGCCCTGTCGTCCAAATAGCAGCACCACCATGTAACCTGTGATAACCGGCGAGACGACAAAAGGTAAATCAATCAGCGCGTTAAAGAATCCTTTGCCCCAAAAATCTTGGCGCACCATTACCCACGCGATGATGGTGCCAAAAACCGCGTTGACGACGACGGCAACCAACGCCAATGTCACGCTCAGGCGAAAGGCAGCAATCACTTGCGGTTCGCTCAGAGCATTGAGAAAGGTTTCGACGCCGCGCGCGAACGCGCCTTGCAGAATCGCCGCAATCGGAAGCAAAATCAAAATCGAGAGATAGGCGACGACGACGGCGATCAAAAGCTTGGGCAGCCAACCTTTGGGACTATGCATCATGCTCCTGTCGGCGCTGAATGAAATCCACGACAAAAACCAAACTAAATGCAAGCGTCAATAACACAATGGACACCGCACTCGCGGCGCGCTGATTATCCGATTCGATCTGGCTCAACACGTACACCGCCGCCGTTTGGGAACGCAGCGGAAAGTTTCCGGCAACGACAATGATGGAGCCAAATTCACCGAGCGCGCGCGCAAAACTCAACAGCGCGCCCGAAATGACGGCGGGCGCGATGGCGGGAAACAACACGCGGCGGAAGGTTCGCCAGCCCGATGCGCCCAGTGTCGCCGCGGCATCTTCTTGATCGGTGTCAATTTCCATCAATACCGGCTGCACTGTGCGTACGACAAAGGGAAAACTGACAAAGAGGAGCGCCAAAATAATTCCGGGCGGCGCAAAAATAATTTGCCACCCGAATTGCTGTTTGAGAAATCCGCCCACCGCCGTTTGAGGTCCGTACAATACAACAAGCATCAAACCCGCAACGAGCGTCGGAATGGCGAAGGGAATATCAATAATTGCATTGAGGAAGGAACGTCCGGGGAATTTATAGCGCACGAGAACGTACGCGGTCAGGACGCCCATGATGGTGTTGATCACGGTCATCACGGCTGCAGTCCAGAGCGAGAGTCGGAGAGCTGCCCATGCGGCAGGACGCGTAATGTCCGCCCACAAACCGCTCAAGCCGCCGCTCAAACCGTCGTTCAACACTGCGGCGAGCGGCAAGAGCAGCATCACGCTTAGATAAATCAAAGCCACCGCACGCAAACTCCATTGTCCCCAGGGACGCGAGACGCGCCGCGCTTTTGTCGGTGCCGCAAGCGGAGTTGTGGCAGCGGTGTTTGCCATCACTGCCATTTTACACTACCCATGCAATACCCCAAACAAAGGGGCAACGCATGCGGAAAATCGCGTTTGAATTGGTGGTGCAGTCCTGACGCTTTGCATCGCAGGTGAAATTCTTATTCGCCTGCCTGGACTTGTTCAATCAACTTTGTGTAAATGCCATCGGCTCCAAAAAAATTGGTTGTCACGGTGGACCAACCACCAAGTTCTTTGATCGTAAAGAGATCTTGTACAGCGGGATATTGTCGGGCAGCCGACACTGCGGGATCAATCGAACGAAAACCATACTCGGCGAAAACTTGCTGCGCTTGTTTGGTAAAGAGAAAATCGCGGAATCCTTCGGCGACTTGACGCGTGCCATGTTTGTCCACATTGGCGTCCACCACCGCGATAGGATTTTCGACGAGAATTGTTGAGGTGGGAATCATATATTCGTAATCTTGCCCCGCCATTTGCGCAACGATTACTTCGTTTTCATAAGTGATTGCCGCATCGCCCACGCCTTTTTCATAGTTGATGATACTCTCGCGCGCCCCCTTATCCAACACCGTCACATTCTTTAACACATCTTTCAAGAATTGACGCGCCGCCGCATCATCCCCTTTGGCATAGCCATCCACGTGTCCGCGCACTGCCGCGCCCCACATTGCCATCACATTCCATTGCGCGCCGCCGCTGATCTTGGGGTCCGGCGTGAGGACTTCTAAACCGGGCTGTGCCAAATCTTTCCAATCCTTGATGCCTTTCGGATTGCCTTTGCGAACGGCGATCACTGCAATCGAATCAGTGACCATCCCATTCGCCCCTTTGCTCTTCCAATCATGCGTAATCAGTCCCGCTTTCTGGATGCGCGTGATATCGGGTTCCAATGCAAGGGCGGCGATGTCGGCTTCGAATCCATCCACAATCGCGCGCGACTGCGCCCCCGAACCGAGAAAAGATTCCTGAAATTCAACCTCTTGCCCCGTCTTGTCTTTCCAATACTTTTGGAACAGTGGAATAATTTTGCCGTACGCTTCGCGCGGCGTTGTGAACGCGCCGAGAATCAGCGTTGCTTTTTGCTGTGTTGGAGCGGGGGTTAAAGATGCTTGAGGCGCGCACGCGCACAATGCAAGCGCGCACAATACAAAGGCGAATGCTTTCATAGCTTTTTTAACTATCAACACGAACGCCAAACGTGTCAAATTCTCTTTGTTTGAGTTTAGACAAGCTGCACAGCCACAACGCGTGAAATATGTGTTACAATCCTCCACCAAACGCATCGCCGTCCGATAAGTGCGCGATCCTCGGTTCTCTCGATTGCTCAAAATCCCTAACAGCGAATACATTGCATTCCACTGGGTTCTCTTCCGAACCACTCGCGTACCAGCCGCGACGGCACAGTTCAATCTCTGGAGGAGGAGACATGAAACATTACCCCATCGTACTGATCGCGGTTGTCGCCCTCGTCGCGTTCGGCGTCGGCGCGTGCGCGGGCGCGACGGTATCCACACCGACGACTTCTGCGCAAGCGACTGCCGTGCCGCCACCGACCACCGCGCCGCAGCCAACCGCAGTAACACAGCCAACTACCGCACCACAGCCCACTGCCGCGCCAACTCAAGTTGCGCAAGCCACAGCCGCACCAACGGCAGCTGCCGGCGGTCCCACTGCTCCGCCACCGACATCTGTCGCCGCAGTCGCCGCAGGACGTCTCAAAACAGTACTCGATCGCGGCAATTTGATTTGCGGCATCAATGGGCAGCTCGCGGGCTTTAGCGTTTTGGAATCGGACGGCAGTTACAGCGGCATTGATGCGGAATTTTGTCGCGCTCTCGCCGGTGCCTTGTTCAACGATGTGAGCAAAGTAGAATATCGCCCGCTCACCACGCAAAATCGTTTTGCCGCGCTGCAAAGCGGCGAAGTGGATGTGTTGATGCGCAATACCACATTCACCACGAACCGCGATACCGCAGTTGGTCTGGACTTTTTGCCGACGACATTCTTTGACGGCGGCGGCATTCTCGTGGAAAAAAGTTTGAACGCGACCAAGTTGTCCGACCTCGCAGGCGCGACGATTTGTGTGCTCGCCGGTACGACGAACGAGCAGGTGTTGACCGATACGTTCAATTCGCAAAATATCCAATTCACGCCGCTCACCTTTCCCGAAGCCAACGCGCTCTACAAAGCATTGGATGAAGGACGCTGCGACGCGGCAACGAGCGATAAATCACAATTGGCAGGACAACGCGCGAGCGTTTTGAAAAATCCTGACGATTGGGTCATCATGGAAGAAACGTTGTCGAAAGAACCGCTCAGTCCCGCCGTTCTGCAAAACGACGCGCAGTGGGCGGATGTCGTGCGCTGGGTCGTGTACGCGACGTGGTACGCGGAAGAGTTGGGCATCACAAAAGCGAATGTGGACGACCAACTCGCCAACGGCAGCACGAATGCAAAACGGTTTCTCGGCGGCACGGGTTCGCTCGGCAAAGACATGGGTCTGAGTCCCGATGCGTTCTATCGCGTCATCAAACTCGTGGGCAACTATGGCGAAATTTTTGACAAGACGCTCGGACCCAATACGAAATTCAAGGTACCGCGCGGTCTGAACACGCCATACACGCAAGGCGGATTGCAGTACTCGCCGCCGTTCCGCTAAACATTTTTTGGTTGTCATTGCGAGGGGTGTACTTGATAAAGCAATCCCGCTGCGACACGCGCAAAGATTGCGGTGATAGAGGCGATGGAACACATCGCGCAGCGCATCCCTCGCAATGACATTTCCTATTCCATCTCACCAAAGTTGCTTTACCGTTTCAAGGGAATTTTCTTGCAAAATGCATTTGTTTCCGGCAAAATTCTATCGCCATTGTTAAGCATTTATGGTGAGACAGAATAATGGCATCCCCGCCCCCTCCCCTTTCCCAATCCTCTGTACCGTTTTACCGCGATGTGCGCGTCTTGCGCGTCCTCGTGCAGATCGCGTTCGTCGCGCTCGTGCTGCTCGTCGGTTGGTTTTTGTGGAATAACGTAGTGCGCGGCATGGCGCGCATCGGCGGCGCATTCAGTTTTGCGTTTTTGGAAAATGCCGCTTCGTTTGCGCTTTCGGAAACGTCACTGCCGTACGATCCCGCGACCGATTCGTACTTGTACGCATTTTTTATCGGCGTACTGAATACACTGCGCGTCGTCATTGTTGGAATTATTTTGGCGACACTGCTCGGACTCGTCGCAGGCATTGCGCGCCTTTCCTCGAATTGGTTGATCGCAAAAATCGCGCAAGTGTATGTTGAAATTTTTCGCAACACACCGCTGCTCATTCAACTTTTCTTTTGGTACTTTGTCGGCATCTTGAAATTGCCGCGCGTGCGCGACAGCATCGAGATTCCCGGTGGAATTTACCTCAGCAATCGCGGGCTTGCGGTCCCGTGGTTCACGCCGAACGAAACGTTTACCGCGTGGCTCGTTATCGCGGGCGCCGGGATTCTCGCCGCGTTTGGCGTTTACAAATTGTTGGGACGGGTCGAGAAACCGTTCATCTATGAATGGCGCGGCGGCTGGGCATTTCTCGTCTGGCTTGCGATTGCGCTCGCGGCGGCGGTGGCGCTTCAACCATTCACACCATCCGTTCCCGAAATTCGCGGTTTCAATTTTGGCGGCGGCGTCACCCTTTCGCCCGAATACGCGGCATTGTTGTTGGGGCTCGTGGTGTACACCGGCGCGTTCATTGCCGAAATTGTGCGCGCGGGGATTCAAGCCGTCCCGCGCGGAATGGTCGAAGCCGCGCGCGCGCTCGGTTTAAGTTACATCCAAACGCTGCGACTCGTCGTCATTCCTCTCGCGCTGCGCGTGATTATTCCGCCGCTCACGAATCAGTATCTCAATCTTTCCAAAAATTCTTCGCTCGCGATTGCGGTGGGCTATGCGGATTTGTTTTACGTGAGCAACACGATTTTCAATCAGACGGGGCAAACGCTCCAAGTGATTTTGATGATTATGGTCGCGTATCTCATTATCAGTTTAATCATCTCCACCGCAATGAACGGACTGAACGCGCGCTTCAAGCTCGTAGAGAGATGATGAGGAGCTAGAGAGGTGTAGTGATTGAGAGCGTCTTTTTCACTCCATCACTCACTCCCTCTCTCCATCTCAAGTATGGCAACACAAACCCAACCCCGCTCTGAGCCATTGCCGCCACCCGTAACTGAAATCGGCGTTATCGGCTGGCTGCGAAAAAATTTGTTCAGCACGTGGTACAACGCGCTGCTAACATTGATCGCGCTCTATGTGGTTTATGCGATAGTCAGCGGCATTTGGAATTTGGTGACGACGGCGGATTGGGATGTGATTACAGCTAACATACGCTTGTTCATGGTGGGTCCGTATCCCGCCGACCAAACGTGGCGCGTGCAAACGAGCGTTGCGATTTTTGCTTTTCTCGTTGGCGCAAGTTGGGCGATCTGGCAAGGCGTCGCGCGTTCGGCGGCAATCCTGCTCGGCGCCGTCTTGCTCACTTCCGCCGTGTTGCCCTTTGCGGCGGGTGAACGCGTTTGGTTCCTGGCATCATTCGCGATGCTCGCCGCCGGGTTCGCAGTCGGTCATTTCACGCAAGCGCGGCGCGTGTTGGTGTGGGCGTGGCTCTTGTCTTTGCCCGTCATCGGAATTTTATTGTATGGGGTCGGCGGAATCCCGCGCGTGCAAACTGACCAATGGGGCGGCTTGTTGCTCACGCTCACGCTCGCCATCGTCGGCATCGCCGCGTCGTTTCCACTTGGCGTATTGCTTGCGGTGGGACGGCAAAGCACGTATCCGGTCATTCGCGGATTTTGCATCGGCTATATCGAATTGATTCGTGGCGTGCCGTTAATCACGGTGCTGTTTATGATGCAAATTATGCTGCCGCTCTTTTTACCGGAAGGGATGACGGTTGAACGCGCGGTGCGCGCGATGGTGGGCTTTACCATTTTTACCGCCGCGTATGTGGCAGAAATCGTGCGCGGCGGATTGCAAGCCATTCCGCGCGGACAATCCGAAGCGGCGCGCGCGTTGGGCTTGAACGGACCATTAACCTTGCTGTTGATTATTTTGCCGCAAGCATTGCGCGCGACGATTCCCGCGATGGTGGGACAATTTATTTCCCTGTTCAAAGATACGTCGCTCGTTGCCATCGTCGGCTTGCTCGACCTCGCGCGCATCGCCAACGCTGCCGCGAATCAGCCCGAATTTTTGGGACATCTCACCGAAGTTTATGTTTTCATCGCCGCGATCTATTTTGTGTTTGCGTATGCGATGTCGTACGGAAGTCGGAGATTGGAAAAAACGCTGGGGGTGGGGGAGAGGTAACCTCTGAACTATTCACTTTCGCGCGCAAGTATTTCCAAGAATGTGTTGGCAGGAATAACTTGCACACCATATTGTTCCAGCATGGTCTTGATTAAAACAGGATCATCGAGCAAATCTTTATCGCCCGTGACAAGATAATTCGCGTGCGCAGTGGCAGCCACATCAAGTAGGATATTGTCCTTGGCGTCGCGGGACAACTCAAGCCGAATGGTTGGCTCAACGAATTCAGCATGTTCCTCAAGCAACGCGATCAAGACTTGAACATCGTCAACTGTGAAATACCTTTGGAACTTGGGGCGAGCGAGAACGGCGCGGAGTTCGGCGAGGAGTCGTTCGGAAAGAACAAGCACAAACTGTTGAGTGCGCCAATGGTCGAGGATAGCGCGGGTAGCGGTTTTTCCAATGAGCGCGCTGACAAACAGATTCAGATCAAGAACGACTCGCATAAAATTCATTGCGCGCAGATTCTACTTCTGCATCAATTTCATCGTCAGTGATTGGGTTCTGGTCGGCGCGCTGACGCACACGCGTCAACAACTCATCAAAACGCGCCTGCCAGGATGGACTATCGAGTTGGCGAAAGACGTTTTCCAGTTCCTCCGGCGAAAGTTGTTGCAGTGCGGTGACGAGCTGCTGTGGCGTCAATCGTACTTCGGCTTGTTCGATCACAATTGTAGTCATTTCAACTCCTCATCGTCAGTCTAGCATTTCAATACAAGGGCGTCAAGAAATCATGTCAGAATCCAATAACACCGACATCATCATCGCGCGTGACGTACACAAATGGTACGGACAATTTCACGCGCTGCGCGGCGTTTCGATGAATGTGAAACGCGGCGAGGTCGTTGTGATTTTCGGACCATCGGGTTCGGGCAAGTCCACGTTCATTCGCACCATCAACCGTCTGGAAGAACATCAGCGCGGGCAAATTATCGTGGACGGCATCGAATTGACGAACGACATTCGCAACATTGAAAAAATTCGCGCCGAAGTGGGCATGGTCTTTCAACAATTCAATTTGTTCCCGCATCTCACGGTTCTGCAAAATATCACGCTCGCGCCGATGTGGGTGCGGAAATGGAAACGCCCGCTCGCCGAAGAAACCGCGCGCGAATTATTGAAACGCGTGGGCATCGCCGAACAAGCCGACAAATATCCGGGACAACTTTCGGGCGGACAGCAGCAGCGCGTGGCGATTGCGCGCGCGTTGGCGATGCAGCCGAAAATCATGTTGTTTGACGAACCGACCTCCGCGCTCGACCCCGAAATGATCAAAGAAGTCTTGGATGCTATGACCGACCTCGCCGAATCGGGCATGACGATGCTCGTGGTGACGCACGAGATGGGTTTCGCGCGCAGCGTCGCGCATCGGCTCGTCTTTTTTGACGCGGGCAGCATCGTCGAGCAAGGCACGCCGAACGAAATTTTCGAAAATCCCCAGCAAGACCGCACCAAAAAATTCCTCTCGCAAATCCTCCATTAACCAAAATTACAAAACGATTACGCGCGCTTGCGCGGACTATTGACATTAGAACATCCGTTCTGTTATAATCAGAGCATCTGTTCCAATGCGAAATCGTCTGCACTATCAAGCCGATCAAATCGAATGGCTGCTCGCCACGCACAAAGCGCCCGCGCGCGTGACGGGTGGACGCGTTACCCCGCGCACCATTCAGTTTCACCTCCTCCCCGCGCCGACGACAAAAATCAGCCGCGTCGAAAATCTCGCCGAAGAAATCGCCTTGACGCTCAAGGTTTCGTTCGCGCGCATCGTACGCGAAAATGGCGCGCTGCACATTGAAATTCCGCGCACCGACGCGCGTCCCGTGCATTTTCTGCAATTGTGCGCGCAAGCCGAACGCGACGCGAACTTGATGCGCGCGCTGCGCGTTGCCGGAACGACGCTGGTTGGAATGGGCGCGGATGGCGTTCCCGTTTTGCTGCGGCTCGGCGTGCCGGATGTGCCGCACGTTTTGATTGCGGGAACGACCGGTTCGGGCAAGAGTCAAGCCGCGCGGACTTTACTCGCTTCACTCGTTTGTTATCAACCCGCGCGCGAAATTCAACTGCTGATTATTGACCCAAAAGCGAGTGATTTTCGCGCGTTTGAAACTGCACCGCATTTGCTCTGCCGCATCGCGCAGCAGGCGGACGAGGCGCGCGAGCGTTTGGAATGGCTGACCGAAGAAATGGAACGGCGTCAGAACGCCGGCGTGATGCGTCCGCGCATTGTGCTGTTGATTGATGAACTCGCCGATTTATTGATGCAAGGCGGCGGCGCGTTGGAAGAATTGTTGGCGCGGCTGGTGCAGCGCGGGCGGAGCGCGGGAATTTGCGTCATTGGCTGCACGCAAAAACCGACGGCGGGCGTTTTGGGAACGTTGGTTAAAGGAAATTTTCCCGTGCGGCTTGTCGGCAAGGTGACGAGCGCGCACGAAGCGCTGGTCGCGGCGGGTGTTGCCAAATCGGGCGCGGAACATTTGGCGGGGCGCGGCGATTTTTTACTGATTGCCAACGGCGAAAACGTGCGCGTGCAAATCGCGCACCTGCCATTGAGCGATGACGACGCGCTGGGCATGAAATTTTTCAGATAAGGAGGCGATGATGATGTGGCGCTTGGGAATCATTTTTGCTCTGATTGTCGCCGCCGCTGTGATGGCGTATCAAATCGGTTCGCGTCTGTCCGACGAAGCGATCATGACCATCGTCGGCGTAACGTGCGGCATCGCCGCCAGCGTTCCTATTTCGCTCGGGTTGCTCATTGCCCTGACGCGCGAACGCTCAAGTTACGTTCCAGACGATTATGCGGAATCGTATGACTATCGAGAATCCGAACCCGCGCCCGCGCCGCCACAACCCCCGGCACAGCCGCCGCAAATCATCGTCGTCGCGCCGCCGCAAGCGCAACTGCCGCCATCGCTCGCCCCGTACGGAAACTATCTCGCCGCGCCGCAAAACAACGCGCTGCCTGCGCCAATGGAGGAACGGACCTTCAAAATTGTGGGTGAGGATGAGGGAGAATAAAAGTAGCAGCTAGCCAATCGCAAAAGGCGCGTTGACACACTTTTCCCACTCGTGCTACACTCTTGCCCGTGTTCGCTTCACCCGCGCCCATTCGTTCAACCCATTCCGTTTCCTCTGCCGATTCCGTTTTTTGTCCGATGTGTGGTCGGCGCACCGATGCGATTTTGCTGGAACTCGGACGCCAGCTCGAACCGCAGCTCGCGCGTCTGCTGCGCGAAAAACATCCCGAATGGCAACCCCAACAGGGCGCCTGTCCGCGCTGCATTCTCGATATTGTGAAAATGGTGCAGCAAAGACGCGCGCCGGAATCCATTCATCTCGAAACGCTCTCGCCTTTTCCAACCTATTCTCACGCCGAACCCGCGCTGCTCGCCACGCCGTATCGTGAGCACGCGTATCCGCAATTTACGGGGCGCGGCGTCGTGATGGCATTTCTCGATTCCGGTTTTTATCCGCATCCCGATCTCACTCAACCCTACAATCGAATTCTCGCGCATATTGACGCGACCGTTAAAGAACCTGTCGAACGTCCGAACTTTCGGCGTCCTGCCGTAACGAGTTGGCACGGCATGATGACGAGCTGCGTCGCGGCGGGCAATGGGTTTTTATCTGGTTTCGATGTCGAAACCCGATATCGCGGGATTGCCAGCGACGCGCGCTTGGTGTTGGTGAAAACGGGAAATCGACGCGGGCGGCGCATTCGCGAGGATGATATTTATCGCGCGCTGAACTGGGTCATTCACAATCAACATCGCTACAACATTCGCATTGTCAATCTTTCCGTCGGCGGCGATATTCCATCCGATGGGACGCTGAGCGCGTTGGATGAATTGGTGGAAGAAGCGAGCGCGCGCGGCATCGTGGTCGTTTGCGCCATCGGCAACGACGCGGTGTCCCAAGTTGTGCCGCCCGCCAGCGCGCCGTCGGCAATCAGCGTTGGTGGGCTTGACGACGCGAATTCGTTGGAGCGCGCCAAGCATCGTTTGTATCATTCCAATTTTGGACGCGGCGGAAACCACAAAGCGAAACCGGATTTGATTGCGCCCGCGGTCTGGCTCGCCGCGCCGATGCTGCCGCATACGTGGGTGTACAACGAAGGGCAATATTTGTGGAAACTCGTTCATGCCTCTGACCGCGAATTGAAAAAATTATTGCAGACGCGCACGGCGAAAAACAAATTCAAAAAAGAAACGCTCGCGCTGCCGCCGGATGAAATCCGCCGCGCGATTCGCGCGCGCATGATGGAACAAAAATACATTCACGCGCATTATCAGCATGTGGACGGCACTTCGATGGCGGCGCCAATCGTTTCGTCCGTCGTCGCGCAAATGCTCGAAGCGAATCCCGCGCTGACCCCCGCGCAAGTCGAAAAGATTTTGTGTGACACCGCGCAGCCGCTCGAACATTTTCCGCGCGAACGGCAGGGACACGGCGTGTTGAACGCTCCGCACGCGGTGGCGTACGCGCTGCGCGCGGCAGGTGGCGCGTTACAAGGACGCGCGCTTTCGCCCGATGTGCGCGCGGATGAAATCACGTTTCGTTACTATGACGCGGACGCGCAGCACGTAGCCGTCGTCGGCGAGTGGAACCATTGGCAAGCGCACAGCCAGCGGTTGCGCGCGCAGGGCAACGGGATTTGGGAATTGAGCATTCCGCGTCCGAAACGCGGCGTCTATACTTACAAGTTTTTGGTTGAACGCGAAGGAGGCATCGAATGGCGCGGTGATCCCGAAAATTTGCAAAGCGTACAAGATGGCGCGGGAGGATTTTTCTCGGCGTTGGATGTTAGTCGTTAGTCATTCGTTTTTCATCATTCGTTGTTCGTTATTAGTTACGCGTTGTTGGTCATTCGTCTTGGGTCTGACTAATAACTGATGACTAATATCGAATAGCTCCCCAAACATGAACCGTTTCATTGACGGCTGGCACAGTCCCAGTCTCAACCGTTGGATGGAAATTGTGACCTACGGGCATTATGGTCTTCCGCTGCTCTTGTTTCCGACGGCGGCGGCGGATTTTTTGGAATACGAACGCTTTCAAATGATTGATGTGATTGCGCCGTACATTGATGCGGGCAAGGTCAAAGTCTTTTCGATCAACAGCATCAATCGCGAAGCGTGGCTGAATCGCGGTCTGCATCCGGGCGCGATGGCATGGCGCCAGGTGGAATACAACCGATATATTTGCGATGAAGTGGTGCCGTACATCTGGAATTCGTGTCGCGGGCGCTTCGGCATCATCACCTCGGGCGCGTCGCTCGGCGCGTATCATGCGGCGAATCAATTGTTTCGGCGTCCCGATTTGTTCGCGGGAACGATTGCGATGAGCGGCGATTACGACATTCGCCATTACATGAATAGCGATTATTACGATGAAAATATTTATTTCAACAATCCTGCGCAGTATCTGCCGAATCTCGGCGGCGAAGCATTGAACGCGCTGCAGCACAAACGGGACATTTTTATTACGACGGGCGAAGGTTCGTACGAAAATCCGGGGGCATCGCGTTACATGTCGAGCATTTTGGCATCGAAAGGAATTCCGCACGAGCTTTCGATGTGGGGCTGGGAATGGCCCCACGATTGGCCCACCTGGCGCGCAATGCTGCGCTATTTTGTGGGCGAGAGGTTTTAAAGCGAACCCGCGTGGAATGTTTGCTTTGTCCGATGCGCGCGTCTGTGTTATAGTGGTAACCATTCACAGGGAAATGCGGCGCGTAACTCCGTCTAGTCTTGCGACTGGGCGGTTTTTTTTTGTGCGCTGAAAATTTTTCCCATATTCAGGAACATGGCGCGTTCTGCTTCTGTGTTCTTGCAAGAGATGCCATCAAAATGAAATTCCGTGGTACATTTTGCGCGGACAAGCAATTGCTTTTGTCAGTAGACCGTTCCGCCACAGCCATTTTGAAAGTAACTCTCCAGGAGAAAATCGCAGTGGAATCAAAATTGTATGTGGGCAACTTGTCCTACGACTCGACCGAGCAAACTCTGCGCGAACTTTTTTCGCAAGCGGGTGAGGTTAAAGAAATCGCTTTGATTACGGACAAGTATACGGGTCAGCCCAAGGGATTTGGCTTTGTGCAAATGATGAGTCAGGCGGATGCGGAAAAAGCGATTCGCATGTTCAACGACCAAGAATTCGATGGACGCCGCCTCATCGTGAACATCGCGCGTCCCAAAGAGGAACGCAGCAGCAGCGGCGGCTATCGTCGTAATTCCGGCGGTCGGGGCGGTGGGCGCGGCCGGTATTGATCTCGGCGGCACAACCGCGCCAAGTGTGTGCGTCAAAGGGTCGAGGAGGACCGGACTATGCAGGAAACCATCACAACGGGCAAAATTGTTTCGGGCTATCGCGCGTGGATGCAAGAAAACAAACGCGCGGCGAGCAACGTGCTTGAATTCGGCGCCTGGTGGCGCTTGGACACGACGTATTGGCGCGTAGCATGGATTGAGACGACGAGCGAACTTTATGCGGCGGAACAGAAACCGTCCGACCGTTATATTGTTCTCACCTGGTTGGACAAAAAAGAGGTCAACGAGCTCATGAAAAAATGGTTCGATGGCAATAACTTGAGCGCGCTCCTTCACCGCTTTGCGCCAGAGCCACCGACTCAAGCCGCGCTGCCTACGTGATGCGCCTCATTCTGGAATGCCGAATGACATACCAAGCAACGAATGCCAAATAAAAAGAACGCCCGCTTCGATTTTTCAATCGAAGCGGGCTTTTTGTATGTTGGGAATTTATTCTTCGCTGGCGAATCATGCTAGAATAGAAATGAGCAGGAGGAAATATGGTCACCGACCAACCTACATTTCAGCGAGTGATGAATGAGATTCGACACCTTTCAACGCAAGAACAACTCGACCTCATTGAGGAAATTACGGTGCTCTTGCGCGCAACACTCCCGTCCCAATTTACACACAGCATTCTCGAACTGGAAGGTCTGGGTGCGCCAATTTGGCGCGGCTTGAGTGCACATGCATACGTGACGCAGGAGCGCGCGACATGGGGTGGGTAGAACAACTTGAAGGGCATACCGTCGCGCTTGATACCGCGCCACTCATCTCTTTTATTGCGCGTGAAGCGCCCTACGCAGACTTGTTACGCGCACTCTTTGGCGCTATTGCGGATGGCAAAATTATTGCGGTTACTTTAACTGTGACATTGGTCGAAGTGCTTGTGCGACCATTACGCGAAAATAATGCAGAGCTGGCGATGCAATATCGAGATATCTTGACGCATTCGGCAAATCTTACGGCATTTCCATTATCGGACGAAATCGCGCTCCGAGCGGCGGAACTGCGCGCAAGGCTGAATCTGCGAACACCCGATGCAATTCAAGTGGCAACCGCGCTTGTCGCCGGAGCCGATACGTTCATCACAAATGACAAGCACTTGCGCGTGCCAAATGAGTTGAAGCGTATTGTTGTAGACGATCTATTGATCTCAGTATCGGAGACGTGAGCGGAGGTTAAAGCGATACGCGTCGAATGGCCTGTATGCCGCCACGGAAAACCGAATAAGAACGCCCGCTTCGATGAAAAATCGGCGCGGGCGTTTTGTTTTGCGCGAAACGTATCACACTCATAGTGTGCAAAATTCGTATTGCCAAGCTCTTGACAAAATGAAATTGATCGTACAAGATCACGTAAGAATTTTTGTTCGATAGGCAGGTGAACGATGAACCAGCGCGACGCAGTGATTCAAACTATGCAAGAAAATGGCGGTTATGCCACACTCGGTTATTTGTACGGAAATGTATTGAAAGTTCCCAATGCTGTTTGGAATACCAAAACACCATTCGCCTCCATGCGCCGCATTGTGCAAGACCCAGAATATTTTTTCAAAATTCGTCCCGGACTTTGGGCGCTCAAAGGATGGGAAAAGAAAATCCCATTCGAGATTTTGGCAGAAGGAAGAACAAGCACCAAAACAACGGAAGAATTTGACCACACTTATTATCAAGGTTTGTTGGTCGAAATCGGCAATCTAAAAAAGTTTCAAACGTATGTGCCAAGCCAAGACAAGAATCGAAAATTTTTGGCGCGACCTTTAGGCAATGTTGCAACGATTCAAAAAATATTTCCGTTCACTTTTCCCAAAACTGTCGAACGCGCGCAGACGATTGACGTAACGTGGTTCAACGAACGCAATATGCCCAACACATTTTTTGAAGTGGAACATTCTACCGACATTCAAAATTCGTTGGGCAAATTCGTTGACTTGCAAGATTTCAACGCCCACTTTCGTATCGTGGCGGACAAAGCGCGTTTGCACGAGTATCAGGCCAAAATTGCACGAGCACTATTCCAGAGCATTAACGGACGTGTAAAATTCATGAGTTACGATTACGTTTCCGAATTACATACCAAGACGTTCGAGATTGCAGTACTTGAAAGTCAGATATGAAGATGTATTCCCAAAATTTCCAGATACCAAAAATCAGCGTTCTCACTCCGAGGACGCTGATCTTTTTTTATGCGGAAATTGCATAACGCATGGGAGAAGTTTGATATGAAACACGACAAACGTCTGCAAATGTTGGCATACAAATTGCGCAGCGTGCGCATCACATCAGGACTCTCGCAACACGAGATTGCATCGCGTTTGCACAAACCGCAGTCATACATCTCGCGCTGTGAATCAGGGGCGCGGCGCATTGATATTTTTGAGCTGCAAGAATTTGCGCGCGTGTATCAAAAACCCTTGACGTTCTTTGTCGAAAATCCATCTGTCGTATTGGAGAGAAAATAAATGAGCAACCAAACGCTACTCAAATTCCGCGCAGAGCGCACCACCGTCTGGGACTTTCCCGTTCGTGGCGATTGGGCGACGCACAAAGGCGATTATCGCGGCAACTTTGCGCCGCAAATCGCGCGCAACATCCTTTTGAATTATTCCGGCGAAGGCGAACTGATCCTCGACCCGATGTGCGGCAGCGGCACCACGCTGATTGAAGCGCGCCTGTTGAATCGCCGCGCCATCGGCTATGATGTGAACGAAAACGCAGTGGAAATCACGCGGGCGCGTTTGGATTTTCCCGTCGAACATTCCGCCGCACAAACCATTCAACGCGGCGATGTGCGAAATTTGAGCGCGCTCGCGGACGATTCGATTGATTTAATTCTCACGCACCCACCCTACGCCAACATCGTCAAATATTCCGACAATAAAAATCCCGACGACCTCTCCAGCATTTCCGGTATCCACGAATTTCTCGACGAACTCGAAAAAGGCATCCGCGAACTCTATCGCGTGTTAAAACCGGACCGCTATTGCGCCCTGCTCATCGGCGACACGCGCAAAGGCGCGCATTATGTGCCCCTGTCGCATTTTGTCCTCGATCGCTGTTTGAAAGTGGGCTTTGCGCTCAAAGAAGAAATTATCAAGACACAGCACAACACCACGTACGCGCAGCGCTGGAGCGCGCCCGCGCGCGTCCATCGCTTTTACCTCATCATGCACGAACATCTTTACGTGTTTCGCAAACCGCGCGCTGACGAAGATTTTTCGCGCATCCGTCATTCCGTTGTACGAGAAAAACGCGCGGCGTACAAAACTCGCCGCGCGTCGCGCAACACATAATTTGTCCTCTTTGAAAATTTATTTCTTTTATTGCGCCGTGTCGCCGAACCACTGCGTGCCGATTTCAGTTGCCGTGCCGTCTTGATAAAATTTCAAAATCGTTTCATCGAGCCCTTTGCGGAGAGGGCTGTCGGTTTTGAGCCCCATGCCGATCGGCAGCGGCGCAAAGACCGCACCCACCACTTGCACTTTGCCTTTGCCCTCATTGGAAGCATAGTATTGCAGAATCGGCGCTTGAAAGACAAACGCGTCTGCTTGTCCCTGTTCCACTTGCGCGTACGCTTCCTCCAGACTCGTAACCGTAGTAAAGGGAATTTTATTGAACGTGAGAAAATCGGCAGCCGCCGTGTTTGCAAGCGTGACCACGCGTTTGCCCGGCAAGTCGTTCAAACCTTGAATAGAGCCCGTCAACTGCTGCACGGTCATGGTCGAAGTTGCAGCTGCCGTAAATTGCGCGATGAACAAAACGCCCAACAGCCAAAAACCAACCGTAACCACGCGTTTGATGGGCGTGCGCGCTTCCT
The DNA here is from genome assembly GCA_004295045.1 of Chloroflexota bacterium. Lineage (GTDB taxonomy): Bacteria > Chloroflexota > Anaerolineae > UBA4142 > SHND01 > SHND01. The sequence continues at coordinate 23,224 of SHND01000062.1, read as the reverse complement.
TGTCCCCATATTCACCCGTCGCCACAATAATCAGCAGATACCAAAATGCTTCCCAAATGTCGCGCAAGTATCCTTGTTGGAATTCAGGATTCCCGCCGAAATGTTCGACAAAAAAAATCACGTGCGCCATGATGACGGCAAAGATAAAGGCGACCACAAAAACTTGCAGCACCGCCGAACCAACCAACGGCGCAAACACACGGAAGATGGATTGCTGCTGCTGGCTGTTTGCAACCAAAATTTGCAATCCGCTCATGTAATAAGGATGCGTAAAATCAAGGAGCGCTTCGCGGTCCGCAGTCATGCCGATTGCGCCAATGACCACATCGAGCGAGCCGTCATTCAGCATCGCGATAATTTGTTTCTCATCGCTCACCGGCACATATTCAAAGGAAACACCTTGAGCGGCAGCAACTTTTTCCCAATAGTCAATGCTGTAGCCCGTAAAGCGATCACCCTGTTGAATCACAAACGGTTCGCCCACAACTATACCCACGCGCAATTTTTGCGGCGTTTGTGCCAAGGCGCGCGGCACAACGATTGCGGTCAAACAAAGCGCCGCGCCACAAACGAGAAATACGATGAACAAACGACGATGTAATTGTCTCATTTAGCCAAATCCACTTCGTCCGCCGCCGCCGCCCCCCCCGCTGCTGCGACTACTCGAACTCGAACCAAAACTTGAACCGCCGCTCCAACTGCTGCCTCCGCTGCTGCCCGAACGAAAACTGCCGCGACTCGGCGCAAGACCCGGATTGCTGGCAACAAAAGAGGTCGCGGTCGTATTCAACATCGAAAAGAAACTCGCGCTCACACTGTTCAGCGTATTGAACGTTCCGCTCGCCGCACTGTTGAGTAAAGGCGCGCCGCCGGACGGATTCGCGCTCGGCGTCACATCACCCACCGACAACATCCCACCGCCAGAGGAACGCGTCGGAGTTGGCTGCGAGCTCGATGCAGAACGCGTAGAACTCGAAGTTTTGATTCCGCGCGTAGGCGGCGAATACCACGTCGGCGCGGGCGTGTCCACCTGCGAAAATTTTTGAACCCACGTTTTATCAATCCCAAACGCGACGGCATAAGGCAGATATTTTTCAAATTGGTCCTTGGCATCCGCGACGTTGGTGTAATTTTCGATGTGTTCGAGATAACGACGAAACGCATTCCAGCGCGCGGCAGCTTCCGCCCCCTTGTCCGTTTTGCGCGGCATGTAACGCGCCAGATACATGATCGCGCCCGCGACGATGAATAAAATAATCCACGGCGCGAGCGCCTGCCACGAAAAAGGCAGCGCGTCAGAAATCGTCAAGCCCACGAACAATTGAAACAGAAACGCGGCGGGACATAATAACACGAGTAACAGCCAACCGAAACGATAAAACTGGGCGCGCACGCGGTCGGGACGTTTTTGAAAGTAGCCGAGCCGCACCAACTCGTCGTACAAACTGCTGAACATTTCGTCGAGCGAGGCGGTAAATTTTTGGCGAATGGCGCCGATGCTGCGGCTCGTATCGCCTTGAAACAAACGCTGCATCAATTCGCGTTCGTACTGCTGATGCAGCGGCGGCGCATTCGTGCCAATCCTTTCGTACACGTAATCGTCGTTCACATCTGCGGTTTTTGCGCCCTGCGGCAGCGCGCGAATTTTGATAATGCCGCGCTCTGCCCAATCAATCAGCGTCGCCAATACATCGCGCACATTCGCTTCTTCGTCAATCAGCGTTCCCGCCAACGCGGGCGTCAAAGGTTCCGTCGCGCCGGTCGCAGGATCAATCGGCGGCGCGTTCAAAAATTCGGCGGGCAGTGTCACGGCGCGGTCACGTCCGCGCACGTACCACATTAGCAAGAGCGCAAGCCCGCCGCCCAGCGCGAGGAGCCACGTGCAAACAGTGGAATAAAAACTGAACTGTTCGACTGCAATGGCTTGCGCTGCTTCTTGCTGCGCGCGCTGCGCTTCGAGAATCTGCCACGGCTGCACCGACTGCGTCACCGCGCCGTGCGGAAACTGTGCGCGAATTTCCCACGTAGTGTCCGGCGGAAACGGTCCGCCCTCAAAGACAATCGTTTGCCCATCAACGATTTGCGCGCCGTCCGTCTCTCGCCCATTTGTGTAGGTCGCGGCAAGCAATTCATTTGGATCAAAATTTTCCGGCAAATGCAAAGTCACGCGCGAGGCATTGATGGGATAGCCGCGATCTGCTTCGATGAATGTCCACCAAAATTGATCGCCGCCGTCGTAAATCCGCAGCGCGTCGGTGATGCGATAACGCAGTTCGAACGTGCGCGTCGCATTCGTCGTCGGGGGAAAAAACCAACGAATCGTTTGTTCGCCGCTGCCCGCTTCGGTCTGAAAGGTATGCGGCGCTTCGCTGTTCGCGCGCGAATATACTTGCCCATTTTCACTCACGCCGTCAAACACGAGCGACGAAATTTTATTGTACGGAATCGTGCGAAACGCAAACCGAAACGGTCCGCCTTGAAAATCCACCACCCACGTCTCGACAATGTCCACGCTGCCATCGCGTTGGATGGTCATGTCCGCGTCGCGCCGTTGGACGACGACGGAACGGTCTTGCGCGAACGCGCCGGAAACCGTGAGAGTGAGAAGGATAAAGAGAAATGGTAGAAATCGAAGCCGTGACATAGAGATTCAAATGCGTAACGTGAGTTTCTAATTTTGAATTTGCAATTTGAAATTTCCCTGCGCGACACCCCGCTTGCCGTTCACGCGCCACTCGCGGTCAGTCCGCTCCAATTCTGCCACTTGCGCGGCTTGTAGTCCCACCACCGCATCCGATTTCATCGTTCGCAGACAAACGAACGGCGTCGGAAAATAACGCGTGGTGTATTCAAACGCAATCGTTGGCTTCCAATGCGCGTCGCCCACCACGCGGCGGTAATTTACATCGCCTTTGAGAATAACAAAATCCGCCGCGCGAAACATTTCAAAAAGATCGTCGGGCATTTCAAAATAATAAAGCGGCGTTGGATAAAACCAATGGACGCGCAATTCCAACCGTTTTGTCTGCAAATGAGCGCGCAAGCGTTTGGCAATGGCGCGCGTTTCATCGTTCGCCTTGTCGAACGCGGCAAGTGTACGATGCACATCTTGCGGCATCGCGTCCGAAACGTAAAAGGGCTGCGGTTTCAAATGCACTGTCAGCTTGGCGGTTGTTTGCCAAGTTAACAAATAATCCATAAACGCCAAATCGAGCGCGAGTTCTGTGCCCGCGTTGTCCGTCACATAAATCAAATGCTTGAGATTGTGCGCGGCAAAAAAATCCCACACGCGCGGCGCGTCATCCACCAACAAATTCGCGCGCTCGTCCGCCAAGTGTTCGGCGCGACCGACGCTTTGTTCGACGTTGTAAGACAAATCCACGCGGTTGCCCCACAACGCGCTGTACAAGAAAAACTCGAATCGCTCTGCATCATTCTCCGGCAATTTTTCGATTACCCGGCGCACGCGCTGCGGCGCCGCCTCCGGTTTCAATTCCGCGTCTTTTTGCGCGGCGAACGGGTCGCGCTCGTGCCACGCGCCGATTTGAAAATAGCGCACGATTTCCAAAATGCGGCGATAGAAATAGGTTTCCGCCCAAAACCACGGCACATCGAGCCACGAACCGCCGATGTATGGCTTGGAAAACGGACGCCAAAAATCCATGTCGGGCGCGTCCTCGCGCAGCGGCTGAATAACGCCGCTCAAAATCTCTTCGCGCAGTTTTCGAAAGGCGCGTTTGATGTCGGGCGAAAAGTACGGCGCGGCAAGCAGTTCGTCGAGAATTTTTGGATCGCGCACTTGGAGCGTAAAGCGCGCAAACGAGTTAGGGTCGCCCGTCGAAAGCAGGGGCGGCAGCGTGGCAAGATCAATTCGGGGAGGAGGAACGTGGGGGCGCGACATTCAGAATCCCAAGCCGCGTTCTTTCAGGCTCACAAATTTTCCTTGCGCGCCAATAACCAAATGGTCGAGTACGTCAATGTCGAGCAGCTGACCCGCTTTGACGATTTCGCGCGTGATCGCCGCGTCTTCGGGCGAAGGCGTGGGATCGCCGCTCGGATGATTGTGCGCGAGGATGATGCCCGTCGCGTTTTGACGCACTGCGTCACGAAAGAGTTCGCCGATGCGCACGACGGTGGTGTGAACGGAACCTTGATATACGCGCGCGCGTCCGAGTACGCGATTTTTCGTGTCGAGCAAAAGCGTGCGCATTTCTTCTTGTTCGAGCCGCGCCATGTCAGACAGTAATTGCGCGGCGTCGGCGGGCGAATGAATGCGCGGTTTTTCTTCCGGCGAAGCGAGCGCGACGCGCCGTCCCAATTCAAAACAGGCGTGCAGTTCCGCCGCTTTGGCGGGACCGATGCCTTTGAGATGCGAGAGTTCATTGTACGGAACACGCGCCAGTCCCGGCAACCGTCCGCACTGTTCCAAAAGTTCGGCAGACAAATCAATCACATTCACACCTTTGTAACCCGTGCGTAACAATATTGCCAACAGTTCGGCGTCGCTCAACACGCCCGCGCCGAATTGCTGCAAGCGTTCGCGCGGTCGTTCGTTGTGCTGCATGGCTTGAATGGTGTGCGCGGGATGTTCGCGCGCGGCGCGTCGAGTGCGAGTCATGTTAGAACCAACCTCGTTTTTTGAAATAAAGCAACATCCCAACGGGAATTGCAATGAGCGAGATATTCACAATCCAAAACGCAACGGATTCACGAAACGGCATCAATTCAAAATTCATGCCGCCCCAACCGACGATGAACGAAATCGGCAAAAAGATGGTTGCGATAATCGTCAACGTTTTCGTCACATCGTTCAAACGATTCGATTGCACCGACAGATACGTGTCAAGCGCGTTGCCCAACAAATCACGTCCCGTTTCAATCAATTCATAAACGCGCGAGAGGCGATCGTACACGTCGCGATAATACAACGCGGTTCTGGAATCAATCAAACCGTAGCGCGTCCCCGCGAGCGCATTCATCACGTCGCGCATCGGCGCGACGCTGCGGCGCATTTGAATATATTCTTGCTTGAGTTGAAAAATGCGATTTAGCGTTTTCGGAGTCGCTTTGCTGAGGGTCTCTTCTTCGACGAGGTCAATCTCGTCGTCCATCTTATCCAGCATTGGAAAAAGATTGTTGGTCATTTCGTCCACGATCAAGTAGAGGAAAAAATCGGGACCAAAATCTTGGCGTCTCGCATCGCCGAGAAAACGTCTCAGGGCGTGATCAATTTCGGGAAGTAATTCTGCATGAATTGTGATGAGGAAATTGCGTCCGAGAAATACTTCGAGTTCGTGATCGTGCATTTCTCCATCGTGACGCGTGAGCGAATGGACGGTGATGAACAAGTACGTTCCAAAGTCAATCACTTTGGCGCGTTCGTCAAAGGTGCGAACATCTTCCATCGCCAAAGGATGCAGATCATATTGCTGCTGCAGCGCGTCGAGCTGCTCCGATGTCGGCGAAAGATACTCGTACCATTTGAAAATGCGCCGTCCGCGTCCCAGCTCCATGATGTGCGTGCCATTGGGATTTACCTCTGACGGGGGCGCGAGCTCGGGCAATGATTTTGGCAAAGACATGGCGAATATTGTACTCGTGTCGTGTGCGCGTGTAAATGGGCATGTAGAGGGAAAAGGAATCGGATGGTACAAGCGTCCGCAGAAATCGTTGACACTCGGAGTGGGCGCGGCTATAATCCTGAGCAGTTGGGTTTGTACAGCATGTGAACCAAATGGCGCACGGCTCCGTCTATATAACAGAATTTTGTGGACGCGCCGAAGCGTGGCTCTGAATTCACGTTGAACGACTAACCCCGGCGAAAAAAGAGGAATCATTGATGAAACAGCGAATCGGATTGTTGAGCGCGTTTGCCGTACTGGCGGCATTGGTGTTCACGTTCGGTACAGCAGCAGCAACCTCAAACGCATTGTGTACATCTGACCCCGTGTCGGGTCCGCCCGGCACCGATTTTTTTATTCAATGCACAGGTTTTTCTCCAAACACTCATGTGAACGCGTACGTCGTCGAGCCGGATGGACGCGCCATCAACGCAGGACAAATTATTGGATTTGATTCCAACGTCGCGGGCGGCAGTATTCTCACCGATGCAGACGGCGCGGCATCCTTTTGGTGGCACAGTCAGGATGGCAGCGAAGAATTGCCGGGCGGCGGCGCATTCGCACATCAACTCGGCGATTGGACGTGGGTAGTACACGAACTCGGCTTGGCGCAAACAGTCGTCGCGCAAGGACAAGCGACCGTGAACATTGAAGCATATCATTGGGAACAGGTTGGCGCGACCCTTGCCGGTTCGAGTACGGACAAACAAAATTTTTCTTTTACCGGCGCCGGTTTTTGGCGCGATGAGTATGTCAACATCTGGGTTTCCCTGCCGCCGAATTGCAGTGGACGCTCGAATGTAGAGGGCGCCAGCGCGGATGATCCCTTTTATCAAGGATTGTTCGACGGCTTTTACGGACCCAGCACGGTCAAAGCGGACGAACAAGGACACATCTCTTTTCCAATCCTCTTTTTCTCCGAGGCATGTCGCGGTTTTTACAAAGTGACTGCTTACGCGCCGGGCAGCGGCTATGGCGCGATTACGGAGATAGAAGTTGGCGGCAAAGCAATCGTCACCAGCTCGGGCATATTGCTCGACGCCGTGCCTGATTCGATTGACGCACTCAATCCCATCTTTACGTTGTTGGGTGACAGTTGGGGCGCAAACGCTCAGATCAACTGTTGGTCCACCCGTCCGGATGGGCGCTCCTTTGGACTCGGCACTGTCCAAGCCGATGCGAGTGGGCACTTTGCATGGGATGTTCACATCAGCGGGTCGGACTCGTTTGCGCCTTATGCGTCCGAAGAACCGGGAGTGTGGTCTGTGACTTGCCGCGTCCCTGCCAGCGGCGATTCGGCGATCACCCAAGTAACCGTCCACGCGTTGACGAGCGATCCGTAACGCACATCACATGCTTTGTTGAAAAGAAATTTGGGCGACGTACTCTTGTACGCCGCCCTTTTTTGTTTTGAGGATCGCGCATGAAAAGTTATAATCCAAGCAATGATCTCTGCGCGCCTCGTAAAATTTGGTTTGTTCGCGTTCGTCGCCGTCGCAATTCTCGCACTCGTCCTAACCTTCTTTAATCCCTTCGCACAACCAGCCGCACAAAAAAATATTTCGCCTACACGCGTAGCAATCGCCACGCGCGTCGCAAATTCTGTGGCAGCCACAAGTCTGCCGCCGAATACGTCTGTCGCCGAACCTACTGCCCCGCCTCCAACGGAAGAGGCAGTTGTGCCGGTGCCAACCATTCCGGCAAATTCCTCTGCCGCGTTTCAACAAGCGTTGACGCATCGACGCAACGGCGATTACGTGCGCGCGGCGACGACTTTTCGCGCGGTCTTGCACGAAAATCCTGAACCCGCGCTCGCGCGTCAAGCACAGTGGCGGCTCGGCGAATCGTTGTATCTCGCGGGCGATTTTACAAATGCGATTCCCGCGCTCAAAGCGGTGATTCAAGAAAACGACGGGGATGAATTTGCGGCGCGGGCGCATTACTGGCTGGGCGATATTTTTACGCAGCAGCAAAACTATGAACGCGCGCTGCAAGAGCTGCGAACGTATCGCCAGCGCACGCGCGCGCTGATGGGAGTGATTGACCGCGAAATTGGCGATGTGCTGCTTGCCAGCGGCGACAGTGCGGCGGCGATCAAACAATACGAAGCGGCATTCCGCGATGAAACGCTCAACAACGCGCAGCGCGTTGCGATTTTGAAAAAGATCGCGGAGGTGTACACCGCGCGCACGGAACCGACCTTGGCGGCAACGCGTTTGGAGGAAGCGTTCAAACTCGCGCCTGACAACGCGACGAAAGCGAACGTCGAATTTTTGTTGGGGCAAGCGCTGTACGACGCGGGCGAAACGGACGCGGCGATTGCGAAATGGAAACACGCGCTGGCAAATTACACGCTTGAAGCGGGCGCGCATCAATCGGTTGCAAAACTCGTCGAAATCGGCGCGGAGAACATTAACGAATTGCAGCGCGGCATCGCCAACTATGGCGTCGGCAATTATGATTTGGCAATTCAAGCGTTTCGGCGCTATATCGCCGCGAACGATACGCCCGGCGCGGAGGTGTTGTATTACGCGGCGTTGGCGTATCAGAGAAAAGGGGATCAGGCGGGCGCGCTGCGGAATTTCGATGTATTGCTGCAATCCTACCCAAACGACAAACGCGTGGCGGATGCGCTCTACGGCAAAGCAGTTTCGCAGACGCGCGCCGGCGATGCCGCCGCCGCGCTGGCGACGCTCCGCGTTTTGCTGAAAAATTTTCCAAATGACGCGCGTTTGCCGCAAGGATTTTGGAATGCGGCGCTGACGTACGAAGGGGCAGCCGCGCACGCACAATCCGCCGCCGCGTACAGCGAACTCATCAACGCATTTCCCACATCGAATCTGACGGCGGCAGCGTTGTTCAACGCGGGCGTGAATTATTATCTCGCGCAGGATTACACGAACGCGCAAGCGCGATGGAATACGGCGATCAAAAATTTTCCCGCGTCGCCGAATGCGGCGAGCGCGGCGTATTGGCTCGGCAAGCTCGCGCGCCAGCAGGGCGATGAAGCGAACGCGCGCAAATTCTTTCAGCAAGCCGCGCAAGCGCCGCGCACGTACTATTCGTATCGCGCGCTCGACGCGTTGAATCAACCCGCGCCGCCGCCTTCATACAATATAGACGATTACGCGATGAACGACGATGCGAACGCGCGCGCGGAATTGGAACAATGGATCGCGGCGTGGAGCGGCGCGTCCGTTTCGTCGGAACTGCCCAACCAAGTATTGAGCGATCCCTTTTTCAAACGCGGCAGCGAATACGCGTCGCTCGCGCGCGCGTTGGAGGCGCGTCCGCAATTCCAAACGTTGAACGAGCGTTTCAAAGACAATGCCCCCGCGCTGTACGCGCTCGCGTTGTATTACAAAGACAACAATTATTTTTCGCTTTCGATTGACGCGGCAAATCGTCTCGCCAATCTTTCGGGGCAAAATGAAACGCAGCAGCCGCAGCTCTTGCGCGAATTGTTGTATCCCACCTACTTTGCAGATTTGATCGTGCCTTACGCGCAGACGCATGGCTTTGACCCCGCAATCTTTTTTGGATTGGTGCGTCAGGAAAGTGGTTTCAATCCAATGTCCATTTCGTCCGCGCAAGCGCGCGGTTTGACACAAGTGATTCCCGGCACCGCAGACATGATTGCGCGCGCGTTGAACGTGGATGATTTTGAACAGACGGATTTGTTCAAGCCGTTCGTGAGCGTGCGCTTTGGCACGTATTATCTCGGCAATGTGCTTGATTCGTTCGACGGTAATGTGTATTACGCGTTGATGGGTTACAACGGCGGACCCGGCAACGCACGCAAATGGCAGCGCGCTGATCTCGATACGGCGGTGGAAATGATTTCGTTTGCCGAAACACATCTCTATGTCCGCACCGTCATTTCGCAGTATCGGCACTATGTGGATGTGTATCGCGACGCAACCAAGTAGCGCGCAGGGCACTATGCTTGATTTAGAATTTGAATTAGAATAGTCCACCTATCCCCATGTCACAGGAGACATCATTTATGCGAAAGTTTTTTTTGATTACATTTGTATTAATTGCGAGCGCGATTGTATTGCCAAGTGCATTGAGCGCCGCGAGGATTAACGAACACGCAAATCAAAGCGTGCCGCACACCGCGTTATTGAGCGGCGTCGCGGCAAAGATTGACAAACACGTTTTACAAACATTGCAAAAAGGTGAAGCCACACGCACCTTGATCGTGATGGCGGAACAGGCGGATGTGTCCGCCGCGAACAATTTGAAAACGAAACAAGAAAAAGGGCGTTATGTTTTTGATACCCTGCGCGCAACCGCCGACCGAACGCAAGCGGGTGTGCGCGCACAATTGGACCAACTCGGTTTGAGTTATCGCGCGTACTATGTGGCGAACGTGATCGCCGTTGAAAATTTGGATGCGAACGCGGCGTTCCAAATCGCGGCGCGGCCCGAAGTTGGACACATTAGCGCGAATCCCGACGTCCACTTTATCGAACCGGTTTCGCGCGGTCCGAGCACCGAAGCGGCAGCCGGCGTGGAATGGGGCGTTCAAAAAATTCGCGCGCCGAAATTGTGGGATCTTAAATTCAAAGGCAAAGGCATTGTCGTCGCGAATCAGGACACGGGCGTGCAGTGGACGCATCCTGCGTTAAAGAATAGATATCGCGGTTATAACAAAAAGACCGGCAAGGCGGACCACAGTTACAATTGGTGGGATGCAATTCACAACGACATTGACGGCAATAGCAATCCGTGCGGCTACAATTCCGCCAAGCCGTGCGATGACAACGATCACGGCACACACACGATGGGCACAATGGTTGGCAAAGCTGGAGCGAATGAGATTGGGGTTGCGCCGCGCGCAAAATGGATTTCGTGCCGCAATATGGACAGCGGCACCGGACGCCCAAGCGCCTACATCGAATGTTTCCAGTTTTTCCTCGCGCCGTGGGACAAGGATGGGAACAATCCCGACCCCGCCAAAGCGCCGGATGTTGTAAGCAATTCGTGGGGCTGTCCGCCAAGTGAGCAGTGCAATCCTGACGACATCAAGGCAGCGACAGAAAATGTGCGCGCGGCGGGAATTTTCGTTTCGGTGTCGGCGGGCAATTCCGGTTCAGCGTGCGAGACAGTCGAAGACCCACCGGCGATTTATGATGCGTCAACCACTGTCGGCGCGACGGACATTGGTGACGCCTTGGCAAATTTCAGCAGTCGCGGTCTGGTTACGGTGGATAGCAGCAATCTTCGTAAACCGGACATTAGCGCGCCGGGCGTAAATGTGCGTTCAAGCGTTCCGAACAACAGCTACGCGAACTTTAGCGGCACTTCGATGGCAGCTCCGCACGTCGCGGGCGCGGTGGCGTTGTTGTGGGATGCGATCCCGTCATTGCGCGGCGATGTGGACGCAACGGAAACGGCGTTCTTTAACAGCGCCAAACGGAGTGTGAAAGCGGGCAATCAAGTGTGCGGCGGCACATCCTCTGCCAACATTCCCAACAATCTGTTTGGCTATGGACGGTTGGACGTGTGGAAAGCATACAAGAAAAGTTTGCCTTGAGTGGCTGGAATCAGAAACGGCGGCGTGAAAAATTTTCACGCCGCCGTTCTATTTGGTGATAGCAACAATGAAAATTGTAGACGAATGAAATATTGCAAAATTTTCTCGTCGCTAAATTGAAACACAAATCTGACTCAATTTGCATTATAATTCCGTTATCCGATTTCTCTGGAGTAAAGCATGTCACAGCAACGAACGTCTCTCCTCGACAGCATTTCCGATTTCTTCAAGTCGCTTTTTGGATCACCCCCACCGAGCTCTCAACAACCATCAGCTTCACTACCAAGCGATTCACCTAAACCTGTCATCACAGACGAGCCGCTTGTGACGCTTGCGCCCAAAGTGTTGGCAATCGTGTACAATCCGGTTGTAGATCAACTGAAAAATTTGCGGCTCGTTGAATGGGGCGTCAAAAATCGCGGCTGGCAGCGCGTAGATGATTTGATCGCAGGATATATCAAGGACATTGACGAATGTTCAGGCGGCTTGGTGAAATACAATGTCACGCAGCGAATTGATGTAGATGGCTTTCCGTTAAAGCTCAGCGGCAAGCGCTTTGCAGCGCTCGACTATCTCGATTTGTACACGAACAATCAGAGCAAATACAAAGAACCGGACGATCGTTTCGATTATCAGGATTTTATCAAAGAATTCAATCTTTCGTCGCGTGTCAACAACCAAGAGATTGATGAAGTGTGGGTGTTTGCTTATCCCTTTTCAGGAACGTATGAATCGGTGATGTGCGGCACGGGCGCGTTTTGGTGCAATGGACCGGTCGTCGAAAATACGCATGGACGGCGTTTTGTGATTATGGGCTTTTCGTACGAACGCGGTGTGGGCGAGATGGAAGAGGACTTGGGGCATCGAATGGAATCGGTGATGGCAAAAATCTATCGCGCCGAAGATTTTCTCCACTGGACGTACGCGTATGATCGTTCCAAAAATCCATTTGAAAAGCTTGAACCGAACAAGTATAATGTTGTAAAATATGCCCAAACCAATCTCTTTGCAAAATTCCTATTGTATGATCGCATCGCGCCGCTCAACGCGCAATGTGGGAATGTGCATTATGCGCCAAACAGTCAAAAGGATTACGAATGGGGCAACTCCAAGTCCGTTATGACGGACGCGGACGACTGGCTCACCTTTCCAAATTTTCACGGCGTACAGAAATTGCAAAATGCAACTGCGTGGGGCAACGGCGATATTCGAGGACATCACAAATGGTGGTTCACGCGCTTTCCCAAAGTGGCGGGGCGGATGAATGGGATTCGAATGAATTGGTGGAGTTATATCTGCGATGTAACAAATCCGGAATTTGACAAGCCGGTTGGGTAGCGGCGGTTAAATGCGCGTGAGTTTTTTGAAAAACACCCGCGCCACAAAAGAACAACAAGTCACAAGTACCCCAACGGTAATATGACTATTTTCTTATGGGATTACGACATTGGACTATTTATAATATGCCCATCTTGATTTTGTTAGCTAGACTGGATGTCAGACTGAGGTCATAGGCGATTCGACGTTTGACAAAGCCATATGGAGGTAGAGCAATGGCGCCAATTCCCGTTATCCTAATCATCGTTGCCGTAGTATGGGGCATTGCAATTGTATGCACATTACTTGTGCTGCCGGCTTTGATGCGCTCGAGCCAACTTGCGTCTAAAGAAGAGCAAATTGTGCTTCCCGAATCTAAAAGACATAATTCGCGCCCAGAAAAGGCGAATGCAGAACGCCAGACGGCCGCGGATTCGCTTCAAGTCAATAATGCATTGCGACCAATAATGCCAGTCGCTTTCCGCCGCAAGCGTTGATTTTCTGCAACGGTCATCCAGGCAGGGTTATGCTGCTTTGTCATGCATCAAAGACATCTGCCGCGTCATTCCTTTTTGACAATTATTCGTTTCGCGTGCTTTCAGCAGAAGCGTGTCACGCGACTTACGTGAAATAGTTAGTTTGCTTTGGTCTTGAAAATAATCCCCATCGTATCTCGTCTGTTGCCGCGCGTCACGGTATAGACGCATAAAACTCCGCTCGTTCTAAACAATCTAGAGTACGAACCGTCACCGATTGCAGTCAAAGTCGTATGTAGTTCGGCTGCCAACTCTTTTTCTTTGTCTGGCACACGCGTCTGCGCTCTACTCTCGCCGCTCACTTTCTCCATCCAAATCCAGAGTATGGCATTGGATTGCGCCTCCGTAACATGAGGTGGTCTCTCATTTTTGCGGTTGCTTCCGGGTGACCCGCTGACGCTGCATTTGTGGAATGCACGCGTCCGAACCTGAATCAATCAAAAATTTGCCAAGCTAAAGGGTCCGATTGTTTTACAGTAAACTTTTCAACATGATGAGTGATGCGTATACTGTCCATGCAAAAAGGTGAAGCGTGACAAACCCATTTTTCGACAATCCTACCTCAACTAATCACACGCCAGGTGCCAAACAGAGTCAAGCTGCAATGCTTCGCATGTTGCTCTTGCTTTTGATTCTGCCAGCGATTCTGTTGTTCACTTGGTCGGTTTCTGCAGCGCCACCGGGAGGGCCAGGTCTGGTGCCCACAGCGACATATCCTTTGAAAGTGAGTGCGAACGGACGCTACTTGGTGGATCAGAACAACCAACCCTTTTTCCTCACCGGCGATGCTGCCTGGTCACTCATCGTCCAACTCACCAACGAGGACGCCGCCTACTACCTCACCAACCGCCAACAACACGGCTTTAACACCGTCCTCGTCAACCTCATCGAACACCGCTTCGCCTCCAATCCGCCCAACAACATCTACGGCGACGCCCCCTTCACCGGTCAAACCTTCACCACGCCCAACCCAGCCTACTTTGCCCACGCCGATGCCGTCATCAATGCCGCCGCCCAGCGCGGCATCCTCGTCCTGCTCAATCCCCTCTACTTGGGCTGGCAGTGCGGCGATGACGGTTGGTGCGGCGCTGTGAGCGCTGCCAGCGAGGCGGACATGGAGGCATGGGGACAATACGTCGGCAACCGCTACAAAAACTTTGACAACATCATCTGGGTCGTCGGCGGCGACACCGATCCGACGCCGGTCAAGCAAAAGGTGAATCGCTTTGCGCTGGCATTGCAACAAGCGGATGGACGGCATCTCATCACCGCCCACAACTATCCCGAAGACACCGGCGGCTCGAACGGCATGGCGATTGGTCCGTGGAATGGTGCGAGTTGGCTGACCTTGAACAACACCTACACCTACTCCAACATACTGTATCGACTGTCGAAAACCGCCTATGCGTTTTCGCCGGTGATGCCCTATTATCTGATGGAATCGGCGTATGAGAACGAGCATGGTTCGAGTGAGCAAGCGCGGCGTGCGCAGACGTATTGGACAATTCTTTCGGGCGGATTTGGGCATGTGTTTGGGAATTGTCCGATTTGGCATTTTGGTTCGACGCCGAATTATGTGAATTGTGATCAACAGACGACCGATTGGAAGAGTTGGTTGGATCGGCAGGGGTCGTTGAACATGCAGAATGCGGCAGGGTTGTTCAATACGCTGGCGTGGCAGACATTGATCCCGGACTGGAATCATGAAGTGATGACGGCGGGGTATGGGGATTGGGAAAAGGTAAATTATGCGACGGCGGCGCGGAGTGGGGATGGGACGTTGGTGGTGGTTTACATGCCGAGTGTGCGGCAGGTGACGGTGGACCTGAGCAAGTTGGCGGGAGCGGTGACGGCGCGGTGGTATGATCCGGCGAACGGGACGTTTAGTGCCATTGCAGGTTCGCCGTTTGCGAATGTGGGGACAAAGGAGTTCACGCCGACGGGGAACAACAGTGGTGGGGATGGCGATTGGGTCTTGGTGCTGCAGGCAGATGCGGCGACGGCGCCAACGCCTACGAAGACTTCTACTCCGTCAAAAACACCAACAGATGTAGTATCCCCATCCGCTACGCCACCTGTTGGAGGGTCTCCAACAGCTACCCCAACATCAGCTCAAACAATTTTCATGGGTGAAACGAGAATTTTGGGAACGAACGACAATGGGAATGGCAGCTTGCTCTCTGCTCAAAGAGTCAGACTTGGGCAAGCTGCGACGCTTCAAAGTCTGAGCTTTTATGTTTCCGCAACCGGTGGGCGCCTGCGTTTAGGAATCTATGACAGCACCGGACCGAATGGAGGACCTGGCGTTCGCAAAGCTATGACTCGACCATTTACCGCAGTTGAGGGTTGGAATACCATCCCTGTCAAATCACCGGTCTTGTTGCAGCCGGGCAGATATTGGCTCGCCTTTCTGCCAGAAAGCTCCGGTTTAGGATTTCCCATGGAAAAGAAGGGCGCGTCACGATGGTACACGAAAGCTTATGGTAAGCTTCCCACAGCATTTTCGACAGCACCGAATCGGGAGAGGTTACATTGGTCATTTTATGCAACGTTGACTATAGACTAATGTGGTAGCGAGTGTATCCGGTACAATAAAAAAGGAACGCGCCGAGTTGGCTGCGTTCCTTTTTTCGTCTTTATCGTGCGCTAGGGTTTCACCCATACCGGGTCGATTTCGATAAACCCGCTCCGACTAAAAACTCGCTGGTCGGACCCATCCGCGTTCATGATCCAGATTTCAAATAATCCGGAATCGCGGTTTGACTTGAAGACAATTTGTCTACCGTCCGGCGACCATGACGGATGCTGATTGTAAATGTTCGGCAAAGCAGTGGTCGTCAATTGGTACGATATATCACTCGCCAAGTCATAGACATAAATTTCTTCATTTCCCGTCTGCCCGGAGACATATGCGACAGACTTGCCGTCGGGTGACCAAACCGGATCGTATGCGATACCGCGCGACACATGGGTGAGTTGGGTTTTCTGACCGGTTCGTAGGTCCTCAACCCAGACCTGCAAGCGTTCGTCATTTGTAAGACCGGGAGCGACGTAGAGCAGCTTTTGACGATCGGGCGAATAGAGCTCACGCGTGCGTGCGGCATCGTAATAAAGGTCTCCCGTTAAAATACCTTGACTGGAGCCATCCGTGGCAAGCACGATGGGGCGGTACGCATATTGATCGCCATAGCGCGTAGTCTTTGCCAATACCTTGCCGTTCAAAAACGAAGGAAGCGGCAGCGTAAGCAGGTCTGGGACCAGAGCACGCGTAGGAGTCGGCGGCGCGGTGATTCGGGCAACGGGAATAAAGGGCGGCGTTGCAGTTGACGTAGGCGTCCACGGCGGGACGGGCGTGTGTGTCGCCGTGATAACAACCCAGTTTTTGGGTGTGGGTGTGTACGTTCCGGTTGTGATGGCTACGGCGGTGGCATACGACGAAATCGCCCCCGCGGTCGCAGCATTCTCCGGCGGAAAAACGGGCGTCACCTCAATGCGTTCGCCACCCGGAGTGGCAGTAATGACGCCCAACCCCATCGGAGTTGGTGTGCCAAACTGCTCGGCTTGACTTGTCGCTTGGCGCACATACGCGGCGGCTGTGAAGACATTAACCGGTGTGGGCGTGTTGGTAATGATTGTTAATTTTCCCGGCACTCCACCGAGGTACAACTGTGGCGCAGAAGGATCACCCGGCGAGCCGGCGCCCGATACCCAGCTAAAGAGATTATCGGCAGTGTCAGCCGGACCCTTGATGCGGAACGTTAAACGCCCAACCTCGAGCTGTTTTTCGAGCAGTTTAGTTTGTTCATCGTTGAATTCAATGCGATTCACAACACTGACGCCAAGCGCACTCGCCGGGATTGGTTCTCCGATGGTTGCGAGGGCTGGCGTATTGAGGATGTCTGTGGTTGAAGCTTGCGCCCAATCTTTGGTCTGGCTACTATCGATCAATTCTAATTGCCACTCGCCGGTTTTGCCCAAATTTGACGCGTTTTGCCCGGTGAGTTCTAGCGCGGCGGATGTCAGCTTGGAGCCGGGAGGCATGATGCCGCCGACATTAAACTGGAGAATACTTGTGTATGCTTGATTTTGATAGGTGCCTGCGTAAAGATTGAGGTCAGCCCAATGCGGCGCCGGTTCTTTGCTCGCAACCCAGCCCACCCCATTCGCTTCCGGTCGCGCGGTCTGAATAGTAGTATTCTGATCTCCCGCAGCCGTAGGTGTGAAGGTTGGTGATGCAGTAGGCGAAGGGCTTGCTGCTACCTGAGCAGCAGATACCGCTATAGTACCCGCGGAATCGCCCGACACCAATGGTAATACCAAATAAAGAGCAAAAGCTAGTGTTCCGATAATCACCACGTACAAGATTGCTGAATATCGGTTGAATTGACGTTCTTTCATAGTGTTGGAATGGTTGGACTGGCTCTTAGTGACGCACAAGAGCTCTAATCCGCTGCAAAAGAATCTTTGGATCGGTTCCAATCGTCAAATCGCGCTTGATGCGCTCGCGTTGGTTCGTCGAGTACGAATATTGATAAGCGTAACCGAGTTCGCGCGGATTGATTCGATTGAGCACTGTTCCGAATATATGTCCACCGACCTTTTCCAACGATTCTTTGGCGCGGACTGCGGCTTGGCGCCGAACCTGCGGCACATCAAGGACAAGAATCACACCATCCACCTGACGCGCCAGCACAGCTGAATCGGCTAGCGGCAGACACGGCGGGGTGTCGAAAATAATAATATCGCTGTCAGCTTTGAGGTCTTGCAAAAAAGTACGCATTCGTTCCGAGCCAAGTATTTCGGTAGGATTCGGAGGAACTGTACCTGTCGTGATGAGGCGAAGGTTTTCAAATTTGGTTTGGCGTACGAAACTCTCGACATTTGCGCTTGCAATCAAACCGTTGGTCAAGCCAACATCATTCGTCACGCCAAACATTCGATGCAAGGCAGGTTTATGCAAATCTGCATCAATCAGAATTGTCCGCAGCCCCGCCTGCGCCATCACGATGGCGAGATTTGCAGAGGTCACACTCTTGCCTTCACCCGGACCCGGACTCGTGACAAGAATAGATTTGGCTGGATGATCAACCCCACTAAATTGGATATTGGTGCGAAGAATTCGATATGACTCGGCAACGGGTGAGCGCGGCGGAAGACTCGTAATCAGTTTTTGATCGGCGCGCGGAATACGAGCAATTGATCCCAAAGTTGGCAGCTGCAAAAGCTGTGGAACTTCATCGAGACTTTTGAAGCGGTCATCCAGGAACTCAACCAAAAAGACTCCACCCAATGCCAGGATAAATCCAATCGCCGCGGCAACCAAAACGCTTTGAAACACATTTGGCGCAATGGGAAAAGTTGGCAAGGAAGCCGGTTCCAAAAACGAAAGGTAATTGGGCGACTGCGGCGCCAGGAATGTGAGCAGTGCAGTATAGGTCTGCTGCCATTGGTTGACCTGATTTTGCAACGTCGTGATTTGTTGCTGCTTGTCCGCGATTTCAATCGCGCTGTTCGTTGACTGAACTTGAGTATTCAAGTCCGTAATCTGCGTTTGCGCTGTTTCAATCTTTTTTTGCAAATCCTCTGCCTGAACTTGCGCAAAGGCGCGCCGCTTTGCTTGTTCCTGTTCCGCCGCAGCGGGTCCTGCCAACGTCAGCTGACGCCCCAGTTCGTTTGCGAGAGCTTGCGCCTGAGCAGGATTTGGATCAACGACACTGACTTGAATAATCTGTGTGCCTTGAATAATCGAGGCACTCGTGAATAGTTCCAATGCTTCAGGCGCCATATCAATGCCGAGGGCATCAATCGTCCGTTGCAAAACGGGCAATGTCTTGGCGATCTGAATGTACGTGAGCGCCAACTGTTGACTAGTAACCAGGTCGCCCGAATTTGGATTGGTACTTTGAATGCTTTGCCCGACAAGCAATTTTGCGTCCGCTTGATAAAGCTTTGGTTGGCTTGAAGTTGTAAAGTAACTGATCCCCGCGGCAATGCAGGTCGCGAGGATAATAAGCCAGAGCCATCTTTGGGCGATTGAAAAATACTGTCTGAGTGTCATGCGAGTTCCTTTCCCTAGCACACCGAATTTTTCCAAGAAACACGGTAATAGTAAAGTGTTAGCTGTAAAAACCGCTCACGTTTCTGATACAGATTGGGCTGGTATATTCCAAAGCTAACGCCATGAATTTTATACCAGTCTGAATCCACAGTGGTAACAAACCACATACGAATTTCAAACAGACGTATGATGCCTGTTACTAGTATGCGCCCCTGCCCTTTAGCACGGCGGGAATGGTTTGAAACAGGATTTGGACGTCAAGCCAAATGCTATAGTTGCGGATATAGTACATATCCAAGCGGACGCGTTCCTCGTACGACACATCGCTCCGTCCTTTGATTTGCCACAAGCCCGTCAATCCGGGTTTCACCGTGAGCAAATTCATCTTCATCTTGCCATACTTGGGACCCTCTTCCGCCGTAATCATACGCGGTCCGACCAAACTCATTTGCCCCAATAGCACGTTAAAGAGCTGCGGCAGCTCATCAAGCGACATCCGACGCAGCCACCTACCGATAGGCGTAACACGCGGGTCGTCTTTGAGTTTGAAACTTGTCTTGAATTGTTGTGCCAGTTCCGCATCCCGCTGTAGAATCTCGTCGCCGTTGACAAACATGGTACGAAACTTGAACGCGTCGAATTGTGTATTGCCGCGCCCCATCACCCGTCGCCGATAAAAGATCGGACCGCGCGAATCGAGTTTGATGAGAATAGCGATTACGAGATAAACCGGGAAGAGGATCAAGAGCGCCATCGAAGCCATAAAAAAGTCGCTCACGAGTTTGATCGCTTCTTCGCTGCGATTGAGCCGCACCTTGTTCATGCTGACAAGGGGCACATTGCTGATCTCTTTTACGCGAACCCCCGCTGTATAGGTTTCGTAGAGACCGGAAGAAAACCGAAGTTCCACATCGTCCGAGCTGCCAAAGTTTTCAAAGATCTCGAGCAGACTTGAGCGAGGCAAATTTGCCGGCGAGACGATCAGTTCTTCGATTCCGAATGATTTTACCAAAGTGGATAGCTGTTCAACGGATCCAACAATCGGGGGATCGAGAGCAATTGTCTGTTCCGACGGAGCAGTATTGGAAACAAATCCCACGACGTGCGCGCCTGCGGTTGGCGCGTGAGCCAGCTGATCCGCAATCGCAATCGCTTCTTCATCCGTCCCGACAATCAACGTGCGATACATCAGCATTCCGCGATTTCGCATCTGATACGCAATGCGACGAAACATAAAGCGGTCAAAGATTAGGCAGAAAAAGGCGAGCGTGCAGCCGACAGCAATCCATCCGCGTGACAGGCGCACCACCGGTATAAAAAAGCTGGCAAGCACAATGATGCTGAGAGCAACCGCGCACGAAGTAAAGACGCGCGAATACTCTTCGGTGCCACCCAAGAGATAGTTGAGATCATATAAATGGAAGAACGCAAAAATCGCAATCCAAACAGGAATCATGCCCAATATGATCCAACGATGAAGATCCACCGAAGGCACCACATCTTCAAAGAATGTGAACTGCAATTCAAAACGAATGAAATATGCAATCGAGAATGCGAACAGCAAGGACAACGCATCCCCAAACATGATTCCACCCAAAAGCAAGCGCTCTTGCGCGCGCCGCGAAAGGGTTGATTCTGAACGAGCCAGAGTCGATTTTAAAAGCATATTATCCATGTTCCCCCCATGAATTTTGTTTCCTACCATGTACCAATCAATAACCTCTCAGCAGAACAAATTCTTTGTAATTCGAAACACCATTCGCCTTTTGTTTTTCAACGCCTGCAACCAAGCGCTCTACCCGGCTGAATCCTCCCTTAACGATCTTTTGTTGGTCAACATCGGCATGTGAGTTTTGACCTGTGACACAAGGCTTGTTACAGCGAGCCCGACAAAAACCATCAAGAGCACATCGCTGGGCAAACGATAGCGCGGCGCCGCCCACGTCGTTAGGCAGAGCAAGCCATCAAAAGCAATGTAAAGATAAAGCGGCAAGCAGAGTTGCCAGTGTCGACGCGAAAGCCATAGCCCATAAATCATAAATGGCAAATACACCGCAAAGGACAAGAGCCGCGCAATATTTGAAATCGAGGACGATTGTTCTGACGGTAAAATCCAAAAATAGTCTTTGAGCCGACTGACCGACAGCAACAAAAAGCGAACCGGATCGGCGAGGATAAACCGCAAGCCCTGTTGAAACAAGGCACGATCAATCGCCGGTTCCGTCAATCCTTGCAGGTTATCCGGAATCGGCGGTGCAAAACTTTGATTAAACATCGTCCCTTGTCCGGGATGGTTCGATGCGTAAAACCAATAGCCGCCATTGGAGTTTAACAAAAGGAAATCGTTATACGTTACAAAATTTCGCAATGTCCAGGGCAGAATGAACGCCGCAATGACCACTACCGCAATCAATATCCCGAATAAAGGCGCCCAACCTCCGCGCGCCGAAGCAGTTTGCGGCTGCGGTGCGGGACGTTCCGCCGCTTGTGCAGGTAAAGTGACTTGGGAGCGCATCGTCCACCAGAGCCAGCCGAACAAGAGGATGGCGTAGAGCAGCAATGTCTGGCGGAATAAAATTCCCAAACCGAGAACAACGCCCAAGAGCGCCCAGCGCCAGTACGTTGGTTTTTGAACGAGTCCGAAAGCAATGTCAATGGAAGCCAGCACCATGATGATATAAAACGTCTGCGTCATCAGTGCCGCGTTAAAAAAGATCAGATACGCATACACCGCCGCCGCAGCTGCTGCTGCCAATCCAACCCATTCATCAAACAATCGCCTGCCAAGACGAAATACCAAAAGGAGGATCGCGCCCGACAACGCAACCTGAATCAGGCGCGCGATCAAAGGATGATGACCAAAGACTGCATAGACTCCCGAAAGATACAAAGTGTATAGAAAAGACCAATGCGCCGTTGGCTCATCCGCTTTTGTAAATGGATACCAATTAGAGGGAAAACTAAAACCCTTGCCTTCCAGCACTCTTTGCGCGAGCGTGTCGTACGAAACTTGATCGTACGCGCCGGACAGCGGCACCGCTTGGTCACCGAGCCACCACGCCGTCACACCGCGCACAAGAATTGCTGTCAAAATCACAGCGACAAGTAGAATCGTAACTGTATTCTTTTTTCTTGGCATAAGTTAGATACCTTGCCCAGATGGTCTAAGAAATCGCGTTGCTCAAATTCTCTACCAACGCAAATAAAGAACACCGGCGGGACAACCGCCGGTGTCAAGCATTAAAACTATCCAACGGCTTAAACATCTTAATCGGTGGGGGGAAAAAAGCGGTATCGAATTGGGTTTCAATCCGGTAACAAGGTTGCGGGCGAAAAACCAATAAACCTTTGAGAAAATTCCTGAATAACTCGAGGTTTGGATTCTACGCTTCAGCACATTATCTGCGAGTCACCGACTAGAGTGGCGTTTGATACAACGCACGATTTCGAACCCCAGACCAAATCGGAATTCGCTCCAAGACACGTTCAGCGATAACTTTATACTAACAAAAAGTTACGCCCCACAACATACTTTTGAACCGATAGGGATGAGAAATTATGTTTTAGCGGTTCCAGTTGGAGGACGTAGACAGAGGATTGTATGGGTTGAGCTGCGGAAAACTACGAGACACGAAGATTTACTACGAGGATAGTTCGCGCACATTCGGGATTGTCCGGGCATCAAAATGTGCGACGAGAAAATCGAAAAATCCCAAATCCACCGAAAAACAGCGCCAATCCAAGTAAATTACAAGATTACAAAGAGGTTACAAAATCAGCAATTGGAACCGCCGAAAGTTGGAAATCGGTGACATTGGACGCAACTATTGCCGCGAGACAGTGTGGCAATTTCACTCCGGCGGATCTGCTACCGCGCATGTTGTAAAGACTACTGTCTCCAAAGGAAGGGCAAAAATTCCTTTGGTTGAAGGATTATGGGCGTTTTGGTTGGAGTGCTGGTCGGCGGCGGCGTTGTTCCGCTTTGATAAAGATACAGCACAGCATCGCCTCCAAAGGGCGCGGTGAAATTGCGGCTTGTACCTCCTGCAGTCGTCCCACTGTTGGTCGTCGTTCCATTGGACGGATTAAACCATTCGACGTTCAGATTTCCTGTTGTGTTGGATAGATTCACCGTCACCGAACCACCGTT
>SHND01000052.1 GCA_004295045.1 Chloroflexota bacterium | reverse complement strand
GCGCGGCGGCGAGGGAACGATGACGCACAAACTTGCTTTCGCGCTGCGCCTCTTGGTGATCGCACAAATCCTCGCCGGAGTCGTCAACATCTTTTTGCTTGCGCCGACGTGGATGCAGTTACTTCACTTGCTGCTTGCCGATTTGGTGTGGATCGTGATGGTGTTGTATGCGGCGTCGCTGCTCGCGGTGGAATCGGAACCCGCGCGCGAATCAATATCCTCCAATGCGCTGCGTGCGCCGGCAGGATAAAGAACGCATCGCCGAAACGAACGCTCACGCTGCTTGACCATTTTCAGGATGCGTTGACAATATATTTGTGCCAGAACTCCCCGAACTGGAAGCGGTGCGCGAGGTGTTGAACAAACGCGTCATCGGCAAAAAAATCGAACGCGTAGAATTGATTCAACCGACAGCGGCGCTCGTCATGCGCGATTTGACGAGAGGCGGTTTCGTTGAATCGCTCACCGACGCGAAAATTAAAACTATCGCGCGTCGCGGAAAATTTTTGCTTTTTGATTTCGACAAGCCCGCGCAACTCGTCATCAATCCAAAACTTACAGGACGCTTGCAACTCGCCACCGGCAAAGATAAACGTTACAAAAAAACTGCCGTCGTTTTCACCTTTGCCGATGAGACAGAATTGCGTTATTTTGACGACAAGGCGATGGGGCAAGTGTATCTCACCGACGACACGCAGCGCGTTCCCGATTTCACAAGGATGGGTCCCGAACCATTTGAGATCACGCGGGAACAATTTCGGGAACGCTTGAAACCGTATCGCGGCGAAATCAAAGGCGTATTGACGCGCGGCGATTCTGTCGCTGGCATCGGCAACGCGTATGCCGACGAAATTTTGTGGCACGCAGAATTGCATCCGTTTCGGAAACGCACACAGTTGACGTCAGAGGAAATTGAGCGTTTGTACGACGCAATTCAAACTACATTGCGCGAATCCATCGAAATCGTCCGCGTCGAAATGGGCGAAAACATTCATTTGAAACCGCGCGATTTCTTTAATGTTCACATGAAAACGGGCGAAGCGTGTCCGCGCTGCGGCACGACCATTTCCGAAATCAGCGCGCACCAACGCATCACGAATTTTTGCCGCACGTGCCAGCCGGGGGGATTGATTCGGGGAATGTGATCGAAAAGCGGAAAGTGGAAAGCGGAAAGTGGGAAGTGGAAAGCGGAAGGGAGAAAGCGGAAAGTGGAAAGCGGGAAATGGAAGGCGGAAGGAGAAGAGAATGAAATTGATGATGCGCGTTCAACTTGTGTTGGACGAAAATCGAAAACAAGTATTACCAAATGTCAAAGTGTCTTTGTACGACCGCGATTGGAAAAGCGCGGACGATTTGCTTGGCACAGAAGTCACTGACGCCAAGGGCGAAATCTATTTTCAATTTGATGAAAAGAAATACAAGGACGACGAAGATGGTCCGGATTGGCGCATCGAATCGCTGCCTGACCTGTACGTGAACGTGTACGATGCACAAGATAAAGTAGTGTACTCGACGCGCGATGTCGTGGAGCGCGACAAATTTCCACAGCTGCTTGTGGTGCCGATTCCGCGCGCGGTCGTGGAACAACACAAACTCCTTTCCAACATTGGTTGACGCCCAATTTATTCTGCGGTACGATTCAATCGCTTGAACGGAGTGAGAAAAATGCAAAATCAAATCCCCGATTCCGAAACACTGCTCGAACGCATTACAATTGATCCCGAAATCGCGCATGGGAAACCTGTAGTGCGCGGCTTGCGTTATCCCGTCGAGTTTATTCTCGAGTTATTGAGCGCGGGTATGACGCCTCAAGAAATTCTGCAGGATTATGATGACCTCGAAGAGGCAGACATTTATGCTGCCCTCGCCTATGCTGCGCGTGTAACAAGAATCAAACAAATCATCCCCCTTACAAACTGAATGACCATAAATGATGCGACGCCAACCACGTCGCATTTTTTTAACACCGCAGATTGAATTTTACCTACCGTTCGGTAGACACACATCCGCCTTTGTGCTACAATAGGCGTTGTTTATGACGCAGTGCGTCATAACACCAATCTCTAGTCTCTCATCTCGTTTTTTCTTGCACGAAGGAGTTTTCTACAATGTCGTATGAAATTCGTCGCGTCGCGGTCATCGGTTCCGGAACGATGGGCGGCGCGCTTGCCGCTCATTTCGCCAACGCGGGTCTCGATGTCTCGCTCCTCGATATTGCCCCCAATAAACTGACGCCCGACGAAGAAAAGAAAAAATTAACGCTCGAACATCCCGCCGTCCGCAATCGCATCGTCAACGCGGGAATGAACGCGGTTGTGAAATCCAAACCCGCCGCGTTGTTCACACCGCAAACCGCAGAAAGAATTCGCGTCGGCAATCTGCAAGACAATTTTGATTTCGTCGCGGACGCCGATTGGATTCTCGAAGCGATTGTCGAAAACTTGGATGTGAAACGCGCGCTGATGGAACGCATTGACGCCGCGCGCAAACCCGACAGCATCGTCACCACAAACACCTCCGGCATTCCGATTCACGCGATTGCGGCAGAACGCAGTGAATCGTTCCAACAACATTTTCTCGGCACGCATTTTTTCAATCCGCCGCGCTATCTCAAACTCCTCGAAGTCATTCCCTCCCCCGACACCCTGCCCGCTGTTGTCGCCTATATAAAACAGTTCGGCGAAAACATTTTGGGTAAAGGGGTTGTTGTATGCAAAGACCGCCCGAACTTTATTGCGAATCGGCTCGGCTCGTTTCTTGGCACGTATGCGATGCGCTATTCGCTCGAAAATAATTTTCGCGTGGACGAGGTGGACGAATTTACAGGCGCCGCGATTGGGCATCCGAAATCGGCGACGTATCGCTTGTGCGACTTGGTGGGCGTGGATGTGATGTATCACGTCGCCGAAAATTTATACAACGCCGTTCCCGAGGATGAAGCGCGCGCGGATTTGAAACCGCCCGAATTTTTGAAAACGATGGTCGAACGCGGAATGTTGGGCAACAAAGCAGGACACGGTTTTTATAAAGAGGTAAAAGAGGAAAGCGGCAAGAAAAAATTTTACGCGCTGAATCTCAACACGCTCGAATACGAACGCCCCGAAAAATTCTTTTTCGATTCCATCACCAATTCGGAGATGTACGACACGCTCGCGGAAAAATTGCGCTATCTCGTTCAACAGGATGACCGCGCCGCGAAATTCATTTGGGATAGTACCGCGCACTATCTCGCCTACGCGTCGCATCGCGTTCCCGAGATCGCCGACGATATTGTTTCGATTGACAACGCGATGAAATGGGGTTTCGCGCACGAAGCGGGTCCCTTTGAAACGTGGGACATGCTCGGCGTCGCAGAGACGGTTGAAAAAATGGACGCGCAAGATATTGCCGTCGCGCCGTGGGTGAAAGAGATGTTGGCGAACGGCAACGCGTCGTTCTATCATAACGGTTCGTACTATGACCCCGCGTCGAAAGCGTATCGGGCGCTCGCCGCAGCGCCCAACATCATCGTCTTGAAAAATACGCGCGTGATTTCCGAAAATGACAGCGCGTCGTTACGCGATTTGGGCGATGGCGTCGCGCTGTTGGAATTTCATACCAAGATGAATGCGCTCGACGACAACATCATCGAGGTCGCGCACACGGCGTTGGATGAGGTGGACAAAAATTTTGTTGGGATGGTCGTCGGCAATCAAGGCGAACATTTCAGCGCGGGCGCGAATGTCATTGGCATTTGGATGATGGCAGAAAATGGCGAATGGGAAAAAATTGATGAGGTTGCGAAAGCGCTGCAAGATTTTACGATGCTGCTGCGCTACTCGCGCAAACCGATTGTGACCGCGCCGTTCGGCTATACGCTCGGCGGCGGCTGCGAAGTGACGATGGCAGGTTCGCGCATTGTCGCGCACGCGGAAAGCTATGTCGGGCTCGTCGAAGTCGGTATTGGCGTCATTCCTGCGGGCGGCGGCTGTAAAGAATTGCTGCGCCGCGTCGTCGCGCCCGCGATGCAAACGCCCAACGCGGACGTTCTCCCATTTCTCCAACGCGTCTTTGAAACCATCGGCACCGCCAAAGTGGCGACGAGCGCGGCAGAAGCAAAACAACTCGGCTTTTTTGG
This sequence comes from Chloroflexota bacterium, assembly GCA_004295045.1. GTDB lineage: Bacteria > Chloroflexota > Anaerolineae > UBA4142 > SHND01 > SHND01. Next base: position 42,675 of record SHND01000052.1, on the reverse strand, counting down.
AAACGATACGCGCGTCATTATGAATCGTGACCACCTCATCGCCGAAGCGAAAAAGACGGTTCTCGATATGGTGGCAGAGAATTTCCAAGCGCCGCCGCGCGCAAAAATTTACGCAGCAGGCGAACGCGCGCTCGCGGCAATTCGGATTGCAATTTATTCGATGGTCTCGGGAAAATATATTTCCGAATACGACGCTTTCATCGGCAACAAACTCGCGCACGTTTTGTGCGGCGGCAAACTGACCGCGCCCGCGTGGGTGGACGAACAATACATTCTCGACCTCGAACGCGAAGCATTCATCTCGCTGTGCGGCGAAGAAAAAACGCGCGAACGCATTTCGCATTTTATGAATACGGGGAAACCGTTGCGGAATTAGAAATTAGAAGGAGAAATATTATGCGACAAGCAGTTATCGTTTCTGGCGTCCGCACCGCTGTCGGCAAAGCGCCGCGCGGCAAATTACGCACGACGCGCCCCGACGATATGGCGGCGACGGTTGTGCGCGAAGCGTTTCAACGTGCGGGCGGCTTGAAACCCGAAGATATTGATGATGTGATCATCGGCTGCGCGATGCCCGAAGGCGAATCGGGGTTGAACATGGGACGCATCGCCGCGCTGCGCGCGGGGTTGCCCAACGCGGTGACGGGCATGACCGTGAATCGTTTTTGCGCGTCCGGTTTGCAAACCATCGCGCTCGCCGCGCAACAAATTCGCGCGGGTTGGGGCGATTGCATTATCGCGGGCGGCGCGGAAAGTATGAGCATGGTGCCGATGATTGGTTTTCATTTCGCGCCGAATCCGTATCTCGCGATGGAATATCCCTCCGTTTATCTCGGCATGGGACTCACGGCGGAAAATGTCGCGGAGCAGTACGACGTTTCGCGCCAAGCGCAAGATGAATTCGCGTATCGTTCGCATCGCAACGCGCTGGCGGCGATTGAGGCGGGAAAATTTCAAAATGAAGTCGTGCCGCTTGATGTGAATATATTTGAAATGGAAAGCAGCGGCACGCGTGAAGAAAAATATATTTTCAATGTGGACGAAGGTCCGCGCCGCGACACCACGCTCGAAGCATTGGCGAATCTCAAACCGGTCTTTCGCAATGGCGGCAGCGTCACGGCGGGCAACTCGTCACAAACGAGCGACGGCGCGGGTGCCGTCGTCGTCATGTCGGACGAAAAAGCGCGCGCGTTGGGAATGAAACCATTGGTGAAAATGGTGTCGTTCGCCGTCGGCGGCGTCGCGCCCGAAATTATGGGCATCGGGCCCGTACAAGCGATTCCGAAAGCGCTGAAACTCGCGGGGCTCGAATTAAAAGAGATTGATGTGATTGAGTTGAACGAAGCGTTCGCCGCGCAAGCGGTTGCCGTAATTCGACAGCTAGAGATGGACGAAGATAAAGTGAATGTGAACGGCGGCGCGATTGCGCTGGGACATCCGCTCGGCGCGACGGGCGCAAAACTCACCGTCCAGCTCATTCACGAAATGAAGCGAAGAAATTTGCAGTATGGGATGGTGACGATGTGCATCGGCGGCGGAATGGGCGCGGCGGGGATTTTTGAAAATGTAGAATAAAAAAAATGGCGGGCAGGTTGCTCGCCATTTTTTTATCTCGGAACAATTACCACAAACCGACTCCCCTTCCCCACCTCACTCTCCACCTCGATTCGTCCGCCGTGCGCGTTCACAATATCGCGCGCAATCGCAAGTCCAAGTCCCATCCCTTGCGGAAAGCGCGCATTGTGTCCGCGATAGAACGGGTCGAAAATATGCGCTTGGTCTTGCTCCGAAATGCCGATGCCCGTGTCGCGCACCTCGATCCAAACATCACTCGCGCGCTGCCCCGCGCGGATTGCAACCTCTCCACCTTCCGGTGTGTATTTGATCGCGTTTGCTACAAGATTCCCAATCACTTGCGCCATTTTGTCGGCGTCCATGCTGACTGTCGGCAAATCGTTCAGAATCTCTTGAACCCATTCAAGATTTTTTTGTTCTGCTGCCTCGCGCCACGTCACAATTGTCTTAGGTAACCAGTCGCTCAACGCAATTGGTTCGCGATTCAATTCCAGCGCGCCGCTCAAGCCGCCATGCAAGCGCGCCAGATTGTCCAACAGCGGTTTCAAGCGTTCCACTTGCGCGTCCATGCCTTGCAGTAATTCGGAACGCATTTGCGGGTCTTTGTCCGCGCCCTGCTGTAACGCGTGAATCGCCGCTTGCAGCGCGCCGAGTGGGCGTCCCAATTCATGCACCAGATTCGCGAGCAAACGTTTGCGCGTCTCTTCCGATTCGCGCAAGCGGCGCTGCAAATCGTTCACCGCGTCGTAGAGCGAACGAAATTCGCGCGGCATTTTTTCTGCTGACAATTGTGCGCTGTCACCGCGCGCAATTCGCGTAACGGAATCGGTCGCCGCATTCAAACGCCGCGCGGTGCGGTCTGCCCACAGCGCGCCAACGCCAACCGCCACGAGCAATGCCGCAAAGGTCGAACCCAAAATCAACAGCCGCATTCGCGTCAAGCGTTCGGACAGACGATCAATGTATTCGCTGACGCGCACAATGCCAACCAATTGACGGCGCGCGCTAAATACCGGCGCCAGCGCTTCGGCAGTTGTTTGGGCGGGATCAAGATTGGTGATGATACGCGTTTCGGTTTCCGCATTCAGCAGCCCACGCAATTCGGTTTGCGTTGGCGGCAACGAGGCGCGCGCGTTCGTTTCCACAATCACCGCCGACTCGGCACCATCCGCTTGATACAACGACACATTCCGTTCGTACTGCGCGCCCGCCGCGCGCGCAAAAAATTCCGCCTGCGTCGTATTGGTGAACAAACCATTTTGCTGGCTCGCGATCTCTGCCAACACTTTAGCTTCTTGCGCCAAATCGTTTGTCAAATTGGTCAAGACAACTTGGGTCTCTACAATGTACGTCAAGAGAATTCCCAAGAGCGGAATCAAAATCAGCAGTGGGAGAATGTGCGAGAGGATGAGCTGCGCGCGCAGAGATCTCATGGCATCAATTTGTAGCCAACGCCGCGCACGGTGACAAGGCGTTTCGGATTCGACGGGTCGTCTTCGATTTTTTCGCGCACCCAGCGAACGTGGACGTACACCACTTGCGGCTCGCCCGCGAATTCGATGCCCCACACTTGCTCGATGAGTTGATCCACCGACATGACTTGTCCTGCGTTCTGCGCCAACGCACGCAAGAGTTCAAACGCTTTGGGCGCGAGGTCAACTGCTTTGCCGCGCAGGGTGACGATGTGCGCGGAAACATCAATCGCCACCTCACCGCAGACGAGTTGTAAAGTTGTCTCGCGCGCTTCAGGCGCGCGTTCGTGGCGGCGCAGCACAGTCTTGATGCGCGCGAGCAGCACATCTTCGTTGAATGGTTTCGTGATGTAATCTTGCGCGCCGAGTTCCAGCCCCAGCACTTCGTCCAACTCACGCCGTCGCGCTGTGAGAAAAATGACAGGAATCTGTTTTTCTTTTTCGATGCGTTTGAGAGTCTCAAGTCCATCCATTCCCGGCAAACCAATGTCGAGCAATATCAAATTGGGCGTGATGGTTTCGAGGCGCGCAAGCCCTTGCTCGGCATTCAACGCTGTGGTCGTGTCGTATCCATTTTGCTGCAGCGTGTACGCGAGCGATTTCACCAGCAGCGCATCGTCGTCAATGAGGAGAATGTGTTTCGGCATGGCGGATATATTATAATCGCAGTTGCAAAGAAAATTACTTGATGAGTGCCCACAGCTTGGACAAGAAGATTATTTTCAAGATGCAAGTACAACCAAGATTGGGACGCCAATGAACGCGGCTGAACGCAGAAAAGAACAAGTTTAGAAATCCGCGTGAATCCGCGAACATCCGCATCCAAAAAAGACTAGGGATTGGAGACTGAATTATGCCGCGTGCTGCTGTAATGACCGCGCCGAATCAACCGATTGAGGTACAACATTTGCCGAACGCGCCGATGGAGGCGGGTTCGATTTTGCTCGAAACAATTTTTTCTGAAGTGTGTGGGACAGATGTGCATTTGCATCACGGACAACTCGCGGGTGTACCCTATCCGATCATTCCCGGACACGTTTCCGTCGGGCGCGTACTCGAAACGGGCAACATTGTAAATGACATCGAAGGCGTCAAAATTCAACGCGGCGATGTGGTTACGTTTCTCGATGTTCACGAAACGTGCAACAACTGTTGGTACTGCTTGGTTGCCAAAGCGTCCACGCGCTGCCCGCATCGCAAAGTGTACGGCATTACTTATTCCGCGCGCGAGGGTTTGCTCGGCGGCTGGAGCGAACAAATATATCTGAAACCGGGCGTCAAAGTGATTCGCTTGCCCGATTCAGTTCCGCCCGAACGCTTGATCGCGGCGGGCTGCGGCTTGCCAACAGCGATTCACGCCATTGAACGCGCGCAAATCGAATTGGGCGATATTGTCGCGGTGCAAGGCAGCGGACCCGTTGGCTTGAACATTGCGATTCTCGCGCAGTTGTCCGGCGCGGGCGGCGTGATTGTTTTGGGCGATCCGCCGAATCGTTTGCAAGCCGCGAAGGAATTTGGCGCTGATGAAATTATTTCTGTCGGCGAAACAACCTCACGCGAGCGCGTCGAAAAAATCCGCGCGCTAACGAACGGACGCGGCGCCGATGTGACGATTGAAGCGACGGGCGTTCCCGGCGCGGTGCGCGAAGGAATGCAAATGACGCGCGACGCGGGACGCTACGTCGTCGTCGGACAATACACCGATGCCGGCGAAGTGAGCATCAATCCGCATCTCGACCTCAACAAAAAACATTTGGAAATTCGCGGCTCGTGGGGCTCCGACTATTCGCATTTTTACAAAATGGTCAAGGTGTTGGCGAAACACGGCGCGCGGGTCGGTTGGGAAAAAATGATCACGCGCGAATATACGTTGGACGAAATGAATGAAGCGTTGGCAGCGGTGGCGCGCGGTGAGATGGTCAAAGCCATAGTGAATCCGAAGCGTTGACAAAAAAAATCTCTCACTGTGTCGTGAGAGATTTTTCATCAGCCATTATGTTTTCAAAATGCGCGGGCGCATCAGCACAAACACGATCGCGCACACTTCAATGGCAGCAAACGCGAGCAGCGCCATTTCGTTTTGCGTCAAAGGGATGCGCGCCGCGTTTGCGGTTTGCGCGATTTGCGTCGCACGCGGATTCAGTTCACGCGCGCGCGCGTACATTTCTTCGGCTTGATTCGCATTCCCCATCGCCGTGTATGTTACGCCGAGATTGTAAAACACCTCCGCGTTTTCGACGCCGTTCGAAATTAACTGCTGATACAAATTTGCGGCGGCTTGATAGTTTTCCTTTTCATACGCTTGGTTCGCGCGCGCAAAGGTTTCGGCATCCGCGTTCGATACGCGCGTTGGCAATGCAAGCTGCCACGCGATGAATAGACCCGCACCAACCAACAATAACGCGCCCAGCACAAATACGATTCGCTTGTTCATTCTTGCCATTCCCCTTCGAGAGCATCGAGCACCAGCCGCGCATCCATGACCGTTCGTTCCGGTGTCGCGCTGTACAGTTTGCCAAATTCGGACGATTCGCCTGCGAGCAACAGCACCAACACATCGTGAATCAAATTTTGTGAGATGCTGTGTTCAGCCAACAGCTGCGCCAACGCGCTGTGCGAAACTCCAAACAGTGAGCGATTCAGTTTATCTTCGAGATATTGCAGGACGACGCCCGAAACTGCCATCGAAACATTTTTGCTTTTCCCCGCGCGCTTCAAATTGCGATACGCTTGCTTGAGCGCGCGCGAGGCGCGTCGTTCGGCAATGTTCGCGTCGAGATAACGCTTCCGCAATCCTAACCCAATATCAAATGCCACAATCCCAAACGGAACCATAAGTAACCCCCAAAACAATGGCTGCGCGACGAGTGGTTGTGCCGCCGTCGTCAATTGTGTCGGCGCCAAGAGTTTTACCGTTGCGGCATCGGCATTGTTTGGATTGACATTCGCTGAATTTGCGCTCGCGTTATTCGGCGGCGCAATATTTTGCGTCACACTCGGATCGCCCGGCGCGACTTGGACTTGAATCGCTTGCGTTTCAATCGTGTGATATTTTTCATCGCGCGGATCAAAGTACGCAAAACGCGTTGCCGGAATCGTCAACGTTCCCTCTCGAGTCGGAATCAACGTGCGCGTATATGTTTTCGCGCCTTGCAGTGTTCCGTTCACCACATCGCTTTTCGTTTCTGCTTTCGCATCGAACGCGCGCCAATTTGCATTGTTCACCCATTTTGGATCCGCGAGCGTATCAAAATTTCCCGCGCCGCGAATTTCAACTTGAACAACAATCGGCTCGCCGACACGCGTTTCTGTTTTGTCCGGCGTCGCCGTGATTTCAAATTTTCCAACTGCGCCGTTGAATTCAGCGGGCGCGCCCTGCGGCAGTGGCTTTACCTCAATCGTCACGGGGTCGGTTTCGCGTTCCAACGCGTTCGAGAAAAAGCCGCCGTCCGCGCGAATCGTCGCGGGGTCAATCGTGAGTTGTCCACCCTTTGTCGGGAAAAGCAGCGTCGTGATCTCGCTCGCGTTCGCGCCTTGTCGCGTTTGCGGTGGTTGATGCGCCCAAAAGCCCGTGAACTTTGGTGCGTCGTATTCGGGTTCGCCGAGCAGCATCGCATCGCTCGATACGCGCACGGAATATTCAAGCGGCTCGCCAACATACACGCTCTGCTTGTCCGTCGCGGCTTGAATGTTCAAGCTCGCGTTGTTGGAAAACATATCGTTGCTGAATGGGTCGCTGAAAAAGGGATCGTTGAACGGATCGTTCCCGAACAAACCGCTGAATGGGCTTGGACCAAACGGACTCGTCGGTTGCGCATTTCGCTTGCTCGGCGCGCCATTGCCTTGTGTCACGCGCACTGCAAGCGGTTCTGTCGCGAGGAGTTGTCCCTTTAAATTTAGTTTCATCGCGGGAATGGTCAGGTCGCCTGTGCGCGTCGGTTTTAATTGATACGCGTACACCATGCTCGCGCTCGCGCCGCCGTTGACGATGCTGTATTGCGATGAAGTGGACGAGCCGACGACATCAAAGCCATCGAGCGCGGGCAAATTCAAACGCGGCGCGTTGCCGTCGGGCGTGGTGAGTGTCAAGGTGAACGTCAACGTATCGTCGGTTGTGATTTCGTTCGCGTCCACTTGCGCGCGCAATTCGTACGGCGACTGCGCGTGCGCGTTCGATGTAAAGAACGCAAAGGTCAGCCCAAGTATCGCAACTGCGATGAGTGAAATTTGATAAATGCGTTTCATGTTCATTACCAATCTTTGTCGGGATCGCCGCCCGGCACGTAAAGATATTGCTGTAACTTTTCCAACAACGTTTGGGAATTACCGCCAACGGCTGCCAAGAGTTGCTCCGCTTGTTCTTGCGTTAATTCGCCCGGGACGTATGCTTGACCTTGTTCGTTGCCTTGCTCATCCGTTGGTTGACCTTGCTGCCCTTGTCCATTTTGTGGATTCTGTGAATCCTGCTGTTGTTGTTGACCGTTTTGTTGATTCTGTTGATTTTGTTGCTGTTGCTGACCATTCTGTTGTTGCTGTTGTTGCTGCTGACCGTTCTGTTGATTTTGCTGGTCTTGATTTTGCTGACCATTCTGTTGCTGCTGGTCTTTATTATTTTGTCCGTTTTGTTGATTCTGTTGGTCTTGGTTTTGCTGGTCTTGATTTTGTTGCTGGTCTTGATTCTGCTGCTGTTGTTGGTCTTGCTCTTGTTTCTGCAACAACGCGAGTTCGAGATTGTATTTCGCGTCCTTGTCGTCAGGATTCAAACGCAGCGCGTCTTCATACCGCGCAATCGCGTGCTCGAATTGTTTCGCGTTGAACGCGACATTGCCCAAATTGAATTGCAGAAATTCTGCGATTTTTTCGTTCGAGCGAGTCAACGCTTGCTCCAACAATTTTTGCGCGTCCTCGAATTTATCCTGTTTGTACAAAACGTTCGCGGCGTTATAAAACGGTTCCGCAAAAATCGGCGCGCTCATTTGCGCTTGTTGATATTTTTGCATTGCCGCGTCGTACTGCTGCTTGGCAAATTCTTGATTGCCTGCGGCAATCGTCGCGTCGGACGTGTTGAATTTGTACACAAACGTTCCCGCCGCGCCGATTGCCAAAATTCCTACCACAGCCGCGCCAATCAAAAATTTCTTGTACGAGTTTTTCTTGTTCTTCATGCCACACCTCCACGCGCGCGTTTCATCCATCCGAACAGTTTCCTCTCTCGTTTCTCGCCTCTCGAATTTCGTCGTTCCGAAATCATTTCCGCGAGCAGCAGCAGCGCCAACGCGGGCGCGAGGAACCATTGAAACTGTTCGTGTTTTTCCACCGTCTCGCGGCTCACGATGTCGCCCTTTTGCAAACGATTCAGTTCGCCCGCCAACGCATCGAGTTCGCTGCCATTCGCGGTGGCGGGAAAATACTTGCCGTTCGTCGCCGCCGCGATTTCGCGCAGCGCGTTATCGTCCAATTTCGAGCGAACTTGATTGCCATTTTTGTCCGTTTTGAAACCGACTTGGTTTCCGTTCGCGTCAAATTCGGGAATCAATTCGCCGGTCGTCGAACCGAAACCGATGGTGTAAATGATCGCGCCCTGTTTCGCCGCTTCCTGCGCCGCCGCGAGCGCGTTCGATTCCGTATCTTCGCCATCCGTCACGACGACGATCACTTTTTGCGAATTGCGTTTCGGGTCAAAACCGTTCATCGCCGTCCGAATCGCATCGCCAATCGCCGTGCCGCCGCGCGAAATAATTTCGGGTTTCGCCGTTTCAAGAAAACTGCGTGCCGTGTTGTAATCGCTCGTCAGCGGAAAGAGAATGAAACTCGCGCCGCTGAATGGGACAAGCCCGATTTCGTCGCCTTTCAAGCGATTCATCAAATCGCTAATTTCCATCTTGGCGCGTTCGAGGCGATTCGGTTTCAAATCTTCCGCCAACATGCTTTTGGAAACATCGAGCGCGACCATCACCTGGACGCCTTTTTGCGGCGCCGACGTTTTGGTTTCGCCCCACTGCGGACGCGCCAACGCGACGAGTAACAAGGCGAGCGCGCCGAGCCACAGCGCGTATCTCAAAAAGCGTCCGCGTGTGTTGACGTTCGCCGCAAGACGCGCGACAAGATTTGGTTGTCCGATGCGCGCGAATGCTTTGCGGCGTTCGCGTTCCGCCCACAACAAAAATAACGCGGCGAGTGGAACGAGAACTAGTGCGTAAAGAAAAATGGGTTGTGCGAAAGTCATATGAATTCTTTGGACACAGATTTCACAGATTGCACAGAAAAAATTCTCAACTAAAAAATCTGTGTCCTCTGTGTTTATCTGTGTCCCAAAATATTTATGGAATTCTGCGGAATATCGTTTGACTCAAAAGTTGCTCGCTCAGCACGAGCGCGAGCGCGGGCAAGAGCAGCCAGCCCATCAATTCCACGTGTCGGGTGAAATTGGTAATATCCACTTGCGATTTTTCGAGTTCGTTGATGCGCGCGTAGATTTGTTGCAGCCCGCGCGTGTCTTCCGCGCGAAAATACAACGCGCCTGTTTTGTCGGCAATCTCTTTCAGGGATGCTTCATCAACCTGACTCTCTTGATACACAATTTGTTTGCCGCCAAACGCATCGGTCACGGGAACCGGCACCTGTCCCGTTTTGCCCATCCCAATCGTGTACACTTTGATGCCCAGCGCTTTTGCCGCGTCGGCGGCGGTTTGCGGATCAATTTGTCCCGCGTTGTTCACGCCATCCGTCAACAAGATCACGACGCGCGATTTTGCATTCGAATCTTTGATCATGTTCGCCGCGTTTGCGATGCCCAAGCCAATCGCGGTGCCGTCTTGAATTTTCAAATCGGGCGCGAGTTTCGCATCGTCCAGCAGCCGATTCAAAACGGCGTGGTCTGTCGTCAGCGGCGATTGATTGAACGCTTCTTTCGCAAACACCACGAGCCCGATGCGGTCATACGTGCGCTCGTCAATGAAATCCGCAATCACGCGTTTCGCAACTTCCAGACGATTGTCCGGTTGAAAATCGAGCGATGCCATGCTGCCCGAAATATCGAGCGCGAGCGCAATGTCAATGCCTTCGCCCTTGACAATTTCTTTTGCCTCGACCAACTGCGGACGCGCGAGTCCAACAATCAATAACGCGAGCGCGGCAATGCGCGCGACGTTCAAGAACGGACGCAAGCGCGCTTTCCAACCGCGTCCGCCGCGCACTGGCGCGACGTTCGCATACTGCAGCGCGGCTTGATTTTGCGCGCGCTTGCGAAAAACGAGCCAGAGCAAAACGGGAATCGCCGCGAGCAGCGCAAGCACAAATGGATTTGCAAATTGAAAAGTCATTTCTTGCCTCGTCGTTTCGATTTTGTTTCCACGGTTTGCGGTGGATAAACGAGCACGATTTGTTGTACGTTGCGGCTCAACGTTTGGATTGTTTCCATGTCCGAAACATCATTTGCAAATTTCGCCGCATCCGTTACGCGCAAGACGTGAATAATTTGCGATGCGATTTCTGGCGGCACTTGTTTTTCGCGCAATACTTGGGCGAGTTCACCCGTCGTCAAATCATGCGCGTTGATGCCGCAGCCGTTTTGCAAATAATCGCGCAGCGTATCCGACACGCGCACACAGAAAACTTTGGCATCGCTCTCGGAAACTTTCCCTGCGTCCAAGATTTTCAATTCATCCAACGCACGTTCGCGCGGCGTGCGTTTGTCCACGAACGGGCGATGTTTCCACACGACATAGCCCGCGCCGCCAACGATGGTGAATGCGAGCGCGAGTGAAGCGATGAGCGGAAGCGGCGAACTGGACAACTGCCACAGTTCCGCTTGCGGTTTAATGTCACGCAGTGTTGTGTCATTTTCTTGCAGCACCGATTTCACATTCAGCATCGCCGGTTCCACATTCAACTCTTGCACCTGCCCTTGCGCGTCCACCACGTTCAATTTCAATACGGGCGTCGTCACCTGTTCGGGGCGAAATAAAGTCACATCAATTTCTTGCGTCGTCGTTTCCGAGCCGTCCGCGTTTTCCGAAATCTGCGCTGCGTTTTGCGCGCGCACTTCTAATTCGCCCCATTTTTTGTCGAGCGTCGGAAAAATGACGCGCCACCCTTTCGGATGCTGCACCGTCACCGTCAGCGGAATCACATCGCCAACAGTGATTTCCGCGCGCCCCACTTGCAGTGAAACATTCACGCCGTTGTCCGCGAATGCCGCACTTGGGATCACCAACAACGCGGCAATAAAAATGAACAAAAATAATTTCTTGATTCGTCTACTCATTCCTCATCCCTCATTGCTCTTAATGCGCCATCCGTTTCATGCGTCCCTGAAAAAATCGCGTCAGCGCGCCGACATGGTCGTCCGGTGTTTGCAAAATAATGCGGTCCACTTTGGCGCCGTTCCACACGCGCTTTTTCGCGGCGTCGTACTCTGCCATCCGTTTTGCAAATGCCGCACGCCACGCCTTGTCTGATGTGTCCACTTCGACGAGTTCGCCCGTTTCCGCATCTTGTAACGCGAGCAAACCAACATTCGCAATTTCACTTTCCATCGGGTCACGCAAATCAATCGCAATCAAATCGTGCCGCTTGCCCGCCATGTTCAAGTTTTTGCGGTACGAGTCCGCGTCGTTTTGAAAATCGGAAACGAGGACGATGATGCCGCGTCGTTTCAAAACGCGGTTCACATGTTCGAGCGCGAGATTGATATCCGTGCCGCGCCCAACCGGCTTGAACGACAACAGTTCGCGCAGCAGTCGCAAAATATGTTTGCGTCCTTTGCGCGGCGGAATAAATTTTTCAATGCGGTCGGTGAACAATAACAGTCCCACTTTGTCGTTATTGCGCACGGCGGAGAACGCGAGCATCGCCGCCATTTCGATTGCGGCATCGCGTTTGAATTGCCCTTGCGTGCCAAAATCGTTCGACGCGCTCATGTCCACCACGAGCAGCATCGTAAGTTCGCGCTCTTCGACAAAACGCTTGACGTACAAATCGCCCATGCGCGCCGTGACATTCCAATCCACGCTGCGCACATCGTCGCCGATTTCGTACTTGCGGACTTGATCAAATTCGATGCCGCGTCCTTTGAAAACAGAAAGATAATTTCCGGCGAACAAATCTTGGACGAGATGCCGCGTGCGAATTTCGATGCGGCGTATTTTTTTCATCAGTTCGATGGTGTTGGGTTCGTTCATGGTAGTTCCGTTTGTCATTGCGAGGAACGATTTTTGTGACGAAGCAATCTCATCGTTCGAGCTTGCGAGATTGCTTCGGGTTGCAGAGACCGCAACCCTCGCAATGACATCTAAAGAGAGGTTGTTTTGTCGGACGAGTAAGGAATCGCGCCCGGCCCGACGCGATACCCTACTCACCCGAAAGAACAACCCCTCCATGCGATTTTTGAATTATGATTTGGGATTTTTGATTGACGTACTATGTTCCCCGTCACTCGTCACCCGTCACGTCTTCCCTACGGCACATTCACTTTGGTCAAAATTTGTTTCACAATCTCGTCGCTCGAAATATTTTCGGCTTCCGCTTCGTACGAGGTAATGACGCGGTGGCGCAAAACATCGGGCGCGATTTCTTTGACATCATCGGGAATCACAAACCCGCGTCCGTGCAAAAACGCGTGCGCGCGTGCGGCTTCGATGAGATAAATTCCCGCGCGCGGTGAGGCGCCGAATGAAATCAATGGTTTCAAATTCGCCAAACCGTTTTCCGCCGGTTTGCGCGTGGCGATAACGAGATTCAACACGTAATCCTTCAAGCGTTCGTCCACGTACACGTCTTTCACCAAACGCCGCGCATTCAAAATCGTCGCAGGTTCGACGACGGCGCGCGCGTGCGGTTTCGTGGCGCCCGTCATGCGGTCGAGCATATTGCGTTCGTCATTGCGCGCGGGATAATCCACCACCAGTTTGAACATGAAACGGTCCACTTGCGCTTCGGGCAGCGGATACGTGCCTTCTTGCTCAATCGGATTTTGCGTCGCCATCACCATAAAGAGTTCAGGCAGCTTGTCCGTTTTCGACGCGATCGTGATTTGACGTTCCTGCATCGCTTCGAGCAGCGCGCTTTGCACTTTGGCGGGCGCGCGATTGATTTCGTCCGCGAGCAAAAGATTTGTAAAAAGCGGACCGCGATGAATCGAGAACACGCCCATCTGCGGGTTGTACACTTGCGTGCCAATCAAATCGGCGGGCAATAAATCGGGCGTAAATTGAATGCGCGCGAAATCCGCGTGAATCGCTTCCGCCATCGTTTTAATCAAAAGCGTTTTTGCCAAACCGGGGACGCCTTCCAACAAGACATGCCCATCGGCGAGCAGCGCGGTCAATACGCGGTCCACCAATTTTTCTTGACCGACGATGACTTGATTGATTTGCGCGAGCAGGTCATTCACGAAAATGGTTTCGTGGGCAATACTGTCCGTATTGCCATCAATTTGTGACTGCATCACGGACATGGGATTTCGAACTGGGGTCATGGACTATTCTCCTTGCGGTACGACAAATTTGAAATTTGCCGCGTGTATGATGGACAAATTTCAAATTTGTCCTACGAATAATTTCTGCGAACCCAATCACATTGCGAGAGCGGGGGTTCAACGCAATGCGATTAGGTTCAACGCAAAGCAGAATAGCGGAAAAAGCACGGGGGGTCTTTACGGCGAGTTACGCGTTACCTTATGGGGAGCTTAAGACGGAGAGCCAAAGAAAAACGGTGACAGAGGATATTCGATTGCACGATCACGTCCGGGCGAAAAAAGAACGCCGCCAGCTTGCGCTGACGACGTTCTCTTGGAATTGTCTTTGTGACTGATGAACCGTCCGACATTTGGATCATACCAGCGTCCATGCACGTAATACATGTCGAGTCCACCGAAATACTGATAGCCCGATCCTATGCCGAGGGAACATGTATCGTACGACTCGATTCAAACTGTGCGTGTTCGTTCTTTGCTTAAACAAGATATACTTCCCATATTCTTAGAATCAGCTCTTGTTTGTTGGGATACAGGTTCAGATATGCTTCTCGGTATGATTCTGCTTCCTCGCCAGAGCTAAACAGACCGTATTCATTTAATTTGGTCAAGAAGGCACGAACCTCTGGGTCTTCTGGATTAGGAGAATCAGCTACTATTGACCAGAATGGTGAATAACAAGCGACATCAAATCCTAGAAACCGAAAGCCGGAGGAATCTTCTAGTGTTGAAGCTCCCTCCCAATCCTTGACGTAAATAATCTCGAATGAGGCATGATCGTCCATCCGGACTAGCTCAGCTAAGACTTGTGCCGCAAAGGGTAGGTTTGGGATCAGCCCATGGTCGTCTGTGTACTTTCCCGCAAAGTAGGGATCATTTAGCTCCTTCTCATACTCTTCAATATAAAATGGGCGTGTCCTGTATAATCCTCTGTATTTTGGATTGTAGGAATGCTGGATTTGCTCCGAGCTCTTCAAGACCACCAAGAATCCTTTCTCTTTACTCATGGACGAAACCCCGCTTCAACTGGAATATGAATGTTACTGCCTCCGACTTGGACGTTAATATGGGGTCCTTTCCAGAAGGTTCCAATTTGACTGGTGACATCGAATCTTGGATTTAGTCAAGTTCTAGCAATTTGTCCCATACCGCTCGCGCTTGACTGACAGATAGAGGACGATTCGATGGATGTCCACGAACCAACCAACGCATAAAGGTTTCGTTATCTGACAGAATGTCGTCGAACCCTCTACCTTCCGCTCTCAAAATCGGCGCATTCAAATTACGAACGAGGACTGCGCCGCCATGCACCACTCCCGCTGCACCTACGACTACGGCACCTGCGCCAGCAACACATCCTCCCCCCAACGTCACCGGACAGGTTACGGCGCCACCTACGCCACCGCCCACAATCATGTCAATGCCGCCGACGATTTCGACTATTGAAACCGCATACGCGTTCAGCGTGGATTCCGTCGCCACGCCGAGTGGGTCGTCACACCCGTACGATCTTAATTTATGTTGTCCATAAGCATTTTTGATATGTCGTGGAGTTGACGGCGATGTCCAAAAATGCATTCATGTCGCGCGAAGAAGTCTGAAATCAAAGAATCTAATTCTTGAAATGAAGTCCACCTCAGACTACTGCGGGCATAGAAAATCAGAGATTGCTGCTAAGAGCAAACGCAACGGGGTCTTTGATCCCTGATGGCATTTGCTTCCACTCCCCGAGTGAGTCACCGTACTCATATTCGGCTTGACGTTTAGCATCATCCATGCTGTCGTGCCACGTATCGCCCGCAAAACTTCCATCCTCACCAAACCGGAACAGAAAAACTCCACCCGATTGCTCCTCGATCATTAATACTCGCGGCCAAGGAAGCAACTTGCGTTCGTCTTTTCCTCCGACTGTGATCTCGGGAGGAGCACCTAGAAAGTGTTTTACACGGGGCAGGTCTTTCGTCTGTCGGACTAGCGCAAACAACCGTTCTCTCATTCTTCCTCCTGGTCATTGGTCGCGGATAATGACATGTGCGTTCTCAATAATCGATCGACCATCCGAGGCAATCGATTCGAAGTGAACATGAGCGCCCTGCTTTGGATCCAGAAGATCACCATCTGTCATACGGAATTGTCGGCTCCCATCAGCTGACCGATATACGCCTGGTGCTATTTCCCTATAGCCCTTGCCGAGCGATCTTTCCGCAGCGTTCAGGACTTGATCTGAAGTGAGAGTGCCGCCACTAACGTTACCACTCCCTTGTGCGCGCATAATCGGCGCGTTCAAATTACGAACGAGAACCGCGCCGCCATGCACCACTCCCGCTGCACCTACGACTACGGCACCTGCGCCAGCAACACATCCTCCCCCCAACGTCACCGGACAGGTTACGGCGCCACCTACGCCACCGCCCACAATCATGTCAATGCCGCCGACGATTTCGACTATTGAAACCGCATAACTCGCCCCGCGTCCAAAATACGTACCGAAATTGAATGCATCGCCACCTTGATTCTCCACACACAGCGTGGTATAGCCCGTGACGCGTTCGCCATTGGTGATGTCTTGCAGGAATTGGTCAAACGCCGCAGGTTCACCCAGCGCTTCATCATTCACGAATTGACAGATCGCGCCCTGTCCTGCAGCCCACACATAATTGACCGCATCCTCGCCTGACCCATACAAATACTCGCCCTTCTCATCAGGACTGATGAACCGTCCGACATTGGGACTATACCAGTGTCCGTGCACGTAATACATGCCGATGGTGTTGAAATACTGATAGCTTGGCCCACATTCCGTTTATACGCGCTCGTGACCCGCGCACCGAACAAGCGCGTAACAAAAATGCGCCATGCCCCATGAGGGGCATGGCAATGTTTACTTTCCCCGTATCTGCCCTCCAATCTGCACATCTGGTTTGCGCGTCTTAGAGCCAGGTTTTTTCTGTGGATGTTGAGCCGACTGTTCGGATTCCTCGGTGCTTGGCACTATCGCGCAGCTGATTTGCCATATTGGATCTTTCGTCGCTTTCAGTTGCTCTTCCAATTGCGCGATTTGTTCGGCAATTGTTTCGTCAAAACGATCGGGCAGGAGCTCTTCGATTGCCGATAGTTCGTCAGCAACATTGATAACATCAATAACCTGTTCAGGTATCCGAACCTTTCGAAGATCCCTCCAAAGGGCAAGTCTTCCCAGTGTCCAAATACCTACCTCGGATGGAACTGTTCGATTACGAATCGTACTCAGCACTCCAATACCCAAGTAAACGAGGAATGTTGAGAAATCTGCCTCTGGAATTTCGATTCGGACATTTCTTGAGGCACGTCGCAGCTTGCGACGCGATTTGGGTGATTCGACTTTCATTATTTTCTTTACGCGTTGCTTTGGCCATCTATCGAGATGACCAACCTTCGACTATCTTGAGAGCAAACACCTTCCCGCTGGATGACTGGAAATAATGTACAGAGACTTTCCGCCCATTGAGAAAGCCATTCTCGTAAACCTTATTCCAGTCTCGTTCATTAGTTAATGCTCGGAGCTTGGACAAAAGTCCCGGGTTCTTCACCTTATTTCGGATAATATGATCAGACTCAAAACCTTGAGGCCAATTGGGTGAATGCGTTTTTCCAGGATAAATATTTTGAGGATCATTGCCCGTTCCTTCCGCTCTCAAAATCGGCGCATTCAAATTGCGAACGAGAACCGCGCCGCCATGCACCACTCCCGCTGCACCTACGACTACGGCACCTGCTCCAGCAACACATCCTCCCCCCAACGTCACCGGACAGGTCACGGCACCGCCAATGCCCCCACCCACAATCATATCAACGCCGCCGACGATTTCGACTACTGACACCGCATAACTCGCCCCGCGTCCAAAATACGTACCGAAATTGAATGCATCGCCACCTTGATTCTCCACACACAGCGTGGTATAGCCCGTGACGCGTTCGCCATTGGTGATGTCTTGCAGGAATTGGTCAAACGCCGCAGGTTCACCCAGCGCTTCATCATTCACGAATTGACAGATCGCGCCCTGTCCTGCAGCCCACACATAATTGACCGCATCCTCGCCTGACCCATACAAATACTCGCCCTTCTCATCAGGACTGATGAACCGTCCGACATCGGGACTATACCAGCGTCCATGCACGTAATACATGCCCAAACCGCCAAAGGCGAGATAACCCCATCCCCCATTCCAGCCATAATAGTTCCCGATTGCACTGCTGTTGAGAGTCCCGTTGCCCCAGGGGTCAAACGCACTCCAACCGTTCCCACCGTCGCCGTTCGGTTGAATCGAGGTCGAGACGTCACCATGCCAGTTGTATTGCAAATAGTATGTGCTGTAATTGTTGAGAGACTGTAAATCACCCGTCGTATTAGCGACCTCGACGCGACTGGGGCGTCCATTCGTATACCAGTAGCGAAAGAGGTCAAAGACCTGTCCGCTCGTCGCGGCGTGCCACGTCTCGCGCACCAGCCAGTCCGTCCCGTCTTCGTAGGTGTATTCGCTGTAGCCCTGTGCTGTCGTGCGGCGAATGATACGTCCTTGCGGATCGTAATCGAACGTTGTGTTCACACCGTTTTGGGTGAAACTCGTCAGCCGATACGCGCCGCCTTGCCAACTCCAGCCGTAATTGCGTGTCACGTTGTTGCCGCTGTTCTGGTAATCGGTGTGCGCTTCTTGCGTCAGGTTGCCGCTGGCATCATACGTATAGTTGCTCACCTTATCCAGTGAAACGCCCGGGTCAGAATCCGTGTAGGGACGCCATTCGCGTTTCGTCAGTTTCTGTCCCGTATAGAAAAATTCTTCGCGCTGTGCCGTCCACCAATGCCCGGGATCGTTCGTAACCGTGCAAGCACGAATCGGGTTGTAACCGCCATAGCTATAGCGCCGATTGCCGTCCGCATTGTATGCCCACCACACCGGTCCGAGAAAATTCCCGTTCTGGAAACAATTGACGCGGTCGGCGCTGTCGTATTTGACCGTATAGTCACCCGCAAAATAGCCCGGCGTGATCGTCGCGACGAGATTGTTGTCGGTATAGTTCACCGTAAAGCCGTTCGAGCCGGAGAGCGAACCTTGCGTCGTGTGGTTGATGTTGGTGAGATAGTCATTGCTGTTAAAGGTCTGCGCCGTCGTGAGCGTGAGGTTGGTTGCCGTTGTCACTGCGCTCGTCAAATTATAACGCGCGTCGAATGTATTGGCGATGGTGTCTTGGATGACGTTGTTGACTTTGTGCGTTGTCTGCGTCGGCAAATCCACCGCGTTCAGCGTGGATTCCGTCGTCACGCCGAGCGGGTCGGTCACACCCGTGCGGTTACCGGCGTTGTCGTAATTGTACGTCGTCACGCCGCCGTTCGGGTCGGTGGTCGTTTTCAAATGATGCGCCGCGTCATGCGTATAGGAGGTCGTGCGGTTGGGTTGTCCCGAACGCGCTTCGACTTGGGTGAGCACCAGGTCATCGTTGCTGTACGCATACGTGTAGGTGTCCGCCACCGCGCCGCCGGTCGCCAGGTCCTGGCGCTGCGTGAGACGGTCAGCGGCGTCGTACGTGAAAACCGATTTCGCGCCAGAGGGGTCCGTAAATGTGGTTAAATTGCCTACGTTGTCGTACGCGTATTGATTCGCGCCAATCGGCGTCGTGCGACTTGTCAGGCGATAAACCGCATCGTACCCGTTCGTAATCGTTTTGCCTGTCGGGTCGGTGATGGTTTTCACGTTGCTCAACGCATCGTATGCGTATGTGGTTGTCTGCGACGCGGGGTCGGTGATCGAGGACACGCGATTCAACGCATCGTACGCGTAACTCGTTGTTTGACCTGCCTCGTCCATCGCGCTCAATGGATTCCCCACGGCATCGTACGTGAATGTTTGCGTCTTGCCCGCCGGATTCGTAATTGTGGCGAGCTGATTGACGACATCGTAGCCGTAAGTGGTTTGATTGTTGCCTGCGTCTTGTGAACTGGTCAGATTTCCGACTGCATCATATTGGTACGTCGCAATGGTTGCGTTCGTCGCGTCCCTGACGTTGCTGCGACGATTCAAGTTATTATAAACATAGGTTGTCGTGTGTCCATTCGCGTCGGTGACGCTGACCAGATTTCCGTTCGGGTCGTATTGATACATGGTGGTCTGATTCAGCGCATTCTTGACGCTCGTCAAGCGATTGTTCGCGTCATAGGTATAGGTTGCGACGTGTCCCGCTGCGTCGGCGGCAGTCAGCCGATTTCCAACGCCATCATAGGTGAATGTTTGCGCGTGCGTCAACGGGTCGGTAATTCTTGAGACATGCCCATTGTTGTATGTAAATGCGGTCGTGCGATTGTTTGCATCGGTCGCAGTCAAACGCTGTCCTCTGGCATTGTAGGTATAGGTTGTTTTCTTGTTCAGCGCGTTCTTGACTGTTAGCACATTTCCATCGGCATCGTACGTGTAGGTCGTGACACGCCCCAAGGGATCGGTCACGGTCAAGAGATCGTTGGTCGTGTTGTATGTATAGGTCGTGACCTGATTTAGCGCATCGGTGCGCGTGAGCATGTAGCCGTCGGAGTTGTACGTCGCCTTGCTGACGCGTCCGAGCGGATCGGTCAGCTGTTTTAGATTTAACCTCGGATCATATTGATAGGTCGTTACCTTGTTCAAGGCGTCGGTGCGCTGCGTCACCTGCCCGCTGCTGTTCACCGCATACGTTGTCGTGTGATTGTTGCCATCCATAAAGGACGTCGTGCCTGCGCCGTAATTGAACGTGGCTAACAGAGTGCCTCCGACGGTGATCGTCTTGACGCGATTGCTCGCGTCAAAGGTGATTTGCGTCGGTGTCCCGCGCGGGTCGGTGATCGTCGTAAGGTTGTGGTTGGTGTATGCGAACGTGGTCGTGTAATTGAGCGGGTCTCGAATGCTGAGCAAGTCGCCCGTCGTTGCATCATACGTATAGCCAAAGGCGTGCCCTGCATTGTCGGTCACTGTTGCAAGTTTTGAACCATTATACGTAAACGTCAGCGTGCGTCCGCCTCCTGCCGTGATCGTGCTGATCTTGTTGGAGGAGGCAGTTGGATACGTAAAGGAAATCGTATTTCCGGCGCGATTGGTAATTTGCGTCAAATACCAGTTGCTGCCGCCCTTTTGCTGAAAAAGATGTTGGCTCTGGTCGGGATGCGTCAAGGTAAAATTCACTCCGCTCACCCGTGTCAGCGTATCGAGATTTCCTTTGGGCGCAGTATAGGTCCCGCTCGCGCCGTTGGTAAAAAGATGTTGCGTCCCGTCGGCATCATACAAGGTCGCGGTATTGTCGCCATTATCCAAAATGTACATGCGCTGCGCATGAATCCAATCATAGCCGACGATATTGTTACTCAAGTTCGCTTGATTGTTGTAGGTGTGATCAAGTGAGAGCGAAGGTCCTGTGCCGGGAAGATCAAATTCTTGATACTGCGTCACAAGATTGCCGTTCCACAAATTAACATAGAGAGCGAGGCGGTCGGTCAGGGGAAATTTTTGAAACGCCCAATAGCGTTCGATGCCAAGTCCGCCAGCGATTTCGTTGGCTGATTCTTGGACTGACGACGCGGCGGTCGGGGTTTATGTTGGGCGCTTGGTCTTTTTGGGTTTGGGTGTCGCCGTACTAGATGGTTCAGGAGTATTTGTTGCCAGCGGGGTCGGTGTTTTAGTCGGGCGGCGCGTTTTCGAGCGCACTCTCGTTTCGGTGGACGTCGCCGTCGGCGTTTTGGTCGGGCGTTTGGTTTTCGCTAGCGCCGAGCGATTCAAATTGAGGTCCGTATTCTCCGTTGGGGCGGCGCGGAGTGCCATTGGCATGGCAACAAAGGTTAGTAGAAACAATCCTAACAAAACTTTGGATCCATACAAGCGACGACGCGATACAGAATGCATAAGTTTCCTCCAGAAAGTTTGGATAAATCAAACTCGCCGGTACGCTGGCGGCGCACTCTTTATAGCATCGTTGTTAGAGACTTGTGAACCTATCATTTTTGATGGGTTGCTTTTTGTGTAAACGTTTGCTCGTCGTGCGCGGTGACCCAGACGGCAATCCCGACGCGGCTCGAAACCCCTAATTTTTTTCGCAGGTTCTTGAGGTGAAAACGTACGGTCGCGCGAGACAAGCCCAGTTGTTTCGCAATTTCCTTGTCACACAGTTCCCGCGCGACCAAGCGCGCAATTTCAATTTCGCGCGGCGAGAGCGGGGTGCAGCCCACTTTTTGCCGAACCTGAAAATCCATAACGTCCTTTTAATGTCGAAAGGAGAGCATGGCGGAAAATAGATGTGGGGTCTTTACGGCGAGTTACGCGTTACCTTATGGGGAGCTTAAGACAAGTCGTTTTCCGAAATGTTTTCTCCTAATGTATAATCGCGGCTGCTTGAGTTCGAACAGCTGAAACCCGCAAGCCCATTATGCTTGAGTTGCTTTCCGTCAAACTTTATCCACCAAGACTGCTCGACGACCTGCTTTCTCGTCCCCGTCTCGTACAGCAATTAAATCATGCGCTCACGGCGCCCCTGACGCTCGTCTCGGCGCCCGCGGGCTTTGGCAAGTCCACTTTGCTTTCGCAATGGCAAGCCCAAATTACCTTCCCCACGGGCTGGCTCTCGCTCGATGAACAAGACAATGAATTAGGAGTCTTTGCTGCTTTTTTCGTAGGCGCGCTTCAATCCATTTTCCCGAACGCGTGTCAGCCGACGCAGGCGCTCCTTCAGGCGTCGCAGCTGCCCCCGCCCGAATATATGGCGCGTCAACTCAAAAATGATATTGCCGAGCTGTCTGCCGATTTTGTGCTCATCCTCGACGACTATCATCTGCTCACGGATCCGCAAGTCCTCGAATTCATGAACGAATTGCTGGAGCATCAACCGGCGCAGTTACATTTGATTTTGGCGACGCGTGTCTCGCCCGCGCTGCCGCTCACACGCTTGCGCGCCCGCGGCCAATTGGTCGAGCTGCGCGCCGCCGATTTGCGCTTCGCGCCCGACGAAGCGGAAGCATTTCTCAATCAATCCAGCTCTATCGCGCTCCCCGCCGAAACGCTGACGCTGATTCAAACGAGCGTCGAGGGTTGGGCGGCGGGATTGCGCCTCACCTCCATTTCGCTGCGCGGGCACGCTGACCCAACGCAGTACGCAGATAACTTTCGTGCGCATGGCGATCAGTTCATCATGGATTATTTGTTGGACGAAGTGCTGGCGCGCCAGTCATCGGAGGTGCAAACCTTTCTGCTGCAAACTTCGCTGCTCGACACCTTTACGGCGGAACTGTGCGATGCAATGACAGGCGCGGAAACGCCGGGGGCGAGTCAAGAGATGATCGAACATTTGCGCCGCGCGAATTTGTTTCTGATCACTCTCGATCAAGCAAGAGGTTGGTATCGCTATCACCATCTCTTTCGCGACCTCCTCGCGCAGCGGCGCGAACGCGAACTTGACGCACAGTGCAATGCCACGCTTCACGCGCGCGCCAGCGATTGGTTTGCCGCGCATGAATTCATCACGGAAGCGATTCAGCACGCGCTCGCCGCGGGGCTGCCACTGCGCGCGGCAGAAATCGTTGAAGCGAATATGCACCGCGCGCTGAATTTGGAACAGCAGCGCGTGCTCGAACGTTGGCTCAAGCTGCTGCCGCCAGAGCTGGTGGAAACACGACGCGGCTTGTTGATAGCGCGAATCTATGCGCTTGACTTGCGCCTGCGTCCCGCGTCCAAACAAGAGTTGTTGAATCGCGTCGAACAGCTGCCGCCGGAGGCAGACGCGGCGCGCGAACGCGCCCTGCAAGGCGACATCCTCTTTTTTCGCGCGCAGACTAGTTATTGGCATGGCGAGTTTCCGCGGTGCATTGACGCGGCGACGCGCGCGCTCGAAATCATTCCCCGCGCGCACCTTTTCGCGCGCAGCAACGCGACAATGTTTCTTGGCATCGCCCATCACATTGTCGGCGAACACGCCCAAGCCATTCAACGGCTGTCGAACGCCGTCGAGCAAGAGCGCGTGCAGCCCTCTGTAATCACGTTGCGGTCCTTTTTGGGGCTGGCGATCATTTCCCTCGTTGATGCGGATTTGCCGCGTCTACAGCAATTCGCCCAAACCCTATTATGGAATGCGACGCAGCAAAAACTATCCAATAGTATCGCGTGGGCGCATTACATGCTCGGCGTGCTGCATTACGAGTGGAATGAGCTCGACGCGGCGACACAACATTTCGCGTCCGCCGTGCAAATGCGTTACGCGATAAACACACGCGTTATGCATGAAGTGATGACAGGGCTCACGTTGAGCTATCAGGCGCGCGGCGAGCATGATAACGCGAACGAAACCGCCACCGCGCTCATCGAATTTGACCGCGCCCGCGAATTTTCCGACGGACTCGAAGAAGCGTATTCCTTGCAGGCGCAGCTCGCGCTGTTGCAAGGCGATGTCGAGACCGCGCAGCAACACATCGCGCCGCCGCGCACACAGCCCAGAACTCCGCTGCTGTGGATCCAAGTCTCGCGCGCCACCGAAATTCTGATTCTGCTCGCACAAGGCGCACCCAACCAAATCGCCCGAGCGCTGCTAGGCGTCACTCCTTTGCTCGAAGGCGCAATCCAGATGCATGACAAACGGCGCACAATCCATTTCTTGGCGCTTCAAGCGCTCGCCCTGGATGCCGCGGGCGAAACACGCGCGGCGCTTGAGGCGTTACAGCGCTCGCTTCAGCTTGCCGAGAACGGGGGCTTTATTCGAACGTATGTTGACTTGGGAATGCGGATGCCGAAGCTGCTCCGACAAATCGAATCGTTCTCACCGCGCTATGTCAAGCGCATCCTTGCGCAATTCCCATCCGACGCCCTCACGGCAAACACGCGTTCACATCCGACCAACACCCTCATCGAGCCCTTGACCACGCGCGAAATGCAAGTTCTCGAGCTCTTGGCACAACGGCTCACCGACAAAGAGATTGCGGCAGAGCTCGTCATCTCCAAAACGACCGCCAAAAGTCACGTCAAACACATCCTCGCCAAACTTGGCGTCAACAATCGTCGCGCTGCTGTCGAAACTGCGCGCGCGCTCTCGATTCTGCCGTTAAAATAGGCACTTTCTTTTTCATCCTTTTGGGAGGATGAAACGCTCGTTTAATTTTGCTATGATCCCCGCTTGGAATCATCCAAAAAATCCCAAGCTGCGCTCACAACGCCCCAGCTTTGCCGCAGATTGGGCGTCCATGTTGCCGCAGATGAACGACGACCAAAATCTTTCGGACACGACTGTGTGTTCTGCCCCGGTTGCGAATTGTAGAATCCACGTGCGCGGCGTCCTCGATTCCCGATGGGAGGACTATATCGGGGAATTCCGACTCACAGCCGCGGGCGAGATGGAAGAACGAGCAACCCTTTTGGCTGGGTTCGTCCCCGACCAAACTGTGCTGCTCGGCGTTCTCTTGTACTTGGATCGTTTCGGACTACAGCTGCTCAAGGTCGAGTGGATGTAAATTTTCAGATTTGGAGGACAACTTGAACACATCACTCAAGAGTTTCATTGGCGGCTTGCTCGCGCTTGCCGCGCTTGTCGCGCTCGTTTCCCTTGCCAGCGCGGCGCCGCCTGCACAAGGCAACAACCCGACCGTCATCATTAACAAACCACCCAGCAGCAGCACGTACCTACCGGGCGACATTGTCAGCATCGAATCCGTTTCCACGTCGCCCGTGGGAATCGTCCAGGTTGATTTGCTCGTAGATAGCCAAGTCGTTCACAGCGACACGACGCCGGGCAATCTACCGCAGACTCAATTCAGTTTGATTCAGAGATGGATTGCGGGAACCGGCGGCAGGCACGTCATCACCGTGCGCGCGACGGACAGTCAAAATCATACGGGGCAAGCGTCCATCAACATTGACGTCGCGAACGTGACGCCCACAGCCGTCCCGCCGCCCACTGCCGCGCCGACAGCAACGCCGAATACGTGTACGCTCGACGCGCGTTTTGTGCGCGATGTGACGATTCCCGATAACACCACCGTCGCGCCCGGCTCGCCCTTTGTCAAAACGTGGGAAATTCAAAATACGGGAACGTGCGCGTGGGATGCCGCGACAGTGGCGGTCTTTACCGCCGGTTCGCGCATGGCGGGCGCATCGCCTACACCGGTCGGCGCAGTGGCGCCCGGCGCAAAAAAGAATGTGACAATTCATTTCGTCGCGCCCGGAGAGCCCGGTACCCATCGCAGCGGTTGGAAGATGCAAGCAGGCAACGGCGCCAAGTTCGGACAAGCATTTTTTACCCAAGTCGTTGTGCCGGGCGCGCCGCCGCCTCCACCACCGCCGCCACCACCTCCACCGCGCCCCAGCGGTTGTCAAGGCGCGCCAACCATCAGCTCCTTTACGGTGGATAACGGAAATATCCGCAAAGGAGAGGGGACGACCCTTCGCTGGGGTCTCGTCGGCAACGCCGACTCGGTATTTCTCCAAACGCCGGAAGGCAATGGCGGAGTTCCGACGCCCGGACAGCAGGGCATCTCGCCGCGTCGCACCGCGACGTACACGCTCGCCGCATTCTGCAAGGGAACTCGCGTGCAGGCGCAAGTGACAGTAAACGTGCGCGGCGGCGGCGGAAACAATAACAATCAGGGCGGTGGCGCGCAGGGCAGTATTAACGATATACAAGTGGGCGCGAGTCACAAACGCACCCAAGTGCGGGTATTTTATTCGTGGAATGGCGGCGATGGTCCCGCGCAAGTTTGCGTGACGGCGCGAGGAACGGACGGGATGCCTTGCACAAACGCACGCCCCAACGCACCCTACGCGGTATTGAATTTGAACGGCAATAACCAGCAAGTGACTGCCTGTCTCATTGGTCGCTCGGGCGCCAAGATCGCGTGCGGCAATAACTAAAGGTGCAACAATCTATGCAAAAGTTAAATCTCTCTCCCATTCGAATCTTCGGAATTGCCGCAGTTGTTTTCGTGCTGTGCTTTTCGGTGGCGCTCGTGTTTGTTCGCGCGCCGCAAGTATCCGCCGCGCCCGCCGCCCAAGCAACCGCAACGGTGAGCGCGACTGCAACTGTAACCGCAACAAACACCATCGGGACACCTAACGCATGCGGCGTCATTGTCACGAACACAATCATTACGCCAACTGCGACAGTGACAGCGACAAGCGTCGCCGCAACTGTTGCGCCAACGCAGGAACCGACAGTTGTTGTCACACCAACGACTGCAATTACTTCAACCGCGCCCGTTTCACGCACGACCCAAGTTTTGCGTATTGGCGAAAGCGTTTATCCCGCCGTCCTCGACCCGCAGCGCGCGTCATTCGTCAATGAATTTGAAATTCTCTCGCTCGCGTACGAAGGTCTTGTCCGCGTGAATGCGCAGGAACAGGTGCAGCCCGCCGCCGCGGAAAAATATGAATTCAACGCCGACCATTCGCAGCTGATTTTTTACTTGCATCCCGGCTTGAAACGCGCGGACGGCACGGCGCTCACCTCCAAAGATTTTGCCGCCGCGCTCACGCGCGCGCTGGATCCGTGTCTCCCCGGGCGGCAATACGCGTCGCTGTTGTATGACATTGCGGGCGCGGAAGAACTGAGCGAGATGGATGTGGATATCTCGACGCCGGATGATCGCAAAGCGGCGATTGACGCGCTGGGAATTGATGCGCTGAATGACACGACGCTGATTCTGAGTTTCAATGAACCCGTCGGCGACCAATGGCTCTATATTCCAAGTCTCCCCATCTTTTATCCAACGGATCTCAGCCGTGTGGCGACTGCGCCAGACCATTGGTCAGAAATTGCGGGCAATCACAATGGGAACGGTCCCTTTGTAATCGTGACCACCGACGGCGCAGGTTTCATCACCCTTGCCGCGAATCCAAATTATTGGCGCGACGCGCCCAAGCTCGCGCGCATCGAATTCAGCTACAACAGCGATGACGAGGCGCAGCTCGAAGCATACAAGAATGGTGAAATTGACATTGACGCAACCGTGACAGGTGAGCGCGTTTCCGAGATTGAAAAGAGTCCGCTCAAGAACGAATTACACAAGTACGAAAGCGCGCAAACCTTTGCGCTCGCGTTCAACAATACACTCAAAC
Source organism: Chloroflexota bacterium (assembly GCA_004295045.1). Taxonomy (GTDB): domain Bacteria; phylum Chloroflexota; class Anaerolineae; order UBA4142; family SHND01; genus SHND01. Next base: position 15,073 of record SHND01000052.1, on the reverse strand, counting down.
CTTTCGACGATCGCATCGTGCGCCAAGCGTTCTCGCAAGCGGTGGATCGAGCCAAGTTGGTGCAAGAGGAGCTCGGCGGTCAGGCGCATCCGACCACGCGTTGGATTCCCGCAAGTGTGCCCGGCAATCAAGCAAACAAACCGGGCGTTCCCGCATCCGATGCAAAAGCTGCGGTCAAGACGCTGGTCGAAAATGGTTACGGCACTGCGGACGGCAAGGTGGACTGCGCCAAACTCGGCGAACTCAAATTCACCTATCCCGACACTCCCGTCAACCAAGCGCGTGTCGAATACACTGCGTCAAACCTTGAGCAGGTGTTTGGCTGCAAGATTTTGCGCGCGCCGGTGGATGCGCTCACCTTTTCGCTGCTCGTACGCGACCCCAACACCAATCCGCAAATGTCGTTACAGCGTTGGGTGGGAGATTATCCGCATCCACACGATTGGCTCAGCGCGTATTGGACGTGCGGCAGCATTGCAAAACGTTACGGCTATTGCAATCTCGCGCTCGACGACCTTTTGCATCGCGCCGATACGACGACTGATCCGGCGCAAGCGCTCAAGCTCTATCAACAAGCCGAAGACTTGATGGTGAATGATGTGCCCGGCGCATTTCTCTACAACCCATACAATCTGCACTTGATCAAGCCGTATGTGCAAGGTCCGGAAGAAAACACCAGTCCGCGCGATGCGGGCTGGATTGGTCAATTCGGTCCGATCTGGGATTATGGCATTGACCTGCAAGCAGTCCCGGAAAATTATCCAACAGAATAAAAAAACAGAGTGAGGAAATTGATGAAATACAAAATCTTTGCATTGATATTCGTTGCGCTGCTCGCCCTTGCGGCGCTGACACCGCAAGCATTCGCGCAAACAGCGGTTGCCTGTGAACAGGATTATGTGGTCAAAGAAGGCGATTGGCTTTCAAAAATCGCCGCAAGCGTTTATGGCGACGCGAACGCGTATGCTGCGATTGTTCGCGCGACCAACACGAAATCGCAAACCGACGCGTCGTACGCGACGATAGTGAATCCCGACGCGTTGGCGGCAGGTATGAAACTGTGTCTGCCCGGAAAAGCAGACGCAATCGGAAGCCCCGCGCCAACCAGTTTGTCACTCGACGCGCTCAAGAACGCAACCTATTCAAGTTTCATTGTGGAGAATGGCAACGTCACGTTGACCGACGGCAAGAATGTTAATGAGGCGGACGGCACTTTTTACGCGTTGAGTAATATGGTCGCGCTCGGTCAATTGAATGACTCGAACGCGGCTGCTGTAGTGACCGTACAGAACGGCGGCGGCAGCGGCATTTTTTACGGATTGCACATCATGCAGGAGGAGGACGGGAAACCGCGCCAAGTCGCGGCAACCTTGCTCGGTGACCGCACTCCAATCTTGGATCTCGCGATCGTTGACAATCAAGTTGTCGTAGATTTTGTGACACAGGGTCCAGACGAACCGATGTGCTGTGCAACGCAGCGCACGCTGGCGAAATTCGCACTAGAAGGAACCGACCTCAAGAACGTCTCTGTTACTCCTATCGGTACGGTCAAAGATAACACAACTGAATTGGGAACGTCGCCCAGCGCATCCACTGCCACGCCCAATACAGAATCATCCGCGCCATCTGACTCGACCGCGTCGGGCTTGAGCGTGAGTGACATTTCGTTTGATCTACAAGGATTGGCAAACGAGATTCAAGGGCAAGTTGTTCAAGCGGTACCGTACAGCAACAATGAACCGCCCGCGCCCATCGGCGCGCCGGAACACATCGAATTTCAATTCGACGGCGAACCGCGCATGTGGGTCGTCCCCGCCCAAGAATACGCCGACCTGTGGAGCGCCGCAGGCGACAAAACGGTAGCCAATGATTTGGCGGCGCTGAAAAAGATTTTGCAAGAAAAACCGGCGGACATCACGCTTCAGCCCCCACTGCCGTTCCTGCCCTCCGTTGGCGCAACAAACGACCTCGTCGCCCGCGCGCATTATCTTGATTTCAACGGCGGCTCGGGCATTGCATACATCGGACGCTGGGCGCAAGGCGAAACCGCAGTCCTGTCCGGACAAATTCAATATGCGTTCGTCGGTTTAACGCAAGACGGCAAATACATTGTCGCCCTGCGCTTTCCGGTGGAAACATCCGTCCTCCCCAAGGCCAGCGACCAATTGAGCGCGGAGCATATTCAGGAGATTGAAGCGAACTATGGCGCGTACATGGCGCAAACGACCGCGCTGTTGAATTCGCTTGGCGCGCACGATTTCGGTCCAGACCTGCGACGGCTGGATGGATTGGTGGAATCGCTCAGCGTGCCATAGAGCAAATTCCGTTTGAGGCGCAAGCCCTTTCGGGTTTGGACAATGCTTTGCATCGTATCAAGCCCGAAAGGACTCGTATCACAGAACCTCAAGAGTCCGCGCTAATTCAGACAATGAAACCCAAAATCTATCTCACCAGTATTTTCACCGCATTCGTTCTGGTCGCGCTGTGGAGCGCCGTTCAATTCCTGCCGACGCGCGTTGTCGTTGCCGCGTCGCCGGCGCAAGAACTCGCGGCGACCGCCACCGCAACTCATACAGCGACGCCAACGCCCGCGCGGACAAAAGTGACCGACGACGCGCTGACCGAAGCGTTCGCGGACTTTCTTATCATACGCTATGACCCGGCACGTAACATCATCTATATCGAGCCGATTGATCCAAACGCCAAGATAGTGATCCGCAACGCAGCGAATGTTTCAACCTCTGCCGCTGCCCCGGCTGCAACCGGTTTGCCAAAAGCGACCCCTATGCCATTGGACGCGGCGGCGCTGCGCGGAAAAATTTTGTTCAAGTCCACGCGCGAACATGGTTCGTATCCTGAGGAATACCTGTACTATGTGATGAATCCGGATGGCACAGGCGTTACGCGTGTTGACACCGATTCCGCCAAAGCATTGCTCAATGTGATTGAAGGCAAAGAAGGTTTCTCGCCCGATGGACAATCTGTTGTGATGGGGGATCGCGCCTGCGGCACCTACGAGGATGATGAATGCTCGCTCTATATTCTCAATACTGCGCTTCACTCGGGCATGATCTTTTCCGACGACGAGCCGAGTCAAGGGGTATGGTTTTCGCAAAAGGATGTCAAAGCCAAAGAACCTGCGTGGTCGCCGCGCGGAGATTACATCATCTTTGTCTCTAATCACGAATCGCCGCCCGGCTGTCGCAAGACGAGCAATATCTTTAAAGGCACCGTAGGACAAAAACCGGTGATTCGTCGCTTGACCGAATACTGTGCCGGGGCGGATTCGGGACGCCCGTCGTTCAATCCAGAAGGCACGCAAGTCGTATACTGGACACAGTTCCCCGGTCCGCACCGCGATTTGTATATCGTGGATGTCGGCGCGGACGATTCGTTCGATTATCGTTCGACCAAGCCAAAACGAATTACTTTTGAGGGCGACAACTGGGACGCGATTTGGATCAAATAAACAAAAAAAGCGAGAGGGCTTGACCCTCTCGCTTTTTTGTATTTGCCAAGCAATGAAATTTCAACAGAATACAAGGTATGCACAATCTCGACTGGCGCGCGGTGGCGCGAAACGTTCTGCTCGCGCGCGAACTTGATCAACTCGAAGAACGCGAACTCGCGCCGGGCAAAATGAACGACCCGCGCAAAATGATTAAATATCAATTCAGCGCGGGCGGACATGAACTCGTCCAAGTGTTGCTCGCGTGCGCGCTCGATCATCCGCACGACGCGGCGGGCGTGTACTATCGTTCGCGTCCGTTCATGTTGAGCATCGGTCTCACGGCGCGCGAAGCGCTGGCGGCCGGAATGGCGCGCGTTGGTTCTCCGAGCGAAGGGCGCGATGTGGGCGTCGTATTCAACATGCCGTCGCGCGGACGTGCCACTGCACTACCCAGCGCGGGCGATGTCGGCTCGCAGTTTTCCCCATCAGCGGGTTGGGCGCACGCAATTCGTTATCGCGTGCGCGTATTGCAAGAGCGCGAATGGGAAGGCGCGATTGCGGTGGCGATGGGCGGCGACGCGAGCGTGGCATCCAACGGTTTTTGGGCAGCGCTGAATATCGCCACGACGCAGAATTTGCCGCTGCTGTTTTGGATCGAAGATAACGGCTATGGCATTTCCGTCCCCGCGCATTTGCAGATTCCAAACGGCAACATCGCCGCAAATCTCGCCGCGTACGGTAACTTGAAAATCTTTGAATGTGATGGGACGAATCCGCGCGAGGCGGCGCAAACAATTTTTGATGCAGTGCGTTACACACGCGAAAACGGAACAGCCCTCGCGCGTTTGCGCGTCCCGCGTTTGCAAGGACATACCTACGGCGAAGACCAACGCGCGTACAAGAGCGAAGGACAAATCGCGCGCGAATTTGAAAGCGACCCCGTTTTACGTTTGCGCGAGTTTGTTTTGCAAAATGGAATGTCCGCGAACGATTGGGATGAAATGGTCAATGAGATACGCGCAGAATTGCGCGCGGCGTTGAGCGAAGCGGAAGCGCTGCCCGACCCCGACGCGTCGCAGGCGACGCGCTTTGTATATTTCGACGGAATAGTGAACGCACAAGGCGGCTTGCGCAAGGAAAACGCGAATGTAGAAATCACGAATGGCGCACCCGAACGCGATGGTTCGCGCATGAACATGCTCGACGCGATTCGCAAAACGCTCGAACACGAATTGCGCGTGAATCCGCGCATGTTGTTTTTTGGCGAAGATGTCGGACCGCGCGGCGGCGTACATCGCGCGACAGTAGGTTTGCAAAAAGAATTTGGCGAGGCGCGCGTCTTTGACACCTCGCTCAATGAAGAAGGCATCATGGGGCGCGCGCTCGGACTCGCGTGGGCGGGTCTGCTGCCCGTTCCCGAAATTCAATTCCGCAAATACGCCGACCCCGCGCAGATGCAGTTGGATGACATTGGCACAACGCGCTGGCGCACCGCGAACAAATTCGCCAATCCAATGGTGGTGCGAATGCCCGCCGGATTTTTAGTCAAACAATTCGGCGCGCTTGGCGACCCGTGGCACAGTCCGACGAACGAAGTCGTGTACGCGCACATGCCCGGTTGGCGCGTCGCCTTTCCGAGCAACGCGGAAGATGCAGTGGGATTATTGCGAACCGCGCTGCGCGGCGATGACCCAACCATTTTTCTCGAACATCGCGGCTTGCTCGACACCACCAACGCGCGGCGTCCGTACCCCGGCGACGATTTTTGTCTGCCGTTCGGTGTTGCATCGCGCGTGAGTGAGGGTGACGAGCTCACGGTGATTACGTGGGGCGAATGTGTCTATCGTTGCCTCGAAGCGGCGCAAAATTTTTCGGGACGCGTCGAGATTTTAGATTTGCGAACGCTTGCGCCGTGGGACAAGGAAGCTGTTTTAGCGTCCGTGAAAAAAACGGGCAAAGCGCTGGTCGTGCATGAAGACTTGCACACAGCAGGATTCGGCGCAGAAATCGCCGCGATACTTGCGCATGACGCGTTCTCCGATTTGGACGCGCCCATCGAACGCATCGCATCAACCGACACGCCGATTCCGTTCAGTGTGGAATTATTGCAAGCGGTAATTCCGTCGGTGGAAAAAATCCGCGCGGCGATGGAAAGATTATTGGCGTTTTAGAAGGGGCGAAGCATTGACATTGACGGATGTGACTCGAAACACGTTCGCGTCTGTCAATGCTTCGCCCCTACGCCGATGAATGCTTGACCTCAACGCCTTTCATCATCTCCCCCAACTCGATGCGTTGTTCGACGAAATCGCGCGCGAGGACGCGGGCTTGGTCATCGTCGCGGGTCTGGAGCCGCGTCCGCATTTTGAATACGACGCGTCGGCGAGCGGGCGCGGCGTCGTGTTTGGAATTTTGGCGCGGAAAATTTTTGGCGCGCATCCGCGCACGCGCGCGGCGATTGTGAGTGAACACAAAGACGCGCAGTTGCGTTTGTCGTCGCGCACCCGCGAACGCGCCAAAATTTTTTCGCCCACGGCGGAGGAGGACTTTTCTGCCGCGATGGGGCGCGCGCTGGAACGCGGCTATTCGTTGGTCTTTGCGGAAAAATTTACGCGCGAATGTGCTGCGCCCGCGTTGCAGGCGGCACAACGCGGACAGCACATCGTCGCGCAAATGGATTCGCCGCTCGCGGGCGCGTGGATTGTGCGTGAATTACGCGAAACGATTGACGACGACGCGTTGTTAAAAGAATTGCGCGCGGTGATTGCGGTGCTGCGTCTACAGACGCTGTGCGACAATTGTAAAACGCGCGACGGTGAATTTTTTCGCGCGGCGGGTTGCAGCAAATGCGCCAACACGGGACGACGTGGCGAAATTTCCATTTTCGATGTGTGGCGCGCAGAGCCGAATCAACGTCCGTACGAGACGCCGAGCATTCTCTCTTTTCAAACGTACGCGCTCGAATTGGCGCGGCAAGGATTTCTGGCGCGCCACGATGCCGAGCAAATCGAGGCGGCGCAATTGCATCGCGTTTTTCATTTGCTCACCGCGAGCGAACGTCACACCATTCACGCCACCCAAGACTTGCGCACCCAAGTACTGGACTTGCGAACCAAAGCAAATACGTCCGAACAACAATACGTTGTTTCGATGGCGTTACAGCAACTTGGCTATAAACTCCTCGAATTGGAATCGGTGCGCGAATTGGGCGAACACATTTTTCGCCGCGCGCAAGATTTGTGCGGCGCGGACCGCGCGGTGTTGTATCTTTTGCATCATGACCAAACGGCAGAAGTGGTTGCGCTGAATGGGTGGGATATGCGTTGGCTGCAAAGGCGCGTGAACTTTCAAGAATTGTTTCGCGCGACGGACGTGGGCGAGGGACATTTGCCGTTTGCGGGCTATCCGCCGGGAATTCCAAAACGCACCGCCGACGAAGAGGGCGCGTATGTGCGCACGGGGCTGCGCGTGCCGTTGGTGGCGCAGCGCGAAGTGGTGGGCGCAATGATTTTTCACAGCACCACACGCGCGAATTTTACGCCGGGCGAAGCCGCGTTGCTGCACGCGTTGGCGAACGCGGGCGCGGCAGCATTGCAGCGCGCGGACTTGATTGGAAATTTGCGCGAAAAAATTTCGCAGTTGGAAATTGCACAATTTCAGATCGCGCAAAAAGAACGGCTCGAACGCGAGTTAGAGTTGGCGCGCACGGTGCAGCAAAACATGCTGCCCCATCAATTCCCACTCGTCGCGGGCGCGCAATTTTACGCGCGCAACGAACCGGCGCGCCAAGTGGGCGGCGATTTTTACGACGTTTTTTTATTGGACGAACAGCGCGTCGGCGTCGTCATCGCGGATGTCTCGGATAAAGGAATGCCTGCCGCGTTGTTCATGGCATTAACGCGCAGTCTGGTGCGCGCCGAAGCGCCGCGCGAACGCTCTCCCGAAAAAGTATTGCGGCGCGTGCATCGTCTCTTGCTCGAGCTGGCAGAGCCAACCCAATTCGTCACATTGTTTTATGGTGTGCTCGATGTGCCACAAAAAGTATTGCGTTTTGTCCGCGCCGGACACGATTATCCGCTGCTGATGCGCGAACAAGAGGTACTCGTTTTGCGCGGCGTGGGAACGATGCTGGGCTTGTTGGATGAAAGCGAAGTGATTTTGAATGAGGAACTCATTCAATTGCAGCGCCATGACCGTCTGGTGTTGTACACTGATGGCTTGACCGATGCGATCAACGCGCGCGAAGAAAATTTCGGACGCGCCCGCTTGGAACGCGTCGCGCGTGAAAATTTTTCAGCGCCGCTGGAACAGATGGGGGACGCGTTGTTCGATGCGGTGGCGCAGCATCAAGGCGACGGAGAGCGCTTTGACGATATGACGCTGCTGATTGTGGGAATAAAATAAGAAACCCACCGTGAGCGCGGTGGGTTTTATTTTTCCCCAAAAGATTTTTTCCCGATTCGTTTCGCTTCGCTCAAAAAGAACTTTTTCACCTCGTCCCATTGCAAGGGCGCAAGGAGAATTGGATCGAGTTGAGCATCTGCCTGACGAAAGTCAACCATGCTTCGTAGAATTCTCATTCCAAACCCATGCGCGTAAGGGTACTTTAATCGGCTCGCTTCAAAGAGCTCATCGAGCGGAATTGTTTGCGCAATTACAAAAACATCAAAAAAATCCTTTTTGAATCCACGTCCCCCAATCGCATCCAGTTTCATCATGCCTATATCTACAAGCCCCGCAAGCTTGAGCCCCTCGATGAAATCGAGCGGTGCAAGGAGGGGATAGCCATATGTAAAAAAACTAATGTCCAGGTTTTGGGCAGACATGACCAAGCCCATCAACGAGTTTTGGTTGGTCTTGAACGCGGCAAAGGAATTGAGCTCACGTTCCAAATTTGCACGCCAGCTGTCATTGAAATTTTCAATCTCTGCAAACAAGTCGAGGTCAAGAGAGATTCGGTGTCCGAGGCGCAGAGCTAATGCGGTGCCGCCTGCAAGATAAAACGGTTCGATATCAGGCAGTGATGCAAGAAATCGGATCGCGTCACGCGTTGTTGGGATAACGGCTTCCCAATGGGGCTGTTCTAGTGAGGCCATATGCGTGTTCTAAATTGAGGCACATAAAGACCAAAATAGTTCTCCCAGTAGTTAAAGGATTGCCACGGCAATATGCGCCATCCATATTGTTCTACAAAAGACCGCAGCTCATCATATGGATAGATGCGAAATAGCCAGCGCAGCTCGGCAAAATCACCCCACGCGAGAGCACGCTCCATCACCGTGAAAGCGTCACTTTCGGGGTCAAGCTTTTCCAAATCATATTCCTGAAAATACGGACGCAGCGAAACCGGAATCCCTTTTTCAGTAAATTCCAACGGTTCGTCTTGAATTTCAACCCTCATGCTGGAATTGTAACATGGGCGAATGAATTCGTCATTATGAATTCATTCCAACGCCTGTTGCGCTTGTAGTTGTGCGTCGCTCAAACTCAACTCGCGCACAATCTGTTTTGCGTGAGGAATCAGAGGGGGGGACATCGAGAGTTCATCCACGCCGAGACCGATCAGAATCGGAATCGCGTTTGGCTCGCCGCCCATTTCGCCGCAGACGCCGACCCATTTTTTGTGTGCGTGCGCGGCAGTAACAACCTGTGCGATGAGCTGCAGCACGGCGGGGTGCATCGAATCCGCCAGCCGCGCCACATTTGGATTGCCGCGTTCGGCGGCGAGGGTGTATTGAGTCAAATCATTCGAGCCGATGGAAAAGAAATCCACCTCGCGCGCAAACGCGTTTGCGTGCAATGCCGCGCTCGGCACTTCGACCATGATGCCCGTTTCTACGCGTTCGGGGACGCGGCTGTTTTGTGCGAGCAATTCCGCGCGAGCTTGGTCCATCAATGCCTGCGCGTCGCGGAACTCTTGCAAGGTCGAGACCATCGGAAACATTACGCGTACAGGGAATTCGGTTGCCACGCGCAAGATGGCGCGCAATTGTGTCTTGAATAATTCGGGTTGCGCGAGAGAGAGGCGCAAGCCGCGCAGTCCCAAAAATGGATTTGCTTCGGATGGCGCGCTTACATAGGGCAATGGTTTGTCGCCGCCAATATCGAGCGTGCGAATGAGCAGCGGACGATTTTGCAATGCCACCGCGATTTCGCGATACGTTTCGTATTGTTCCTCTTCACTCGGCGCGTCGCGGCGGTCCAAAAATAAAAATTCGGTGCGAAAGAGTCCAACCGCTTCGGCGCCCATCTCCACCGCGTGCTGCGCGTCTTGAAGTGAGCCAATGTTTGCCGCAATCTCGACGCGTCGCCCATCGCGCGTGATGGCGGGTTCGTTGCGCGACGCGGTTGATTTTGCGGCTGCTTTGCTCGCGCGTTCCATGCGCGCGGAGTATTCTTGCAACAAACTCGCATCGGGCTGCGCCCACACCCGCCCGCGTTCGCCGTCAACCAGCAGCGTCTCACCTTCTCGCACATGTAAAATTCTTTCGCCCAAACCAACGACGGCGGGGATGCCCAAACTTTTTGCCAGAATCGCGCTGTGTCCGGTGGGACCGCCGAACGCCGTACAAATTGCCCGAACAATTTTTGGATCGAGGTGCGCGGTTTCAGCCGGGGTGAGATCGGGCGCAACCAAAATGCCCTCTTGAAACGAGAGAGGCGTTGACGCGCCGAGCAAATTTAGCAACACTTGACGCGCTACGGCGCGCACATCGGCGGCACGCGCGCGCAGATATTCGTCTTCCAATGCTTCATACTGGGAAGCAATTTCGAGAGCTGCGTTTTCGAACGCCAGCGCCGCGTTCATTTTGTTTTCAAAGATCGCGCGGCGCGCGGGGTCCTGTAACGCTTCGTCCTGAAGCATCAAGACTTGGGCGTCAAAAATTTCTGCCTCTGCCGAGTTACCGCGTCCGTTCAGCGCCTGACGCGCTTGCTGCAATTGAGTTTGGGCTTGACGGATTGCGTGAGTCAAACGCGTCCATTCGCGTTGTGGGTCGTCAATGCTGTTTTGGGGAATGGGCGGCAAGCTGGTTTGATACAAACGCGCCGCGCCAATGGCATAGCCCGGCGAGGCAGAAAATCCGACGAATTCATTTTCGACATTCACTGTTTCCTGCGCCCGAGCTGTCGTCAGTTTTCCGCTTGCGGCAAACGGTTCCCTGTCGCCGAAATTTTCGCGCGCTAATTTTTGAATCGCATCCAACGCCGCTTGGGCATCCACGCCGCGCGCAATGATTTTTATTTGATGTCCATGCAAAACGCCCAACGTGGTCAAGGCGTTGATGCTTTTCGCGTTAGCCGGACCGCGACCATTCGTCAAATCTTGAATTCGTACATCCGCCGCAAAGCGCGCCGCGATTTGTACAAATTTTGCGGCGGGACGCGCGTGCAATCCCAAAAGATTATTTACGGGGAGAATCAATTCGAGCGCGGGCGCTTGATTATCCGACGGTTGCTCCAAAGGATGGACATTCGGATGCTCGGCGCCGAGCTGCGCGAGTTTCGCATCCAGCGCAGTGCGCGCTTCATGAACGACGGCATCGAGTGGACTTTCAAGTCGCGCTTGGACGGCGGCGGCGATGGCGCCTTCGACAAGCGGCGCAGGGGCGATCACCACGCGGGCGCGTTGTTCGGGGGAAAGCATTTCGAGCGCAAGTTCGGTGGAAAGAATTGCGCTGCCCAAATCTACGAGGACGACGACGCCATCGTCAGAATAGACTTGCTGGATCGCGCGCAGAATAAGATTCGCATCCGTGCCGAGCGGTTGATCGGGCAAATCCATGCCGCCCACCGGCGCGATCTGAACCTCTGCGCCCGCCATCCCGCGCATCAGTTCGGCTACGCCTTCTGCAAGCTTTGCGCTGTGAGAAACGACGACCAAGCTAACCATAAATAAAAGAATTTTGAGAAAGGAAAAAAATAATTTTCAGTTCTCAAAACAGACTGGACAATTTTTTACTTGAGTGATCTCTGAGTGAGTAAAAGTGATATTTTCCTTGAACCCCACACTCCCACATGCACACGCATACCAGCCGCCCGCCAAGTTCACAAATGAAAGAGGCGGCGCGCGCAAATCAATCACTTCCACATGCATTCCCCAACGCGCGTTGGTGATCAATTTATTGCATCTGACCGCTTTCAATTTTTCGCGGTAAAGTGAAAAATGTCGGCAGTGGCGCATCAACAAAATTGCGGCAGAGATATTTTTCGGAAATTCAACGCGGCGCGCGTCGGCATGAATGACTTGGATATTTGGCGCGACTCTATTTTGAAGCAATTCCGCACGCTGTTCAATCGCAAAAATGTACTCTACGCGCGCCGCCGCTTGGTTCGCAAAACGCAGGTCGCCCGCGCCAATGTCCAGCACAATGTCATTGGGTTTCAAAAACGCGAGTGCATCACTGTACGTTTGGTCGTCGTATGGCGCAAACATGGCTTCCCATTCAGCATCCGTGCGCGGTACGTTGTTCATCGAAATAAAAAGGCGGTCGGCGCGCTGCCTTGCGCGAGAATCGCATACGTCAACCAAAATCCGTACAACACCGTCAATCCGCCAATCACCACCACCCCGTACGTGACCACACGCTCCCACTGTGGGCTCAAGCCCAAATCAAAGAGAATGGAACGCATACCGAGCATGGCGTGAACGGTGACGCTGATGAGAAACGCGAGTTCGGTCAAGATGATGATGGGGTTGCTCAAATACGCGATCACTTGCTGAAAATCGCGGATGCCGCCTTCGGCGACAAAATGATGCGCGATCATGTGCAAGCCCACGAGCAAAATGAGCAAGATGCCCGTGACCGACTGCCAGAACCAGCCCCAACTCGATTTTTTGTTTTTCATGTTAGCCCATAAACATTTTGAATACGCCCACCGCCAACACAATCGCGGCAAAAATCATCAGCGCAATGAACAACGGTTTTTGCGAACGCACACCGTAACCAAAGCCCGTGAGCGCGACGCGCAAACCGTTCAGTCCGTGAATCAACAGACCCGCGAGGAGAATCACGTCGAGCATCAAAAACCACGGCGTGCGCGCGATTTGAATGAATGGGTCCCAACCCGACGGACCTTGCGCGAGCAGGAACAGGACGGCGAGATGCAAATACAAATACACGACCAGCCCGATGGCAGTGACGCGATTGAGAATGTAGGCAAGCATGCCCAAGCGCCAACTGCGAAAATCGAACCAGCGCAAAAAGCGGAACCGTTTGAGTTCGGGACGATATAAATTCATAATTCACAATTCAAAATCAAAAATTCGCCGATCAAATTTGAATTTCCAATTTCGAATTTGTCATTCGCCTAGAGTCGGAAAAATTTCTTGAAGCGTTGCGCATTGATTTCCTTCCGCAGCGCCATGATGGATTCTGCCGGAAAAACACTTTGCGGACATGCTTCGGTACATTCCCACGCGCTGTGACAGCGCCATACGCCATGTTCATCGTCGGCGAGGTGCAACAATTTTTCGCGTTCGTTTGCGTCCGTCGTTTTGTCGAGTTGGCGCTTGATCGCAGCCAGTCCTGCCGGTCCGAAAAATTTGTAATCAGCTGACATCGTCGGACACGCGCTCAAGCAAATGCCACACTCGACACAATTTTCAAAACGATTGAACGGAACGGTTGGCGCGCTTTCGGGATCGAGACCTTGCGTGTGCGCGATGGCTTTGCCGTCGAGTTCATTTTCCGTCGGACGCGTGATGATGAAATCGCTTGCCTCTTGATTTTGAAAAAATGGCGCAACGTCCACCACCAGGTCGCCGACAATCGGAAAATTCCGCAAAGGTTCAATCTTTATTTCGCCGCCATCATAATCCTTCACCGGCGCGATGCACGGCAATTTCTCACGTCCGTTAATACGCACCGCGCACGTGCCGCACGAGGCATGATGACACGCGTGACGAAACATCAAATCGCGGTCGTGATGCGCCCACGCTTGCTCAATCGCATCCAGCACATTCGCCGCATCGGGAACCGTAACGTCGAACGTATCGTAGCGTTGTTCCTGATGCGGGCGTGAGCGCAGAATTTTTAATGTAACTTGGAGAGACATAATGAGATGAACGACGAATGACGAAAAATCAGTTATAGAAATCGCGGTACGAAACGAGCGGCGTCGTTTTCGTTTTACACTCTACGCTGATGCCAAGTTCGGCGCAGACGACATCGGAAACTTTTTCCGCCATCCCACGCGCGGTCGTCGTTTTGCCGCCGGAAATCGTAATGATGCCCGCCGCGCCGCCTTGCTTGCGATGATTGAACGCTTCAAAGGTGCGCGAAAAATCGCGCGCATCCACATTCGCGCTGGCAATGAGCGGACGCGCGACAGCCATCACGCCGCGCTGGCGTCCCGCTTTGATGCTCGGAATCAGCAACTCGCCTGCGTGCATCATTTTGTCAATTTGGTCTTGCGGAATTTCAATCGCGTCAGGCGAAGTAACGCGCCACGATGTCGTACCGATGATCGAAGTGTTGCGCACCGGAACGACAATATCGCCATCGTGCGGTTTGTGCATGCGATTGATCACCATGTTGTTAAGACGTGTTCCAATCGTCACCATAACACCCGCCGTCGGCGCAACCGGTACGTTGACGTGTGCCATTTCCGCAATGATGCCTGCCCACGAACCGGTCGCATTCACGACCATGTCCGCGCCGATGGTTTCGGTCTTGCCGGTGCGATGGTCAAATACTTGGATCCCTGCCACCGCGCTGCCCTGAAAAACCAAATCACTCACTTCGGTAAAATTGCGAATCGTCGCGCCATTCTTTTTCGCGGTCGCAAGAAAAGAGGTGCAGAAACGCCATGGCTCGAACACGCCGTCGGGAACTTGGACCGCCGCTTTGATTTTCGGATTCAGAAACGGTTCGATCTCTAGCGCTTGCTTGACGGGAATTTCGCGCGCAGGAATGTGACATTCTTCGCAGCCCGCGAGAAAATCTTCTTGAAACGCGTAATCTTCATCATCCAACGCGACGAACAAGCCATCGTTCATTTCGAGCGCGTGCGGCATGATGCGGCGCAGAATCAAATTCTCTTCAATACATTCGATCGCGCCTTCTTTATCATTCACGCAATAGCGCCCGCCCGAATGCAACAAACAATGATTGCGACCCGTCGTCCCCGACGCGATCTCGCCGCGTTCGACGACCGTGACGCTTAAGCCGCGCAGCGCAAGGTCATGCGCGGTCGCGGAACCGGTGGAACCGGCGCCGATGATGATGACGTGAGGTGGATTGCTCATTCCGATTCTGGCTTTGGGTTTTCTGTGTCGTATTTTTCAAATGCTTCTTTTAATGCTGTAGCCGTACCCGGCTCAAAGAACGGTGTATATATATGATACGTCTTGAAAGGCTCAAGCGGAGAAATTTCGTCCGCAAGATCTTCAAGGTCTTGCGCGAGGGCACGAATGAGGTGGATTTTTTCACTCGGTTTGAGACGATGTGCAAATTGCAGAATTTGTTCAAGTGTCAGGTTTTCAATTACCGGACGTTTCTCTTCCCACTTGCTCGCCGTCTCGATGAATTCCGCCCCAACTTGGTCCCAATCATGCAAAGTTGCCGGATCAAAGTCTGCTTCGTTGGGCCACACAATGGTTCCCGCCTCTTTATCAAGTCG
>SHND01000004.1:44929-46841 GCA_004295045.1 Chloroflexota bacterium | reverse complement strand
GGCAATTGATTTACATCCGCCAACACCAAATCAGGTTTCACTTGCGCGGACGCGTTGTCCGCCATCTCTTGCGTCGTCGCGCCGGTGAGAACGAGAATGCTGAACAAGCCCGCGTCTTTGCCCATGCGAATATCTTGTTCCAACGCGTCGCCGACGACCGCGCCATGTTCAGGCGCGATGCCCAATGCTTTCAACGCCATTTCGCCCGCCCATTTCGACGGCTTGCCGGTGACGAGCGGCTCTTTGCCCGTCGCGTATGCCACCGCTTTGATCATCGGACCCGTCGCGGGAATGAAACCGTTCGCGCTCGGCACTTTGGCGTCGAGATTCGTCGCGATAAAATCCGCGCCGCTCCAAAGCGTTTGGCAAACCGTGTCGAGACGCTTCATGTTGAAATCGGGGTCTTTGCCCATCACCACGACTTGCGCCTCGTTCGCGTGTTCCCAATCTACGAGCGTCACACCGACGAGCTGTAATGCTTCGAGCAAACCTGCCGCGCCGACCGCCAAAACTTTTTTATTCGGATGCAAAGTATTGGTGACGTGCGCGGCGATGGTTGCCGAAGTCAACACATCGTCTTGCGTGCACGGAATGCCGAGTCCATTTAATTTTTCGACAACTTGGGCGCGGGTGCGCTGATTTTCATTCGTCAAAAACGCGCAGCG
The DNA here is from genome assembly GCA_004295045.1 of Chloroflexota bacterium. Classification (GTDB taxonomy): domain Bacteria; phylum Chloroflexota; class Anaerolineae; order UBA4142; family SHND01; genus SHND01. The sequence goes on along the minus strand of SHND01000004.1, from coordinate 46,176 downwards.
AATCCCGCGCCCGCGCAGCACGGCGAGCGTCTCTGGCACGCCGGGCAGCGCATGATTGCCGCGCGCGACACAGCCATCTACATCAAAAACGAAACCGGAGATTGTTGGCATATGGCAAATGGCGTATGGCAAATAGCAGATGGCGAATGGCTGGTTGCTATCTGCCATCTGCTATCTGCTATCACTCACATCTCAAATTTCGCGCCTTCGCTCATCACGGCGGGTTGCGCGGCGGGCATGTGTCCATTGCCATCGCTTGATGCGGCGGCGGCGACGGTTTCGGGAAAGAATTCACTCCACCGCGCCAACACGCGCTGTTTCACCTTTTCGTCGAGTTCGATTGGAATCGGTTTGTCCTTCCATTCGTACGGAATCGTCGCGTCGAGAATGATGCGCGAAGTGATTTCGCGTTCGTTGATTGGCAGCGACGGGTCGAGCGGCGTCGAACGTCCGCGTTTGAGAAATTCTGCGCGCGATGGATTAAAGCGGAACGAGAGCGCCCACAACACGCGCGGCAAGTCCCACGCGTCAATGTCTTCGTCAACGACAATGACCGTTTTCAAACCATACGCGCCCATTTCGGTAGAAATCGCGGCGGTGCCGACTTGGGCGGAATGTCCGGGATACATTTGCTTGACCGAAATAATCGCGAGGAAACGTCCCGCGCCTTCGGGTGGACAATAAACGGATTTGATGCCGGGAATTCGCATCGCTTCCAATTCTTGCCACAGCGTCGAGCCGTATGTCAGCGCCATCGTCATGTGCGTATCCGTCACCGCGCGTCCGACGGTGGTGCCCCAGTAAATCGGATTGTTGCGGTGCGTGATGCACTTGACTTTGATAAATGGACGCGGCGTCGTGCCGATGCCAGAATAGTAACCGGTGTATTCGCCGAACGGACCTTCGGGCATCGTCGCGGTCGGGTCCACTTCACCTTCGACGACGATTTCGGCGGAAGCGGGAACGGGCAAATCGTTCGTGTGCGCTTTGATAACCTCAATCGGTTCGCCCTTGATGGCGCCCGCGAACGCGAATTCATCTTCATACGCGGGTAAACGCGCCGCGCCCATGAGAAACAAAAGCGGGTCTGCGCCGACGACGGCGACGACGGGCATCGGTTTGCCCATTGCGGCGTATTGTTTGTGCATGATGTCCGCGTGTTTGCCTTTGATGAATTGCGTGCCGAGAACATCTTTGCCGAGCAGCTGCAAACGATACGTGCCGAGATTGACCCAGCCGCGTTCGGG
>SHND01000004.1:0-44829 GCA_004295045.1 Chloroflexota bacterium | reverse complement strand
CGGCGATGTTCCTCTGCGGATTTTCTCAAGCGCCCTTTCAGCTGGCTCGAAAGGGTGCGAAAGCGCTGCAGCTGGTCTTCAAAATTTTCAACCAGCGCGACAAGTCGTTGATTCTCGACCTGCGCCAAAATAATTTCGTGAAATTCGCCGTTGAGTTGCATGGCGAGTTCGATATTGCCCGCGTCAATCGCATCCAATTCGCGGTCAATCAAGCTGTCGAGATGCACCAAATCGCTCTCGCTCAAGCGCGGGGTCGCGAGGCGCGCGGCGAGACCTTCCAACACGGCGCGAATCTCTATGATTTCGCGCGTGTCTTCCGTTGTAATTTCCGAAACGAATGTACCCGAGTAGGGAATTTTGGTGACGAGACCTTCGCGGCGAAGTTCGAGTAAGGCGTCGCGCACGGGGGTTTTGCTAATGCCGAGTCGTTCTGCAAGTTCTGCTTCGACGAGCGGCGCGCCGGGTTTTAGCTGCAAAGTGAGGATTGCATCTTTGATGCGGTGATACGCGTGGTCCTTGAGGGAGGTGGGACCGTCAAGAGGTGAAAGGACAAGGTTGCTTGAGCGCATCGTTCATCGGATTGGTTCGTCTGAGGGACGAAAGAGCAGGCAGCAAACGCGCGGCGCGCCGCACTGGGAACATTGCGCGACGAAATCGAATATCGTATGCGATATAACATATTCGCAAACGCATGTCCCCCCCCGATGAGATAATTTTTTAGAGGATTATGGGTAGTCGTGGAGCGCGCTTTCGAGTGGAAGGTGGGGTTTGAGAGATTGGAGAGTGGAGAGTGGAGACTGGAGGCGATTTGATGAATCGAATTCGGGCGAATCGAATTCGCAGCAACAGGAACGCGAAACGTCCCTACGGACGTTCGCGTCAGTCTGCGGAGGCGGACTTGATGTTGGCGTTGGCGCGATTTCTAATCGCCTCTCGACGTCGAGAAATTATAATCCCGCGCGCCATCAAAGCAAGGAATAACAGGATGGCAACAGCGTTCAACATTCCACCCCACTGTCGGACCGTCAACCCAAAGAGCAAATCGCCCGCCACGCGCAGCACGAGCGAAATGTTCAGCAGGAGCAACGGCACGTACATCAACGGCGTATATGGGATTTCGCGCGACAGCACCGCAGGCAAAATAATCGGCGCGTGTCCAAAGATCATCGAAAAAACAAATCCGACAAAAACTGCGTGCAGCTGCGCGTCATACAGCGCGCCTGCGGACGCGCCCGCATAGAAAACACGAAACGCGCCGCCGATGCCCAACCACACATAACCGAGCAGCAAACACCACGCGATAAAGCGCGTTAGTCCGGACTGTTTCACCGTTCGCCGCGCGATGTCGTATTTCAAGAGCCACAGCGCGAGCGCAATCATTCCCACGCCCGCGAGCCGACTGCCGATAAAGATGCCGAGTTCTGCAAATAGCGCGTTTTCCACAGTGCCTAAAATTACGCCGAACAAAAATATCGCGAGCGCAGCGATGAATAATTGTTCCGTTCGTTTCGACAAACGCAGCAAGCGGCTCAATTCCAAACGTTCGCCCACGATAGTCAAAACCAGAAACGCCGTCCACCACAATGTCACCGTCACAAAGCGAAATCCGACAAGCCACAAAACATTTCCAATGAACCACGCGAGCGCGCCGAGCGCCATCGTGTACGTAAAGAGCGCGGGCTGCCGCCGCACAATGTAATAAAAAATCGCAACCATGCCGAGCGAGCCGAGTGTGAGCAGCAGCACGCCAAAAAAACTGCCTTGAGATACAAGCAATACGATGGCGCCGACCGCGCTGAATAACGGAGCGAGGTACGCCCAGGGCTTTTGCAGCGCGACGGCGCGTTCAAGCGAAATGAGCGTGCCGAGAAAACCGCAAACAATCAAAGGTCCGTGCAGCGCGCCAATTCCAGTAACAAGCGGCGGAAAACCCCAACCCAAACGAATCAGCCCCGCCCACAGCGCGGCGAGCAATGCAATAACCGCGAACGCAAAAATTGGCAGACGCGCGCGGGGATTGCGTATCACAGCGTCAAATCTCTCCATTCCTCATTCTCCCATCACCGACAACATCCCAAAATGTGCATACGCGTATTTTACATGATGCGCGTGGAATTACCCCATGCACTCTACCAAACTTTTCACTCCAAAAGGATAGTCTCCCCTAACCTGCCTACTAAAAAGTATAGTCGCCAATGCTTTAGCAACTACCAATCTGGTTCGGCGCGATTACTCTATTGCAGGTGGAATCGTCAACGTCCTATTTCTATAATCGGCATATCGCCAGAGAAACGACATACCCAATTGCTGTCACAGCGCGCCGTAGGACAATGGCGATGAACTGCATCGCAAAAATTTGTCCTACCTCAAGGAGGAGAGGAACATGGACGACACAAAAATCCTTTTATCCGAAAAGGATTTACCGCAAGCGTGGTACAACATCAATGCCGATATGCCGGTGCCCCCGACCCCACTCCTGCATCCCGGCACAATGGAGCCAGTCACCCCGGACTTTCTCGCCGTGCTATTTCCAATGAACCTGATCATGCAGGCGGTCAGCCCCGAACGCTGGATTGAAATCCCCGAACCTGTGCGCGACATTTACAAACTCTGGCGCCCCACGCCAATGTTTCGCGCGCGCCGCCTCGAAAAAGCGCTCGATACCCCCGCGCACATTTATTACAAGTACGAAGGCGTCAGTCCCGTCGGCTCACACAAACCAAATACCGCCGTCGCGCAAGCATATTTCTGCAAAGAAGAGGGCATCCAAGCATTGACGACCGAAACCGGCGCAGGGCAATGGGGCAGCGCGCTTTCGATGGCGTGCAATTTCTTTGACATTGACCTCGAAGTGTACATGGTCAAGGTGTCGTATTTCCAGAAACCATACCGCCGCATCATCATGGAAAATTTCGGCGCGCAGGTTTATGCGAGTCCTAGTGACCGCACCAATTACGGGCGGAGCGTGCTGGCACAAGACCCCGATTCCCCCGGCTCGCTCGGTATTGCAATTTCCGAAGGCGTCGAAGCCGCCGCCACCTCCAACGGCGCGAAAAAGTATTCACTCGGTTCCGTTCTGCCGTTTGTGTTGACGCATCAAACCGTCATCGGTCTCGAAGCGCTCGAGCAAATGGAAATGGCGGGTGAATATCCCGATATCGTCATCGGCTGCGCGGGCGGCGGTTCGAACTTTGCGGGCTTCACCTATCCGTTCCTCTGGAAAAAATTTACCGAAGGCAAAAATATCCGCGTCATTGCCGCCGAACCCGCGTCGTGTCCTAGCATTACGCGCGGCAAATACGCGTTCGATTACGGCGATACCGCCGCGATGGCGCCCATTGCGATGATGCACACGCTCGGACATACGTTCGTGCCGCCGGGCATTCACGCGGGCGGTCTGCGCTATCATGGCATGGCATCCAGTGTCAGCGCTCTGGTGGAACACGGCGACATTGAAGGACGCGCGGTGCCACAAGTGGCAACCTTTGAAGCCGCCGTGCAATTCTCGCGCGCGGAAGGCATTATCCCCGCGCCCGAATCCGCGCACGCGATTCGCGTCGCGATTGACGAAGCATTGAGATGCAAAGAGAGCGGCGAGCGCAAGGTGATCGCGTTCAACTTGAGCGGTCACGGACACTTTGACATGATGGCGTACGAACAATACTTGCACGGAAAATTGCAAGACTATGAATATCCGCAAGCGCAGATTGAAGAAGCCATGACACATCTGCCGCAAGTGGCGATGGCGTAATAGGGAATAGGGAACAGGGGACGGGGAACGGGGAAATGCAGACCGTTCCCCTTTCCCTAACCCCCATCCCCCAACCCCCCATGTATTCCATCCTCATCGCCGACCCGATCGCCGCCGAAGGCGTACAAATTCTTGAACGCGCCCACCACGTTCATCTCGGCCCCACCATCAGCGCGGACGCGTTGCGCGATGCGATTTCGGATTATGACGCGCTCGTCGTACGCAGCCGCACCAAAGTGACCGCGCAAATCATTGACGCGGCGGAACGCTTGTGCGTCATCGGGCGCGCGGGCGTCGGCGTGGACAACATTGATGTCGAAGCGGCGCAGCGGCGCGGCATCCACGTCGTCAATGCGCCGTACAGCGTCACCATTTCCGTCGCCGAACACACGCTCGGTTTGATGATTGCGCTCGCGCGTTTTATTCCCCAAGCCGATGTGTCGGTACGAAACGGCGAATGGACAAAAAATAAATTCATGGGCATCGAGCTGCAAGGCAAAACGCTTGGCATCGTCGGACTGGGGCGCATCGGTTCGTCCGTCGCGCCGCGCGCGATTGCGATGGGGATGCGCGTATTCGCCTACGACCCGTACATCACACGCGCGCGCGCGTTGAATTTTGGCGCGGCGCTGCTCGATTCGCTCGAAGAATTGTTGGCGCAAAGCGATTTTGTTTCAATTCACACGCCGTTGATGCCGACGACGCGCGGACTCTTTGGCGATTACGAATTTCATCACATGAAACCGAACGCGCGTTTGATTTTTTGCGCGCGCGGCGGCGTAGTGGACGAACGCGCGTTATTGCGCGCGCTTGAGGAAGGGAAACTCGCGGGCGCGGCGTTGGACGTTTTTGAAACCGAACCGCCCGGACAAAATCCGCTCGTCCAACATCCGCGCGTCATCGTCACGCCGCATCTCGGCGCGATGACGCAAGAGGCGCAAACCAAAGCGGCAGTCGAAGTGGCGGAACAAATTTCGCGCATTCTCAAGATGCAATCGCAAGTCGTTCACGCGCCAGCCCCTGTCTTCGCGGGTTGACGGTACCGCAAATTTGTAATTTGCGCCGCGCAAGAACGCAAATTACAAATTTGCGGTACGAAATATGGTTTTGGAGTTGAACGTATGCAAAACATTTCACGCCGCGCCTTTCTAAAATTATCCAGCGCCGCTTTGGTCACCGCGCCGTTCGTGCGCGTGGATTGGCAAGTGCTGGCGCCGATTGTGGTGGACAATCCGCTCGCGGGCTATCCCGACCGCAACTGGGAACAAGTGTATCGTGACCAATATCGTTACGATTCTAGTTTCACGTATGTTTGCTCACCGAACGATACGCACGCGTGCCGCCTGCGCGCGTTCGTTCGCAATGGCATCATCTTGCGCTCCGAGACAAATTACGACGTGGACAAGTACGGCGATTTGTACGGCAACAAAGCGACCGCGCATTGGCATCCGCGCGGCTGCAAAAAAGGACAAACCTTTCATCGCCGCATTTATGGTCCCCATCGCTTGAAAGGTCCGTTGATGCGCAAAGGTTGGCAGCAGTGGGCGGACGCGGGCTTTCCGGAACTCGACGCGGCGAACAAGACAAAATACAAATTCGATTCACGCGGCACCGACGAACTCGTCCCGGTGGATTGGGACACCGCGTATTCGTACATTGCGCGCGGCATGATTGCGATTGCGAAACGTTATTCGGGCAAAGCGGGCGCGGACCTTTTGCTCAAGCAAGGGTATCCGCCCGAAATGGTGGAAGCGATGGAAGGCGCGGGGACGCGCACGTTCAAATGTCGCGGCGGCATGGGCTTGCTCGGCGTCATTGGCAAGTACGGGATGTACCGCTTTTCCAACACGCTCGCGTTTGTAGATGAACATATTCGCGGCGTCAAAGAAGAAGATGCCAAAGGCGGACGAATTTGGTCAAACTATACCTGGCACGGCGACCAAGCGCCCGGGCATCCGTTCACGACGGGCTTGCAAGCGTCCGACGAAGATTTCAACGATTTGCGAAATTCGCTGCTGCATATTCAATGCGGCAAAAATCTCGTCGAAAACAAAATGGCGGAATCGCATTTCTTTATCGAAGCGATGGAACGCGGCGCAAAAATCGTCACCATCACGCCCGAATATTCGCCGCCCGCAACCAAAGCCGATTATTGGATTCCGATTCGTCCGCAAACGGATACCGCGCTCTTTCTCGGCATCACGCGCTGGATGATGGACAATAAAAAATACAACGAACCCTTTGTAAAACAATTTACCGATTTTCCGCTGCTCGTTCGTCTCGACACGCTCAAGCGGCTCGACGCGCGCGATGTCTTTGCCGATTACCAACTCGGTCTCACGGACAACAGTCCCAGTTTCAAATTGCAGGGACTTTTACCCGAACAGTACGAACAACTGGGCGATTACGTGGTACGCGACGTGCGCTCGTCTGAATTCAAACCGCTCACGCGCGACGACGTGGGCAAAACGCTCGACGCGAAAAACATTGACCCCGTACTCGATTGGAGTGGAACGGTCACGTTGAAAGATGGAACGCAAGTTGAAGCGATGACGCTGTGGGCGATGTACAAAGAACATCTCAAGGATTATGACCTTGACACCGTTGCCGAAATCACGCACGCGCCGAAAGATTTGATTGAACGCCTCGCGCAAGATATTTCCACCATCAAGCCCGTCGCCATTCACATCGGCGAAGGCATCAACCACTGGTTCCACGCGACGCTCGCCAACCGCGCGCAATTTTTGCCGTTGATGCTCACGGGCAACATCGGCATTCCCGGCGGTGGCTGCTATACGTGGGCGGGCAATTACAAATCTGCGCTCTTTCAAGGTTCGTCCGAAGTGGGTCCCGGATTCAAGGGCTGGGTTGCCGAAGACCCGTTTCACATGAACACCAGTGCGGACGCGCCCGGCAAAGAGATTCACGCGCACGCGTACACGCGCGACGAAGAACCCGCGTATTGGAATCATTCGGACCGTCCGTTGATTGTCGAAACGCCCAAGTTCGGACGCAAAGTATTCACGGGCGATACGCACATGCCCTCGCCGACCAAAGTGCAATGGGTGACGAACGTTAATCTGCTCAACAACGCGAAACATCACTACGAGATGATCAAGAACGTCAATCCGAACATCGAATTGATTATCACGAATGACATTGAAATGACCGCCACCGTCGAGTACGCCGATTTCGCGCTCGCAGCAAATTCGTGGGCAGAATTTGAATCGTACGAAGTGACCGCTTCGTGTTCCAATCCCTTTTTGCAAATTTGGAAAGGCGGCATCAAACCGCTTTACAACTCGCGCGACGATTCGCGCATTCTCGCGGAAATGGCGGCGGCGTTGGGCAAAGAATTGAACGACCCGCGCTTTAGCGACTATTGGAAATTCGCGCTCGAAGGCAAGACCGAAGTGTACATTCAACGCCTGCTCGATTCGTCGCTCACAACGAATGGCTATCAAGTCAGCGATATTGTAAGCGGCAAGTACGGCGAACCGGGCGCGGCGTTAATGTTGTTCCGCACCTATCCGCGTATTCCATTTTGGGAACAGGTCAACGATTCGATTCCGTTCTACACCGCGACGGGACGCCTCGATTCGTACTGCGACATTCCTGAAGCGATCGAGTACGGCGAGAATATGATTTCGCACCGCGAAGGTCCCGAAGCAACGCCGTACTTGCCGAACGTGATTGTCTCGTCATCGCGTTTCATCCGTCCCGAAGATTACGGCATCCCGCCCGACGCGTTGGGCTGGGAAGAGCGCACCGTTCGCAATATCGCAATGCCGTGGAATACCGTCAAAGTCACGCAGAATCCATTGTGGGCAAAGGGCTATCAGTTTTATTGTCTCACGCCCAAGACGCGCCATCGCGTTCATTCATCATGGAGCACTGTGGATTGGACAATCATCCTCGATTCCAATTTCGGCGACCCGTATCGCGCGGACAAACGTTTGCCCGGTCCCGGCGACCATCAACTGCACATCAATCCGCAAGCGGCAGTAGATTTGGGCATCGAAGATGGCGATTACGTGTACGTGGACGCGAATCCCGCCGACCGCCCCTACGTCGGTTGGAAACCCGATGACCCATTCTACAAAGTGACGCGCCTCATGCTGCGCGCAAAATACAATCCCGCGTATCCGTACCACATCGTCATGATGAAACACGCGCCGTTCATGGCAACGGAAAAATCTGTCGCCGCGCACGAAACGCGTCCCGATGGTTTGGCGAAATCGGAAGGCACGGGCTATCAAGCAAACTTGCGTTACGGCTCACAGCAATCGGTCACGCGCGATTGGTCAATGCCGATGCACCAAACGGATACATTGTTCCACAAACAAAAAACAGCCATGCAATTTATCTTTGGCGGCGAAGCGGACAATCACGCGCTCAACACCGTGCCAAAAGAAACGCTTGTGAAAATCACCAAAGCCGAAGACGGCGGCATGGGCGGTCAAGGCAAATGGGAACCCGTCGCGACGGGATTCACGCCCGGACACGAGAATGATTTTATGACCAAGTATTTGAGCGGGGGAACGATTGAAGTGAAGAAAGCGTGAAACGCGCAACGCGCGTAGTAAGCGTTCTCTAACGCTGACGGATGTGGAGCGAAAAACGTGAAACGAGATGCGTGAAACGTTTGGCGTAGGCAGCGCTCTCTAGCGCGGTGGATGATGAAGGATGCACGAGAAACGTCTAAAAGGTGAAACCAAAAAAATGAACAACAATCAAAATCCAAAACAATGTGTGAACTGTGAACGAACGATTGACCAAGTGCCCCTCATCCCCGTCGAACATCGCGACGGGCAAGCGTACATTTGTCCGCAATGTCTGCCGGTGCTGATTCACAAACCCCAAATGCTCATCGGCAAACTCGCGGGCGCAGAGCATTTGGGAGGGCATCAACACTAATGAACGAAAAATTGTAGGGGCGATGGCTTGTTCTCGTCCGATTGGCTGAACAACCACAAGAGATTGCTCCTACATCCACGAACATGGTGAACAAAGAATTTGAAAATCAAGACCCGATGCAGCTCGTCGGCATGGTCATGCCGGGCGAAGCGGGACAGCTCGAAGCGATGGCAGAGTGCATCGTCGAAGAGTACGTGCGGCTTGGTTGGGACGAAAAACGTTTGATGACGATTTTTCGCAGTTCGATGTTTCTCGCGACGAATCGGATTTATCAAATCAAGGGCGAAGCATGGGTGCGCGCGCTCATTCGTCAAACGCTCGACAAATGGGGTGGCTTTCATTTTGCCACCACGCCCGCGAGCGAAGCGCCGCCCGCGTGCGCGATTATGGACGAGTTTTTGCAAGACGAGCAAGCTTGACCATGCCCAAAGCATTTCCGCAAAAATCCAAAGGGTATCATCCGTTCGCAGAATTGATTGGCTTGGATTTTTCACGCGTCGAGCAAGGTACAAGTCAATGTGTTCTCTCAGTGAAAGCTGAATTACTCAATCCGCAGCGCGTCCTGCACGGCGCGGTATTGTATGCGATGGCGGACACGGGCATGGGCGGCGCGCTGTATTCCGTACTTGACGACGACGAACTGTGCGCCACGCTCGAAATCAAAATGATGTATTTCCAACCCATGCGTTCGGGCGAACTCGTATGCGATACGAAAATATTGCGCCGGTCAAAACATTTTGCAATGTTGGAATCCACCATCACGCAGAATCAACAACAAGCGGCGCAAGCGACGGGAACGTTTGCGATTTGGCAAACAAACGCCCGGACAGAGTGAATTTGATAAAACGGGCAAAAGGAGTTGTTCATGGCTGATGTTTATAACTGGCAGCTCGGGCGCACGATACCGTATCCGTATCCCGAAGCGCATCCCCAAAAACAATTTGCCGCCGTGTTCAATATCAATCGCTGCATCGGCTGTCAAACGTGCACCGGCGCGTGCAAAGCGACATGGACATTTTCGCGCGGGCAAGAATACATGTGGTGGAACAATGTCGAGTCGAAACCCTACGGCGGTTATCCGCAACATTGGGACATCAAGATTCTTGAAATGCTCGACGCGGCGCAGCAAAAAACGGGCAAGCCCGCGCAATGGGACACGACGCAGACTGACGCGAAAAAACCATACGGCACGTACAACGGCTTGACCATTTTTGAAGCGAACGACCCGACCCAACAAGCGCTCGGTTACATTCCAAACGATGCCGAATGGCGCGCGCCCAATTTTTACGAAGACACTTCCACCGCGTACAAAGGCGACAATCTTGGCATCAGCACCGAAGGCGCGTCACTGCCCGAACATCAAACGTGGTTTTTTTATCTCCAGCGTTTGTGTAATCACTGCACGTACCCCGGTTGTCTCGCCGCGTGTCCGCGCAAAGCGGTGTACAAACGCCCCGAAGACGGCATCGTCCTCATTGACCAGTCGCGCTGTCGCGGCTACAAAAAATGCGTCGAAGCGTGTCCGTACAAAAAGAGCATGTTTCGCGGCACCACGCGCACGAGTGAAAAATGCGTCGCCTGTTATCCGCGCGTCGAAGGCAATGACCCATTGAGCGAAGGCGTACCAATGGAAACGCGCTGCATGGCAGTTTGCCCCGGCAAAATTCGCATGAACGGACTCGTGGACATTGCCCAAGATGGCAGTTGGGTAGAATCGCCGCAGCATCCTTTGTACCATCTCGTCAAAGTAGAAAAAATCGCGCTGCCGTTGTATCCGCAGCTCGGCACCGAACCGAACATCTATTACATTCCGCCGCGTTGGGCGCCGCGCGCGTACTTGCATCAAATGTTTGGTCCCGGCGTTGACCAAGCGCTTGAACGTTACGCCGCGCCGTCGCGCGAAACGCTCGCCGTGTTGCAACTCTTTCGCGCGTCACAAAAGATGGTTTTCCGCTACGAGATTCAAGAGGGCCCGCTCGTGCATGAGATGCAAATCAAAGGCAAGCCGTGGCAAATGTACAACGACACCGTCATCGGTTTTGACAGCAAAGGACGCGAAATCGCGCGCCTCCCCGTCGTCGAACCCATTCACGAACGCCCGAAAGAACGATTGAATTCGATATAGAGGGGTGACGGGTGACGGGTAACGTTTCTCGCCTCTCGTTTCTCGCTTCTCGTTTCAAGGACTAACGAACCATGAACCAAGACCACGCTCTCCGCCGCGCGCAAGTCTATCGTTTTCTCGCCGACGCGTTTTTGTATCCGCGCGACGATTGGACATTGGACGCCCCGCTTTTGCATGACATTTTGAGCGAATTGAACGCGCCGCCGTTTGTAATGCCGTTCGGCGCGTTGGGAATGGGTTTGGACGCGCTGCAAAGCGAACATCGCCACGCGCTCGGCATCACAGGTTCGATGTGTTACGAGACCGAGTACGGTTTGCCGCACGAATTTCGCCAGAGCCAAGAGCTTGCCGACATTGCGGGTTTCTACGGCGCGTTCGGTTTTCAAATCGGCGGCACAGTGCGCGAACGTCCTGACCATCTCGCGGCAGAATTGGAATTTTTAAGCGCGCTCGCGTTAAAGGAAGCGTACGCGCACACGCAATCAATCACCGAACACGTCGAAATTTGCGAGGACGCGACGCGCAAATTTCTCACCGCGCACATTGGACATTGGATTGGGTTACTGCTCGAACGTCTCGCGCAAAATCACACCGAAGGAATTTATTTCGCGCTCGCGCAATTCACCACCGCGTTCGTGCAGTGGGACGCGGAACGTTTGGGTGTCGAACTCGCGCCGCGCGCGTTGACGCTCGTCGCGCCCACGCCCGAAGGACCTGACCTCTCCTGCGACGCGTGTCCGGCGGTGGAATTGAATTATTAGGCGCATCGTAGCAACGATTTCAATCGTTTCAGACGAATAAATTCGTCACTACATAATGGATTATGGCAACGCTCCGTTTTGAACCCGAACTCGTCCAAGCCGTGACCGATGCGGAATTGGAACACGCGCGCCGCGCGGGTGATGTCACGCTGTTGCAGCAGTATCACGCAGGCGCGGAGCCGCTCTACAAAATGTTCGAGCAGGAACGTGAAAAAGCATTCGCGCGTTTTCATTCCACTTGGTTTTTTGAACGCGGCTGGACAAATTTGTTTGTCGAAACGTGGAACGAATTTCCTGAACTCGACGCGCGCGCGCCGCATCTGCTCGTCCTCGCCGCGCGGCTCAAACGCGAAGAAGGCGCGGTCATCGGACGCGACGGCGTGAGTGTGTGCTTGCGCGTACTGCCGCTGCGCTTTGCGAATCGCGAACGACTGCTCGCCTTTGTGCGTCACGAATTTTTGCACGCCGCCGATATGCTTGACGCGCATTTCGGCTATCAAACTTTGGGAGAAGCGACGCTCGCCGAAACCAATCGGCTGGCGGATAGCTACCACGCGTTGTGGTGCGCGTACGTTGATGCTCGCCTCGAACGTCGTCACCTTGCGCCGCTAATGGATTACCACGCGCATCACAACGTGTTTCAATCGCAATTTTCAAGTCCCACAGAACAACGCGACGCGCTCTTGACGCAAGTGTGGAACGCATCCGCGCTCGCGCACAATGAAATCATTTCGCTTGCGCGCGCAAATTCGCCAAGAGGCACGCGGCACAATGGCGCGCGTTGTCCACTGTGTCATTTTCCGACCTTTCAATGGGCATCCGAAATCGCGCCCGTTGTGGCTGACGCGATTCGCGCGGATTTTCCCGCGTGGCAAATAGATGACGGCGCGTGCGAACGTTGCGTCGAACGATATGCCATGTTGGTTCCTGTGGAGTGAATTATGCTCAAACAAAAAATTCTCATCCTCTGCGCGTTGTTGACGCTTGCCGCGCTGCTACTCTGGTTCAAAATTCCCGTCGCGAGTTCGCAAGGACCCACGCTCATCGCCGCGCGCGTAACGGACGCGCTGCCAAGTCAAGATTTGAATTCCGCGTTGTGGCAGCAAGCCACCGCGCTTGAAATTCCGTTGAGCGCGCAAACGGTTACGCGTCCGATGCTTTTGGAAACAAATGTAAAAGCCGTGACTGCGCGCGCGTTGTACAACGACCAACAACTCGCGGTGTTGGTGGAATGGGCGGATGCGACGGACAATTCCCAAATGGTACGCATCCAAGATTTCCGCGACGCGGTGGCGCTGCAATTTCCGATTGTCGAAGGGCTGCCTTTCGTGTGCATGGGGCAACAGGGCGTCAACGTCAACATTTGGCATTGGAAAGCGGACTGGCAGCAAGACCTCGTCGCGTGGCAAGACATGAATTCGGTGTACCCGAACATGAACGTGGACTCGTACCCGTTTGCGGAAGGTCAAAATCCCGCGCCTTCAGATTACACGGACGCGAATTATGTTCCCGCGTACGAGCTCGGCAATTTGATGGCGACGCCGCACAAATCTTCCGTCGAAGATTTGACGGCAGGCGGCTTTGGAACATTGACCTCGCAGCCGCTCGACGCGCAAAACGTTCAGGGACATGGCGAATGGAATAACAATCAATGGCGCGTGATATTTACGCGCAACCTCACTTCTGCGGAAACTGAAGACATCAATTTTGCGGAAGGCAAAATGTATTCGCTCGCGTTTGCCGCGTGGGACGGCGCGAACAACGAACGCAACGGACAAAAGTCCACGTCCGAATGGATTTCACTTCAAATTGGCAAACCTGCACCCGTTACAAAGGTGACTACGGCAGACACCATCACCGCGACACCGCCTTCACCGCAAGAAATTGCGATTCCATTGGGGCTCATTGTTGTGCCACTCGTTTTGGTCATTCTGGTACGAACGCTGATGGGCAAGGACGAAGAACCAAGCGAATGAACCGCGCCGATTTTTTTCTCACGCTTTGCAAATGGCTCGCGTGCGCGGCAGTCGCGGACTGGCTCCTCGGGCGCACGTTCATGCGCGCGGCAATTCACATACCCAAGCCGCCACCCATCCTCGCGCTGTATGAAATTCTCGGCGTCGTCAGTCAATTCGCGTTTGTGTTGACCAGCGTCCTCGCGTTGAGCGCGCTCGGCGTACTCGTTTGGCAGCAGCGCGGCAAATGGCATGGCGCGTTGTCATTCGTCTTGAGTGTTCTCGTTCTGGCGAGTTTGGTGTTCGTAGTGATTCCACCGCTCGAATGGTGGAGCGTTGTTTATCATCTGTTCGTTCTCGCAGCCATTGCGTTCATCGGCGCGCAGGCGCAGCAATCGCATACTTTGCGCGTGTGGCTCGTACCCGCGTTCGCCGTCGCGTGCAGTGAATTGTACGTATTGAGTGCGGCGTTCAATAACGCGTCGGGAATGGATGCTGGATTTTTCAATTTGCTCTGGTTCAATCTTGGCGAGTTATTTGTCGCGGCGAGCGGCATCGTGCTGTGGTGGTTTCTCGCGCGCCGACGCGCGACGCGGCGAATCAATTTCCTCGCGCTCGCGCCCGCGCTGATTTTTATCGCCGCGTTTCTTGCGAATCCTTCCATGACAGGCGTCATGGCAATCTGGTCAACGGGTCTGTCACTCTACCTGCCGTGGGTAATTTACAGCTTGAGCATTTGGGGCGCGTGTGTCACGTTTCTCGTCTATTTACGCGCGGATGTGCGCGTCAGCATCGCGCTCGTTCTTTTCGCCGCAGGCGGTTTCGCACCACAGTTGAGCGCGCACGCGTTTTTGAGTTTGCTCGGCTTGTGGCTGCTCGCGGTTTCCCAATCCACTGTGGAACAATCTGCATCACACGCGTCCGATGCGCGCATCGTTCCTCTCGCGCAAACATGACGCCAACTCTTTTCGTTCACACCACCCTCGAAAAAATTCTCGACGCGTCCGCATCGCAGCACCAACATCTTTGCCCGCGCCAAGTGCTGGGCGCGCGCATGGGCTTACTCGGCGCGGCACGCTTGGGCATTGTCCTTCCGCGCGCGGACAAACGTTTGCGCGTGTTGGTGGAAACGGATGGCTGCGCGGCGGACGGCATCAGCGCGGCGACGGGCTGTTATGTCGGCAGGCGCACGCTGCGCGTGATTGATTACGGCAAAGTCGCGGCGACGTTCGTGGATGTGGAAACGCGGCGCGCGGTCCGCATTGCGCCGCGTTGTGATGTGCGCGCACTCGCGGCATCCTACGCGCCCGAAGCCGCGACGCGTTGGGAAAAACAACTGCTCGGTTATCAACGTATGCTCGACGCGGAATTGCTGCGCGCGCAAGAGGTGACGCTGACCTTTTCGCTTGAACATTGGTTGAGCAAAGAAGGCGCGCGCGTCCACTGCGCGCAGTGCGGCGAAGAAATTCTCAACGAACGCGAAATACAAATACACGATAGCGTGTATTGTCTCGCCTGCATCGGCGGGGCGTATTATGAACCAAACGTGAACAAGATCTGACACAGTACATCACAGATTTGGACGCGGGAAAAGAAAGATAAACGCGGGTAGAGCAAAAAATTCATTGCGTTTCCGCGTTCATCCGCGAAAATCTGCGTCCGAAAATTAAGATTGTAATGTCCTGTCAGGTCTCTGATGACCTATGAATAACCAAGTCTTACTCGGCAATGAAGCCATTGCGCGCGGCCTCGTCGAAGCGGGCGTGGACGTGGTAACGGGTTATCCCGGCACGCCCAGCTCGGAAATTATTCCCGAAGTCATTGCGCTCAAAAAAGAATTTGCGCTCAACACCTACGTTGAGTGGTCGGTGAACGAAAAAGTCGCGTTCGAAGTTGCCCTCGCGGCGAGTTGGGCGCGCAAACGCGCAGCGGTGACGATGAAACAAGTGGGTCTCAACGTCGCCAGCGACCCGTTGTTGAACGCCGCGTATTCGGGCGTAATGGCGGGATTGGTTTTGGTAGTCTGCGACGACCCCGGCGCGTATTCTTCGCAGACGGAACAGGACACGCGGCTCTTTGCGCTCTTTGCCAAAATTCCCGTGTTCGACCCCGCGACGCCGCGTCAGGCAAAAGAGATGATCCACGCCGCGTTCGAACTTTCGGAAAAATATCGCATCCCCGTCATCTTGCGTTCGTCATTGCGCGTATCGCATGCGCGGCAAAACGTTTTGCTCGACCCCGTCATCCGTTCCACGCGCCAAGCCAATTTTGTCAAAGACCCGTCGCATTGGGCAGCCACCCCGCGCCTGCGCGTGCAGCTGCATCACGAATTGAACGACAAACTCGCGCGCATCGAACAAGAATTCGAAACATCCGAGTTTAATTTCGAAATTCAAAATCTAGAATTAGAAATTCAAAATTCGGAATTCGAAATTCAACAAATCGAAAATCACAAATCAAAAATCATAAATCAAAAATCCCCCCTCGGCGTTCTCGCCGCCGGCGTCCCCGCCGCGACCGCGCAAGAATTGTTGGAAGAGCTTGGCGCAGATATTCCTGTTTTGCATATCGGCACCGTGTATCCGCTCCCGCAAAAACGCATCGCCAAATTTCTCGCGCGCTGCGAACGCGTGTTGGTATTGGAAGAACCCGACGCCGCGATTGAAACGCAGCTGCCCGACCGTCGCGCCATTCTCGGACGCCTCGATGGCACCGTTCCGAACGCGGGCGAACTTACGCCCGATGTATTAGAGTCAATTCTCGCGCGTCTCGCACGCGAAGCGGGTTTGCTGCCGGAAACAGCTAAAGAGACATTGCCCGCGTGGAATTCCGCGCTCGACAGTTTGAAATTGCCGCCGCGCGGTCCGCGCCTTTGTCCCGGCTGCGGGCATCGTTCCGCGTTCTATACGATTCGGCGCACGTTCCCCGGCGCGTTCTATACGAGCGACATTGGCTGCTACACCTTGGGCATCAATTTGCGCGCGGTGGATACCGTCGTGGACATGGGCGCGGCGATCACTATCGCAAGCGGTTTGTATCAGGCGTATCGCCTCGACAACAAAACGAAACCCATCGTCGCGACGATTGGCGATTCCACTTTTATTCATTCCGGCGTCACCGGTTTGGCGAACGCGGTACACACCGGCGCGCGTTTTATCTTGGTTATTCTCGACAACAGCACGACGGCGATGACCGGTTTTCAGCCCACCGCCGACGAAACGCGTCTCGCGGATGGGACCGAAGGCACGCGCGTCGGCATTCCCGATTTGGTGCGCGCGTGCGGCGTGAAATTTTTACGCACGGCGGACCCGTACGAACTCGACGCCTTTCAACACATTTTGAAACAAGCGGAAGAATTTACACACGCGCCCGATGGCGGCATCGCGGTCATTATTGCCGAGCGTCCGTGCGTGTTGAATGATCGTTCGCCGATTGATGCGCATCCCATCCGCGTCGAGGTGACGGACGAATGTGACGGCTGCAAGTATTGTCTCGTCGCGTTCGAATGTCCTGCGCTCGTGATGAATGTAAAAACGAACAAAGTCGAAATTGACCACAAAACATGCGTGGACTGCGGACAGTGCATTGATTCGTGCTACAAGGGTTTTATCGTGGAATCGAAACCGATGACGATTTTGGAACTCGCGGAAAAAGTGGGCAGCGAGAATGGACAGGTGGCGTGACAGGTCAATGGTCAATAGTCAACAGTCAACAGTCATCAGTAAGCAGTTATCAGTGAATAGCCATCAGTGAGCAGTTATGAGATAGACAATGTGCGATATGCGATTTGCTATCCGCCATTCGCTATCTGCCATACGCGATATGCAACATGCGATTTTACTCGCCGGCATCGGCGGACAAGGTGTTTTATTCGCGCACAATGTTTTGGCGGAATGTGCGCTGGCGCAAGGATTCAACGTGACGGGCGCAGAAACGCACGGCATGAGTCAACGCGGCGGCGCGGTCGTTTCCCATTTGAAAATTGGCGACACCTCTGCGCCGATGATTCGACGCGGGACGGCGGACTTTGTCATCGCGTTTGATGCGATGGAAGCGTACCGCGCGCTCCCTTTTTTGAAACGCGGCGGCACGCTCATCGTCAATGTCGCGCCCGAAACATTTCCCGACGCGCGCGTGCAGCCCCAACTCGACGCGTGGAATATCGCGGTGCGCGCGTGCGACGCGGACGGAATTGCGCGCAAATTGGAACGCGCCTCAGCGGCAAACGTGGCGCTCTTGGGTTTTGCGACGACCTGCGAAAATTTTCCCTTCGCCGCCGATATAGTGCGTGCCGCCGTCACCCGCGTTGCCCATCCGCGCTATGCCGCGTTGAATGAACAAGCATTTGAGGAAGGGATGAAAGCAGGAGAGTTGAGATTAGAGACTAGAGATTAGAGACTCGAGACACTCTTCCAGTCTCCAGTCTCCAGTCTCCAGTCTCGATTACTATGAAACCATTCGAGTTTTTTTCTCCCATCACTCTCGCCGAAGCGTCGCGTATTCTCGCAGACCATAACGGTCAAGGGCGCGCGCTCGCGGGCGGGACAGATTTGTTGATTCGCATGAAGCGCAAGCAGTGGACGCCGCGCGCTGTCGTCAGTTTGAATCGCGTCGCGGGTTTGAACGAAATCGCGTTGAACGGCGATTTGAAACTCGGCGCGCGTGTGACGCTGAATCAACTCATTCGTTCACAAATCATCCGCGCACATTTTCCCGTACTCGCGCAGACGGCGCGCAATATGGCAGGCGTCCAAGTGCGAACGCTCGCCACCATCGGCGGAAATTTGTGCAACGCGTCGCCGTCCGCCGATATGGCGCCGCCGCTGATGGCGTTGAATGCGCGCGCAGTGATAATTGGCGTTGAGGGCGAACGCATTGTGCCGCTCGACGAATTTTTTGTCGGACCGGGCAAATCGGTTTTACAGCCCGGCGAAATTTTGCGCGAAATTCTGGTGCCGCGTCCAAATGATTTCACGCGCGCCTCGTATCACAAACTCGAACACCGCCAAGCGATGGATATTGCGATGGTTGGCGTTGGCGTTTCTGTCCAAATCGAACATCGAACATCGAATATCGAAAATTGTTCCGACGTCCGCATTGTGCTGGGTGCGGTGGCGCCGACGCCTTTGCGCGCAAAACGCGCTGAAGAAATTTTGCGCGGCAACATTTTGAATGAGGAAAACATCGCGCACGCGGCGCGCGTCGCGGCGGAGGAAGCCAAGCCGATTGACGATGTGCGAAGCAGCATGTGGTATCGCCGCGAAATGGTCGAGGTGTTGACGCGGCGGCAGTTGATGGAGCTTGGAGATTCGAGACTGGAGATTGGAGACTGAACCGTGCAGCGACATCACATTTCGCTCACCGTCAATGGTGATTCGCACGAACTAAACATTGACCCGCGTCAAACGCTTTTGCAAGTGTTGCGGGAGGATTTGGAATTGCATGGCACGCACTTGGGCTGTGACAGCGGTGATTGCGGCGCGTGTACGGTGCTGCTCGACAATGAACCTGTGCCGTCGTGTCTCGTTCTTGCGGCGGACGCGGACGGACGCGCGGTTGTGACCGTCGAGGGTTTGGTGCAAAACGGCGAGCCGCACGCGGTCCAAAAAGCGATTGTCGCTCACGGCGGCGTTCAATGCGGTTACTGCACGCCGGGCATTGTGGTTTCGTCTGTCGCGCTCTTGCAAGAAAATCCGCATCCAAACGAACAACAAGTGCGCGAAGCGATTGCGGGAAATCTTTGCCGCTGCACGGGGTATCAAAAAATTATCGCGGCAGTGGTGGAGGTCGGGGCAGAATCAGGGTTCTAGGTTTTCGAGAACAATCAGAAATTCTTTTGGATTCACAATCTTGATGCCCTCATATTCTTCAAGCACCAAAAGATCGCGGTCGCTGGAAACGAGATAAGCTGCGCTGCCAGAGATGGCGGCATCAAGAAATTTATCATCCTTTGGATCACGGGTTGCGCCTTTGGCTGCGTTGGTGGAAGGAATGATACGCGCAAAGGTGCGGATGAAACCGATCCATTCATCAACGAGAACATTGTCCGCGCCAAACTCAACCGCCTTGTCACGCAAGCGTGTTTCAATTTCAGCAAGCGTCTCGTCAGTGTATACAAGCTGAAATTTTTCATCACGCCACGCTTGCAAGACGCGAAAAGGATTGCCTCGATAAAAGACGCCGCTAATCCAAACGCTGGTGTCAATGACAACGATGAGGAGTGCGATCATTTTTGAAGGATGCTTTCGATTTCGTCCTCGGCGAGTTCATCAGGGTTGAGACCCAATTGAATCAGATGATTGCGAAAAGCATCTTGGCTCTTGGCGGCAAGCTCATCAAACCAGAGTCGCCGCAAAATTTGCTCAAAAAATTGTGCGTTCACAATGGCAACTTTTGGTATTTCATCTTCCGCAATCAGCCAAATTTGGTTGCCCGCGGCGCTTTGCAGAATTTCGTCGAGCCGCCTGCGCGCTTGTTCAAGTGGAACAATGTGGTCGGGTGTAACACGAATCATTTTTAGCCCTCCGCGCACATTTTATCAGTACAAGAAATGAGGGTCAATAAAGGAATGACTGAATACTCTGTTATCGGCAAACGCGTTCCCAAACTCGATGCGTTGGACAAGGCGACGGGGCGCGCGCAGTATGGGCATGATGTTGATATGCCCGGCACGCTCGTCGGCAAAATTTTGTACGCCAATCTTCCTCACGCGCGCATTCTCAACATTGACACCACGCGCGCGGAAAAAGTGCGCGGGGTCAAAGCAGTCATCACCGGAAAACACAACCCCGCGCACAACTTTGGCTATGGCGGTGATAACACGCCGCTCAAAGGGGACAAGGTGCGCTGTCGCCGCGACGAAGTGGCAGCCGTCGCCGCAGTGGATGACGACGCGGCGAACGAAGCATTGGAATTGATTCGCGTCGAGTACGAAGAATTGCCCGCGCTCTTTTCGGCGGAAGCCGCGCTCGCCGACGGCGCGCCGTTGGTGCATGAAGACCGCGCGAATAATTTGTTCACGCGCTATGACTATTCGCACGGCGACGCGGAACGCGCGTTTGATGACGCGGATGAAATCGTCGAACAGGAATATCGTCTGCCGTATGTTTCCCACGCCGCAATGGAAACTTCGTTCGCACTCGCCGCGTTCGATTTGCAGAATCGTTTGACGATGTGGAGCACGACGCAGATTCCATTTTTGCTACAGCGCGATTTGTCCGAAGCGTTGGGGATGCCCGGACGCGACATTCGCGTCATTCAGCCGACCATCGGCGGCGCGTTCGGGCGCGGTTTGGATGTTTATCCCTTTGAACCAATTTGCGCGCTCTTGGCAAAACATAGCGGCAAACCCGTTCGCATCGCGTTCACGCGCGAAGAAGAATTTTTCGCCACCGCGGTGCGACAACCCGCGCATGTAAAAATTCGCACCGCCGCAAAACGCGATGGAACGCTGTGGGCGCGCGATGCGCGTTTGTTGCTCGACGCGGGCGCTTATATTTCGTGGGGCGCGGTGACGCCGCTCGTGATGATGGAAACGGTTGGCAGTTTGTACCGTTTGCCGCACGCGAAATTTGTGGCAGACGTTGCATACTCGAACAATCCACCCACCGGCGCAATGCGCGGCTATGGCAATCCGCAGTCCACCTTTTTTGTGGAAACGCAAATGGACATGCTCGCGGAAAAACTTGGCATGGACCCCGTCGAGTTTCGCTTACGCAATGCAAATATCCCAAACGAAGAAACGCCGCAAGGTCTGAAAATTACTACCTGCGGTTTGCGCGAATGTATCACAGAGGTCGCGGAGAGAATTGGGTGGGAGAGAAGGGCGACGACGGACGACGGACGACGGGCGACGGACGAACGTCAAACGCCAATCGTCAAATCGAAAATCGAAAATCGAAAATCGAAAATCAAGCGCGGCATCGGCATCGCCTGCACGCTCAACGTCGGCGGCGGCGCGCGGATTTATCGCAGTGATGGCTGCGGCGCGACGGTCAAGGTGGATGATTTCGGACGCGTGACGCTTGTTTCGGGTTCGACAGAAATTGGTCAAGGTTCGGAAACCGCGCTCGCGCAAATTGTTGCCGAAGTGTTGGGCGTGCGCGTGGACGATGTGACCGTCATCAATTCCGATACGTCGGTAAAACCGTGGGACGTTGGCACGCACGCGAGCCGCACGACATTCATCGCAGGCAACGCGGCGTGGATTGCGGCGAGTGAGGTGCGGCAAAAAATTCTCGACCACGCTGCCAAGATGTTGAATGTTGCGCCCAATCACTTGGAAATGCGTGACCGCATGATTCGCGTGCAGGGCGATGGCGACGCGTCGGGCAAGCGCGTGGCGTTCGACAAAGTGGTACGCGCGATGCACTATCGTGAAGATGGCACGGTCGTCAGTGGCTCTGGTTGGTACGACCCGCCAACGAAACTTGTGGATAAAGATACGTACAAAGGGAATATTTCTGCCGCGTACGGATTCGGCGCGCAAGCTGCCGAAGTCGAAGTGGACGTGGAAACGGGACAGGTGCGCGTGTTGAAACTGGTTGCCGCGCATGATGTCGGACGCGCGATAAATCCGATGTACGTCGAAGGACAAATCGAAGGCGGCGTGCAAATGGGCTTGGGTTACGCGTTGACCGAAGAATTGCAAGTGCGCGAAGGACGCGTTCTCAATCCGTCGCTGTTGGATTATCGCGTGCTGACCGCGCTCGACATGCCGCACGTTGAGAGCGTGATTGTGGAAACCGCCGACCCCGCGGGTCCGTTCGGCGCAAAAGGCGTCGGCGAAATGGGCGGCAACCCAACCGCCGCCGCGATTGCGAACGCGATTTATAACGCGGTGGGCGTGCGCATGAATCAACTGCCGATGACGGGCGAGCGCGTGTTAAAAGCCATAAAAGAAAAGAGATCGGAGACTGGAGACTAGAGAACTGAGGATTCGAAATTCGAAATGAAAAATTCGCAATTTGTAGTCAATCACCCAATCTCCAATCTCCAATCTCTAGTCTCCAGTCTCTCTCACTAACGCTGATGCAAAACATTCGTCTCAACCCCAACCTCCTCAACGTTCCCCTCTACGTCGCGGGCAAACCGATTGAAGAGGTGCAAGAGGAATATGGTTTGAGTGAAGTCATTAAACTCGCGTCGAATGAAAATCCGCTCGGCTTGTCACCCGTCGCGCGCGCGGCATTTGAACATGCGCTTGACGACGCGCATCGCTATCCCGCGATGGGGGACCGCAACTTGCGGCGCAAACTCGCGGCGCTGTACAACGCGCAGCACAACGCGGAATTTACGCCGGACAATTTTCTAACGGGCAACGGCATTAGCGATGTCCTGCGGATGATTGCGCAATCATTCATCTTTGACGGCGGCGAAGCGATAATTTGTTCGCCGACCTTTCCGCTGTATCGCATACTGGCGACGCAGTTCGGCGGCAAAACTGTCACCGTACCGCATAAACATTTTCATCACGATTTGCCCGCGATGCTCGACGCGATTACGCCGGATACGCGTCTCTTGATTTTGTGCAATCCGAACAATCCCACCGGCACGCTGATTTCGCGCGACCACGTAGACGAATTCATGGCGCGCGTGCCGCCGCATGTCGTCATCGTGTTTGACGAATCGTATTACGAAATTGTTGAAGACCCGCGCTATTCCAACGCGGCGGAATATATCAAGCAAGGACGCGACCAAGTATTGCTCTTGCGCGGTTTTTCCAAAGTGCACGGCATGGCAAATTTGCGGCTCGGCTATGCGCTGGGCACGCGCACGATGATTGAATACTTGCATCACGCGCAGATCACGTTCAACACGGGCGATCCGGTTTTTTACGCGGCGATGGCAGCATTGGACGACCACGCGCACATCGAAAAGGTGCGCGCGTTGATTGCGACCGAAAAACATTTTTTGTACGAGGGCTTGTCCGAACTTGATTTGACGTTCATCCCCACCGCCGCGAACTTTATTTTGCTCGTGGACTTGCCGCGCGACTCAAAATTCATTTACGAGCAACTATTGCAACACGGCGTCATCGTGCGCGTAGCTGCGGGTTTCGGTTTGCCCGACGCCATTCGCGTTTCGATTGGCACGCATGAAGAGAATGAAGAATTTTTGCGCGCGCTCAAGGACGTATTACACAACTCGAACGGAAACGGATAAACAAAATGACTTTTGTAAAACGCATCGAACGCGTTGCATTGGCGGTGCCGAATCTGGAAGCGGCGCGCGCCTATTTTGAAAATTGCTTTGGCGCGGAATTTTCGCCCGAAGAAAATATCGAGGACATGGGTATTCGCTATCAGCCATTTCAGGTTGGCGAAAGCACGATGGAACTTTTGGAGGCAACGCGCGACGATTCGCCTGTGGCGCGATTCATCAAAGCGCGCGGCGGACCCGGCGTGCATCACATCACCTTTGAAGTGGACGACCTCGACGCGGCAGTCGCGGAGTTTGAAAAACGCGGCGGCAAAATCGCGTATCGGCACACTTACGCGCCCGGCGTCACGTTCGAAGGCAAAGTGTGGCGCGAAGCGTTCGTGCATCCCAAAGACGCGTTTGGAGTGCTGATTCATTTGGCGGAGAAAAAGCCGGTCATCAGTGAACAGGTAGACAGGTAGACAGGGAAACAAGTAGACAGGACAGTTTGTGGACACAGATTCTTTTTCGCGTTTGACGGTTCTTGCGCTCGAACAGGCGACGACGCTGCCGTACTTGACGATGCATCTCGCGCAAGAAGGAATGCGCGTGATTCGCGTCGAGAATCCGCCGCGCGGCGACCCGAATCGCTGGATTGGCGCGAACGCGCTCGGCGAAGAAGGGATGAATATTTATTTTTTCCCCAACAACGCGGGCAAAGAGGCACTTACGCTCAATCTCGCGTGTCAAGAGGGACGCGAAATTTTGCATGCGCTGATTCAAAAATTGCCGGTAGATATTTTTGCGACGAATCAACGTCCGAAAGATTACGCGAAATTGGGGATTGATTACGACACACTGCGCGCGTTGAAACCCGATTTGATTTGGGTGGGCATCACCGGTTTTGGTCCCGATAGCAACGAGCCCGCCTATGATCCGGTGATTCAAGCGCGCGCGGGCTGGATGGACATTACGGGCGAACCGGACGGCGCGCCGATGGTGTTTGGTCTGCCGCTGGTGGATTTGGGCGCGGGCGAACAGGGCTATGGACAAGTGATGCGCGCGTTGTATCTGCGCGAACGCACAGGCAAAGGTTCACGCGTTGATATTTCGATGTTACAGAGCGCGGTGTCGTGGATGGTCAGCCCGTTTTTGCTCGCCAATGATTTTAACCAAAACGTTTCACGGCGCGGCAACACGCATCAATTTTTCGGACCCGTTTCGGTGTATCCCACGCGCGACGGATTCATTTACATCGCCGTCGGCAACGACAAGCAGTGGGCAAACATCGCCGCGACAAATGAATTCGCGCATCTCGCGCTCGAAAAATATCAACGCAACGCGGGACGCATGGCAAATCTCGCGGAATTGAATCACGCGCTTGCCGACGCGATGCAAACGCGCGCGACAAACGAATGGCTCGAATTTTTCAACGCGCTCGGCGTTCCGGTCTCGCGCGTCAACACGATGCGCGAGACGATTGCGGAACCAGCGGTGCAGCGCAACATGCTCACCGCGCACGACGCGCATACGGACACGACGCTGCACTTTCCCGCGCCCGTCGTCGTCACCGAACATTTGCGCGCGCAAAAGATGCAAATCAAATTTCCTCCGCGCCTCGGCGAGGATAACGAGAAAATTTTTGGCGCGCTGGGGTATGATGCGCGCGAGCTAAGAGCAAGAGGAGTGATTTAGATTTTCGATTTTAGAATTTCGATTTTCGAATCGCCTCGTTCGTTGCCACACAAATCGAAAATCGTCAATCGAAAATCGAAAATATCATCATGGATTTCCAACTCTCTCCCGAACATCTTGCTTTTCAAGAATCCGTCGCCGATTTTGTGGCGCGTGAGGTGACGCCGCGCATTGCCGTGATGGAAGAACAGCAGGCGCTCGACCTGGAATTGTTTCACCGCATCGGCGCGCTCGGCTATTTCGGTTTGCGTTATCCCGAAGAGTACGGCGGCGCGAATGGCGACGCGTTGATGTTTGCGTTGATGCTCGAAGAATTCGCGCGCGGTTACTTGTCGCTCGCGGCGGCGGTGATGATGCAGTGCTTGATGGGGACGACGTTTATTTTTCGCTACGGCACGCAAGAACAAAAACAGCGTCTGCTCGTGCCGGCGATACGCGGCGAAAAAATTGGCACGATTGCGATGACGGAACCGAACGCGGGCAGCGATCTCGGCGCGATTACGACGCGGGCGACGCGCGACGGCGACGCTTATGTTTTGACGGGAACGAAAACTTTTATCACCTCCGCGACGCGCGCCGATTTTTTTAGCATTGCCGCGAAAACTAATCCCGACGCGGGGTTCAAAGGGATTGACATGTTCCTCGTCGAAAAGGGAACGCCCGGACTCGCGGTGAGCAAAAAAATTCTCAAGGTCGGCGTCGTCGCGTCCGAGACGGCGGAGATTACGCTCGACGGTGTGCGCGTGCCAAAGGAGAATTTATTCGGCGGCAAAGAGGGTTCGGGTTTCGGCGCGCTGCGCGCGACGTTGAATGAAATTCGCGTCATGACGGGCGCGTTGGGCATCGGGCTGGCGCGCGCCGCGCGCGATGAAGCGCTGCGTTATTCGCAAGAGCGCAGCGCGTTCGGTCACAAGATTGGCGACTTTCAAGCGATTCAACACAAACTCGCGGACATGGAAGTTGGCATCGAGGTGTCGCGCTGGATGGTTTATTACGGCGCGTGGCTGCTCGACCAAAAACGCGCGTGCAACAAAGAGGCGGCGATTGCGAAACTTTTTCCAACCGAACACGCGGCAAAATGCGCGGACGAAGCGACGCGCATTTTCGGCGCGTATGGCATGGCGATGGAAATGACGCCGCAGCGTTTGTACCGCGATTCGCGCTTTTTATTGTACGGCGGCGGCACGGGCGAACTTTTGAAAAATATTATTGCGAAAGAGATGGGAATGTAGGAGTTGCAGATAGCAGATAGCAGATAGCAGATAGCAGATGGCAGATAGCAGATTTTTGATTGATGATTGGCGAGATGCGAGTGAATTTCTAATTTTGAATTTCGAATTTTGAATTTTGAATTTTGAATTTTGAATTTCCAATTCCGAATTTCCGACGGAGGCGATTGTGACGAATAAGGCGCGCGGGTTGACGTTTGATGAATTCAAGGTGGGCGATGTTTTTGTTTCGCAGGCGCGGACGGTGACGGAAGCGGATGTGGTGACGTTCGCGGGCGTGTCGGGCGATTTCAATCCACTGCACACCGACGCGGAATTTGGCAAGACGACGCCGTTCGGCGAACGCATCGCACACGGCATGTTAGTTGCGGCAATGTCAACGGGCATGGCGAATTGGCTTGGGATTTTTGAAGGCACGACGATTGCGCTGATGGAGCAGGTGATTCAATACAAAGGCGCGGTGAAATTTGGCGACACGGTGCATTTGGAATTGACCGTCGCGGAGAAAAAAGAATCATCGAAACCAGATCGCGGCGTGGTGATTTTTACGACGCGCGTATGCAATCAAGAAAACAAAGCGGTGATTGAAGGAACGTGGACGACGTTGATGAAAAGGATCAAGGATGAGGGATGAAGGCGGAATACAGAATGCAAAATAAAAAAATTTCTGCGTAGTTGGCGTTCTCTAACGCAAGGAAAATGACATGCGATTACAAGACAAGGTTGCTTTAATCACCGGCGGCGGCAGCGGCATCGGACGCGCGACGGCAATATGTTTTGCGAACGAAGGCGCGCGCGTTGTCGTGTGCGACATGGACGAAGCGGGCGCGAACGAAACGGCGCAAATGATTAACGATGGCGGCGGGCAATGTATCGCCGTCATCGGCAATGTGGCGGAACGCGCGGACGCGCAAAAAATCGTGGACGCCGCGCTGGAAAAATTTGGACGGCTCGACATTCTCATCAATAACGCGGGCATCACGCGCGACGCGTTGACGTTGCGCATCAAAGATGGCGAAACGAAAATGATGAGCGACGAGCAGTGGGACGCGGTGCTGGGCGTGAACTTGAAAGGCACGTGGCTCATGTCGCAGCTCGCCGCCGCGCCGATGATTCAACAAAATTACGGGCGCATCGTCAACACCGCGTCGGTCGGCGCGTACGGCAACATTGGGCAGGCGAATTATTCCGCGTCGAAAGCGGGCGTGATTGGCTTGACGAAAACGCACGCGCTGGAATGGGCGCGATTCAACATTCGCGTCAACTGTGTCGCGCCGGGCGCGGTGAAAACGCGCATGACGGCGGCGATTCCCGAAAAATTACAGACCGCGCTGACCGAACGCATTCCGCTGCGCCGCTTTGCCGAACCCGAAGAAATCGCGCGCGCGCATCTTTTTCTCGTGAGCGATGATTCGAGTTACATCACGGGGCAGGTGTTGGACGTGAATGGCGGCGTGACGGTGGGACATTGAAAGTAAAAAGTTAAAAGTTAAAAGCTAAAAGTAGAAACGATTGTGCGTAGCAGACGTTTTAACGCCGAAACAAGTGTGCGTAGTAGGCGTTCTCTAACGCCGCAACCAATATGCGTAGAAGGCGTTCTCTAACGCCGAATGTTAACGCCGAATACAAGAGACCTGAAATGAAATTCCAAAACGCATTTATTCCCTACGGCGGTTATTGGTCAACGCCGTTTGTGAAATGGCAGGGCAAGTTTGCGAATTTGCATCCGATTCGTTTTGCAGGCGAGGTTGCCGCGCGCGCGTTAAAGGAACGGAACATTGACGCGCAAACATTCGACGCGTTGTTTTTGGGCATGACGGTGCCGCAAAAAGGCGCGTTCTATGCCGCGCCGTGGCTCGCCGCGCTGATTGGCGCGCCGGAAATCACGGGTCCCACTTTTTCGCAAGCGTGCGCGACGAGCGCGCGGGTGATTGCCTCTGCCGCGACAGAAATTGAAACGGGGACGCACGACGTGATTCTCAGCGTCACGCTTGACCGCACGTCGAACGGTCCGCACATTTATTATCCGAATCCGCTCGGACCCGGCGGCAGGGGCGAGACCGAAGATTGGGTGTGGGACAATTTTAACTGTGATCCGCACGCGGGCATTGCAATGATTCAAACGGCGGAAAATGTCGCGCGTGACGCGGATATTAGCAAAGAACAACAAGACGAAATGATGCTGCTGCGTTACGCGCAATATCAAGACGCGCTCAAGGACGACGCCGCGTTTCATCGCAAATACATGGTGACGCCAATGGATGTGGGCAATGGGCGCAAGAGCGTGTTGATTCAGGACGACGAAGGAATTTTTCCGACGACGCGCGAGGGTTTGCAAAAATTGAAACCCGTTCTCGACGGCGGCACTGTCACATACGGCGGACAAACATTTCCTGCCGACGGCAACGCGGGGATGATTGTGACGACGCGCGAACGCGCGCGCGAATTGAGCCGCGATGAAAATATTTCGATTCAACTTGTCGCGGTTGGCACGGCGCGCGCGAAAAAAGGATTCATGGGGCAAGCGCCCGTGCCTGCCGCGCAGCGCGCGTTAAGCCGCGCGGGGATTGCGCTCGACGACGTGCGCGCGATTAAATCGCATAACCCGTTCGCGGTGAACGATATTTATTTTTGCGAACAGCTGAATGTGAAACCCGAAGCGATGAACAACTATGGCTCGTCGCTGATTTTTGGACATCCGCAAGGACCGACGGGGATGCGGCTCATCATCGAATTGATTGAAGAACTCGCGCTGTTGGGCGGCGGGTACGGTTTGTTCACGGGCTGCGCGGCGGGCGATACGGCGATGGCGTGGGTTGTGAAAGTGCAATAGTGCGGTAGTGCAATGGTGCGATAGTGTGATTGTGCGGTAGTGGTATTGCGCCTTGTGCGCGTTGGAATGGATATGATGAAATGACTAACTCCGAATTCCGAATTCCGAATTCTGAAAATCGCATTCGCGTGTTGATTGCGAAACCGGGCCTCGATGGACATGACCGCGGGGCAAAAGTTGTCGCGTTGGCTTTGCGCGATGCGGGGTTCGAAGTGATTTATTCGGGACTGCATCGCACGGTGGAGCAAATTGTCGAAGCGGCGATTCAAGAAGATGTGGATGTTATCGGGCTTTCGATTTTGTCGGGCGCCCATTTGCCGTTGAGCGAAAAAATTTTGGCGCAATTGCGCGCGGCGGGCGCGGACATTCCCGTCGTCGTCGGCGGCAACATTCCCGTGCGCGACCACGCGGCATTGCGCGCGTTGGGCGTCGCGGACGTATTTCCGACGAGTACCGATTTTGATGAAATTGCGCGCGGGATGCGTTCCGTAGTTTTGAAAACTACGGCAAATGAATGAAAGAGGCACACAAAGAATGGCTATCCTTTCGCTGTAGTTCTGAAAACTACGGCAAATGAATGAAAGAGGCACACAAAGAATGGCGATCCTCTCGCTGTAGTTCTGAAAACTACGGCAAACGAATGAAAGCGGCACACAAAGAATGGCGATCCTCTCGCTGTAGTTCTGAAAACTACGGCAAACGAAGGAGAAAATCAAACAACGATTGAATTTTTCTCTTGTTGGTTTCATTCGCACCTTCGTTTGCCGAAGATTTCTAATCTTCGGTCTTAAATGGCAACTAATAACGGACGCGACGTAATTCTCGAATCGGGCATCCCAATCAAACCCGTGTATGGTCCCGAAGATGTCGCGCAGATGGAATACGCGCGCGACTTGGGCAAACCGGGCGAATTTCCATTTACGCGCGGGATTCATCCGCTGATGTATCGCGCGCGGCCGTGGACGATGCGGCAGTACGCGGGATTCGGCACGCCGCGCGACACGAACGGGCGATTCCGTTTTCTTATTGAGCATGGACAAAACGCGCTCAACGTCGCGTTCGATTTGCCAACGCAGATGGGACTCGATTCGGATGACGCGCGCGCGCAAGGCGAAGTCGGGCGCGTCGGCATGGCGATTGATTCACTGCGCGACATGGAAGTAGCGTTCGATGGGATTCCGATTGATAAAGTGAGCGTGTCGCTGACCATCAACGCGGTGACGCCGATTATTTTGGCGATGTATCTCGCGGTCGCGGAAAAACAGGGCGTGCCGTTGAACGAGGTGCGCGGAACGACGCAGAACGATATTTTAAAAGAATATATCGGACGCGGCGCGTGGATTTTTCCCGTCGAGCCAGCGATACGAATGATCGCGGACACGATGGAGTTTTGCGCGAAACACGCGCAAAAATATTATCCCGTTTCCGTGTGCGGCTATCACATCCGCGAATCGGGCGCGAATCCGGTGCAAGAAATCGCGTACGCGTTTTGCATCGCGCGCGCGTACATTCAACGCGTGGTCGCGCGCGGCTTGCACGTGGATGAATTCGCGGGACGGCTGTCGTTCAACTTTGATATTTTCGGCAACTTGTGGGAACAGGTGGCGAAATTTCGCGCGGCGCGGCGTTTGTGGGCAAAATTATTGCGCGAGGAATTTGGCGCGCAAAATCCCGACACGCTGCAAATGAAAATGATTGCGGGCGGCGGCGGCGGCGGCTTGACGATTGAGGAACCGGAAAACAATATCGTGCGCGGCGCGTATTACGCGTTGATTTCGGCGTTGAGCGGCGCGCAGACGATGGCGTTGTGCTGTTACGACGAAGCGTACACGATTCCGAGCGAAAAGGCGTCGCTGATTTCTTTGCGGACGATGCAAATTCTCGCGGACGAGATGGGGCTGACCGATACCGCTGACCCGCTCGCGGGTTCGTATTATATCGAATGGTTGACGAATGAAATGGAATCGCGCATGGTCGCCGAAATGAAACGCGTGGACGACGAGATGGGCGGCATCGTGAATGCGGTGAGCAATGGACTCGTCCAAGCCGAAGTGTCGCGGCAAGCGTTGGTGTACGAGCAAAAAATTCAGCGCGGCGAAATGATCAAAGTCGGCGTCAACAAATATCGCACGGAAGAAGGCAGCGTTTCGCAAGAGGTGGAACTGCACGAATACAAACCCGAAGCGACAGAGGAACAGTTGGCGCGTCTCGCGCAAGTGAAAGCGGAACGCGACGCGAACGCGGTGAACGCCGCATTAGCGCGCGTGCGCGACGACGCGCAGTCGGGCGTGAATTTGATGCCCGCGATGCTGCAAGCGGTGCGCGCCTACGTGACGGTGGGCGAGATTACGGGGGTGTTGAAAGAGGTGTTTGGTGAGTTTAAGGAACCGGTGAGGTGGTAAATCATTCTCGCCAAGATATGAAACTGAAACGTCTGCTCTATTTGGATTGGGATGCAATTGCCGGAGTGATTGCTGCTGTCGCAGCAATCGTAATGCATTTCCTTCACATTATTGATGTGGAGGTACTCGTTACGCTCACGGTTGTGCTCATTGCGCTGCTCTTTATCCGGGACCTTCGACGCGAGCGCACGACCGAACAAATGCAGCGGAGTATCGAATCCAATCAAGATGCGTTGCGGGCTATTCAATCCGGCATCATTCCGCCGGATGCTGTGCTTGTGGGTCCGTCTCAACTCCGCGCGGCAAGTCAGCAATTCAACTCGCACGCGAAAGGGGCGATGACCTGGTTCCATGTCTGCCTGTCTATGTTCAAACCCCAGTCGCTTTTCGACGTCCTGCTGAAATCAGCTATTGAGAATCCTCAAGTGACCTCGATTCAATTTATTTTGGATGCAAGTCAACAAGAGCTGTGGGCAGCACAGGTCTTGCCCAAAATCAATGTCTGTCGCGGCAAAGAAAAGGTGAACCCGCCGCGCTGGACAAAGATTGACGAATCAGTTTCCTTGATTGTTGCAGAAGAGGGCGTGAGCGGCAAGACCGAGTGTCTTTTGAGTTTTTGGGGTGAGCCATTCATGGCGCGAGCGGCGGATAGAAATGTTCCGAGATACATTTTTCACGTTCAAGGACATTCGGAACTCATTCCACGGCTGGTCGAGTTGGAACGCAATTTTCGGTTTGGCGCGCAGACTGAAGTGTAAGAGCAGCTTTTAATTCGATTCCAGTGGACCAAGCTTGCGGCGAAAGGAGCTCGGAATATGGGCGATACGAATTCGGCTGCCACGCAAGGCGGCGTAAACATTGACAACAGTCACGTCACGGCAAGAGACATTATCGGACGCGATTTGAATATCGCCATCCACTTGCAAAATGTGAACGATGCCGCCAGCGCCGCACGCGCGATTGCGATGACATTGAGCAAGGGCGATTTGGAAAGCGAGACGATTCGCGCCGAATTGCTCGGGTTGATGGAAGAATTGCGTAAAACACATTCGACGCTGGTCAAAGCCATCAGCCCGTTGCGCCGCATTCGAGATGATGCGCAGACGTTTGGGCCAGAGTTCAGCGAGGTCTATAACGATTTTAGAGATTTTTACGATGCCTATGATTTTTGGCAAGAGCGGACGCACTGTCACAAAATCAGCCAGATTCGAGCGCGCTTGGAAAAACATCAGGCCGCGCTTACGCAGACGCCGCAATGGACGCAGCTGCGCGCTTATTTGGCTAAATTGACCGACGCCGATATCGATGTCATCGAGTACCGCTACCGACCATTCATGGAGCGCTTCAATCAGGTAATGATCGAAATCAACGAGCAGGTGAACAAGGGAGAACTTGCGCAAGCGATAACGCTCAAGCAAGTTTTTCTTGACGACCTCATGCCACAATACGACGCAATCAAAAACGCGCTGCGCTCGATGACCGAAACAATTGGCGAGATTGAACAAGCGCTGGCGTGAGCCGCGCGCTGCATCCGCGTGCAAGCAGCGCTGCCAGCATTGCACGCCTAACCGAAATCAAGGAGGTTCCCAATGATTGTCGTTCGGGCAGTTACACAGGCAAAGTTCGGCAAGGCGGATGAGCTTGTCCAACTCATCAAAGAACGGAACGCAATGTTTCCCATCGGTCGCACTACGCGCATCATGACCGACGCAAGCGGACCGTTCTTTTCGGTAGTCACCGAGACGGAATTCGAGAGCTTTGCCGCGTATGAAGCGGCCGCGCAAGAATTTTTTAATGACCCGCGCTTTGGCGCATGGTTCGAACGCATGGTGCCGCTCGTTGAAAGCGGACAGCGCGAGTTTTACACTCTGGTGGAATGATGTCCTTGAAAGGAGTTCAACTATGTCCACCACCTCTCCCGAACCTCCCGCGATGGATACGATTCATCAACTGTTATTCGCGGTATATCCATCCTTTGCATTGCTGGCGGCATGTCAGTTGGATGTATTCACGCCGTTGAAAGATGGTGCGCTGACCGCAGAAGAACTCGCGGAAAAGATTCAAGTCGGCGTGAGCAAATTGCGCCCGTTGCTCTATGCATTGGTCGCCGCAAATTTGTTGACTGTCAATGATGAACGATTCGCGAACACGGCAGAGAGCAGCTATTACCTCGTGCAAGGGAAACCCGCGTACACGGGCAAGCGCCTCAATGTCGCCGCGAAAGCGTGGGCAGCGATGTTGAAAACGGCGGGATCCATCCGCGCCGGAGTCGGACTGGCGCACGATGAATTCGACTTTGCCAATATGGCAACAGAGAAAGTGGAAACGCTGCTGCGCGGCTTTCATGCGCCCGCGCTTGCGACAGGGAAAATGTTGGCGGACAAATTTGATTTTTCCGCGCGTGATAATTTACTTGATGTCGGCGGCGGTTCGGGCGGCGTTGCCATTGCGCTGTTGGAAAAATTTCCGCACCTGCGCGCGACGATTGTGGAACAAGCGAATGTCGCGCCCGTTACGCAGCGCATTGTCGCGGAATCCAATGTCGCAGAACGCGTTCAGGTTATCGCGTCAAACGCGATTAACGATTCACTCGAAGGCGCGTTTGATTGTGCGATTCTGAGCGCGGTCATTCAATTACTTTCGGCGGACGAGGTGCGACAGTTGTTGCAAAACGTGGCGCGCGTATTGAATCCAAACGGCGCGTTATACATCATCGGTTCGGTGTTAGACGATTCACGTCTCACGCCCGCCGAGGTTGCGACGCTCAACTTGCTCTTTATCAACAGCTATGACCACGGACAGGCATACACCGAAAGTGAATATCGCGCGTGGCTGACCGAAGCGGGGTTTGGAGAAATTCAACGCGAAATTTTGCCGAGCGCGAGCAGTTTGATAAGCGCGCGCAAGGGAAAAGCAATCTGACGGAGACCACACATGCGTATCGGCATTGACGTAGGCGGAACATTTACGGATGTCGTTCTCATAGACGACCAGCGCGGCAAAATTCATTACACCAAAACATTCACCACGCCGAAAAATCCCGCGCAGGGCGTACTCAACGGTATCGAAAAAATATTGAACATCGCGAACGCGTCCATCGCGGATTTGGATTACATGGTGCATGGACACGGCACGACGATTGGGACGAACGCGCTCATCGAACGGAAAGGCGCGCGCACGGGACTGCTGACGACGCGCGGTTTTCGCGATGTGTTGGAAATCGCGCGCGTCGAGCGCCCCGACGAAGGATTGTACGATTTTCTCGTGGACCTGCCCGCGCCGCTCGTGCCGCGTTTTTTGCGCGCCGAAGTGGACGAACGCGTTGACGCGCACGGCAGCGTGGTGCATCCATTGGATGAAGATTCCGTCGTGCGCGCGGTGAATTATCTAAAAGCGCAGCGCGTCGAAACGATTGCGGTGTGTTTGCTCTTTTCGTTTTTGAATCCGGCGCACGAGCAGCGCGTCAAAGAAATTTGCAACGAAATTTATCCCGAAGCGCCCGTTTCGCTCTCGTCGAGCATCTGCCCCGAGTTCCGCGAATTCGAGCGCACGTCAACGACGGTCATCAACGCGTATTTGCAGCCGATTGTGGAACGCTATTTGCGAAATCTCACCGCGATGCTGAATGAAAAATACGGCGCGGTGCAAGTTCGCATCATGCAGGCGAGCGGCGGCGCGATTTCGGCGGAGGCGGCGCGCGAGCACGCGGTCAACATTGTCAATTCGGGTCCGGCGGGCGGCACCGTCGCGGGTGCGTTCATCGGCGGACTCATCGGCGATAAATATGTGATGACCGTTGACATGGGCGGTACGAGTTTCGACATTGGGCTCGTCATTGACGGCGTGCCGCGCATTTCGTCCGAAGGCAAGTTCGAGGGCTATCCTGTCAAAATTCCGGCGGTGGATGTTCACGCGCTCGGCGCGGGCGGCGGCAGTATCGCGTGGGTGGACGCGGGCGGCGCGTTGAATGTCGGTCCGCAATCCGCGTCGTCGGACCCCGGTCCCGCGTGTTACGGCGTCGGCGGCGAATTGCCAACGGTCACGGACGCGAATTTGGTGCTGGGCAGATTGAATCCCGATTATTTTCTCGGCGGCGAAATCAAACTGTATCCCGAACGCGCGCACGCGGCGATTGAAAAACATGTCGCGCAGCCGTTGGGCATGTCGCTCGAACAAGCCGCGTATGGCATCATCCGCGTCGTCAACGCCAACATGGTCAAAGGGATGGCGGGCAGTTCGATTGAAAAAGGATTCGACCCGCGCGAATTTACGCTGCTCGCATTCGGCGGCGCGGGCGCGCTGCACGCGTGCGAATTGGCGCAAGAGATTGGAATGAAAAAGGTGGTTGTGCCATTGTATCCCGGCGCGTTCTCGGCGTTCGGTTTGGTCACGAGCGACATTCGCCACGATTACGTGCAGACGGTGGCGAAATCCGCGTCGGCGTTGGATTTGGACGCCTTGGAACGCGCGTACAAGACGATGGAAGCGCAAGCGCGCGCCGCGTTGGCGGAGGAAAAAATCGCGGCGGAGGATATTGCAATTCAATGGACGGCGGATTTGCGTTACGCGGGGCAAGCGTATGAATTAAATGTGCCGGTCGTCCACAACGGACGCCTCACGCGCAAGGAAATTGACGCGACTGTCGCGCGCTTTCACGCGCTACATCAAAAGGTGTACGCCTACAGTTCCGAAAAAGAGGGCGTGGATGTTATCAACGTGCGACTCACTGGCATCGGTCAAGTGCCCGATGTGAAATTGCCAAAACGAAAACGCGCCGCGCAAACCACGCGCGCCGCATTGAAAAATAAACGCCGCGTTTATTTTGCCGAACGCGGTTTCGTGAACGTGCCGGTGTACGAACGCGATTTGTTGAAACCGGGAATGACGCTGCCAGGTCCGTGCATGATTGAGGAAATCATTTCCAGTACAGTGGTGATTCCGGGCGCGACGGCGAAATTGGATGGGTGGGGGAATATCGTGATTACGCTTGGGCAGACGCGTTGAGGAGATTTGGGTTGCAGGTAAAAATCGAGATTCCTTCTACCGACTGAAAATCGGCGTCCAGCGTCGCGATGGCGGTGATTTGATGTTGGCGCATGATTGCCAGATGCATCGCGTCGCGCGGCAAGAGAGAAAACTGCCGCATGTTCTCAAGAGCTAGCAAAGGAGAACGTGGAGTTACGCCAAGAACTTGCAGCTGTGGTATCGCATAAACCTTGGCGGTGATTTTTTCGATCTGGTCAAGGTAGGAAAGAATCACTGCGCGGTCTTGCTCATACACCTTCCAAAATTTTCTGGGAGCATAATCGCGCGAGACAAATAATTGCAAAAGGACAAACCAGACTTCATCCAAGGCCAAGGCAGAGACAAAGCATTGTGTGTCGGAAGATTCGAGGCGCGCCAGAAATTCCGTACACTCGCCGTAAAACGGGTTGTCGGCATGCGAGAAATTGATGATGAAGCTTGCATCCCAATAAATCGTTGGAGGGAGAGACGCGTAAAAATCAAGTATCATCGCGGTCAATTTGTTCGTAGCCATGTTTATTCATGAATTGTGAAAGATCAATCTTCTGACCGCTTGGCTCGGCTTGAATGATTCCAATCAAGTCAGTAAGTTTGTTTTGTTTGCGCTTGCGCGGAACGCGCGCACGCCGCGTTGATTTAGATTTGAGCGCGCGCTGCTTTTTCTTCCACGCGACAAATTCTTGATATTCAGAAAGCGGGATGAACGCGCCAACACGTTTGCCATTCCGGCGGATAATCTTGGGTTTGTCGAACGGCTCGTTCGATTTCAACTGCACGGTGTAACTAGTTTGACTCTCTCGCACAATTTTTCTCGCCATTTGCATCACCTCATCTTTTGCCAATTATATCATTCAATCTGTGGAGATGGACATGCCCAAGAAAAAATTGCACGCCGACCCCGTTCTTATCCAAGTCCTTCGTTACGCAATGGAACAAATCGCGGACGAGATGGGACACACGTTGATTCGCACCGCGCGCTCGACGGTCATCAAAGAAATCAAAGATATTTCGTGCGCGGTCTTTGACCGCAACGGCAACACCATCGCGCAAGCGCATCACGCGCCGATGCTGCTCACCGGTTTTGAATTGGGGATGCGGCAGCTGCGCGCACAGTTCCGCGACGAAGATTTGAGCGACGGCGATGTGATTGTGTTCAACGACCCGTACAACGGCGGACAGCACGTCATGGATTTGGTCACCTTCGCGCCGGTATTTCACAAAAATAAATTGGTGGGATTCGTCGGTTCGATGGCGCATCACGCCGATTTGGGCGGCGCGGCGCCCGGCGGCACGCAAGGCGGTTTGACCGAAATTTATCAAGAAGGTCTGCGCCTGCCGATGGTGAAACTGTACAAAAAGGGACAGGAGGATGCGGAGCTGTTTGGAATTTTGAACAACAACATTCGCGTCCCCGACAAAACGCTCGGCGATATTCGCGCGCAAGCGTCCGCGAATTTTGTCGGCGCGCGGCGGCTGCGCGAAATTTTTGAACGTTACACGCCTATCGTCGTTCAAACACACACCGACGCGCTGTTGGATTATTCCGAAAAAAGAATTCGCGCGGGTTTGGAAAAAATTCCTGACGGCACATACACGGGCGTGGACTATGTGGACGACGATGGTTTGACAGGCAAGCCGATTAAATTGCAAGTGAATATTCACAAGCAAGGCGACCACGCGGTTGTGGATTTTGACGGGACGGATGAACAGGTGCCGGGCAATGTGAATTGTCCGTTGGCAACGGTACATGCGGCGGTGTATTACGCGCTCATCGCCGTCGTTGACCCGCACGTCGCGCCGAATTCAGGATGCTATCGTCCGTTTCAAGTGAACGCGCGTGAAGGTTTGGTGGTGAATCCGAAATTGCCGCGCGCGTGCGGCGCGCGCACGCAAACGTCGCAAAAAATTACGGAAGCGATGTTACTCGCGCTCTCGCAAGCGTTACCCGAACGCGTGATGGCTGGCTCGCACGGACAAATCACCAACTGCGGTTTCAGCGGCTATCATAGCGCAAACGCGCACGAGACGGGCAAGCGATTCGTGTACATTGACATCCAAGGCGGCGGCGCGGGCGCGCGGTTTTGCCGCGATGGGCGCGACGGGCAGGATTCCCATCTCGCGCGTTTTTTGAATACGCCGGTTGAAGCGGTGGAATTGGAATTTCCCGCGCGCGTCGAATGTTACGAATTTATTCCTGATACCGGCGGCGCGGGAAAATATCGCGGGGCATTGGGTTTGCGACGCGACATTCGCGTGTTGATTGACGACATGTCGTTCGCGCGTTACGGCGACCGTCAAGTGTACGGCGCGTTCGGTCTGTTCGGCGGCAAGGAAGGCGCGAAAGGAAAATTTATTTTGAATCCCGATTCGCCCGACGAACGTCCGTTGAAATCCAAAGGGCTCGACAAATTGAAAAAGGGCGATGTCGTTTCGCTGCGTTTGCCGGGCGGCGGCGGTTATGGCGCGCCGAGCGAACGCGACCCGCAAGCGGTTGTGCGCGATGTACGCGACGGCAAAGTTTCGTTCGCGGCGGCGGAAAGCGAATACGGTGTCGTGATTGACGACGAGACCTTGAGCGTTGACGCGTCCGCACGCGAGGGTGTAGCACGTCAGCGTGCGGACGCGTCAGTAGACAAAGTGGCGACGCGCGCGGCGCGCAAATAGGGGCGGGAAGAAAAGAGGTTTTTTGAAAGGAGGTGATGCGCGCCTTAAATTCCAATCAATTCATTCACACATTTACCACGACTGCTGAACTATCCACGAAAAGGAGGAGAGGAAATGCGAGGAAAATTTTTCATCTTGTTGACCGCGCTCTTGCTCACGGCGGTCTTGATTGCTTGCGGTGGCGGTGCAGCGCCGACAAGCGCACCCCCAACCAGCGCACCGGCGGCTACAGCCGTTTCCGCTACCACCGTCGCACAGCCCGCCGCGCGTCCCATCAAAGTCGGCATTGTGGACACATACAGCGGTCCGCCTGCTGCGTTCGGAAATGACGCGCTCAATGGTTTCAAGCTCGCGCTGAATGAAATCAACAAAGAAGGCGTGCTGGGTTCGCAAATCGAATTTGTCACGCGTGACGATAAATATCAGCCCGATACCGCGCTCAGCATGGCGAAAGAGCTGATTCTGCAAGAAAATGTGGATGTCGTCGTCGGCACCGTGAACAGCGCGGCGGCTTTGGCGATTTCATCTTTTGCCAAAGAGCAAAAGGTGCCGTACATCGTCTGGATTGCCAAGAGCGAAGCAATCACCGGCGCGAAAGGACATCGCTATGTCTTTTCGACGAGCGAGAATACCGCGATGGCGGGCAAGGCGGGCGCGGAAGCATTGGCAAAGAAACCGTATATCAACTACTGGATTGCGGGCGAAGATTACGAATACGGTCACGCCATTGCCAATTCTGCGTGGAATAATTTGACCGCGCTTAATCCCAATGTGAAAAAAGCGGGCGAGACGTGGTGGAAAACGGGCGAGCCGGACCTCACGCCGTATCTGACCGCCATCATGGCAGCCAAACCCGACGCGATCATTTTTGCCACCGGCGGCGCGGGCATGACCAATGTACTCAAGACCGCCAAAGCGACGGGTTTGTCCGACAAGATTCCGATGTGGATTCACACCGCGATTGACACTTCGGTGCTCAAGCCGCTGGGAGCGAACGGACCCGAAGGCGTGATGGGAACGATGGATTATTTGTTCTATTATCCCGAAACGCCGGAAAATCAAGCGTTCGTCAAAGCGTATCAGGATGCTTATGGCGCGCCGCCCGGATTCCCCGCGTTCCATGCGTACAATACCGCCCACTTTATCGCAGAGGCGTTCAAAAAAGCGGGTACGTTGGACAAGGAAAAATTCATTGACGCGCTCGCGGGTCTCAAAATTGATTCGCCCACCGGCGAAATCGAAATGCGCGCGTGTGACCATCAAGTGGCAGAGAATATGTTCATGGGCGTAACCAAAAAGGATCCACGCTTTGAATTCTTGATTGCCGGTGACGTTGTAGATGTGTCGAGCCAAGCTGTTATGCCCAGCTGCGAGGATGTTCTCAAGCAACGCGGGCAGTGAGAAAAAAAGTTCAAACTCAAACTTCCGAAATTTCAGAAATTTCGGAAGTTTGAAGTTCGCTCGATTCCGGAAGTTTGAGCTGAGAGGAGAATGGTGATGGACCCGAGCGCTGTAGCGAGTCTGCTGCTGGTGGGACTGGCGCGCGCAATGATTCTGTTTATCGTTGCGGCGGGGTTGACGTTCGTGCTGGGCGTGCTGCGCGTGCCGAATATCGCGCACGGCTCGCTGTACATGATTGGCGCGTTTACCGCCTTTACTATCGCCGAGGTATTGGGAAAAAATCCCGCCGGCTTTTGGATAGCGCTTGTGGTCGCGCCGCTCGTGGTCGCGGCAGTGGGACTGATAATTGAACGCGGGTTGTTGTCGCATCTTTATCAGCGCGAGCATCTGATGCTCATCCTCTTTACCTTTGGCATCATGCTGATTCTGAACGACATGGTAAAGTTCGTGTGGGGCGCGGACTATCGCTCGGTGACGCCGCCGGAAATTTTGGATGGCTCGTTCACGCTGGGGGATTTCGCCATCCCGCGCTACAGTATCTTTCTTTTGATTCTTGGACCGCTGGTCGCGTTGGGCTTGTGGCTGCTCTCGAATAAAACGCGGCTCGGCAAAATTTCGCGCGCGGCGGCGGTGGACCGCGAGATGGTGGGCGTGTTGGGCATCAACGTGAGTTGGGTTTTTGCCGCCGCGTTCGTCATCGGCTGTTTGCTCGCGGGCTTGGGCGGCGCGCTCGTCGCGCCGACGACGAGCATCTCGCTCGGCATGGACCACACCATCATCATCGAATGCTTTCTCATCGTCACCATCGGCGGCTTGGGCAACACATGGGGTGCGTTGATTGGCGCGCTCTTGTTCGGCGTGAGCCAATCGCTCGGGCTGCTCTTTTTGCCCC
The DNA here is from genome assembly GCA_004295045.1 of Chloroflexota bacterium. Lineage (GTDB taxonomy): Bacteria > Chloroflexota > Anaerolineae > UBA4142 > SHND01 > SHND01. The sequence goes on along the minus strand of SHND01000004.1, from coordinate 3,039 downwards.
AATACGCTATCGTCTTTCCCTACGCCATCGTCGTCATTGTGCTGCTGCTGCGCCCGCGCGGATTGCTCCGCTCTGTCTGGTAATCAAAACCTGTCACAGTACGCCATAGATCGGACGCGGTGACATGACATCACGCACGCAGCCTATCGAGTCGCGCTACGCGTGATGGCATGTCAGGATGAACGCAGATTGACGCGGAAACAGAAAAATCCAATTCAGAAATCCGCGTTCATCCGCGAAAATCCGCGTCCGAAAAGTGAACTTGTGATGTACTGTGTCACGTCTCCAAGATAAATGTTCAACAAATTCGTCGAACCGCGCTGGCTCTTGCTCACCTTGGCGCTCCTTGCCGCGCTATTGTTTTTACCCCTTGTCGCGCCCCTGTTTTACATCTACATTATCTCTGTCATCTTTGTAACCGCGCTACTGGCGATGAGTCTCAATCTCGTGCTCGGTTACGGCGGCATCTATCAATTTCATCACGCGGTTTTTTACGGTGTCGGCGCATATACGGCGGCATTGCTCATCACCCAGCTGTCGCTGCCCGCGTGGATTTCTTTTCCTGCGGGTCCCCTCGTTGCAGCGTTGACGGGACTGCTCATTGGCGCATTCTGCGTCCGGCTCACCAAGTTATATTTCGGCATGTTGCAAATCGCGCTCGGCTCGTTGATTTGGATCATTGTCTATCGTTGGTACGATGTGACGGGCGGCGATAATGGCATTCACGATATTCCACTGCCCGAATTTTTGACCTCGATTCACGGCGCGTATTATTTTGTTCTCATCATCGCCGCCGTATGTGTGGCGCTCATGTATCTCATCATCAAATCGCCGTTCGGCGCGACGCTGCAAGCGATTCGCGATAATCCGCAGCGCTGTGAGGCGATTGGGATTAACGTGCAACACCATCAGTTGATTGCGATTGTCATCGCCGCGTTTTTTGGCGGCGTCGCGGGCGTGATGTTTGTAACGGTGGAGCGTTCAGTTTTTCCCGGGCTCTTGTTCTGGGTTCTCTCGCTCGAGATTTTTGTCATGTGTTTGCTGGGCGGCTGGTTCACCTTTGCCGGTCCCATTCTCGGCGCGGCAATCGTCGTCGCGCTGCGCACGGTTGCGAGTCGTTATACCGATTACTGGACGACAGTTCTGGGCATCATGCTGATTTTGCTGATTTTCTTTTTGCCCGAAGGCGTAATGGGCTGGGCGCGCGAACGCTTCAAACCGCGCGCGTCGGCGGCGGACAAAAGGGGGCGCGAGTTAGATGCTGCGCGTTGAAAACGTTGGCAAAGCGTTCGACGATTTTATGGCGGTGAATGGCGCGCGGCTCACGGTTGAACGCGGCGCGCTGGTCGCGGTCATCGGTCCCAACGGCGCGGGCAAGACGACGTTGTTTAATTTAATCACCGGGCTGTACAAACCGGATCGCGGCAAAATTATTTTCGAAGATAAGGAAATTGGCGGGCTTGCACCCTACGAGATTTGTCGGCGCGGCATCGCGCGCGCATTTCAGATTGCCAATATCTTTCCGCGTCTTTCGGTTTTTGAAAATGTGCAGGTCGCGGTTCTTGCGCGCCAGCGAAAGAGCCACAATTTATTTCAGCCCGCGCAGAATCTCGCGCGCGACGAAACCGATGCGATTCTGGATAATACCGGACTGTTTCCGCAAGCGCGGCGCGTCGCGGGCGCGCTCTCGCACGGCGACCAACGCATTCTCGAAATCGCCATCGCGCTCGGCAGTGAGCCGCGGCTGCTCATTCTCGACGAACCCACCGCCGGCATGTCGCCCGAAGAGACTGCCAAGACGATGAATTTGGTGCAGCAGCTCGCGCGCGCGCGCGGCATCACGATTCTGTTTTGCGAACACGATATGGACATTGTGTTCTCGTTTGCGCAAAGCATCATGGTCATGCGTCACGGCGAAACGATTCTTCAAGGCACGCCGGACGAGGTGCGCCAGAATCATCAAGTGCAGGAAGCGTATCTCGGAGGCGCCGATGCTTGAGGTCGCGGACATTGACACCTATTACGGTTTGAGTCACATCCTCTTTGGCGTCTCGCTGCGCGTCGAACGCGGCGAAGTGGTGTGCTTGCTCGGGCGCAACGGCGCGGGCAAGACGACGACGATGCGAAGCATCATGGGCTTGACGCCGCCGCGTCGCGGGACCATTCGCTTCAAAGGCAAACCGACAGCGGGCGTGGAACCGTATCTGTTGGCGCGGCAAGGCATCGCGTACGTTCCGGATAATCGCAGAATTTTTGCCGAATTGACGGTTGGCGAAAATCTAGAGATTGCCGCGCGCGATGCAAACCAAAAGGGGGAATGGAATCAGGCGCGCGTCTTTGAACTCTTTCCCGTGCTAAAAGAAAAACGTTCGCGCAAAGGCGGACACTTGAGCGGCGGCGAGCAAAAAATGCTGGCGATTGGACGCGCGCTCATGACCAATCCCGATTTCATTTTGTTGGACGAGCCGATGGAGGGGCTTGCGCCATTGTTGGTGCGCGCCATCGAAGACCAAATTCTCCAGCTCAAAGCGGCGGGTTTGACCGTGCTGCTCGCGGAGCAAAATATCAATTCGGCGCTGCGCGTCAGCAATCGCGGCTATGTGATTGACGACGGGCATATTCGCTACACCGCGAGCGTCAAGGAATTGTGGGAAAATCAAGAGGTACGGAACAAGTATTTGTTGGTATGAATTGGATGAACGCGCATGACAGACAATTCCATTCTTGCCGACCTCGAATTTGACTCGGAACGCGGCGCGCTCCTGTACAAAGGCGTGCGCTATCTGCTGATTCGTCCCGAAACGCTTGATATGTTTTACAAAGCGGTGGAAGAAAAAATGGGCGAAGGCGCGCACAACGCGATGCATCGCGGCGGATTCGCGGGCGGCAGTTTGAGCGCGCAAAAATATCGCGATGCGTTTGGCTTGAATGCGCGCGAGTCGGTGGAATTTATGGCGCGCATGGGCGCCGAAATCGGCTGGGGCAAAATCGAGATCGCGCGTTTGGATCTCGCGCGGCGCGAATTGGAAATCACCGTCG
>SHND01000016.1 GCA_004295045.1 Chloroflexota bacterium | reverse complement strand
GCATGGGCAAAGACGCGGGCTTGTTCAGCATTCTCGTTCTCACCGGCGCGACGACGCAAGAGATGGCGGACAACGCGTCCGCGCAAGTGAAACCTGATTTGGTGTTGGCGGATGTAAATCAATTGCCTGCGTGGTTGGAGCAGTTGGAATTGGTTCCCGCGTAGGCGCAGCCCTGACACAGTACATCACCGCTTTGCGTAGAAAGGCGTTCTCTAACGCCGAATGGATTCGCAATTTTAACGACGCCGCGCTAGAGAGCGCTCTCTTACGCATGATAAATGTAATGTACTGTCTTGGCTCTTAACCATAAGGAGACAAACATGTCCGAAAATAATGGCAGTAACCGTTTCCCCAGTCCATTCAACGTCCCAACGCCAGAGGGCTGCGAGGGCTGGCAAGACCTCTATCCGTACTATTACGTGTTCAGCGATGACCGCCGCGAGTTCGAGGACAATCGCTTTTGGTTCCAAGACGCGATGCATCATCCCGAACCGCTGTATCCGTTCGACACCATCACTTGCGAAAGTTGGTGGGTCGCGCTGGGCGAAATGAATACGCGCGTCTTTATCGTGCCGCCCGCGCTCGGCATTGACCATCGCGTGTTGAATGGCTATCTCTACATCAGCGCGCTGCCGGTAGCGAATCCCGATGATATTCCCGGACGCGTCGCGCACTTTATGGAACGCGCGGGCTATTACTATCGGCATTGGGACGAGCTGTACGCGCAGTGGCAGGCAAAAGCGGAAGAAGCGATCAACGAACTCAAATCGGTGCGCGTACCGGACTTGCCCGAAATGGAACCGATTGAAACCGTGACCGAAGGACGCGGTTTGACGAGCGCGTATGACATGATTGTGGCGTACAACCGCGCGATTGAGAATATGCACAAGATGTGGCATTTGCATTTTGAATTTCTCAATCTCGGTTACGCCGCGTATCTCACGTTCTACGGCTTTTGCAAACAAGCATTCCCCGGTATCTCTGACCAGACGATTGCGAAACTTGTCTCTGGCATTGATGTCATCCTCTTTCGCCCCGACGAAGAATTGAAACGGCTCGCGCAAAAAGCGGTTGACCTCGGCGTCGCGGATGTGTTCAAGCAAACCGTGAACCCGACCCAAGTGGTCGAGACGATGAGCGCATCGGAAGCGGGCGGACAATGGCTGCAAGAGCTGGAAAAATCCAAAGACCCGTGGTTCTATTTTTCCACCGGCACCGGTTTTTATCATCTGCCGCGCAGTTGGGTTGACGACATGACAGTGCCAACCGTCGCGATTCGCGGCTATGTTGAAAAAATTCAAGAAGGCAAAAGCATCGCGCGTCCAATGGAAGCAGTGCAACAGGAACGTGACCGTCTCGCCCGCGAATACGAAGCATTGCTGCAAACGGACGAGGACAAAAACGCATTCCGCGAACAGCTCGGCTTGGCGCGCACCGTGTTCCCCTACGTCGAGAATCACAATTTCTATGTCGAACATTGGCATCACACCGTTTTCTGGAACAAGATGCGCGAGTTCGGGCAAGTGTTGGTCAAGCACGGCTTCTTTAACGAAGTGGACGATATGTTTTATCTCCACCGCTACGAAGTGCAGTCCGCGCTCTATGACTTGATTGGCGCGTGGGGTTCGGGCGGCGAAGCGCGCGGACCAAAATACTGGCCCTCGCGCATTGCCAAGCGCAAAGAAATTTTTGCGAATCTCAAAAAGTGGTCGCCGCCGCCCGGTTTGGGTGAACCGCCCGAAGTGGTAACCGAACCATTCACCATCATGCTGTGGGGCATCACCACCGAGAGCATTCAGAATTGGCTCAAGCCCGCCGGGAATGGCGAGGGTGCGAAACTACTCACCGGCTTTGCAGGTTCGCCGGGAACCGCTCAGGGTCCCGCGCGCGTGATTACGAGCGTCGAAGAGCTTGCGCTGGTCGAGCCGGGCGAAATTCTCGTTTGCCCCATCACCACGCCGAGTTGGGCGCCGGTGTTCACACGCATTCAAGCGGTTGTCACCGATATTGGCGGCATGATGTCGCACGCGGCGATTGTGTGTCGCGAGTACGGCGTACCCGCCGTTGTCGGCACCGGGTTCGGCACCAAGAGTTTCAAAACCGGACAGATGCTGCGCGTGGATGGAAATGCGGGGACGGTTCAAGTAGTCGAGTAGAAATTGCCGAGATTTGAACGTCCTTTACAGACTTGATTTTGGGACACAGATTTCACAGAATTTCACAGAAAAACCAAATTGAAATCTGTGTTGTCTGTGTAATCTGTGTCCAATGTTGTGATGCACTGTGGCAGGTTTCGGAACGCGCCGCGTCATAACCTGTCAGTTCTTGACACTATGAACACCTCACCCTACATTCTCTGGTTCACCGAATGTGACCGCAGCAAACAAAATTCGGTCGGGGGCAAATGCGCGAATCTCGGTGAGATGCTGCAAGCGAATGTCCGCGTGCCGCCGGGCTTTGCCGTCACCACGCACGCGTACCGCCAGTTCTTGAATGGGCGCGGCATCGGCGATGAAATTGCGCGGATGCTTGACGCGTTGGACGTGGACGACATCGAGTGCGCGGAGGAGACGAGCCGCGACATTCGCCAACTCATGAGCGCGACGCCGATTCCGCCCGCCATCGAGGACGCGATTTGCTACGCGTACGAAGAGTTGTGCGCCGAATGTCACGTGGACGATTTACCCGTCGCGGTGCGTTCGAGCGCGACAGCAGAAGATTTGCCGGGCGCGTCATTCGCGGGACAGCAAGAGACAACACTGTGGGTTCGTTCCGCGCCGCATGTTTTGATTCGCACCGCGATCTGTTGGTCGTCGCTTTTTACGGCGCGCGCCATCGCGTATCGCAAAGAGATGGGTTTTCCGCACGACAAGGTACACATGAGCGTCGGCGTTCAAAAAATGGCAAACTCGCGCGCGGCGGGTGTGATGTTCACGCTCAATCCCATCAACGGCGACCGTTCCAAAATCGCAATTGATTCGAGTTGGGGCTTGGGCGAAAGTGTTGTTTCGGGCGTCGTCACGCCGGACAATTACTTGGTGGACAAAGTGACCGAAGGAATTTTGCAGCGCACCCTCTCGCCCAAACTCATCGAGTACATTCCAAATCACGCAGAGGGCAAAGTGGAGATCGCGGACGTGCCGCAAGAACGCCAAACCAGCTCGTCATTGAACGACGACGAAATCATCAACCTGACGATTCTGGCGAAATGTATCGAGGGCTATTATCATGTGCCGATGGACATCGAGTGGGGCATTGACCGCGATTTAGAGTTTCCCGAAAACGTGATGTTGTTGCAATGTCGCCCTGAAACGGTGTGGAGCAGCAAACCGCCGACGCGCGTGATTCAACAAAGCGGCACCGCGCTCGATTTTGTGATTGCGAATATGTTGAAAGGCGTGCGGGTCAAGTAAGCAAACTTCCGAAATTTTTGGAAATTTCGGAAGTTTGTTAAGCGATATTGTGAGCAATAAACCAGAACGACTCGTCATCGGTGTCTCGGGCGCGAGCGGAGTGATTTACGCAATCCGTTTGCTCCAAGTTTTGCGCGATGTAGAAAACATCGAAACGCATCTCGTCATCAGCAATTCCGCCAAGCAAACGGTTTTGTTGGAAACGGATTATTCCGTCGAGTACGTCGAAGCGTTGGCGACGCGCGTGTATCGCTTTAATGATGTCGCCGCCGCGATTTCTTCGGGTTCGTTCAAAACACGCGGCATGGTCGTCGTTCCCTGTTCGATGAAAACGCTCTCGTCCATCGCGCACTCGTTTGGCGAAAATCTACTCTCGCGCGCGGCGGACGTGACGTTAAAAGAACATCGCCGCTTGGTGCTGGTGCCGCGCGAAACGCCGCTGCATCTCGGACATTTGCGTTTGCTTACTGCCGTCGCGGAACTCGGCGCGATTGTCGTGCCGCCGATGCCCGCGTTCTATCATCGCCCCCAAACAATTGACGACATTGTGAATCAAACCGTTAACCGCGTGCTCGACCTTTTGGACATTGAACTGTCGCACGATTTATTTACGCGCTGGACGGGTCCGCAAACGCGCAGCGTTGCGCGTTTGAATGGACAACAACAACACGCGCCCGCGCAGGTGTCAGATGATTCGAACGACGAATGAGCTAGCCGCGCCATTGGTGGACGCAATGCGCGAGGGCGCGCCGGTATTCCTCTTGACGAATGGCGCGGATGGTTTTCCGAATGCGGCGTTGACGTACGCGCTCGCGCTCGACGCGCGACGCGTACGTTTTTGTATTGACATCAACACGACAACGTACCGCAATCTTGAACGCGACGCGCACGTCGGTTTGCAAATCGTCGGCGCAGAAAATCGCGTCTGTTTGGTCAATGGAGCCGCGCGGCTCGTGCGCGCGCAGCTCGAATCCAAATGGTCGCCCGCCGCGCTGTTTGAATTGCAAGTATCTCGAGTCAAAGACCAATCGTGGCGCGGTGTCGCCGTCGCGCCTCTCGCGTACGAGTGGGATGAAGCGGAACGCGCCAAGTGCCGCGCAATGGAAGCGCGCCTCTTTGCCGAAATGCGCGCTGACGGAAATATTGCGTCGAATGTGACAGTGTATATCGTGCGGCACGGCGAAGTGGAACATCATCAGAGCGATATTGGACTGACGGCGCGCGGACGCGCTCAAGCGCGTGCCGCTGGCGGCGAGATCGCGTCACGCATTCCAAACTCGCGTGCGACGATTCATATTTTTCATTCGCCCGTGCGTCGTGTTGTGGAAACCGCGCAGCTGTTGACGGAATCGCTCTGCGCGACATTGCAAACACGCACCACGCGCTTGTATCCGCCGCGTCCCGATTACGCGCTGGAAAATGTGCGCTTTCTTTCCGATTCGTCGCGCGGCATGTTGGAACCATCGCTGTTGTATGCGGAAATGAACACGCCCGAATTTTTACAGTCGCTTCCGCCCGCCCGCGCGGAATTTTTTCGCGGCTTTTGGACGAGCAGCGATCCGATGGGTTACTGGCTCACGCACGAAAGCGAAGGCGGCGCAGAAACGCCCGCGAATGTTTTGCGGCGACTGCAAGAACGCTTGCGCGAAATCTGTTCGACGGGCGCTAGAAGCGAGCGACATATTTTTGTTCTCACCACCCATTCCGGCGCGATGCGCGTCCTCCTTTCAAGCGTGTTCGGCGCGGACCCCGGCGAACCCAACTTTTGCGAAATTATCGCGCTCGAACCTGCGCCCCAAACCAATGTCTTGCAGACAACCTATCGCGGACAAACGGTGCCTTATGCCCTTTTTTGACTCCACCCTCGAAACACTGCCTCGCACGCAACTCGCCAATTTGCAATTGCAAAAACTTCAAACGCTGCTGTGGGAATTGTGGGGCAGCAACGCGTTTTATACGCGCAAGTTTCGCGCGGCGGGCTTGCATCCGAGCGATGTACATTCGCTTGACGATTTAAAGCAATTGCCGTTCACGCTGAAACGCGAACTCGTTCAGGACCAAAGCGAATGTCCGCCGTTTGGCACAAACCTCACGTATGCGCTCAATCGTTACGTGCGTTTTCACCAAACCTCCGGCACGACGGGCGCGCCGTTGTGCGTGTTGGATACGGAAGAGAGTTGGGACTGGTGGGGCAAATGTTGGGGCTATGTGTTGAGCGGCGCGGGGCTGTGCGCCGATGATAGATTGTTCGCCGCGTTTTCGTTTGGTCCATTCATCGGTTTTTGGGCAGCAGTGGAAGGCGCGCGCAAAATCGGCGCGCTGATGATTCCCGGCGGCGGACGCGATTCGTTGCAGCGTTTGGAATTGATGCGCGACGCGGGCGCGACAGCAATGTGCAGCACGCCAACGTATGCGCTGCGATTATTACAAGTCGCGCGCGAAAATAATTTTGACATGAACGCGCTCAACGTGCGCGCAACCGTTCACGCGGGCGAACCGGGCGCGAGCGTCCCCGAAACTCAAGCGCGCATTGAATCGGGTTGGCGCGCAAAATGTTTTGACCACGCGGGCGCGTCGGAAGTGGGCGCGCACTCGTTCAGCTGTGAGCAGCAAGCCGGCATTCATCTCATCGAAAGCGAATTTATTGCCGAAGTGCTGGACCGCGAAACGAGCAACCCCGTCGCGCCCGGCGAGGTTGGTGAACTCGTCATTACAAATTTGGGCAGATTGGGTTTTCCGATCATTCGCTATCGCACGGGTGATTTGGTGCGCTTGAATGTCGAACCGTGTCAGTGCGGGCGCACCTTTGCGCGTTTTGAAGGCGGCGTTCTCGGACGCGCGGATGACATGACGACGGTGCGCGGCGTGAATGTGTATCCGATGGCGGTTGAAAAATTGATTGTGAATTTTCAGCAAGTCGTCGAATACCGCATCACCGTTCAGCGCGTGCGTGAGATGGACGAGATGGACATTGAAGTCGAACTGACCGACGACGCCGACGCGGATTTGCCGAATGCTATCGCGCAAAATATCTATCACGCCCTCTCCTTTCGCCCCAACGTGCGCGTCGTGGAACACGGCGTCCTGCCGCGCTTTGAGCTCAAGGCAAAACGATTTTTTGTAAAAAAATAGTTCGTTACTCGTTGTTCGTTATTCGCGAGTGCATCTATCGCACCATCGCACTATCACACTATCGCACTGATTCGCAAATCAAAAATCGAAAATCGAAAATTGAAACATGCTCCATCTCCCTCCGTTCGAATATTTTGCTCCGTGTTCGATTGCTGACGCGGTGAATTTATTCGCGCAATATGGCGACGACGCGATATTTGTCGCGGGCGGCACCGATTTGTATCCAAACATGAAGCGGCGGCAGTTCACGCCAAAGGTATTGATTGGTTTGAACGGCATTGACGGATGGCGCGGCATCTCGAACGGCAACGGCGTCACCATCCGCGCAGGCACAACGCTCAACCGACTATCCGACCACCCGACTATCCGACAAAATTATCCCGCTCTCGCCACCGCCGCGAATCTCGTTTCCACGCCGCAGCTGCGCGCGATGGGTACGCTCGGCGGAAATCTTTGTCTCGACACGCGCTGCAATTATTACAATCAAGAATTTTCATGGCGGCAAGCGTTGGGCTTTTGCATGAAAAAGGATGGCGAAATCTGCATGGTTGCGCCGGGTTCGCCGCGCTGCTGGGCGGTTTCGTCCACCGATTGCGCGCCCGTCGTGATCGCGCTTGATGGGCGCGTGCGGCTCGTTGGTCCGCGCGGCGAACGCGTGATTGCGGCGGGCGATTTGTATCGCGATGACGGCATCGCATATCTCGGCAAAACGCGCGATGAATTGCTCACCGAAATTCTTTTGCCACCCCCCGATGGCACAAAGTCTATTTATCTGAAATTGCGCCGCCGCGATTCATTTGATTTTCCAATTCTCGGCGTCGCCGCCGCGCTGCGTTTCGCGTCGAACGGCGAAATTGAAAACGCGCGCATTGTATTGGGCGGCGTCGGCTCGCGTCCATTAGAATGTGTCGAATCGGCGCGTTTATTGATGGGGCAAAAATTATCGCGCGAACTCATTGACGCGGCGGCGGATGCGGCATGGAAACCCGCGCGCCCATTGGACAATACCGACAGCACACACAGCTATCGCAAAAAAATGACGCGCGTGTATGTGGCGCGCGCGTTGGAAGCATTGAGCGAGAAATGAAACAAGTTTTGCATCTGCGCGTGAATGGTCAGGCGCACGAGTTGTATGTCGAGCCGCACAAGACGCTCCTCGAAGTTTTGCGCGACGAGCTGGATTTGACCGGCACAAAACACGGCTGCGATTTGGGCGAATGTGGCGCGTGTACTGTTTTGGTGGACGGCACTCCAATCCTCGCGTGTCTCGCGTTACCAATTGAATTGCAAGGACGCGAAATTACAACGGTGGAAGGACTCGCGCACGGCGCGGAATTGCATCCGCTTCAGCGCGCGTTCGCGGAATTAAACGCGGCGCAGTGCGGCTATTGCACGGCGGGCATGATGTTGAGCGCGAAAGCATTGCTCGACCGCGAAACAAATCCGACGCGCGAAAAAATCCGCGACGCGCTCGCGGGAAATCTGTGTCGCTGTACGGGATATGAAAAAATATTGGAAGCGGTTGAGGTAGCAGGGAGAGAGATAAAAAAGTAGACAGGGAAATTAGTAGACAGGTAGACAGGTGATACTTGTTTCCCTGCCTACCTGTTTCCCTGCCTACCTGTTTCCCTGTCTCCCTGTTTAGTTCCATGAGCAACGTCATCGGCACTCCTCTCGCAAAGATTGACAGCTGGGACAAAGTAATCGGCGCGGCGAAATACGCGGATGATATGAATTTGCCGCGTATGCTGCACGCGCGCATTTTACGCAGCACGATGCCGCACGCGCGCATCAAGAGCATTGACACGCTGGACGCGGAGGAATTGCCCGGCGTCGTCGCGGTGATTACGGGACGCGATGTGCCAATCGAGTACGGGATTTTGCCGAGCAGTCAAGACGAACAAGCGTTGTGCGTGGACAAGGTGCGTTTTGTCGGCGACGCGGTGGCGGCGGTGGCGGCGTTGGATGTTGAAACCGCCGAACGCGCGCTGCAACTCATTCACGTCGAGTACGAACCGTTGACGCCGGTTGTGACGATGAACGAAGCGCTCGACGAAACGCGCGACGCGATTCATTCGGGCGAACATGCCGACCATCACAACATTCACAAAATGGTGGCGTTGGAATTTGGCGATTTGGACGCGGGGTTTGCGGAAGCGGATTATATTCTTGAAGAGAATTATTTTTATCAAGGCAACACGCATCTCGCGCTCGAAAATCATTCCGCGCTCGCGTCGTTTTCGCCCGACGGACATTTGACGCTGTGGAGTTCGACGCAAACGCCGCATTACGTTCATCGCGCGTTGGCGAAAACTTTGGAGTTGCCCGCGAGCCGCATCCGCGTCGTCGCGGCAGCGATTGGCGGCGGCTTTGGCGGCAAGACCGACCCGTTCTCGCATGAAATCGTCGCGTGCAAATTGACGATGCTCACCGGACGCCCGGTGAAAATCACGCTCACGCGTCAAGAAGTTTTTTATTGTCATCGCGGACGGCATCCCGTTTTGATGTGGGTGAAAATGGGCGTGCGGAACGACGGCGAACCCACCGCGTTACATTTTCGCACGATGCTCGACGGCGGCGCGTACGGTTCGTATGGCGTCGCGTCCACGTATTACACCGGCGCGCTGCAAACGGTGACGTACAAAATTCCCGCGTACAAATTTGAAGGGATGCGCGTGTTCACCAACAAACCGCCGTGCGGACCGAAACGCGGACACGGCACGCCGCAGCCGCGTTTCGCGCTCGAAATTCATCTCGACAAAATCGCGCGCCATCTCGGTCTCGACCCCGCCGAATATCGCAAACAATTCATCGTTGACGACAAAACAAAAACCGTAAACCATCTCACGATAACGACGTGCGGTTTGCGCGAGTGCATTGACCGCGTTGTTGAAGCGTCAGGTTATGGGAGCGAGAAGCGAGAAACGAGAAACGAGAGCCAAGAATCGAAAATCGAAAATCAAAAATCAAAAATCAAAATTGGGTTCGGTCTCGCCTGCGGTTCGTACCTCTCTGGCGCGGGGTTGCCGATTTATTGGAATCAGATGCCTCATTCGGGCGTGATTGTGAAAGTGGATCGCGGCGGCGGCGTCGCGGTGTTTTGCGGCTCGACCGATATTGGGCAAGGTTCGACTTCGCTGCTCGCGTATATCGCGGCGGAGGAATTTGGAATTGATGTGCGCGATGTGCGCGTGATTACGGCGGACACCGATTTGACGCCGGTGGACTTGGGTAGCTATTCGAGCCGCGTGACGGTGATGACAGGCAACGCGTGCATTCAGGCGGTTCGTCCGCTCAAACAAAAAATTTTGGACGCGGCGGCGGAAAAATTGCTCGTGCCTGCCGAAAGTTTGAGTTTTCGTGACGGCGAAATTATTTGCGAAGATGACGACGCGCGGCGTTTGAAATGGACGGACGCGGTTGTGCTTACCGAAGCGAAACACGGCACCTTGAGCGGCACGGGCAGCTACAAGCCGCCCAAACGCGCGGGTCCTTACAAAGGTTCGGGCGTTGGCGTCTCGCCGAGTTACAGTTACGCCGCGTGCGTGGCGCAAGTGAGCGTGGACATCGAAACGGGACAGGTGCGCGTGGAAAAAATTTGGCTCGCGCATGATGGCGGACGCGCGCTGAATCCCTTGCTCGTCGAGGGCCAAGTCGAAGGCAGCGTCTACATGGGCGTTGGCGAAGCGTTGATGGAAGAGATGACGTATCGCGGCGGTCTGCACAAAGCGCCGTCATTGCTCGATTATAAATCGTTGACAATGAACGACATGCCGCGCGTCGAAACATTCCTCGTCGAAACAAATGACCCCGAAGGTCCGTTCGGCGCCAAAGAAGCGGGACAAGGACCGCTGCTCCCCGTTCCGCCCGCGATCGCGAATGCGATTTACGATGCGATTGGCGTGCGGATTGACGAAACGCCGATAACGCCCGACAAAATTTTAAAAGCGCTGGAAGAAAAAGAAAAAGGACGCACGGCGCGTTTCGGTCCGAAAAATTTTCCCAACGCGCCGTACCCCGAACCGCTTCACGTAGAGCCGCCGGAGGACGCGCCGCGTTTGGAACGAAAAAAGGGGTGAGGAAGGAACTTGAGGCGCAACAACATTTTGCCGGGCGCGGTGCCGTCTTTTCTTTGTGGATTGGGCGGCGATAGAGCAGATTGTTGCGGTATAAATTGCGAGTTGAGGCAGGATAGACCGCAGAATTGCGGTCTTTGCTATTGGGGATTATACGGCAGGAGTGCAGCATAATCTCTAGTTGGGCAGCATGCCGATTTTATTTTGAATAATATTTGTGATGAAAAACTTCAAATCCTATCGTATAAGAGAAAAGATTTCTAATTGGCTAACAAATCAGCCATTTGCTTTCTATTTGATAAGCGCATTGCTTGTTGCAATAGTCGTCTTTACACTTAATAGGCTAGATACTCAGTTTTCTTTTCATGATATTTTGGTGGAAGGTCACGGCTTATTGTTTGATTTAATCGTTTTTGGGATAATCCTTTCCATATATGACACATTCAGAACAAAAAGGGAGAGAATCCAAAGGTACAAGGAAGAAATCAAAGATTTTTCTGGCTGGAAAGAACAGGAAGCCTCAATAAGAGTTGTGTCAAATATTAGGAGATTAGGCGCACTTGGTGTACATAAAATTGAATTGACGGGAAGCTTTCTCAAAGGGATGGACTTACAGGGATTAAACATTTCAGACTCAAACATTGTTGATGCAGATTTTTCAAATGCCAAGTTGACGAAGGCAGATTTGAGCGGTTGTTGGGGAGAATATGCAAAGTTTGATAATTCAGATTTAGAATACGCAAATATGCAAGGCTGGTTCTATGCCGCGTCATTTACAGGAGCAAAAATTCGTTTTGCAAATATGAATTATTGCGTACTGCAATTAGCAGGTTTAGATAACGCCGATTTAAGTTATTCAAGCCTATTAAGCGCAGATTTAGCTGGTGCTTCTGTAAAAGGAACAAGATTCTACAAAACAAAAATCAATGAATATCAAAGAACACAACTTCAATACAATGGAGCAACGCAAGAACAGTTAGATGAAATCGAATGGATAAAGTAAACCCCGTGAAATGCCGCCCAACAAGGCGTGCACTGGACGCGGCTATGGCCGCCGTTATGGTCAGCCTGATTCCGCGTGACGAACGTTATTCCGTTTTCAACCGCTGGACGCATATCACCGCCGCGCCGGTGATGCCTGGCGTTGGGCAGTTCAAAAAAGGAGTTTCAAATGGCGAATGAACGAACTTATGCGATTTTACCGTGTCGAGATATTGACGAATGTATATCGTTCTATGAAACCCTCGGCTTCAAGAAGACATACCGACAAATCCGCCCGAACCCGTATGCCACTGTTGCTCTGGAGGATATACAAATTCACTTTGGTGGTATTGAAGGATTTAAGCCCGAAGATTCCTATGGCAGTGTGATCATTGCTGTGCCTGACCCCGATAGCCTGTATCGTGCGTTTGCGGCAGGGTTGCGAAAAACTTATGGCAAATTACCTGTGGCGGGTATACCTCGAATTCTACGACCTCGCAAACAATATGGCACCGTCAGAGGCTTTACTGTGATCGACCCGGGTGGAAATTGGCTACGAATATCCAAGCTGGGCGATACTGAACAGGAAGCGACTTCGGAGAAAGTGGAAGGGTTGGCTCAAATTATTAATGTTGCCGCACGTTTGGGGGACGCTCATGGAGATGAGGCGCTTGCGTTGAAAACACTCGAAAACGGTCTGGCACGCTTTCCAGAGGCAGCAGCCATTGAACGCGTCAGGGCATATCTATATCGAGCGGAGTTGGCTGTTCGGACAAACAACGCTGATTTAGCTCAGTCCTCACTCGCCCTAGTTAAGTCCATCGAACTAACTGCTATTGAACGAGAGATGATTGCAGATGAATTAGATCATGTGACAACGCTTGTTAGTGAGCGAGAGACTCGGTGAATACAAATGAGCAGGGCATCCGCAACCTACTGCCCAACACAGCGTGCAGCTGACGGTGGGTACGCACCGCGTTTTTTGAGCTTTTTCGTGGCTTTGGGTTTTTTCCGTTTCGACGGCGAGTCCACGCTCCCACCCACCGCAGCTAACGCCAGCCGTTGGGCGGCGGTTAATAATGGAGTCACATATATGATGCTACCGGATTATTGGCTAACACGCCCAAGCGTGAACTTTGATGAAAAAACTGAGGAAGCTTTTGATGCGTTGCTCAATACAACGCTCAGCAACGGCGGCTGCCCGACTATTGAATATGCTTTGCCCTGGCCAAAATGGCAGTTCCTATGCCATCTCGCCGATCATCATGATATTGCCATACACGGTTCGGGTAATCCCGATATTGCTCTGTTTGAGCCACGCCAGTCCAATGACCTCAACGAATTTGGCAATCAAAAAGCTGTTTATGCTGCCTCGGACGGCTTGTGGGCAATGTTCTTTGCAATCGTGGATCGTGAGCGTGTAGATTCAATCACGAATGCTTGTGTGAACCTTGCCGATGAAGCGGGTACATTTCAGGGTCCTTACTATGTGTTCTCCGTCAGTCAATCGGCACTTCCCCATCAACCCTGGCGAACAGGCACAGTCTATCTCTTGCCACGCAATACCTTCACCTGTCAGCCATCGATGTCATTTGGCTCCTATCAAGTCCATTTCGCACAACTCGCAAGCTTCAAGCCTGTTCAGCCGTTGGCAAAGCTCACAGTGACATCGGCGGATTTTCCATTTTTGAGCCAAATCCGTGGACATGATGATCAGCGACTTCAGGAATATGCAACTGCTTTGCAAACCGGTGCACCGTGGCCAAAAGATTTGTGAAGGCCAAAATGCCGCCTAGCAATGCGTGCAGCCGACAAATGGGAGTCTGCGCGTTTTACAGACATTTTTCTGGCTTCAAGTTTTCCCTGCTCCCAAACAGAATCCACGCCCGCCCACACGCAAGTAACGCCAGCCGTTGGGTCGCTGGCCGTCAATGCAGTGCCATACCAACCAAATGTACAGTGACGGGAGTAGAGTAAATGCAAAGAGCAGCCATAGCGGAAGCGCGTGCCTTCGACAGTTGGCAAGACTACCAAGCGGCCCTCAAGCGTGCCATCGCCCCGCTCACGGCGGAACAACTTCAGCGACGGCTCCTGCCCGGTCTGCGCACGCCGGGAGAAATCGCCGAACATATCGTCTTTGGGCGTGCCCTGCATCTACACCGCACACTCGGTGAGCAGGCAGAGGAATTAACGCTGCTGTTGCGGTGGGGGGACGCCGACGATCCACCGCATACCGCCACCGAGATTCTGCAGGGGCTGGAACTGACCTGGCGGTTCATCACCGGCTGCCTGATGCGCGGCTCATCCACCGAGGCTATCCCAGAGGAGGAGATACCGATCATGCAGACGATCTGGGGGCTGCTCGACCACGACCTGCCCCACGCTGGGGAACTGTCGCTGCTGTTGGGTGTGGCTGGCCTGCCTGGGGTTGAGATTTAGCTTGTCCC
Source organism: Chloroflexota bacterium (assembly GCA_004295045.1). Classification (GTDB taxonomy): domain Bacteria; phylum Chloroflexota; class Anaerolineae; order UBA4142; family SHND01; genus SHND01. The sequence continues at coordinate 34,168 of SHND01000016.1, read as the reverse complement.
GGGACCGTGGGCGGATTAGCAATACGCGCCTATCCGCTATGCAGCGAAGACTTTACACTCAACGGCGGCCCAACACAGCTTGCAGGCGACTCTGTTGCGCTCGCCTTCGGCTCGCTTGCGGAGTGTCTGAAGCCCACCGTTACGTTTGAAAAATCCGCGTTCTATATGAGATGTAAGACACAGTGACAGCCAAGCTTACCGGACGCGTTGTTACAGGTTTGGGACAGGGCGCGCAACTTACGCAGCTCGAATGGGCGCGCGCGCAATTTGTTGACAAGCTCGGCATTGACCCCTTTCCCGGCACGCTCAATGTGATGGTTGACGCGTCCGATGCGAGCGCATGGGAACAGTGGAAAACCGCGCCGGGCGTCGAGATTGTTCCGCCGAACGCGGATTGGTGCAACGCGCGCGCGTATCCGATTCGCGTCGCGGGGCGCGTGAACGGCGCGATTATTTTGCCGGAAGTGAACGGTTACGCGTCAACCCAAATCGAAATTATCGCGAATGTTTCATTGCGCGAAACATTGCAGTTGAACGACGGCGACGCGCTCGCGCTTGAATTGGCGATGGACGAAAACGCGAACGCGCGCGAGAACACGGATGCGCGCGTCAACGCGCAAGCATATTTGCGCGCGCACAATGTAATGACGCTTGCGACGCACGGACCGGAAGGAGTGTGGGCGGCGGCGGTTTTTTACGTACACGAAAATTTTGATTTGTATTTTCTCTCGTCGCCCTCCACGCGTCACAGTTTGAACCTTGCAGCGAATCCGCGCGTCGCGGTGACGATTCAAGCTGATTACGATGATTGGCGCGCCATCAAAGGAATTCAGCTGGAAGGCAACGTGACGCGCTTGGAAGGTTTGGAGCAAGCGCGCGCGATCTTGTTGTACGGCAAAAAATTTTCCATCGTCGGAAATATCGCGCGCGCGCCCGCCGAAATCGCGCGCGCATTCAGCCGCGTCGCGTGGTATCGCGTCACGCCGACGCGCGTTTATTTTGTTGACAATTCGCAAGCGTTCGGACATCGCGATGAAATTGCACTAGGAACCTGACACAGTTCATCACAGAATTGGACGCGGAAAAAGAAAGATAAACGCGGATAAAACAAATAATCTTTCCGTGTTCATCCGCGAAATCCGCGTCCGGAAATCGAAATTGTATTGTACCGTGTCAGCTCTTGACAACGAAAATATGTGGCAACCCCATTGTGAAACGATGGAGCGCGGCGCGCTGGAACAATTGCAGCTGACGCGTTTGCGCGAGACGATTCAACGTATCGCCGAAAACAATCCCGCGTATTGGGAAAAAATCGGCAGCCCGCGCGCTGAGGCGTTTCGTTCGCTGGACGATGTGACGCAGCTTCCATTGCTCACCAAAGCCGATTTGCGCGCGGGCTATCCCTTTGGCTATGCGTGCGCGCCGCAAAAAGAATTCGCGCGCGTGCAGATGAGTTCGGGGACGACGGGCAAGCCGGTGCTGAATCCGTACACGCGCGCGGACATTTTGCAATGGGCAGAGTGTATGGCGCGCTGTCTCACCACCGCGGGCGTCACGCGCGAAGATGTGATTCAAATTACGCCGTCGTTCGGTTTGCCGAACGGCGGTTTCGGCTTTCATTATGGCGCCGAAGCGTTGGGCGCGTTTTACATTCCCGCCGGTCCCGGGCGCACGCTGTTGCAATTACAGTTGATGCGCGATTTGAACGCGACGGTTATCACCGCGATTGCGACGTATCCTTTGCGTTTGATGGAAGCCGCGCGCGAAGAGAATTTTGATTTTCGACAGACGAAATTGCGCGTCGGAATTTTTGGCTCGGAGATTTGGAGCGATGAATTGCGCGCGCGCATCGGGCGCGAGATGGGCATCGAAACGTTTGACATTATCGGCATGACGGAAACGGGCGGCGTCGGCATGGGCATTGACTGCGCGGCGCATCAAGGCAATCACGTCTGGCAAGACCACTATCTCGTCGAAATTGTGAATCCGCAGAATGGCGCATTGCTGCCCGACGGACAAGCGGGCGAATTGGTGGTGACGACGCTCACGCGTCACGCGCTGCCGCTCATCCGCTTTCGCACCGGCGATGTGACGCGCATTATTTCGCGCGAACGCTGCGATTGCGGACGCACACATCTGCGGCTCGCGCGTTTCACCGGGCGCTGCGACGACATGATTATTTTCAAAGGCGTCAATTTTTATCCCAGCCAGATCGAGCAAATACTTTTGCGTCACGAAGGCGTCGCGCACGATTATCACATCACGCTCGCGTATGATACGCACGGCAACGAGACGATTGAACTCGTCGTCGAGCAAACGAATTTCATCGGCGAAGTGGAACGCGAACGCATTGCGCGCGAAATCTTGGATTTTGTCGGATTGTCGGTGACGCCGAACTATGTCGCGGCGGGAACGTTGGCGCGTCCCGTTGGCAAAGCGGTGCGCGTGATTGATAAACGCAAATAGATTCTTTTTTGGACGCGGATAAACGCGGATGAACGCGGATAAAACAAAAAACAGTTTAGAAATCCGCGTCCAGAAAAAAAGTTGTGTCAGTCTGTTTTCATTAGGCACTGCAAGGAGTATTGAATGTCAACGAACATTGTCATGCCGCAGTTGGGTGAAAGCGTCGTCGAAGGCACTGTCGGCAAATGGATGAAACAAATCGGCGACGAGGTGAAATTGTATGAACCCATCATCGAAGTCATCACCGACAAAGTGACGACAGAAATTCCGTCGCCCGCGTCCGGCACGCTGTTGGAAATTCTGGTTAGCGAAGGAACGACGGTGAACGCGGGAACGGTTGTGGGAGTGATTGGGGAAAGTCAGACGACAGACGGCAGTCAACAGACGACAGTCGGCAGTAATCAGTCAACAGTAAGTAGTCAGCAGTCAGCAGTAGCCAGTCAACAGACGACGGTCGGCGCTGAACAAACTCCAATCTCCAATCCCCAATCACCCAATCACCCAATCACCCAATCTCCCTCCTCTCGCAACCGCCTCACCCCCGTCGTCGCGCGCATGATGGCGGAACACAACATCAGCAGCGCGGAACTGGCGACGATTCAAGGCACGGGCGAAGGTGGACGCGTGAGCAAAAAAGACCTCGACGCGTTTTTGAAACGACGCGCGCCTATCGCAGCGCCGGAAAAAATTCAAACGCAAGCGCCGCGCCAAGCGGAAACAGTCGCCGCACCCGGGCGCGTTACGCTTCCACCTGTGACGGATGGCGAATCAGAAATCGTGCCGCTGACGACAATGCGCCGCGCGATTGCGGAACACATGACGCGTTCGAAACAAACGATTCCGCACGTGACTTCGATTCACGAAGCGGACATGACGCGCGTCCTCGCACACATGGGCGCGCATCAAGCGGAATTTTCAAAACAGGGCGTCAAACTCACCTACACCGCGTATTTCGCGCAGGCAGCCATCGCGGCGATTCAAGCGGTACCATTCGCCAACGCGCGTTTCACCGAACAAGGCATTGTGATGCATCGCGCGGTGAATCTCGGCATCGCCGTCGCGTTGGAGGATGGCTTGATTGTGCCGGTCATCAAAAACGCGCAAGAAAAAAGTTTGCTCGCGCTTGCGCGCGCGGTGAACGATTTGGCGACGCGGGCGCGCGCGAAAAAACTCGCGCCCGAAGAGGTGCAGGGCGCGACCTTCACCATCACCAACTATGGCATTTTTGGTTCGCTCTTTGGCACACCGATCATTCCATTCGGCACAACCGCAATTCTCGGCGTCGGCGCGATTCAAAAACGCGTCATTGTCGTTGATGACGCGATTGCGATTCGTCCGATGGTGTATCTCGGACTCACCTTTGACCATCGCCTGCTCGACGCGTCGGCGGGCGACCAATTCATGAAACGCTTTACCGATTTTTTGGAAGCGTACGCGTGAGAAATATTTCCGTATAGCTGTCCCGCAGGATTTTGGGCGGAGGATTCATCAAGAATCCTCCGCCTTTTTTGTTGCGGAATTCGTACGGCAAATTTGTAATTTGCCTCGATTTCGCGGCGCAAATTTCAAATTTGCGTTACATGGGAGAAAATTGGGAGATCCATTTTTTATAATTTGCGCGCACCGAGACCTGATGGGTTTTCTGCGCGGAATGTCCGAGCTTATCGTTGTTTCGGAAAACCGTCAGGTCTAGTCACAGCTGTTAGGATGAGGTGAGTATATGGTTGCCAAAGACAATGCAATGGTCGAAACGGTTCTGCGCCAAATTGAAGCGGCGCACATTCACACCGTCAAAATTCAATTCTCTGATTTTCACGGCGTCGCGCGTTGCAAAGCGGTGCCTGCGCGTCAATTTCCGCACGTCGTCGAACACGGCGTTCAATTCGCGTTTCCCACTTTTGCGCTCGACCTCGCGGGCAATCCCGCGTCCGGCACCGGCATCGCCGAAGAAATCGGTTACGCGGACATGACCGCTAAACCTGATCTCGGCACATTCACCATTTTGCCGTGGGAACCGCACACCGCCGCCGTCATTGCTGACCTCTATTATCAAGACGAGCCGATTGAAATGGCGCCGCGCAATATTTTGAAACGCATTGTCGCCGAATACGAAAAACGCGAATTGCTCCCGATAGTGGGCAGCGAATTGGAATTTTATCTGCTCAAACGCGACAACGGCGCGTGGCAAACCTATTCGGATAAACCGAGCATGGTTTATACATGGAACGGCACCGTTGACCCCGACGGCATCACGCGCAAAATTTGCGACGCGGTGGAAGAGATGGGACTGCGTTCGCTCGCGGTGAGCCACGAATTTTTTCCCGGACAATTTGAGATCAATCTCGACCACGGCGAAGCGTTGGACGTAGCCGACCGCACTTTTTTCTACAAGCAGGCAGTCAAAGAAATCGCGTATCAAAACGGCTTGATGGCGACATTCATGGCGAAACCGCGTTCGGACCTCGGCGGCAGCGGCTATCACATGCACTTGAGCATCGCCGACCCCGCGACGCGCGAAAATATTTTTTACGACCCGAAAGGTGATCATGAATTGTCCGACCTGATGCGCCATTTCATCGCGGGTCAAGTCGCGCACGCGTGCGGCATGACCGCCGTGTTCGCACCGACGGTCAATTCGTACAAACGCTACGTACTCGGCGCGTTCGCGCCGTACTATGTTGTGTGGGGCTATGACAATCGCACCTGCTATGTTCGCATTCCGCCCGAACGCAAAGGCGGCACGCGCGTCGAAAACCGCACGCCCGACGGCGTGGCGAATCCGTATCTCGCATTTTCGGCGGCATTAGCAGCCGGGCTTGACGGCATCGTGAACGAGCTCGACCCGGGCAAATCATTTCAAGGCGACGCGTACGCGAATGCCGATCCGCAGCGCACGCCCGTTTTGCCGCAATATCTCCATCAAGCGGTAGATGAATTGGAACGCGACCGCGCATTGTGCGAAATGTTGGGTCCTTCGTTTGTGCAAGCGTTCAGCGCGGTGAAACGTCAAGAATCGCAGCGTTTTCGCGCGCACGTGACCGATTGGGAATTTAACGAGTACGCGTTTCATTTGTGATTCATGTGGGGCGACCACAAGGATGCGCCCCTACGTTTTTTTCGGAGAGGAGGAGAAGATGTCCGCAGAAAATCATAACCAGCTCAAGCAAAATGTCCTCACCACGTGGGATGTCATTTCGCAGTCGCTGGCATTTTTGGGTCCGGTGATGAGCATGGCGTTTCTCACCGGCTATATCGCCATCGCCGCCGGGGCAGGTACGCCGCTCGCGGTTTTTCTCGGCGGCTTGACGATGGTGGCGCTCGGTTATGTCGTTTCGCAATTCGCCACGCGCGTCAACGCGGCAGGCGCGATTTACAATTACGCCGCCAAAGCGTTCGGACCTGAAACGGGTTTCATGGGCGGCTGGGTCTATCTCTTTGCCACGCTGCTGCTCACCATTGCCATCATCGCGGGCGTTTCGGGTTGGATAACCGAATGGTTGATGATGGTTGGCATTTTGTCCGCGCCGATTCCATTTCTGTGGGTCGGTGTCGCAATCGTCTTGTGCGTCATCCTCTTTTTCCTCTCGTACTTTGATATTCGCATTTCGACGCGCACGCAGTTGTGGCTCGTGTTCGGTTCCGTCGCGCTCGTCGTTGCTCTCGCCGCATACGTCATTTTGCAAGGCGGCGCGGCGGGACAGAGCATTTACCCATTCACGATGGAAGCAGTGGGCGGCATTCCCAATCTCACCTTTGGCATGATTTTTGCCATCCTGATGTACACCGGCTTTGAATCTGCCGCCGTGTTGGCGGAAGAAACCGCCAAACCCAAACGCGCGATGCCGTTGGCGTTGGTCGGCACGGTTGCCGCCGCCGTCATTCTCTACACGGTTGTCACGTATGCGTACTCGATTGGGTTTGGTTTTGCGCCTGAGCAGGTCGCGGTGTGGCAAGACCCCGCCGTTCCCGCGCTCTTTAGCATCGCCGGAATGTACGGTGGTGATTGGCTCGTGACGCTTGTATTTCTCGCAGCGATTGTGGATGGGTTCGCGGTGGCGATGGGCTGTCTCACCGCCTCTTCGCGCGTGATGTATGCAATCGCGCGTGACGGCGCACTGCCGCGCGTTCTGTCGCGCACACACACGCAATACAAAACGCCGCACATTGCGAATGGCGTCGTGTTGGGACTCGCGCTGCTTGTCGCGTTGGGTTTCGCGTTCGCCTTTCCGCCGGTCGAAGGCGGCGTCGCCGCATACACGGTGCAGTTCGGTTTTCTCGCCGGCATCGGCGCAATCTCGATTGAGCTCATTTACGTTTTTGTTTCCGTCGCGGGCATCGTGTGGTTCCGCCGTGAGCTCAAACAAGATTACTCGTTGCTCAAACATCTCGTCGTTCCACTCGTTGCCATCGTCGGCGCGAGCGCGGCGCTCTACGGCTCGCTCCAGCCACAAGCCGATCCCCTTTTGCAAACAATGCCCTACGTGGCTATCGCGTGGATTGTGATTGGCGTGCTCTATATCGTTTTTCTGCGAGTGTCCAAGCCCGGTCTCGTCGCGCAAATCGGACGCGACTTGAGCGCGATGGATTCGGCAGAACCGGTGGACACGCGCTTTGGGCATGACGCGGGAGTGGCGGCGGAATAAGCGCAGATGGCAGATAGCGAATAGCAGATAGCAAACCATCTGCCATCAACCATCTGCCATCTGCCATCAGCGGGGTGCCTATGTGCGGCATTGCAGGAATCATGGTTCGTGATGAAATCAATTTGGGCGACGCGTTGTACAAGATGCTGTACGAAATTCGGCATCGCGGCTGTGACGCGGCGGGTACGGCGTTGTATCTTGAGCAGCCGCGCGACTATCTCACCGCGCGTGTGTCATTGTTCAACGCCACCGAAGACTTGCCGACACTGCGGCGCATCGTGAACGAGTTTGCCGAGTTGGGCGAGTGTGATTTGTACCGCACCAATTCGCCCTACACAATGGCGCGGCTCACGCTGCAATGCGAACCGCGCGATGTCTCGCGGCTCTATCGCGAAATCAACGCGCAGCCGTCGCTCTGCGTTCACAGTTTGAGCGATTGCATGCAAGTCATCAAAGATGTCGGCACGGCGGACGCGCTCGCGGAATACGGCGGCTTGCGCGCGGTCAAAGGACAGCACGCGCTCGGACATACGCGGCTCGCCACCGAAAGCATTGACAATTTGAATTTCGCGCATCCGTTTAGTTCCGACTTGTTACCCGAAATCACCGTCGTTCACAACGGACAGCTCACCAATTATTTCAAACTGCGCCGCAAGCTGGAAGCAAAGGGTGTGCGCTGCAAAACGTTCAACGATTCTGAAATCATCGCGCATTACCTCGCGTTCAAAATGACGCGCGAGGACAAGACGTTTGATCAAGCGCTCACCGCGTCGCTCGACGATTTCGACGGCGTGTTCAGTTATCTCGCGGCGACGGAAACGCAAATCGGCGCGGTGCGCGACCGTTTGGGCATCAAACCGATTTTGTATTATCAGCACAATGGTTTGCTCTTGCTCGGCTCTGAGCAGGTTTCCTTTGAAGCCGTTGACCCCGACATTTACGCGGCGGAAATGGCGCCGGGAGAAGTACGCGTATGGTCCAAGAACTAGACCTCGAACAACTCGATGAACGCGATTTGAACGCGCGCTTGCAAACATTGGTTGGCAGCGGCGAGCAAGTGGTTTTGCGCAACACGCACGCGCGTCACAACATTGCCGTCAACGTTCACGGCGCGCTCGATATTGTCGTGCAAGGCAGCGCGGGTTTTTATTGCTGCGGCTTTATGAATGGACCTTCAGTTTTGGTGACGGGCAATGTCGGCTGGTACGCGGCGGACAATATGCTTGGCGGCAAATTGATTGTGCAAAATAACGCGGGCAGCAATCTCGCGCCCTCGATGATTGGCGGCACGGTTCTCGTGCGCGGGTCGGCGGGCAGTCGCGTCGGTTACGGTCTCAAAGGCGGGACTGTCGTCGTGTGCGGCGACGTTGGCATGTTGACCGGACAGCAGATGCTGGGGGGCCGCATCGTGCTTTTGGGCAAAGTGGGAACGAATACGGGAGAATCTATGTACGGCGGCGTGATCTGTTATCGGCGCGGCGCGACAATCGGCACCGGCAGTAACGTGCGAGTGCGCGCGCCCGAACCGAACGATTGCGAAGCGCTCGAATGGCTCTTTGCCGAAAACAACATCCAAGCCGACCCGCGCGATTTCGTTTGCCTTGTCCCGCGCGGCGGCAAACAAACCTTTCACATTTTCAAACCACAGTTCGAAACGCGCGAACGCGTGGTGGAACATTTATGATGGCGTTGTAATCAACGCAGTGATTTATGATTTGACTGCATCCAAAATCATAAATCCAAATTCCCTCATGGTCATCTGTGATACCAACCTCTGCACCGATTGCTCGAAATGTATTCCCGTCTGCCCGACCAATGCGCTGCGTTTTCCGAATGCGATTGAAAACGCGACGACCTCAATCTCAAGCGGCAATGGCGGTGGACCGACGGGGGCGCGCTTGACGGGCGGCGGCTGGAATTCTTCCACCGTGCGCGAGATTCAAGAAAAAGCGCGGACAGGCAAACATATCGTGCGCGGCTGCGGCACCACGCGCAAACTGCCGACCTTTGACGACCTCGTTTTGCTTTCGGCGGGCTTGTCGCGGATGCCCGTTGACACCTATCGCGAAAACGCGGTCACGCGCACGACGCTCGGCGCGCGCTTTGCAAAAAAACCGCTCGTCATCGAAACGCCGATCATGATTGCGCCCATGTCGTTCGGCGCGATTAGCAAAGAATCGAAAATCGCGCTGGCGATGGGCAGCCGCCGCGTTGGCACGGCGATGAACAACGGCGAAGGCGGGCTGTTGCCCGAAGAGCGCGAACATTCGTACCGCCAAATCGTCCAAGTCACGCCAAGCCGTTTCGGTTTTTCGCTGCGCAATCTCGAACTTGCCGACGCGGTGGAATTGGTTTTTGGCATCGGCGCGAAACCGGGCTTGTCGGGGCATCTGATGGCGGAAAAAATGTCCGCCGAAGTCGCGGCGTTTCGCGGCTTGCCGCCGGGAATTGACCTCGCCTCGCATCCGCGTCACGGCGATATTTTTGGCGCGGACGACCTCGTGGTGAAATTGCAAGAGCTGCGCGAAATCACCAATTACGAAAAACCGATCTTTTTGAAAGTGGGCGCGGGACGCGTGTACGAAGATGTCAAAATCGCGGCAAAGGTCGGCGTAGACGGCGTGGTGATTGATGGGATGCAAGGCGGCACGGGCGCGGGCCCAAAAATCGCGATTGACCATCTCGGTATGCCAACGCTCGCCGCCATCGTTCAGGCGACGCGCGCGCTCGAAGACATGGGCTTGAAAGACGAAGTGTCGCTCATCATTTCGGGCGGGATTCGCGACGGCGCGGATGTAGCAAAAGCGATTGCGCTCGGCGCGGACGCGGTGTACGTCGGCACGGGCGCGTTGGTGGCGATGGGCTGCACGGTTTGTTTGCAATGCGAAAAGGGCGAGTGCGAATTTGGCATCGGCACGCAAAAAGAGGAGCTGCGCGCGCGATTCAATATCAAACTCAACGCGCTGCGCGTGGCGAATTATCTCACCGCACTGACGAACGAAGCGGTCATTCTCGCCAAAGCGTGCGGCAAGAGCAACGTTCACAATCTCGAACGCGAAGATTTGCGCTCCGCGACGCTCGAAGCGTGCGCGATGACGGGCATTCCCTTTTTGGGCAGCGATTACACCTTTGGCGAAGCGTTTGGCTTTTTTGGCTGACGGGGAATTGAGAATTCGGAATCGCGTATCGCATCTCGTTTCTCGAATCTCGTAACCAACCACTGCACTATCGCACTACCGCACCATCTCACTGTCGCACGACCGCATAATGCAAAAATACATCGCCATCCACCGTCCAAGGCGCAAAACGCAGTCTCATCATTGGTGGACGCGCCTTTTTCAACAACTCAATCAATGGTTATTGACGCTCTCGAAATAGAAAAGCAATGGCAGCTCAAGCGCAACGCATTTCAGGTTTAGAACGCGGTCAAGCATTTTCAATCACAGTGAATGGACAAACGGTCGCGGCGTTTCCGGGTGAAAGCATCGCGACCGTTTTGGCAGTTGCGGGTTTTCGCGCGTTCCGCGCAACCGACGCGAGTGATTCGCCGCGCGGAATTTTTTGCGGCATGGGCATCTGTTTCGATTGCCTCGTCACTGTGAACGGCTTGCCCAATCAACGCGCGTGCATGACAGAGGCGCGCGCGGGATGCGATGTGCGCGTGAGTGAAACGTTGAACGTTGAACGTTGAACGTTACCTGCATTATCGCACTATTCCACAATCCCACTACCGCACTATCGCACTATCCCACTATCCCACTATCCCACTATCTCACTACCGCACTATGATTACTACGGAAATCGCCGTCATTGGCGCAGGTCCCGCCGGAATTGCTGCGGCTGTAGCGGCGGCGGAAGCGGGCGCGCGCGTTTTAGTGATTGACGAAAATCCGCGCCCCGGCGGACAGTATTACAAACAACCTCCCTCTTCATTCAAAGCGAATGATGTTGCCTCTTCTCTGTCCGAAAATATCCAACACGGCCGCGAACTCATCGCGGGTTTGAATAATCCAAAAATTACTGTTTGCGCCAATACGCTGGTCTGGAACATCACCGCCGACGGCATGCTCGATTTGTACGCGCCTGAAGGCGGCAGTCGCGTGCTGGCAAAGCGCGTCGTCCTCGCCAGCGGCGCGTACGAGCGTGTGGTGCCGTTCGATGGCTGGACATTGCCGGGCGTGACCACCGTCGGCGCGGCGCAGTTGATGTTGAAAGGGCAGGGGCTGCTCGTCGGACAAAAAATTTTGTTGTGCGGCACGGGACCGTTGCTGCAACTCGCGGCGGTGCAGTTGCTCGACGCGGGCGCGGAAATCGCCGCGCTCGTGGAATTACATTCGCGCACGGAATTTTTCGGCGGCGGGTTAAAACTTTTTGGACAATGGGGCAAAATCGGGCAGGGCATGGCGCAGCGGAAAAAATTGCTCGACGCGGGCGTGCCAATGAAATACGGCTGCGTCGTCACGCGCGCGGTGGGCGAAACGGAAATCACGGGCGCGGTGATTGCGAAAGTGGATGGGAACGGGCGTCCGATTGCGGGAACGGAAGAGACGATTGCGGCGGACACAATTTGTATGAATTACGGATTCGTCCCTGCGACGGAACTCGCGCGCCTCGCGGGCTGCGAACAATTTTTTGATTCGCATTTCGACGCGTTCGCAACAAAAACGAACGATGACCTCGAAACCAGCGTCTCGGGCATTTTTGCGGCGGGCGAAGTGCGCGGCATCGGCGGCGTCGAGGTCGCGCTGCTGGAAGGAAAAATCGCGGGCGCGGCGGCGGCGCGGCAACTTGGTTACGCGGCGCAGTCAAACGGACACGATATTTTAAAAGAATGGCAAAAAGCGCGCGCCGCGTTCGATTCTTTGAGCGGCATGTTCGCGGTCAAGCGCGGAGTGTATGAAAGCATCGCGGACGATGTGTTGGTGTGTCGCTGTGATGAAATTCGCGCGGGCGAAATTCGTGGCGCGGCGCGCGCTGGCGCGCAAAATCTCAACGCGTTGAAAGCGTGGAATCGCTGCGGCATGGGACGCTGTCAGGGACGCCTCTGCGGACCCATCGCCGCGCAAATCATCGCAAGCGAAACAGGAACGAGCGTCGAATCCGTTGGCGCGTTCACGGCGCGCATTCCCATCAAACCCGTGCCGCTCGGCGTCGTCGGCGCGAGCGCGGAACCACACGCGACGGGAACGGCGATGGAAGACCATGTGGGGTACGGACGTGTACGGTGAATAATCATTCTGCGGATGTGATCATCGTCGGCGGCGGCATCATCGGCTGCGCGGCGGCGTATTATTTGGCAAAACGCGGCGCGGACGTGATTTTGCTTGAACGCGCGGGCATTGGCGCGGGCGCGTCGGGACGTTCGGGCGGCGGCGTGCGGCAGTCGGCGCGCGCGTCGGCGGAACTGCGACTGGCGAATGAAACGGTCGCGCTCTTTCCAACGCTGGCGGATGAATTAGGCGTGGACATTGAATACATGCAGCGCGGCAATTTGCGGCTCGTCGAAAGCGTTGACCACATTCGTCCAATGCAAGTGGACGTAACGCGCCAACAGTCGTATGGACTCGACGTACGCTGGCTCGGACAGCAAGAGACGTGCGAACTCGTGCCGTCGTTGCGGCGCGAAAGCGTGTTGGGCGCGAGTTTTTGCCCGACGGACGGACACGCGAATCCATTAAAGTTGGTGACGGGATTCGCCAATGCCGCGCGTAAATTGGGCGCGCAAATTTTTACCAACTGCGCGGTGCAGCACATTCGGCAAAATGACGCGGGCGGCGCGCAAATCGCAACGCCGCGCGGAAATTTTGACGCGCGCGAGGTTCTCATCGCGGCGGGCGCAGGGACGCGCGCGTTGTGTTTGAATTTCGGCGTGGACTTGCCGCTGGCGAACATGCGCTACGAATCGCTCGTCACCGAAGTGCTGCCGCCGATGTTTCCGTACATGTTTGGCGTCGCGGCGGCGGATTTGTTTTTTCGGCAGACGCGGCACGGCAGCGTGCATTTCGGCGGCGGCTTGGTGCAGCAATCCGAAAGCGAGGCGACGACCGAAAAAAATGTGCGGCTCGCGGCAGAGCATCTCGTCCAACTCATTCCCGATTTGGGACGCGTGAATCTCGTGCGGACGTGGGGCGGGCTCGATCCTTCGACGCCGGACGGCATTCCCATCATTGACCGCTTGAGCGAAAATGTTTTGGCGGCGACGGGTTTTTGCGGACACGGTTTCGCGTTGGGTCCGATTGTGGGGCGTTATCTCGCGGAATGGATTGCGTCGGGCGAGAAACCGGACGCGTTCGCCGCGTTTCGCCGCAATCGTTTTGATGCGTGGCTGCAAACGAAATGGACGCCGAGCGGTTCATTCGAAGCGATGCTCGCGACGGAAACGACACAACATTCGGGCAACGGACACGGTACGCCGATTGAGATTGCTGCGCCCGAACAAGAAATTGAAGAGCAGGTCGGCGAGCCGCTTTTGTACATCAATCCCGAACTTTGCACGGGCTGCCGCATGTGCGAGATGGCGTGTTCGATTCACCACAATCATCTCGCGCGCAATACGCAAATCCGCATCAAGGTGGCGTACATTGACGACCATCACTTTACGCCGATTCCGTGCATTCACTGTCCCGAACAGCATTGTATGCACGCGTGCATGTTCGACGCGCTGGTGCCGGACGGCGCGAGCGGCGCGATTCGCGTGGTGGATGATAACTGCACCGCGTGTATGTTGTGCGTCCCCGCGTGCCCCTACGGCGGCATCACTTTTTCCGAAGATAAAAATGTCGTCATCAAATGCGACTTGTGCGACGGCGACCCCGCGTGCGCGCAGTACTGCCCGACGGGCGCGATTCGTTTCCGCGCCTTTGGCGAAGATGTGATGGCGCGGATTAAAGAGAACGCGGAGATGAATGTGGGGTATTTGGAGGAGGGGTTGAAGTAGCCAAAACTCATGAACCTAGCCAAGATTCAATCTCTGTCATGACTTGACTCAACGTCGGTTGGTCGGCGGGCGCGAGTCGGTCGCTTGGACCTATGTGCTTGTGATGAGGATGAGTCACAATTTCGGGGTGATGCGGAGCATTGTCGTAACGAAAAACGCGGCGTCCTTCGCGAAGGTATGTGTAGGCATAATGTACGCGGACAGGATAGCCCAATTCTGTATTGACCGCCTCGTAGAGATCGAGATATGAGTCGTCCCAAAAGATGATTCGGCAGCGGACAAGCCCGTTAAAGTCATCTGATGCCAAGCAGGTCAGCGGTTCTTTGACTTTGCCAATCTTGACATTCTGGCGCAAGCCACGCTCGATGCCGGCAAAGTAATCGTCAATGGTCACGCGGCAAGCGTCTCCGATTTCATAAACTGGCGGATGGGAAGCGATGTCAGATAAAGGTGATACAACCCTGCCCACATCATCAAATCATCATCGTCGCCCAACTCGCCATTTTGAAAGCGGCGGTAAAACTCGATGGTCGAGTAACCGTATTTGTTCTCATACTCGCGCAGTTGTTCACTCAACTCCTCAAAAGTCAAATGTTGTGGTTTGAACATGGGACGCTCCATTCCGATGAATCACTGACAAATTATAGCGTGTTTGAATTCTTTCAGCAACGAAGAAAAATACACAAAAGGGTTAGCGAATGTATCACGGTTACACTGGCACGATTCTACGCATTGATTTAACGCGACAGCGCATCGCGCGCGAGGAACTCGATTTGTCGCTCGCGGAAAAATTTGTCGGCGGGCGCGGGCTCACTTCGTATTTGCTGTACCGCGAAATGGACCCCGCGACCGACGCGCTCAGTCCCGAAAATAAATTGATGTTCGGCACGGGACCGTTGACGGGCACGGGCGCGGTCGCCGCGTCGCGCTACGTCGTCGTGTGCAAAGCGCCGCTGACGGGGACGATTGCGTGTTCCAATTCGGGCGGCTTTTTCGGTCCCGAAATGAAATTCGCGGGCTATGACATTATCATCCTCGAAGGCAAAGCGAACGCGCCGACGTATCTCTACATTCACGACAGCCAAGTTGAATTTCGCTCCGCCGCGCATTTGTGGGGCATGACGCCCGAAGAAACTGACGCGGCAGTTCGCAATGAAACGAGCGCGCACGCCAAAGTCGCGTGCATCGGACCCGGCGGCGAAAAATTGTCGCTGCTGTCCGGCGTGGTGAATGACCGCGCGCGTCTCGCCGCGCGTTCGGGCGTCGGCGCGGTGATGGGTTCAAAAAATTTGAAAGCGATTGCGGTGCGCGGCACGGGGACGATTCAACTCGCGGACGCGGAAGGATTTTGGTACGCCGCGCTCGACACGTTGAAAAAAATCGTCAACGACCCCGTTTCGTTCGGCAGTTTCCGCGCGTATGGCACGGCGAACCTCGTGAACCTCATCAACGAAATGGGCGCGTATCCGACACGCAATTTTTTAGAAGAAGTGTTTCAAGGGGCGGCGGCGACGAGCGGCGAGGCGATCAGCGAACAAATTCTTTTGAAAAATCGCGCGTGCTTTGCGTGTCCCATCGCGTGCACGCGCGTGAGCGAGGTCAAAGACGGTCCGTACAAAGGACGCGGCGAAGGTCCCGAATACGAAACGACGTGGTCGTTCGGCGCGCTGTGCGGCGTCTCGAATCTCGACGCGATTGCCAAAGCGCATTACCTCTGCGGCGATTACGGACTCGACGCCATGTCGGCGGGTTCCACCGTCGCGTGCGCGATGGAATTGTTTGAAAGCGGTTACGTTCCCGAAAGCGACATCGGTTTTCCATTGCGTTTCGGCGACCACGACGCGATGCTGCGCGCGGTCTATATGATGGGCGAACGCGACGGCGAATTTGGCGCGCTGCTCGCGGACGGCAGCTATCGGCTCGCGGAACATTACGGGCATCCCGAACTTTTTATGGGCGTGAAAAAATTGGAAATGGCGGCGTACAGCCCGCGCGTCTTTCAAGGCATGGCGCTGCATTACGCGACCTCCAATCGCGGCGCGTGTCATGTGCGCGGCAACACCGTCGCGGCGGAATTGTACGGCATCCCCAAATACGTGCCGCCCGAAACTTTGGAAGGCAAAGAAGAACTCGTGCGCCGCCCGTTTCAAAATTCCACCGCGTTCGTGGACTCGACTGGCATCTGCTTGTTCAGCAAATTCGCCATCACGCACCGCGAAATCGTTTCGATGATGGCGCCCGCGACGGGGATTGATTTCACCTTTGACAAATCTATCGCGCAAGGCGACCGCATCTGGAATCTGGAAAAACTCTTTAATTTGCGCGCGGGACTCACCGCCGCCGACGATAGACTTCCCGACCGCATGCACAAACCCGTTCCCGGCGGACCGCGCGCCGGCAGTCGCGCGGAATTGCAAGACCATTTGCGAACGTACTATCAACTGCGCGGCTGGGACGAACGCGGCGTGCCCACGCGCGAAAAATTGGACGAGTTGGGGTTGGAAGATTTGTGGGGAGTAACAAAATGATGGGGGACGGGGGTCAGGGGTTAGGGGATGGCGTTCCCCGTCCCCTGACCCCTGACCCCTATCCCCTCATGACTGTTCACATCAAACTCTACGCCGGTCTGCGCCGATTCAAGCCCGATGTGCCGCTCGGCGCAAGTTTTGCGTGTACGCTGCCAAAGGATTTGACGCTCGCGCGCTTGTTTGAGGAATTGAAATTGCCGTCGGGAATTGTCGCGATTGCGTTGGTGAATGGCATTGCGCGCGAACGCGAGTACGTTTTACGCGAGGACGACCAAGTGGCATTGTGGCCCCCGATTGCGGGCGGTTAATTGAATGTGGTATGATATTCGCGCTTACGTTTAGCAAAGGAGCGCGCGATGCCCAGTCCTTTTCCGGGGATGGACCCGTATCTCGAAGACCCTGCGTTGTGGCAAGACGTTCATCAAGGTTTGATTACGTATATTCGCGATGTACTTCAGCCGGACATTCGTCCGCGTTATCACGCGCGGATTGGCGAACGGTTATACGTTGTTCAAACCGGACGCAGCATTTATCCCGACGTAACAATCGTTCAGCGTCCGCGTAAGGAGCCAAGCGTCGGCGCGGCAGTTCTCGCGCCCGACACGCCTATTCGCGTGAGTTTACCGCCGGACGAGGTGCGGCAGGTGTATGTGGAAATTGTTGATTTGGCGCGCGGCGAAGAGGTTGTCACAATTATCGAGGTGTTGAGTCCTGCCAACAAGACTCCCGGCAAAGACAATGACCAATATCGGCGCAAACAAGAGGACGTGTTAGCCAGTCCCGCGAATCTCGTCGAAATTGATTTATTGCGCGGCGGTATTCACACTATCGCCGTTCTCGCTGATTATATGATTCTGCTCGAGCCGTGGCATTACGCCGTCAGCATCAGCCGCGCCCAAAAGCGACACGAGGCAGAACTCTATCCCATCAATCTGCGTCAGCGCCTGCCGCGTATAGGAATTCCGCTCCTTCCCCCCGACCCCGACGTGACGCTTGATCTCCAAGCCGTGTTTGAACGCTGTTATGAAAATGGCGCATACGGAGATTTGGTGAATTACAAACGTCCCCCCAAACTGCCGCTCGACGCGGAAGATGCCGAGTGGGCGGCGGCTTTGTTGAAAGAAAAAGCGTAGTGGCGAAGCATTCGCCAAACTGTCCGACAAGTACGCAAATCTCGCCGCGACTGCTTCGCCCCTACTGCGCGAAGACGCGCACCGCGCGCAATTCTTTCGTCGGCTCCAAACCGAGCTCACCCAACGCGCGTTCGCACGTCTCATACACCGCAAGCGCATCCGCGCGGCGTCCCAATTGCGTCAAACAGTGCATTAACTTGAGACAAACTGTTTCATCACTTGCCTCTTTTTGAAACGAACGCGCATAATAATCCGTCGCGCGTTCCCACTCGCACGCGAGCGCGGCGAAATTCCCCAATTCGCTCAACGCGGCGCGATACATTTTCAAAAATTTTTCGCGCGGCGCTTGCACCCAATCGTCAAATAAATCATCCGTCGCAACGTCGTCCACATACAACTCGACCGCGTTTGAAAATTCTTGACGCGCCGCGACAAAATCTCCCTGCCGTGCATGTACGCGCCCCGCTTCCATCGCGCGCGTAAAATCATCTGCATCAATTTGCGCGATATTTTCCATCACCAGCGAAACGAGCCCGCCTTGAAGCGCGATATAGTTCGAACCCGATTCGGGCGCGAGCGGCTCAAGCACGCGGCGCAAATTATAAAGCGTGCGATAAAAATTCGCATTGGCGGCTTGCGGTTCAGAGTCGGCGGATAACAATTCCACTGCCGCATCTTTTGAAAGCGTGTGATTCGGCGCGAGTGTGAGATATTTCAACAATCGTTTGCATTTGCGGCGCCCCCATGCGCGTTCCGCAACGAGTTCGTCGCCGCGCCACACGGAAAAATTTCCAAACGCGCGCAAAGTGATTTTGGGTGGGGAGGATGCGCGGGGTCGCGACGAACGCGGCGCGCGCGTCACGCCCATCTGTTCCAAGGCGCGCTGCGCGCGTTGACGCGCGTCGACGCGCGGATGATGGAGCAGTGGTTCGAGCGAATCCACCGCCCGCGCGCCCATTTTCACCAACAGCGGCGTTACGTACGCGCTCCATACATCGTTTTCCAATGCCGCGACGAGCAGAGGAATTGCCGCCTGCATTTCACTGCGAAAAAAATAGTCGTAATTTTGCGCGACGGCGAGACGCAAACATTCGCGCAAGTGTTCGAGATAGTGCGCATCGTTCGCGCTGTGTTCGAGCGACGCCAGCCAAAAGTGACTCGCCATCGTGTGATACAAATCGCCGCACTCGAGCGCGAGCTGCAGCGCTTGGTCCAGCGTCACGCGTGCCGCGTCCGCGTCGAGCCAAATTTGCGCCGCGCCCATTTGCACGGAAACAAAACACTGGAGCCAGCGCAAGCCGCGCTCGTTCGCCAATTTGAGCGCCTGCTGTCCGCGCAGCGCCGCTTCCGCATTTTCGCCGTTGTGCCGCATGAGAATCATCATAAACACGAGCGTGGCAATGATGAAACGGCGATTGTCCAAACGTTGCTCGATGTGCAGCGCGTCGAGATATTGTTGATGCAGGTCGGTGTAACTCGCGCCGCACGTCATTTCGAGCGCGTTCGCCTCATTCATCAACGCGAACGATTCTTGATGCGCGTCGCCGTGCGCGCGGGCAAGCGCGAGCGCTTGCACCGCGTATTCGCGCGCGGATTGAAAGCGTCCGAGAAAATATAAATTGACCGACATGTTGTTGGCGACTTCCATCGCGCGCGCGTCATTCAATTCTTGCGCCAACTGTTCCGCGCGGCGCAGCACAGCGACGGCTTGCAAAAAATCGCCCAAGCTGTGAAACAGCCACGAGCCGGGATTCAGCAAGGTCGTGAGCTGTCCCTGCCGGTCCGATTCATAAAGCGCCAATGCTTCGCGGTACAACGTTTGCGCGGCATCGGTGTTGCCTGCCGAAAGTTGATTGCGCGCGAGATTCGCCAACAGCGCCGCGCGCTGACGATGATGTTCCGCGCCGACATAGCTCAATGCCTCGCGCTGCAAACGTTCCGCTTCCACATGGTCGCCGTTGCGCCAATCGAGCAGATGCGCTTTTTCATTCAAGACTGCGCTCAAACCCAAGAGGTCGCCCTGCGCGGTGAAACGTTCCGCCGCGCGATCAAAATATTCCAGCGCGGCTTCGGCTTGATGCTGCGCTTGGCAAATCTTGCCCCAGTAGAGCCACAGCGTCGGAAATTCGGCAAATTCATTCGCGCTCAATTGTTCGAACCAAAACGCGAGCGTGTCGAAACGCCGCGCGCAAAATAAATCGTCCGCAATCGTCACGATCATCCGCGCCGCGTCGCGCCGCGCGCCCACTTCGAGCCAATGCGCGATGGCGCTTTCGTCCTCACCGTGATTTTGAAAATATTGCGCGGCGCGGCGGTGCAAGGTTTCGCGCCGTTCCGGTTCGCGTTCGAGTTGATGCAGTAAAAATTCGCGGAACAAGCGGTGATAGCGCAGCCAGCCGTCGGGCGTGCGCATCACAAAGACGCAATGTTTTTCCAAACGGCGCAGCTGTTCCGCCGAATCGGAACGCCCGAGCGCGGCATCGCACAGCGCCGGTTCCAAACGCGAAAGAATCGCTGAACTCGTCAAAAAATCGGCGGTGGGGGGCGGCTGCTGACGCAAAACTTCTTCGGACAGATATTCGAATTGCACGCGCTTGTCATCATACGGCAAGAGCGCGCGCAGTGACAGCGTTTCCTTTTCACCTGCGCCATTTTCGTTCGCGTATGAAATTGATTTTGCGGCGCGCGCTTTTAATGATTGCCCCGCCATCATCAAACCGAGCGCCCAGCCCTCGATTTGTTCCACGAGCGCGGCACGCGTTGGCTCGGCGAGTTCTAACGCTAAACAATCTTGAAAGAGCGCGGCGGCTTCGTCCGCGTTAAAGCGCAAATCGTCCTCGTTTATTTCGAGCGCCGCGCCTTCGGCGCGCAAACGTGGCAAACAGGAAAGCGCGGGCGCGGCGCGCGTGGCAATCACAAAATGCGCCTGCGGCGGCGCGTGCCGAATCATCAAGTCAAGCGTTTCACAAAGCAGTGGCGTGTGTTCCACCAATTGAAAATCGTCGAGGACAAAAACAAAATCATCGGTCACGCGTTTAGCGAGTTGATTCACCCACGCGGCGGCGAACGCTTCGGTGAGGGTTGGGTTGTTTGCGCGCGGAGCAAAGGCGGGACGCATGGCGCGGGCAAAACCGCGCCACTCGCGTTCGCACGCAGCAGTGACGTAGGTGTAAAACGTGATGATGTCATTGTCACTGCGCGACAAGCTGTACCACAAAAGCGGCGCGCGCAGTTCGCTCAAACTGCGGGCGATGAGCGTGGTCTTGCCATAACCGGGACCCGCGCACAACAACGTCACGCGGCGATTGACTGCCGCGCGCACATGCGCCGCGAGCCGCTCACGCGCAATCGTATTTTCGCGCACGAGCGGCGGATGCAATTTGGTGAGAATGAGGTTTGGCTTGGTATTACGCACGGATACTACAAACGTCAAATCACGGCGTTGTCATTGCGAGGGACGAAGCAATCCACTGCCGCAAGCTTTACACGCGGCTAAAAACAACGCGTTATCTTGGCGATGCGCGCGGAATTGCTTCGCAAAGGCGGCTCGCAATGACAGATTGTTATTGTAACGCGCCGAGATACGCGCGCTGGATATTTTCGTGCTGCGCGAGCTGCGCGGGCGTTCCTTCCAGCACAACGCGTCCTGTTTCAAAAACATACGCGCGGTCGGCAATCGAGAGCGCGGCTTGCGCGTTTTGTTCGATGAGCAGCACCGTCACATCGCACGCGCGCAGCTCGCAGAGGATTCGCAAAATTTCTTGGACGAGCAACGGCGCGAGTCCCACCGATGGTTCATCGAGCATCAACAGGCGTGGGCGCGACATCATGCCGCGCGCGATGGCAAGCATTTGCTGTTCGCCGCCCGAGAGCGTGCCGCCGAGTTGATGCTCGCGTTGTTTCAAGATTGGAAAGAGCGTGAAAATCCAATCCATGTCGGATTCGATTTTGGCGCGCGTGCGGCGATGCTGAAACGCGCCGAGCAATAAATTTTCGCGCACGGTGAGCGTGGAAAAAATTTGGCGGCGTTCGGGAACGAGGACAATGCCCGCCGCGATGCTGCTTTCGGTGGACTTGAATTCTTTGCCATTAAAACGAACGGAACCGCCGCGCGGGGGCAACAGTCCCGCAATTGTATTCACCAGCGTCGTCTTGCCCGCGCCGTTCGCGCCGACGATGGCAACAATTTCAGATGGATTGACGTGGAGCGAAATCCCGTCGAGCGCGCGCAGCGAGCCATAACTAGCGGTGAGGTTTTTAATTTCGAGTAAGGGGGGGGCAGGGGGGGGGGGAACGGCTTGCGTATTTTGTGTGTCGGGAGATGAGGGCTGCGCTGCGCGCGCGGGGGACGTGCCAAGGTATGCCGCAATCACTTGCGGATGATTTTGAATTTCGCGCGGATTGCCTTCGGCAAGTTTTTCGCCAAAGTTCAAGACAACGACGCGCTGCGCGAGATTCATCACGAGGCGCATGTCATGTTCGACGATGAGAATCGTGATGCCGCGCCGGTTGAGTTCTTGAATCAATTCATCGAGCGCGTCCGTTTCGCCGCGCGTCAAGCCCGCTGCCGGTTCGTCGAGCAATAACAAACGCGGTTCGCCCGCCAGCGCGCGCGCGATTTGCACGAGCCGTTGTTTGCCAAACGGCAGCATGGTAATAGGTTCGTCGGCGTGCGCGCGCAAACCGATGAGGTCGAGCCGTTCAAGCGCGTCGGCGCGTGCGGCTTGTTCCATACGGCGCGCTTTTGGCAAACGCAGCGCGGCGGAGAACATCCCATACGGCGCGCGTTGATGAAAACCAACCATCACGTTTTCGACGACGGTCATATTTTCAAACAAGCGCAGATTCTGAAATGTGCGTGCCAAACCGAGCGCAGCGCGTTGATACGGCGCGAGTCCGCCGAGCGAACGTCCGTCAAAACGCGCGTCGCCGCGCGTGGGCGCGTGAACGCCTGAAATGAGATTGAACAACGTCGTCTTGCCCGCGCCGTTGGGTCCGATGAGCGCGACGATTTCATTCGTTTCCACCGCGAACGAAACATCATTGACGGCGAGAATGCCGCCGAATGCTTTGGTGAGGCGCTCGACTTGGAGAAGGGGCATGATGGAAGATAGCAGGGAAACAAGTAGATAGGGAAACAAGGAAACAGGGGGAAAATTGTCTACCTGTCTACCTGTCTACCTATTTACCTATTTCCCTGTCTACTTTACCAACTCGCGTTTATCAATCACGCGTTTCGCTTTGCCTTCGCTGCGTTGAATCGCGTATGGTCGCAGGACGCTGACATTTGCCGAAAGGCCAAGCGTTTCTCGCAAATCATTTCCGATGCGCTCTTCGATACGCTGAACCATTTCCGTCCCCAAACCCCACAGTTCGGGCGTCGCTTCGGTCCAAATTTCCAAAATGTCGAGTTCGTTCTTGGGGCGGTCGAGGACGAGAAGATAATGCGGCGCGATGCCCTCAGTGGCAAGCACCACCTGTTCGATTTGCGATGGAAAGACGTTGACGCCGCGCACGACGAGCATGTCGTCGGTGCGCCCTTGCACTTTGCTCATACGCGCCATCGTGCGCCCGCACGCGCATTTTTCGCGCGTGAGCGTGACGCGGTCGCGCGTGCGATAACGCAGCATCGGCATCGCTTCTTTGGTGAGCGTTGTAATTACCAATTCGCCGGTGGCGTCATCGGGCAGCGGTTCGCCGGTGTCGGGGTCAACGAGCTGCGCGAGAAAATGGTCTTCGGGAATATGCAAGCCGTTGTGTTCGGGACATTCAATCGAAACGCCGGGACCGATGATTTCGGTCAAGCCGTAAATATCGAACGCTTCGAGATTCATGCGCTCTTGCGCTTCGCGGCGCATCTCTTCCGTCCACGGTTCCGCGCCGAAAATTCCAACGCGCACTTTCATACGCGAACGAAAATCTACGCCCGCTTCGGACGCAGTTTCGGCAAGCACGAGCGCGTACGAGGGTGTGCAGGTCAAAACGGTCGCGCCAAAATCTTCCATCAATGTAATTTGGCGTTTGCTCAAGCCGCCCGAAATCGGAATCACCGTCGCGCCAATTTTTTCCGCGCCGATGTGAAAACCCAAGCCGCCGGTGAACAAACCATAACCGTACGCGTTATGCACAATATCTTTTTTCGTCACGCCTGCCGCAAAGTACACACGCGCCATCGCTTCCGCCCACACCGCGAGGTCGTTTTTGTTGTACGCGCCGACGGTGGGTTTGCCCGTTGTGCCTGACGATGCGTGAATGCGAACCACTTGGTCGAGCGGCACGGTCAACATGCCGAACGGATAATGGTCGCGCAAATCTTGTTTGGTGGTAAAGCCCAGTCGGTCCAGTTCGGCAAGCGATTTCACTGCGGCGGGCTTGAGGCGCGCGTCATCCAACATTTTGCGATAGAACGGAACTGTGTTGTACACGCGCTCTAACGTTTGCTTGAGTCGTTCGAGTTGTAATTTTTGTAATGTTTTGCGCGGCATCGTTTCCATTTCACGATTCCAGATGCGCGCGGTTTTTCGTTTTGCCATAGCTGCTCCCAAAAGAGAGATTGGAGATTGGAGATTGGAGACTGATTACTGTTGACTGTTGACTTGGTTTTTTTCGCGCCACTTGCGAATGTATTTCAATGTCCCCGTCGTTAAACCTTCAGGCATCAAGACCATAATCACAACCAAGATAACGCCGAACGCGACAATTTGTTGCTCGCCCGACGCGCCGCGCAAGAGCTGCGGCAAAAAATTTCTCAAGAGTTCGATGAGCAAGGTCACGGCGGCGGCGCCAAAAATCGCGCCCCAAACACTCGCCAGTCCGCCAATCGCAACCATTACTACGAGTTCAATCGAAAAGGTGATGCTGAAATCGCTCGGACTCACGATGCCAATCCAGTACGCGTACAAACTGCCCGCGATGCTCGCGTACACCGCGCTCAACACCAACACTTGCAGTTTCAAACGCGCCGTATTCACGCCCAACGTTTCGGCGGCGATTTCGCTGCTGTGAATTGCGCGGAACGCGCGTCCAATGCGCGAGTTCACAATGTTGAGCGAGAGGGCGAGAATCGCCAGCGTGACGAGCCAGATGAGAAAATAAAATTCGAGGTCGGTGTCAAAAACAAAATTACCGAGCATGAGGTCGGTTGGCATGACGAGACCATTCGGTCCGCCGGTCAAGTCTGTCTCGTTCGTCGCAATCAATAAAAAAATGACATTCAGTCCCAGCGTTGCCACCGCGAGATAATGTCCGCGCAGGCGCAAAAGCGGAATGCCAAGCAAGAGCGCGATGAGTCCCGTGATGATTGCCGCGCCGACGATGGTGGCAAAAGGCGGAAGCCCCGTGCGCTGTGCGAGAATGCCCGCGCCATAGCCGCCGAGCCCGTAAAACACCGCTTGCCCGAGCGACACTTGTCCGGCGTACCCCATCAACAGCGCGAGTCCGACAGTGAGAATGGTATTGAGACCGATAAAGTTGAGAACGCTGATTTGATAATTGTTGCCGAGGACAAAAGGCAAGAGGGCGAGAATGATTGCGAGGACGCCGAACGCGAGGAGATTCGGATGGCGCGCGAGCATTTTGATTTGGCGCGCGGGAACCAGAGTTGGATTTGATGCGGTATCGCGTGATGTAGAAATTGTTGTGCGTTCCATTCTGCTCTAGAGGCATGACAAATTTGTAATTTGTCATGGTACGGCAAATTACAAATTTGCCCTACACTCCCGCCGCTTCGCGCTTGGCGCCGCGCCGCAAGATACCGGTTGTTTGCACAAACAGTACGGCAATGAGGACGAGAAACGCGATGGCATCTTTGTAGCCGGACGAAATCAAAGCCGCCGCGAAAATTTCGAGAACGCCGAGCAAGAGACCGCCGACAATCGCGCCGCGTTCATCCGACAAGCCGCCAATCACAATTGCGGCGACGAATCCTTTTAGCCCCAAATACGTGCCCGTGTCATAACCCATGAACGTTTTCGGCGCAATCACGATGCCTGCGAGCGCGCCGATTCCCGCGCTCAAGACAAAGGCGAGCAGCATCATGTAGGAAACGTTGATGCCCATGAGCCGCGCGGCGGTGCGATTGACCGCGCACGCGCGCAAACTTGTGCCAATGAAAGTGTGTTGAAAAAAGAGATAGAGCAGCGCCATCAGCGCGAACGCGGAACCAATGACCCACAAGTCTTGGCGCGTCAATACCGCGCTGCCGATTTGAATTGGCGGACCCGCCGAAAATTCGGGCAGTCGAAACGGGTCGGTGCCCCACGTAATCAACGCGATGCCGCGCAGAGTGATTGCAATGCCAATTGTGATGATGATTTGGATAATCACCGAATCGGTGCGCGGCGCGCGCACCACAATCCAATACACCAGCGCGCCAACTCCCATCACCAGCAGCGTCGCCAGCACAATCCCGATGAACAAAGGCAAATTCCAATTCACCGTGAACGCGCGATGAAAGAGCGGCGTCTCGCTCGTCAGCGTAATCGCAATCAGCGCGCCGAGCATTGCAAATTCGCCTTGCGCGAGATTGATGACGCCGGTGACGTTGTGAATTACCACAAAGCCGAGCGCGATGAGTGCATAGATGCTCCCAATCGTCAAGCCGGCAATGAGGAGTTGAAAGAGTTGGTCGGGGGACATGACTGCGGGAAACAGGGAGACAGGGAAACAGGAAATTGGGAAACAGGGAAACAGGAAATTGGGAAACAGGGAAACAGGGAAACAGGGAAATACCTACCTCCTTTTCTCCCTGTCTATTCGTCTACCTATTTCCTTGTCAACTTGCCTATCTACTTCCCTGCCTACTTGTCTACCTGTCTACCTTTCTACTTTTCTCCCTGTCTCCCTGCCTCCTTGTCTACTTGCTACGTGTCCATTTACTGCGCCGCGTACTTGTCGGGGGCGACAAATTCCCAGCCGCCGTCTTTGATGCGCACGAGCACCAGCGATTCTTTGCCGATGCCTACGTGATCGGTGGGCGACCAATTAAAGACGCCGCTGATGCCGACAAAATTTTTGACTTGGTTCTCAAAATAATCGCGCAGCTTGGCGCGGTCGGGTCCAACGGCTTGGAGCCCTGCAACCGCAATCTGGACTGCATCCCAGCCATGTCCGCCGAACGAGCTTGGCGCTTTGCCATTCGTGAACGCGCCATAGTCGGCGATGTATTTGAGCAGGACTGCTTTTTGCGGGTCGCTGTCAGGGAGCGAGTTGGCGACAAGCAGTTTGCCAATCGGGAACATGACACCTTCGGCAGCATCTTTGGCGAGATTGATGAAATCTTTGTTGCCGATGCCGTGATTGTGCAAGAGCGGCGCCGTCATGCCAAGCGTGTGATATTGAACGGTGAGCGGCGCGCCTTCACCCGGTGTCGCGTGGATGATGACAGCTTCGGGATTCAAGCCCTTGATCTTGGTGAGCTGCGCGGTGAAATCTTTATCGCCCGGTTGAAACACTTCGTCGGCGAGAACCTCGATGCCTGCTTCTTTGAACTGCGCGTTCATTGCATCACGCGAATCTTTGCCAAACGCATTGTTGACGCCGATAGACGCGACCTTGGTGATATTGTTTGCTTTGAGCCAATCCAACTGGACGGCGGTGACGGGTTGATTTGCCTGCGGCGTTTTGAAAATCCAGTTGCGCTCGGCGATTGGATTGACGATTTGGCTGGCGGATGCCATCGAAATCATCGGCGTTGAATTTTTGGTTGCCGTTTCAATCATCGCCAAACTCGCGGGGCTGCCGCTTGAACCAATCAAGACCGCAACGTTATCTTGTTCGACCAGTTTTTTTGCGGCGAGCGTGGCTTTGCTTGCATCACTCGCGTCATCTTCGACAATGAGTTCCATCTGGTGCATTGCGCCGTCCGGACCTTTGATGCCGCCGGCTTTGTTCACCTGGTCTTGAATCATCAGCGCGGTGTCGCGTTCGGGAATGCCTAATGACGACGCGGGACCCGTAATCGAGGTGACGAGACCGACTTTGTACGGTTCGCCTGCGGCAGCTTGCGGCGCAGCTGTTGGGGACGTGGATTGCGGCGCGGCGGTGGGGGTTGCGCAAGCCGTGAGTACGAGTACTGCAATGACGAGCAGTGTCATTGCCAAAAATCGCTTTTTCATATTCTTCTCCTCCTTTTCGAAACCGAACATCATGCGATTGCATATCGAAAAATGTTATGGGTATCAGCGAATGGTTTGTTTCTCCTTTCAAAAGTGACGTGGGCGTAGTGGCGAATTCATTCGCTCAAAACGAATAAATTCGTTACTACGTCAATTACTAGAACGCTGCAAGTCGCCGCGCGGCATCCGCGATTTTTTGCGCGTTGACCATAAAGGTTTGTTCGCCTATTTCGTTGAATGGCACGCCGGGCAAATCGGGTCCCGTCACGCGCATGATGGGCGCGTCGAGGTCGAGGAAAGCTTGTTCGGCGATGCGCGCGCCAATCTCGGCGCCCAAACCCATCGTGCAGGTATCTTCGTGAACGATGAGCGCGCGATTCGTTTTGCGAACGGATTCAAAAATTGTTTCCCAATCCATCGGCAAGAGCGAACGCAAATCAATTACTTCGGCGCTAATGTCCTCGTGCGCCAATGTTTCCGCCGCCGCGAGCGATTCATGCAGCATCATGCCGTACGCGAAAATTGAAAGGTCGCTGCCCGCGCGTTTCACTTGCGCTTTGCCAATCGGCACGATGTAATCTTCGTCCGGCACTTCGCCTTTGATGGCGCGATACGTTTTTTTGTGCTCGAGATAAAGCACAGGGTCGGGGTCAGCAATCGCCGCGCGCAGCAAACCTTTGGCGTCGTACGGCGTCGAAGGCGCGACAATTTTGATGCCGGGAAAATGCGCGAAGGTGGCTTCGATGGATTGCGAATGATAAATCGCGCCGTGTATGCCACCGCCGTAGGGCGTGCGAATCACGAGCGGACACGTCCAATCGCCGTTGGTGCGATAACGCAGTTTCGCCGCTTCGCTCACAATTTGGTCAAAAGCGGAATGAATGAAATCGGCAAATTCGATTTCCGCTATCGGACGCAAGCCGACGCCTGCCGCGCCAATCGCCACGCCAATAATCGCGAGTTCCGAAATCGGCGTATCAATTACGCGTTCCGCGCCGAACACGTTGTACAAGCCATCGGTGGCGCGAAAGACGCCGCCCAGCACACCGACATCTTCGCCGAGAATGAAAACGCGTTCGTCGCGCGCCATCTCCGAACGGAGGGTGTCGCGAATCGTTTCGATAATGCTTTTGTGCATGGCAAAAAACCTGTGAGGCGCAAAGCAACGACATGACAATTTTGTGCTATGTCGTTTTGAAGGCGATATAGGGATTATAGAAACGCGCTGACGAGGATTCCACCTATGAGAGGATAGTTATCGTTTGCTAATTGGGTAGTTGGCAAGCTAGGTGAGACTATCCTTTCGCGTGATGGCAGATGGCGAATAGAGAAACGAGAAGCGAGAAACGTCTGTTTCACCATCGCACTATCGCACTAACACACTATCGCACTACCCCATACACCTGCTTGAACGTATCTGCCGCATTCAGTTCCGGCGCGTTCAGCGCGAAATCTGCCGCGTCGTCAACAGCGGTGCGAACTTGGCTCTCCAGCGCGGTTTCGCTTTTTTCATCGAGGAGTTGTTCGGCGTAAAGTTGCGCGCGAAAAGTTTTGAGCGGGTCGCGTTCGCGCGCGCGTTCCACCTCTTCCCGCGTGCGATAACGCGTGTCGTCGTCGTTCGACGTATGCGGCATGTAACGATACACTTTGGCTTCAATCAATGTCGGTCCGTCGCCGCGCCGCGCGCGTTCCACCGCGACGCGCGCACATTCGTGTACTGCAAGCGGATTCATTCCATCCACCACGACACCGGGAAATCCGTACCCCGCCGCGCGGTCGGCAACATTTTCCACCGCCATCTGTTTTGATTGCGGCACTGAAATTGCCAACTGATTATTTTCGCAGCAAAAGACGATGGGCAATTTATGAATCGCGGCGAAATTCATAGATTCGTGTACATCGCCTTTGCTCGATGAACCGTCGCCAAAGCCGCACCACGTTACATTTTCTTCGCGACGATATTTCGCGGCGAGCGCGATGCCAACCGCGTGCGAGACGTGACCGGACATGACGCTCGACAAGGAATAGATTCGCAAGCGACGGCTGCCCCAGTGCGCGTACATTTGGCGACCCGCGCCGGCGGGGTCGGGCGCTTTGCCGAGATAGTGGCAGAGAATGTCGCGCGGCGTTAAACCCCACACCAACAGCGCGCTCACGTCGCGATGATGCGGCACGAGATAATCGCGCGTCGTATCCAACGCGAACGCGAAACCTGCGCCCGTCGCTTCGTGTCCCGCGCACGGCACGGCGAAATGCCCATGTCCCTGCCGATTCAACGCCCACATGCGTTCGTCCAATCGGCGCGCGAGCAGCATCGCGCGATACATGTCGAGTTCAAGCGTTTCAATGTCAGTGATGGAAGGAGAGAGGAATGTTTGTAGATTCATTTCAAAAGATGACACAGCGCATTATAATTTTGGACACAGATGCCACAGATAACACAGATTTTTACGATACAGGACATTGCTTGTTTTATCTGCGGAAATCCGCGCAATCTGTGTCCCCAAGAGCGCATAGTGCAATGTAATCATCGCCGCGCTCTCTGAGTAGCCCGCGCTCTCTAGCGCGGTGTTCGGAATTTACACGCGAGTACGGCGTTAGAGAACACCTTGCTACGCGCTGCGCGCGCGGCGGCGCAGCGCGTCAAACTTGGCGGGCGAAAGTGTAATCGCGCGCAAATAACCTGCTTCCAAAACGATGCCGTATTTTTGACGCGCGCCGCCGAAAATCAACAGCGCGCCCGCGATGATTTCGAGCAAGCCCGAAAATGCTATCGCTCCGTTTGCGATAACCACGATCCCAAGCAGCAGCGCGGGCAAAACGTGACCGATGCCGACGATTTGCAGCAGCGCTTTTTGCGTTCGCAGCTCCGCGACTGCCTTTTGAAACGCGGCGTCCGATGAGCGCAGGTAAATGAACCAGAGCGCGAGATTGAACAACGCTGCCGCAAAACCGATGGCGGCAAATGAAAACGCGCTCGACAGCGGCGTGAAAAAATTTACGCCGTTGAAAACAATGAGCATCAAACCCGCGCCGGTCATAAAGCCGCAGGTGACAAAATAAAAAATCACGCGCGGCGTATTCCACGTAATGACGCCGCGCGCGCGATAGAGAATGAATCCTTGCGCGATCATCAAGAAAAGCGCGGCAGCCGCAGCCAGCGCGCGCAGCGCGACAAATGGAAATAACCAATCGAGACCCGCGAACGCGGCGAACAAAAAGAAGGCGAGGGTTTCGCGCGACATCCACGAACGGCGCAGATGGCGAAAGAGATTGATGCCGCGCTGCGGCTGTCCCGCTTCCGTCGTCAACGCGATAAAGCCGATGCCCGCGCAGCCGACGCCGACTAGTTTGAAAATTGCCGCGATGAACGCAATCGAAAACCAATCGGCTTGCCCGGCGAGAAATGCTTGCAGCCATTCGCCGTTCGCGGGTAGAGCGACCAACAGCGCGAGCAAATAAAAACCGGTGCCGATGCCGCCCATTGTAAAATTCACGACGGCAGGCAGTTTCCAGACGCGTTGTTTTTGAGAAGCAATGAGTTCCATTGTTGTTTAGTGCGCTAGTGCAATAGTTGGGTAGTGCGATAGTTGGTAGTGCGCTAGTGTGATAGTTGGGTAGTGCGATAGTTGGTTAGTGTGATAGTTTTACTACTGCACTATCTCACCATTGCACCATCGCACCATCGCACTATTGCACCATCGCACTATCGCACCATCGCACCATTGCACTATCGCACTATTGCACTACTCCACTATTCCACTATGTAATACATCGCGCTCTCGGTGCCCAACTCTTCGGACAAGCGCACGGTTTCGTTTTCGGCGATATAGCGCGAGACGATGCTTTCGGGATCTTCAAGGTCGCCAAAGTGCATCGCGTTGGAAATGCACGAGCCAACACACATGGGCGTCGCGTCGGGGTCAACGCCCGGTTTCAAACCGCGCTTGAGTCCTTCGTCTACGCGCGGCAAACAGAAATTGCATTTCGTTGCGACGCCGATGCGGTCGGGATGCGCGAGCGTCTCTTCGGGGGGAATCAAACCCGTCTCATAGTACGATTTCGTTTCAAACACGATGTTGCGCGCGAGATACGGACACGCGACGATGCAGTACGCGCAGCCGATGCACAAATTGTAATTAATGTCCACGATGCCGTCAGGACGTTTGTACGTCGCCGTCGTCGGACACACTTCCAAGCACGGCGGATTCGAACAGTGTTGGCAGCCCATCGGCACGAAACGGCGATTCACATCGGGATACTCACCCGTTTCAATATCCGCCACCCAGCGCCAAAACACTTGCGGCGGCGTGTTGTTGGTTTGCTTGCACGCAATCGTGCAGGTTTGACAGCCCACACATTTGCGTAAATCAATGACCATTCCCCAACGCGACATAGTAACTCCTCATTGGCTAATAGCAGATGGCTGATGGCTGATAGCCGATGGTTGATGGTTTGCCCTTCGCTATCTGCTATTTGCTATCCGCTATTTGCTATTTGCGCTACGCCTTCATCCAAAATTTCACACAGTTGGTTCGATGTAATTCCACGCGGAAACGCTATCAGATGCGCCGCGCACTTGTTACGACAATCCATCGCGCCGAATTTGGCGACAGGGATGTTTGCGTCCGCGCACGCGCTCAAACGGCGACTCCATTCACATTCCATTGCGCGCGACGCGTCGGTAAAAATAATTCCGCGCAGCCGCGCGTGTTCTCGCAAATAATCAATGTGCCAATGCGCGCGTTTATTTTTTCGCGCGTGCCGCGCAATTCGCGCTCGCAAGCCACCTGCGCTGAACGCGCTGCCGACATAAACGTAATCGCCGCGCGGAAAATGGAACGTCCCCAATTTTCCGATGCGTAAATTTTTTGCGTGAGCGAGATGCAGCGCGAGCGCGTATGTTCCGCAAGCGGATGGCGGATCGCAGATGGCGGATCGCAGATGGCTGCTGGCTGATGATTCGCTATTCACAATCCACTACCTGCTACCTGTTTCCCTATTTCCCTATTTCCCTATTTCCCTGCTACCTGTTTCCCTGTTTCCCTGTTTCCCTATTTTCAGCCCTTGCCATTCGCCTTGTAAATTTTCACGCGCACGACATCCGCGCCGCTTCCCGTCGCGTCGGTCAACGCGAGATGCAATGGCGAGAGCTGATTCAAGTTCGGCATGTTCAAATCTTTGGCGACGGGCGTGACCCAATGCCCGAACTGTTGAATTGTCACCGCGACATCGGGACGCAAACCTTCGCGCACGATGGCGTGACCTTTAACGCGTTTGAGCGGCGATTCAATCCACACCCAATCGCCTTCGTTGATGCCCGCGCGTTTTGCCATTTGCGCGTTCAGCATCACGCCGAAATGGCCTTTGACATTTTTGGCGACATCGGCGAGCACGGGAATGCCTACGTTTGAACCCCAGCTGTATTGCATCGAACGCGACGTGAGCAGCCACAAATCGTAATCGTCGGGATTTTTGTCGAACGCTTCGGCGATGCGTCCCCAGATGTCGGGAAAATCTTTCCATGCGGGCAGCGGCGAATATTCGTGCAGCTGCGTGTCCCACCACTCGATGCCTTGTTCGTGCAAACGATTGCCAAGTTCCAACCCCGCGCGCCAAATGCGTTCTTGATACGGCAGTTCGTAGCGCAAACCTTTTTGCACCATCGCGCCGTGCAAGAACCAATCTTGTTCGGGGAATGGGACAAAGAACGCGCCATTTTCTTTGAACCACGCGAGGTCGTGTTCCTCCGCGCCGCCGCTCAATTCACGCGTCGCGGAGCGGCACGCGCGATCCCAAATTTCTTCGCGCGTCGGCGCGACATCGTTCGGCAGCGAATAATCAAAATCTTTGCCTTTGAGCGGGATGCCGGTCCCCCCCCCCTTGTTCAACACCGCGATATATTCATTCAAGATGCCCATGCGTTTCGCCAACTCGGTGCCAATGTCGGTGAGGTCGAGGCAATCCACCGGCGGCTCGACGGCGGGCTGACGCAGCGCATAACCCTGATGTTTCCAATACTGTTCGATATATTTCGTGCCGCCGATGCGATACAGTTGATACGATTCCAAATCGGTCGCTTCGGGCAAAAGCACATCGGCGTACCAATTCGTTTCGTCGGGCGTGTAGGCGAACGCGGCGATGAACGGAAATTTCGCCATCTGCTCCGTGACCGTTTCCGAATCCCAGTGTGAAATCGCGGGATTGGTGCGATAAATGATCCACACCTCCGGCGTCGTCGGGCGGGGCCAATTTTCCGGCGGCTCTTTCATAAAGAGCCACGGCAAATGCGCGGGACCCAACGCGGCAGACCACGGCGAATTGTTGGCGAGCGGAACGAGCGTTT
>SHND01000034.1:11686-57262 GCA_004295045.1 Chloroflexota bacterium | reverse complement strand
AAGGATTGAAAATCGCGAGTGAGTTGTGGAGCGAGTTGCTCGAATTCGCGCAAGGCGTCTATATCATGCCCGCGTTCGGACGCTACGAAACGGTGGCGGAATTGTTGGAGCAAGTGAAGGTGCGCGCGTAATGGACGAACAACAATGCTCAAGTACATCGTCACTTTTCTAATTCTCCTTATCGCCGTTTCGGCAATCGGTTATCTTTTTTTCCCGTCGAACATGCTTTCCGTCGTCGGCGTCGTGAGCAATCCGCAAATGGATTTTCTCGCGCGCACACTCGGCGCCGCGCTCGTCGCGCTCATCCCCGGACTCTGGGTCGCGCGCAATGAACTTGAATCGCCGGTAGCACGCGCAGTTCTGCTTGGGTTGGTCATTTATTTGTTTCTCGGCTCGCTTGTAGATTTCTACGCCTACACTCAAGCGCTCGTCAATTCCATTTCGCTGCCCAGTATCGCGGTGCGTGTGTTATTGGGTTTCGTAATTCTTTGGTTCATGCGGAAAAAGCGCGCTTGAATTTCCCTCGCACTTGATAGAAAATACCCCGCGTGTCCACTCCCATTGACGACGCGGCATTACACGCCGCGCTCGATAAATATTTTCATTACCCCGCGTTCCGCCCCGAGCAACTTGACGCGTAGTGAGGTTATAGTATGGCTTCAGAAATCCAGATCAGTCCTCGATTCCTGTTCGATACCAAGGAAAGAAACATCATTGATTCCGCAACAGGAGAACGGCGAGAGCTCGAGGAGTTAAGTACCAAGATCGACGTTTTCGAGGATCGCGTTCTTGGGTGGTTTTTTGAAATAGCAAATGGACTGAGGCAAAATGATGATGCCTCCTACGTGCTTTTGATGATCGCAACCGCGCAAGTCGAGGGACTCCAGCAATATTATGAAGGCGGATCGAGTGATAGAAAATCAAGGAAGTTCTTCCGAAGAGGCATATGGCGTATTTTCGGGTCCGATGTGGCTACTGAGACAGCAATCGACAAATTTTACAGTGCTGTGCGTTGCGGCTTGTTTCACGATGGCTTTACTAATGGTGACGTATTTCTCAGCGAGACGTTTTCAGATCCATTGCAGTTCGATGGGTCTGAACAAATCATCAAGATTAATCCACAGCTCTTTGTCTCTTCTGTTGAGAAGGATATAAAAAACTACTGTGCCAAGTTGAGGACCAACAACGAACCAGACCTTGTGAAACACTTTGAGCATATCTGGGAACTCCGTTGGCGCGCGGGCAAAGCAGCGCTGAACAAAGGTTATCTTCCGTAAAGGAGAATCTATGATTCAAGTCACTTTTGAAATAAACGGCAAGAAAGTTGATCCCGATGACATCGCGGAGGGAATACAGCGCTCCGTACTCGTGAAGATTCAAGATTTACTTGAAGAAGATCTCGGTGAATTAACTTGTCCAGAGCATGGTGCTGCTCCGAGCATACTTTGTAAGGGAGACAATCTGGATGATCTAAACGTTCAGGTGTGGGCATGTTGTAAGAATTTTGCAGATAGGGCTGCATCCGAAATCTATGTTGGAGATGATGAGAGAGAGTATAGAGCAAACGTCGAGCTTTATGGAGAAGAAGCCCACAAGTTTCATGAGCATTTATTTTGTCAGACATGTAAGCAGGTAACGGCACACATCCTGCAATACGCTCAGACTTACAAATTTATGCTAGTCTCGGAAGGATTACCCTTTCACTTTTTCTGGGACCTTTGGCTAATCTGGAGGTGTAACCACTGCGGCAGTCTTCTACTTGAGGATTCGTATAAAGCTACAGAATGGTTTGAAGGAAAGCCATTTGATGGAGATTATCGCATAGCAAGGTTCTATCCTGACACCCAAAATAGAGACAAGGCTGTTAGTACACGAATTGAGATTCCATCTGATAGTCTGACCCCCAAGTCTTTCTCACATGCTCCAAGAAAAATTCAACGTGGATATAGTGAGGTCATCGGAGCATATAACTCTCACCTCGAGATTCTTTGTACGATGGGATTACGTGGAGTTCTAGAGGAAATCGCCGATGATAAAAAGGTTGCACAGCCAGACGATTATCAATGGAGAAAGATTAGGAATCTCACCTCGTTGGGCGTAAAAGAAGGCGTTATAGAAGCTTTGCTAGGAATTTTAGAACTTGGTCATTCTGCAGTTCACGAGTTGGCATCGGCAAAATCAAAAGACCTACGGCGCGCGATTGAGCTCCTTGAGCAAATTCTGGATATTGTCTATGAGATGGAGCCGCGCGCAAAGCCGCTAAAAAAACACTGGAAAAAAGCGGAACAACAACGCAAAGAACGAAAACTCAAGAAAAATGAACAAGAGAAAAATTCTTGAACGCGCGCTTGCTGGTTCAAAGAACATTTCATTCAGTGATATGATTACCCTGGTTGAAGGTTTTGGATTTCGTTTGTCACGCGTCAAAGGCAGTCATCACATCTTTACACATCCGCGCGTTGTAGAACTTGTCAACCTACAAAATGTAAAGGGCAAAGCCAAACCCTATCAAATCCGATAATTTCTCAAGTTGGTGGAACGCTATGATTTGCAGTTGGAGGAATGAGAATGAAAGACTATCACATCAACATTTTTTATAGCGCGGAAGACGAAGGATATATCGCCGACATTCCCGATTTGGAAGCATGTTCCGCGTTTGGTGAAACGCCCGAAGAAGCGCTCAAGCAAGTCGAAATTGCAAAAGCGGCATGGCTTGAAACCGCGCGCGCTGAAGGCAAGTCCATCCCCGAACCACGGTATCGCCCTGTCATTTATCAGTACGCTTCGTAATGTCCACGAATTTTTCTTCCGAAACCCGCGACGTCAACTCTCCTTCCAAATGGGAACGCGATTATCAGCGCGGCGAGGCGGGCTGGGACATTGGAACGCCGACGCCGGTGTTTCAACGTTTGATTCGTTCCGGTGAATTTCCGCCGGGACGAATTCTTGTCCCCTGCGCGGGACGCGGACACGATGCGCGCGAATTTGCGCGGCATGGCTTTGAGGTTGTCGCGGTGGATTTTGCGCGCGACGCGGTGGAGGCGATGCGCGCATTAATGGATGACGTCGCGTTGTCTGGTAACGCAACGCGGCATGAAATTTGGCAGGGCGATTTGTTTCAACTGCCGCAAGAATGGAATAGCACTTTCGATTATGTTTTGGAATACACCTGTTATTGCGCGATTGACCCCAAGCGGCGCGAGGAATACGCGGATATGATTGCGCGTGTTTTGAAAAAGGGTGGCAAATATATCGCGCTCGCGCTTCCGCTCAACGAACGCGTGGGCGGTCCACCCTTTACCGTCAAGCCCGATGAATTGATTGCACAGCTGACGCGGCGCGGCTTGAAATTATTGCATCGCGAATTTCCGCCCGATTCCATCAAACCGCGCAAAGGGAACGAGGAACTGCTGGTGCTGGAAAAAGCATGATAAAATAAGTACAAAGTTAAAAGTTAAAAGCGAAAAGTGCCAAGCCAAAGGCGAAACTTTTAGCTTTTAACTTTTCGCTTTGAGCTTTCAAACATGCCCAAACCCAACATCCTCATCGCCGACGACGAACCTGCCGTATTGAATGCGGTGTATCGAGATTTGAATCCGCGTTACGCGAAAGATTATAAAATTGTGCGCGCCGATTCGGGCGCGACGGCGCTGGACGCCGCACAAAAATTGCAGCAGCGCGGCGAAACGGTCGCGCTTTTTTTGGTTGACCAACGGATGCCGCGCATGACCGGCACCGAGTTTTTAGAAAAGGCGCGCGCTGTATTTCCCGAAGCGAAAAAAGTTTTACTCACGGCGTACGCAGACACCGAAGCCGCCATCAGCAGCATCAACAAAGTGGGACTCGATTACTATTTGTTGAAACCGTGGGACCCGCCCGAAGA
Source organism: Chloroflexota bacterium (assembly GCA_004295045.1). Lineage (GTDB taxonomy): Bacteria > Chloroflexota > Anaerolineae > UBA4142 > SHND01 > SHND01. Next base: position 53,379 of record SHND01000034.1, on the reverse strand, counting down.
CCGCTTGTATCCAATTCTCGATGATTTGCTCGCCGATTGGAATTCGTCCGCGCACATTCCCTACGAAGGTATTCGCATCGCGGGTACGCAGTGGTCGCAGCCGTGTCACGAAGCCAAAGAATTTTTTGCGCGCTATCAGATTCCGTACCAATTTCTCGATATTGAAAAAGATGCCAAAGCGAAATTGCTGGTCGAAGGCGCGTTGAGCGGTCACGTAAAAATCCCGACAGTCTTTTTTCCTGACGGCTCGTTTTTGGCAGAACCCACCGCGCGTGAACTCGCCGAAAAGGTGGGTCTGCAAACACGCCCCGCGCGCGAGGTGTATGACTTGGCGATTGTTGGCAGTGGTCCCGCGGGACTCGCCGCGGCGGTCTACGCATCCTCGGAAGGATTGAAAACAATCGTTATCGAACGTGAGGCGCCGGGCGGACAAGCGGGCAGCAGTCCCAAAATTGAAAATTATTTGGGCTTTCCAGCGGGTTTGTCGGGTTTGGATTTGACGCGGCGCGCGCTGACGCAGGCGCAGCGTTTTGGCACCGAGATTCTTGCGACACAGCAAGTGGTCAGTTTACGCGCCCAAGACCCGTATCGCATTTTGGTTTTGGAAGATGGCACGGAAATTGTATCCAAGACCGTTCTGATTACTACCGGCGCGTCGTTTCACATTCTCGATATCCCCGGCGCGGCGCAACTGACCGGCAAAGGGGTGTATTACGGCGCGGCGTACACGGAAGCGATGTATTTCAAGGACGAAAATGTTTTCGTCGTGGGCGGCGCGAATTCGGCGGCACAAAACGCGCTCTTTCTCGCGCGCTATTGCAAAAAAGTGACGATGCTCGTGCGCAGCGAATTGAATACCTCGCAATATCTCACCGATGCTTTGTATGCGACGCCCAATATTGAGGTGCAGCTTGGCGTGGAACCGATTGCATTGCACGGCACGGAAAATTTTGACGCGGTGACGATTCGGGACAAGAAAACGGGACAGGAACAAGTGCTGCAAGGCGCGGCATTGTTTGTCTTTATTGGACAGCGCCCGCGCACAGAATTTGCGCGCGATGTATTGCGCGTTTCGCCCAAAGGCAATTTGCTCACCGGGCAAGCGCTCAAAGATGAAAACGGGAAACTGCCGCCCGATTGGAAATTAGCGCGCGAGCCGATGCTGCTGGAAACGAACATTCCCGGCGTATTTGCGGCGGGTGATGTGCGCATGGGCGCTCGGAATCGCGTTGCGGCGGCGGTGGGTGAAGGCAGTACCGCGATTTCGATGGTGCATGAATATCTAGCTACAGTATGAATTGGCATGGAAATCATCTATCAATTAGAGGGACGCGAGTTCGAGTGAGACAGTGAAAAAGCCAACGGTAATATCGTCAAACATGGCGTCACATTTCAAGAAGCGGCAGAAGTGTTTTTTGACCCGTTTTATCAAACAGGAGATGCGTCTCTGGATGACGATGATGAAGTTCGCGATTTCATCATTGGTTACTCGTTTTCCCACCGGCTCTTGCTCGCGGTTTATGTGGAACGAATCCAACGCACGCGAATTATTTCCGCGCGTCCGGTAACACGCACAGAAAGAAAAAAGTATGAAGATGCAGGATAAAATTATGACCGAAGAAGGATTTGAATTGCGCTTTCGAGGGCGTCCGAGCAGCGAATTGACGCTCACACTTCCGATTGACGTTATCCGCTCACTTGAGCGTGTCGCGCAAACGCGCGATATGTCACCTGAAGCGCTTGTCAAATTCTATGTGGGACAGAGTTTGCGGATTGATTTAGCCAAGCTTTCGGCAAACCAAGTATTGGAAACAACCGCTCAAGTTCTCACGCGTCATCTTGACTCTGAGGAACAAGTCTCACAAATTTTGGAAGAGATTCGCCACGAAGCGGCAATTTAATTTACGACTTGTTCGCAAATGAACGACTTTCTCCGCGCCATTCCCCTTTTTTCCGGTCTCGACGATTACGCGGTCGAACGCCTTGTCGCGATGAGCGAAGAGCTTGAATTGAAGCCGGGCGACTATCTCATTCGCGAAGGTGAGATGGGCGATGCGATGTACATTATCTTGGAAGGAAAGCTGCAAGTACGCCGCAAAGCCGGTGAAAGCGAAGTGGTGCTGGCAGAGCGCGGCGCGGGCGAAGTGATTGGCGAGATGTCGGTGGTGGACCAGGCGCCGCGGTTTGCTTCGGTCATTGCGCTGACGAATGTGCGGGTCATGAAAATTGACCAAGAGATGTTCATGGCGCTTTTGGATTGGAGTCCGGGTTCGGCGCGCGCGATTTTGAAAACGTTTGGACAGCGCTTGCGTTCATCCAACGCGACCTTGCAGCAGCGCGAAAAAATGGCGTCGCTGGGAACGCTGGCAGCGGGCATCGCGCACGAATTGAACAATCCGGCAGCGGCTGTAAAACGCGGCGCGGCACAGTTGCGCGACGACTTGGGACGGGTCGAAGAATTGACCGTTCAACTCGACGGACTGGATGTATCGGAGGCACAGCGCGAAGCATTAAAAAATTTGCGTGTGCAGATTGATGAGAATGCGCGGCACGAGCGAAATTTGGATGCGATTACGCGTTCGGATTACGAAAGCGCGATTCAAGATTGGCTCGACGCGCACAATGTGGCGGAAGCGTGGGAGATTGCTCCGCGCCTCGTCGCGTTGGGATTCACGCGCGACATGTTGGAGCAATGGGATTCAGTGTTTGATGACAAAACACTGCCGCTCGTCATCGAATGGGCGGCCGCGCGCGGCAGTGGGATTTCTCTCTTGAGTGAAATTTCGGAAAGCGCCGAACGCATCTCGAACATTGTCAAAGCGATCAAAGAGTATTCGTATCTTGACCAGGCGCCGCTGCAAGAAATTGATATTCACGATGGGTTGGAAAATACCTTGACGATTTTGCGTAATAAATGGAAGCAAGGCATCACGATCCATCGTAACTATGCGCGCGACCTGCCAAAAATCGAAGCGTACGCGAGCGAACTGAATCAAGTGTGGACAAACATTATTGATAATGCGATTGACGCGATGAAGGGGCAAGGCGAATTAACGCTTTGTACGTATCCCGAACCCGATAACTTGTGCGTCGAAATTTGTGACAACGGTCCCGGGATTCCGCCCGCAATTCAACCGCGCCTTTTTGAAGCGTTCTTTACGACGAAAGCGGTTGGACAAGGCACCGGTTTAGGGCTGCACATTTCGTACAACATTATTGTTTTAAAACATCACGGACGCATCACCGTCGAATCAAAACCCGGCTACACTTGTTTCAAAATCGCGCTGCCCTTCAGTCAAAGTCAAAAGTGATGAGGACTGCGGACTGAGTGGGTGGTCATTCGCAAACTCAGTCCTCAGCACTCATACCTCATCCCTAATATGTCACCCGACCAAGTAAAACAAATTTTGCTCGACACGAAAACGATTGCCGTCGTTGGCATGTCCTCGCGCGCGGACCGTCCGAGTAACGACGTGCCAAAATATCTAAAGGAACACGGCTATCAGATTGTGCCAATCAACCCAAACGCGCAAGAAATTTTGGGCGAAAAAGCATATCCGAATTTGTTGGCAATTCCACCAGAGCTCAAGATTGATACAGTGCAAATTTTTCTGCGCTCGGAAGAGGTGTTACCCGTTGTGCAGGACGCGATCAAGATTGGCGCCAAAGCGATCTGGATGCAAGAGGGCGTGCGGAATGAACAAGCCGCTGTGCGCGCTGAGGAGGCGGGATTGTTGGTCGTACAAGACCGCTGTATGCGCGCGGCGCATCGTTTCTTTTTTGCGGAACCGAAAAAGTGAAAGTGAAATTGCAAATTCAAAATTAAAAATTCGCGCGCGAAAAATGCTACCTGGAATTTCTAATTTTGAATTTCTAATTTTGAATTTACATCCATGCCCAAAGTCATCGTCTTTGTTCACGGCGCAGGAAAATACAGAAAAGAATATTACAAGGAAACGCTCGTCGGTTTAAAAGAGCTGCTCGGCGCGCAACCCAATGCGGTTGGCGTATGGTATTCCGATTTGTTAAATCACTCTGCCCTCAAGCACAAAACGCGCGGGGCGGATGGCGCCGAAGTGGAAAATTTCAAAGCCGCCTTTTCGATGCTTGTGCATGGGGATTTCAATTCGCTGCCGCATTACGAGCGGCACAACGCCGCGTTCATCCTGCCCGTGCAGTTTCTTGCCGAGATGATTGCGTCCGACTTGGCTCAGATCGCCGAATATCTGTTTTTATCAAAAACGTACAATGCGGTTCAGACGCGAATGCGCGATGCATTGAACAAAGCATTGGGCATGGGCGATGAAATCGTGATCGCCGGTCATTCGCTCGGCTCGGTCGTTGCGTTTGACTGCCTGTGCGAGACCGCTGTCAATTCGAACGTCTCTACTTTTTTTACGCTCGGCTCCCCGCTATCGAAACTGCGGCGTTTGAATATTCGCACGAGCGACCTCGGCGCGATTCCCGGTAACATCGGCGAATGGCTGAACCTGTACGACACGACCGACCCGATGGCGAACGCGTTGGGACCGCTGTTTCCTTCGCGTCCGTTTCGTTTGCGCGATGTGTTTGTGGACGTAGAGACGGACCCGATTCGTTCTCACGATTATTTTCATAACGAACAAACGCTCGCCGAGTTAGCCGCCGCGATGCTGTAAATAAAAAATCCGTCCAACGTGGACGGATTTTTTTGTGCGTGAAACTTGTTCGCGAATTCTATTGCGTTCCCGACGACTGCAATTTGCGAATTTCGGCAGGGACATAGTCGGTTGAAAAGAAGCGTTGAATAATGGTCGTCGCCGCCGAGCGGGTTCGCTGCAACCAGTCGTCTAATGCTTGCACCCGTTCGCGCGCCAACGCGGATTCGTCGAGCGTGCGGTTGGCATCTTTTTCAAGCAACTGAATGACGTGGATGCCGAACGATGTTGTCACCGGTTCACTCACTTGCAACGGCTGCAATGCCCATACCGCATTTTCAAATTCGGTAACGTAACTGCCGCGCGTCGCCCAGCCGAGATCGCCCTTGTTCTCTTTTGCGCTCGGGTCAATGGAAAGTTCGGCCGCGAGCGTGCCAAAATCCTCGCCCGCCTTTAACCTTTCTTCCACTTTTTGCGCCTCTTCAAAGGTCTTGACCAGAATGTGCCGCGCGTGAATTTGCTCTGCGGTCGTTTTGACTTCTTTGCCTAACGCATCATTCAGGCGTTCGCGCAGCAAGTTCACTGCCACGATTTGGCGATAGTCATCAAAAGAATAGCGCGCTTTGGTGATGTTCTCTTTCAAGTTGGCGACTTCTGTCGCGTACGCTTCGGGACCCAATGGCGTTTGGGTCGGCAATGGTGTCTCGGTCGGACCCAGCGTTGGCGTAGCGGCGAGAGTTGCAGAAAGCGTAGCCGTTGCAGTGGGCGAAACGGATGGCGTTGCCGTATTAGTCGGCGTCAAAGTCGCGGTTGGCGTGTTAGTTGACGTTGGCGACGGACCAGCTGTGGCGGTGTTGGTTGGGCGCGCATAGCCGAGATTTTCTTTGAGTCCAAGCTCGATCTCGCGGTCAATCTCCTCCGGCGTCACAGTGATGCCGCGTTTGGCTGCTTCCTGCCGAACGAGTTCGTCGTCAATCACGTCTTCGAGTGCCTTGCTCGACACTTGGAGCAGCTGCGATTGTTCTTGTGCGTATTGATTCTGATAATAATCGGCAATGGTTTTGTACGTCGGGTCGTTTAAATCAAATTGAGAGACGGCGGCTTGAATTTGCGAAAGACGCGAGAGGATGAGCTGCGCATCGTAGCGCGCGCGCGCTTGATAGGCGCGCACCGTGACCGGAACGCCGTTGACGGTGGCGATGGTATCGTTCAGGTACGCGATCTGTGTGCGCCAATAGCCAACGCCGAGAATGATGATGACGAGCGCGGCGACGATTCCCAGCGCGATAAAGATGATGCGTTGTTGTTCTTGTTCACGTTCGCGCAAGCGCGATTGTTTGCGGGTGACAGTAGTAGGTTGATTCTTTTTTGCCATAGTTGACCAAAAAGGGCATAAGCGGTGCCGCCTATGCCCTTTATTGTAAATGGATTGCGGCAGAGTTATCCGTTCATGCCGCGCACATGTTCCGGTGCGAGAGGCAAGAGTGCAAGATGCCGCGCGCGTTTGATGGCGAGCGCGAGTTCACGTTGATGCCGCGCACACGTTCCGATTTTGCGGCGTGGGCGAATCTTGCCACGATCCGTCAAATAGCGACGAAGTTGATCGGCATTTTTGTAATCAATGAATTTGTTTTTGTCTTTGCAGTAAATGCAGACTCGTCGGATCGGTGGACCAAAGCGGCGCTGTTGACCGTCGCGTCCGCCGTCGCGTCCGCCGCGATCATTGCGCGGACCGCGCGGACCGCCCGAACTGCTGCGTGATTGATTGTCCATAGGCATGGTGAATTGCTCCTTAGTTTATCCCCAATGGGTGATGAGTCATCGCACGTTCAGATGGCGGGTTCGTCGCCGCCCGGTGCGCCGATGTCACCCAAAGCCGAATCAATTGCACTGGTGTCTTCACCCTGACGCGCTTTGCGGTCCAAGATGTTGACATCGTTTGCCACTACTTCGGTGCGATAGTGTTTCTGCCCGTTTTCGCCTTCCCAACTGCGCGTTTCGAGCCGTCCTTCGACGTACACCATCGAACCTTTGGTCAGATATTGGCTGCAAATTTCGGCGAGGCGTCCCCAAGCGACAACGTTGAACCAATCGGTCACCTCCGCGCGTTCACCTTCGGGCTTCATGTAGGTGCGCGAAACAGCAACACTAAACGAAGTGACGGGCTTGCCGCTCGGCGTATAGCGCATTTCCGGGTCGCGTCCGAGATTGCCCATGATCATGACTTTGTTGAGACCGCGTGCCATAGTTAACTCCTAACACGTTTCCACGCTCTCTGCTCAAACGAGGTTGAGCGTGGAGACGCATCACCCTTCTGCAGCCGTAACAGGGGCTGACTCGTTGGTTGCTTCCGCGACCGGTTCAATGACAGCTTCCGCGCTCGGTTCCGTTGTTGCGGAGGGTGCTGGTTCGGTGGGCGCCGACTCGACAGGCGCTGGCTCGACAGGCGCCGGCTCGGAAACCACAGGCGTTTCAGCGGGAGGCGGTGTGGGCAAGCGGAATTCTTCCACGCGCACCACGAGATAACGCAGCACATCGTCGTTCAATTGCAAAGCACGTTCGATGCCGCGGACAGCGGAACCCGGCAGCTGGACGAACAGAGTTGTGTAATAGCCGTCGTTATTCTTGCGAATGGGATAAGCGAGGCGGCGTCTGCCCCAATCATTGCGGGCGACGATTTCACCACCGGCATTACGGATGATCGTATTGACGCGTTCGGTGGTGGCGGTGAGATTGGCTTCTTCGAGCGGGCGCAAAACGTAGGTTAATTCGTAATTGGACAAGAGGGTCTCCTTCCCCTGGGTTTACTCTGCCTCACATAAAAACGCGCCCGCGTTCTTGGCGAGGCGCAGAGTGAAAAGGTTCATGCGAAATATTTTCGCAAAGATATTGAATTGAATCGAACTGCCGCGATTATAGCATGAGGGGAGGGCAGACGCAAATACGCGTTCATAACGCACTGCGTCATAAAACTATTGACGCGTTTGAAAACTTGTGCTATTCTCTACCTACCGTTCGGTAGAATCGCATGGTAACAACGCGGAACGTGCCGCGCAAAGGAGACTATGAAGTCTCGCACTCGACGATTGAGCCCTCCGACGCGTGTCAATGGACACGCCGCAAACCGCACACTCTCTCAAAAAAACAATCACGCGCCCGCGCGCGTTTCGCTTCCGCCTGCGCCCCTCTCCAAAAACAATCATTCGGACAAACACGCGGAAATTTTTTCCGCCGCGCTCAAGCTCTTTCAAGCCAAGGGCTATCACGGCGCGTCCATGCAAGACCTTGCCGACGCGATGGGCATGCAAAAGGCGTCGTTGTATTACTATATCCGCAGCAAAGAAGAGCTACTCGTGCGTGTCTGTGAGCGCGGCACGGGCGCATTCACGCAAGAACTCTACGAAATTGTCCTCTCCGACCTGAACGCGGGCGAAAAATTGCGTCGCGCGATGGAATGTCATCTTGTCGCGCTGTGTGAACAACTCGATCTTTTTACAGTATTTCTCCACGAACAAAAATTTCTCGGCGACACGCACAAGAAAAAATTGCGCGGCGAAGGCAAACGGCACGCAGAGCTTTTGGCAATAATTTTGCAACAGGGGATCGCGTCCGGTGAATTTCGCCGCGTCAACGTCACTGTCACCACGCTGGCGATTCTGGGCATGTGCAACTGGTTGTACGAATGGTATTCGCCCGACGGCGCGTTTGAGCCCCGCGCCATCGCGTCAATGTTTTCGGAATTGGTATTGAATGGTCTTGAAGTGAAAAGGACAAAGCGAAAAGTAAAAAGTAAAAAGTAAAAAATAATCGGCAGTCAGTGCTCGCGATTCGGTCGCTGATTGCTGTTTACCATAAACATGGAGGAGAGCAATGACATTGCTTCAAGTTGGTTCGGCTGCGCCGGCGTTCAAAGGCATGAATTTGTTGGGCGGTGAATTTTCGCTCGACAGCGTCAAAGGGACACGCGGCGTCGTCATCTCGTTTTCACCCGATCAAATCAATCCGGCGCAAGTATCATGGGCGAAAAATCTGTACGAGAAAAATAAAACCGAAGTCGAATTGGTTTCCATTGTGCGCAAGATTCCAAGCGTGACGATGGCGAAAGCGTTTTTGCAGCAGCTCGGGCTGAAATCGCCCGCCGTGTACGATCAAAAGCAAGAGATTTTTCAATTGTACGGCGTCGAAAATCCCGTCGTCATTTATTCCATTAACAAAGATGGCGTCATTACCAATGTCGCGCAGATCGAACCAAAGGCATTCAATCAGGCGGCGATGCAAGAGGCGATTGATAAAGCGAAATAACAGCATTCTGGAGGCGAGATGAACAGACCATGGCAGAAAATGTATGAAAAGGGTGTGCCGGAGGAGATTGTATATCCCGAAGGCATGGTCGTAACCGACATATTGGATCACGCCGCCGCGCGTTTTCCAAATAGCGCCGCGACCATTTTTCCGACCGCGCTTGGCAGTCGCATGTTCGCGGGACGACTCAGTTATCGCGATTTGGAAGAGGCGACCAATCGCTTTGCCAACGCATTGATTCAACTCGGCGTGCAAAAAGGGGACCGCGTCGCGCTCCTCTTTCCGAACTCGCCGCAGTTCGTTATCGCGTTCTTTGGCGCGTTAAAGGCAGGCGCCGTCGCCATCGCGTTCAATCCGATTTACACGGAATACGAAATCGAACGGCAGCTCAACGACTGCGGCGCCGAGACGGTCGTCACCATGACCAAATGGTATCCGGCGATCAAAAAAGTACAGGCGAATACGCGCGTCACACGCGTCATTGCCACAAACATCAAAGATTATTTTCATCCGCTCGCCAGTCTACTCTTTACGCTCGCCAAAGAGAAACAAGAAGGATTCCGCGTGCAGCTTGATCCGAAAGATTATTCTTTCAAAATGATGCTGCAAAACGCGAGTCCCGCGAAGCCGAACGTACCGCTCACACCGGACGACGTTGCCCTCTTGCAGTACACGGGCGGCACAACGGGCGTCCCAAAAGGCGCAGTGCTAACCCATCGCAATCTGGTCGCAAATTGTCTACAGTCCTCTGCTTGGTTCACCACCGCGCAGGATGGCAAAGAAATCACGCTGGCAGTCATTCCGTTTTTTCACATGTACGGGATGCAAATCGGGATGCTGCTCACAATGTACAAGGCGGGCGCGCTCGTATTGTTCCCGCGTTTTGATTTGGACCAAGCCTTTATCGCAATTGACACCTACAAACCGACGATCTTTCCGGGGGTGCCCGCGCTCTATATTGCCTTGATCAACAGCCCGGACGTACACAAACACGATTTGCGTTCGGTGCGCATGTGCCTTTCCGGCGCGGCGCCGCTGCCGCAAGAAGTGCAGACGGGGTTTGAAATGTTGAGCGGCGGGCGTCTGGTCGAGGGCTATGGCATGACAGAGTCGTCGCCGCTCACCCATGCCAATCCGATCAACGGCGAACGACGCGCCGGCAGCATTGGCGTGCCCGTTCCAAGCACCGACGCGCGCATTGTGGACCCGGAAAATCCCGCTCAAGAGTTGCCGCACGGTGCCGTTGGCGAATTGGCGATCAAGGGTCCTCAAGTATTTCAAGGGTATTGGAATCGTCCTGAAGAATCGGTGAACACCTTGCGCGATGGCTGGCTCATCACGGGCGATATTGCGCGCATGGATGACGAGGGCTTTTTCTATATTGTCGAACGCAAAAAGGACATGATCATTGTCGGCGGCTACAAAGTGTTTCCGCGCGACATCGAAGAAGAATTGTTCAAATATCCAAAAGTCAAAGACGCAACAGTGATTGGGATTCCGCATCCGAAAATGGGCGAAGTGCCAAAAGCATTTATTGTATTAAAAGAGGGCGAGAAGGCGACGGAAAAAGAAATCGTTGATTTTATGAAAGCGAATGTTGCCGATTACAAAGTGCCGCGTCAAGTTGAATTTCGGGACGCGTTACCAAAAACGATCATCGGCAAAGTGTTGAAACGGCAGTTGGCGGAAGAGGAAAAGGCAAAAGCAAAGGTGTAAAACGACAACAGACAACTGACCGCAGACCGCAATGTATGTCTGCCGCTGTCTGCCGTCTGTCGTCATGATTTGGAGGACCTATGTTAATGGATCACAAACCGGCGATGATGACGCAAACCCCCCAAGCGCATTTTGATTTGTCAGAAGATCAAAAGCAATTTCAGGAACTTGCGCATTCGTTCGCAGAAAACGAAATCCGTCCCGTCGCGCCCGACTATGACGAGCGCGAAGAATTTCCGTGGGACGTAATCCAGAAAGCGCACGCATTGGGCTTGATGACGTACGGCTTTCCGGAAGAGTACGGCGGCACCGGCGCCAGCGCCTTGACACAGTGCGTTGTCACAGAAGAATTAGCATGGGGCTGCGCGGGCATAAGCACCGCGTTGGGCGGTACGGGGCTTTGTGCTACCCCAATCGTCATTTCAGGGAGCGACGCGCAAAAGAAAAAATATCTCGGACGCTTTGCCGATACGCGCAAACTTACACTCGGCGCGTACGCGATCACCGAACCTGATGCGGGCAGTGATGTCGCTTCGATGAAGACCACTGCGAAAAAAGTTTCGGGCGGTTATGTGTTGAACGGCACGAAACATTTCATCACGAACGGCGGTCTCGCCGATGTCTATGTCATCTTTGCGACGATGGACCCATCACAGCGCGCGGATGGTATTTGCGCGTTCATTGTCGAAAAAGAGATGGGCGTGCAGGCAGGCAAAAAGGAACGCAAGATGGGTATTCGCGCGTCGCACACCGCACAGATTCATCTCGAAGATGTTTTCGTTCCCGAAGAGAATCGGTTGGGTGAAGAAGGCGAAGGTTTTTTGACCGCGATGCGTACGTTTGAACACACCCGTCCCGATGTCGCGGCATTGGCAGTCGGCGTCGCGCGCGCGGCGTTCGAGTACGCGATGGATTATTCGCAGCAGCGCGAACAATTCGGCAAACCGATCGCGCGCTTTCAAGCGATTGGGTTCATGCTCGCCGACATGGCGACAGAGATTGATGCCGCGCGTTTGCTCACGTGGCGCAGCGCGTGGATGCTCGATCAAGGTTTGCCTGTGAACAAAGAGGCGTCCATGGCAAAACGTTTCGCAGCGGACACGGCAATGAAAGTGACGACGGACGCGGTGCAAATTCTCGGCGGCGTCGGTTACATGCGCGATTATCCGACCGAGAAATGGATGCGCGACGCGAAAATTATGCAAATTTACGAGGGCACGAGCCAAATCCAACGCATCGTTATTTCGAGGATGTTGACCGGATGGTAAATAAAAATCCACGAGCCGCGAACGCGAGACTCGTGGATTTTTTATTTGCGCTATGCTGCGTGAGGTCGCTGCAGCGGAAAGCGGTACAAATTCAAGCCCAGCAACACGGTCACCAACATAATGGCGGACGCCGCAACCATCGGCGCGTTGGGTCCGACGGTATCGAACAAGTAACCTGCGATGAGCGGACCTAAAATACTGCCGAGCGCGTTTGCGGATTGATTCAACCCGATCACGCCGCCGCGTGTGGCAGTGGGCGCGGCAAATGTCAGCAGCGCGACGATGGACGGCAGTGCGACGCCGGCGCCAACGGAAAGCAGTGGGATTGTTGCAATTGTCATAAAGAGCGTCGGAAACGCGGCGAGCAAGCCAAAGCCAATGCCGCGCGCCAAATTTCCGCCGATCACAAGATGCCGTTCGCCAAAACGCCGCACCATTGGACCGACCAGCCAGATTTGTGTAATCACGCCGCAGATGCCAATGAGGGTGAGAATGATTGCCACCGCTTGCGTCACGTACGCTTGCGGCTCATTGGGAAACAAAAAATCTTCCGCCCACAAAACAAACGTGGTCTGGAATGAGAAAAAGCTAACCTGCGTCCCAAAACCGACAATAAGAATAAAAGCAATCGAAGGAATGCGCATCAATTCCCAATTGCTGCGTTTGGGCGTCAAGTTCGCGGCGGTGTGTTCGCGTTTGCGTCGTTCCGGTGGCAGTGATTCGGGGAGAAGGAACGTCGAAAGCAAAATCGTTGCCAGCGACATGAGTGCGGCAACAAAGAAAGGGATGCGCGGTCCGAATTGCGCGGCGAGCAAGCCGCCAAACGCGGGCCCAAAAATAAAACCCGCGCTGAATGCGGCGCTGATCAAACCCAAACCTTTGGTGCGATTTTTTTCGTCGGTGACGTCCGCGAGATATGCCTGCGCGACGGTGATGTTGCCGCCGGTGATGCCATCAATCACGCGCGAGACGTACAAAAATGCCAGCGTCGGCGCGAGGGCGTTCATCAATAACGCTACCAAGGTTCCCGCTTGCGAAAAAATCAATACGGGACGCCGCCCCACGCGGTCTGACAGTCGCCCGAGAAAAGGCGCGGCGATGAATTGCGCCGTAAAGAAAATCGAAGTGAGCAATGTGATTTGCGATGCCGTTGCGCCAAGTTGATTTTGCGCGAACAGCGGCATCACCGGAACGATAATGCCCAGTCCCAGCACATCTACGAACACGATCATGAAAATGGGAAAACGCGGCGAGCGTAAAAAAGTGCTGATCGAAGCGAGGTTCATTGTAAACGTATCCTTTGACATCCGTCCTGAAATGCGGCGTGATTGTAGCACGAATGGGCAGCGCTGCCGCTGTGTAACACGCGCGACGGCAGAAATGACAGCGTTTTTTGAATGGGCGGAAATTGGCGTTGCATCGAATCGTGGGATAATTGTCTCGTTGACCGCGTGATGTGTCTGGACGTAACATTTAATCCGTGACCATTTGGATTCTACAGGAGGTAAAATGAAAATTAGAATTGCAGTTGTCACATTGCTCGTGCTCGTCGCCGCTGTTAGTTCGGGCTGCGGCTTGGCACAAAATTTGATGGGAAGCAAAGGCGGCACCGTTTCAACTTTATGGAGCGATGTCCCGCCTCTGCCGAATGCAACTCAAGCGAATATCAACATTCCGCCGTTGGCAAATATTCTGGTTCAAGGATTTATCCAGGCGGCGAACGCCGACAGCAACAGCGATACAAAACTCGACAAGTTTGATTTCATTGGCTTTCAAACCAGTGACACGCCCCAACAGGTCGCCGACTTTTATACGCTCGAAAAAATGAAAGCGGCAGGTTGGAACTCGGAAGATATGCCGGGCTGTCAAGCCGGCGCGGGACAAGGCGGCGCGGCGGGATTTTGCGCGTTCGGCAGAAAAGATGGTTCGAACAATCAAACTGTTTTGTTGATCCTGCCGGTGCAAGATGATGCGTCCAAACAGACACAAGTGTTTTTCATCCGTTTTGAAGGATCGAAAAAATAAATAGTACAGTGGGCGCATTGACCATTGCAACAGGATATGAAAAAATGCGGGGCGTACAGCTCCGCATTTTAGTTTTAGGAAGGAATCATGAACTATCGCTCAGGAATTTTGATTTTGCTTGCCGTCGCGGCATTATGCGTCGTTGGCGTTGCCGGCGCACACGCGAACGAGTTGCGCGCGCCAAATGATTTCCAGCAGCGCGTGATAGATCGAACGAATATGTACCGCCAGCAGAATGGTTGTGCAGCGCTCACCGTCAACAGCAAGCTGACTCAAGCAGCGCAAGGACACAGCGACGACATGGCGTACAACGATTTCTTTTCGCATGTCGGATCCAATGGTTCTACGTTCGCGTCGCGTTTGCAGGCGGCTGGCTATGCGTATCTCTCGGCAGCCGAAAATATTGCAGCGGGCTACAGCACCCCCGAAAGTGTGGTGGATGCATGGTTCAACGAGTCGCCGCCGAACGATGGACATCGCCAAAATATTCTCAACTGCGCGTTCAAAGATATTGGCGTTGGCTATACCTATCTTGAAAATGACACGGGCGACACGAATTATCACTATTACTGGGTGCAGGATTTTGGTCAGCCGAAAAATGGCGGCGGGCAAACACCCACGCCAACTCCAACTACGCCATCCGCTTGCGTCTCCAAGCCCAATGCGCCCACGCTGCTTTCGCCCGCGCCGAATGCGACAGTGAACGATGCTACGGTGCAGCTCGATTGGAACGATGTCATCTGCGCCGATAAATATCGCGTCGTGGTGAAATCCAACGCGCCGAGTGGAACCCTTGCCGACAGAAAAGGGAAATTAAAGGTTTCACAGTACGAGACCCGCGCGCTGCCGAACGGAAATTATTATTGGCGCGTCCGCGCGTGCAATGCATACGGCTGCAAATCCAGCGCGTGGAAAATGTTCCGCGTGCAATAAAAGTTTCTCCTCGACCAAAAATGCGAACCCAGCCAATTTTGGCTGGGTTTCGTTTTGTATCTCAAACGGCGCCCTCAAGTTCGAGGTACCATGACCACTGCCACACCCCGCGCGGGCAAGTTCAATTGTCCGTTGACGGTCTTGTTTTCCAAAAGTTCGATCCCTATCCCATCCAACGGAATTTCGGTTTCGACATCCGAAAAATTTAACGCAAAGAGCCACTGCCGCGTATCATCCGCGCGCGTCATCAATTCAACGCCGCGCGGCGCCGCGCGTGTTTGGATTTTTGCCTCCGCGCACAAACGGTCCATCAACCATGCGATGCCGCCGTGCTCCAATTCCGTGCCGAGATAATAGCTCACGCCCTTGCCGAATTGGTGGCGCGTGAGCGCGGGCTGGTCTGCCACAAAATCATCGAGATAGCGCGCCAATACCTCCGCGCTCTCGATGTGAATCACTTCGCTCCAAAAAGCGCACGCAAAATTTTCTTCGTCGTCAGTGACGATGCTGTTGGATTCTTCTTTCATCAACGGCACAAATTCCTCAACCCAGATGCCCAACATGTCACGAAAGGGCGCGGGGTATCCGCCGAGTCGTACGCGATCGTTTTCGTCCACGATGCCGCTAAAAAAATTCAGCAAGAGAACGCCGCCTTGCGCGACATAGCGTTTGAGATTTTCCACCGACGCGTCATTGACCAAGTAGAGGTGCGGCGCGAGCGCCAAGCGATATCTCGAAAGGTCCGCATCGGGGCGGACGAAATCTACGGCAAGATTGCGGCGATACAACTCGCGATAAAAGGCGCGGACGCGCGGAACCAATTTCAAATCGGTTGAGGGTTTGCTTTCGAGTTCAAGCGCCCACCAATTTTCCCAGTCAAACACGATTGCGACATCCGCGTACACGCGACTTGAAGTGAGCGCATCGAGCGTACGCAATTCGTTGCCCAGCTGTTTCACTTCGCGCCAGATGCGTGAATTCGTTCCAACGTGCGGCACCATGCCGCTGTGAAATTTTTCGTCACCACCTTGCGACGCGCGCCATTGAAAAAACATGATGCCGTTCGCGCCGCGCGCCACCGCTTGGTAACTGCCCAAGCGCATCTCACCCGGACGTTTCGGCGCGTTGCGGCCGCGCCAATTCACCGCCGAGGGCGCTTGTTCCATCAAGAGCCACGGTTCGCCCTGCTTGAGCGAACGCATCAAATCGCACGCCATTGCGGCTGTAATCATCCACTCGGGATCGGAATGGTCGGGATAGTGGTCGTTCGAGACAATGTCCTCGTATGCTGCCCATTTCCAATAGTCGAACGATTTGAAAAAATGCATAAAGTTTGTGGTGACGGGAATGTTGGGTGTCAACTCGCGCAAAATTTTTGCTTGCTCTGTAAAACACGCGAGAAAACTATCGGAACAAAAGCGCTGCCAATCCAGCTTTTGGGTGGGATTGACGGACGCGGGCGCGCGGCGCGGCGGAATAATTTCTGCCCACTCGCGATAGTGCTGACTCCAAAACGCGGTGCTCCACGCGCGATTCAAATTGTCTAAATTTTGGTAGCGCGCTTCGAGCCACACGCGAAACGCCGCCGTGCAGCGTTCGCAAAAACATTCCGCGAGATGATCGCCATACTCGTTATCCACATGCCACAAAGTCAACGCGGGATGAGCGCGCGCATGTTCGGCGAGGCGCGTGGCGATGCGCGCCGCGTGCGCCCGATAGACGGACGAATTGGGACAATAATGTCGCCGTGCGCCGTGCCACAAGGTCACGCCGTCGGCGGTGACGGGCAAAATTTCGGGCGATTGTTTGACGAGCCAAGGGGGAGGGGACGCGGTGGGTGTGGCGAGGTCAACGCGCACGCCATGCGCGTGCATCAAGTCCATCACGCGGTCAAGCCACGCGAAATCGTATTGCCCCGATGCAGGTTCGAGTTTTGCCCACGAAAAGATGCCGAGCGAAACGAGATTGACGCCCGCCTCGCGCATCAAGCGCGCATCCTCCAGCCAGACACTTTCATCCCATTGGTCAGGGTTGTAATCGCCGCCGTACTGAATTTGAGAAAACATGATGAGGAAGATTGAATGCGGAATGCGGAATGCAGAATGCAGAATGTTTAATGCCGCCGATATTTTACAAGAAAAGTTGCTAAATCGTTTATGCGCTCAAGAGGATAGACGCCTAAAGGAGGTGGGTCATTTGTCACTATCCTTGCGCATCAGTCTGAGAGACAATGTACCAAACAATCATTTTGAATTTTCGAGGACAAGCATGTCACGCGCAAAGATTACGATTGATGCAAACGAAGCCGCCGCTTATATCGCCCATCAGCTCAGCGAAGTTATCGCCATTTATCCCATTACACCTTCTTCGGCAATGGGCGAATGGGCAGACCAATGGTCGTCTGAAAACAAGAAAAATATTTGGGGCACGACGCCGCTCGTCGTCGAAATGCAGAGCGAAGCGGGCGCGGCGGGCGCTGTTCACGGCGCGCTGCAAACGGGTTCGCTCACGACGACTTTTACTGCCAGTCAAGGTTTGATGTTGATGCTCCCCAACATGTACAAAATCGCGGGCGAGCTCACCAGCACTGTGTTTCACGTCAGCGCGCGTTCGCTCGCCGCGCAGGCGCTTTCGATTTTCGGCGACCATCAAGATGTGATGGCAGCGCGCGCGACCGGTTGGGCAATGCTTTGTTCCAACAGCGTACAAGAGGTGATGGATTTCGCGCTCATCGCACACGCCGCAACCTTGAAGGCGCGTGTGCCAATTTTGCATTTCTTTGATGGCTTTCGCACTTCGCACCAAGTGGACAAAATTGAACAGCTCTCAAAAGAGGACTTGCGCGCGTTGATTGACGACGAGCTTGTGCGCGCGCATCGCGCCCGCGCATTGTCGCCCGACAATCCGTTTGTGCGCGGCACCGCGCAAAATCCCGACACCTACTTTCAAGCGCGCGAAACGGTGAATCCATTTTACGCGCAGCTGCCCAAAATTGTGCAGGCGACAATGGACGAGTTCGCGGCGCGCGTCGGACGGCAATATCATTTGTTCGATTACGTCGGCGCGCCCGATGCCGAACGCGTCATTGTCGTCATGGGTTCAGGCGCCGAAGTCGCACAAGAAGCGGTCGAGTACATGAACACGCGCGGCGAAAAAGTTGGCGTCCTCAAAGTGCATCTCTATCGCCCGTTCCCGGTTGAACATTTCATCAATGCATTACCGCGCACTGTGCAAGCCGTCGCGGTATTGGATCGCACCAAAGAGCCGGGGAGCGCGGGCGAGCCGTTGTACGTAGATGTGGTGACGGCGGTGATGGAGGGTTGGGGCAAGGACGACGGACGACAAATGCCAAAGGTAATTGGCGGTCGTTATGGTTTGTCCTCCAAAGAATTCACGCCCGCGATGGTAAAAGGCGTTTTTGATGAATTGAAAAAATCGAATCCGAAAAATCATTTCACCATCGGCATTAACGACGACGTAACGCACACGTCACTCGAGTACGATCCGAATTTTTCTACCGAAGACCCTGCGACGATTCGCGCCATGTTTTATGGGCTGGGCGCGGACGGCACGGTGGGCGCGAACAAGAACTCGATCAAAATCATCGGCGACGAAACCGAATTGTATGCGCAGGGCTATTTTGTGTACGATTCGAAAAAGTCCGGTTCGACAACGACTTCACACCTGCGCTTTGGTCCAAAGCCGATTCATTCCGCGTATCTCATTCGCTCGGCGAATTTTATTGCGTGTCATCAATTTTCGTTTCTCGAACGCATGAATGTTTTGGAAGCGGCGCAAGACGGCGCGACCTTTTTGCTCAACAGCCCGTTCGGACCGGATGACGTATGGGATAGCTTGCCGCGTTCGGTGCAAAACCAAATTCTCACCAAGCAGCTGAAATTTTATGTGATTGATGCGTACAAGGTCGCGCGCGAAAACGGCATGGGGGCGCGCATCAATACGGTGATGCAAACTTGTTTCTTTGCGATTAGCGGCGTGCTGCCGCGTGATGAAGCGATTGCGGCAATCAAACATGCCATCGAAAAAACGTACGGCAAACGCGGCGAAACAATCGTGCGGAAAAATTTCGCGGCGGTGGACGCGACCCTTGCAAATTTGTCCGAGGTCCAAGTTCCCGAACAAATTACCAGCGCCTTTGATTTGCGCGCGACGGTTGCAGCGAACGCGCCTGCCTTTGTGCAAAACGTTACGGCGCAAATGATGGCGGGACGCGGCGATGATTTGCCTGTCAGCGCGCTGCCGATTGATGGCACGTATCCGAGCGGCACCGCAAAATGGGAAAAACGTAATATCGCGCTCGAGATTCCCGTTTGGGACGAGGACATTTGTATTCAATGCGGCAAATGCGTTTTCGTCTGTCCGCACGCGGTGATTCGCGCGAACGTGTACGATCCGAAATATCTCGCCGACGCACCGGCAACATTCAAAAGCGTGCCCGCGCGCTGGAAAGAATTTGAGCATCTCAGTTATTCGCTCCAAGTGGCGCCCGAAGATTGCACGGGCTGCGCGTTGTGCGTCCAAGTGTGTCCCGTAAAAAACAAAACGGAAACGCGCTTGAAAGCGATCAACATGATGCCGCAAGCGCCAATTCGTGAGCAAGAAAACGCAAATTGGGAATTTTTTGAATCACTGCCTGTAATGGATCGTGAACAAGTGAGTACGCATCTGGTCAAAGATAATCAACTGCTGGAACCGCTGTTTGAATTTTCGGGCGCGTGCGCGGGCTGTGGTGAAACACCGTACTTGAAATTGTTGAGTCAATTGTTTGGCGACCGCGCGCTGATTGCGAACGCGACGGGCTGCTCTTCGATTTATGGCGGCAACATGCCCACCACGCCGTGGACATATAACGACGAAGGTCGGGGTCCCGCGTGGGCGAATTCGCTCTTTGAAGATAATGCCGAATTTGGGTTGGGTTTCCGATTGACGCTCGATAAACGCCTCGAGTATGCGCGCGAACTCGTGCCGCACTTTGCTTTTGTACTTGGCGAGGAGCTGGTCACCGGATTGCTCAATGGCGCGCAATCTAATGAAGCGGAGATATTGCGACAGCGCGGACGCGTGCAAGCGATGAAGGAAATATTGGAAGCCCTCATCATCGAATCACCAGAGCACCCATTGATCCCAAGGGCGCGCGAATTGTTGAGCGTCGGGGATGTGTTGGTGAAAAAGAGCGTATGGATCGTCGGCGGCGACGGTTGGGCATACGATATTGGCTATGGCGGTCTCGATCACGTTCTCGCGTCGGGGCGCAATGTGAATGTGTTGGTGTTGGATACCGAAGTGTATTCCAATACCGGCGGACAAATGTCTAAAGCCACCCCGCGCGGCGCGGTCGCCAAATTCGCGGCGGGCGGTAAACCGAACGCGAAAAAAGATTTGGCATTGTTAGCAATGACGTACGGCAACATTTACGTCGCGCGCGTTGCGTTCGGTGGCAACGATTCGCAAACGGTCAAAGCATTTCTCGAAGCGGAAGCGTACGATGGACCATCGCTCATCATTGCCTACTCGCACTGTATCGCGCACGGCTATGACATGATTCACGCGTTGGACCAACAAAAAGCGGCGGTTCAATCCGGATACTTTCCGCTGTTTCGCTTTGACCCGCGGCTCGTCGCCGACGACAAAGTGGGCTTGCAGCTCGATTCCAAAGCGCCGTCGCTCGCGCTCGAAAAATTTCAAACGAACGAAGGACGCTTTGCGATGCTCCAACAGCAAAATCCGCAAGCTGCCGCGCAATTGCTCGAACGCGCGCAAGAAGACGTGAACGCGCGCTGGAAAATGTACGAACAGCTTGCAAGTCAAAAGTAACAAATAGAAAGTAAAAAGTAAAAAGCTAAAAGTAAGAGGATTTCTCTCACCTGAACTTTTAGCTTTTAACTTTGAGCTTGTCTTATGATAGACCTCACCACCAACTATCTCGGTCTCGAACTAAAAAATCCGCTTGTGCCATCCTCGTCGCCAATGATGCGGCATTTGGATAATCTCAAGCAGATGGAAGATGCGGGCGCCGCCGCCGTCGTTTTGCACTCGCTGTTCGAGGAGCAAATCATGCGCGAGTTGGACGCGTTCGATTTTATCATGTCGCACGGCGCGGAATCGTACGCCGAAGCGGTGACGTATTTTCCCGAAATGCAAGCGTACAATTCGGGACTGGACGGCTATCTTGAACAAATCCAACGCGCCAAAGCCGCGCTCGAAATTCCTGTGATTGCCTCGTTGAACGGCTATTCGGCAGGTGGTTGGGTGGACTATGCGCGTCAAATTGAAGCGGCGGGTGCGGACGCGCTCGAGCTCAATATGTACTATATCGCGGCGGATGCGGCGCAAGACAGCGCGGCGGTGGAGGATATGTATCTTGAACTCGTCCGCGAGATTTGTCGGGTGTTGCAAATTCCGCTTGCCATCAAATTGGGGCATCACTTTACCGCGTTTGCAAATTTTGCGGGCAAACTCGGCGACGCGGGCGTGGACGCGCTCGTGTTGTTCAATCGCTTTTATCAGCCCGATATTGATTTGGAAGAATTGGAAATCGTGCCGAGCGTTAATCTGAGTTCGTCGTACGAATTGTTACTGCGGCTTCGCTGGGTGGGATTATTATTCGGACGCGTGGAGTGTGATTTTGCCGTGACGGGCGGGGTGCATACCGCGCAAGATGTCCTCAAGGCGATGATGGTGGGCGCGAACGTAGCCATGATGACCTCCGCGCTGTTACGCAACGGCATCGGACATCTTGCCAATGTGCTGCTTGATTTGCAGCAGTGGATGGCGGAACACGAGTACGAATCCATCGCGCAAATGCGCGGCAGTATGAGCTACAAGAATATTCCGCACCCGGCCGCGCTCGAACGCGCAAACTATGTAAGCGTCTTGCGCGCGTACGAGCCGCGCAAAACAATGCCGCGCTAATTTACAAACCTCGAAACAAATCAAGACGCCGCACCTTGCAAGTCGAAAGGTGCGGCGTCTCTCTATTGTGTGGACGTTTAGCGAACTTGGTTTATTCGTTCACCGTCTCAATTTCCGCAAGCGGTTGTAATTCCGCAAGCGGTTGTAGTTCCGCAAGCACTTGATTCAACATGACGCGTTCGCCCGCATTCACGTGCAATGTGTTCATAACGCCGCGCATGGGCGCGAGAATGCGATTCTCCATTTTCATCGCTTCGAGAATCATCAGCGACGCGCCCGCTTCGACGCGTTGACCGGGTTCGACAAAAATTTGCGTGATTTGTCCCGGAATTGGCGCTTTGACGCGTCCATCGCCGCTGTGTGGACGCGCCGCTGTCACGGCGAGATCACGTACGTTCACCCGATACGTCACGCCGCGCGCTTGAATCCATTGCAGTTCGGGGTCGAAAATAATTTCATACGGATGTTCGCCGATGATGAGCCATTCCATTTGCAAATCCACGCGCTCGGCGTCACTTTTGCCCAACGCGTGGACGTTGATGAATTGCTCCAACGCCGCGTTGGGCTGCGGCACAATCACGCGCAGCGGCTCGCCTTGAATTTGCATGGTCCATTCGTCTTGCCTGCGCGGCGGAGAATTGATTTCGACCTGGAACGTTTCCCCATCGAGCTCAACAGCCAATTTACTCATTTCGATTCCTCATTCCGGCAGCGTGCGGCTTGCGCGATGCCAACCGCTCAGGACACGCGCGGGCGTTGTCGGCTGAAAGGTTTGATTCGTGCGCTCGTAATAAATTGCCACCGCCGCAGCGAGGTCGCGCAGCGTTTGCGGAGAGGTCTGCTTTGCTTTGAGCGCTTTGATATTGTGCTGTACGTGGTACACGCCTTGCACAAACAACGGTTCGCGCACGAGTTGTTCAAGCAGCGGCAGGGTTGTCGCTGCGCCAATCAGTTTGAATTCATCGAGCGCACGCTCCAGACGCCGCCGACACATTTCGCGGTCTGCGCCGCCGACGGTGAGTTTTGCAATCAACGGGTCGTATTCTGCCGGAACATCACAGCCGGAATAGACGTACGTATCCAAGCGCACGCCGGGACCGCCCGGCAGACGCACGCGATACAAACGTCCCGGGCTGGGCATGAATTGATTCCATGCATCTTGCGCGCTGAGGCGCGCCATCATCGCCCAACCTTTGAATTGAATTTCATCCTGGCGATAGGGCAGTGGCGCGCCGGCGGCGAGTTCGATTTGCGCGCGCACCAAATCAATGTGCGTGAGCATTTCGGTCAAGGGATGTTCGACCTGAATGCGCGCTTTGATTTCGGTGAAATAAAAATTGCCCGCCGCGTCCATCAAAAATTCGACGGTCCCCGCGTTTTCGTATCCGAACAGACGCGCAACCGCGAGCGCCAGCTGCCACAAGCGCTCACGCTGTTCGGGCTGGAGACTCGGCGCGGGCATCTCTTCAATAATCTTTTGGTTTCCGAGCAGGAGCGAACCCTCGCGTTCGCCAAGCTGAATCAAGTTTCCGCGCGCGTCCCCCAAAATTTGCACGCTGAGCTGATACACGGGCAGAATCGCTTTTTCGAAATAGACGCGGCGGTCGCCATAGACGGCGTGGGCTTGCTGCTGGGCGCGCTGTACGACGGCTTTAAGATTCTCGCGTTGTTGAACAATCTGCTCGCCGGGTCCGCGTCCGCCGCGACACGATTTCACGACAAGGGGATAACCGAGCTGGTCGGCTTGGGCGTAAAGCTCAGCGGGCGTTTGATTTTCAAAACATTGTGATGAAAAAACAGGCGTCACAATCCCTGCCGCCTGCGCGCGCTCGAGCGCCTTTACTTTGTTCGCCGTCATTTCGACAACGTGCGCGGGTGGTCCAATAAATGTGATTCCCGCGTTCTCACACGCGCGAATAAATTCCGCCTGCTCCGCGAGAAAACCATAACCGGGATGAATTGCGTCCGCACCTTTGGCGTGCGCGATTTCTAGAATTGCCGCGCCGTTCATGAAACCGCCCGCCGCGTCGAGCAAAACACATTCGTCAGCGAGCCGCACATGCAGCGAACCTTGATCGGGCGCTTGATACAAGGCAACTGTAGGAATATTCAATTCGCGGCAGGTGCGTATGATCCGCACCGCGATTTCGCCGCGATTGGCGATGAGAATTTTGTTGAACATAGTTTGGTAGTGCGGTAGTTCGATAGTGCGGTAGTGTGGTAGTGCGGTAGTTCGATAGTGCGGTAGTGCGGTAGTTCGATAGTGCGGTAGTGCGGTAGTTCGATAGTGCGGTAATTATTGGTTGCCACCATCTCACTATCTCACTATTGCACTATTGCACTATCCCACTCACATCGGACTAATTCCATGTTTGCGCGGGACGTGGCGTTCGCGTTTTGACAGGCAGAAATCGAGCGAACGAATCAAGATGCGTCGCGTCTCGCGCGGTTCGATCACATCGTCAATCAACGCGCGCGCGGCGGCGACATACGGATTGTTGAAACGCGTTTCGTAATCGTTCACCAATTCTGCGCGCTTGGCTTGCGGGTCGGGCGCGTTTTTCACGTCATTGCGAAACAAAATATTGACCGCGCCCTCTGCGCCCATCACCGCGATTTCGGCGTTGGGCCACGCGTACAACAAATCGCCGCGCAAACCTTTGCTGCTCATCACGCAATACGCGCCGCCGTAACTTTTTCGCAGAATCACCATCAGTTTTGGCACCGTCGCTTCGCTGTACGCATAAATCAAACGCGCGCCGTTGCGAATGATTCCGCCGTACTCTTGGTCTTTGCCGGGCAAAAATCCGGGAACGTCTTGCAAAGTAATAATGGGAATGTTGTACGCGTCGCAAATGCGAATAAAGTGCGTGGCTTTGATAGATGCTTTGATGTCAATGCAGCCCGCAAGCACCATCGGTTGATTCGCCACGATGCCCACGACGTAACCGTTGAGCCGCGCGAATCCCACCACCATGTTCTCCGCCCACAGCGCGTGTACCTCGAAAAATTTTCCATCGTCAACGACGCTGCCAATCACCTGCCGCACATCGTATGGTTGATGCGGATCGGTTGGCACAATTTTTTCCAGTTCGGGACAGCGGCGTTCGGGGTCGTCGCGCGGCGGAATGTATGGCGGGTCCTCTTGATTATTCGACGGTAGATAAGTGAGCAGCGTACGCACGCGCGCGAGACAATCGCGATCGTCCGTTGCAAGAAAATGCGCGACGCCGCTCTGCTGCGCGTGAATCAAACCGCCGCCCAATTCTTCTTGCGTCATATCTTCAAACATCACCGCTTTCACCACATCGGGTCCGGTGATGAACATGTAACTGTTCTCGGTCATGAAAATAAAATCGGTGAGTCCGGGCGAATACACCGCGCCGCCCGCGCACGGTCCGAGAATTAACGAAATTTGCGGAATCACGCCCGACGCTTCACAGTTCGCGTCAAAAATTTTTGCGTAACCGCCGAGCGAATCTACGCCTTCTTGAATGCGCGCGCCGCCCGAATCATTCAACGCGATAAAGGGGCAGCCGTACTCGAGCGCCATGCGCATTACTTTGACGATTTTGTTGGCGTGCATTTCGCCGAGAGAGCCGCCCATCACCGACGCGTCTTGCGCCGCCGCCGCGGCGCGTCGCCCGTTGATCAAACCAAAGCCCGTCACAACACCATCGCCATAGCGCGAAGTTTTGCCGCCGATATAAACATCGGTGCGCGGAGTAACGAGCGTATCAATCTCGGTGAACGTTCCCGCGTCGAAAAGCAAAGCAATCCGTTCGCGCGCAGTGAGACGTTTTTTCGCGTGCTGTCCGTCAATCTCTTTTGCTGTGCCGCGCGTGATGTCGTGTCGTTTCTGCAATTCGGCGATGTACGCTTCCATGTTCTTGATCATTCTTGACTCCTAACTCGAGCAACAAAACTTCGGGCGCTGTGGGAAATTCATCGGGCGCGTCGTCGGATGCGCCGACAATTGTCAGCACAAATCCAGCTTGCACGCGCCACCAACCGCTGAATGTTTCTGCCTGTTCAAACGCGAATTCAATTTCGAATCGTGTCCACTGCGCGGGCGCCTGTTCGAACAATGCGAGTGAAATTTCGACCGCGCGCGTGTCCACGCTCAACCCCTTGCGAATCGCTTTCAGCGCCGCCTCTTTTGCCGACCATATCGCGGTGACGACGAGATCGCGCTGTGCGGGCGTGGACGCGTCTACGCGCGCTTGTTCGCGCGCGGTGAAATAATCGCGCACGAGATAATCTTCGCGCGGTTCGATCAGTTCCAAATCCGCGCCAATGCCCCTCACCCCTAACCTCTCTCCCAACGGGAGAGGGGAACAGGCGCACAATGCGTGTTGATTTGAATGGCTAATGGACAAATTCCACGCCGCGCGTTGCGAACGAATCCGCGCGAATGGAACGCCGTCCGCGTCATTGAAAATTTCAAGCGCGTCGCGCGCGAGTAATTCATTCGTTTCTTGCAACATCACCGCTTGCAGCAAACGTTTCGCCGTCCAGCGTCCGAGCAGCCAATCAGTGCGCCGCTTTTCGAAACGGAACGCGCGATATGTTTCCAATTCCGCCGCGCTCAAAAATGCTTCGGGCGGTTCGGTTATGTTTTGCGCGGATTCTTCAAGCCAGTGAATCATGGAAAAAAGGAAACGGGTAGACATGTAGATAGGGAAACAGGTAAGTGGATTCTACTTGTTTCCCTGTCTCCCTGTTTCCATATCTACCTACAATGTCACCTTCCCCGGCAGCTGCACCGTTCGATACCCAAACAATTTCACATACACCGCGCCTGTTTCGTCCACCACTTGCGCGTCGAACGCTTTACCATCATCCAACGCATTCACAACGGCGTACAATTTTTTGCCGTCCGCCTCGCGCAGTTGACGGTACGCGCTCACCGAACCAATCGCCATTGGCAATGCCATGACGCCATGCGTTTTTATATCCCAGATGCCCGCCGTTTGAAAACAGAACTCGACGAGACGCGGCGCGATGAGCCATTCGCCTTCGCCTTGTGATGTGTCCGCAGGTAAATTCATTTTCATTTCCGCAATCGCCGTGTCGCCATCCACTTGGACGCGTTCGAGTACCTGATATGCGGGTCCGTGAAAATAAATTTTGTAAATTTGTTCCGCCGTAATCCACTCGGCTTGTTCGTTTGGATTCGCGCGTACAGAGTCAGGAGGCGGGGGCTGGTCGCGCGTCAGAAAAACATCCGCCGTGAAATGAATTTTCTCTTGCGGCGGCATTTCCGCGCGCGGCATTTGCGTGATGGATTTCAACGTAGTGTGCGCGACGAGTTCCCCATCGCGCGTCGGTTCCGCCCACGCGTACAAGTGCAGCGTTTGCGGCTGCATCCGATGAAACTTGAATGGGCGTTCAAATTTTTCGTTCATCACTTGCGCGACATGAAAATCGGGCGCGAGCAACTGCGCGAGTTCCGCGAACGTTTCCGTTCCCATCACGCCGGGCAGAAGCGGAACATTTTCGAGTTGATGGTCGAACAAGTACGGTTCCGCGTTCGGGTCAATCGTCGTTTCGACCTCGATGCCGCCGTACAATTTCGCCGCGCCAATTTTTCCGATCTGCGCGAACTTTGGACGATTCGCTTCTAACCATCGCGAAACTTTTTCGGTGTCGATTCCGCCCGTTTCGTCCCACTCTTGCGTCAACATTCCCAGCCGCTGTCCCACCACAATCTCACCGCGAAAATCATTGTACGTCAATTCGCGCCGCACCGTTGGCACACCGCTTTCGGCGGGAAGCATGTCAATCCCCGCCATTTCCATAATTTTTGGAATCGAGCCGCGCGTCGCCATGCCGATGCCGCCCCACGCCGTCCAATCAATCGCAATGCCGCGCGTTTCGGATCGCCAATTTTTCAGCGACGACGTAACTTTGCACAACAAATCATTCGCCGCGCTGTAATCCGTTTGTCCGCTGTTGCCGAAACGTCCCGCAACGGAACTGAACACCACCGTCGCGCCGATTTTCATTCCCTTTGCCGCGCGCAGCAGATTAAAGAATCCGTCCGCTTTTACGTCGAACACAAGATTGAATTGCGCGGCATCTTTGTCCGCGAGCGAACGACTGATTTCCAAACCCGCCGCGTGCACAATCACATCAATCTTGTTATGCCGCGCGCGAATTTCATTCATCACCTTTTCCACCGCGTCATAGTCGCGCAAATCGCCCGCGTAAAAATGCGCGACGCCGCCTGCCGCCTCTACGCTTTCCTTGGCGCGCAGCGCAGCTTCTTGGCGTTCGATTCCCAAAATCTTTTTGTCAATCAGCGCGGGCGTCGGTTTTTCGCCGGCAGATTTCGCATCCGCGATAAGTTTCGCTTTCAGCGCGTCCTTGTTTTCGCGGAAAAGTTTTACGTACTCGTCGTCCGCATTCGGCGGCGCAACGAGGTCGAGCAGATAAAAAATTCCGCCGCTGTGGACCGCGAGGTCAGTGGTAATCGCGCTCGTGATGCCGCCCGCCGCGCCTGTGATGACGAAAACAGTTTCCTTGTTCAATTCAATTCCCGTATCGTTTGCCACATTCGGCGTGTCAACTAAGGTGATGCTGAAGCGTTTGCCTTCGCGATAACTGACTTCGACCACGCCCGCGTCGAACAATGTTTCGTCAATCAACGCGTCCGCGAATTCAGCGGTTTTCCGCGAAATTTCAAAATCGAGCGCTTTCACCAAAACATCATTGCGTTCGCGTTTGTACGCTTTGGTGAATCCCACAACTGCCCCGCCCAGCGGCGCGCTTGCTCCGCCTATATCATATCCGTGCAAACCGCCAAGTCGCGTCGCGCTTACGAGAAATGTATTTTTCGCGTTGATGGATTCGTACAACGCGCGCATTGTCGTGTATAAATTTTTCACGCGCACGCGATTCAATTCGCGCCACGTTGCCAAATCCATTTCGTCAATGTTTGGTTCGACATCGAGCGCGGACAGCCAATACACGCCTTGAATCGCGCCCTCTGACAACCACGCTTTCACACGCGCATCGAGCGTTTCGGTTTCCAACCCATCGTCAATCACCAACGTCGTCACACCGCGTTTCTCCAAACGTGATACGAGCGAACGACCCACACCGCCTTTGTCCATCATCACCAGCACGCGCGAATTTTCGTCGAGAGTGACGCCTGTTGCTTTGCACCAATCGAGCGGCGGACGCAGCGTCGGCGTCGGCACGCGGCGCGGGATACGGTCAGCATCTTCTAACGTGCCAATTGTCGAATTGGTTGATTGGGTGATTAGGTGATCGGGTAATTGATCGCTGATTGCTGTTGTCTGTTGTCTGTTGTCTGCTGTCTTGGGTTTCATCTCCCGCACAAAACCGATCACAGCTTTCAACGTCGGATAATCGCGCAGTTTCAAATTTTCCACACGCGGAATGTCGAACGCTTCACGCACTGCGGCGAATGTCTCCGCCTGCTTGACCGTATCCACACCCAAATCGGCTTCGAGGTCGGCGTCGAGTTCCAACATTTCTTGCGGATAACCCGTTTTGGCAGCGACGATATCCAGCACCTTTGCCGTTATCTCGTCGCCGCCATTGAACGCGCTTGGCGCAGATTCGCTTGCAGGTTCCGGAACTCTGCGCGGCTCCTGTGCGGACGCTTGCGCCGCCGACGCGTTCTCGCGCGCCGCGCTTGGAATCGGCGCTGATTCTGTCACGCCGCGCGAGGACGCGCCTGCTAAATCGGGACGCATTGTTTCAACAAAGCCA
This sequence comes from Chloroflexota bacterium, assembly GCA_004295045.1. Lineage (GTDB taxonomy): Bacteria > Chloroflexota > Anaerolineae > UBA4142 > SHND01 > SHND01. The sequence goes on along the minus strand of SHND01000034.1, from coordinate 23,822 downwards.
ATCACCGCTTTTAACGTCGGATAATCGCGCAGTTTCAAATTTTCCACGCGCGGAATATCGAACGCTTCGCGAATTGCCGCAAAGGTCTCGGCTTGTTTCACCGTGTCAATTCCCAAGTCTGCTTCCAAATCCAAATCGAGATCAAGCATCTCGCGCGGATAACCGGTTTTCGCGGCGACGATTTCGAGAACGCGGTCCGCGATAGATGATTCGGTGATTGGGCGATTGGGTGATTGGATACTGGAGGCTGGAGACTGATTACTGATAACTGATGACTGGTCACTCGTCTGCCGTCCGTCGTCCGTCGTCAGCGCAGCCAAATCTGGTCTAAACTGTTTCACAAAATCAACCGCGCGCCGCAGGGTCGCATAATCGCGCAATTTCAAATTGTCTTGACGCGGGATGTTGAATTCTTCGCGCAACGCGGCAAACGTTTCCGCTTGTTTCACCGTATCAATTCCCAAATCCGCTTCCATGTCCAAATCCAAGTCCAACATCTCGCGCGGGTAACCCGTTTTCGCGGCGACAATGTCGAGGACTTTTTCGGTGACGGGGTCGGCAATAGGTGATTGGGTGATTAGAGATTGGGTGATTGGAGATTGGGTGATTGGAGATTGGGTGATTGGGTGATTGGGTGATTCCTCAATTACTCCATGCCCGTTCGTTTTGACAACTTCCGCTTTCACCACAACAGGTTCAACGCGCGGTTCAACGCGCGGCGCGATATATTGCCGCCCGCCGTCCGTCGTCCGTCGTCCATCCTCCGTCGTCGCCCCAACACGCATCACCGGTCCCGTTCCGTACTGCCACGCGCTCGGCGCGGGGACGCGTTTCGGCGCGCCTTGCGCGATGATTCGTAGATTGCGTTTCACGATTTCCGTTTCCGCGAAATCGTAGCCGCTCACATCGGCGAGCCATCTGTTGTACAAACCCGGATTGTCAATCCGATTCATCGCGCCCGGAATTCGACGCGTGAGCGTCATGGAAATTTGCGAACCGAATCCCGCCGCGAGATGCAGCGCATAGTTGACGTTGTAACGTCCGCCGCGCGAGAGATTCAAGCGTCCGAGTTCTTCGTCCACCTCTTTATAATTTGGCACGGGCGGCACGATGCCGTATTCCAAAATTTTTACCGCAATCGCATCTTCAATCCCGACGCCCATCGGATGTCCGGTGAATCCTTTGGTATTCGCGACAATGATTTCGCTTGCCGCGTCGCCGAACGTTTCGCGCAGCGCGACAACTTCTGCCGAAGCGGAACCGCCGCGCGCGGGCGTGAATGTTTCGTGCGACATGAAAACCGTTTGCGGCGCGATGGCGTAGCGATTGAGCCCAAAGCGTCGTTCCGCCGCGCTGACGAGGTGATTCATCACGAGCGCGATGTGATTCACGTCGAGCCGCGTGCCGTGATACGCGCTGTTCGCCGTTTCGCTCGCGAGCAATTCGACAATGCCGCGCATCCCGCGTTCTTGCGCCGCGTCTTGACTTTCGACAACCAACGCGCACGCACCCATTCCGAGTAACGTTCCATGTCGGCGTTTATCAAAAGGTAACGCCGCTTCTTCTACGCGGTCATCCGTCGCCGCCGCGCCCGTCGCCAAAAAGCCCGCGCCAACCCATTCCATCAAATTGTTGCCCGTCACATCGTCCGCCGCAATGACAATCACGCGCCGCGCGCGTCCGTCGCGAATCCAATCTTCCGCGAGCGCAATCGCTTGCGTGGTGCTGGCGCACGCCGCGTTCACTTGGGTATTCGGTCCGCGCGCGCCAATGTATTCGGCGAATTGCGAATGTCCCATCGCGAGAATGCGGAACAAAAAGCGACGGTCGAATTCGTAGGGCTGACGCGCCATTTCCTCGCGCACCGCGTTGACGCGCGCGTCAATTTCGCGCAGTGTGTTTTCGTCGTCCGTCACATCGCGCAATTCTCTCAAGGTGGCTAATTTTTCTTCAAGCCCGCGCCACGCGTAATATTTTGAAAATTCATCCGCGAATCTATCACCGCCGGGGAACGCGCTCGCAAAAATCACGCCCGTTTCATCGCGCAGCGCTTCGGGCAAGAGCCAGCGCTCGGGCAAGTACGTGCCCTTGCTCGTTTTGCGATACGTTTGGACAAGCGGAATGCCCGCTTCGCGCAGCGCGTCGAGTCCCGCTGCCATCGCGAGCTGCGTGGTAACGTCCAACGCCTCGACCAATTTTTCGGGAACGCCGTACTCGTCTGCCAAATCGAATTTGCCCGGACGCCCTGCGAGTTTTATCACTTCGTTCGGATTCGTAATCGTTTCAAAGCGTCCGCTGCCGTCTTTGCTTTTCACTAAACGCGTGACGCGTTTTTCCGCCATCGCATTGCGAAATCGTTCGGGAATCAAGTCCACAAATTGTTCGCCGCGCAAAATCCGCAGCGCGTTGTCTTGGTCCATTACCGTTTTTTCCGCGCCCGGCAGACCGAGCCCCGTGCCGGTGATGACGATCGAGCCGCGCGGAGTTTCGTTGCGATCGTACGGGTGACGGGTGACGGGTGACGGGGTTTGCAAAACACGCGTCAACAATTCAACAAGATCATTTCCATTCGCACTGCTTGAGCCATTTGACGTTCCCATAGTGCTTTCCTCTTTCACTTGATTCGTAATTGGTTGTTCGCCATTTGTCTGTGGTCTGTCGTCTGTCGTCTGAATTCCATATCCCGCCGCGTACAACCCACACAACGCGTGATTGAACGATTGCAGCTCGCCTGTTTTGGGATGATTTGAAAAGAGTGAAACGACATCATTTTTATCCGCGAGAATATCGTCCACCAAACCTTTGAGCGCTTTTTTCGGACCGACTTCGACGAATACGCGAACGCCCGCGTCATACAAAGTTTGCACGCCTTGCACCCACTGCACCGGCGACGCGATTTGCAATTCCAACACATCTTTGATTGCTTCAATCGTCGTCGGATAAAATTCGCCGGTAACGTTTGCGACGAGTGGTAACGTTGGTTCGGAAATATGCAGACGATTCAACACTTGGCGCAATGGTTTGCTCGCGGGCGCGACGATTCTGGTGTGGAACGCGTGGCTCACGGGCAATCGCTGCGCTTGATAACCTTTGCGCGTGAAAACCTCTATCGCTTTTTCCACCGCTTTCGATTCGCCGCCGATGACGCTTTGATTCGGACCGTTGATGTTCGCCGCGACAACGTAACCGTCAATTTCCTTTAAGGTTTGTTCGACGACGCTGTGCGGCGCCATCACCGCCGCCATCCAGCCGTTGTCGCCGACGCTCACCTTTGTCATTTCCGCGCCGCGCGCCGCGCTCGCCTCCAACGCGTCCGCAAACGGCATAATGCCCGAAGCAATCAACGCCGCGTATTCGCCGAGCGAATGTCCCATCACCATGTCGGGCTTGAAACCAAACTCTGCAAGGAGTTTATAAATCGCCGTGTCGAGCGTAAGCATCGCGGGCTGTGTAATCGCCGTCTGCTGTAATTCTTTTTCCGCGCGTTTCAAAACATCCGCGTCCGTGCTTGCAACAAAAATGTAACTCGTCAATGGTTTGCCAAGAATCGGTTTCATCACCGCGTCCGCGTCGGCAAACACTTGGCTTACCGTCGGATAAAGCGCGGCGAGTTCGCGCCCCATGTTCAGATATTGCGAACCTTGTCCGGGAAACAAGAACGCGATTTTGCCCGGCGCGTCGCCGCTGCCGCGAAAAATTCCTTGCGCTTGCATCGCTTTCCATGCCTGCGCGTTATCGAACGCCATCGCCTTGCGCGCCTTGTCAATCCGTTCCGCCAATTCTTCGCGCGAACCAAAATCAATTACGATTCTTTCGCGTTGTTTCAATTCCTCAAGGTTCGGCAACGCAATTTCCGGCGTAAATCCGTTCTGCACGCGCGCAAACATTTCATCCAATTTATTCTTCAATTCGTTGACGCTCGGCGCACCGATGACGAAAATGCCGCGCGGGGGGGAGGGTGATGGGTGACGGGTGACGGGTGACGTTTCACGTTTGACGTTTGACGCTTCACTTGTTTTCCTGTCTCCCTGTTTCCCATTCTTCTTTTCTCCCTGTATCCCTGTATACATTTTCTCCCGCGTCAGCATCCCCTCCACATGTTCCTCCAGCACAACATGAAAATTTGTTCCGCCGAAACCGTACGCGCTGACGCCGACGCGGCGCGGGGTATTTTTATCGCGGCGCTCCATCGCGCGCGGTTGATTGACGAGAGAGAACGGCGTTTGTTCAAACGGAATGTCGGGATTGGGAATTTCCGCGTGCAGCGTTGGCGGAATGATGCTGTGATGAATTGAGAGGACGGCTTTTAATAATCCCGCCGCGCCCGCGCCCGCTTTCAAATGTCCGATGTTTGATTTTACGGAACCTAATGCAATACTATTTTTGGGCGCAGCCCCAAAAATAGTTTGCAACGAATCCACTTCGACGACATCACCGACGCGCGTCGAAGTGCCGTGCGCTTCAATCATCACCGCGCTCGCGGGGTCGAGTTCCGCGTTTTCCCACGCGCGACGCGTGGACAACTGCTGTCCAATCGGATTCGGCGCGGTGATGCCTTTGCCTTTGCCGTCGCTCGAACCGCCAACGCCGCGCACCACCGCGTAAATTTTGTCGCCGTCGCGTTCGGCATCTTCCAAACGTTTTACCAAAAACGCCGCGCTGCCTTCGCCCATCACAAAACCGTCCGCGCCTTTGCCAAAGGGACGCGTGCCGGTCGCCGAGAGCGCGCCGATTTTGCAAAATTTCACGAACGAGCCAATGCCCATGTTGCGGTCAACGCCGCCCGTGAGCACCGCGTCCGCTTTGTGATTGCTCAAAAGTTCCCACGCGGCATCGAGCGCGGCAAGGGACGACGCGCACGCGGCATCGGTGATGAAATTGGGTCCGCGCAAATTCAAAACATTCGCGACGCGTCCCGAAACAATGTTCGGCAATTCGCCGGGCATCGAGTCTTCGGTAATCGGCGGAACGCGGTGGTCAATCACCGCGTGAAATTCATCGAGAATTTGCGCGCGCACGGCGGCGGGCAATTGTTGATACGCGGGCGCGGCTTGGAGCGCGTGCGCGTATTCGGGAAAGACGATGCGCTGGGTGGTGAGATAATGCAATTCGCCGCCCATCGCCGTGCCGAGCACAACGCCCGTGCGTTCGGTATCGAGCGGACGATGCGGATAACCGTAATCTTCCAACGCCTGCGCCGCAATCGTCACCGCCCACTGCTGCCCAATGTCCATCGCTTGCGCGACGCGCGGCGGAATCTTGAATTTTTTCCAATCAAATTCAAAGCCGCGCACCCAGCCGCCGATTTTGCTGTACGTTTTGTCGGGGGCGTTCGGGTCGGGGTCGTAATAATCCAGAATGCTCCAGCGGTCGCCCGGCGTTTCGGTGATGCTGTAACGTCCCGCGATGAGATTATTCCAAAAGTCAGTCACGTTAAATGCGTCCGGCAAAATCGCGCCGACGCCGACGATGGCGATGGGTTTGTGTTCATTCATGTTCGTGTCTCTCTCTTGCGTGCAGAATCAAATCCACAACAGCAGCAAAATTCCAACCACATCCGCGCCAAAATGCGCGAGCCACGCGGCAAAGATATTTTTTCCGCGCGCATAAATAATTCCGTACAAAATCCCGTCGAGAATTACCAATCCCACATCCAGCGCCACGACAAACGGCGCGCCGCTTGCAAGATGCATTATGCCAAACAAGAATGCGGCGACGAGAATCGCAGTTGGCGTTCCCACAAACCATGTGAGACGTTCTTGAAAGAATGCGCGAAACGTCACTTCTTCAAGCAGCGTCGAGAGAAATAATGCGCCGATTATGGCGAACCATTGCAGATTCCCCGGCAGCGGCAAGCGCGAGCGCACATGGTCCAAAAACGCGGGATACTGCCATTGCGCGCCGACAATCACAATGACTTGAATGACGACACCGACGAGCAAAATCCAAAACCAATTCATTTGCACTGCGCGCAAAAATTCGCGTGGTTTGAATCCAAGTTCCGCCCATGTGCGATGTCGAACGATTGCCTCGCCAAAAAAATAGACGAGCGGCAATAACACCGCAGTTCCTTTGAGCGGCGTCTGCGCGAGAATGAGCATGAGCGCGATGATACTCAGCGTCTCGTACAAGAGATTGCGCGCGGGCGTGGTAGATGTTGGTGAAGATGGCGAAGTGAGCATTTGCTTTCCTCACGGGACTAGCGCATTCATTCGGTAGCAATTTGAAATGTGACTATTATTTCTTTGAACAATTCGCGCGTGCAAGTTCAATTCAACGCTTCGGCGCGCGCTTTGACGTTTTGCAGCATCTTGCGTCCCATCACAAACGAAATCGGCTCGACGATGCCGCGATACATCAAATCATTCGCGCGCGTTTTGTTCCAATCGGTTCGCATTCGAAAAATCAAACGCGCGGCGTTGTCGCTGATGGGTTCCATGAAAAAGGTTTGGTCGCCGCTAAAATACGCTTTCAAGTTTTCATCATACGGCTGCGCGGGCTTGCCCGTTTGCGTATTCAATGTGCCGGCGAGCGATAAAACGCGATTGTGTTCCACGATGGCGACAGGAAATCCGAAACTGCCGTTTGGCACAGCCGCAATCATGTCGCCGACGCGCAGCTTTTGATATTCGGGCAAAATTTTTTCGGCGCTTGGCACACCGCCGTTATCGAGCAAGTCGTAGCTGTACCAACCGCCGCGCTGACAGCCGAGCTGCGCGAACCAGGGCCATACATATTGCACGGGCGCGTGTACGGTGATAGCGGCAGTGATTTCCGATTTCGGATGCGGCACAAATTCATCACCGGGTAACGTGCGTACCACTTCATCGGGCATTGCGCCCCACCGCCGATACCACGCGCGCAAAAATGGTGACAGCAAAACCGTTACGCCAATCGTGAGAGCGCCGACAAAGCCTTCGCCAAGGATTTTGATTTTGTGGTTCTTCATACTTGCCTCACATAGGGCGCGCTTTTTTTTCTACGTTGGTGTCTGCAAGATCCCCAATCCTGCCAAGAGACCGAGCGCGCCAAACACCACAACGACGACAAACGCAATCGCAAACGCCCAATTCAATATCTTGCGTTCGGGATGATTGACCCAATAAAAGGTCAGGAATGATAACAGGAACGATTGAAGCAAGACCTCCGGCAAACCGACGAAATGGAACCAGGTTGGAAGGATGGTATAAATTATTCCTTCAATCGAACCGGGCGACGGACCAAACGGCGACAGAATCCCGACGATAACAAGCACAATCCAAAGAATCAGCCAGCCGCGTTTGCGCGCGAGCACAATGTCGCGCAGCAGGTAAATGACGACGCCAAACAAAATCCCGCGCGTTACTTGCAAGAGCGGACCCGCCGCGACCCAGGGGTCGCTGGTCTGCCGCATCAACCCCGCGACAATCGGGTCAGCGTATTTCGCGGCATAATTCAGAAAAGTGAGCGCGAGCAGCCCAATTACAAAATACGTAACGGTGTGAACGATTGCCGTCTTGAGGATCACAACCAACGGCGAATACTCTTTTGTAGATTCCATTTTTTTGTTAGTGCGATAGTGCGATGGTGGGATAGTGAGATAGTGAAGGAATCGCTTTTTGATTCCAACTATCGCACTATCGGACGATTGCACTACCGCACGATTGCACTATCCCACTAATTCGCCGGAAACGCTTTCGTCAACTGCTCCGCCGCAAAATCCATGTCCGCGATATTCCCCATCTGCGCGGCGAAAATCGCGACGCTGTTGACCTCCCGTCCGAGCTGCATGTTCGTCTGTCCCGCGCCGATGAGCCACTGCATTCCTTCGCTCGCAATTTTCATCGCGGCTTGACGCGCGTAAATTCTTGACAATGCTTGACGCGTTGGAATGTCGAGATTGATGCCTTCGGTCGGTTTGTCCACCACGCGTTCGGCAAAGATCGCCGCGCTCTCTGCCCACGCAATCAATTCGCCGAGGCGGAACAAAATGTGTTGATTGCGCGTGAGGCGGTCGAGACGCGCTTGCTCTAAAAGCACCGCGAGCGCGCGCATTGCCAATGCCGCATAGCCCGCGCCATTTTCTGATTCGCGTTCGTGCAATTGTTCGAGACGTTTCGCCCAATCGTTGTAATACGCGCCTTGAGTTTTCAAATGCTGCTGCCAGCGGTCGCGCGCAATCGTCCATTCCATAATTTCGTTCGTGCCTTCGTAAATGCAAGTGATGCGGACATCGCGTTTGATTTTTTCGACCATGTATTCTTTGACATAGCCGTAACCGCCGTGCGCTTGAATCGCGTCTTCCGCCGCTTTGTTGCCCGCTTCCGTCGCGGTGTATTTCGCCACCGCGCCTTCGGTTTGCAGACCTTCTTCGCCGCTGTCCAAACGTTCTGCCACCCATTCGATGTACGTGCGCGCCGCTTCCAAACGCGCCGCGTTCGGCACAATCAGTTTGTGCGTGTAACCCTGTTTGTTGCACAAGAGCGCGCCGCCTTGCGCGCGTTCTTGGGAATATTTAATCGCGCGGCGCAATGCTTCCCAACCCGCGCCGAGCCCGAACGCGCCCACCATCAAACGCGTGTACCCGAACACGGCTTGCGCTTGCGCGAGTCCTTGTCCTTCTTGCAAACCGACGAGGCGGTCAGCGGGAACGAAAACATCGTCGAGAAACAACGCGGCGGTGTTGGACGCGCGAATGCCGTGTTTGTCTTCGGGTTTGCCTTTTTCAAAACCGGGCAAATCGCGGTCAAGCACAAACCACGAAGGACCGCCGGGCGCGTTGGCGAGAATGGTGTACATTTGCGCGACGCCGCCATTGGAAATCCATTGTTTGCGTCCGGTGATTTTGTAACCGGCGGGCTGTCCATTTTCTGCGATGGGAATTGCTTTGGTCGTGAGCGAACCCAAATCGCTGCCTGCTTGCGGTTCTGTCGCGCCGTACGCGACGAGTAGCGCCTCGTCCGCGATTTTGCCCATCCACAATTTTTTCTGTTCCGGCGTCGCGCCAACCGTGATGGGGTCAGTTCCTAAAAATGTGGCGAGAACCGCTGTGGCGATTCCTAAATCAATAGACGCCATCAATTCCGAGACGCGATAAATATCGTACGCGCTGCCGCCGAGTCCGCCGTACTCTTCGGGAATAAAAAGGAGGTGCAAGCCGACTGTAGTGGGGTCATACAGTTCGTGCAGCACCTCCGCTGGAAATTCGTCGTTGTGGTCGAGTTCGATAAGATATTCAGGAGTTAGTTTGTCGTGCGCGTATTTTTTGAGCGTGTCAAGAATCATCTCGCGCGTTTCTTTGTCCAGTCCGGGCATACAACACCTCCCCAGGACGCCGCACCGTCATTGTGTTGCGTCGAATTAAAAATATTGTTGCGTAAGCGGCGTTAAAAATGTAGGGTTGAATGTCCCGCGAACGCGCGGACATTCGCGGCGATGTCATCGCGCGCTTACTGAATTGCGATGACTCGTCCGCCAGCGCGCCAATGCAAATCCAACGCGCGTCAGGAGCAGCACACTGCGCCACTCCAGACGCCAAAGGATTGCCTTGTGCGCCGCGCGACGCATGTTTGCCACTTCCAGTTCATTCGAATTTGGCAAGGTCGAGCCGCGTAATGCGACCACATCTTTGGGCTTGAGCGCAAATAGATTCAACATAACACCTCACATTGGTACAGCAACAGGTTCACACTGCGCATGGAATGTGTCATACAGTTCGTTTGCCCAATCTGCCGCGCGTTCCAATTCGCCTGCGGCAAGCGGACCTTCGTTCGCGGTCACGAAAAAACTTGCCGGCGCAACGAGTGACGTAACTTGGAGGCGGCGCAGCTGATTTTCCAATTTGCTCGCCGCCGAGCCGGTGAGCCAGCGCGGTTTGTCGAAACGCGTATCAAATTCGGCAAACCGCAAGCGCTTGAGCTTGGCGTTATCCAAGTCCGCGATAAAATTTTTCAGCGCGGGCGTGGAATTCCACGCTTGGGTGGGACAGCCAACAACGAGCAAGTCTATTGCGTCGAACGCGTTCGGTTCGACAGCGGTAACGCGAACCGCGCGCGCTTTCCCATACGCGGCGAGCGTTTCGGCGATGCGCTGCGCAATTTTTTCGGTATTGCCAAATTGGGAATCGTAAACGACTAGTGAATTCATGGGTCCTCCTTTTTCGTCGCAAGCATATTGCTATTTGATGCGATGCAAGTGACAGCTTTCGTTCTAATTTGGTACAAATGTGGTTACCTTTCCAAATGAGAAAAAACAAGGCACATCGCGTGCGCGATGTGCCTTGAGGAGGGAGAATTTGTGCGGGCAGTGCCCACACGTGCCGCGAATCAATCGTTATTGCATTTGTGTCTGACGCAAATTGGACGGGCAACTTTTATGCAGAAGCAACCGTAACAATTTCAAATTTCGGCGGCTGCTCGATATGTTTCTTGACTTTGCATTGTTCCGCCGCGCGAATGACGGCGGACTTGTATCGTTCAGGAAAATCAGGCGGCAGTTCGATTTCAATTGTGATGTGTGAAAGCATGTGCGTCTCCGGATCCACTTGGTCGCGCTGGCGCAAGCGGATGTTGGTCATCGGGATGTTGCGCGAGCGACAAAAGCTCAGCACGTAAAAACCCGCGCATGTACCAAGCGATGCCAGAAATAAATCGAATGGTGTCGGCGCCGATGCTGCACCTCCCTCAGGTTGGTCGGTGTGAACCGTGAATGCGCCATAGTGCGCGTCCACACGCGAGCCGCCCGGAAAATCAATTAGCATGTCCATAGTTAATTGCCCTCGTCACGCGACATTGTGCTTGCTGAGTGTTCACGAAAGGTGTGAACGGGTTCGGTCACAATGGCGCTGATTGGAATTTATTCAGATAGCGCATTCTATATGAAAATGATTTGTGCGCCATCTGTCATGTCCATAAAGTCGGCAGCGGTGACAATATCTTGGACACCCTCGACAAAATCTTCTTTTTGCAAACCCATCATGTCCACCGACATTTTACAGGCATACAGTTTTGCGCCTGCGTCCACCAGCATTTGCAGATATTCGCGCACAGTAGGCACCTGGAGTTTTTCCATTTTGTCTTTCATCAGTTTGGTGGCGAACGCGGTCATGCCGGGCAAAACGCCCGCGATTTGTGGGATGCCCAGATTGCCGGTATCTACGCCCATCATTGTCATCTTCATGCTGGTATTGGCAACCGGCGCGATTTCTAAATGATCTATGCGCGCCTTGTTGATCATGTCCAAACCCCAAAAGGTGAAAAAGATCGTCACGTCAATCCCATTCCCAAGCGCCGCCCATCCCATCACCAGCGCGGGATACGCCATATCAAGCGTCCCTTTGGAACAAATGAACGCGAGCTTGCGCGTCGTCTCTTCCGGTGTCACAACCATCTCTGGCACGACTGCCATTTTTGTTAAAGTGGGGGTCATTGTTTCTATCATTTTTGTTTCTCCCATTCCTGCAAGCGTGCAGACGGCGAAAAATCTTTTATCGCTTGCCACAGATTTCTCGCGCGGCTCGTCGCCACAGGCGCGCGTTATCTGCTAAACGCAACCTTCCGGTTTTCCCAAGCCCGAAATCTTGGCAACTTTTTTAGCGGGTCCTTTGGGAAAAAGGGTGAACATTTCTTTGGTCGAAATCCCCGCTTGAGTGGTGATTCGCCGCAGGGTGGGCGCTTTGCCTGAACTCAAACCATCTTGGCGGCAAAAATCAATCACCTTCCAGTGAGTGAGCGTCAAATCCGCAATGCCTTCCTCGCGCGCGATCTCGACAGCAATCTCTTTGTTCCATTCGTTTGGATCCGTCATGAATCCTTCATCGTTCATTTGTACTTGTTTTCCTGCAATTGTACGGCTAGCCATTTTTGTTCCTCCTGTAATTGGTGCGATAGTGCGATAGTGCGATAGTTCGGTAGTGCGATAGTGCAGTGGTGTAATGGTGCGATAGTTTCTTTGTGCATTGTGCATTGAGCATTGTGCATTACGCGTTTGGCATTGTGCATCGAGCATTGTGCGTTGTGCATTGTGCATTATGCCTTTGGCGTCGCTTGCGTGCCAATGACGTGCATCACACGCATCGTCAAGGCGAGACCGCGTCGCACGGCGGGATCGCGCATCTGTTTCAACAGCGCGGGGTACGAGATATCCACGGGCTGTTCCA
>SHND01000034.1:0-11586 GCA_004295045.1 Chloroflexota bacterium | reverse complement strand
GCCTTTGGCGTCGCTTGCGTGCCAATGACGTGCATCACACGCATCGTCAAGGCGAGACCGCGTCGCACGGCGGGATCGCGCATCTGTTTCAACAGCGCGGGGTACGAGATATCCACGGGCTGTTCCATTTGTTTCTCTGCAACGAGCAAAGTGTTGTGAACGAAATTCATAATCTCGGGCTGCGTCATGTCCTTTACCACGTTCAGAATCAAAACGATGTTGTCGCCCAATTTTTTTACATCGTCAGGAGTGAACGAGGTAACGACATTGTCCATGATTTGCATTCCGCCTTGCGCAAACATGAAATACCCTTTTTGCTCCATCGTCGCGAGCGCGTCCACTGCTTTCGCGAACGCTTGATCGCTCAAAGGCATCATCGTGTCCGCAAGTTCGGAAACGCTTTCCAGTTGAGCCAACAGTCGTTCCAACATCACCGTGTTCCGCAAGAGCCGTTTGAACAGGCGCATCAAGTCATTGAGGTCAACGTATTCCTGAACCTCTGCCAATTGTTCGGTGGCTAGACGAAACGCGTCTTGGGTGATGGGTTCGAGGTCATGAAACAATTCCGCGCGTTCTTGCCGCGTTCGTTCCGCGCGCTCCGCTTGGGCGGTGAGATATTCCACATGCCGCGTGAGCGCGTCAAGCTTGCGATTCAATTCCGCGATGGATGGTTCATCTTTGCTATCGCCGCGTGACTCGAGTTGAGTTGGTAGTGTCGCAATCATATGTTTGCCAATCGCGCAGCGTGTATGGCAAATTGCAAAACATGATATGCAATTTGCGATACGCGCGATGCAATATGCGATTCGCTAATTTTTCCATTTCCCTGCCATGCTCATTCGCGCGGGCAGCGGCAGCTCTTGCCCCTTCAGCAAGAGATTCCAATACATCCAGCGAAACATCAACTTGCCCCAGTGATTTGCTTCCGATTCTTGGAGCAAACTAAAAGGTCCGATGCCGGGCAGCGGATACATGCCGGGGAGCGGCTCGGTGTCATAGTTGAAATCAATCAACAGCCCTTTGCCGAAACCCGACTCGATAAAACAATTCGCGTGCCCGTCGAATGTCGGCAGCATTTCGAGACCGTCCGCATAGCGCACAAAATTTTCCGCGAAACATTCGACCGCGAAATGCGCGACCGAACCCGCCTTGGATGTTGGCAATGATGCCGCATCGCCAAGCGCGAAAACGTTCGGATACGTGGGCGAGACAAAAGTATGCTTGTCCACCGCAACATAATTGAGTTCATCGCCCATCCCTGAACGCGCGATCACATCCGCGCCCATGTTGAGCGGCACAGTCACAAGCAAGTCATACTCGATTTCGCTTTCATCGTACGCGACAATTTTCTTGGCGTCGGGATCAACATGTTCGATCAAAAATTCAGGGATCACCTTGATGCCCTTTTTATCGAGAATGTCGCCCAGATGTTTACTCGCAATCGGCTTGGTGAACGCGCCCGGCAGCGGCGTCGCATAAATCAACTCTACCCGGTCACGAATGCCTTGTTCGCTAAAGAACCAGTCCGCAAGCATGATAAATTCCAACGGGGCAACCGGGCATTTGATTGGATTTTCGACCACATTCAAGGCGAGACGCCCGCCGCGCCACGTCCGCAACTCTTTCGCCAATGCCACCGCGCCTTCGATGGTGTAAAAATCGAAAATAGATTTATACCATTCGTGTTCTTGCAAACCAGCCGTTTGTTTGGGGTGTGTATGCGTGCCGGTAGCGATGACCAAAAAGTCATAATTGAGATAGCGTCCCTCTTGTGCTAATTTAACGCGATTGTGTTCGGGTTCAATGAGTTCAATAGCTGACGTGATGAATTCAACACCGAGAGGAATGAAATCGCGCTTGGGCTTGATCACATCTCTTTTGCTGTACATGCCGAACGGGATAAAGAGCAAGCCGGGTTGATAATAGTGCGTTTCATCTTGATCCACGATTGTGATTTGCCATTCATCCGCGTCGAGTAAATGCGCCAGCCGATTGGCAACCATCGTGCCTGCCGTGCCTGCGCCCAAAATGAGTAACTTTTTCATCGCCTTTTTTCTCCCGGAGAATTTCCTCGCTGAAATTTTCATTACGCGCCGAACACTTGCGCGAGTCTTGCGCCGTGCGCGAGATTTTCATTCAAGACCTGGCGCAACAAATCGAGCGCATTCAACACTTTTTCATTCGTCAGCGAGTAATACACATTCATGCCTTCGCGCCGCGCTTGGACGAGGCGGCGTTCACGCAAAATCTTTAAATGACGCGAGACCGTTGCCTGCGGCAGCTCAACCATTTCCGCAAGTTGATTCACCGTCGTCGCTCCATCGCGCAGGGCGTATAACATGGCGATCCGTTTGGGGTCTGCCAGCGCATCACAAATGTTTGCGTGGAGCACATCAATTTCCTGCAGCAGTTGTGGATTCATCGTCACTCCCTTTGGCGTTGACCTTTTGCGTACTTTTGCATATCCTCATATGCAATCGAATGTATATGCGCGTGAGGTAACGGTCCGGTCAAAATTGATTCCAAGTCCCGTCTTAATTCAAGCGTCGTTCGATGGAAAGGTGCGTGGTGAAAAAAAATGACCGTGCGTTTGCATGAACGGCAAGCGCGCGGTAACCTTGCAATCAGTGTATTGCAGAATCAAAAGCAGCCAATTCGGAAAGCAAAGCAGTTAGGGCCCTGTTTTAGAAGCCGCATACTCCCGAATGATCTTGCGAATTTTATTTCCGTCGGGTGGCTGAATTTCAGATGCTTCAAACGGAAAATCGGTGAACTTCATATACCCATCGTAGATTACTTGTTCGCGAATCTCGTCGGTCACGACAAGCGTGCGCGTATATTCCCCGGATGTAATTTCGGCAGTCACTTCGGGACGACCGTCGTCAATCACATCCAACATACAACTGCGATCTGGATACGCGCCCGTGCGCAGAAATTCACCAAAACACTTTTCGCAGGCAAAGGGCGGATGACCGCACAGATTTCGATTGATGATTACTTTCATCGTCGGGCTCCTTTCCTCTCATGTTCTCTTTCTAGTCTAGACCTATTCGCACAATTCTCAAGGGACAAATGCCATACCACGTGTGGGACAAATCGCGCGAATTAAACTGACGCCGTAACCACTTTACGACGAAACTGAAACATTCTTTTAATAAACTAGATTCAAGGAGCGGGTATAGACTAATGAATTCGTCATTTCATTCTGATCAAACGGTTGTTGCCGATCAAACGTTACTTTCCGATCAACAATGGCACACGCGGGTGGACCCGCATCATCGTGCTTCCAGTCTGAGCGATATTATTTTGGGTGGGCAGGATGGCTTGGTGAATGTGCTGGGCGTCATTCTTGGTGTCGCCGCCGCCACCGCCGACGTGCGCATTGTGCTCGCCGCCGGTTTTGCTGCCATGTTTGCCGAATCGGTTTCGATGGCGGCAGTTGCCTACACTTCAACGCAGGCGGACCGCGCGCTCTATCAAAGTGAAAAAGCGCGCGAGTATCGCCACATTCAACGTGTGCCTGCGCTGGAACGCGAAGAGATTCGTCAGATTTATTACGATAAAGGGTTTCGCGGCGAACTGTTGGAACAAATCGTCAAGACAATCACACGCGACTCGCATGTGTGGGTGGACGTGATGATGGCAGAGGAATTGAAATTGGCGCCAATCAAAAAATATGGCGCGGTGCGTGCCGCGCTCATTGTTGGCGTTGCCGCGCTTGTCGGCTCATTCATCCCACTCGTGCCGTTTCTGCTCTTGCCTGTCAGCAGCGCGATTTGGGTTTCACTCATCGTTTCGGTGTTGACCCTTTTTGCGGTGGGCGCGTACAAGGCGCGCGTAACCATTGGGCGTCCCTTCCGCAGTGGACTGGAAATAGCGGTGATTGGAATTGCCTCGGCGCTCGTGGGCTATGCGGTGGGTCTCTTGTTTCGCGCGCCAACGGTGCCATAGCCCGCGCGTCCCCGAAAATTGACATCAAATTTGAATTTTGCTCTGACCGGATTTTGACCGACCGCTTTTAGAATGCAATTGAGAGTTGAAAGAGGACTCTCAACTCTAATAGAATATCCCGCCGGGCACCTTGAACGCTCCTCAAAGAGTGAAACCTGAAGATTTCAGGCGTTCGTCACACGTGAACGTGATCCACGCAGTGTCTCGCCGGGAAACAAGTGAAAGACCCTTGAGTTAGTGGAGCACTTGAGGGTCTTTCCAGTTTTATAACTTGGTCTATGCGTTGTGGAGACACTCTGCATTTGTGCAAAGGAGGCGCGCGATGAACGAAAACTTTGTACTCTCTGATCAACAGGAAGTGTTGGCACTTTCCTTTATCGAGGAATATCTCCGCCGCGAAGGATATTCGTTCGAGATGCTTGGGACACTGCCTGAAGAACGCGTCAAGCCGTTAATGGTCAAAGCATCTGTGTATGCATCCACACGGCTTGCCGAGATCGAAAACCGCGCGCAGCTCGTCACAAGTTTGCATCACACGACCGAATCTCTATTGTAAACACGCAAGTGTAAGCGCGCTGGAGTTGGGTGATGCGAGATTCCATAGCGCGAAAACCTCGAGCCAACGCGTTCGATGCATTGGCGATGCCCATTAGCATTTGTTCGGGTGCGAGACATGGCTTGGCGGCAGTTTAGTTTGTTGGAAAAAAAGAGGTGAGACAATTCGAACGTCTCACCTCTTTCTGTTTTGTCAGCCCCATTCCTCATGGAGTCGCAATGACCTGGTCAAGCTGCGTCTCCAAGACTTGACCCAAGCGCGCGATGCCTTCATATATTTGTTCCGGCGTCGCATTCGAAAAATTCAAGCGCATTGTGTTGGCGCCTTGACCATTCGCATGAAACGACGCGCCGGGGACAAAAGCGACGCGTTCTTGAATCGCGGCGCGCAAGACCTCCGCCGAATCAATTCCTTCCGGGAGAGTTGCCCAGAGAAATAATCCGCCTTCCGGATGTGTCCACTGCACCGCTTGCGGAAAATGCTCCTGCATTGCATTCAACATTGCATCGCGTCGCGTGCGATACAGCGTACGCAGACTCTTGATGTGATGGTCCAAAAATCCTTCGCGCGCGACTTGGTAAATCAACATCTGGTTAAAGGTCGCGGTCTGCAAATCCGCGCCTTGCTTTGCCTGAACGAGCTTTTCGATCACTTCGGGCGCGGCAACAACCCACGCGACGCGCAAGCCCGGCGCGAGGACTTTGGAAAATGTGCTCAGGTAAATCACGTTGCCGCGATAGCAGGTGTCGCAGTCATCGCGCCCCTTTGTGTCCAACACCGCCACGGCGGGAATGTGTTTGCCTTCGTAGCGCAGCTGTCCGTACGGATCGTCCTCGATGATGGGCACGCCATAGTGGTTGGCGAGCTCTACCAGTTTCAGACGGCGCGCTGCAGAAAGCGTAACGCCGGACGGATTTTGAAAGTTCGGCAGGACGTAAATAAATTTCGGTCCGGTGCGCAGCATTGCCTCGAGAACATCCATCTTCATGCCATCTTGGTCAACGGGCACGCTTATGTATTCGGCGCCGTACGCATTCCACGCCTGCAGCGCGCCGAGATACGTTGGCGCTTCGACCAGAATGCGGTCGCCGGGATTGATGAAAATTCTGCCGAGCAAATCCAGTCCCTGTTGTGAACCCGCAGTGATCAAGAGATTGTCGGGGGTGATGTTCAAGCCGTAGCGCGAGGTATGCCGCGCAATCATATCGCGCAGCGGAAGATAGCCCTCCGTCGTGCTGTATTGAAATGCCGCGCCGTCGGATTGTGCAATGACGCGCTGCATCGCTTGTTCCAGCTGCTTTAGTGGAAAGGATTCTGCCGCGGGCAAGCCGCCCGCAAACGAAATGACATCTTTCCGTTCCGCGAGTTTCAACAACTCACGAATCGCGGAACTCTTGATGCGCTGAGTGCGCTGTGCATAATGTTGTTCCCATAACGTTTTCATATCTGCCTCTCTATGTTAGAACGCGGGCGACTGCCCAATCTGCGCCGCGTTGCAGGGCGCGCTGATTCGCTTCCAATTTATCGCGGTGGCGCGCACTCAAGTGTTGGGCAATCACCTCATTCATCGTTTCGATTGACACGACGTGTGTTGCGGCAATCAACGCGCCGAGCATTACCACATTGGCAATTTGCGGCGTGCCCAGTTCATCCGCAATCGCTTTGGCGGGAATCGCAATCTCGTCAAGGTCTATGCGCGCACTGCGCTGCTCTATCAGTGTGGCGTCCAGAATCAACACGCCATCCGTTTTCACCAGCGGCGCGTATTTTTCCATCGAAGGCGGATTCATTACCAGCGCCGCGGTGGGATGCTGGACGAGGGGCGAGCCAATTTCTTTCTCCGAAATAATGACTGTGCAATGCGCGGTGCCGCCGCGCATTTCGGGACCGTACGATGGAATCCACGTGACGTGGCGTCCTTCCGCCAGCGCCGCGTAAGCGAGTAGCTGTCCCGCAAACAAAACACCTTGTCCCCCAAAACCGGAAATGATGATTTCGTGATGCATGATTCATCTATCTGGACCTTTGAGGTTTTGGCGCGCCTGCTGAATTGACGCGATGATTCAAAACCCCAAAGGTCTCTCTCGCGTGCGCTATGCCGGTACGGGCAGCGGCGGCGGCGCAAAGTATTCATTCGCGCTTGTCTGCAGCAGCACCCACAGCGTATACAAACCGAGCAGTGTGCCGAGCGGAAAGTTGAGCAGATTCAAGAACGCGACGACGATGGCGAGGATGCGTCCCCATTCCTTGTGTTGGAGCAAGCCGTAGCCCGCGAGAAATCCGGGCAGAGCCAGCACAAAGAAAAAGATGCCGCCCCACATCCCGATGGTACCCAAGACGAGCGCCGCCTGCGGATCATTTGCGACAACGCCGAAACTCGTCAAAAAGAAAAACCCGATTATCCCAATCGTCAGCAGCAGTGCGCTGCATATGATAAACAGCCAGCCGACAATGGGAATATGCAATTCAAGATCCTTACGCGTGAGCTGATTCATCTTACACCTCCTTACTTTTCCTTACATTATTACTGCGTTTGGGGCAGCACGTGATTGAGCATCGCATCCAGAATTTCTTCTGCGCCCGCGCTATGTCCTGACTCGAGCCAGATTAATTCTTTGCGCGGCGCTTGCAGAACGTTGAAATATCGCTCGACAAGCGATGCTGTCGCGTTCACATCATTATGTCCGTGTAGAAAATACATCGGCACGTCAATCTGGTTCGCCTCCGTCGTGAAATCGAGCTCGCGCAATTGCGGATACACCACCGCGAACGATTCGATCAACCCTCGGTCAAAGTTCACGCGATCCCACAAACCGTACTCGCGGGCGAGCTGCGGCACGAGCGTCAGAATTAGTTCGAGCCGCGCGTTGCCCATGTAATCGAACAGGACATTGTTGTACACTGCGTATTTCAGCGCCATGCCTTCGCCCACGTACGGCGGAGGTCCATTGCGGCGCAGCGTTTCGACGAGATTCATGTCGCCGCGCTCGTTCGCAATCCGGAGCGCGAGCTCATAGCCGATCCTATCGTTCTCGGTGGTGTTGACCATCTGCCCCATGCCTAAATACGCGTGGAACAGCTCGGGATATTGATGCACCAATTTGGTGCCGAGAATCGTCCCCCACGACAAACCCATCACGTAAATTTTCTCTTGATGGAAACGCGCGCGCAAGAGCTGGGTCAATTCGTGCGCGTCAGACACAAAGCGGTCAACGGTGAGCGTCGAAATTGGAACGGCGTCGTACGATTTGCCGGTGCCGGGTTGATCCCAATTCACGACGACGAAATGATCTTCCAGTGGTTGGAGACTTGTAAAGTTGGCGGGAAAACCGCCCGCACCGGGTCCGCCGATGCCGAGATAGAGCAGCACGGGTTTATTCACATCTTTGCCGCGAATCGTGATCCACTGCTCGCTGCCGCCGAGATTTACTTTTTCCATCACCGCGATACTGTTTGGAAGCGGCTTGCCGTTCGCGTCGGTGATGGGCGGAGTTGCCGCGAAAAGCTGCGATGCCCACACTGCCAGCAGGGAGAGGATGACGAACCCTGCGTACATCGCCCCAAAGGCGGCAAGGGGTTGGAGAAAATGAAACGCCGCATACGCGACTGCTCCTGCCGCGACGATTAACGTAATCCAAATCAGCGCGGGGACTGCGGTCGTAAGTGGGAGCAGCAGCAGCGGCACACAGAGCAGCACTGCGACGAACGCGCCGAACAGCGTCAAGCTCGCGACGCCGATTTTGCGCGCGATATGCGGGAACGATGGAATGCTTGACTTGCGCGGAACGGAATGTGTTAACGTACTCATGGAGAACCTTCTTTCACTTTTGGTACTGGAGTCGCAAAACTTGTCATATCGAGCGGAGCGAGGTATCGGCGAATAATTGCATCGCAAGTCCCTTTGACATGACAAGTTCTGTGCAACCGTTCTCTCAATGCTTCGAGACAGATCTGCGAGAAATCTCGCGCTTGAAAATCAAGATTTCTCATCCCGTTTCTTCACACGCCATCAAGCTGGGTCGAAGGATTTAACCTTCTCCTCTTTCACACGCAACACGCTAGAACTCTGGCGTAACAGGACGATGCCTAGCCAGATGAACCATAGGATTTGGCTCATTCCAAACAGTGCTGACAGGTCACCTAGACCCGGGACAATCGAAATGATACCCACCGCACCAACCAATATGCCGAGATAGCCCAGCCCTTTGGGAAGCCCGCCCACTTGCAAAGCTGCCCAACTTACAAAAAGCGTGAAAAGGCCGCCCAAAATCTCGCCATTTGCGCCACCGAGCCCATCTGCCACAGATTCAATCGCCAACCATGTCAGTGCAGCCTGAGCTGGGTCTTTACCATAGAGCGCGACGACAGGAGCAATCCCAGCATTGGCTACCATGCCACTGGCAATAAGCGCACCAGCCCAGATAATCCCAATAGCAGTCGCCGTCCGAATTAGTGCAGGTGAGGCGCTATTCAAGCGTTCATAGAGCGCCAGTGTCAGGACAACCAGAACAATGCCGAATATCACATACATTAACATGTTGGTTATGTATATGACCATCTGTTTGTCCACGAGTAGCGCAACCTTTTGTGCAGGTTCGGTAATACTGGGATAGTCCAACACAAACAGAAACAACACAATACCTGTCAAGTATGCTGCTGCCAGGTAGAGCGCGGCAAAGCCGCCCAGTTTTTGCAGGTTTTTCATTTTGAATCTCCTTTCTTTGGTATTTGTCGCCGTGAATGCGAAAAGGGGAACAACAACTGACTGCAGCTGAGGTTGTTCCGCTGCGCTTCGCAACGCGGCTGAATCACGACCGTTAGTCCGCACCTTGCAAGAGCAAGTCCAGACTTGACCATACACAGTGTTCCTATTTTTCCTTGTTCCTCCGTGCCTCTGTCCATGTCAAGATGATGCCGAAAATGATAGCGAAGCGAAACGACGTCTCCCAATCTATAGTGCTTGCTCCGTGAACGATCAGGTTCCAAAGCAAGGTCACAATGGCAGAAACAACGAGGGCTACAGCAAACAAGGTTACAAAATCAACGAGTAACATCTTGATGTGCATTTTTCGGCCTCTTTCAGAGTATGACAGCATGGTGATGAACTCGTTAACCTGTGATTGTCACGCGCGGGCTAACGTCGGATTTTCGCCTTCTCATGGTTTCGATAATGTCTTGACCGCGTCCGTGATCTTGAAATCGCCGAGCGGAAAGTATGGAATCATTTTGTCTTGAATGTATTCCAGTGCGGCGTGCGGCGTCAGATTCCAATTCACCGGACATGATGACAGGATTTCGACCAGCGCAAAACCCAAGCCATGCTGCTGCACTTGGAACGCAGTCTTGATTGCTTTTTTAGTTTGATTGATATGCCCCGGGTCATGCGCCGAACGCCGCACAATGTAACTTGCGCCGTCAACCGTCGCCAACAATTCTGACATCCGTAAAGGAAAGCCCATCGTCTGCACATCGCGCCCTTGCTGCGATGACGTTGTTTTCATTCCCGGCAAAGTCGTCGGCGCCATCTGACCGCCCGTCATTCCGTACACTCCATTGTTGACGAAAATAACCGTGATGTTTTCGCCGCGCGTCGCTGCGTGCACAATTTCCGCAAGCCCAATGGACGCGAGATCGCCGTCACCTTGATAGGTGAACACAATTTTGTCGGGATGCACGCGCTTGACACCGGTTGCCATCGCGGGCGCGCGTCCGTGCGCCGCTTCCGCAAAATCGCAATCGAAATAGTTGTACGCAAACACAGAACAGCCGACGGAAGCGACGCCGATTGTTTGCTCGCGCAAATTCAATTCATCCAACACTTCCGCGACGAGGCGATGAATGATGCCGTGTGTACAGCCCGGGCAGTAATGGGTGACAACATTTGTCAACATGGTGGGACGTTCATACACGATTTCCATAGAATCGGTTAGCATACTTTTTCCCTCGCTGAAAATATTTCCACGACACTCTCCTTGGCATCAACGCGTTCAAAAACACCGCGCCAAAGCGAAAAACTCACCGCCACCCGCACGACACAGCTGATTCCTCGATTTACGCTCCACGCGTTAGCGTGTACGATGTTCGCGCGCGAATGGCAAGATACTGCCACGTGAACACGATGGACGAGACAAACGCGATTACGATTTGAACGACAATAACGATTCGCGCAATGTCATCTGTGATCCATGCCAAGAGAAAACGGAGCGGGTACGGCAGCGCATTGGCAAGATGTGTGTAATTGAACGGAAAAATAATCAACAGCCACAACGAACCGAACGCCAAACACAAAGCGCCAATGGCTTCAAACAGTCGCCCCGGATTGCGTCTTCCGGTGAACGCGCGCACCGCCGGCGCCAGACATGCGACGACGATAGGTATGTACAAACACAGCTGCTCGAACGTTCCGAACTCGTCTGTGAAAAATCCTGTGTTGGTCACTTGGTGAACGCCAAAGAAAATCAACAGCGCAATCATCGCGGCGACGATAAACAATTCGAGCCAACGTTGTGTGTGCGTGAGAGTTTCGGTGTCGGTTTTGTGCATTGTGCTCACCTCTTTACTGTGCCATTGCGGGTTGCCATTTATCCGCTAGACAATGCGCCCACGCGCGAATGACATTCCAATCTCGCACATCACTTGCCGGCATTTGCTTGAGTGCGGGTATCCAGCTGTGCGGAAAGGTGAGTTTCGTCGGATCGAACTTGCCGCCAAAAATTTCAATTGCCGCCGGCGCAAGCCAAGGGAATTTGGCAAGCTCTTTATCGAGCTGCGCGCGAACCTCTTGGCGTTCCTTTTCATCATCGTGCCAGGGACCGAGCGCGAAAATTGCGACGGGCATTTGGACAAGCGTTTCGCGCTGGCGCGACAAGAATGTGAGCGCGTCTTTGTGCCAATGGAACATGTAAAGTGGCGCGCCAATGACAACTGCCGAATACCCAATGAGCGACTGCGCTTGACGCAATGGTTTCAAGTCCACTTCGAGAGCTTGTTCGCGCAGTGTCGCCGCAACTTGTTCGGCAACTTCCTGTGTGGAACCGTAACGCGTTGCATACGCTACGAGAATTTTTGTTGACATGATT
>SHND01000018.1 GCA_004295045.1 Chloroflexota bacterium | reverse complement strand
GCGCGAGCGCGAGGTCATTTGACAACGCGAGAATGCGATTGACTGGTACTTTGCGGCGCAGGATTTCGCCGTCCAGCCCTTTGCGTTCGACAAAGCCCGGTTCCACCGCAAACTGCGTGATGGTCGGACCTGCTTTTTTGTCAATCACTTTGGCAGGGATGCCGAACTGCGAAAGGGTCTCTTCAATCGTTTTGGCTTTTTGTTCCGCAGTCGCTTGCGCGTACGCGGCTTCGGAAGAAATTTCCAAAAGTTCCAAATTCGGATTGTGTCCGGTACGCTGCGCGGCAGCCGCGCGCGACACCGCGAGCAACGGATTGTGTTCGGGCTCCGACGGCGCGGCTTTTTTCTTGGCGTCTTGTTTCTGCGCGCCCAGTCGCAATCCGAAAATGCCGCGCGGCTCATCCTTTTTTTGCGTTTCCGCAGGCACGCTTGCCGCTTCGTCCGTATCAACTATTATTTTTTCTTGCTTTTCACGCGGCAGTGGTAATTGCACCAGCGAACGTTCCGACGGCAATGGCTGCGACGTTGGCGCAGTGCCGCGTTCAGTTGTCACATCCGATGCAGGGCTGCGCGTGTACGGAGCATAGCGCGCGGGCGCAGGCGTCGCGGCAGCCGCGGCAGCCGGTGCGGGACGCAAACCTTCCAGCGTGCGCGTCAAAAACGCGTTGAGCCAGCCGAGATTAAACGCAAAGCGCAGTGTCAAAATCACCACGACGATCAAAACGAGCGCGGCGAGAATCACAGCAATGTTCGGATTCACTACATTGGCGAAAGCGCGTGTCAAAATTGAGGCAACCGCAAGTCCGAGATAACCGCCCGCCTGCCCATTTTCGGCGAGTCGCAATGCATCGCGGTCATCCACCGCGAACGCGAGCGACAACAATCCGCACATCGCGAGAAACAAAACTTCCAGCCCGACGATGCGCGCCCATGAGATTTCGAATTCGCCGTACACGTTTTCTTGACGCCGCAGCAGCGCGATGCCCGCGACGATGAATGCAACGGCGAGCGCGTACGCGCCCCAACCTACAAAGCGTGTCAGAAAGGTAGCCCACGCGGCAGTGACGGCTCCGGCAAAGCCAAAGAGACTCAACAACGTGAGCGCGCCAAACGCGATCAATACCAGCGCAAAAATCTCGCGCTGACGATGCTTGCTCAACTTGATGGGGAAACGTGGTTCGGGTTCGACGGAAGGTTCGGGCGCAGCGCGACGGCTCTGACGCGGTGTGACCGATTCAGGTGGAGGCGTGTTTGAACGACGCGGCATTTACTGGATAACGAGTACCTCATACGCATCGTAGTGGGAGACGATGCGCCACAATACAAAATCTAACTCGACGCTAGACTATTCCAATACGCTTCATCATTTTCAGGCGGACCTGCGAGCGGTGCGGACGTAGGTATACGCGGCACATCGGTCAAGCGCAATGTCAGTCCAATGCGCTGACGCGACGGATCAATATTTATGACGCGCACGTTGACGGTATCGCCTTCATGCACCACATCGCGCGGATGTAAAAAATTGCCTTCAGCCAACTCGGAAGTGTGAATCAAACCCTCGATCCCTTCCGGCAGACGCGCGAACGCGCCAAAGGAAACGACGTTGGTGATGACCGCCGCTACAATATCGCCGGGCTTGTAATGTTGTACGGCGAGCGCCCACGGATCGGGCGCAAGGCGTTTGAGTGAAAGACCGATGCGGCGCTGTTCGCGATTCACATCAATCACATACACTTTCACATGCTGTCCCGCCGCACATACATCGCTCGGATGATTGACGCGCTGCCACGCCATTTCCGAAACGTGGATCAAACCCTCGACGCCGCCCAAGTCCACGAATGCGCCAAAATCGGTAACATTGCGAATCGTGCCTGTAAGTGATTGTCCGGGTTTGATCGAATTCAACAAATGTTCGCCGCGCGAGACCGGCAATTTCGCGATGCGTTCGGACAAAATCAGGCGGTTGTGTTGGCGGTCGAATTCAATCACTTTGAGGCGCAGAGTCTTGCCGACATAATGCGCCATCTCTGCCATTCGTTCCTCTTCTGTGCTGCGGCGCGGAAAATCAATCAACTGCGACACGGGGGCAAAACCGCGTACATCCCCCAAATCAACCAACAAGCCCCCGCGATTATAACCGACGATGCTCAATTCGAGAACGCTGCCGTCGGCATAGCTCGAGTGCGCAATGTCCCAACCCGAAGTTTTTGGTTCAACTGCTAACGCGGGAGTTTCGGTTTCTGTTGAGGCGGCATTTTCGGTTAGCTCACTTGCATCGGTGAGAGGAACTTGCGTAAATTCCGAAACATCGGATGATACCTCCGCGTCGGACAGAGCAGCTTCCAAAGGACCATTTGTGAGCAAGGGCGGTACCTCTAGCGCCTTGCCTGCGTATTCAAAAGATTCTTGAGTCATAACGTGCCTCGAATCAAGCAAACACCACTCAACGTGCCATGATTAAAAATTCATTAGAATTATAGTCGAACCCTTTTTCGTTTGTCAAGCCAAATTTCAGCGCGAAAAGCAGATTGCACTTTGATACAACGCAGTTACAATGCCGCATCTTTTGTCAATCATGGACATTACGTTACAATGAGCGCTCTATACTCTGTTTCACAAAATTCTCTGGAGGAGAGAATGAAAATTAGACGCCTATGGTTCGGCACAATATTTTTTGGACTGCTCGCTGCATTTGTGATTGGCTGCGGCGGCGCGCCCACGCCAACACCTGTTCCCCCCACCCCAGTGCCAACCGCAGTACCCCCGACGGAAGCGCCAACGCAAGCGCCGGTCTCGAACGCGGCGGGGGGACCTTTACAAGATGCTTTGAACAAAGTCTTAGCGGCGACAACGTATCGCGTTGAATTATCCATCCAGGGCGAAGGCGGTTTCACAGGCGCGCCGACTCCCGCTTCGGGAGAACAAGACAAACCGGTTACGCTCGTTGAGATGAAAGGCGATGTAGACGGCAAAGACGCGCATTTCACTCTGCGAGGCGTCTTGACCTCGTTTCTGGGCATTGATCCCGAAAAGACGATTGAAATGATTAGTACGAACGGCAAAGCGTTTCTAAAGGGTCCGGTGCCGCTGCTCGGCGCGACCGAAGAAAAATGGTACGAAGTGCCGCCGCAAGCCGCCAGTGTTGCGCAGCCGCCGCTCACTCCCGCCTCGTTCCTCCAATCCTTTGGCAATGCAGGGATCAATCCCGCCGATTTCAAAAATACAGGCACGGAAACACTGGACGGACAAAATTGTCAGGTGTTTGCTGGCGACAAGACCGCCGTCGTCAACGCCTTTAAAAAGTTTGGCGGCGCGACAGGCGCAACGCAAGAAGATTTGGATTCGATTGATAACGCCGAATTCAAATTTTGGGTGTGCGAGGATGGCTATTTGCATCAAGTGCGAATGCTGTTCGAAGGTCACGAAAAAGCCACGCCCGATCAAAAGGGGTCGTTCGAAATCTTGATCAAGATGATGGATTTCGATAAAGATATCCAAATCGCTCCACCGGCAGACGCCACGCCACTCCAGATTCCGGGCGCGACAGTGCCGCAAGCAACACCAACACCATAATCAACTACAAAGGTAAAAGTTAAAAGCTAAAAGTTTTCTTCTGATTGTTACTTTTGGCTTTTAACTTTGCACTTGAGCTTTCACCATGTCAATCAAAACTGTCGGCGTCGTTGGCTGTGGACTCATGGGCAGCGGCATTGCCGAAGTCGTCGCCAAAAACGGATACAGCGTCATTGTGCGCGAAGTGAACGACGAATTTTTGCAAAAGGGGCTCGCGCGCATTCGCGCATCCACGCAAAAAGCCGTTGACCGCAACAAGATAACGGTTGAAGCGCGCGACCAACTCTTGGCGCGGATTCGCGGCACAACGCATCTCGAAGAATTTTCGGAATGTGATTATGTCGTCGAAGCCGCCATCGAAAATCTGAATCTCAAAAAAGATATTTTCGAACGACTCGACTCGATCACGCGCCCCGAAGTAATTCTCGCCTCCAACACCTCGTCACTTTCGATTGCCGAGATGGCAGCAAAAACAAAAAAGCCGGACAAAGTGTTGGGCATGCACTTTTTCAATCCTGTCCCCGTGATGCCGCTTTTGGAAATGGTGCGCTCGTTCATGACGAGCGAAGCAACGTATGAAACATCACGCGCGCTCGGCAAAGCGTTGGGCAAACAAATCATTGTCGCCAAAGATTATCCGGGCTTTATTGTGAACGCGCTGCTCGTGCCGTTTCAACTCGACGCGATTCGGTTTTACGAAAACGGAATGGCAAGCAAAGAGGACATTGACAAAGGTGTGCGGCTCGGTTTGAATCATCCGATGGGTCCCCTTGAATTGTGTGATTTTGTCGGGATTGATACGGTGCTCTTTATCGCCGACGAAGTGTACAACGAGACCAAAGACCCGCGTTATGCCGCGCCGCCGCTCTTGCGTCGAATGGTCGCGGCGGGATACCACGGGCGCAAAACGGGTAAAGGATTTTACGAATACTCGAAATGAATGTGATCAAAAAAAATTTCGATGCGAACATGTTCGCATCGAAATTTTTTCAGTCGTATTTTTTCCTAACGCATTATGCGTGTTCATCAGAATCCGAATCGGAAACCTCGTCTTGTGTTTCCGTCGTCTCTTCCGACGCGGGTGCGCCGAGCGCGTCGCGATTCGTCACAGCCGGTCCCAACCACAACGCCGCAAGTTTGAGATGGTCGGCATCCTGCGCTGACGCGTGTTCGCCCAATTTTTCCGCGAGCGCGTACAGCACCGGAATGTCTTCAAAATCAAAAAATCCTTCCATCCCTTTTTGCCAATTCCATTCGGCCGAAAATTCCAACCCTGCCATTTCGCCTGCTTGTTTCACCAGTTGAATTTGCGCGCCCGCCGCGTTTGCCCACAGCGCAATCACAAGCGCCGCGACTTGGGCGTTATCGCGCATCGCTTTCGCCAACGCTTTGCGCTGTCCAATCAAGTCCGCGCGAAAAAACGACCGCGCGCCGGGAACGGGAATCGAACTGAACGCATTGCGCGCGAGCGTGAGCAAACTATCGTTTGCAAGCAATTCTGGCGGCGCGTCCTTTAACGTCCGCGCCGCCATCGCCGCGACGAGCAGACGATAGTCGTCGCGCATGTATTGGTTGACATCCACCCAATTGTGTAGAATGAAATCGGACATTTCAAATTCCTATGTCGGGTGATTCAGGTGATGCAGTTCATCGCAAATCGCCCCTGCGCGAATCGCCCTCACCCAAGTGAGATCACGCGATTCTAACATGCGCGAATAAAATGTCAATGCGCGTTGACGCGCAAAAACGCGAATGATAGAATCGTGAAAATATTGGACTAAAGAAGGGGCAGGGATAAACCCGCGCCACCATTACCCGCCCCTACGCACATCGCATTGTGTTATAATCCCGCGTACTCTTTTTCGAGAGGTGCTGTGTGATTCGACAAACCCCTCCCCTTCCCCCCCTTCCTACGCTTCCGGTAAGGACGATTTCCGAATCGCCCCGACAGCCGAGAGTGGACGACGCGCGTTATCTCGGTCTGCCGCATTTTCTCGCGGGACTCGCAGACGCGGGCGGCGAAGCGCATCTGCTCGCGGCGGGCAAGCCCGGCTGGATTGTCGTGCGCGCGCAGGTGAAACCGCCCGAAGCGAGCGCCGATTATTCCCACCTTGCGGACAAAGGTCTCGGCGTCATCGTCGTCCTCTCGAACAACAGCGCGCTGCACGGCGCATTCCCCAATTCATACGATTATGAACTCTTTGCGCACCAGTGCGCCAATTTTGTAAAAAAATCGCGCGGCGCGCGCATTTGGGTGATCGGCAACGAGCCCAACGCCGCGCGGGAACGCGCCATGTTCGATGGCGCCGTCAATTCAGGCGAACTCATCACGCCCGACATGTACGCGCGTCTCTATACACTCGCGCGCAAAGCGATCCGCGCGCTGCCCGGACACGAACACGATTTCGTCGTGCCCGCCGCGATCGCGCCCTTTAACACACAGACGACGTATCCGGGCAATCCCTCCGGCGATTGGGTGCGTTATTTCGCGGACACGCTCTTTCAGATCACCGCGCAAGGGGGCGGCGCGGACGGACTTGCACTGCACGCGCACACGCACGGCTATGACGCGAATCTTGTGACGAGCGACGCGAAAGGAACGAACCAATTTCAAAATCGCAATACGCAGTTCCGCGCCTATCGCGATTTTTTGGCGGCGGTGCTGCCCGCGATGCGCAATCTGCCCGTTTTTATCACCGCCGCGTCGCCGCTCGATCCCGGTTGGACGAACGCGAATCGCGGTTGGATGCAGGCGGCGCTCGCCGAAATCAATCATTGGAACAGCAACACTAACAATCAACCGATTCAAGCCCTCTGTTTTTCGCGCTGGCAATCGCTGCCCACCGATCCGCCCGGCTGGGGTCTCGCCGACAAACCGCAAGCGGTCAATGATTTGCGCACCGCCCTGCAAAACGATTTTCGATTGCGCTGGCCCGGACTTCCGCCGACGCCCGATTTCAAGGCGCAGTGGATTGCAGTCATCACGCCGCAAAATAACGCCTTGACCACCAACGAGACGGTGAGCGGGCGCATCGTGGTCAAAAATGTTGGAGCAAAGGCGTGGCTCTCCGGCGGCGCGAATCCCATTCGTTTGAGCTATCGTTGGTACAACGCGCAAGGCGTCGAAATCCCGCTTGCGCCGCCCCCCGAACACTTTTCCTTGTCCCAAAACATTTTGCCCGGACAAACCGCGATCATCGAAGGCGTTCGACTGCGCGCCCCCCAGTGGCAGGGCGAGTGCATCGTCAAATTCGATTTGATCCAGGAAGGACACGCGTGGTTCAGCGCGTTGAGTTCCCCCACGCGCGATCTGAACATCACCGTCCAAGCGCCGCCCTACGCGGCGGAATGGGAACAAGTGATAAGCATTCCGGAAAAAGGAATTGCCCTCAATTCCAATACCATTGGAACGATCACGGTCAAGAATCTCGGTTCGCGCACGTGGTACAAAGCCGGTCCGAATCCCGTCAGCATTGGCTATCGCTGGTACAACGCGCAAGGCGTCCAAGTTCCGGTCAGTCCCTACGCGGGCAATTTTGAAATGGATGCCGATACGCCGCCGGGCAAGACGGCAAGCTTTAGCAACGTCGTTTTGCGCGCGCCGCATTACGATGGCACGTTCACGCTGCGCTGGGACCTCTCGCACGAAGGCATTACCTGGTTCAGCCAACAGGGTGTCGAAGCGTTCGATCAAGTTGTCCCCGTTTACATTCCCATCCCCGATTACGCCGTCAAGTGGATCAATTTATTTTTGGATGTGCGCGGCGCGCTCGAGCCAAATGAAACGATCACCGGAACTGTGACCGTACAAAATATCGGCGCGAAAACGTGGAACGCGGCGGATGAGATGCCGGTGAAACTAGGTTATCACTGGTATGACGCGGAAAACAATATCATCACCCTTGCCGCGTATCCGGGAAATTTTGCCCTGCGCGCAGATGTGCCGCCGCAAGGCATGGCAACGTTTGAAAATGTCGTCGTGCGCGCGCCGGTTCCGCAAGGGAAATACAAACTCGCCTTCGATCTAAGTCACGAAGGTGTGACGTGGTTTTCGGCGGCGGGCGCAAAACTTTTCGAGGCGCAGGTCGCGGTGAAAACGGACGCCTCGCCCTTCGTGACGCAGTTTCAAGAAATTTTCGCCATTCCGCAAAATCAAATCACGGCGGGTGAAACGGTCAGCGGACGCGTGGTCGTCCGAAACGCGGGCGCGGAACTTTGGAACGCGGAAGGTGCGGACGCGGTGCGGCTCGGTTATCGCTGGTACAACTTGATCGGCGAGCAAGTGAATGCGCCCACCTACCCCGGACCGCGCGTGTTGTTGCATGATGTTGCGCCGCGCGACAGCGCGACCTTTGACCAAGTTGAGATTCACACTCCTGCCGCGCCGGGCGATTACACTCTGCAATTCGATTTGCTGCGCGGCGATGAATGGTTTTCCAACGGCGCCAGTGCGCCTGCCGAAACCCAAGTCCGCATCAAAGCTCCGCCTCTTGAATGGGGCGCACAATTTATTTCGCACAATACGCCCGCGCATCTCGTCGCCGGGCAAACTGTGGATGTGGCGCTATCTCTCGTGAACATTGGCAAGCGCACGTGGGAAACGGATGGCGCGCATCCCGTTCACATCGCGTATCAATGGTTCAATGCTAACGGCGCGCAGCAATTCTCTGTTCAAGAATTGCGCACCGCGCTGCCGCAAGACGTGGAACCCGAAGAAGAGATAGATTTCGCGGCATCGCTTGCCGCGCCGAATACGCCCGGCGTCTATCAACTGCATTGGGATTTAATTGCAGAAGGCATTTCGTGGTTCGCCGATGGCGGCAATCCAGCTCTCGTACTGCCCGTGAATGTTACCGCCGCGCCAACGGCGACTACGTTGTGGCGCGCGGAAGCGAGTCACAATGGCGCGTCCGCGATTCTCGCCATTGATGGCGATCTTGGATCGTTCTGGACGAATCAAGCGCGTCAAACACAAGGCATGTGGTTCCGCATTGATTTGGGCGAACCGCGTTTGATTGATGGACTCGCGTTTCGTTCGCCCGGACACGCCTATCCTTTTGCCTATACGGTGCGCGTCTCCGGCGATGGACAATCGTGGCGAACCGTTGCAGCAATCGCACAAGGGAATGCGCGCGATGTAGTTGCATCCTTTGCGCCGCTCCAAGTCCGCTACGCCCAAATTGATCTACTCGCGTCACACGATGAAGAATGGATGATCAGCGAAATCCAGATTCATCCGTGTCCTGCCTGGAACGCCACCGCGAGCAACAACAATGAATACGCGCACAACGCGATTGATGACAATCCCACGACGGCGTGGACGACGGTCGAACCGCAAGCGCCAAACATGTGGTTTCAACTCGATTTGGGTCGCGTCGAAAGTGTGAGCGGTTTGCGACTTACCCCGCCCAAAGATGAAATCCCGCTCGGCTATCGCGTGAGCATTTGGAATCAACAAGCAGGCGGCTGGCAAAAAATCGCGGAAAAGCAAAATAACACAGAGGCGATCAATATTTCATTTGCGCCGGTGCAAACACAATTCTTGAACATTCAGCTGCTTCAACCCGCAGAGCTGCCCTTTGCGATTCGTGAGGCGCGCGTTACCAAAGCGATGACCGCGTGGGTCGGACCGATGCGCGCGCAGGAAAGAAATTGACGCGTAGGAATTTGGTACAGCCACCGAAAATGCGAACAAGCGTACACAAGTATTGTGTGCGCTTGTTGCTTTTTTGTAAGCGATTTTCATATAGTCATGTTACGATTCGCTTACTATACGCATTTTTCGCGTTCGGATAGCCAAGTCGTTGAATCAATCGCCTATTTTGCTTGTATA
The DNA here is from genome assembly GCA_004295045.1 of Chloroflexota bacterium. Classification (GTDB taxonomy): domain Bacteria; phylum Chloroflexota; class Anaerolineae; order UBA4142; family SHND01; genus SHND01. The sequence continues at coordinate 52,542 of SHND01000018.1, read as the reverse complement.
ATTTCAACATAACTTTTTTCCGAAATTTTTTCTGCGCCTTGCGGAAAAAATTTCCAAATACAATGGCTCAACCTGAGGAGGTGAGACACATGAAGCGAGCATTGTTTATCGTTCTAGCGGTTGCGATTCTTTTGACAGTTGTCGCGCCGCTGGCGACGACGGCAAAGGCAGATGGTCCGTGGGGCTATGGTCCCAGCCCGGGCTATGTCTGGCCGAATTCGGGCTACAACAGAGTTTGTATGTACAGCGCATGGAACTGTTCGTACCGCTTTGTTCCGCCCTATCCCGTATCGGGTTGGTACTATTACCCGTACAACACGTGGCGTCCCGCGCCCCACCCGTACTATTCCGGTTGGTAATCATCGGGTCGCACTGTGGCGGTTACGGGTACTTGACCGCAGTCCACTGATTGGATATGTCCGTTCTTTGGACAAGCATGCCACTCGCAAGACGTGTTCCTTTGGAACGCAGCAACCGCCGAACACCCTCGGCGGTTGTTTTTTTTGATGGAACAAAAACGCATCGCGGATCGTCTGTAGGATAGAAATCCGATGGAACAAAAGCGCGTCGCGGGTCGTCTGGAAGATAGAAATTTGATGGAACAATTAGCGCACCGCGAGCGTCTTGATGGTGTTATTGTACGCGAGAGCGCAACGCACAGTTTTTTTGAACCTTACCACTGGTAGGAATAGAATACACTGCAAAAAATACACTTTTGCTTGACAAGCATTCGGATTCGTGATATATAATTCATCACAATCAAATAGTTCTTGTCAGCCGAGTTTCTGATACGGATCAGAAAGCGGAGGAACCAATTACGGGGTGAATTCAATTGCATAAAACGCAATTGGAGGAACATCTTTCAGTTCTAACCCGACAGCTAACTTCGTAGGCAGTGAAAGGGACAAGTCTGTAGCCGCGACCACAGATTTGACCTGTGGTCTTGCTTTTTTGGACTCGAGTCCACGATGCGTATTGCATCGAGGCAGCATTGCTTGGCGCAATGTTGTTTATTGCAAATCACGGGCTGTGACTTTTCCCAAGTTCGCAGCTCGTTTTTTTGTGGACGTTTACTTTGCACTTCTTCTCCTCCTTTTCGAAAGGTTATCTCCTCGCATCGGCGTCTGTGCGGGGAGATAGCCACGACATTCCAGCGCTGTTTTGTTTGTCAATGTCGACAAACGAACAGCGCATTTTTTTTTGACATCCCCCACGAATTGGATAGAATAGTTCATCGCGCCGAGATAGCTCAGTTGGTAGAGCATGCGGCTGAAAACCGCAGTGTCCGCAGTTCGATTCTGCGTCTCGGCATTTCAAATATCGTTGCGTTCGGGTCATGGGACTCGAACGCTTTTTTTACATCACGCAGTCGCGTTGAAGATGACTGTAACTTTTGCTATAATCGCGTCGTATGATGAAATAGCGCGCTTGATGCGCGCTCCGTCCGTTGGAATTTTGCGCGGGTTTTCATTTCTGTTGATTCAACCAGCAGGGAGGCGTTATGGATGTCGGCAAGGCATTTACCTATATGTTCGAGGACAAGGATTGGATCGTCAAAATATTGATTGGCGGCGGTATCCTCCTTCTCGGCTTGATTTTCTCTTGGCTGCTCTTTATCCCACTCATCGCCGCTTCGGCAATCCTTGTCGGCTATATGCTTGCCGCGCTGCGCAACACCTATGAGGGTCGTCCCACGCCCCTGCCGGAATGGCAAAACTTTGGCGATCTCTTTGTGCGCGGCATTACAGCGATGGTCGGTTTGCTCATTTGGGCATTGCCCGCCCTTGTGCTTGCTTGCTGCACAATCATTCCGTTCGCACTGGTCAATAATGGGGACAGCCGAAACGCGATGGCAGGTTTGTTCTCGCTCATCGGCACCTGTCTCGCCTGCATCACTGTGATTGTGGCGCTCGCCATCAGTTTGTTCACGTACGCGCCGTTGACCAATTTCGCCTTGAACAATCAAGTCAATACATTTTGGGATTTTCAAGGCAACTGGCGGTTTATCCGCGCAAATTTCAACCACTATATTATTGCGTGGCTGATGGGCACGGTTGTTGCAGGGTTTATTGCGAGCGCGGTGGGTTCCATTACTTGCGGGCTGTTGTCATTTTTCGCATCATTTTGGGCAATGTTGGTCGCGGCGAATCTCTTTGGTCAATACGCGCGCTTGGGGATGCTGCCGACAGATTCCGGTATGCTCCCTCCATCACCACCGCCAACGGATGAGCCGCCGAGCATGATGCAAGGTCCGATGGAACCTGCGGCATCAGCATAATTTTTTCGCGCGGGGGCGTGAAAGGAGTTTTTACAGATGGGTGGAATCACCTCCATTATTTCTGCGTTTGGACTTTCTGCCGCGAGCGGTTTGAATGCGTACATTCCGCTGCTGCTCGTCGGTTTGACGGCGCGCTTTACGAATTGGATCACGCTTGCGCCGCCGTTTGATTTGCTGTCGAACGAGTGGGTTCTCGGCGCGTTGGTGGTTTTGCTCGGTATCGAGTTCTTTGCGGACAAAGTGCCGGGCGTGGATCACTTGAACGATGTGATTCAAACGTTCGTTCGTCCCGCCGCCGGCGCGGTTCTCTTCGCGTCAGAAGCGCATGTCATCACGCAAATTCATCCCATCCTGGCGATGATTCTTGGTTTGCTCGTTGCGTTCGGCGTACACGCGACCAAGGCAACGGCGCGTCCACTTGTCACGGTTGCTACGGGCGGAATTGGAAATCCGGTGGTCAGTACGGTGGAAGACGTTGCTTCCGTCGGAATGACGATGATGGCGATATTGGCGCCGATCTTGCTCCTGCTCTCTTTTATCGCACTCTTGTTGGCAGGGTTTATGATTTGGTCAAAGCGGAGCAAAACCGCAGCCGCAAAAGCATCTGCCAATTCTCCCGAAAATCCGCCGCCGCTGAATTGGCCCCAGTAATCGCAGAACGCATGACGCGCATCCCGAAAGATGCGCGTCTTTTTGTATCCCCAAAACCCTTTTCACCGCGCGCCGCGTGTGCTACAATTTCACACATGGGCGACGCCGCAGCAAACTCGGACGAACGACGTCCGGTCACCATTTTATTCACCGATATTGTCGGTTCGACCGCGCATGCAGAAAAACTCGACGCCGAAGAATGGAAAGAAATCGTCAACGGCGCGCATCGCCGCGTGAGCGAGGCGGTAACGCGCTATGAGGGCACCGTCGCGCAACTTTTGGGCGATGGCGTTCTCGCGTTTTTCGGCGCACCACATGCGCACGAAGACGATACTGCCCGCGCGGTGCGCGCGGGCTTGGAAATTCAACGCGCGATTTCAGAATACGCGAACGAGTTGCGCGGCTTGGTGGCAAATTTTCAAATGCGCGTCGGCATCAACACCGGCGAGGTGGTCGTCGGCGCAGTGGGCAGCGCGGACCATTCGGAATATCTCGCCGTCGGCGACACGGTGAATCTAGCGGCGCGTTTGCAGAGCGCCGCGCAGCCGGGCGCTGTTTTGATTTCTGAAAATACCGCGCGTCTCGTGCAGTCGTTTTTCGATTTGCGCGACATGGGCGAAATCTCCGTCAAAGGCAAAACGGAGCCGCTTCGTGTGTTTGAGGTGATTCAAGAACGCGCGGGATTTGCGAGTGGGCGCGGCATCGCGGGCTTGTCATCGCCGCTTGTGGGACGCGAACGCGAGTTGCAAGAATTGACCGCCGCGTTGAATGAATTGCATAGTGGACAAGGACAAATTGTTTTCGTGTTGGGTGAGGCGGGGATTGGGAAAACGCGGTTGGTGGAGGAAGGGCGACGGGGGACAGGGGACGGGGGCTGGGGAACGGAGAACGCAGTCTTTTCACCGACCCCCGACCCCCAATCCCCGCCCCCGCGCTTTCTCGAAGGTCGCGCGCTCTCCTACGGTCAATCCCTTTCGTTCTGGACAATTACGCAGCTTGTACAAAATGATTTGGGCATCGTGGACGGCGAACATGAAATCAAGATTCGCGTTGCGCTAAAAAAGCGCGTGCAGGAATTGTTTGCAGAAAAAAGCGCTGAGGTGTTCCCCTACCTCGCGCATTTGCTCGGCGTAAAATTGGAAGGCGAACAGGCAGAACGCGTAAAAATTCTCGACGGCGAAACGTTAAAGCGGCAAGTGTTGCTTTCGCTTGCGGAATATTTTTTGAAACTCGCGCAAAAGCAGCCGACCGTTTTGGTGTTGGAAGATTTGCACTGGGCGGACCCGTCGTCACTCGACGCGCTGGAACGACTCTTGCGCGTCACCGAACGCGCGCCGTTGATGCTGATTGCCTTGATGCGCGCGGAAACGGACAAACCCGCGTGGCGCATCCGCGACCTTGTCGCGCGTGAATATCGGCGGCGTTTTCATGAAATTGAATTGGAACCGCTGGCGGCGAATGATGCGAATGCGCTCGTGGATAATTTGCTCGCGATTGCGGATTTGCCCGACGCGCTGCGGCAAATGATTCTTGCGCGCGCCGAAGGCAATCCATTGTTTTTGGAAGAAATTTTGCGCGCGTTGATGGAACAGGGCACGATTCAGCGCGATGAAAATAATCACTGGTACGCCAAGTCTCCAGTCTCCAATCTCCACATTCCCGACACGCTGCAAGCGCTTTTGCTCGCGCGCATTGACCGTTTGGAAGAGGATGTGAAACGGACGCTGCAGCTGGCAGCGGTGATTGGGCGCAGTTTTTTGTTCAAACTGCTCGAAGCGATATCGGATGCCGAGCGCGAATTGGATTGGCATCTCGCGCAATTGGAACGCGCGGATTTGGTGCATGAGAAAACGCGTTTGCCCGAACTGGAATACATGTTCAAACATTCGCTCACGCAACAAGCCGCTTACGCATCGCTCGTGCGCGAACGCCGCCAAGAATTTCACCGCCGCGTGGCGAACGCGTTGGAAAAAATTTTTGCGGAACGCCAAGAGGAATTTCTCGGCTTGCTCGCCTATCATTTTGACCGCGCGGGGGAAAAGGAAAAAGCGATTGGTTATTTGATTCGCGCAGGCGACAACGCGCGCTTGAGCGACGCACATGAAGAAGCAATTGCGTTTTATGAACGCGCGATAGAGTTATTACGCGAAAGCGGAGATGCGGAGCGCGAGGCAAAGACGTGGCTCAAGTTGGGACTGATTTATCACGCGAATTTCGAATTTGATAAAGCGCACGAGGCAAATGAAAAAGCATTCGCACTTGAACAAACCCTACGTCAGCAAGCTTCCCGCGCGTTGAGCGCGGACTCGCGCAGGTATGATTCGCCTCATGTTTTCCGTTTTAGCGCGAGGGGTTTACTCATATCGCTCGACCCGGGGTTAGTAAGTTTTGAAGAGGAGCTGGATATCATTAATGCTATCTTTGCAGGGCTTGCGGAACTGGACGCGGAATTGAACGTCCTGCCTCATACCGCGCGTTCCTGGGAGGTTCTGGATGGCGGAAGGCGTTATGTATTCCATCTGCGCGAGGATGTGTCTTGGACGAACGGGACGCGCGTGACGGCAGACGATTTTGAATGGGCTTGGAAGCGCAATCTCGCGCCTGCCACCCATTCCCTCAGCGCGGAACTTTTGGACGAGATTGAGGGCGCGCGGAATTTCCGCGAGGGACGCAGTAGTGATCCGAGCAAAGTTGGCGTGCGCGCGCTCGACACATTGACTCTGGAGGTGCGACTGGTAAAACCCATTGCTTATTTCCCCTACCTGCTCACACAACCGGTCACATATCCGCTGCCGCGCGCTGTGATTGTCAAGAACGGGGATCAATGGTGGAAGCCGGAACATGTTGTATCCAATGGCGCATTCCAATTGGTAGAATTTGCCCGTGAAGGTATTTCCCTCGAACGGAATCCAAATTATTTTGCAGAATTCTCAGGAAACCTCACGCGCATCGAAACTTGGCACACATTGGATATTGTGGCGAACTTGCAAGAGTATCTGCAAGATCGAATTGAAATGTGCATTGCCAATCCGCATGAGCAGTTGTCGAACCCCGCAGATTTTGTCAGCCAAGAGGAACAATACCCTATTTCCAAGCTTGGCGTTGCGTTTCTGGGACTCCCGCCTCATCCACCTCTAGACGATGTGCGCGTGCGCCGCGCGCTGATTCACGCCTTGGATCGCGAGCGCGTGAGCCGCGCCTCTCAAGGTGCCGAATTGCCCGCCGCGCGCGGCGGGATCATTCCGTCAGGGATCGCGGGCCACTCGCCCGAAATCGGTTTGGCTTTTGATCTTGACCACGCCCAACGCCTGCTGGCGGAAGCGGGTTATCCAAAGGGGCGCGGTTTCCCCCCATTGATTCTATTCAGTTTTGCCGATTCAGATTTTGTGACGGAAAACGAGATCGCGCGTCAATGGCGCGAGCATCTTGGGATCGAGGTCTCTCTTCAAATCGCCGAGTTAGATGTCCCGGAATTCGATACACAAATTCACATGAACGGATGGGTTGCCGATTACCCTGACCCTGATAACTTTTTAAGAAATATGTCGGAGTATTGGCAGCTCCGCCGCGCGGGCTGGCAAAATCAACGCTATTTTGATTTGGTCGAGACAGCCGCCTCAACCCCCAATCGAACCGAACGCATGGCGCTGTATCGGGAAGCGGACCGCATCTGGGTTGCCGAGGATGTGGTGATTTGTCCGCTAGTCTATTTCGATAAACTTGCGGGAGTTCGTTTGATCAAACCGTGGGTCAAGCATTGGAGGTCGAATCGCATGGGTAATGTGTTGTATAAACATGTGAGGGTCGAGCCGCATTGAGGGGGACGGCGGACGGCGGACAACAGACGACAGAACAACCTTAAAAACATTACGCGCGCGTTTTCCGCGCAGCGAACGTGTGTTCGGAAGGTGTGATATAATGAGCGCCGTGCGATGTATATTCGTAATGTATAAGTGACTTACCGTGAGGTCAGGCAATGACGCAAATGATTCGCAAACAAATCTATATTCAAAGGGGACAGCAAGCGCTCTTACGACGACTCGCAAAACGGCGGGGCGTCAGCGAAGCCGAAATCATTCGCGCAGCGCTTGACCGTGAGCTTGGCGCTGCCATTGCAGGACCTGCGCGCGCGGACCCTGCCGCATTCGCCCAAGCCCAGCGCCATATGCTCGCGCGCCGCGCCTTGGTCAAAACGCGGACTGCGCCTTATCGCTTTCGCCGCGAAGACGCCTATGAAGAACGCGCGCGTCGTTTTGAACGCAAAGGATGAACGCGGAGCAAGCCATGCGCGCTATTCTCATTGATACCAATGTACTCTTGTACGCGTACGATCCCAACGATCTGGCGCGCAGCGAACGCGCCCAAAATGTCTTGAGGCATCTCGAGGAAAGCAATATGGGACGCGTGAGTGTCCAATGCCTCGCCGAATTTTTCAGCATCGCGACGCGCAAACTGAAACCGCCGTTATCTTCAGCAGAAGCGTTGACACAGATCGAATTGCTTGCGCGTTCCTATCCTGTCCTTGATTTGACTCTGGGCGTTATTCTCGAAGCCGCGCGCGGTGTCCGCGATTATCAGCTTGCCTATTATGATGCGCAGCTTTGGGCAATGGCAAAGCTCAATCAGATTCCGATTATCTTTAGCGAAGATATGCCCTCCGCGCTCGTGCTGGAAGGTGTTGGCTATGTCAACCCTTTTGCGGAAAATTTCGTGTTAGAAGAATGGGCATAATCTGCCAGTCCGGTAATGTCTGCGATTAAACCTTCCATCCAACAAACTCTCGACACCCTGCCGACAAAGCCCGGCGTCTATCTCATGCAGAATGACGACGGGACAATTATTTATGTCGGCAAAGCGGTCAACTTGCGGAATCGCGTCCGTTCCTACTTTCACGGCAACGTCTTTGACGCCAAAGTGGTCGCGTTAACCACCTATGTCGAGAAAATCGAATTTATTGTTACAGATACTGAACTCGAAGCCCTCGTCCTTGAAAACAACCTTATCAAAAAATATCGTCCCAAGTACAACATTCGGCTCAAAGACGCAAAAACGTATCCGTATATCAAAATTACGTGGCAGGACAATTTCCCCAAAGTGTACATGACGCGGCGCATGGACAACGACGGCGCGCGTTATTTTGGTCCCTTTACTGCAGTTTGGGCGGTGCATGAAACACTCGACACACTGCGAAAAATTTTTCCGTACCTCACCTGTGACCGCGACATCACGGGCAAAGACAAACGCGCCTGTTTGTATTACGACATCGGCTTGTGTCTCGCGCCGTGCATTGGCGCGGCGTCGCGTGACGAATATCGCGCGATGATTGACCGCTTGTCGCAATTCTTGCAAGGACACAGCGAAGAGGTCACGCAAAACATTCACGACAAATTGTCGAGCGCGGCGGAGAATTTGGAATTTGAACGCGCGGCGGTGTACCGCGACCAATTGCAAGCGATTTCGCGCATCACAGAACATCAAAAAGTCGTCTCGCCGCAGATGGTTGACCAAGATGTCATCGCCTTTGCAAAAGATGACGGCAACGCGTGCGTGCAGGTATTTTTTATTCGCGCGGGAAAATTGTTGGGACGCGAATATTTTGTTTTAGAGGGGACGACGCACGCCAACACCGACGACGTATTGTCGTCGTTTGTGCAGCAATTTTATGACCAAGCCGCGTACATTCCGCCCGAAATTCTTTTGCCCGAAATGATTGACGAAGCGAAAATTATTGAATCGTGGCTGAAACAAAACAAGGGCGCGGCGACGACGATTCGTGTGCCGCGCAACGGGAATGATGCGTCAGGGCGCGATCTGCTCAACATGGCAGAAGAAAACGCGCGCATCACGTTGGAAACCATTAAACAGCAGTGGCTCGCCGACAAGACAAAACATTTGCAGGCAGTCGAAGAATTACAGCAAGCGCTCGAAATGGAAAATCCGCCGCTGCGGATGGAATGTTACGACATTTCCAACATTCAAGGCACGAATTCCGTCGGCGCGATGGTGGTCTTTGAAAACGGCGCGGCGAAAAAGAGCGACTATCGCAAATTCAAAATAAAGTCGGTGATTGGCGCGAACGATTTTGCGAGTTTGCAAGAAATGCTGCGGCGTAGATTCAAGCGGTATCAGGATGCGAAAAAAGCGGAACAAGCAAGTGACGAGTGGCGAGTGACGGGTGACGGGGCTGGAGAGCTGGCGCAGGAGGGAGTAACACAGGACGAGAAGCGAGAAACGAGAAGCGAGAACGAACAGGTATCTGTGACAGACGGACAATCTTTCGGCTCTGGCGAAAAATCGAAAATCGAAAATCGAAAATCGAAAATTCCATTGAGCAAAGGATTCCGCACCGCCGAACGCAAGAACGATGAATCGTGGGCGCGCATGCCCGACCTCGTCATCATTGACGGCGGCAAGGGACAATTGAGCGCGGCAGAAGAGGTGTTCCGCGAAATGGGGATTGAAGGTGTAAAATTGATTTCGCTGGCAAAGCGCGAAGAAGAAGTGTTCACGCCCAATCGCGCCGATTCTTTAAGGTTGCCAATGCACTCGCCCGCGCTGCATTTGCTCCAGCGCATTCGGGATGAAGCGCACCGCTTTGGCATCACCTATCATCGTTCGCTGCGCGCGAAAAAAGGATTACATTCGCAATTGGACGCGATTCCGGGCATCGGTCCGCGCCGCCGCCGCGCGCTGTTGCAAAAATTTGATTCGCTCGACGCGATCCGTGACGCCAGTGTCGAAGAATTGATGCAAGTCGAAGGCATGTCCAAAAGCGCGGCGCAAAAATTAAAAGAGAGTTTATAGTTTTTTGTTTCACTCCTCCTCATGGATGCATTGACTCGGTTGCAAGGCATTTACTTTTTCGAGCACCTCACGCCCGAAGAATTGGCAGCGCTCGCGGCAATCTGCAAGCTGCAGCGCTACGTCGGCGGCGATGACATTCTCAAACAGGGCGAGATGACCACGCAATTTTTCATTGTGGATGAGGGCTATGTGAATTTGCGTCACACCGACCGCGGCGGCTTTGAAAAACCTGTTGGTTCGAAAGGTCCGGGCGAATTTTTTGGAATCAAAATGTTCACCACCCAAGAAGCATCCGAGTACACGTTTGAGGCGGTGAGCGCCGCGTCGCTCTGGGTGTTCGAGCGCAAGGCGTGGGATGAGTTGGTCGAGACGCATCCGAATTTGATGGAACACATGCCCGAGCTGCGCGCGGAATATGAGCGTCTTACGCGCGGACTCGAATGGCTCGCGCCGGGCGAAGTGATTGACCTCAGCGTGCGACGACACCCCTGGGCGCTGTTATTGATGATTCGCCTTCCGCTCGCGGTTGGCGCAATCGCGACGCTCCTTTATTTGATTTCGTACTGGTTTGGTGTCACCAAAACGCTGCCTTGGGTGAACTTGGTCTATTTAGGCGTCATGCTATTCGTCGTGCTTTGGCTGGTGTGGAATGGAATCAATTGGTTGAACGATTTGTATATCGTTACCAATAAACGCGTCGTGCGAATCAACAAAGTCCTCTTTTTCTCTGACTCACGCCAAGACCTGCCGGTTGAAAAAATTCAATCCATGCGCGTAGATCGCGGCGGACCGATTTCGGTTCTCCTCAACATTTCAGACTTGCGTTTTACAACCGCCGCCAGCGATACGCGCGGACTCGTGTTCGAGCAGGTCGCAAACGTAGCGCGCATTCAACAAATTATTGACAACGAACGGGTGCATCTCGCCGAACGCAAAAGCGCGTCGGATCGGGAACGCTTGCGCCGTCAAATCGCGGGTGAAATTCAACACTATGTTTTGAAACAACCTGCAGTCCAAGAGAAACCTCCGACCACCCCCAGCCCATCACCATCACCCACTGCCACAAAAACGAAAAAGCCGTCGGTGATTCGGATTCCGACCCTGCTGCGCGCCCGTCCAAAACGAGTGGCCGCTGCCCCCGTTCCATTGAACAAACGATTACGCGCCCTGTGGCAATCTTTGCTCGGAACCGAATGGCGGCAAGGGCATACTGTCACATGGCGCAAGCATCATATCGTTCTGCTACGACAAATTCTGGGTGGATTGTTGGGATTGTTGATCCTTGTCCTCCTACTTGCTTTCTTTACATCGAGCGGCGTGCCCTTTGATTTGTCGGGCAATGGCGTATTTGCGGTGCTTGGCGTGCTCATGCTCGTGGCGCTGGGAGTGATCGCGTGGGAATGGGAAGATTGGCGGCGCGATTTGTACTATCTGAGCGATACAGAAATCATTGACACGGAGAGCTTGCCTTTTGGGCTGAATTATCGCGAACAAAAAGCAGAACTTCGAAATATTCAAGATGTGACTGCCGCGCGACAGCATTTTTGGAACGTTTTGTTCGATTATGGCAATGTGGATTCGCGGGTCGCGGGCAGCGCCAACCCCTTTACCTTTACCCACGTCGCCCACCCCAAAATTGTGGCGGATGAAATTACCGAACGAATCGAGCTGCTAAAATTGCGCGGCGTGGAGAGTACCAACCGCGAACAAACGCGCACGATCGTGGACGCCATCATCGCCTATCATCGCCTGTTGATGACCGAACGACATCAAGACGCGCCTCCGCCAACCGCAACGGCGATCGCAGCTGCGGAGCCGGAAACTCCCGCGCCAACGCCGCCATCCCCTCCTCCCACTTCATTTAGCGACAGCGAATTTCCGCCGGAAGCAGACTTGCGCGCCTGAGCCGCGCGCTGAGTGTGTTATAATTTTCTTCTACCTACTCACATTCACCGCGCACCAATCATGACACAACTTGAAATTCTTGTTTCTGAATTTCAACGCCTCTACGGCGCGCCGCCGGAAAAAATCGCGCGCGCGCCGGGACGCGTCAATCTCATCGGCGAACATACAGATTACAACGACGGCTTGGTGATGCCCATCGCGATTGACCGCGATGTTTTCATTGCGGCGCGCGCGCGGGATGACAAGCATGTCTCTGTCACCGCGTTGGATGTGCAAGGCGGTCAAACCGATACCTTTGCGCTTGACGATATTCCGCATCATCCCGACTATCGTTGGGCGAACTATGTGCGCGGGGTGACGTATTATTTGTCACAACAGCATGTGAATTTGACCGGCATTGACGCGGTGATCACCTCCAACTTGCCATCAGGCGCAGGGCTTTCGTCATCTGCGGCGCTGGAAGTTTGCACGGCAACGATTTTGCAGGCATTTACGTCACAGCGGCTGAATGGCGTTACGATTGCCCAAATTTGTCAGCAAGCGGAGAATAATTTTGTGGGCGTGAAAAGCGGCATCATGGACCAATTTGCGTCGGCGCTGGGGCAAAAAGACGCGGCGATCAAAATTGATTGCCGCGCGCTCACGTATGAAACGATCAAGCTGCCGCGCGGCGTGACCATTGTTGTTGCCGATACGAACAAGAAACGCCATCTCGCGGGCTCGGACTATAACACGCGGCGGATGGAGTGTGAAAACGCCGTAATTCTCCTCGGAGAATTATTGAACAGACACATTCCTGCCTTGCGCGACGTATCATTAAAGGAATTCAATAGCGTCGCTAACCATTTGCCCACTAACCTGATGAAGCGCGCCCGGCATGTCATCACCGAGAATGAACGCGTAGAAAGTGCCGCGCGCGCTGCCAAACGTAACGATGCGCCAAAATTTGGCGCGCTGATGAACGAATCTCAAACCAGCTTGCGTGACGATTTTGAGGCAAGTTCGCCCGAATTGGACATCATGGTAGAAATTGCGCGCGCCCAACCGGGCTGTCTCGGTTCACGCCTCACCGGCGCGGGCTGGGGCGGCGCGACGGTAAATTTGGTGCGCGACGCGAATGTACGCGACTTTGTAATAAACATCGCGCGCGAATATCATGCGCGCACTGCAATTGAACCTTGGGTTTCGCCCGTGCGCGCATCGCCCGGCGCCGGCATTATTGGATCAGCAGAGAGAGAAGGCACAGCATGAGTGAAACGCGAGTACGACAGCGCTCGAATCCCGAGTGGTTGTCCCAACTTCGCGCTGACGGCAAGCCTGAACAGGCGGAAGCGATTGAAGATTTGCGCCAGTACCTGCTCCGTGCGGTTCTGTATTTTTTTAGTCAGAACCCGGGCGACTTGCGTTCGTTGGCACGCGCCGAGATCGAACAGGTGGCGCAAGACCTCGCTCAAGATGCGCTGTTGACAATCCTCAAGAACTTGGATGAATTTCGCGGCGAAAGCAAGTTCACAACGTGGGCATATCGCTTTGCGATCAACATGTCACTGGTCGAAGCGCGACGCCAACGGTGGAAAAATTTGTCGCTCGACCGAATTGTGGAAAATTCAGAACTGCCCGATTTTCAATTCGAGGACAAAGCGGCGCCCGACCCTGACCGCAGCGCGCAGCAGCAAGAAATTTGGGAAACGGTGCGCGAAGTTATCCAAACAGAATTGACCGAACGACAACGCGCCATTCTCACGGCGATTGTTTTTGACGATGTGCCCGTGGATGTTATCACCAAAGAGTTTCGGATGAATCGCAACGCCGTCTACAAAATGGTACACGATGCGCGCGCAAAATTAAAACGGCGCCTAGAGGATCGCGGGTTTGATGTAGCAGAGATTTTGAATTTGTTCGGCAATGCGCCGGCACCGCGCATGGCATAAAAGATGGCAGTAAGAATGAACAAGATTTTTACACCAAAACAGAGGTTGTTGGTATGCGTGTGACCCACATCAAGCTAGACGCGTTCATGGTAAAAATTGCGCGCACCCATAAGGTAGAAGCCGGTTGCGACGATTGCGCCAAACTGTCGGCGCGGCTGATCGATGCATTGATGGCAGGACCAGTCGAGGAGCGAGAGCTGCTCGACATTCTGCATCATTTGTTAATGTGCGTGCCTTGCGCTCAAGAATTTCAAATGCTTGACGATTGTGCGCGCATGGACGCGGAGGATTCGTGGCCCTCGCTGGACGAGATGTGGCGCAAGATTGAGCAAGGCAAGTAAGATATTTCCGCGTGCCATCACTCACAAGCGGATGGATTGAGCGTCCTCCGCTCAGGTCATCGAAACTGCGTAATGTTTTATTGGGTCTGAATGGTTGTGGAGCAGCGCGGCGTCGGTGGCTTGTAATTGGGGCTCACCTTCGCCATGATTGCGTCATTGCTTGGAGCAATGAATCGGTTTTTACCTCCTTTCCCGAGCGCAGTCATGGCGAAGGGAATTTTTGTAAAACTTGACGTATTACTGAAACTGCGTATAATACTGGCACATAAATTCTCAAGGCGAGAGGATTCGCGGTACGCGAATCCTCTCGCCTTGAGTTGAAGCGAACCAATTTTTTGTGCCGCGCGCGCGTCGCTCTCTGCCCGTTCTTGCGCCGACGCTCATCCAAGACTTTGAAGGGCATCTCCATCGCGTCGAACTCGCCCCCGCAACTATCCGCAATTACAGCGCGGATGTGCGGGGTTTTGTGCGTTTTCTCAAGGAACCGCTCAATGGGCATACGCCGACGCTTCCCGCCGAAAAAGATTTTACGCGCTATCGCGAACATTTGATTCAAGCGACCAGTCAATCCCCTGCCACCATCAACCGCCGTCTCCAATCGCTCCGCGTGTTTGGTCGCTTTTTACAGGAAAAGGGGTTCACCGCAGAGAATCCCGCGCAACATTTACAATTGATCTCGAACGGACATGCCGCAAGCGCGCCGCGCGTTTTGGATGAGGATGAGATCGCGCAGTTGGTCGTTGCGGTGCGCGCGGGCGCCGCCCGCCGCTTGATGCGCCGCGATTACGCCATCATTGAACTGATGCTGCAAGCGGGGCTGCGCGTGAATGAGGTGGCGCTCCTCGCCAAAGCTGACATTGTCCCCACCGCCAACGGACTGCGGCTTGTCGTACGCGGAACCGCCGAGCATCATTTTCGTCAAGTGCCGTTGAATGAAACGTTGGCGCGTGCGCTGCGCGAATATTTGCAAGTGCGTCCTGCCCTGTCAAACGTCAGCACGCTTTTCGTCAGCCAACAAGGCAAACCCCTTTCGACGCGTTCGATTCAACGTCTCGTCGAAGGGTATGCTAAAGCGGCACAACTCGCCGATGTATCCGCATACAGTTTGCGACACACTTGCGCGAAAAAATTATTGGATGGTAATCCGCCTGATGTTGTAGCGAAATGGTTGGGACATAAAAGTTTAGAGTCGTTGAATAAATATCGTTAGTCATTTGCGATTGATCATCTGTTTTTTGCTCTTACGCAATCTTCATTGCTCATACCTTATCACTCTGGAAAGGGAGTGTACATGGAAATCAAAGATTTTTCCGCCGTCCGTATTTCACTCGCCTCGCCCGATCAAATTAAAGCGTGGTCGCATGGCGAAGTGTTGAAACCTGAAACGATCAACTATCGTCGCTTGCGTCCCGAGCGCGATGGACTTTTTGATGAACGCATCTTTGGTCCGACGCGCGATTGGGAATGTTACTGCGGCAAATACAAAAAAGTTCGCTACAAGGGAATGATTTGCGAAAAGTGCGGCGTTCAAGTCGCGCCTTCGCGCGTGCGCCGCGAACGGATGGGGCACATTGAGCTCGCCGCGCCCGTCGCGCATATTTGGTACACCCGCCGCGTGCCTTCGTATCTCGGACTCTTGCTCGATGTCTCCCGCCGCAATCTCGACCGCGTCCTCTATTTCGCGCAATACATTATCACGCACATTGACGAAGGGGCGCGCAACAAAGCGCTCAAGAAACTCGAAGAAGAACTCGACCATCGCATCGCCAAAGATACCAAGTCACTCTCCGACAAACTCGAAAAACGCGAACTCGAGTTGATGGAAGAAATAGAAAAACTCGAGAAAAAGACCGAGAACGCGATTGCCAAGTTGGACGAAAAACTCGCGGAAAAAACCGACGAGGTTGTTTCGTTGGGCAAGCAGATGGAACGCAAGCTCGAAGATCGCGGCAAAGAAGTCCGCAAAGCCATTGTCTTTGAACCCACCGACGAAACGATCGTCGAAGAGGGTGAAGAAATCGCGCCCAAGCATCGCAAGAAACTTGCCGAAGTGATGCAAGCGCATCTCAACGAAATTGAAGCCGACATCACCAAGCAACAAAAAGAGAAACGTCTCGACGCGCAGGGCAAGCGCGAAACGCTCCAAGCCGATTTTGACGAAGAAGCCGCGTCGCTGCAAGGACAGATGGAAGACAAGGCGAATGCGCTGCGCAGTGAATTTGATCCAAAATTTGACGAACTGCAAGCCATCGCCGTCAAAGAATTTTTGACCGAATCGCAATACCGCGATCTCTCTGAAAAATGGGGGCATGTGTTCAAAGCGGGGATGGGCGCAGAAGCCGTTCTCGAAATCGTCCGCCGTATGCAGATGGACGAGATGGCGAAATCGCTGCGCCGCGAAATTCGGGGCACGCGCTCCAAGCAGCAGCGCAAAAAGGCAATCAAACAATTGCGCGTCGTCGAATCACTTCGCAAATCGAGCAATCGCCCGGAATGGATGATTCTCACCATTCTGCCCGTCATTCCGCCCGACTTGCGCCCGATGGTGCAGCTCGATGGCGGTCGTTTCGCCACGAGCGATTTGAACGACTTGTATCGCCGCGTCATCAATCGCAACAATCGTCTCAAACGCTTGTTGGAACTCGGCGCGCCCGAAGTGATTGTCAACAATGAAAAGCGCATGTTGCAAGAAGCGGTGGATTCGCTGATTGATAATTCGCAGCGTGGCAAAGCTGTCTCGCAGCGGGGTCAGCGCAAACTTAAATCGCTTTCCGACTTGCTCAAAGGCAAACAAGGTCGCTTCCGCCGCAACTTGCTCGGCAAGCGCGTGGACTATTCGGGACGCTCTGTCATCGTCGTCGGTCCGCATCTCAAATTGAATCAGTGCGGTCTGCCGAAACAGATGGCGCTCGAATTGTTCAAACCATTTGTGATGCGCAAACTGGTGGAAAACAATTTCGCGCACAACATCAAGTCGGCAAAACGGCTGGTGGACCGCATGTCGCCCGAAGTGTGGGATGTGTTGGAAGATATTATCCAAGACCATCCCGTTCTCTTGAACCGCGCGCCGACACTGCATCGCTTGGGCATTCAAGCATTCGAAGTCGTACTGGTCGAAGGCAGCGCGATTCAAATTCATCCGCTCGTCTGCGCCGCGTTCAACGCGGACTTTGACGGCGACCAAATGGCAGTCCACGTCCCGCTTTCCGAATCGGCAAAACACGAAGCGCGTACATTGATGTTGAGCGCGTCGAATTTGCTCAAACCTGCGTCGGGCGAACCGATTGTCGAACCGACCAAAGATATGGTACTCGGCTGTTACTATCTCACGATGGACAAGCCGGACAATCGCGGCGATGGCAAAATCTTTGCATCGTCCGAAGAAGTCGCGCTGGCGTACGACTTGGGCGTCGTGGACTTGCACGCAAAAATCAAAGTGCAATTCACCAAAGGCAAAAAACGGGAATTGATTGACACAACCGTTGGACGCGTCTTGTTCAACGAAATCTTTCCCGAAGAAATGCGCTTTGTCAATGACATCCAGGACAAAAAGAAATTAAAGGAATTGGTCGCCCGCGCCTATCAAGTTGTCGGACCCGAAGGCACCGCCGAAATTGTAGATCGCATCAAAGACATCGGGTTCCGCTATGCCACACGTTCGGGTTTGACGATTGCGATTGACGACATCACCGTTCCCGAAAACAAGGAACAAATCGTCAAAGGCGTCGAAGGCAAAGTCGCCGAAGTGGAAAAACAGTATCGGCGTGGTCTGATCACCGAAGACGAACAATACGTGAAAACTGTCGAACTGTGGACCGAAGCGACGGAAGAAATTACCGACGCAGTGGCGAAATCGTTCGCGCAGGATTCACCGGTGCGCGTCATGGCAAATTCGGGCGCGACGAAAGGCGGTTTCACGCCGCTTCGGCAGCTCGCAGGCATGCGCGGTTTGATGGCAGACCCTGCCGGTCGCATCATTCCCCTGCCGATCACTTCAAACTTTCGCGAAGGGCTGACCGCGTTGGAATATTTCATTTCCACGCACGGCGCGCGCAAAGGTTTGGCAGATACCGCGCTTCGCACAGCGGACGCGGGTTATCTCACGCGGCGGCTCGTGGATGTGGCGCAAGATGTCATCATCAACGAAGACGACTGCGGCACACACGCGGGCATTTGGCTTGCGGCTGATTCCAAAGAACGCACGGGCGAAGGTTTCGACGAACGGGTGATTGGGCGCGTTGCCGCGAGTCCTATCGCCAATCCCAAAACGGGCGAAATCATTGTGAACCCGGGCGAGGTGATCACAGAAGAATTGTGGGCGCAAATGAAACCTGCCGGCGTGGACCGCGTCTTTGTGCGCAGCCCGCTGACGTGCGGTGCGCGACACGGACTTTGTGCAAAATGCTATGGACGCGATCTGGCGCGGCGCGGTCTGATTCGCATCGGCGAAGCAGTCGGCGTGATTGCGGCACAGTCCATCGGCGAACCGGGCACGCAGCTCACTCTACGCACCTTCCACACCGGCGGCGTCGCAGGCGCGGATGACATCACAACAGGTTTGCCGCGTATCGAAGAACTCTTCGAGGCGCGCGATCCAAAAGGACAAGCGCTCATCGCCGAAATTGACGGCACAGTCGAAATCGGCATCGAAGATGGACAACGCGTCATCAGAATCGTCGCGTCGAAAACCGAAGATGATGATTATGAGATGCCGCCGCACGCGAAAGCGTTGGTCAAAGAAGGCGATTTCATTGCGCGCGATACCGTTCTGTTCCATGACAAAGAGGGCAACGATATCTATGCGTTGAACGAAGGACAGGTCTTGCGCGATGGGCGTACGTTGACGATTCGACGCGAGGAGCGTGATGAAAAAGTGTACGAGGTAGCTGCGGCGGCGCGCTTGAAAGCGGGTATCGAAACGGGTGGACGCGTGAACGCGGGAGACCAACTGACAGAAGGTCCAAAAAATCCGCATGACATTTTGCGGATTCTCGGACGCGATGCGGCACAGATTTATCTCGTCGAAGAAATTCAACGGGTGTATCGCTCACAGGGCGTGAATATCAATGACAAGCATATCGAAATGATTTTGCGACAAATGTTCCGCCGCGTGCGCGTCAAGTCTACCGGCGATACGGATTTCTTGCCCGGTCAATTGGTGGACCGTCTCGCGTTCGAAGATGTGAACGAAAAGATCAGCGAAGCGGAAGGCATTCCCGCGACGGCGCAGCCGATCCTGTTGGGCGTGACCAAAGCGTCGCTTTCGACTGATTCGTTCTTGAGCGCGTCGTCATTCCAACACACGATCAGCGTGCTCTCACAAGCCGCCATCGAAGGCAAGCGCGATGACCTGTACGGGTTGAAAGAAAATGTCATCATCGGCAAATTGATTCCGGCAGGCACCGGTTTCCGCCAGCGCAAGCGCGCGGATATTGCCGAAATGAAGATCGGCACAATGGGTCGGCTCGGACACAAATTGGATGAGGACATTCGACTCGAAGATGAAGAACTCGCCGAAGTGGAAGCGCTCGACGAAGAATTGATTGGCGAAGTGGATGCCGAACTCGAAGAAGCGCCCGAATCCGAAGTGGAAGGCGCGGATATTGTCGCGGATGTGGAAGAGGTGGAGGAAGAGTCGGAAGAGGAAGTAGAAGAAGAAGCGGAAGAGGAAGACCTCGACCTCGACGAAGACAATTCGCTCGAGCTGGATGACGAAGAGATGGATGAAGAGGAAGAAGAAGAGGAAGAAGCGGAAGCAGAATAAGCCGCAAAAATTGGAACGAAAAATGCGGAAGGCATATGCCTTCCGCATTTTTTATATCAAGAGTGTTCGACAATGATTTTTTTGTGCAAACCTTCGCGGCAAAGCTGATGCTCTATAATTCCGTCACCACCGGAATGATCATCGGGCGGCGCCGCGTCGTTTTGTAGAGATATTCGCCCAAGACTTGTTTTAATGCCGCGCTGAGACCCGGATCATGGGCGCTGGCAGCGACTGCCTCACGGATCACCTGCTTTGCGCCTTCAATCATGCTTTCCGCCTCAGGGTTATAGACAAAACCGCGCGTTTCGATTTCCGGACCGAAAACGATTTCGCCCGTTCGCATATTAATTCCCACCATCGCAATGAAAAATCCGTCTTGCGCGAGTTGATGCCGATCGCGCAGCACGATATTGCCAATATCCCCAACGCCAATTCCATCTACCAACACGTCTGCCGCACTCACCTCTTCGCGCAAGACATAGCCGCGTCCATTTGAATCAAATTGAACGACATCGCCATTTTCGACGACGAAAATATTTTCGGGGCGATAGCCAAGCGATTCCGCTAAACGTCCGTGAATCACAAGATGCCGATATTCTCCATGAATTGGAATGAAATACTTGGGGCGCACCAGATTGATCATCCACTTTTGTTCCTCTTGGCTGGCATGTCCCGACACGTGTACGTCCATAAAGCGATCGTAATAGACAGTCACGCCTTCGCGGAACAAGTTGTTGAGCGTCTTGTTCACCATTTCTTCATTGCCGGGAATCGCGCTCGAAGAAAGAATCACCGTGTCGCCTTTTTTCAAGCTGACCTGCTTGTGTTCGCGATTTGCCATTTTGGTCAAAGCGCTGGTCGGCTCGCCCTGTCCTCCCGTACACACGATCAAAATTTCAGATGACGCGTAATTCTCCAATTCATCCGCGCGAATGAACCGATTCGGGTCCGCCTCCAGATAGCCAAGTTCGACTGACATTTTTACATTGTCTTGAATCGAACGTCCGATGACGCACACCTTGCGTTCGAAACGCTGCGCCGCGTCAATGGCTTGCTGAATGCGCGAGATATTCGAAGCAAAGGTCGCAACGATGATGCGTCCTTCCGCCAACGCAAACACGCGCGCAAAAGTATCTTGAATCACCTGCTCGCTCGGCGTGTGCCCGGGCGAATCCGCGTTCGTACTGTCGCTCATCAGCGCAAGTACGCCGCGCGCTCCCAACTCGGCAAGTTTGGCAAAGTCGGTCATCTCGCCGTCCACAGGATTGGGATCAAATTTGAAATCGCCGGAATGGACGATCGTGCCAACTGGCGTTGTGAGCGCGATCCCGATCCCATCGGGAATCGAGTGACTCACATGAAATGTTTCAATGGTAAAGGGACCGAGTGAAAAGGTATCGCGTTCCGGAATGACGTGGATCGTCGCGTCGCGCACTTTGTTCAATTTTAACTTGACCTGAATCAATCCCGCCGTGAGTTTGGTCGCATACAACGGGACATTCAAACGCGGCAAGATGTACGGCAGCGCGCCGATGTGATCTTCGTGTCCGTGCGTGATGAGAATGCCTAAAACTTTTGATTGATTTTCGAGGAGATACGTAATGTCGGGGATCACCAAATCCACGCCAAGCATGTGTGATTCGGGAAACATCATGCCTGCGTCAATGACCAGAATGGCGTCCTCGGCGGAACTGTCGTCCGAGAATTCGAACGCCGTCATGTTCTTGCCGATTTCACCAACACCACCAAGAGGAATAATGCGGAGCGAGTTTGCCATTTATGACGATTGACGAAAGGCGGAGACAGAGGACTTCAATCCTTTTTTCGTCGTCCTTTCAAAACATTTTTAGTTGTTCGGCGGGTGGGTCTTTTTTTTTCGGCGCTTCCGCAGAAGCATCACTTGCGTTCTTGGCATCTTGAATGTACTTTGGCAACTTTTTGAAATCTTCGATCAACACAGGTTTTAGATTTTGATTGTGCAGCGCGGCGGCAGGATGAAACATCGGAACGACCATGAAATTGCCAAAGCGTTTTGCTTTGCCATGCACCGCAGAAATTTTTTCATTCGGAAACCAGCGCGCCATCGCAAAGCGGCTGATGGTGACGATGACCTTGGGTTGAATGAGCGCAATCTGTTGATCGAGCCACGGGCGGCACGCTTCAATTTCTTCGGGATATGGGTCGCGGTTGTTGGGCGGACGATGTTTGACGACGTTGGTGATGAAAATATCCGAACGCTTGAGATTGATGTGCGCCAACAGCTCGTCCAAAAATTTTCCTGACGCGCCAACAAAGGGGCGCCCTTGCTGGTCTTCGTGAAAGCCCGGTCCTTCGCCGATCATCATAATCTCGGCGTTGGCGGGTCCTTCGCCCGGCACGGCGTGGGTTGCGGTTTTGTACAATATGCAGCGCGTGCAGACACGCACCTGTTCGGCAATCTCATTCAATTCGGCTGTTCGGTCTGTCATCATTTTCACCCTCAAATAGATTCGCGGGCATTATACTCCAAGTCGAATTTCGTGTTCAAACACTTTTCAACTCTTGCCTCTTTCGGATAGTAACGGACTTTTTTTGCTCGTACCGCGTTTATCACTTGAAAGCGCGCGCGGCTTGTGCTAAGATGCCCGATGTCATCAATGATTCGAGGGATAAAATGAAACGATTCTTTTTTCTTGTAATACTTTTGGCGTTCGCGCTCTCCATCACACTGCCATTTGCGGCAAGCATTTCTGCCGCAGGTCCCGAATGGGTGGTGGTCAATCCGGGCGACACGTTGTTCGCCATCGCGTCACGGCACGGCGTCAGCGTCGAAAGCTTGATGCGCGCAAATAATTTGCCCAATCCAAACTTTGTGTATTCGGGACAGCGTTTGTTGATTCCCGATTCACTAATGGTGTTCTCCGCGCAGCCCGCGCAAGCGAATGCGTCCGCTCCGCAGCCAGCCGCCGCGCAAAGCGTTTACTATACTGTGCGCCCCGGCGATACGCTCGCAGGCATTGCGCAGCGGCACGGTGTTACCGTTGCTGCCATCGCTCAAGCAAATAATTTGACGAACTGGAATTTTGTCTGGTACGGGCAACGGCTTGTCATTCCGGGCGCGTCCATGGCTGCGCCGGCTCCCGTGCAACCTGTCGCGCCTGCGCCCGAAAAAAATGTTGTCAATGCGCCCGCCGCGGTGAACGCGCCGACTGCCGGCAAATGGATTGACATTAACGTTTCCAATCAAACCATCACCGCGTACGAAGGCAGTGTCCCGGTGAAAACAGTTGTAGTTTCGACCGGGCTGCCGCGCACGCCGACCGTTCTCGGCACGTACAAAATCCTTACGAAATATCCCGCCGTGCGAATGACGGGCGGCACGCCGGGCATTGATTATTACGATTTGCCGAATGTGCCGTTCACCATGTTTTTCTTTCGCGGCTATGCCATTCATGGAACGTATTGGCACAACAACTTTGGTCGTCCGATGAGTCACGGTTGTGTGAATTTGCCCACGAACGAAGCAAAATGGTTTTACGAATGGGCGCCCATCGGCACGCCGGTGGTTTCGCACAGCTAGGTTTCAGACATCCGATAAGAAAACCGTGAGCGGCTCAATCGAGCCGCTCTTTTTATTTGTTCGCCGCCAGCGCGCCCTTTTATAGACGTTTCATGGACGTTCTCTGGACGATTCTTTGGTAAATTGCGCGCGGATAAACCGACCATGAGCGAACTCGCCCACGCTGACGTGTTAGTGCCGCGCCCTCCGCATTACCATTCGTACCTCTTGCGCTTTTGGGAAGAACGCGGCGAAACCGACCAAGAACGCGTTTGGCGATTCATGCTCCAGGACCCGCACACCACCGAACGCTTTGGGTTTGCGAGTTTAGATGCACTAGTTCTTTGGATTCAAACAAAAACCACGCCAACAGATTCATCATCCCTCGCGGAAGAGTAAAAGGAGGTGCGCCGCACAGCAAAACTTTTATTCATTACTCACAATTCGCCGATTGTCACAATTCAAGGAGGAGAAATCATGCAGTCTCAAAAATCTAGTCGCGGAATTTTTTCCGCTCTACTGATGCTGGCGCTTGGAGCCCTCGTTCTCGCTGCCTGTGGCACCCCTGCCACGCCCCAAGTCGTCAAAGAGACGGTCGTCAGCACCGTCAAGGAAACGGTCGTCAGCACCGTTAAAGAAACAGTCGCTGTACCGCAAACGGTTGTTGCCCAACAAACCGTCGTCGTCGAACCTACCGCCGCCCCCAATCCTGAAGCAGTGATTCAGGGAGTCGAGCCAAACGCCGAAGTTACACTCTGGACATTCTGGCTTTCGCCTACGTTCGACGATTACATCAAATCCACCATCGAGCGTTTTGAGCAAACATATCCCGGCGTCAAAGTAAAATGGGAAGACCATCAAGCGACGTTCCAGGATGACCTCAAGAATTCCTTTGCCGCAGGCACCGCGCCCGATGTCATCAATCTTTCCGTCGGTGAGGGCTGGGTCAGCGATTATGCATCCAAAGGGTTGCTCTTGCCGCTCGATGATAAAGTGCCGGAAAGCGTCAAAGATATTTACTTTCCCGGGCTTTGGAATGAGCAGCTCGTGGATGGCAAGAACTATCAGTTCCCGTGGTATAACTTTGTCGGCGTCGAACTCATCAACACCGAGATTTATCGCGGCAAGCCAGTCGTGGACAAAGATGGCAACGTCACCGGATACGAGGGCGGCGCGGGGTTGAAAATTGAAGATTTCCCCAAGACCATTGACGGACTGCCCGCGCTCTGCAAAACGATCAAAGACAAGACCGGCGCCATCTGTGACATTCGCTTGACGGTCAATGATTTGCTCGCGCAAATGGTGTACGAAGGCAACGTCAAGATTTTGAGCGAAGATGGGAAAAAGTGCACCTTTGATTCCCCCGAAGGTGTGGCATGGCTTCAAATGTACGTGGATATGGTCAAAGCGGGTACGGTGGACAAGACCATTCTTGTGTCGGATCAAGATCGCGATGCGCTCAACCTCTTCCTTTCCGGCAAAGCGCCATTCTATCAGACCGGTCCCAATCTCATTCGCATCGTCCGTGATCAGAACCCGGGTCTCTATGGTTATCTCGCGGTCGTGCCGCAGCCCATTGGCAAGTCGGGTGTCGCAGGCAAAGGCGGCATGGGCATCTCGGTAAAGGGGGACACTAAATATCCAAACGCCGCGATTGCGCTCGCGCAATTCTTTACCAACCCGGAGAGCATGACCGAATTCTCCAAAATCGTTCCGGTCTATCCTTCGTCGCCCTCTGCATACGATGACCCGTTCTTTTCTGCCAAACCTGTGGCGATTGAAGACAGCGTCAAGCCCGCCGCCAAAGAATACATCTCGAAACTGGCGGACATCGTGCCGACCGTGCCAAACAAAGCCGATGTGAACCAAGCCGTTCTCGACTCGGTTCAAGAAGCGCTTTTTAACAACGTTCCCGCACAACAAGCGCTGACAGCTGCCGCCGCGAAATGCACGGAACTCATCAACAAATAACGCAGCGTTGTCATATTAACGCAGCGTTTGTTATTGCAGGTGGATTGCGAATCAACCAGAGGCGTTGATTCGCAATCCACAATGAGCTGCGAATCTCCGCAATTCTCATGACCAAAAAATTGTCACTCACGCCCTATCTTTTTCTCGCGCCCGCGCTGACGATCATCGCGGTCTTTATTCTTTACCCCGCGCTCGCCGTCTTTTATTACAGTTTCACCGATTACAATATCGTGCAGGCGCCCAAGTGGGTTGGATTTGAAAATTATCAAAATTTGGTGAGCGACCCAATTTTTTGGAAGGCGTTGCTCAATTCCTTTTTGTACTTGATTGTTACGCCGATATTGATCGTGCTTTCGATTTTGCTCGCCATCGCCGTCAATCGTCCACTGCCCGGCATCAATGCGTTCCGCGCATTGTATTACGTACCCGTCATCAGCGGCACAATCGCCGTTGGCATTGCCTGGCGCTGGTTGTTTGATTACAACGGCGGACTCATCAATGGTATTTTGGTTGGCGTGGGAATTCTTGAACAACCGGTGCAGTGGCTTGCCGACCCCGCGCTCACCTTGCCGATTGCGATGCTCCTCACCATTTGGATCGGGCTCGGTTACTATATGATGGTTTTTCTCGCGGGCTTGCAAAACATTTCCGAAGATTTGTACGACGCGGCGGCGATTGATGGCTGCAACGCGTTTCAAAAACATTGGTACATTACAATTCCCGGACTCCGTCCGCAGATTGTTTTTATCGCTGTCATCTCCAGTCTCGCGGCGATCGAGGTTTTTAACGAAATCTATATCCTCACCGGCGGACTGGGCGGCATCTTGAACTGCGGTGTGACGATGGTATTTTATTTGTGGCGGCAAGCGTTCCGTTTGCAGCACGCGGGTTATGCCTCCGCGATTGCGATGGTTTTGCTGCTCATCACCCTCGCTTTTTCCATCATCAACATCCGGTTGTTGGAACGTTCGGGGCAATCACAATGACTGACGCCAAATCCATGAGCGTAGCGCGCGTCGAGCATCACCGCCGTACCCGCAAAAAATGGATCGAGAATACCGTTTGGTATATCATCCTCATTCTCGTCGCCATCATCACTGTACTGCCCTTTCTGTGGATCTTGATCACTTCGATCAAGGGACCGAACGATGCGGTCGTTTCGATTCCGCTGCAATTTGTTCCGAACGAGCCAACGTTCGCCAATTATGTGCGCGTGTGGAATCAATTGCCGATTGGACGCTTTTTTGTCAACAGCATTTTCGTCGGCGTTGTCGCCACCGCCTGCAATCTGCTCATCACATCGCTCGCCGCTTATCCTCTGGCAAAAATGAATTTTCGCGGGCGCGACGCGATTTTCTATTTGCTGCTCGCCACCTTTATCATTCCCGCGCAGTTGACGTACATTCCAAGTTTTGTACTCGCCGTCAATGTATTCAAATATTACGACACGCTCTTTGCGCTCATCTTTCCATCGCTCGCCACTGTGTTCAATATCTTTCTTTTGCGTCAAGCATTTTATTCCGTGCCGAACGATTTGATTGATGCTGCGCGAATTGATGGCGCGAGCGAACTGCGAATTTGGTGGCAAATCCTCTTGCCCATTATTCGCCCGACGCTTGCGACCGTTGCCATCTTTACCTTTGTCAATTCGTGGAACGATTTTCTGTGGCCCTCGCTCATGCTGCATCAGCGCGAAAACATGACGCTGCCGGTCGGGCTGGTCGCCTTGCAAGGCATGTTCGCGTCCGATTTTCGCGGCGTGGCGGCAGGCGTGGTGATGACCGTTCTCCCCATTTTGATCTTTTTCATCGTCCTGCAAAAGCAATTTGTGCGCGGCTTGACGGGCGCGGTCAAAGGGTAATCAAGTTTTGTGCTCGACCCTCGAATCCCAATGAACCTCGCCCACGCCGTCGGTCACAAATGGATGCTGAGTTTCAAAGGTGACACGCCCCCGGCTGATTTGTTACAAACCATCGCGCGTCATCCCATTGCAGGCGTCAGTTTGTATCGCTCGCTCAATGTAAAAAATCCCGCACAAGTCCGTGACTTGAATCACGCGCTGCAGCGCGCCGCCCGCGCGTCAAATCAGCCGCCCCTGCTTATCGCCGCCGACCAAGAGACCGGCACCCTGTTTGCCATTCCGCAG
Source organism: Chloroflexota bacterium (assembly GCA_004295045.1). Classification (GTDB taxonomy): domain Bacteria; phylum Chloroflexota; class Anaerolineae; order UBA4142; family SHND01; genus SHND01. Next base: position 25,213 of record SHND01000018.1, on the reverse strand, counting down.
ACGACGCCGTTCCCCGGCAATCTCGCCACCGCCGCGACGCGCGATCCGAAACTCGCGCGGCGGATGGGCTACGCGGTGGGACGCGAACTCGCCGCGATGGGCGTGAACGTGAATTTCGCGCCCGTGTGCGATGTGAACATCAATCCAAAAAATTCGGTGATCGGCGCGCGTTCCTTTGGGGAAGATGTCGAACTCGTTTCGCACATGGCAGCCGCGTACATCGGCGGCTTGCAAGAGGCGGGTGTTGCTGCTACCGCCAAACATTTCCCCGGACACGGCGACACCGCGCTCGATTCACATTACGGCACGCCAATTGTAGACCACGACGGCGCGCGTCTGCGCGCGATCGAATTTCCGCCCTTTCGCGCGGCGATTGACGCGGGCACGCGCTTGGTGTTGACCGCGCACCTCGCGCTCCCAAAATTGGATTCTCACGGCGACCTGCCCGCGACGCTTTCGCCAACCATTTTACAAACGATCTTGCGCGGCGAACTGGGGTTTCGCGGCGTCATCATCACTGACGCAATGGACATGGCGTCCATTTCGCAAGACCTCGGCATCATCGTTGATTCCATCGCAGCAGCAGTTGCAGGGGTTGATATATTCCTCGCGGGTCCCGCCCAAGCGGGCAGCGCCGTCATCTATGACGCGCTGCTTCATGCCGCCCAGCGTAATCTCCTCTCTACCGCCGAACTTGATGCGTCCGCTGCGCGCATTCTCGAATTAAAAGAATGGTGCGCGCGAATTTCCGCGGCCGACTTGAGTGTGGTCAATTGCGCCGAGCATAACGCGCTCGCAAACGAAATTGCCGCGCGTTCAATCACCCTCGTGCGCGATCAGTCCTCACAATTGCCGTTGCAGCTTGACTCTACGTCGCGCGTGCTCGTCATTGTGCCAACCCCGCAAGACCTCACGCCCGCCGATACGTCTTCGTACGAACATGTCGCGCTCGCGGCTGCCCTGCGCGAATTTCACACACACGTTGACGAAATTGAATTGCCCATCAATCCATCGGCAGACGATCTCGCGGCAGTGCGCGAAAAATTCAAGGAATATGCTTGCATCGTCATTGGCACCATCAACGCTGCCGACTATCCGAACCAAGCCGCGCTCGTAAATCTGGCATTGCAAGAAAATCCGCGCACCATCGTCGTCGCGCTACGGATGCCATACGATTTGCAGTGTTTCGCGCAGGCGCCAACCTATCTTTGCACATACAGCATTCAAGCGCCATCATTGCGCGCGTGCGCGCGCGTCATATTCGGACAAGCAACTGCAACCGGTGAACTCCCCGTTTCGATTCCCGAACTCTACACGCTCAAACGTGGTATCATATAGTTTGCTCCCAAAGGCAAACTCTGCACATGGCAACCGAACTCGAATTTTCCATCATGGCGCCCAACGCGGCGGGCATGGCTCCGCTCATGGAACAGTTCTTTGCAGAGACCGGAATTCGCGTGCGCTTGCGCTTGCTTTCGTGGGACACCGCGTGGAGCGATTTAATCAAAGTCGCGCTGTACGGCGATGGACCGGATGTGTCCGAAATCGGCAGCACCTGGATTGGCGATTTTGTGGCGATGGAAGCGGTGCGCGCATTCGACGCCGAAAGCATTGCGGCGCTCGGCGGCGTAACGCATTTTCTCCCTGCGGTGTGGCGCAACACGCGCGTCATTGGCGATGATTCCGTCTGGGCAATTCCATGGACGGTTGGCGCGCGCATGATGTTTTATCGCCGTTCGTTATTTGCGCGCGCGGGAGTTGCAGCCAAAAGCGCCTTTGCGGACGCGGCGGGTTTTGATGACGCATTGCGTCAATTGCAAAACGCGCGTGTGAACGTCCCGTGGACCGTGCCGACAGGTTTCACGCATACGACTTTTTTGAATTTGGCAAGTTGGGTGTGGGGCGCGGGCGGCGATTTTGTGACGCCCGACGGCAAACGCACTTTGTTTGCGCAACCCCAAGCGTTGAATGGAGTGCGCGCGTATTTTGGTTTGGGCAAATACCTGCCCGTGCGCGTGCGCCATCTCAACGCGCTCGAACCGGACACGCAATTTTTGAATGACGCCGAAACCGCGTTGACGATGAGCGGACCTTGGCTCTTTCAAGCCGCGTCCGCGACTTTGTTGGACGATTTAGACGCGGCGCTTCCGCCGGGACCTTCGTTCGTCGGCGGTTCTTATCTTGTCGCGTGGAAACATTCGAACCATGCGAGAGCCGCGCACAAGCTGATTCATTTTCTCACGCGCATTCCTGCGCAAATTCAATACGGTCAAACGATTGGATTATTACCTGTGGTGGCTGCCGCGCACGAACAAGAACCGTTCGCCTCGAATCCGTTGTGGCAAACCGCGCTGCGCGGAGTCCAAACGGGGCGCACGTTTCCGGTCACGCGCGCGTGGGGATTGATGGAGGACCGCCTGACCAATGCGCTCGCGGGGCTCTGGCGTGACGTGTTGAATGACCCGTCGGGGGTTGACCTCGATGCCGCAATGGCGCGCCGCCTCGACCCGTTGGCAAAACGCTTGGATTTGGTTCTGGGGCAATCCTGATTTTGCCGCCCCCCGTCCCCTGCTCCCCATCTCTTACAAACAATCCATAAACAAATTCATCTCGCGCACGCGCCGATGGCGCACTGCCCAATTCCACGCCGCGCGCACGTTCTCGCGTTCCACGCCCAAAATGGTGAGTGCGCTGCCGACATCCTCGCTTTTCAATTCGGCTTGATGTTGCTCCAATAATTCAGCAAAATAGAGACAGTGCGCGTCGTGCACGCGTTCATTCGCCGCATCCGCCGCCAACTTTTCATCCGCGTACGAATGAAGCAATTCATGAATCGCAAAACGTCCGCCCGCGCTGCGTCGCAGCAATGATTGATCCACGAGCGTTGCCAACACCGGCAGCGATGCGCCAACCACATGCGCGGCAGCTTGGCGATGAAACCCGCCGCGAAACACCGCCAACGAACGAAAAATTTCTTGCTCCGTCGGCGATAATAAATTCCACGAATACTCGAACACCGCGCGCACACTGCGCTGGCGTTCCGGCGCATCTTGCGCGGCGGTCACCAAAAAATCCAAACTCGCTTCAATCTCGCGCGCGATTTCTTGCGTTGACAACACACGCAGCCACGATGCCGCGAGTTCAATGCCTAACGGCGCGCCCTCCACCAATTCACAGATACGCGCGATATGCCCTGCGTTATCATCCCTCAATTCAAAATCGGAACGCGTGCGCTGCGCGCATTGAACAAACAACGAAACGCCGCTGTAATCAACTAACGCGTCAAGCGGCAAACCGCGCAGCACCGGATATTCAAGCCCGCCAATCTCAACCAGATATTCGTGCTTGAGATTCAACCGCACGCGCGTGGTCACAATCACGCGCACGCGCGGCGCAAAGCGCAGAATATCGCTCACCGCGCGCGCTTCGCCCACAAATTGTTCAAAGTTATCCAGAATCAACAGCACGCTCTTGTCGCGTAAATAGTTCAACAACTGCGCTTGCGCGGGCACCGCGCTTTTCAACTCAACCCCCAGCGTGTCCGCAATCGCTTGCAACAGCGCGCCGCGCGCGTCCTCACTCGCCGCCGTGTCCGCCAACGCAATCAAAAAGACGCCATCCGCAAACGGCGCGTCCGGATTTGTTTCGGGGTCAATGCCCGCTTCCGCAATATGCAAAGCAAGCCGCGTTTTGCCCATGCCGCCCGCGCCGACGAGCGTAATCAACTGCGCGCTCGGATTGTTGAGATACGCGTTAATTTGCGCCAGTTCCTTGGCGCGTCCAACGAGTGGGGTCAGTTGCGGGGGCAGATTGTGAGGGGGGGGGGCGGCGGCGGACAGAATGCGTTCGTACAATGCCGTCGTTTCCTGCATTGGCTCTGCCGCGAGTTCGTCGCGCAAAACGCGTTTGCAAATTTCGTACTGCGCGAGCGCGGCGCTGCGTTGACGACTGCGCGCATACAACAACATCAAGTGCCGCCGCGTTTCTTCGCGCCACGGTTCAATCGCCAACAAACGGTTCGCGTACTCGATGCCCGCCGCGTATTCTTGACGTTCGAGATGTTTAACTACGAGCGTGTGCAGCGCTTGCACCAACAGCGTGTTCAGCAGCGAACGTTCACCGAGCGCCCATTCTTCAAAGCCGAGCGTGTCGCCCGCGTAAAATCCTTCTAAAAAATCGCCCTGCGCCAACTCCACCGCGTGATGCAAGTCTTGCACATCTTGTCTGGAGGGATCATCGCCCAACGCGTCCAAAAACATTTCGACATCAAGCCAATACGGCGCGTCACGGTCGAACATGACTTCAGAGCGCGAGATGCAGAGATGCTCACCCACCAGCGCGCGCAAATTCGACAACACGTTCCGCAAATTTTTGCTCGCGTGCGCGGCAGGCATCTCGCCCCACAACAGCGCGGCGAGTGATTCGCGCGTTTGCGCGCCGCGCGCGACCGCGAGATAAAACAAGAGCGCCTGCGCTTTGGACGAAATGAAACCGGTGACGGCATTGCCTCTCAATTTCACTTCGGGCTTGCCGAGCAGCCGCAAGGTCAATGTCTCTGCCATGTCACAAAAATTGTAACATACATTCGCGCGCGAAATTCAAGGCAATTCAAGAACGCACAATGTGCGTGCGCCAATCGCTGTAAAACTCGAACGCGCTCCAACCCTGTTCCTTGGGTCCGAATCCCGACGCGCGCGTGCCGCCAAACGGCGCTTGATATTCCACGCCCGCCGTTGGTTGATTCACATGCAGCAAGCCCGCCTCGACGCGATTCAAAAATGTTTCCATCACTTGCACATCGCGCGTGCTGATGGATGCCGACAAGCCGTATTCTGTCGCGTTCGCCGCTTGAATCATTTCATCCAAACTTGTGACCGCGTGCAATGTGACGAGCGGACCAAAGACTTCCGATTGCGCGAGTTCCGCATCGAGCGGCACGTTTTCCAAAATCGTCGGCGGGTAAAAATAGCCGTCGCCCGTGTAATCTTTTCCGCCGCACAACACGCGTCCGCCGTCTGCTTTTCCTTTTTCAACATATTCCGCGACGTTTCGCTCCGACGCGCGGTCAATCAATGGTCCGACGCGCGTCGCCTCGTCAAGCGGTTCGCCCATCACGAGCGCGTTCGTCGCGGCGATTAATTTTTCGCGGAAGGGTTCGTACACCTCTTGATGCACAATCACGCGGCTCGTCGCCGTACATTTTTGTCCCGCGTAAAAGAACGCGCCCTCTGTCGCCAAACGCGCAGCGTCGTCCAAATCCGCATCGCGCCAAACGAGAAACGGATTTTTGCTGCCCAATTCCAACTGCACGCGCAGATTCCGCGAAGCCAACGCGCGTTTCAACGCGTTGCCCACCTCCACCGAACCGGTGAATGACAGCGCGCGCACGGCGGGATGTTCCACCATCGCTTTGCCAAACATCGCGCCGCGCCCTATCACCAGATTCACCACCCCGCGCGGGATGCCCGCTTGTTCCAACGCGCGAATCAAATGCAGCGCGCCCGCCGCGCCATACGTTGCCGGTTTCATCACCAGCGCATTGCCCGCAATCAACGCGGGCGCGAGTTTCCATGTCGGAATCGCAATTGGAAAATTCCAAGGGGTGATCAACGCGACGACGCCGAGCGGCACGCGTTTCGCGCGCAGTTCGGTCTGTGGACGCGCGGACGGCACAACAAAACCCTGCGGCTGCCACGCGCTCGACGCGTAATAATCGAGCAAATCAACCGCGCGGCGCACTTCGAGCCGCGCTTCAAAAATTGGTTTGCCCACTTCGCACGCAACATCGCGCGCCGCGCTTTCCAAATCATTTTCCAAAATCCGGGCGGCTTTTTGCATCACGCGCGCCCGTTGAATGATGGACGTATCGCGCCACAGGGGAAACGCGCGCGCGGCGGCATCAAACGCTGCGTTCGCTTCGCGTTCGCCGGAATTTGGATAGACGCTCACAATTTCGTTCGGATGCGCGGGATTTTCACGCTCAATGCTTTGTTTCGCGCCGCGCCATTCGCCCTCAATAAAATTTAACTCGCTCACGTTGCGTAACCTCGAATTTTCAGATTGAATTTTATTTGCGCTATCATAACTCAAGTGCGTTGACTTGCCCATTTACGCTTTTGGTATTCACGCGCGTTTGTGATACCCTTTCGCCGCATGGAAACAGAAACCGAACGCGCGCGTGAAAATCAGGCGATGTTTGCACGCGTCGCCCCGCGCTATGATTTGATGAACCGCTTGATGACCGCCGGCATGGACGGCGCGTGGCGGCATCAAGTCATTCAACGCGCGCAGCTAGAAGATACATCGCGCGTCTTGGACATTGGCACAGGCACGGGCGACCTTGCGCTTGAAATTTCCCACCGCTTTCCGCACAGCGTCGTCATCGCCGCCGACTACACTTTTGAAATGATGAACGTGGGCAAACAAAAAGGACGCGCGCTCAATTTCAATTCGGCGGACGCGCTGCATTTACCATTCGCGGATGAAACGTTCGACGCGGTCGTTTCGGGTTTTCTCTTGCGGAACGTCACCGACATTGACCGCGTGTTGCGTGAACAATATCGCGTCTTGAAAAAGGGCGGGCGCATGGTCGCACTCGATACGACGCGTCCCGAAAAAAATCTATTCACGCCATTTATTCAATTTCATCTACAAACCATCATTCCCACGCTCGGCAAATTCATCGCGGGCAATGGCAACGCGTACAGCTATCTCACCAACTCGACACAAAATTTTTTGCGCGCAGAAGAGTTGGCAGAGCTCGCGCGCCGCGCGGGCTTTCGAGAGGTTGGCTTTATGCGCCAAAATTTCGGCACGATTGCGATTCATTGGGGAACGAAATAATAATCCATTCGCGATCTTTTTTTCACAATGGTTTCGCATTTTCCGCGTTTATCTGCGTTAATCCGCGTCCCTTTCCGAATATGATTGCCTCTTCCACAAAAAAATCGCCGCTCGAAATTTGGTGGCTTGCAATTCGTCCGCGCACTTTGCCCGCCGCCGCCGCGCCCGTGCTTGTCGGCTCTGCGCTCGCGTTTTACGATAACGCGTTTCAATTTTTCCCCGCGCTCGCCGCGCTGCTCGGCGCGCTCTTGTTACAAATCGGCGCAAACTTGGCGAACGATGTGTTCGATTTCAAAAAAGGCGCGGACACGCACGAACGGTTGGGACCGCCGCGCGTAACGCAAATGGGCTTGCTCGCGCCGAATCAAGTTTTGATTGGAATGTGCGTGTCATTAGGTCTCGCCGCGTTGATTGGTTTGTATCTGATTTATGTCGGCGGCTGGGTAATTTTGGTGATTGGAATTTTAGCAATCCTCTGCGCGATTGCGTACACGGGCGGACCGTTTCCACTCGGCTATTTGGGGTTGGGCGAAGTTTTTGTCTTTCTCTTTTTCGGCTTGGCAGCCGTTTGCGGAACGTACTTTGTTCAAGCAGGAACGGTCTCGCCACTCGCGTGGCTCGCGGCGATTCCCATCGGCTTGCTCGCGTGCGCGATTTTGGTTGTGAACAATCTGCGCGACATTGACACTGACCGCGCGGCGGGGAAAAAAACGCTCGCCGTTCGTTTCGGCGTGAACGCGGCAAAATGGGAATATCGCGTGTTCCTTGCGCTCGCGTATTTGATTCCGCTCACGTTTGTTTTTTTCGATTTTGAATTGTTGTGGGTATTGCTTGCGTGGGGTTCGCTGCCCCTCGCGCGTCCCCTTCTTCGCCTCGTGCAAAACGAACGCGGGCGCGCGTTGAATGCCGCGCTCGCAGGCACCGCGCGTCTGGAATTTGTTTATGCGCTGTTGTTTGCTTCGGGGTTGATTCTCGCGCGCGTCTTGTAATTTGTTATTCCGCGTTCATCCACGTTCATCCGCGTCCATTGTTCTGCCAACTCGCGCCGCAAAATTTTTCCCGACGCGTTGCGCGGTAAATTTTCAACAAAAACAAATTCCGACGGAATTTTGTAACGCGCCAATTTTTCCGCGCAATACATTTTCAATTCATCCGCGTTCGCAGAAATTTTCTCGCGCACTACACAATACGCCACCGGCGTTTGCCCCCATTCCGCATCTTGCGCGCCAATCACCACCGCTTCGAGAATCGCAGGATGCGCGTTCAACACATTCTCGATTTCCGCAGGATAAATGTTCTCGCCACCGGAAACAATCAAATCGTTGCGCCGCGCGAGAACGTACAAATATCCTTCGTCGTCCAAATAACCCAAGTCGCCTGTGTGAAACCAGCCGCCGCGAAACGCGCGCTGCGTTGCTTGCGCGTCCTCCGCGTATTCTTGCATCACCGTCGCGCCGCGAATCAAAATTTCGCCAACTTTGTCGCGCGCGTCATGTTCAATTTTCAATTCGACGCCGAACAATGGCTTGCCTGCCGAGCCCAATTTGCGTAACGCGTCGCTTGGCGCGAGCGTCGCCACTTGCGATGCCGCTTCGGTCAAACCGTACGTCTGCACGACAGGCACATTTTTTTCCGCGCAGCGTTCCAACAAATCTTTCGGCGCGGGTCCGCCGCCGAGCAAAATCGCGCGCAACGTTTCGGGAAATGGTTTTTCGCCGCGCGCGTCCAAGACGCGTCGCAGCATCGTGCTCACTAGCGAAACAATTGTCACGCGTTGTTCATCAAACGCGCGATTCACCGCGCCCGCGTCAAATGCCTCGTGCAACACAACGGGATTTCCATAAATCACGCTCCGCAAAACAATCGCCAACCCGCCGATATGAAACAGCGGCATACACAGCAGCCACACATCATCGTCATGCAATCCCAAGTTCAACGCCGAACCCATCGCGTTCCACCAATGATTTGCATACGTCAACATCGCGCCTTTTGATTTGCCGGTTGTGCCAGAGGTGAAAAGAATCGCGTGGGGCGAATCGAGATTCGAGACTGGAGACTGGAGATTGGAGATTTCTGATTTTCGATTTTCGATTTTCGATTTTCGATTAAAACTCTGTTTCGTGTTGGGTGGAAAAGTTAAAGATTGCAATTCGTCCAAAGAAATGGGGCGGAGTTCAGAAATGCTTTGAGTTGCTTGCGCCGCTGTCGCGGAGTTTGCGTTATCGTAAATCAAAAATCGCGCGTGAACGTGATTCAACTGCCATTCGATTTCGTTCGCGGTCAAACGCGTGTTGATTGGCACGAGTACTGCGCCGATGCGCGCGAGCGCGTGAACGAGAACAACATACGCGTCGCTGTTTTGCATCAACACCGCAACGCGCGTGTTTTGCGAAATTCCGCGCGCGTCGAGTTGCGCAGCAACGTGATTCACACGCGCGTCAAGTTCGCGCCACGTCCACTGCGCGTCACGAAAAAATAACGCGACACGTTCGGGCGAACGCATCGCGCGTTGTGCGAGCCAATCTTGCATCAATGTATCAAACCTGACGGGTTTTCAACGCGAGTTGTGAATCCTAAAACATTCGCTCCAAAAACCCGTCATAGTAGATCACATTTTTGGACACAGATGCCACAGATACCACAGATTTTAGATTTCTTCATCTGTGTAAATCTGTGCAATCTGTGTCCCAATGATCAAATTGTGATGTATTGCGTCAGGTTTCACGGCAAACGAGGGTATTTTGAAAAATCGGGTTTCCGTTTTTCCAAAAACGCGTTCTTGCCTTCTTGCGCTTCTTCACTCAAATAGAACAACAATGTTGCATCCCCCGCGAGTTGCTGCAAACCGGCGAGTCCGTCCGTGTCCGCATTGAACGCGGCTTTGAGCAGACGAATCGCGAGCGGACTTTTTTCCAAAATTTCGCGCGCCCACTGTATCGCTTCCTCGTGCAATTTTTCCAGCGGCACAACCGTATTCACCAAGCCCATTTCCAACGCTTGCTGCGCGTTGTATTGACGGCACAAGTACCAAATCTCACGCGCTTTTTTGTGTCCGACGATGCGCGCCAAATAGCCCGCGCCGTAACCGCCGTCGAAACTGCCCACTTTCGGACCCGTTTGTCCAAAAATCGCGTTCTCTGCCGCAATCGTCAAATCGCAAACGACGTGCAAAACATGTCCGCCGCCAACCGCATACCCCGCGACAACCGCAATCACCGGTTTCGGAATCACGCGAATCAATCTTTGCAAATCCAAAACATTCAAGCGCGGAATTTTGTCCTGCCCGATGTAACCGCCTTTGCCGCGCACGGCTTGGTCGCCGCCCGAACAAAATGCCTTGTCGCCCGCGCCGGTCAAGAGAATCACGCCGGTATCCGCATCATCGCGCGCGTGCGTGAACGCGTCCAACATTTCGGTAACCGTTAGCGGACGAAACGCGTTGCGCCGTTGCGGGCGATTGATTGTGATTTTTGCAATCGCTTCATCCGCCGCGTGTTCGTACAAAATGTCCGTGTATTCTTTGATTGGTTTCCACTTGATTGACATTGAATTGGGAGAGAATGGAGATTAGAGATTGGAGACTAGCAAGTCTCTAGTCTCTAGTCTCCAATCTCTTGAGGTATTCCGAAACGATTTCATCAAAAATTTTCGGTTGTTCGAGATGAACGGTGTGTCCTGCGTCTGTAACAATGTTCATTTCCGCGTTCGGCATCGCGTTGGACATTTCGCGTGCAAGCGTCGAAAATTTTTCGTCGCGTTGTCCCGCGATGAGCAAAGTCGGGATTCGGATGCCCGGCAAAACATTCCACAACGACGCTTGGACACCAACGCTCAAGCCGCGCAAACTGTTCGCCAAACCCAGCGCGCTGTTTTGCAAACGCTGTTGTTTTAATTTTTCGCGCGCGGATTCAGGCAAACGCGTCTGCGTTGCGAATAACGGGAGGTTCGTCCAGTATTCAACAAACTTGGCAATGCCCTCGCGTTCAATTTTTGCGGCGAGTTCCCCATCGCTCGCGCGTCGCGCATCTCGTTCCGCTTCGTTTTGAATTCCCGGCGACGCGCTCTCCAAAATCAAACTCGTGACGCGTTCGGGATACGCGTTCGCAAAATGCAGCGCGACGCGTCCGCCCATCGAATAGCCCAAAAGATTCGCGGTTGCGATTTCCAACTCGTCCAAAATTTCGCGCAAATCTGCCACACACCATTCCATCCGATAACGCAGCGGCGCGTTCGGCGCTTCCGATTTGCCGTGTCCCAAAAAATCGAGCGCCACAACCGAGAATTGTTTTTCAAAAACAGAAATGTGTTCGCGCCAATTTTCCGCGCTGCCCGTAAAACCATGCAGCAACACAAGGGCGTCGCCCTGCCCCGCGCGCTCGATGTTGTACCTGACACCATGAATTTTCAAGTGCATCGCTATTTTTCAATTTGTCCCAAGTTGTTTGACACCGCCCGCCACACCGCGCGATGCATCGTCACATTCGTCTCCCGATTCGTTTTCACTTGCACAATGTTCAATCCGTCCGCGCGCAACCCATTCGTCACCGCCGCGCGAAATTCATCCCAGTCTTTTACATCCACAAAGTTCGCATCATACATTTTTGCGGCATGTTCAAAATTCAAACCGTGCGGCGTGCCGAACAATTTTTCAAAATTCTTTGGATGCGTCGCTTGCGGCAAGAACGAAAAAATTCCGCCGCCGTCATTGTTGAGCAAAATAATCAGCGCGTTCAATTTGTGCAATTTCGCGGCGAGCAAGCCGTTCAAATCGTGATACAGCGCGAGGTCACCAATCACAAGAACCAATTTTCCCTCGCTCGCCGCGCCCGCGCCCAGCGCGGTGGAAACCACACCATCAATTCCATTCGCGCCGCGATTCGAGAGAAAACGAATGTTGCGCGCGTTCGATGCCAAGAAGGTGTCCGCATCGCGCACGGGCATACTGCTACTCAAAAAACAAGTCGCGCGGTCTGGCAATAATTCTGTGAGTTCGGAAAATACGCGTCCTTCAAAAAATTCGTTAAGGGTTGCAAGTTGAAGGTTGACCACAGATTTTGTTCGCGTGTTAAGCGTTTGCCATTGTTCGAGCCACGCGGATTTTGCGCGCGGCGCCGAGATTTCTTTCGACAACGCGTCACAAAACAAAACGGCGTCGCTCCGAATCATCTCGCTCGCAATGTGCGCGGGCTCATTCCAGCCGCCGTCGTCAATCAAAATTTGCCGCGCTGTAGCGTACTGTTGCAAATACTGTAACACCGGTTTCGACGTCGGAATCGCGCCGAAACGCAAAACGATTTCGGGCGCGAGTTCCTTGACCATTCTCGCGTCGCGCATAAACGCGTCATACGAATCCATCACATTTTCGCGGCAATGCTCGCCGCAGCGCACTTGCGACAATGGGTCAGCCAAAATGGGATAGCCCAACGCGTTCGCCAATTTTGTCACCGCAGCGGAAAATTCCGCGTCATTTTGCATTCCCGCGACAATCAAGCCGCGTTCGCTTTGGGCGAGAGATTGAGCGAGAGTTGAAATTATTTTTTCATCAGGAATGATTTTCGCGCGCGAAATTTCGACAAATGCTTTTCCATCCGCGCGCCCGAAAAATGCGTCGCGTTCATTTTCGCTGACAGAGAAATCGGCTGCGCTTGGCACAAGCGGCTCGCGGAACGGCATGTTGAAATGCACGACGCCGGCGGGTGTTTCGTTCGCTTGCGCCACCGCACGACATGCGAACGTTCGCGCATAACGCAGCATTTCAACATTTGCTTCGGGCAGCGCGATTTCAGCAAACCATTTCGCGTACGCGCCGTAAATTTTGATTTGGTCAATCGTCTGCGCCGCGCCCGTATCGCGCAGTTCGGGCGGACGGTCAGCGGTGAGGACAATCAAAGGCACGCGCGCGAGCGATGCTTCTACAATCGCCGGAAAAAAATTCGCGGCGGCGGTTCCCGATGTACAAACGAGCACGACAGGTTCGCGTGACGCTTTCGCCAAGCCCAACGCAAAAAACGCGCATGAACGTTCGTCGAGATGCATCCACAAGCGAAAACGTTCATCGTCCGCGAACGTCATCGCCAACGGCGTCGAACGCGAGCCCGGGCAAAGACAAACGTGGCGGATGCCACTGCGCGCCAATTCATCCACAAACGCGCGGACATACAACCACGTTATATTTTCGTGCGAAAGATTCATCACCTCGTCACTCGTCACCCGTCACCTGTAACGCCGCCAACATCGGTTTCAATTTTAACACTGCCTCTGCATATTCGCGTTCGGGGATCGAATCCGCAACGATGCCGCAGCCGGCAAAAAGGGTTGCCACATATTCTTGCAACAACGCCGAACGAATTGCAACGCTGAACTCGCCTTCCAAATTCGCGTCCACCCAACCGACCGCGCCCGCGTACCAACCGCGATCCAGTTGTTCGTGTTCGCGCAGCCATTGTAACGCCGCCGCGCGCGGACGTCCACCCACCGCAGGCGTCGGATGCAAACGCTCAACGACATCCAACAACGTATAGCCATTCGCCAAATTGCCATTGAACCGCGTAATCAAATGTTGAATGCTGCCAAGTTTCAACAGCGTTGGCGCCGCGCTCATTTGCAACTGCACGCACGTATCGCCTAACACTTCGCGCATCGCGCGCACGACAATTTCTTGCTCGCTGCGTTCTTTGGCGCTCGCGAGCAATTCGTTTCCAAATTGTTCGTCTTGCGTTGGCGTCGCGCCGCGCGGCATCGAACCCGCGAGTCCCATCGTTTCTAATTTTCCCGCGCGCACGCACACCAGTTGTTCGGGTGTCGCGCCCAGAAAAATATCTTGTTCGCGCGCGAACGCAAATTGATACGTTCCCGGCGCGTGTTTTGAAAAATAATCGAGCGCGCGGATGCTATCGAACGGCGCATCCGCTTGCAATTCCACCGCGCGCGCCGCGACAACTTTTTCCAAATCGCCGCGTCGAATCGTTTCCACTGCGTCGGCAACAATGTTTTGCCACGCGTGCGCGGAAATGAGTTCGCGCATTTCAACTTCATGCGCCGCCGCGCGTGGAAGGACGCGGGAAATTTCTTGCCGCACACGTTCGGCAAACGCGTTCAACGTCAACAGCGTCGAGTCAACTTGCGTTTCTTGGTCAATGACGACATTGCGCGTCAACCAAAATTCGTCGCGCGTTTTTGTGAACAGCAATTTCGGCAAGACCAAGCGCGCGCCGGGAAAATTTTTCCACAACGGCGTTTTATGACGCAGCGCGTCAAACGCAAAGCCGCCGAGGACTAGGGGACCCACACCCGGCAAGCCCTGCGAGTCCCCTATCACCGCATCCGCCAACAAATAACGCCAGTCAGCCGCAGCTTGCCGGAACCTTGGTGACTCAACGCCATCTATCGCATGAGCGATGCCCAAACCGACGAGCGTCAGTTGATCGCGCGCCGCTTTCCAATAGGCGCGCGCGGTGGTCATCTGCGCGCCGCGCTGCAAAATCGCCAGCGCGTCAAATTCGCCAACGCGTTCGGAAACACTCACCAAAATTGGTTTGCCCAAACGTGTTGCTTGGCGAAAACCCTGTCGCAATGCCAATTCAAATTCATTCGTCCGCGTTTTTTGAGAAATCATATCGAAACTCTAACTTGAATTTGTGATTTTTGTTACAAACAATGCTTATTATACCACCATTGGCAATTAAAAAAGCATAAAAAAAGGAACGCTCGCTGAACGTTCCTGTCTCTATTGTGCAACGCAACAAAAATACGTCGCCGCAAACGCCGCGAATTTATTTCAAAATTTCACGCGCCGCGTTCCGCCCCGCCGCGCACGGAATTCCGCCCGGATGCGCGCCCGCGCCGCAGAAAAACAATCCCTCCAGCGGCGTCCGATAATTTGCAAAATGCGGCACGGGACGCATAAACAAAAATTGGTCGAGCGTCGTTTGTCCGTGATTGATGTCGCCGTTCGGGAGGGAATAAATTTCTTGCAAGTCGCAAGGTGAGAGAACCTGAGAATGGAGAACTAGAGATTGGAGATTGGGTGCGTAGTCGCTCAATGTCCTAATCACCAGATCACCCAATTGTTCATTCTTTAGTCTCAAGTCTCCAGTCTCCAATCTCTCCCCCACATATTGCATCCACACCGACAATACATGCTTTCCCTGCGGCGCGCGTGATGGGTCGAGCAATGTTGGAATCGTAATTTCCAAATACGGCTGCTGCGAAATGTTTCCGTATTTTGCATCATCATACGCGCGTTCGAGATACATCATGTTAGGGCTAATCGAAATTGTGCCGCGCAGTTGTTCCTCTGTCGCGTTTTTGAAATTCGGCAGCGCGTCCAACGCGAGATTCATTTTGGCAAAAACGCCGCGCGTGCGGATATTGCGAATGCGCGCGCAAAACGTGGGGTCGAGTTCGATGGGGTCAATGAGTTGCAAAAACGTTTGTTTGGGGTCCGCGCTCGAAATAATTTGCGGTGCGTTGATTTCTTCGCCCGACGCGAGAACAACACCTGTGGCGCGTTGGTCACGCACGCGAATTTGTACGACATGCGCGTTGGTGCGAATTTCCGCGCCGCGCGCTTTTGCTGCCGATGCTAACGCGTCCGCCAATTTTCCAACTCCGCCGCGCACGAACGTCGTCGCGCGCACGACGCCATCATTCACGCCGCGCAAAAAATTGTACGTCGTGCCAACGCCGAGCGGTCCCAACATCAAACCGTGAATCCCGCCCGCCGCGAGCGCGCCTTTCAACAAATCATTCTCAAATTCGTAATCAAGCAATTCCGCAATCGGCATCGGCAGCGCGCGCAAAAATTCAGGCATGTCGCGTTTGCCCAAGCCGCGCACTTGCAAACCCAATTTGCCCAATGAAAATAATTCGGCAGGATTCGTCGTGGTGATGCTTGGCGGCGTCAACGCGTGAATCGAATCCAACACGCGCGCGAGTTTTGCCATGCGTTCGCGGAACGCGCGCCACTTGGTTGCGTCGTTCGGCGAAAACACGCGAATCGAATCGGCAGTTTTCGCGTCGTCGCGCCACAAGGTAATTGCCCCACCATCGCGTTGTGGGGCAAACACGCTGACATCGGGCTGAATCAATTCCAAGCCATACTGCGCCAAATTCAAATCGCGCGCGATGTTGGCATCGAACCCTGCGACGTTGTGCGTGACCGTATCCAATTTGAATCCGGGAAAAATTTCTTCTGTCACCGCGGCGCCGCCAATGATTTCGCGGCGTTCCAACACCAAAACTTTTTTCCCCGCTTTGGCAAGATACGCGGCAGCGGTCAGTCCGTTGAGACCCGCGCCGATGATGATGAAATCAAAAGAGTGGCTCATACTTATTGTTGTGATTCAGAAATCGTTTCGGCATCTTGCACACAATCGTGTATGCCGGGTCGAACATGTTCGCGACATCGTATTTCACACACTGTCCCATCAATAGACTTGCGCCCGTTGTATCCAACCCGTAATCGCTCAGCAGCCATTTGTGCATTTCGGTTGTCGCGATTTGTAATGCTTGGTCAAGCGGACGCGCGTTGCCGACGGCAAAAATAAATTCCGCGTTCTCGCCGCGCACGGTACCTATTTTGCGGATTGGTAAATCCGATTTATTTTTAAGAACGCGCACGGTGAATTGCGTGTCCATTGAAATTTCAATCCCCGTGCCGACAATTTCGCCATCGCCCTGTGCCGCGTGTCCGTCACCGAGAAAAAATAACGCGCCGGGCACAAACACCGGAAAATAAACTGTCACTCCTTGCGTAAAACCGTTCCAGTCCATATTGCCGCCGTGTTCGGCAGAGGTGACCGTCGAAATGGCTTGCCCATCCCAAGGCGCAACGCCAAAGCAGCCGAGCATGGGCGCAAGCAAAATCGCAAAATTTTCCAAGCCGCGCGGCGGCGCGTTGAGCGTGGCAGTCCACGTTTCTGCATCAACATACCAATGCGCCAGCTCGCGCGACAAAAGTGTTTGCGCGTATTCAGGATTGACCACGTTCGCCGCCAACGCGTCGCGCGTCCAGCCCCAGGTGCGATTCGGCATGATGGAATCGAGATGCACAACGAGCGTATCGCCCGGCATCGCATTCTCGACAAAAAACGGCCCTGTCATCGGATTCGGTTCGGCAGTAATTATTTGTCCTGCCGCATCATGTCCGTTTGCATCAACCGTCGTCGTAATCACGGTGTCGCCGTCGGCAATGTACAAGACGGGCTCATGCGAACCGAGTGTCGTGTAATAACGCGTTGGGAAAAAGCGGTGAGTGGTCATGATGGCTGATAGCCGATGGCAGATGGCGAATGGAAAACCCAACATGCGATTCGCTATCTGCCATCTGCAATCTGCTATTTACTGTCCTTCAAAATCTCCATCGCCGCCAACCTTCCCCCCGCGCCCATGATGCCTCCGCCCGGATGTGTGCCGGAACCGCATTGGTAAAAATTGTGCAATGGCGTGCGATAGTTTGCCCATTGCGGCGAGGGACGCAAAAAGAAAAGTTGATGCAGCGCGAGTTCGCCCGCGAAAATGTTGCCTTCGGTGAGACCGGTGATTTGTTCAATGTCCCACGGCGTCAACACTTGGCGATGCAAAATAATTTCTTTCAGGTTCGGCGCGAATTGCGAAAGCGTATCAATCACCGCGTCGCCGAACGCATCGCGCTGTTCATTATTCCAGCCGCCGTTCAAGTTGTACGGCGCGTATTGAACAAAGATGGACATGACGTGTTTGCCCGGCGGCGCCATACCGGGGTCAATCAGCGACGGAATAATCATGTCCATGTATGGGCGCTGCGAAAAATTTCCGTATTTGGCGTCGTCGTACGCGCGTTCGAGATATTCCACGCTCGGCGAAATTGAAATCGCGCCGCGCAGTGTTTGCATCACCATTTCTTTTTTCGGGATCGCAGTGAAATTCGGGAGTGCATCCAACGCGAGATTTACTTTTCCGGACGAGCCGCGCGTTTTGTAGCGTTTGATGTCATTGACAAAATCGTTCGGCAATTCTTTTTCGTCAATCAATTTCAGAAATGTACGTTTCGGGTCGAGCGAGGAAACAATCACGTTCGCGTAAATTTCATCGCCGTTGTCCAACGCAACGCCAACCGCGCGCCCATTTTTCACAATCACATGCGCCACACCCGCATTACAGCGAATTTCCGCGCCGAACGAACGCGCCGCATTCGCAATCGAATTGCTGATGCCGCCCGTGCCGCCTTTGGCGAACCCCCACGCGCGAAACGCGCCGTCAATTTCACCCATGTAGTGATGCAGCAAAACATACGCGGTGCCGGGCGAACGCGGTCCCATGAACGTTCCGATAATTCCACTCGCGGCTTTGGTGCCTTTGAGCGCGTCGGTCTCGAACCATTCATCCAAATAATCGCCCGAACTCATCGTCATCAACTTGAACAGTTGATAAAATTTTTCTTCACCCAATCCGCGCATGTGCATTCCCATTTTCAACATGCCGCGCAAGTCGTTCGGACTCAACGAAGTGGGGTCAGGCGGAATCATTCCAATAATCGGACGCACCGCTTTTGCCATGTGATACATCAAGCGTCCGTATTCGTCGTAGGCGTCGGCGTCCTTGCGCGAATGGCGCGCGATTTCATTATGCGTTTCTTCGTGGTCATCCCAAAACGCAATGTAATCGCCGTTGAGCATCGGCGTAAAGGTGCTGGGCAGCGGCAAAATTTCCAGACCGTGCGCGGGCAAATTCAAATCGCGCACGATTTCGGGACGCAGCAAACTGACGACATACGAAAATTCCGTGAACTTGAACCCGGGGTAAATTTCTTCTGTCACCGCCGCGCCGCCGACGAGATGGCGTTTTTCCAACACCAAAACTTTTTTCCCCGCGCGCGCGAGATACGCCGCGTTTACAAGTCCGTTGTGTCCGCCGCCGATGATGAGGGTGTCGTAACTTGGCATATGGCTGATGGCATATCGCTGATGGCATTGCAGACTTGTTGCTATCTGCTATCTGCTATCTGCTATTTACGTTTTCTTTCAGGATTGTAGAACGGCGTCTTGCCCACCACCGCCCGCGCGCGTTGGCGTTCGTGTTCTACCGTCACTTCCATTTCGACGCGCGAACCGATTTCAAAATAGGGCGCGCGGAGATGCGCGAGCGCGATGTATTTTTTTAAAAGCGGAGACCAGCAGCGACTCGAAACATAACCGATTTGGTTGTCGCCGTCGTACAACGGCACGCTTTCGCGCACGGTTTGTAATGGTAGATGCGGATGCAAATTTTTGCGCGCGTAAATTTCTTCCAGCGAGTCCCATTCGATTTCGATGCCGACGAAACGCCATTCGGGCGCGCGTCTGTTTTCTTGAACCAGCGCGCGTTTGCCAACAAAATTTTCTTTGTCGAGCGCAACCGTCCAGCCCAAACCCAATTCGTAGGGCGATGACATTTGGTCGGGAATCACCGCTTTGCGAACGGAGGTGTAATCGGTTTCAATCAACATCAAGCCCGCTTCGACGCGCGCAATGTCGAGCGCGAGAATTCCAATCGGCGTGATGCCGTAAGCGTCACCAACTTCCATCAGCAAATCCCACACATCGAGCGCATATTTATTTTCCATCCAAATTTCATAGCCCAAATCGCCCGTGTAGCCCGTGCGCGAAAGCATGATGGGAATCTCGCGCAAGTGATTCGGCATGACGGAAAAATAGCGCAGTGAATCCATTTCCGCGCGAGCGAGCGTTTGCAAAATTTTGCGCGCGTTCGGACCTTGCAGCGCGAGCGCGGCGGTGGTGTCCGAAACATCTTGCAACGTGACATCGAACCCGTTCGCGTTTTCGCAGAACCAGCGATAGTTGGGGTCGGCAGAGGTGACGAAAAATAAATTTTCCTCGACACGATGTACGGTGCCGTCGTCAATCACTTTGCCGTTCTCGTCGCACCACGTCGTGTACATCACCTGCCCCACCGCGCATTTATTCACATCGCGCGTGATGATGCGATTGACCACGCGCGTCGCGTCTTTGCCTTGAAAAATATATTTGTTCAACGGCGACGTATCGAGCAATCCCGCCGAATTGCGAATCGCCCAATATTCGCGTTCGGGCGAGAGTTCATACGAACCCGCGACAATATATTTGCCCCAGCGTCGCCAGTTGTGCGGCTGACAGAGGTCAGAAGTGCGCGGATGAAATGGAGTTCCGGGGAGAATCATGGACGAAATCCCAACTGCTGCGAAATGCGCGCGGCGGCTTGCTTCACGCGCGGCGCGAGTTGTTTGATAACCTTGTCGGTGAAACGCGTGCGCGGTCCGCCGATGCTGATGGCGGCGATGACTTGGGCGTCGTGATTGAAAATCGGCGCGCCGACGGCGGCGAACCCTGTTTCCAATTCTTCAACGTTCGTGGCAAAACCTTGCGCGCGAATTTTTTCCAGTTCTTTATAGAAATCGGCGCGCGTGCGCGTCCCACGCCCCGACAATGCCAAACGTGTGGGCAGCGCGTCACGCAATTGTGCATTCGGCAAAAATGCGAGCATCGCTTTGCCCGTTGACGTCGCGTAGGCGTGCCAACGCGTGCCAACCCAATGCGTCGCGCTGACGAGATGCGAACCCATCACTTCGTCGAGAATGAGAACATCACCGTCCGCTAACACTTCGAGCGTCGCCGTTTCACCCGTCGCGCGCGCGAGGGTTTCGAGTTCGGGGCGGCTCACCGCGCGCACGTCGCTGGAACGCATCGCGCGCACACCCAGCGCAATGAGTTCCGGACCGAGACGATATTGTTCGCGCGTTCCCGTCCGGGCAATCAGTCCTTCGCGTTCGAGCGCGGTGAGCAGGCGGTACGTCGTCGCTTTGTTCAAGCCGACGACGCGCGCGAGCGCGGACAAGCCCAATTCGGGTTGCGCGTCGGTGAACGCTTTCAGCACCGTGACCGCGCGTTGAACGGCTTGGGTGCCGGGATAGGCGTCAGCGGACATTTTTGAAACGTTGGTTCATAATGTGAACCGCAGTGTACAAAGAGCCCTAGAATTGTCAAATCCGCCAGCATTGCGCTTTCTTGGCAAAATCCCAACCTGTGGCAGTTGCGTTCTGCGTATGTTTGAGGCACAATAACGCAAATGGCAGCAAACTTGGATACCCCCTTACAGCAGCGCGTGTTGGCAGTAGACGACGATGGCGCCATTCGCGACGTCGTCCGCTTGTATCTCGAGAACGCGGGATTTTATGTCTGGACGGCGGCAGGCGGCGCAGAGGCATTGGCAATGATCCGCGAGCGCGGCTTGCCGCATCTTGCGATTGTGGACCTCGACATGCCCGGCATGACCGGCTTTGAATTTTGCCACACCGTACTTGGATTTAGCGACCTGCCGATGATCATCCTTACCGCCACCCAAGATGAGGATGTCGTGGTCGAAGGCATTCAGCAGTACGCCGAAGATTATGTGACCAAGCCGTTCAGCCCGCGCGAATTGGTGGCGCGGACGCAGCGCGTGCTGCGGCGCATTGGCGACTTTAAATACACGCTTGCCGCCGAGATCAACGTGGATGAGCATCTTGCAGTTGATTTTGCAAATCAGCGCGCCCGCGTGGACGGCAATGTGGTCGAACTCACGCCCACCGAAAGTAAACTGTTGTATTTACTGATGCGCAATGGGGGAAGTACCGTCTTGACCGATTTTCTGTTGCGACGGCTCTGGCCGCAACAGGATGTTTTCGAAGACGCGCTGCGGGTACACATTCGGCATCTCCGCCAAAAGATCGAACGCGACCCCAGTTCGCCCACGTACCTCTTGACGGAACGCGGGATGGGCTATCGTTTTATCGCGCCCTACTTGTGATTGCATTTGTCCCTCGCGCGCGTGTCGGTTATAATCGCGGTGCATTGTAGAGTGTTCGCTCCGCCTCGATCATCTCCCACACAATTCATTCATGTACGATCGTACGCTGTCCCATTTATCGCGCCGCGCGTTTCTTCAAGTCGTCGCCATTAGTGGCATTGTTATCGCGCTGGACGCTTGCGACACGGCTTTGTCCCCGGAGGAGCCGGCGATGACCTTGCCGCCACCTGCCTCTCCGACCGCTGTCCCACAACGCGCGGATGTCACCGCGCGTATTTTCTTGGAAGCGTGGAGCAAGAATAATTTCCCCGCAATGTACGCCGCCCTCGCGCCCGCAACCCAAACGAAAATTTCTCAACAAGATTTTGTCTCGCGCTATCAAGATATTGTGCGCGAAGCGACGATCACAAAAATTATTCCAACCCTCACCAACATTGTGGAAGAGGGCGCGACCGCGACCGCGCGATTTCACGTTCAATACGCCACCGCCCTGCTCGGCAAGATCGAGCAGGACAATGTTTTTTCGCTCGTCCGCGAACGCGGCAAATGGGGCATCGTGTGGTCGCCGCGTCTCATTTTCAAGGAATTGGAAAATAACAATCGGCTGAAACTATACGTGACAAAATCTACACGCGGCAATGTCTATGATCGCAACGGCGCGGCTGTTGCCATTGGCGTCAAAGCACTGGTCGTCAATTTGTGGCCCGCCGAGATGCGTCGCAACCAATCCGAAGCGAATGTGCTTGCCGCGCTTGAACCTGTTTTGGGTATGACGCAAGCTGAGATCAAGCAAAAGTACGCGGGGCAAAACGCTGAATGGAAAATTCCGATTCAAACCATTTCGCAAGACCTCGCGCAAGAAAACGCAGAAGCATTATCCCTTCCCGGCATCGTGGTGGAAGAATTGGACGCGCGCCAATATCCGCTCGCGGCGGCGGCAGGACACGTCGCGGGGTACGTCGGACAGATTAGCGGCGAGGAACTGGACGAACTGTACGCGCAGGGCTATCGCGAAGGCGACACTTTTGGACGCGCGGGCTTGGAACATCTCGGCGAAGCATATCTTGCCGGTGGGCGCGGCGGCAAACTGGTCGCGCTCGATACAGATGGCAAACAGGCGGCGGTGATTGCCGAACGCGCGACCGAGCAAAGTAAAAGTGTCTATTCCACGATTGACGCCGATTTGCAAAATCATGTTGCGACGCTGCTTGCAAACAAACGCGGCAGCATCACGGTGATGGATGTGCGAAATGGAAATATCCTCGCACTCTACAGCAATCCGGGCTATGATTCGAATGCGTTCGTTGAGCGGGATCGCAATCAGGAACGTCGAAACTATCTGACCAGCCCTCAAAAAATCATGTTGAACCGCGCAACGCAGGGCGTCTATCCACACGGCTCGGTCCAAAAAATAATTACGACTGCGACGGCGATAGAACGCGGCGGACTTTCACCGCATACGCCTTTTCACTGCACCGGCGTTTGGCGCGGCATCGGCTATCCCAAAGCATGTTGGATCAATGCATACGGCAAAACACACGGCAATATTTCTTTGCAAAACGCGCTCACGCAATCGTGCGACATTGCTTATTATGAAACCGGATTGATTTTGCATAACAAAGACGCAAACCTGCTCACCGATTTTTGTCGCGCGTTCGGTCTCGGCTCCGAAACCGGCATCGGCTTGGAAGAAAGCGCGGGCAACGTTCCCGACCCCGCTGTACAAGAATGGCAGCCCACTGACAGCACCGATATGGCAATCGGGCAAGATACGTTTCTCGTTTCGCCGATTCAAGTGGTTGATTTCGTCGCGGCGGTTGCAAACGGCGGCACCTTGTGGCGACCTAATTTGATTGCCAAGATTCAAGACTTTGTGAATGGTACCGAAGAAACTGTCGCGCCGCAAAAACGCGGCGACTTGCCCGTGAGCGCGGGAACTTTGAATATCGTGCGCGACGCAATGCACGGTGTCACCTCTTCCAAAGATGGCACTGCCGCATTTGTCTTTGATAAATTCCCGGTCACCACTGCGGGCAAAACGGGCACTTCACAAGTTCCGGGAAAAAATGATCCGCATGCGTGGTTTGCCGGTTTCGCCCCATTTGAAAATCCACAAATCGCCGTGTGCGTGATGGTCGAGAATGGCGGCGAAGGTTCCAAAGTCGCGGCGCCCATTTTCAAAAAGGTGATGGAAAAATATTTCAATGTGAAACCGCCAACGCCTGCGACAAAAGGGACTGCCGGACCAACACCGACACCTCCCCCTTCTGAATAAATCAGCGCGCGCAAGTTTTTGAAAATGAATTCACAACCGCTTCACCTTTTGCTTTTCGGTCCGCCGGGCGCCGGGAAAAGCACACAAACCGAATTTCTTGAAACGGAATGGAAGGTTGCGCCAATTTCTACGGGCGCGTTACTGCGCGCACAAGTTGCCGCGCATAGCGAACTTGGCAAGCAAGTAAGCGCGCTGTTAGCGCGCGGGGAGTTGGCATCGGATGAAATCATCATCCCACTTTTGCGCGCGCGCCTCGCGGAATTATCTCCCGACGAAGGATTTTTGCTCGATGGTTTTCCGCGCACAATTCCGCAAGCCGAAGCGTTGGATAAAATCTTAACCGAATTGAATCGCCCACTCGACGCGGTAATTAGTCTCGAACTCGGCACGACGGAAGCGGTGAATCGGTTGGGCGGACGACGCATTTGTCACGGCAATGGTCCCGACGAGATTATTCACATCAACGACGAGGCGGCGGTCGCGCGCTGCATCGAACGCGGCGGATTATTGGTGCAGCGTCCCGACGATTTGCCGAACGTGATTGTGCGCCGCCTCGCGGTTTATCAAACGCAAACCGAGCCGCTGCTAAATTTTTATCGCCCGCGCGGAATCGTGCGAACGATTGATGCATCAGGTTCACCACAAGAAGTGGCGCGGCGCGTGACGGCGGCGATTCAAGAAATCCATCCACTTACAAAGACATGGTAATTTTGTCCCTCCGCGCATCCCTGCTATAATGTTTTTGCACTTGAGGAAATGACGCCTCGGCAGCCGCCGAGGTTTTTTTTGTCTGAAATTAAAGAGATTGAAGACTAGAGAGTAGAGATTACTCAGCCCTAGTCTCCAATCTCTACTCTCCAATGAATTTTCGCACTGACATTCGCAACATCGCCATCATCGCGCACGTTGACCACGGCAAGACCACGCTCGTGGACGCGATGCTGAAACAATCACACATTTTTCGCGACAATCAAATTGTCCAAGAACGCGTCATGGACTCGAACGATTTGGAACGCGAACGCGGGATTACGATTCTCGCCAAGAACACGGCGATTACGTATCACGACATCAAAATCAATATCATTGACACGCCCGGGCATGCCGACTTTGGCGGCGAAGTGGAACGCGTCCTGAACATGGCGGACGGCGTTTTGCTGCTCGTCGACGCGGTGGACGGTCCAATGCCGCAAACGCGTTTTGTGTTGCGTAAAGCGCTCGAGTTGGGACACAAAGCGATTGTGGTCATCAACAAAGTGGACCGCCCGAACGCGCGTTTGAATCACGTCGCCAACG
>SHND01000060.1:52040-66292 GCA_004295045.1 Chloroflexota bacterium | reverse complement strand
GGTGACCGCGAAGCCGCCTATCAAGCGCTCATCACGAATCCGCTCGGTCCCAAACCCGACACGGCGCAAACGGTCCTTGATGATTTATTGGAAACAAACAAACAATACCTACCGCAATTTAGCAGATAGCGGATGGCAGATGGCAGATGGCGTGAAACGTCGAACGTGAAACATCAATCGAAAATCAAAAATCACCTAATCACCTAATTTCGAATCACCCAATCCCAATGAACCCAATCCTCAAAAAACTCGGTTATCCTGAAAACGCGCGCGTCGTCATATTGCACGCGGACGATATTGGCATGTGCCAAGCGTCGGTGGACGCGTATGCCGATTTATTGGACGCGGGCATCATGTCCTCCGCCGCGACAATGACGCCGTGTCCGTGGTATCCCGCCGCCGCTGAAATTTTTTGCGCGCAGCAAAGCAACCCGCGTTTTGATATTGGCGTTCACTGTACGTTGAACAGCGAATGGAAAAATTTTCGCTGGGGCGCGCTTTCCACGCGCGATTCTGCAAGTGGTTTCTTGGACGCGGACGGCTATTTTTATTCCATGAGCGAACCAACCCAAGAACGCGCTGATCCCGACGCAGTGGAAAAAGAATTGATCGCGCAAGTGAAACACGCGCTCGCGGCGGGTTATGACGTGACGCACATGGATACGCACATGCTCACGCTTTTTCATCCGCGCCTCTTGCCGCCGTACCTGCGCGTCGCCGAAAAATTTCGCTTGCCTGCCTTTGTGCTGCGCGCCGAGCACGCGTGGTATAGCGATATGCCGAAAAATGTTTTGACGATGCTCCGCCGCGCCGAACAGCGCGGAATGCCCACGTTCGATCATTTTGACGCGCTCGATTTGACGAATCATAAAAACCGTTTGCGCGAAGCGAAACGCGCAGTGGACGCGCTGCCCGTCGGTTTGAGCGCGCTCGTCTTTCATCCGTGCCGCGACGGCGCCGAAGTGCGCGCGATGGCGCCTGATTGGAAATGCCGCGTCGCAGACCATAAATTATTCTTGAACGAAAAATTCCGCGAGCTGATTGCGGAATCGGGCGTTCACGTCATCGGTTATCGCACGCTGCGCGATGCGATGCGGAATCACGCTTGACGTGAAACATCCAACATCAAAGCTCTAGCCTCCAATCCTATGTCTCGTTATTTTCTCGGACTCGATATTGGCAGCACAAAAACTCACGCGTGCATTGCGGATGAAACCGGGCAAGCCGTTGGTTTTGGCAGCGCGGGTGCAGGCAATCACGAATCAGTTGGTTATGAAGGAATGATCCGCGCGCTCGGCGACGCCACGCGCGCGGCGTTGGCGAACGCGAATCTTGCCAAGCAAGACCTCGCGGGCGCGGGCTTTGGCATTGCGGGCTTTGATTGGCACACCGAACGCGCGGCAATGCTGGACGCGATTGCGGCATTACAGCTGAATGCGCCGCTGGAGATTGTGAATGATGCGATGCTCGGCGTCATTGCCGCCGCGCGCGATGGTTGGGGCGTCGCCGTCGTTTCAGGGACGGGCTGCAACGCGCGTGGGCGCACGCGTGACCGCCAACGCGAAGGAATGGTCACCGGCGCAGGCACGCGGATGGGCGAAGGCGCGGGCGCGAGCGAATTGATGCAATGGACCGTCCAAGCGCTCTCGCATCAATGGTCAAAACGCGGACCCGTCACGCAGCTCGCGGACGCGATGATTGAACGCGCGGGCGCGCGTAACTTGGAAGATTTGCTCGAAGGATTGATAAATTTTCGGTACGAATTGGATGCCTCCGCCGCCCCAATCGTTTTCCAAATCGCGTCGCAAGGCGACCTCGTCGCGCAAAAACTGATCGAACGCGCGGGACGCGAACTTGGCGAATTGGCAAACGCGGTGATTCGCCAACTCGATTTTCAAAAAGAAAATTTCGACGTGGTACTGGTGGGCAGCATGTTCAACTCGGGTGAAGTGTTGATTCAGCCCATGCGCGAAACTGTTTTGCCGCTTGCGCCCGACGCGCGTTTTGTAAAATTGTCCACCCCCCCCGTCGTCGGCGCAGTCCTGTTGGCAATGGAGCAAGCGCACCTCGCGCCGCCCCCGTCAATCCGCGAACGGTTAAAGGAGACGATCCAACACGCACAACGCGCTCCTGTCCCGGCACAATGAATTTGCGTCAATTTTTTTCTCACCCCCCCCTTCGCTCCATCGTTTTGCTTTGGCTCGCTTGGCTCGTCATTTTGATTTCATTTCAGACGCTTGTCCTCCAGCGTTTTGAAATTCGCCGCCCGGACCGCGTGCTGGAATGGACACCCGGCGATACCGGACGCCACGATTCCGCGCAAGAACCGTCGCTCACCGAACCGTTTCTCAATACCCAAGTCAGCATGGATTCGGAATATTATCTTTCGATTGCGACAGTGGGCTATGACGACCCTTTGCCCGGCGAGATGGAGCGCCCGCGCGGCGAACCCATCAAATTAAATTACGCGTTCTTTCCCGCCTATCCGTACTTGATGCGCGCGGTTTCCATACCTTTATCAATTTTTGGTTTGAATCAAATTGCCACGGCGACGCCTGCCGGCGTCCTCGTTTCCGCGCTCGGCGCGCTCGCGGCGATGGTCGCGTTGTACGATTTATGCCGCAAGGAATTGGGCGACGCGGGCGGACTGCGCGCAGGATTTTATTTGTTGATTTTTCCGACCGGTTTTTTTCTCGCGCAATTGTACACGGAAGGATTATTTCTGGGCTTTAGTTTTGTTGCGCTCGCATTGATGCGGCGCAAGCATTTGATTTGGGCAAGCATCCTCGCGGTGATTGCGGTGTACACGCGCGCGATTGGAGTCGCGTTAGTGATTCCGCTCGCGTACGCGTGGTTTCAACAATGGCGCGCGGGAGAACAACCGCGCGGACGCGTTTTGCTCAACCTCGCGTTTGTGATTTTGCCGCTCGCCGCGTACGCGCTGTGGCGTTTTTCGGCGTGGGGCGAAATGTTTACGCTGCTCGAAGAAAATTATTTCGGACGCAAATTGTTCTGGCTCGATGTGACGTGGCAGAGTCTCACGAACGCGTGGAGCATCGTGCTGGCAGGAAAATTTCAAACTTCGCTCTATTACGGACTCGAATTCGGGGCGATTGGTTTAGGCATTGCTGCATGCGTCCTCACCGCGCGGCGGTATCCGGAAATCGCGTTCTACAGTTTCATCGTGCTGCTCATTCCTTTGACCAGCGGTTACTTGCAAAGCAATCAACGCTATGTGCTGGCGATGCCCGCGTTATTTCTCGCGCTCGCGCGTTTAGGAAAGAATGTTGTCTTTGACCGCGTGTGGAGTTTGTTGAGCATTTTGTGGGTGGGTTTTCTTGCCATGTTATTTTCATTCGATTTTTGGACGGCATAAAATGAAACGACAAATTTTTTCCGTCACCCAAATTCCCGGTATCTGCCTTTTGCTCGCGCTGCTTTTCGCGTGCAGCCCAACACCGCCGCCCAGTCAAACAGCATCGCCAACTCTAACCTCGAGTCCCACCATGTCGCCAACGATTCCTCCTCCCCCTCCAACCGTCACGCCCGAACCCGCGCCCAAATTTCGCATCATCGGTTACATCACCGATTGGGGCGTGCAGGTCGCGCCCGAACAAATCGCCAAACTCACGCACATCAATTATTCGTTCGCGCTGCCCAAGCCCGACGGCACGCTCGATTTTCCGGCGAACACATGGAAGCTCCAGCAATACGTTCAAATCGCCCACGAACGCGGCGTCCAAGTTTTGATTTCCGTCGGCGGCTGGGGTTTAGACAAGGAATTTGAAGCGTTCGCCGCGTCGCCCGAACTGCGCGCAAAGTTTGTGACCAGTTTGATGCAGTACGTGGATGAAAATAATTTGGACGGCGTGGACATGGATTGGGAGTATCCCTCACGCGCACTCGGGACAGGTCCAACCGGCGGCGTGTCGTCCGAAAATTTTCTCGCGTTGATGAAGGAATTGCGCGCGGAATTGGACAAGCGGAATAAATTATTGACCGCCGCCGTCGCCGCGTACGGCGAAAACGCGGAAGGCATTCCCGACGAAACGTTCGCGCTCGTTGATTTTCTAAATCTGATGGCGTATGCGGACGCGGGCGCGCATCATTCGACATACGCGCTGGCAAAGCAATCGCTCGATTATTGGCACGCGCGCGGTTTGCCGCAAAATAAAATCGTGTTGGGTGTGCCATTTTACGCGCAGCCGGGCGACGCGCCGTACCGCAAATTGATTCAAGCGGATGCGAGCGCGGCGCAAACGGATTTTTTCAACTATCACGGGACGATTGCGGCGTACAACGGATTGCCGACGATGCGCGCGAAAACGCAACTGGCGATGGAGCGCGCGAGCGGCATCATGTTTTGGACGCTCAACGACGATTCAACGGACGCGACTTCGTTGTTGAACGCGATTTATGAAACCGCGCAAGGAAAACAATCCGTATTGCCGCCGCTGCCGTTCGGCGCGGGTTTTCGTTTTTCCACTTATGGTCCCCCTTACGACCCCGGCGTGAAATACTGGGCGGATTTTGCGGAAAATATGTCAGAGCGTTTCGACGGCGCGCCTCCGCAAATTATTTGGATTGTGGGCAACGTTTCGGGAACGGGAACGCAGTTGACCTTTTTTGGCAAGAGCGACAATCCCGCGATTCATTTTTCGATGAAGGATCGAAACGAAGAAGCGCTGACGTTGTTTGACCAAATGGGCGCGCAAGTGTGGCTGCAAGTGGAACCGGGCAACGCGCCGGTGGACGTGTTGATTCGGATTGTTTTGGAAAAATACGCGCAGCATCCCTCCGTGATTGGCGTCGGCGTGGATGTGGAATGGTTCAAGTCAACAGACAAACCCGAAGGGCAAGCGGTGAGCGATGCCGACGCGCGCTTGTGGCGCGACACGGCGCGCCAATTCAATCCCACCTATCGCCTCTTTCTCAAACATTGGGCAAAAGAAAAAATGCCGCCGACGGAACGCGAAGGGATCGTGTTCGTGGACGATTCGCAAGGATTTGAATCTATGGACGTGCTGGTGGATGAATTTGAAACGTGGGGCAAGACCTTTGCCCCCGCGCAAGTGGGCTTTCAATTCGGTTATCCCGCCGACAAAAAATGGTGGGGCGAATTGCAAGATGCGCCGCGCGAAATTGGCGAAAAAATTCGCGCGCGCGTGCCGAATCTAGCGGGCTTGTACTGGGTGGATTTTTCCGCGTTCGATGTGTTCAAAGTAACGGAATAGTTATGCGACGCACTTGCCAAATCGCTGCGCGCGGTTTGCCAAAGCGCGTCCTCGGTTCTGCCGCAGCATAATTTACTTGCACGCCACAACGCATTATACTCTGCCTGTGTCGGAGCAGACGTTCAAGCGAAAATAGAAACGCGCGGAACGAAAACGATTTTGTTTTTCGTTTCGCGTGTTTTGATGTACAAAAAGAGAAATGTGATGCAGCGAGCAATTGGGGTGGATGTCGGCGCGACGAAAATCGCATCTGCCATCGTGACGCGCGATGGAGTTGTGCAAGCGACGCGTCAAACCGCGACGCGCGTGGAACAGGGCGCGGACATGGTCATTCGACGAATCGCCGATGAAATTAACGCATTGATGCAGCAAGACGGCGGCGAAATCAGCGGGATTGGCGTCGGCGTGCCGGGTTTGGTCAATCCTGAGGCAGGGATTGTCATTGACGCGGCGAATATGCGTTGGCAAAACATTGCGCTGCGCGAACCGCTCGTCGCGCTGCTTGACGCCAATCTCTCCGTGTACGTTGAAAATGATGTGCGGGGCGCCGCGCGCGGAGAATTTCTGTTTGGCGCGGCGCGCGGCGTCAATGATTTTGTTTTGCTCACCATCGGTTCGGGGCTCGGCACCGCCGCGATGGTCAACGGGCAGATCATTCACGGCGCATATTTTTTTGCGTCCGAAGCCGGGCATTTCGTGATTGATCCGCAAGGTCGCGCCTGCACCTGCGGTTTGCGCGGCTGCGCCGAAACGGTTGTCTCGGGACGCGGCTTGATTGCAAACGCGCGCGAATTTTTGCAGCGTAATTATCCCTCGGTCCTCGCTCCCGATGCGTTGACGACGACTGCGATTCTCGACGCGGCGCGCGCGAACGATTCCGCCGCGCTTGCCGCGCTGGAAAAAATGGGCGAGTGTCTGGGCATCGTCATGGCGAGCGCGTCCGCGTGGCTCAATCCCGCGCGCATCATCATCGGCGGCGGTTTGGGCAATGCAGCGTTTGATTTGCTCTATGCGCCCGCGCGCGAATCGTATTCACAGCGCGTGCTGCGCGGCAGTCAAGCAAATGTGGAAATTTTGCGCTCGCAAGTGGAATCGAGCGCGGTCGGCGCGGCGGCATTGGCGTTTCGCTAAATTTTTATGGAAGCATCTTTAAATTTTCAAATCGAACGCCTCTCTCGCCGCCTGAACCCGCTGCACGAAAAAAGCAATCGCATCGCGCTTTTGCGTCTCACCGTCGCGCTGGGCGGATTGGTCATCGCAATTCTCGCCGCGATTTTTTGGAACGGCACGTTGGCATGGTTTTTCGCGGCGCTCGCGTTTTTTATTTTTCTCGCTGTTGCTTATTGGCATCGGCGGCTCGACCATTGGATTGAAACGTTGACGCTGTGGCGCGCCTTGAAAATGGATCAACGCGCGCGTTTGAATCTCGATTGGGAAAATCTCCCTCCGCCGCGACCGCTCATGCTGCGCGATAATTCGCTCGCGTTCGACCTCGACCTCACAGGGTTTCGCTCGCTGCATCAACTGACTGATGTCACGATTTCGCGTCACGGCACGCAGCTGCTGGCGGAATGGCTCACCCAAGCGCGTCCCGACGTGAACGCATTAAACATCCGTCAAGCCATTGTGCGCGAATTGAAAACGCGCACGCGTTTCCGCGAACGCTTTCGACTCACCTATCGCCTCGTGTTGAAACGTGAACTCGAAGGCGATAATTTGCTTGCTTGGTTGAAAACAGAATCTCCATCGGCGCGTTTGCGTTGGACACTGCCCGTCGCAGCCCTGCTCGTTGCGGTGAATTTGATTTTGTTCATCCTCTGGCAATTTTTTTCGTACCCGCCCTACTTTATCGCCTCGCTGGTTGGCTATGCCGCGTTTTATTATTGGAATCAAAGTACGCTCGAAACGGTCTTGAACGCCGTCATGCGGGTGAACACCGAGTTTGAAAAACTCTCCGCGCTGGTCCAATATCTTGAACGCGCGTCGTATGCGAATGTTCCGCATTTGGCAAAACTGTGCGCGCCGTTTCAAAACAAAACGTCCGCGCCGTCACAGCAATTACGCCGGGTGCAGTTCATCAGCACGGGTGTGAGCTTGCGCAGCAATCCGCTGCTGGCGGTTTTGTTGAATTTGATTTTGCCCTGGGATTTCTTGTTTGCGTTTCTGGCAGACCGTCAACGCGCGCGCGTCGCGCAAACGCTGCCGGAATGGGTGCGCGTGATCCATGAACTTGATGCGTTGATTGCGCTCGCCAATTTTGCATGGTTGAATCCCGACGCGACTTTTCCCGAAATTCGCGCGGATGCGGACGCTGTTTTGCGAACAGAAAAAATCGGACATCCATTGATTCCGGCGGCGGCGCGTGTGACAAATGATTTTGAAATTCAATCGCTCGGTCAAGTGGAAATTCTCACCGGCTCGAACATGGCTGGCAAAAGCACATTTCTCAAAACGCTTGGGATAAACTTTTGTCTCGCCTACGCGGGCGCGCCCGTCCTCGCGTCGCAGTTCATTGCGCAGCCGCTGCGCTTGCACACGTGCATTCGCATCACCGATTCGATCGTGGATGGGTTTTCGTACTTTTACGCCGAGGTGAAATGCCTCAAAGCTTTATTGGAGGAATTGCGCGGGGATGACGAACTGCCGCTCTTTTATCTGATTGACGAAATTTTTCGCGGCACCAATAATCGCGAACGCCTGCTCGGCAGCCGCGCGTACATTCAGGCATTGCTCGGCGCGCGCAGCGTCGGTTTGATTGCGACGCACGATTTGGAATTGGCGCATCTGGCGGACGCAAATTCGCACGCGCACAATTATCATTTTCGCGACGATGTGCGTGAGGGACGCTTGGTGTTTGATTATCAACTGCGCGCAGGTCCGTGTCCAACGACAAATGCATTGAAAATTATGGAATTGGAAGGGCTGCCGATTGCAGCGCCAAACTAAAGTTTAGAAACTTGTCACAACACAGCGCATTTGTATTTTTTCGCAGAGTTCAAACCTGTTTTTCTTTTCCGCGTAAATCCGCGTTTATCCGCGTTCCATTCTCCCTTGCCATTCGGCTTTAGCCGAAGGTTTATAAAAATACACTTTCAGGGATGTCGCGGGGATGCCACAGCAAAGACGCGCACGGGCTGCGCTTTGCCTTTGATTTCGATTTCCCCCTTGTCAATCACCGCAACCGTATCAGCCAAGCACTTGCGCGTTTCTGCGTTGATGAGGATTTTTTCCGCGAGGGTTTTCGTTTGAGCTTCCAAACGCGCGGCGACATTCACCGCATCGCCGACACAGGTGTACGTCGCGCGGCGCATCGTTCCGGTGTAGCCCGCGATCACTTGCCCTGTTGCAATGCCGATGCCGATGCGAATCGGTTGGCGGTTCGACGCGCGCAGTTCCGCATTAAAAAGTTCGATCAAGTCCACCATTTGCAAAGCCGCGCGCACCGCGCGCACGGCGTGGTCGGCGCGTTCGACGGGCGCGCCAAAAATTGCCATCAGTCCATCACCCACCATTTGATTGACGATGCCGCCTTCGCTCGCAATGGCGTCCATCATCAAGGTATAGTAATCGTTCAACAACTCGATGGTTTGGTCGGGCGGCTGCGCCTCCGCAAGGGTGGTGAACGAACGGATGTCGCAGAACAACGCCGTTGCTTCCACATGCTTGCCGCCGAGCGCAAAACCGCCGGTCAGCAAATCCTCCGCGACTTGATCCGTTGCGAATTTTGAAATCAATGCGCGCTGCTCATCGCGCAATTTCTTTTTTTCGAGTGAGGCATTTACGCGCGCTTTGAGCAGCACCGGATTGACCGGCTTGTGTAAATAATCTTCGGCGCCGAGTTCGATACATTTCACCACGCCGTCAATTTCGTCGAGCGACGAAGTAATAATTACGGGAATTTCGCGCAAATGAATATCGCCGCGCAATTTTTCCAAGACTTGATAACCGTCGAGCTCGGGCATTTCCACGTCGAGCAAAATCAAATCATACGTCTCGCGCGCAATCATGTCGAGCGCCTGCCTGCCATTTTCGGCGAACGCGACTTGATGTCCCAGCTGCTCTATGCCGCGCGAGAGCAAGAGGCGATTCATGCGATTGTCGTCAACGATTAAAATTTGGCTCATGGATGTTCATTCCAAATTGATTTTGGGTCGGACGCGCTTATAATACCTACAAGGAGAACGAGTATGATTACCAGCGCAAAAGTGATTTACGAAGGCGAAGGAATTTTACGCCTCGTCGCGCCTGCACCAGATTTACCACTGCATCAGGAACTGTATGCTGACATTCTCGTACCCGAGCCTGAGTTTGAATGGGACGTGCCATACAATCCGAGCGCGGAGGCGGTATGGGGAGCGATGGGAACATTTGGAATTCAAGACCAAGCTCTAGCAGAATGGCTTGCATTTAGCCCCGAAATCGCAGAGCAGAATCAGTTTCTTTATGAGCTGACGGAGAGCGCTACCACAGATACGGAACCGAGCCGAGAAATCGAGGCAAATCCAAGCTCCGATGCAACAATTGATAAACCTTCCATCTGATGCGCGAGTCTTTGTTGATACGAATCTACTTGCGTATTTCTACACCCGCAAAGATACGCTCTCTCAAGCTGTCGCATTCTTTTTAGCGCGCGGCGCAAACAACGAACTTGAAATTGTCACCTCTGCGTCTGTGGTGGAGGATGTGATTCACCGCGTCATGGTTTTTGAAGCGGTTACGCGGCATGGGATTGACCCCGCTCACGCTGTCAGCCATCTGAAAAAGCATCCCAGTTTGGTCAAATCTCTGACCGAACACCAGACGATTCCTGCCCAACTTCATAATCAATTCAATATCAACATTTTGCCTGTCACACATAATGAATTGCATGCAAGTAAAAGGTTTCGCACCCAATATGGCTTGCTCACCAACGATTCCATCATCGTCGCCACCATGCTGCGGCACAAAATCCTCCACCTCGCCACAAATGACCGCGATTTTGAACGGGTCACAGAAATCCAAGTCTGGGCGCCCTGAAGTTTTTACGCGGTTTGTTTCGCCTCCAACGCTTGCTTCACTTTACCGTACTCTTTTTCCACTACCACAATTTTTTCCTCCGCCCCCTTCAGATTTCCTCCGCGCGCCAGCCCCTCCAATTCCTTTGCTTGTTCCGCCAATTTCAACGCGCCGAAATTGTTGCTGTTGGATTTCAAACTGTGCGCGGCGCGGCGGAACGCGTCAACATCATTTGTTCCGTACGCGCGTTTTAGGTCCGCGATGAGTTGCGGCGAGTCCTCCAAAAAGGTGTCAATCAATTCGCCCATGAAATCTGCGCCCACCGTCGCTTTCAAATTTTCGAACGTGGCTTGGTCTAATGCGCCGTT
The DNA here is from genome assembly GCA_004295045.1 of Chloroflexota bacterium. Taxonomy (GTDB): domain Bacteria; phylum Chloroflexota; class Anaerolineae; order UBA4142; family SHND01; genus SHND01. The sequence continues at coordinate 55,695 of SHND01000060.1, read as the reverse complement.
CGTCGTCTGCTGTCCGCTGTCTTGCCTCCGCGCTTTTGTTTTCGACAACGCCGCGACCAATTCATCCACGCGAATCGGTTTCGTCATGTAATCGTCCATCCCCGCCGCGAGGCACATTTCACGGTCGCCTTGCATCGCGTTCGCCGTCATCGCAATAATGCGCGGGCGTTCGCTGCGCGCGTAGCGTCTGTTGATTTGGCGCGACGCCTCCAGTCCATCCATTTCGGGCATCTGCACGTCCATCAGGATGGCATCATAAGTTTGTCGCTCCAGCGATTCAAGAACTTCGATGCCGTTTGCGGCAATGTCCGCGCGATAACCCATTTGCTCCAACAGCCGGAGCGCGAGTTTTTGATTCACCGCGTTGTCTTCGGCGAGCAAAATGTGCAGCGGATGTTTTTGCGCGAGCATGGGATCGAGTGCCATTGCCGTTCCCCCTGTCGGCGTGGTGATCGTTTCGTGCGAAAGGAGATTCACCAGCGCGTCGTACACTTGCGACGGTTTGATCGGTTTGCTGATTTGTGCGGCGAACAATTCGGCTTGTTCGCGGTGTCCGATGGAACTGAATAGAATCAGGGGCAGCGCGTCGGCAGCGCGTTGCTTGCGAATCGCGTGCGCCAATTCTACGCCGTCCATTTCGTTCATGTGCATATCGAGAATCGCAACATCAAACGGATCGCCGCGTTGAATCCACTGCAACGCTTCAGCAGATGATTCGGTATCGCGCACGCGCATCCCCCAATTTCGCAGATACGTGACGAGGATGCGGCGGTTGGTCGCGTTGTCGTCCACGATGAGCGCGCGTTTTTCATTCAAAAACGGTTGCGTGCGTTCCAATTCGCGGCGCGGGCGCAATGGCGTGGTTAGCGCTTCGGTTTCGAGGGTGAAATGGAACGTCGCGCCATGCCCTTTGCCCGCGCTTTCTGCCCACATCGTTCCGCCCATCAATTCGACCAAGCGTTTCGAAATGGCGAGTCCCAAACCCGTCCCACCGTACTTGCGCGTGGTAGAGGCGTCCGCTTGCGAGAACGATTGAAACAAACGCGCTTGCTGCGTGGGCGTGATGCCAATGCCTGTGTCGCGGACGGAGAAATGGAGCCCAGTAGACAAGGAAACAGGTAGAGAGGTAGACAGGTCTACTTGTTTCCCTGTTTCCCTGCTTACTTGTAATACCACCTCTCCGCGTTCCGTAAACTTGACCGCATTGCTAAACAAATTCAAAAGAATCTGGCGCAAGCGCGTCGCATCGCCGATGATGGTTTGCGGCACGTCCGCGTCGAATTGGTATGCGAGGTCGAGACCTTTTTCCGCCGCGCGCGTGGCGATGAGGTCGAGCGCGCCTTCGACCGTTTCGCGTAAATCGAGCGGTTGATTTTCGATTTCCATTTTGCCCGCTTCGATTTTGGAAAAATCCAAAATGTCGTTGATGATGGTGAGGAGCGCGTCGCTGCTGCCGCGAATAATTTCGGCGTATTCGCGTTGTTCGTCGTTGAGCGGCGTATCGAGCATCAAGCCGCTCATGCCGATAATCGCGTTCATCGGTGTCCGAATTTCGTGGCTCATCGTCGCGAGGAAGGAACTCTTGGCGGCGTTCGCCTCTTCCGCATCACGTCGCGCGCTTTCTTTTTCCAAAAAGAGGCGCGCGTTTTCAATCGCAATGACAGCTTGGTCGGCAAAGGTTTCCAAGAGCGCGATCTGTCTCTCATCAAACGGCTCGGGCGATTTGCGCATGATAACAATTACGCCGAGTGATTCATCCTCGCGCAGCAGTGGCGTTGCCAAAATGGTTTGAACGCCCATAGGTAGATTTTTTTCTTTGGCGAGTTTCCATTCGTCATCGGAGGCATTTGCCATATCGGCAACTTGGATAGTGCGTCGTTCGAGGTGAGCGCGCCCCCCCACCATTTGGCGATGCAGCGGCGCGCGAGAATTTTCAATCGGTTCGTCGGGTTCGGCTATGCCAGACACTCCAATTAACCAATCCCCCTCCGCGCGAACGATGAACGCGTCATCGGCTTGACACAGCTGCGCCACGTAATCCGCAATCGCATCCAACACCGGCTTTTCATCGCCAGGCGATTGGCTGATGATGCGTAAAATCTCACTGGTCGCGGCAGATTCGCGCGCGCGGCGTTCGGTTTCTTCAAGCAGCCGACGACTCTCGTCGAACAAGCGCGCGTTTTGAATCGCAATCGCGGCTTGTTGTCCCAAGCCAACCGCGAATTCTAAATCGTTCTGTGTGAATATTCCGAATCGTTCGCGCTCGCGGTACACGGTCAAAACGCCGATGGTTTGGTCGCGCAGCGAAAGCGGGACGAATAGTTGCGCAACCGTATCTGCAGCGTCCTCGGTGCCGGGAATTTGGACGAGGCGCGCGTCTTGGTTCGGAAAGTTCACAATCTCCGGGATGCCGCTTTGGACGACGCTGCCCGTTACCCCTACTCCAACACGCACCACCGATTTTGTGACCGCTTCGGCATATAACCCCAAAGCAACGGCAGCGCGCAGGGTACCATCGGGGGCGCGCAACCGCACATTCACATCGCGCGCGTGCAGAACGTCCAGCGCGCGCGTAGCGATTTGATTCAGCACTGCGTTGAGATCGAGTGTTGCCGAAATTTCGCGCCCGATTTCGGTCAGCGCGGTCATTTCACTTGCGCGCCGCTGCGCCTCGTCAAACAGCCGCGCGTTTTGAATCGCAATCGCAGCTTGGCGTCCGAGTCCGATAGTGAAATCCAAATCGCTTTGCGTGAATGCGCCGTGTTCTATCTTGTCGCGCCAGACCGTCAACACGCCAATTACCTTGTCGCGCAGAGTGAGCGGCACAAAAATAATTGCCTCGTTTGCCTCGTCCGGTTCGGTGCCGGGGACGCTGCTAATGCGCGGGTCGTCGTTCGGGTCGTTGACCAATTCCGCGACGCCCGTTTGCGCGACTCTGCCGGTAACTCCCTGTCCGATTTGAATCACGTAATTTTTGAAAATGTGCGCGTATTTTCCGCGCGCGACGACGGTGCGAATGGAATTGTCCGGGTGCAGCAAACGCACCGCGACATCGCGCGCGTGCAAAACCTCTTCCGCGCGCGTGGTGATTTGTTCCAGCACTTGATTCAAGTCGAGCGTGGCGGAAATTTCGCGTCCGATTTCGTTCAGCGCGGCAGTTTCGCTTGCGCGGCGCTGTGTTTCGTCAAAGAGGCGGGCGTTTTCGAGCGCGACTGCCATGGACGCCGCGAGCGTTTCGAGCAAGCGCAAGTGTGATTCGTCAAAGGCATTTTCGCGGTCATTGTTTTCGACAGTGACCACGCCAACCGTTTGTCCGGCGATGACGAGCGGGGCGAACACCCCCGACTGGCTTGCTTCACTGCCGGGATGCGTGACGGCGCCGCTCTGCGCGTATTCTTGTTTCGTCCTGAATAAAAGTGCTTGACCCGTGCGGATGAGGCGCCGCGAAATTCCGCCAGGGGGTGCAGGTGCAAGCTCGAGGCGGTTCCCGCGTTCGATGGCATAACGCGTATGTTTCAAATCGGTCAGTGGGTCATACGTGTAAATGACAACGGTCTGCGCGTCGAAAATTTCACGTATCTTGTCGCCAACCAAATCATAAATGCCCTGCATGTCGAGTTTCGATGCAAGTCCCTGCTGCACGCTGTTGATGATT
>SHND01000060.1:0-51940 GCA_004295045.1 Chloroflexota bacterium | reverse complement strand
TGGGTCATACGTGTAAATGACAACGGTCTGCGCGTCGAAAATTTCACGTATCTTGTCGCCAACCAAATCATAAATGCCCTGCATGTCGAGTTTCGATGCAAGTCCCTGCTGCACGCTGTTGATGATTAGCAATTCCGCCGCGCGCTGTTCGCTTTCTTTCAATAGCCGCTGTGTCTCGTCAAAGAGCCGCGCGTTTTCGAGAGCGACGCTCATTGAGGACGCGAGCGTTTGGAGCAGACGGGCATCCGAATCGCTAAACGCGTGTTCAAGAGTGGCATGAGCAATTACGAGTGCGCCGAGCAGCGAATCACCCACCTGAAATGGAACCCCAAGAAACGATGTGCCAACATCATAGCCCGCGGGTGGGACTGCGCCATGTGCTAATATTTCAGCGGTCGTGCCAAGATTCAACGGTTCGGACGCAAAGAGTACGCGTTTGGTGATTGTGTCTGGAAGCGGCTCATCTGGGACGTAGATTGGTTCGTTGTTGGCACCCCAGAAATAGGGCCACGAAGCAATCCCTGTTGCCTTGTCGTAGAATGCAATAAAGGTTACGGTCACTTTCATTGTTGCGCGAACTTGGTCGCCAACAAGTCCGAGAATGGATTGAAAATCAATCTTGGAAGCCAGCCCTTGCTGCACGCTGTTGATGATGGCGAGTTCCGCCGCGCGCTGTTCGCTCTCTTTCAAGAGCCGCTGCGTTTCGTCAAACAAGCGCGCGTTTTCGAGCGCAACGCCCATGCTGTTGGCGAGCGTTTCCAAAAGGCGCACATCAGATTCGCTGAATGCGTACTCGCGGTCAATATCTTGCAGCGTAATCGTGCCTTTGATCTCACCATCCATGATGAGAGGCACAGCGAGAAATGACTTGGCAGGGTCTGTCCCGGGAATGGTTTTGATTCCCCATTCGTCCCTTTTCGCTTGCAGGTTCTGATTGATGAGGAGCGGCTGATGAGTTTCTTCCAGATAACGCTTAATCCCTTGCACCGGTGGCATGGGTGCGGGGTAAATGCGCTGCCCTTTTTCGATCATGTAATGACAATGTGCAAGATTCGCTTGGCGATCCAGCATATTGATAGTAACGACCTGAGCGTTGAAAATATGCTGAATCTTGTCTCCAACTAGATCAAAGATGCCCTGCATATCGAGTTTGGACGCAAGCCCTTGCTGCACGCTGTTGATAATTTGCAATTCCGCCGCGCGCTGTTCACTCTCTTTTAACAGACGCTGCGTTTCGTCAAAGAGACGCGCATTTTCGAGAGCGACGCTCATGGACGAGGCGAGCGTTTGCAAAAGGCGTACGTCCGATTCGCTGAACGCATTTTCGCGATTTGAATCCTGCAACGAAAACAAACCTTTGACCTCCGAACCAACGAGAAGCGGCACAAAAAGCGCCGAGCCCTCAGCAACAATCGTGGTTGCGCTTTCGAAAGCATACTCGTCTAATTTGTAAATACCGTATGTCGCAGACGCTTCGGTAAGGTTTTGATTGACCAGAAGAGTTTGTCTTGTTTCTTCAAAGTACTCAAAGAATCTTTTATCCTTTATCTTTGAGAGATCAAAAGTGCGAACCCCTTTCATCCCATAACGGACCTGCGCGATCTGCGCTTGACGGTCATATGTGAGCACAAGAACTCCCGCGACGTCTTTGAAAATCTCTCGAATCTTGTCACCCACCAAATCATAAATCCCTTGCATGTCGAGTTTCGCGGCGAGTCCTTGCTGCACACTGTTGATGATTTGCAATTCCGCCGCGCTTTGTTTGGCAATTTGCTCCCAATCGGGCGCGTTTTGAGTTTGCGCGTCGCGTGCGGCTGCGGACGATTGTTTTTTTGCGCGCGGGGTTGCTTGACGTGTGGGGGCCGAACGCGCTTTCGTGGAACGCTTTCGCTGGGCGCGTTGGGATTTCGCGCGTGCCGGGCTCGATTCAGATTTTGATTTTGGCATATTCGTTCCTGTTTTTGTCAACCTCTGCAGTCATTGCTTGACTGCCATAACACTACTACAAACCATGATGACGCGCAATGCTCTGCCAAGAATTGTACACGAATTTCAATCGCGTGTCTGTCACGCGCGTGACGAATGGTGCGTGGGTAGAACGGAACCGCTGTGGGTGGGAACGAACCTGGTTCCGTTCCTACCCGCAAAATTCACATTGACATTCATTCGGCGCGCTTGTAAAATCTCGGCGTTAGAGAACACCTGCTACGCAATTGACGATTCACGTTTGACGTTTCTCGCATCTCGCATCACGTTTCTCGCATCTCGCATCACGTTTCTCGTATCTCGTATCTCGCATCTCGCACCATGCTCAACCTCCAACCTTTTCTCGAATCTTCTCTTTCCCAGTTTCTGGCTGACCTCGAAACGCTCGTCAATGTGGATTGTGGCACATTCACCAAAGCGGGCGTAGATTTTGTAGGCGATTGGGTCAACGCACGCGGGCAGGAATGGGAATGGGACATGGAATATTTTCCCGTGCGCGAATTTGGCAACTGTCATCTCGCGCGTCTGCACGGCAAGGGCGCGGGAAAATTCTTGATGCTCACGCATCTCGACACCGTGTATCCCGAAGGCATCGCGGCGGAACGCCCACTGCGCGCGGAGGGAAATAAATTGCTCGGCCCCGGCGTCGGCGATATGAAAGCGGGCGTCCTCGCTGCGATGTACGCCATGCGTGGTTTGCAGGTCGCTGGGTTCGACAACTTTGCCGAACTCGCCATTTTTTTCGGCTGCGATGAAGAGATCGGCTCGCTCACCGGAAAAAAGTTTTACACGCGCTTTGTGCAAGAATCCGATGCGGTGTTGGTGCTGGAAGGTGCGCGCGCGAACGGCAACATTGTCAGCGCGCGCAAAGGCACGGGCGAATACACTTTGCGCGTACACGGACATTCTGCGCACGCGGGCGTCGAACCCGAAAAAGGCGCGAACGCGATTTTGGAACTCGCGCATCAAATCATCGCGCTGCACAATTTGAACGGCATCGCGCCGGGCGTCACCGTGAACGCGGGCATCATCGGCGGCGGCACGCGCACGAACGTTGTGCCTGACGAGGCGTGGGTGCAGGTGGACGTGCGCGCGGTAAATCCCGAAGGGGCGCGCATCGCGCATGAGGCGGTGATGCAGCTCGCCGCGCAAACACATGTACCGCGCACGCGCGTCGAAATTGAGGGACAGTTTAATTTTCCGCCGATGGCAAAAACGCTCGCCACCGCGTTAATGGCGGATTGGGCAAAAGAACTCGCGCGTGAACTCGGTTTCAGCATCGAGGATGTCAGCACCGGCGGCGCGTCGGATGCGAATAATGTTGCGGCGGAAGGAATTCCCGTACTCGATGGTCTCGGACCCATCGGCGGACTCGACCACAGTCCGGATGAATACATTGACCGCGACAGCATCATTCCGCGCACGCAGCTCCTCGCCGCGCTGCTTGAAAAAATGTGCGCGCAGCGCGCGGAATTACTTGCGCTCGCGCGCAAAATTTGAGTCCATCACACTGTTTCGGGACACAGATTTCACAGAAAAAAGCAGCGCTGTTGATTTTCAGAATTTGTGTTTTCTGCGGCATCTGTGTCCAATTCTGTAACGAACTCTGTCTATTTTGCCGCGAGTGTCGCACCTGACACACGACATTCTCACCAATCAATGAGCGAACCCGTTTCCAATCCCGCGCGTACTTTTCAAGAAGCGGCGTCACGCGTTCAACAACAGCAGACGCAAGACGATGAGACAATTCATCCCCTTTCGCGCACAAAATTTTGGTCGCACGGAGAAAAAACGCCGCGCGCGGTTTTGTACTTGCATGGTTACACGGACAGCACGCAGCAATTTGATGCGCTCGGCGCGTTATTGTTTGAACGCGGCTGCAATGTGTTCGCGCCGCGCTTGCCGTATCATGGCTATAAAGACCGCATGACGCGCGCACACGGCGACTTGACCGCTTCTGAAATGATTGCGTGGGCGAATCAAGCAACGGACGCGGCATTGGGCTTGGGCGATCGGCTGACGGTGATGGGGTTGTCGCTCGGCGGCGTTCTGGCGACGTGGGCAGCAGAGGAGCGCGTGCAAGTGGACCAAGTTTTGATTGTTTCGCCCGCGTACGGCACGAGTTTCATCCCCGCGCGTTTTACAACAACTGCGGCGCGCGTGTTTCGCCGTTTGCCAAATTTTTTCTTGTGGTGGGACCCGCGCGTGCGCGCCCAAGCGGGCTTTGAGTACACCTATCCGCGTTTTGCCACGCGCACGCTCGCGCAAGCATTTCTGTTGAGCGATCAGTTGCTCACCCACGCGCGCCAACAACCGCCTGCCGCGCGGACTGTGTGGATGATTACGAACGCAAACGATTTCGCCGTCAATAATGACATCTGCGATGCGTTCGTCGCCGCGTGGCGCGCGCACAAGACGAATCAAGTTTTCACCTTTCAATTTCCGCGCGCGCTCGGCATTCCCCATGATGTCATGGACCCGAACGATCCGGGCGTGAAAACTGAAGTGATTTATCCGCGTTTGATCGAAATCATACAGCAAGCAAATTAAAAGGAGAAGGAAAATGGACCTCGGCTCTTTACTCGGCGGACTCGCCGATGATTCGCAAGGACAAGGCGACGCCTCGCAAGATCAACTTTCCGATTTACTCGGCGCATTGCTCGGCGGTGGACAGCCCGGCGCCGCGCCGCCCAATCAACCTCCCGCGCAAGGCGGCGATCAAGTCCTCGGCTCGCTCTCCGGTGGAATAGATGGCGCGCCGATGATGGGCGAGGGCGGCGCGCCGATGGGTGGGGGTGGGATGCCAACGGGCGGCGCAGATTTGGGCGGTTTGCTCGGCGGGTTAATGGGCGGCGCACAAGGCAGCGGCGCGGGTGACCCGATGACAGACCTGTTGGGTTCACTGCTCGGCGGTGGAGGGGCGGCGGGCGCGGGACAAGCTGCTGACCCGATGGGCGGCATGTTGGGCGGACTGCTCGGCGGTTTGATGGGCGGTGGAATGGGCGGCGCTTTGCCGAACGCGGGCGCAACGGGCGGCGGCATGAATTCTGTATTCGCTCCGCTCGCCGACGCGCTCGCGGAAAAAATTGGCATTCCGCGCGAAATGGCGATGGCAGCGATGGCAATTATCATTCCGATGATTTTGAACAAGTTGATGAACAGCGGACAAGCGCCGTCAGATGATCCGCTCGGCGGAGTGCAGCGTTCGATGCAGCGCGGACAAGGATTGACCTTTTCGCAGAATGAGCAAGATGAAATGATCAATCAGCTGACAGCACAAACGGGGATGGATCAAGAATCCGCCGCTTTTACGTTGAATCAAGCGATGCAAGTGCTGGGCAGTCAATAACCAAAAAAAATTGCCGCCAAATTTGGCGGCATTTTTTTGCGACAAATATCAGATTTCGGCTAGCGCAGCGCGATCATCAAATCATTCACATTCGTGTTTGTGGGTCCCGTGATGATCAAATCATTCAACGCCGCGAAAAAATGATACGCGTCATTATTTTCCAAAAACGTGTGCGCGTCCATGCCTAACGCGCGTGCGCGTACAACCGTTGTGTTGTCCGCCAACGCGCCCGCCGCGTCGGTGGGACCATCCGTGCCGTCCGTTCCCGCGCTCATCACAACAAGTTCCGCATCGCCCTCAATTTCAATCGCCGCCGCCAACGTCAACTCTTGCGCGCGTCCGCCTTTGCCACTGCCGCGAATCGTCACCGTCGGTTCACCCCCCCCCAACACGCAGGTGCGCGTTGGCGCGTGCTTGATGCGCGCAGCTATGTCATGTCCAAGTTCGCGCGCTTCGCCCTGAAGCGTTGTGGACACAACCTGCACCGCATATCCGCGCTGCTGCGCCTCGCGCTCTGCCGCGTCACACGCAATCTTGTTGTCTGCAATAATCACATTCGTCACGCGCGCAAAAAGCGGATCGTCCGCTTTGGGCGTCTCGACAATTTCGCCACGCGCGCCGCGCTCGTAATGTGCGACGATGGATGGGGGAAATGTTTCGCGCAAATGATATTTTTCCACGATAGCGATGCAATCCGCAAAAGTGGATGAATCGGGTGCGGTGGGACCCGATGCAATCACGTCGAGCGGCGAACCCAGCACGTCGGAAAGTACGAGTGACACGACGCGCGCCGGTTGCGCGAGCCGCGCGATTTGTCCGCCTTTCACTTGCGAAATGTGTTTGCGCAAGGTGTTGATTTCATAAATCGTCGCGCCGCAGCGCAGTAATTCATTCGTGAACACGCGCAGGTCGGCGAGCGTGATGCCGTTCACCAGATATTCCATCAGCGCGGAACCGCCGCCCGAAAACAAACACAACACCAAATCATTTTCTGTTTGTTCTTCCAATAGTGAAAGGAGGGAATGGGTAAAGCGCAGCGTATTTTCATCGGGCAGTGGGTGTCCCGCTTCGTACAGCAAAATAAATTTTGTCGGCGCTCGCACGCCATCACGCGCACTGTTCGAGATGACACCCGCGTGATGACGTGCGAGATGTCCGTACTTGACATTCACCGCGCCGAGATAGTCATCGGGCTTGACGATTGCTTCCACCGCTTGCGCCATCGGCGCGCCCGCTTTGCCTGCGCCGATCACGGTGAGTTTGCCGCGCGTGAAATCAAAAATCGGTATCTCATTCAACAGCAAATGATTGCCGCGCCGCGCGAGTACGCGTTCGACGGCGAGACGCGGGTCCGCCGCGCGTAGTGCGGCGTCAAAAATCGCGCGCGCGTCAGAACGAAGGGTATTGAGCGTTTGCATCGGAAAGAAAATATGAGAATGTATTGTTTATTGGTTCACGCTTTAGCGGGTTATTGTTAGTGATCGCATAAATGCTCGATTCCAAGCAATAATTCGCGTTTACTCAAGTTGACTTGCGACGAACGCGCGAATGTCATCATAATTTTGTACCGACAAATCAAACCAATGAATCTGCGCGTCGCCCGGACGAAACCAATTGGCTTGATGCCGAATAAATTTGCGCGTGTTGCTTTTCAATAACGCAATCGCCTCGTCCAATGAGATTTCGCCGCGCACGTACGCGCCCATTTCGCGATAGCCCAAACTGGTCATGCTCGGCAAATCGAACCCATAGCCGCGCGCGACGAGTCCGCGCACTTCGTCCTCCAGCCCGAGCGCGATCATTTGCTCGATGCGCGCGTCCACGCGTTCATAAAGCAGCGGACGCGGCAAACTCAAACCGATTTGTGAAATCGCGTATGGGGGAGGGTGACGCGTTTGCTGTTCCGACATTTTTTCACCGGTGGCTTCAATTACTTCGAGCGCGCGAATCATGCGCCGCGTGTTGTTGGGCAGAATCGTCTCTGCAATTTCAGGATCGAGAGTTTTCAAGCGCGCATACAATTCCGGCGCGGGAATTTGTTCTAGTTCGGCGCGGCGCGTCATATTCGGCGGCACGCGCGGAATGCGATAGCCCTCGACCACAGCGCGCACGTACAAGCCCGTTCCGCCGACGAGGAATGGAATTTTGCCCCGCGCAAAAATAGCGTCAATCGCCGCGAACGCGCGCTGTTGGTAATCCGCGAGCGTCAATTCCTCGTCCGGCTCGACCAGATCAAGCAGATGATGCGGTGCCAGAGCTTGTTGAGCGCGCGTCGGTTTCGCCGTCGCAATGTCCATGCCGCGATAAATCGTGCGCGAATCGGCAGAGACAATCTCGCCCGCGTGTTCTATACGCAAAAATTCTCGCGCGAGTTTGAGCGCGATCTCTGTTTTGCCGACAGCGGTGGGACCGACGAGGGTGAATAGTTTCGGAATTCGGAATTCGGAATTCGGAATTTCCACTTTACATTTGCACTGCGTTCTTGATAATTTCCACGCGAATTAATTTTCCCGTTTTGTCCAATTCAATCGCGACGACATCAATGCGCCAAGCTTTGTCGTGAAATAATTCATGTTCGGCGATAAAGGTGTCGCCGAGTTGAACGAGCTTTAATTGTTTGCGCGGCGTGAGCGCTTCTTCGGGCGCGCCATGATTGCGCGTGCGGCGCGCTTTGACTTCGACAAAGGCGAGTCCGTCCGCGTCTTGCGCGACCAGATCAATTTCGCCGTAACGTGTTCGCACATTGCGCGCAAGAATTTGGTAACCGTTTTGTTCAAGATGCAGCGCGGCGAGACGTTCGGCGGAATCGCCAAAATTTTTCCGTGCGTGCGTGTTGGTTGCCATGCGCGAGATTGTAGCACATGTAGGGGCAATCCCTTGTGGTTGTCCGTCAAACGTCAAACGCCAGTTGGAAAACGGGCGCGTACGTTTGGCGATGCACGGGCGACGCGCCAAATTCGCGCAGCGCGCGCAAATGTGCGGCGGTGCCGTATCCTTTGTTTTGCGCGAAATGATAGTGTGGAAATTGCGCGTCGAGTTCGCGCATCAAGCGGTCACGCGTCACTTTGGCGAGGATGGACGCGGCAGAGATGGATAACGCGAGCGCGTCGCCGTGAATAATGCCTTGTTGTGGAATCGAAACATTTTGGAGGACGAGCGCATCGAGGAGCAACGCGGCGGGAGGAGGGGACAATTGTGCGAGCGCGCGGTGCATGGCGAGATGGGACGCGTTCAAGATGTTGATTTCGTCAATTTCGCTTTGCGATGCGGAACCAACTGCATACGCGACGGCGATTTCACAGATGGGCTCGAATAAATTTTCGCGCGCGCGTTCGTTCAGTAGTTTGGAATCGTTCACACGCGCAATGTGTTGAAACAATGCGTTGTGCGCCCACTGTTCCGTATTTTCGATGCGCGGCAAAATCACCGCCGCCGCGACGACAGGTCCCGCGAGCGCGCCGCGTCCCGCTTCGTCCACTCCGGCGACAAAGGTGTACCCGTCGCGCCAAAACGCGCGTTCATATTCCAATGTCGGAGAATTTTTTGTTACGCGCATAACAAAAAACCGAGGCGCTGCTGCCTCGGTATTCTTGGAATTATTCTTCCGTCTCAGTTGCATCGGTTTCGACAGCGACCTTTTTGCCGTCAATGCGTTTTTCACGCAAGCGCGCGGCTTTGCCGGTGCGTCCGCGCAAGTAATACAATTGCGCGCGGCGAACGTGCGCGTGCGCAATGACTTCGATTTTTTCCAGGCGGGGCGAGTGGAGGAAAAAGGTGCGTTCGACGCCGACGCCGTGAGCGCCGATGCGGCGCACGGTGAAATTTTCTTTGAGACTGCCGCCGCGTTTGCGCATGACGACGCCTTGAAAGACCTGGGTACGTTCGCGTTCGCCTTCGACGATGCGGACATGGACGCGCACGCGGTCACCGGGACTCAGTTCTGGAACATTCTTTCTCAGATTTTCATTGACAACCGTTTCGACAAGGTTCATGGTAATTTCCTTTCCGGTAAGGCAATTTTGAAAATTGCCCTACGGCGCGGGTTCAAGACACAAAAAAATTCCCGCGCACCACGCGGGCTGACAGGCGCAGAATATAACATATTCATTTGTTTCGCGCAAATTTCTATGCCCATTGTCAAGCGAAAATGGGCATTGTATAATTCGCCGCATGACAAAACTCACTGCTACGGCGGAAGCGAACAAAAAGCGTCCGGTCATTGTGACTGTGCTGACGTGGCTTCTCATTCTTGGCGCACTGCTGAATATCGTTCTTGGCGTGCTGTCAATTTATGCCAGCGAAATTCTTGAATCGGGCGGGACCATCGAAATTCTGGCGTCTGTTGAGGACGAGCGCTTGTTCAGCGATGCCGGTGAATGGCTTGTAGAAGGGACGACTTATCTCGTTGTTGGAATTGTGCAAGCCGTATTCGCGATTGGCTTTTGGCGTCAACGGAAATGGGCTTGGGTCGGCGAAATGACTTGGCAAGCGCTGCGGATTTTGCTGAGTGTGGCAACTGCCCTTGCAGGCAACCTCGAACCGTTTTCACTGGCACTCTCAATTTTACTCATCTTTTTGCTGAATCAATCCGATGTGCGTCGCATCTTTGGCATCCGATATCAACCCAATGAATCCACCCCAATCACGCCCCTCAATGCTTTCGACAGCAACTGACCTCGAACTATTGCGCGCGTTCGAGCCGGTTTGTAAATATACACTCGGCGAACAATTTTTTCCGATGGACGTGGAACGTTACGTCCAGCTCTGCGCGTTGTGTGTGCGCTATCCCGACGGACGCGAAGAAATTCTCGCGCCGCGCGGCACTTTGACGATGGAAAAATTAGTACAGCCGCGTCATTTGGATTTTGGCGCGGTGGAATACTTGCGCTTTGTGCAGCCACAATCGTTCCAAGAGAGCGTCGGCGCATTGAGCGAAGGACGAAAACTTCATCGTAAAAAAGAAAATGTTTTCAAAGCGGGGCAAGGACGTTTGGCGCGCGGCGGCTTGCTGCCACGTTTGGCGGACGCGTTATTTTCATTGACGCTGCTCGCGCGCGGACGCGTGCCGGGCGCCGTCGCCGCGCAAGCCGAATTGCAGTACGATGAATTGCAGCAGCAGCAAGAAAAATATGTCTATCATGGGCGCGTCGTGCGGCAGAATGGCTGGATCATTTTACAATACTGGTTTTTTCTCGCGTACAACAGTTGGCGTTCGGGCTTTCACGGTGTCAACGACCACGAGTCGGATTGGGAAATGATGATTGTGTATTTGTACGAACTCGATGGGCGGTTGTATCCCGAATGGGTCGGCTACGCGTCACACGATTTTCACGGCGACGATTTGCGTCGACATTGGGAGGATCGCGGGGAATTGGATTTGATCAATGAACATCCCGTCGTGTATGCGGGCGCGGGTTCGCACGCGTCCTATTTTCGTCCCGGCGAATATCAAGCCGAAGTGAGTTTGCCGCTGCCCGGGTGGTTGTCGCGCATTTCGCGCGTGTGGAACCGGTTTTGGCGGCAGACGTTGGGCATCGGCTCGGGGTATGAAAGCAATCCGTTTCGCATTCCGTTTGTGGATTTTGCGCGCGGCGATGGGTTGACGATTGGTCCCGGTCAGCAAAAAGAATGGACGCCAAACGTCATCAGCGAAGCGACTCCTTGGGTGAGCGAATATCGCGGCTTGTGGGGCTTGTTTGCGCGCGACCCAATCTCGGGCGAGAACGCGCCCGCGGGTCCGATGTACAATCGCGATGGCACGCCGCGCGGTTCGTGGTTCGACCCGTTGGGTTTTTCGGGACTGGATAAAGTCCCCCCCCCCCCGCAAGAGCTGCCGCTCATCGAAGCGCGCATTGCCGAATTGAATGTGCGGCAAGCGGAAATCATTCAAGCGTTGGAACCGCAAGTCAAAGCGTTGCAAGAATATGGCATTCAATTGCGCGCGATGCAGGGCAATCCTTTTTTGCAGCAGCCCTATGAACATTTGCGACTTCAAGTCAACGAACTTTCAGAAGAGGTGAAAACTCTGCGGCGCGAGCAATCCGAAAACGACGCGCAGCTTGGCATTTTGGAGCGACGCCAAGAAAAATTGCGCGCGCAGATTCCGGATGACATGCGCGCGCATATCATTCATTTGGGCAAACCGGTGAGTCTTTCACGGATGCGGTTCAATCGGCTTGCCGAAGCGTGGGCAGCCATCAGCATCAGCGCGTTGTTGTTGGGAATGGTCGCCGTTTTTCTTTTTCGCCCCGACCTCTTTTTGCCGGCGTTGGTTGTTTTGGTGGTCGCGTTCATTTTGATTGAATCTGTTTTGCGCGGCACCTATATCAGCACCATCAATACCATTGCGGTCATTCTTGCCGTGATTGGCACTTTGATTTTGATTGTCGCCTATTGGCGCATCATTTTGGTTGCGGCATTGGTTGCGGCGGCGCTGTTTCTCTTGATTCAAAAAGTGCGCGAGTTGCGTGAATAGCAAAAAGAAAAAAGTAAAACGAAAAGGATGACCGCGAATGTACGCGAGCGTGCGCGAGGAGAAATCTTTGCGTAAATTCGCGTGGCTTCGCGGTTCTATGTCTATGATCAAGCTGACAGGGCGCGCGCGCGAAATTGACTGGCGCAATACGCTCACAACCTATGCGCTTTTGACCATCGGCGGGTTGATTCTTGCCTGCAATGTAGCAATTTTTCTTACGCCCTCGCACATTGCGCCCGGCGGCGTTTCGGGCATGGCGATTATTTTGAATCACTATACCGGTTTTCCCGTCGGCACGACGATGTTGATTCTCAATATCCCGCTGCTCATTCTTGGCTTTCGCAATCTCGGGCGCTTTCACTTTTTAACCAAGACGGCGTATGTGGTGTTGATTTACAATTTGGGCGCGGATGTGGTGGCGCGGTATTTGCCGCCCGGCGTTTCGCAAAACATTTTGTTGAACGCAATTTTCGCGGGCGTGGTCGGCGGCATCGGCACCGGAATTGTGTATCGCGCGGGCGGCACCACCGCAAGCACGGGCGTCATCTCGCGTATTTTGCAATTACGCACCGGCATTCCGATCTCCCAAGTTTATTTCATTACGGACGGCTTGATCATTCTTGCGGCGGGCATTACCTTTGGTTGGGAAGCCGCGCTCTATTCGCTCGTGACGCTGTTTATTTGGGGAATCGCCACCGATTATGTTTTGGAAGGACCAAGTGTGATTCGCACGGCGTTTATTGTTACCGATGAACGCGATAAGGTTTCACACGCGCTGTTGGAAAAATTGCAAATCGGCGTGACCGCGTGGCAAGGCGAAGGGATGTTCACGGAAAAACCGCACAATGTTTTATTTTGCACCATCAGCCGCCCGTTCGTGGACACCTTGCGCGATATTGTGACCGAAGCCGACCCGCACGCGTTTGTGGTGATCACGCACGGACATCAAGCGACGGGCGGAGTGATTGCAAGTAAAAAAGGAAAAACTTGAGTGAAAAGTGAAAAGTGAAAATGCGGACCCTTCGCGTTGTACGACGAACGCGACATCGCGGCAGCGCTCGCACACGCGGAGGCGACGGCGTTCGCGCGCGGACGCCGCGAAGTGGGTTTCGATCTTCCGCAGATCAATCGCGCAGCGGTGGATTATTTTCTGACCCACAAATACACGCTGGATTCGTTCGTCGCCTTGTTCATGAGCGACGCGCCGCTTGGGAAATACGAAAATTATATATTCACCAGTCCGCCGTTTTTTGTGTGACGGGCGGAGAAAATGTGTCGCATGATCGCTCAGATTGAAACCGAACGCCTTGTGCTGCGCGCATTGCGCGAGAGCGATGCCCACGCAGTTTTCAAAATTTTTGGCGATGACGCGGTGACGCGCTATTACGATTTGGCGACGTTCACGGCTGTGGAAGAGGCGCGGCATTTGATTGCGCGGATGAACGCGCGGAACGCGAACGGTGACGCGCTCCGCTGGGGCATTGCGTTAAAGGACACGGATACGGTAATTGGCACGGGCGGATTCAACCAATTTACGCGCGGTTGGTTTCGCGCCGGCATCGGTTACGATTTGGCGCGGGCGTATTGGAATAAAGGGTACATGACGGAAGCATTGCGCGCGATGGTGCAGCATGGTTTTGAAAATTTGCAAGCGGCGGGTCTGCCGCTGAATCGCATCGAAGCGCTGGTGGTGCCCGGAAATGCCCCATCGGCGCGCGTCCTCGAAAAAATCGGCTTTCAACGCGAAGGGCTGCTGCGCGAATACGGCTATTGGAAAAATCAGTTTTGGGATTTGGAAATGTTCGCGTTGTTGAAACGCGCGTGGAGCAAGTAAAGATGACACAAGCACATCCCCAACATATCAAGCGGATTTGGTCGCCGGTGCGACAGCAGGCGGCGGACAGTTATTTGATTTTGATGATTGCAGCATTCGCCGTCACAGTCATTATAGTGCGCGTCTTTTTGCAATTGTCCGGCTATCCGCAGATTGGGGGCGGCGGCACGTTTCATATCGCGCATATGCTGTGGGGCGGGCTGCTCTTGTTTGTCGCGCTGGTCGCGCTGCTGCTGTGGGCGAATCATTGGGTGCTGTGGTTCGCGGCAGTGGCGGGGGGCATCGGCGTTGGGTTGTTTATTGACGAAGTGGGCAAATTCATTACCTCGAGCAACGATTATTTTTTTCCGTTGGCGTTTCCGATCATTTATGCGTTTCTGCTCGCGTGCGTGTGGTTGTTCTTGCGCGTCCGCCGCGCCCAGCCACGCGATACGCGCACGTTGCTGTATCACGCGCTCGAAGATATGAAGCAAATTTTGGACAATGATTTGGACCCGTTCGAGCGTAGAGAGTTGGTGAGCGAATTGTCGCAGGTGTTGGACAGCGCGCAAGCGGCGAATGAAAAGAATTTGGCACGCGCGCTGTTAGATTTTGTTCAAGCGGAAGAAACGCGTTTGGCGCGCGAACCGAATCGGGTGGAACGCGTGTGGCTGTGGATAAAATTCGTCGCGGCGCGCTGGCCCACGCGGCGCGTTTTCAAAGGGCTGCTGGTGGTCGGTTTCGCGCTGGCGGGCATCAATGCTGTGCTGCAAATTATTGCGTTGTGGGGATGGCTTGCGGGCGCGTTCAATGGCACGGGACTGCCGGAATATGTGATTTTTAACGGTACGTCGCAATATGCGGTGAACAACGCGACATTATTGGCGGTGTACCAAATCGCCAATATCTTGGCAGGTCTCTTGATGGGGCTTGCCACGGTTTTGCTACTGCTGGGCAAAGAGCGGCGCGCACTGCGCATCGGCACGTTCGCGTTGATCATTTCGCTGACGATTGTGAATCTGCTGACGTTTTATTATTCGCAGTTGTATGCGGTTGGTGTGGCGCTCGCACAATTGGTCTTGTTGATAGGCGCAGTTTTATATCGCTGGCGTTTCTTTATCAACAAATAAAAACTATGCAACGCAACATTGGAGTGGATTGGTTTCACATCGCGCGAGGGCTTGCAGTGAAAAATTTGAAAACGCGGTTGCAATATCTTGAATGGGGCTTTTGGCTTGGCGGCGCGGCGTTTGTATTGCTCGGCGTGTTGGCGATCTTTATGGTTTCGCAAGACGATCCGGTTTCAGCCGAATATGAATGGATTCCGATCGCGTGTGCGGCATTGGCGGGAGTTGGATTGATGGTGTGCGTCGGTTCACGTGCGACTGAGGGAATGATTGTCGAAGGCGCGCTGCGCGACGCGTACGCGCAATACCAAAAGAGTGCGTCGAACGAAATCCCGAACGATGGACAATTGGCAATGTTAGCCGGCTTGCCCGAGTCGCGGACGTGGCAGGCGCGCGAGTTTTTGACAAAGAGGAAATAACCGATGACAAAACTGCTCATCCAACACGCGGACATTCTCACATTCGATTCTGAAGACCGCGTCTTGAAAAATACAAGCATCGTCATTCAATATGATTGATACCTCTGTGTCTGCGCCAAGTTGCTCTGCACCATGCGCAAGCCGCGCGTTTCTGCCTCGCGCATGATTTTTTCCTCGTCCAGCGTTGTCAGTTCCCCTTTACGCAATAATACCTGCCCGTCCACAATCACATAATTCACATCGCTGCCTTGCGCCGAGTGAACCACATTCGCGGCGAGATCATGGCGCGGGGTGAGATGCGGCTTGTCCATGTTAACAAGAATCAAATCCGCAGCCGCGCCGACTTGAATGACACCGCTGTTTGCAAAGCCCATCGCGCGCGCGCCATGTTGTGTTGCAAGTTTCAGCGCCTGCATCGAAGGCAAGACGGTCGCGTCACCCGTCTCATGTTTTTGCAAGAGCGCGGCGAGGCGCGTCACTTGCAGCATGTCGAGGTCGTTGTTCGACGCCGCGCCATCAGTGCCGAGCGCAACATTCACGCCTGCATTCAACAAAGCCATGATCCGCGTCGTTTTCATTGCCAGCTTGAGATGCGTTTTGGGACAGGCGGCAACGGTCACATTCTTGGCGCGCAGAATTTCGATGTCGGCATCGTCAATATAGATCGCGTGCGCGGCGATGGAGGGCTGATCGAAAATTCCGAGAGCATTCAAGTACGCAACGGGCGACTTGCCGTGCTGTTTGTACGAATTTGCGACTTGTTCGGGCGATTCGGATACGTGAATGTGGCAGCCGACGCCGAGTTTGCGCGCGACATTGGCAGCATCGCGCAGCGCGCGTTCGGCGCTGATGTAGGGTGAATGTGGACCGAGCACCGTTTGGATGCGCCCGCCCGCGCTGTTTTGAAATTCTGCAACAAATTCCTCTGTGAGCTCCAAAGTTGTCGGTCCCATTTCCGGCGCGAAATTGGAACCAAAGACGCACCACGCCAGCATCGCCTTCATCCCCGCTTCTTGCACAACCCGCGCAACATTGTGCATATAAAAATAATGGTCGGAAAAAGCAACGGTGCCGCTGCGAATCATTTCGCACGCCGCGAGCGCGGTGCCCCAATACACATCCTCTTCGCACAGCGCGGATTCGGTGCGCCAGATGCCTTCGTTGAACCAACGGTCGAGCGGCAAATCTTCCGCCGAACCGCGCAGTAACGTCATTGCCGCGTGCGTGTGCGCGTTGAAAAATCCGGGCAGCGCGACGTGATTTGTGCCGTCAATAATTTCGTCGGCGCGAAAATCAGGCGGAATTTCGCCGATAGCGACGATATATTTGTCTTGAATTGCAAGACTTGAATTTTTCAGAATCGCATTGTGAGCATCGAGCGTGAAAAGGTCGGCGTGTTGGATGAGAAGAGTTGACATGCTTGGAATATCGAAAAGTCAGAGGTGGGTGGCTTCAAACCGCTTGTGGAGGATTAGACCAAACCAATAGTTGGTTACGCTTATCCGTCGGGCTCACCCATTGGCTATAATGCAAGTACCGCACTTTCATTTATAGTCGAGAGGGGTAGAGCCTTGACCAGCAAGTCTATTGTAGCGCAACTTGCGCCAAGTGCAGCCAATTGGCATAATGCTGCAACAGGCGGCTGACCGTGAGTGTTTGCTTATCCAAGTGACTATGCAGGCACTCGACTGTCTGCGCCTTTCAAGTCCGGGTGAGGTGGCACATCGGTGACCAAGCGACGAATATCATCGTGCAATTGCAAAGGTCAATTTTGTTCACTCAATTCGCACTTTGCCAGCCCCGACATCAACCCAATGTCCCCTTGCGCGCAGACGCAACGCGGCGTAAAATTCGACGGCGTTAATTAACGCAGAACGCTCTATTTTCACCGCGCGTCGCCGCGAATTTCCTTTCAGAGAAAGAGACCACATGGCTGTATTTAACATGACGGCTCCGACCGTGCCGGTGACTTTTATGTCACAACCGACGACTTTTTTCCCGCCTCCGAAAACCATTGCCGATACCGGTTTGCCGACAAGTTTTATTCATGAACTCGCCCTCAAAATTATTTATTTTGCCGGCGAAATTCAGGCGAACGTGGTCGCGGAAGAGATGCGTTTGCCGCACACAAACATTGTCGAAAGCGCGCTCAATTTTTTGGTCAAGGAAGAATTTTGTCAGATTACCGGCGCAACGGGATACAGTGAACGCGCATACAAATATGTTGTCACCGGCAAAGGGAGCAGCAAAGCGCAAGAACTCCTCGCGCGCAATCAGTATGCGGGTCCCGCGCCCGTACCCCTTGCCGTGTACAATGAAGCGATGGAACGACAAGGGATTGGGCTCGTTTCCGTTTCGCGCGACACCATTCGTGACTCGTTCAACGATATTGTCATCAGCGATGCCATGTTGCGACGTGTCGGACCGGCTGTGAATTCGGCGCGTTCGATCTTTTTATACGGACCGCCCGGAAATGGTAAAACGACGATTGCGGAGCGCATGGCGCGGTTGTTGGGCGGCAATGTGTATTTGCCGTATGCAATCTACGCGGATGGACAAATCATTCGTTTGTACGACCAGCACAATCATAAAGCCGTGACCGAGCCGCCGCGCAATGGCGCGAACAATGAAAGTACACGCCGCGATACGCGATGGGTCCTCTGCCAGCGCCCGTTTATCACAGTGGGCGGTGAACTGACACTGGAAACGCTCGATCTCATTTTCGATCCGGTGTCCAAAACATACGAAGCCCCGTTCCAGATGAAAGCTAACGGCGGGATGTTTTTGATTGATGATTTTGGTCGCCAGCAGTTGCGCCCACAAGATTTGCTCAATCGCTGGATTCTCCCGCTCGAAAAACGCTACGACTTTCTCACGCTGATCACGGGTAAAAAGATCGAAATTCCATTTGATGTATTGATCGTATTTTCGACAAACCTCGACCCGCGCGATTTGATGGACGAAGCATTTCTGCGGCGCATTCGTTACAAGATCAACGTGCCGAATCCAACTTGGGATGATTTTCGGACCATCTTTCAACTCAACTGCACGCAGCGCCACATTCCGTATGACGAAGAAATGTTCAAGTATCTCGTGCTTGAGCACTATGTCAAAGTCAAGCGCGAGCCCAAAGCCGTCCACCCGCGCGACCTGCTCGATCAATTGATGGATATTGCGCGCTATTTGCAGACCGAGCCGCGTCTCGAAAAAGAATTACTCGACGCCGCCGTTGACGCGTACTTTGTCAAAGTAGGATAACCCTTTTCCCCAGAGATGTAATTTATCCCGTCACCGAATCGTTCCACCCGAACGATTCGGTGATGTTTATTTAGACCTTGTTTTCGGACGATTCCGCACTCTCGCGCCGCGATTATGCGCGCGCCGCGCACCTTCCTCTGGCGCAAACGATCCCCCTTGGTTTTCTTATCGCACAATTATTTTGCGCGCCTGATGGATGTGATTGCACGGCATGATTACACGTTGGGCAGGGATGCAACTGTGGTGTTGTATAATGCATCGCCTGCGCAACTTACATTTATGCGCGGATAGAACTCGGGCAGCAGCGGCGTGTTGAATTTGTTTGCCCTCGATGTCCAAGCCAATCGCAATGTCCAGTCTTGTCACCCTGCGTTGCCCAAGCTGCGGCGCGCCGCTTCGCCTCAATGACGAACGGTGCGAATATTGCAGCTCGATTGTTCTGGTTGCGCAACCCGCCGAACTCGCGCTGCCGGCAGTCGCGCAAGCGCAAAAGCTCGCGGCGCAAATGCGCGAACGCCTCACCTTGAATCCGTACGACGGGGATGCCTATTATCAACTCGGACTTGCCACTTTTACGCTTGGAAGATACGACCAAGCCGAGAACGCTTTTGATCAAGCACAGCGTTATTTGCCGGGCAGCGCGGTCGCCCATTATTTCAAAGGGCTTGCGATGTTGTTGAGCAAACAGGATGATATTCTGGGGGTCGCCGATTTTCGTTTGCACCTGATTCAACGCGAGCTGGAAACCGCGCGCGAACTCGATCCCAATTTACGCGTGACCGATGCCTATTTGAACTTTTTGCGCGGGCTGCAGCTGCGCAATCAACAAAAATATCGTCAAGCTATCGCGCCGCTTCAAGATGCGGCAAACGCGCTTTCCGACCTCGCGGTGATTTATAAAGTTTTGGCGGCGTGCTATTTCCAAATCGGAGATTTACCCAAAGCAATCGAAAACGCCAAACGCGCGCTCGAACTGCGTCCGACCGATATTGATTTGGCGTACATGCTTGGCAGCGCGCACGCGCGCTTGGAACAATTTAATGAAATGGAAAATTATGCGCACCGCGTCGCGGCGCTGCGCGGCGAACCGACCCAATGGTATGAGGTCGTGCGCGAATTTCACGGACAATTCGACTGAATGAAAATTGCGATCACCGGCAGTGATGGACAGCTCGGACGCGCCTTGCAAACGACGCTTGCGTCACACACCCTCATTCCGCTCGCGCACCGCGAATTTGATGTTACCGACCGCGCGAACATTTCACGCCTCGCGGCGCTCGCTCCCGATATAGTGATTCAGTGCGCGGCAATGACGAACGTGGACGGCGCGGCGCGCGATCCCGTCAGCGCATTTCGCGCAAACGCCTTTGGCACGCAAAACGTCGCGCTGGCGTGCCAAAAATGCAACGCCGCCCTCGTTTACATCAGCACCAACGAAGTGTTCGACGGCAAAAAAGAGGCGCCCTATCTCGAATTCGATGCGCCGAATCCCATCAACGTGTACGGCAAATCGAAACTCGCGGGGGAATGGTACGCGCAGCATCTGCTCGAAAAATTCTACATCGTCCGCACGGCATGGCTGTACGCCAAAGGGGGCGGGAAATTCCCTGACAAGATTTTAGAGTTGGCACAGCGGCAAGCCGCCCTATCCGTCGTGCGCGACGAAATCGGTTCGCCGACCTACGTTCCCGATTTGGCGAACGCGCTGGCGCGCTTGATTGAAACGAAACAGTACGGCATTTATCATCTCGTCAACGCGGGTTCGTGTTCGCGCTACGAATGGGCGATTGAAATTTTGCGGATGGCAAACCTGCCGCGTCCCATCAAACCTATCACGCTCGCGGAATACAGTCGCGCTTCAACACCCCCCCCCAATACCGCGTTGGAAAACTTTGCCGCGGCGACGATGCTCGACATTTCGCTTCGTTCGTGGCAAGACGCGCTGCGCGCGTATTTTGAAATATGAAGCATCCAAAAATCGAAACGATTGACGTTCATCATCAAAACAAAGCAGGCATTATCGCCGTGTACGTGATTCGCCACGCGGACGGCGCGCTCTTGATTGATTGCGGTCCCGGTTCGACGCTGTCCGCATTGACGCAGGGCTTGCGCGCGCTCGATTTGGACGCGCGCGACATTACCGATGTTTTGCTCACGCACATTCATCTCGACCACGCGGGCGCGGCGGGCTGGTGGGCGCTCACAAAAAGTGACGGCATGCGACACGGCGCGCGCATTCACGTGCATCCCGTCGGCGCGCCGCATTTATTGAATCCCGAAAAACTATTGGCGAGCGCGCAGCGCATTTATGGCGCGGACATGGAACGCTTGTGGGGCGATTTCCTCGCGGTACCCGAAACGCAGTTGATTCAACATCACGACAACGATGTGATTGAAATCGGCGGGCTTGCATTGCGCGCGCTGGAAACGCCGGGACATGCGGAACATCATTTCGCGTACATCTTGGATGACATTTGCTTTTCGGGCGATGTGGGCGGCGTGCGCGTCAATCGCGGCACGCACATCCGTCCGCCAACGCCGCCGCCCGAAATCCATCTTGGCAAATGGCGCGCGAGCGTTGAACGGCTGCGCCAAGAAAAATTGCAAATCATTGCGCCCACACATTTCGGAATGTACGAGGACGCGGCGTGGCATTTGGAAAAAATGGCGCGCACGCTTGACGCCATCGAAGCGTGGACCGCGCGCGCAATGACAGCCGCGCCAACGCAAAAAGAATTTCGCCAGAGCTATCGCGCGTTTTTGAATGAACTTGCGCGCGCGGATGGAGCTGCCGCGAAAGAATTGCTTCAATATGACGATGCGGCGGGCGGCGACGCGTTGGCAGACGGCGTGTATCGCTATTGGCAAAAATATCGCGCCGCGTAGGACAATTTTTAAAATTGTCCTACTATTTTCATGTCAAGTCACAATCCCCGCGTCTCTGTCATCATCCCCAATTGGAATGGCGCGCGTTTGCTCCCTACGTGTCTGCGCGCATTGGAAGGACAGACCTTTTGCGATTTTGAAATCGTTGTCGTTGACAATGCATCGTCCGATGATTCGCGTGCGCTGCTCGCGCGCGAATTTCCAAATGTGCGCGTAATCGCGTTGAACGAAAATCGTTTTTTCGCGGGCGCGGTGAACGAGGGCATTCGTCAAACTACGAGCGAAATTGTGGTGTTGTTGAACAACGACACCGAAGCGGAAGCAACATGGTTGGAAGAGTTGTTTCGCGCGCTGGATGCGAATCCGCGCGCGGGCATGGCGGCGACAAAACTGCGCTTGTTTGATGCGCGCGAAAAATTGCACAGCGCGGGCGATTTTTTTCGCGTCAATGGGACGCCGGGAAATCGCGGCGTGTGGGAGATTGATACGGGGCAATACGACAATCCGTCAAGCCCGCCCGCGCTCTTTGGCGTGTGCGGCGGCGCGTGCGCGTATCGCCGCGCGATGCTGGACGAAATCGGATTGTTTGATGAAGATTTGCAATTCAACTGCGAAGACGTGGATTTGAATTGGCGCGCGCGTTTGGCGGGGTACGAATGCGTCTTTGCGCCCAAGGCAATTGTCTATCACATGCTGAGCGCGTCGGGCGGCGGCGCGTTTGCGAGCTATTATGTGGGGCGCAATTTTATCGCGGTGCTGGCGAAAAATTATCCCGGCGCGTTGTGGCGAAAATATCGTGGTGAAATTTTTGCCGCGCAGTTTGCCATCACGCGTGACGCCTTGAAACATTGGCGTGGGGAATCCGCACGCGCACGGCTGCGCGGACAGCTCGCAGGAATATTTGCCCTGCCGCGTTACTTGAAAAAACGCCAAGCGGTCCAAGCAATGAAACGCATAAGCGATGGTGAAATCGAACAGCTTTTGGCGCGTGCGTAGCATGGAATTCTACGGCAAAAGAAAGATTGAAAACAACCCGCCTTTGACATTTTGCATTTTGCATTCCCTCTCATTTCCGTTAGAATCTTTGCGGTTCTGCTGCCCGGCTGCGCAACCCATTTGAATTCAATCACAACAGAACCAAACTTGCATGGAGTCTATCGCTTCGGAATCAACTCAACCTCTCGTTTCGGTCGTCATTCCTGCCTATAACGAAGAACGACGTTTGCCGCATACACTACAGCGCGTGAACGCTTATCTCGCCGCGCAAAATTACCCTTCGGAAATCTTGGTGGTGGACGACGGTTCGACGGATGGCACGACGCGCGTTGTCGAAACCTTCGCGCAGCAGCATCCCACCGTACGTTTGCTCAAAAACGATCATCGCGGCAAGGGTTATACGGTGCGCACGGGGATGTTGGCAGCGCACGGACACATTGTCCTTTTTTCCGACGCCGACCTTTCGACCCCTATCGAGGAATTGGAAAAACTGATGCCGTGGTTTGAGCGCGGCTATGAGATTGTTATTGGTTCGCGGGAAGGTGTCGGCGCACAGCGAATCAAAGAACCATTCTATCGGCACATCATGGGGCGCGCGTTCAATTTTGTTGTGCAACTGCTGACCGTGCGCGGGATTCAAGATACACAGTGCGGGTTCAAAGCATTCCGCGATGATGTGGCGCAGGATATTTTTTCGCGGATGCTGCTCTATGGTGACAATGCCAAGCAAGTCAGCGGCGGCATGGTGACGGCGTTTGACGTCGAAGCGTTGTTCATCGGACACAAAGCGGGCTATCGCATCAAAGAGGTTCCCGTGCAGTGGCGTTACGGCACCGAGACCAAAGTGAATCCGCTCAAAGATTCCTACCGCAATTTTTGCGATGTGGTGCGGGTGCGCTGGAATGATGTACGCGGGTTATACAATCTGCCACACACATCGCGCCCGCGCGATGCATCATCGCCTGCGCCGAAACGAGTGCAGTCGAAATGAAAAACGCGCGTTTGTCATTCCTATACATTCGCGTATAATAGCAGCCACTTGAGGTTATTGATGTTCAATCGTTTTTCCTCTTTGATGTTGATGCTTATGGCGTGCCGTAGTAGCGACGACGCGTAGCGAGTTGTTTTTCCTCGACGCGTCCTGTCAACGGTACGCCGCTCACCGCTTGTTCGTGCGAACACTGTTCGCCTCCGACAGCGGTTTTTTGTTTCTTTTGACAAATTACAAATGACTCATCGCAAATCGTGACGCGCATTTCAATCTCGCATCATGAACGAAATGCGTGGCGCGATTCGCCATCAGCAGAATCAACATGACCAACAAAATCAGCGCCTATCCCGCGTGGCCCTATGTCAACGGTCCGCTGCATCTCGGACACTTTGCGGGAACGTTCGTCCCGAATGATATTTTTGTGCGGTATCAACGCTTGCGCGGTAATGAGGTTCTTTCCGTGACGGGTTCGGACACACATGGCACGCCGGTTACTGTTACCGCCGAGGAAGAAGGACGTACGCCGCGCGCGGTGGCGGAAGAATATCACGCGCTCGTGATCCAAAATCTCATTCGGCTCGGCATCGCCCTCAATCTCTACACGCACACCGACACCGAAAATCATTATCGCATCACGCAGGAGTTCTTTTTGAAATTGTACCGCGACGAATACATTTTCAAACAGAGCGATCCACAATTGTACGATGTGGATGCCGCGCGCTTTTTGCCCGACCGCTATGTCGAAGGCGAATGTCCGATTTGTCATTACCCGCGCGCGCGGGGCGATCAATGCGAAAACTGCGGCAACCTGCTCGACCCGCTGCAGCTCATCAATCCGCGTTCGCGTTTTGCGAAACCCGGTGAGACGCACACACTTGAAGTGCGCGAGACGGAACACTTTTATCTCGACTTGCCGCAATTCAACAAGCCGCTGTTGGATTGGGCGAAAGCGCAAACGCATTGGAAACCGAACGTGTTGTCGTTCACGCTCAATTATTTGCGCGGCGACGGCACGGACGAAAACCCAACGGGACTCAAGCCGCGCGCCATTACGCGCGATTTGGAATGGGGCGTGCCGATTCCGCCGGAGGTTGGTGATTATCCAAACAAACGCATTTACGTTTGGTTCGACGCGGTGATCGGTTATTACAGCGCGTCAGTGGAATGGGCAAATGATTTCGGTTTAGGGGACGCGTGGAAAAAATGGTGGACGGTGGCGCCCGATGTGCAGAGCTATCAATTCATCGGCAAGGACAACATCGTGTTTCACACGGTGATTTGGCCCGCGCTGCTTTTGGGCTATGGCGATGGAAAAATTCCACTGCCATACGACGTGCCGTCGCAAGAGTTTCTAAATCTCGAAGGACGCAAGTTTAGCAAATCCGCGCACTGGGCGGTGTGGACGCACGATTTTCTTGCGGCGTACGATCCCGACCCGCTGCGCTATCTTTTGGCGACGAATATGCCAGAATACGCGGACACCGATTTCAAGTGGAGCGAATTCGTGCGCCGCAATAACGACGAACTCGTTGCAACGTGGGGCAATCTCGCGAATCGTTCGCTCACATTCGCGTACAAAAATTTCGACAAGCGCGTGCCGACGCCGGGTGAATTGAATGCGGATGACCGCGCGCTGATTGAAAAATCGGAGCGCGCCTTGCAAGTGGTGGGGGATGCCATCAACGCGTGTCGTTTTCGCGAAGGGATTGAACACGCCTTTGCGGTGGCGCGCGAGGCGAATGGTTATCTCAATCAAACGGAACCGTGGAAAACAATCAAAGTGAATCGTGAACGCGCGGGGACAAGTTTGTATGTGGTGCTGCGCGTAATTGATAATCTCAAAACCGCGTTGTACCCGTACTTGCCGTTCTCTTCAAACGATTTGCATCGGCAGCTCGGTTATACGCACGATCTTGCGGGGACGTTTGAAACGCGGACGATTGCCGAAGAGACGCGCGACCATCTCGTACTCACTTACATTCCACCAACAACAAACGCGGGATGGAAACCGAGCGCGCTGCGCGGCGGGGAGGCGTTAGGAGAGCCAAAAGCGCTCTTTAAGAAACTCGATGAAAGTGTTATCGAATTAGAGACCGCCAAGTTAGGCAAGCCCGCATAGAAATAAAAATCGTGCGACAGCGTCGCACGATTTTTATTTCTACATTCTCAACCTTCGCTGTTCGCGTTCTACCTCATTCTTGCACTTTACGCACAAACGCGTTTCGGGAAAAATTTCCAAACGTTCTGGCGGAATCGGATTGCCGCAGCGTTCGCAGATGCCGTACTTGCCTTGCGCCGCGACTTTGAGGGTGGCATCAAATTCTTCCAGCCGCCGTTCGTACGCCGCGACCAAGCCCAATGTTTTTTCGCGTTCATACACATTCAAGTCCACTTCGTCGCCCGTCATCTCGGGCGCTTGTTGCATTTCCGCGCGCAAGTTGGCGAGTTCGCTTTCCACTTGCGCGCGTTCTTGCTGTAGCGTTTCTTTTTGACTCTGCAGTGATTTTGCCTTTTTTTCAGGCGGATGTTTTCCGTTCGCCGAAGAGGTGCGTTTGTGCGCTGCCACTTTGGCTTGAGACACATTCTTGCGCCCCGACGTTTTTGCCGCACGCGGCTTGACGATGTTGTGCGGCGCGCTCTTTTTTGTCATTTTACGTAGTGTTGCCATGCTCCTATCCCCGCTGCCAACCCGTCATTGGGATGGCGATTAAAAGTGCGAGTGTATAGCATAGTTTCGCGCACGCGTCAAGCAATTTTCGAGACGCAGAACATTATCCCCCGTTTTGCCCTTGTTTTGGCGCTTTTTCGACGCGCAAGGTCAAGCCATCCGCAGAGACCACGCGCACCGCCTCGCCCGGCTGGATGGGCGGGTCTTGTGCCAGCGCCGTCCATTCTTCACTCCTAACCAGAACGGTCCCCAACGGATTCAACGGCGTTTTCGCCGTGCCGGTCGCACCGACAAACGACCCAAGTCCCGTGATGACGGGCAGATTGCGCGACCGAATCGCCGCGCCGATTACAAAGAGAACGAATGAGACGGTCAAAATCGCCAAGCCGCCGATGACGAATGGCGACACGCTCACATCCGGCGCGGTGGGTTCCGGCGGCGTGATGGGACGAAATAAAAAGAACGCGCCCAACAAAAACGCGATCACACCGCCAATCGTCAGCGCAAAGCCGGTGACCTTGATATCCAACAGCATCATGCCAATTCCGGCAATGATCAAAATTACCGCCGCCCAATTCGTTGGCAAGCCAAAGAGCGCGACGGCGGCAAGGGTGAGACAAATGATTCCGACGATTGCGGGAATGACCGCGCCCGGATTGTACACTTCGGCGATGAGGGCGATCGTGCCAATGTTGAGCAAAATCAACGCGATGTTCGGGTCGAGCAGCAGATGAAAAAATTGTTCAAAGAAATTCATATCCATTTGATGTACCTCCGCGTTCTGCGTGTTGAGAGTTACATCATGCCCTTGCACTTGAACGGTACGTCCGTTCACTTGATTCAATAAATCATTCACATCGCGCGCAATGAAATCAATCACGCCTTTTTGTAACGCCTCTTGTTCTGTAATCGAGACGCTCTCCCGTACTGCGTCTTCAGCCCAATCCGCGTTACGTCCGCGCTGTGTGGCAATCGAGCGAATAAAGGCAGCCGAATCGTTGGTCACTTTATCGCCCAGAATGCCGGCAATGTCTTCGCCTTGTGCGCCGACAGGATGCGCCGCGCCGATATTTGTCCCGGGCGCCATCGCCGCGAGATGCGCGCCATACGCAATAAAAACTCCCGCCGAACCCGCGCGCGCGCCTGATGGGGAAACGTACACAATGATCGGCACCGGTGAATCAAAGAAACGTTCGACAATTTTGCGCGTCGCATCGAGTCCGCCGCCGGGCGTGTCAAGCAAAAACACAATCGCCGTCGCGCCATCGTCGCGCGCATTGTTGATCACGCGCTCTACATATCCTTCGATAAACGGATCAATGACGCCCGAAATTCTTGCAACATCCACGCGCGGGGCGGACGCTTGCGCGCGGGTGACACTTGGCGCAGCAATGGCAAACGCGCTGATCAACCATAAAGCGATGAGCAGCGCGCCGATTTGTTTTCGATATGTTTTCATAACTTGCTCAATCTTTCTAAAAGTCCGTCAGGATACAACGGACGCGGGTCGTTTTTCAATTCATCCAATGATTTCCAAAATGCTTGAAACGATTCGTTCGTTTCCTCTCCATCTATTGTTTCTTGTCCGTCCAAATATTCGCGCTCGTACAGCGTTTGATCCAGAAATTCGGCATCGTAGACCAGAACAATTTCGTGTTCGCGCTCGCCGTTGAATACAAAAAGATTTTCCAGCGTGAACAAATAGCGCGGGTTGATTACACGCGCGTCCAGTTCTTCCCGCGTCTCGCGCACGATTGTGTCCGCCGCGTATTCACCAAACTCAATCCCGCCGCCGATTGGACGGAAAAATTTCTCGTTCTTGGTGGGGTCGAAACCTTCGCTGACGAGAATCTTGTCGGCGCGCGAAAAGAGGCAAATAGCGAGGGGACGAATGAGCGCTGGCATATTTTGATTTCACCGCGCAAAGCATGGACAAAACTGTGTGCCTACTTGATGCGCGTCCAGTTGACGACAATGTGGCATCCTTGCACATTGCCTCCGGGATAATCTACGTTCAAGATGGCGCTCGCGTTGCTGCCAAAATCGTCCACGATGACGAGGTGGAAAATGCCCTTGTCCGAACCCAGCGCGATTTCGTACTCGCCCGCCGCGTCTGTGCGCGCGTACGGCGGCAAATAGCCAAAGTCATTGTAAATTTTCACGCCAACGTTCGGAATCGGGTCGCCGTCTTGAGTTTGCACACTGCCTTTGATGTCGCCGGTGCCGTTGCACTGGGCATTTTGGCGGACGCGCATGCCGGGAGCATACAAAACTCCGACTGTGGAATTGACGGGAACAGGTGTGGCAAAGGGATTCGGTGTCGCAAATGGGTCGGGGGTTGCGAATCCGCCTTCGGGGGTGGGTGTCGGCGTCGCCGTTGGGTTGAGAATCGCGTTCTTGCACGCGTCATTTGCGCTTGACGCTTTCGCTTGCGCGCCCGTCCCCGCGCCGAGCGACAAAGCCGCGTCGTACTCGCGCGCGGCGATGCAGAATGCGCCTTGCTCGCTGGCAAAATCGCCATAACCCAGATGTGCGTCGCGTAATTTTAGTTTCACATCGCCAAAATTTGGGTCGCGCCCATACAATTCTTCAAAGGTCAGCACCGCATTGCCCCAATTGGTGCCCATCAAAGAGACGCCGTTAAAGTAGAGCAGCGCGCGTTCGCGCAGGGTGCGCGCTTCGGCGTTGTTTGCATCCACCGCGAGGGCTGCTTCAAAACGCCGCCGCGCCAGATCTACGTCATTCGCGGCGAGCGCTTGTTTCCCGGCTGCCAGATATGCGCGCACCAAAAACGCATCCACCTCGCCGGCGCGATAATCACTTTTTACGCGGCGCAGTTCTTCAAACAAATCAATCGCGCTGTCCCAATCTTGTTCGGTCACTGCTTGCTCGGCGCTGGCGTACAGTTGATTGGCAATGACGACCTCTTGCGGCTCTTGTGCCGGATTCGCGATGTGAACGGTTTTCAACTGCTGTAATTTTTCGCGTGCCGGTTGATAATCGGGTTTGTATTGCAGCGCGAGTTCCAATTCGGCAATCGCCAGCTGCGTGTACGTTTCCGCTTCGTACGTGAGGGCGCGCTGAAAATGTTCTTGCGCCTGTCGTTCGACAAATTGCGCGCGGTCTTGATTGCCAAAATAGACGCCGAGGGTAAAGGGGATCGTGAACGCGAGCGCAACCCCCACAATGCCCAAAATAATCAACCACGTAACTACATGATTTCGCATCCGAGGGAGGGAGGGCAAGGTAGATTGTGCCAAGCCGGGCGTTGAATTGGCTTGTGCGGGCGGGGGGGGGGCGTACTCGTACGCTTGCTTTGGAGGCGCGAAATCTTTTTTGTTGTTTGATGGGATTGACGACAATGCGCGATCGCGTCCACGCGGCGGCTGTGGTTTGTCGCGTGGAGGAATCGGTTCGGGCAGTCCGGGAGGGAGGGAAGACATTACGCGAGTTACTCAAATAAAAACGGCTCGAGGGCAAAAACAGTGCGAGCCGTTTCAGCAAAACATTCGCAGCAAAATCGAGTATCGGGAACGATAAGCGAATTATATACGCTTATTTTACCAGCCACAATTCCTTTTGCGGCGGCGCGAGCCACTCCACGCCGTTCTTGGTGACCAGCACATCTTCTTCCAGACCGAGATAGCCCGCGTCCGTCTGCACGCCGAGTTCAATCGTGTACACTTGATTTTCTTCGACGACGCCGTACGGCGTTTCGCCGTAACGCTCCCAGCGCGGCAAAAGCCCCGTGCCGCCGTCATGCACCGCGCGCCCAACTTGATGTCCGAGCCCGTGTTGATATTCGGGATACCCTTCACTCGTAATCACCTCGCGCGCGAGGGAATCCACTTCCCAGCCAACGATGCCGGGACGTAAAATTTTGGCTGCCTCTTGAATCGTTTTCGCCACCGCGTTAAAGGCGTGAACGAGATGCGCGGGCGGTTCCGTTTCGCCGGGTTTCAACACGTACCACATGCGTTGTAAATCGGAGCAATAGCCGTTCTGCTTGATTCCAAAGTCAACGTGAACGAGATGACCGGGTTCCACTTGCAAATCGCTCGGACCCGCGTGTCCTGCCGACGAATGGGGTCCGGTGTTCACCGCCGGACATTGATCCCGGGGCCAGGCGGTCCCGACTTGCCATTCCTCACAGCGCTCGTGCAAATGCTGCGCGATCTGTTTTTCGGAAAATCCTATTTTCATACGCGCGGTGGTTTCGTCAAACAAAATCAACGTTCGCTCAATTGCTGCGCGAATGCGTTTCAATTCTTCGGGCGTTTTCCTGCCGCGCAAACGCGAAAGAATTGGGTCGGCGGAAATGAATCGTTCGACGTACGGCGTCTCTTGCAAAATTTTTTGCAGCGTTAAATACATTCCGTGCGTCAGTCCATCCGCGTTCGGATTGCTTTCGGAATAATTGAGCGCGAGCTGCTGCGGGTCGAGCCGCGTCAACGTTTCGCGCAAAATTTCGCCGATGCCTTGCACGTACGAATACACTTGCGTGTACCAACCGCGTCGGCGATATTCGTCGTCGTCGCCTTTGCCCACAATCGCGATGCGGTCCCCTTTTTTCGTCAGGAGCATCGCCGACTGCCACACCACCATGCCCGGCGCAAGAAGTTCCCACGCGCGTTCGGGCGTCTCTTCGGTCTCGCGCGCAAAAATGAGCCACGCGTCAACGTCGAGCTCTTGCAAAATCTGATTCGCTTGCGCGAGTTTTTCGGGTTGCAGCATTGTAGGTGTAGGGGCGAAGCATTTTGCGATGCTCGCATCGCCGCAAATGCTTCGCCCCTACGGGAACCTTTCTCTCAAAAATTTCAACACGACCGTATCAATGAACGGTCCTTCCTGCAAACGTTCTTCTAAATTTTCGACGCCGCCAAATTCGCGGAACGCTTTTTGCGCGTGTTCGTCCCACACGCCGTTCACTGGAATCGCAAAGCCGCGTTTTGACATTACCGATTGCAATTCGCGTGCGATGTTTTCATCAATCGCAATCAAATCATTCGGATTCGATTTTTCGAGATACAAGCGGTGCAGCGCGAGCAAGCGTTTCAATTCTTCAATCGGCGCGGGATTGTCATCCACGCGCAAATCCATGTAGCGGTCATTGAATCCGCCATAACCGCCGTGCGCGCGCACGACGAGCAGCGCTGCCGATTCTTGCCCACGTTTATCGCCGCCTGCCGCTTGCCCCGCCGCGAGCGCAATCAGTAAACGCTCCGCGAGATCGCCGGTGGAATTTTCAAACGTTTCCGCGAGCGCGTCCACCACCTGCGCGCCCGCGAGAATGTTGCCTTGCGCGGCGTAATTTTTTCCGATGCGTCCACCAGCCCAACGAAAACAATCGCCGCCGGTGAATGTGAACGCGCGTCCTTGCGCATCTACGATTCCAAATTGCCGCTGCGACGCGTGTTCGTCCGCGTCGGTCAGAGTTTTGCCAACCTCGTCGGGCGACATCCCTTGTTGCAACATTTCGAGTCCGCGCGGACCATAACTTGTGTTTGCCCAGCTTTGCGTCGCAATCGCGCCGATGCCGGCTTGCGCCCAAGGCACCATCGCGCCAACGGCGAGAAATTTTGACGCGACGGCAATGCCGAGATCGCCGTTCGTGGAATCAAACGCGACGAGGGAAAAGGTGGAAGGAGTCATGGCTGGAGATTAGAGATTAGAGATTGGAGATTGGAGATTGGAGATTGGGTGATTGGGTGATTGGGTGATTGGCATTATAACTCATTTGTTGTTCGTCGTTCGTTATTCGTCGTTCGTTATTCGCCATTCATCGTTCGTCATCCGTCATTCCACTTCCATCCCCACGCCTTGCGGCGTGTTCACAAAACGTCGCGCTCGAATTGGTTTTTCGCCAAAATTTACCAACAAAACTAATTTTTCGTTTGCTTTGGTCACGTACAACAAGCATTGCTCCACATCTTCGGGACGCACGACAGACGCCGCTTTGGTTTCCAGCAAGCAGCGGTCATCTTTATTCCAACACACAAAATCCACGCGCCGCCGCGTCACCACCACACCATCATACGTGATTGGAATCTCAACCTCGCGCTGAAATTGTACGCCGAATTTTGGCAGCGCGATCTCGAGCGCGCGTTGATAATCCACTTCCATGCAGTGCAAACCAAGTTGTTTCTGAACATCAATGCACGCGCCGATGATGTTGTATGACAGCGGCTCGAATTTGTGCAGACCTTTGCGGTCATTGTCAGCCATGATGAAACCTCCTCAAATAGAATCAGCGCGAAAAGAATTGGAACGCGAAAATGGGAAATGCCGCGAAACCCGCGAAAGGGGGCGCGTTTTCTTTCGCGGCTTTCGCCGCGGCGTTCTTTGCCGCACATTTCGAGTCATTCGCGGTCCAACGCACTTAACCACCCTCTCACCACCTCCGCATTCGGACTTTCAATCGCTTCAAAAATCGCCAACGCCGCGCGCCATAACTCTTTTGCTCTGTTCATGTCGCCCAAATTCTTGTATGCCACGCCGAGGTTGCCGAGCGCATTCCCTTCGCCGCGTCTGTCGCCAATCTCGCGCGCAATCGCCAAATATTGTTCGTAAAACTCAATCGCGCGCCGCACCTCGCCCAAACTGTAATACGCCACGCCGAGGTTGCCGAGCGCATTCCCTTCGCCGCGTCTGTTGCCTATCTCACGGTCAATCACCAACGCTTGTTCGTGATATTCAATCGCGCGCCGCACCTCGCCCAAAGCCGCATACGCCAAGCCGAGGTTGCCGAGGTCGCTGCCTTGGCCGCGTCTGTTGCCTATCTCACGGTCAATCACCAACGCTTGTTCGTGATATTCAATTGCGCGCCGCACCTCGCCCAAAGCCGCATACACCACGCCGAGATTGCCGAGCGCATTCCCTTCGCCGCGTCTGTCGCCAATCTCGCGCGCAATCGCCAAATATTTTTCGTAAAACTCTATCGCGCGCCGCACCTCGCCCAAAGCCGCATACGCCACGCCGAGGTTGCCGAGATGTACGCCTTCACTGGATTTGTCGCCAAGTTTTCGCGCCGCGCCCACCGCTTGCTCCAACCAGCGTATCTGTTCGCGCGCGCTCAAGCGCAAGCTTGCAACATACACCGCCGCGTCGGGAAAATCACAGCACAAACGCGCGGCGTCGTCATCGGATTCCATGTTCGCCGCCGCCCATGCTTGCCCCGCGCGAATGTGCGCGAGTTCTTGGTCGAATAAATCCAAGCCCGCGCGGACATTTTCATTCCCCCGTTTATACAATTCCTTTGCCGCGCGCGCGACCTGCACATAAAATTCCGCGTGCCGCAGATTCGTTGTTTGTTGTTCGTTATTGGTTATTCGTCGCACCCCAAACTCCCGCAACAAATCATGCAAAAAATACCTGTCCCCCGCCCCCTGTCTCCCGTCCCCCGTCTCCAATCTCCCGTCCCCCGTCTCCCGTCTCCCATCCCCCATCCCAAATTCCAAAAAACTCATCCGCATCAATTCGCCCAGCGCGGCTTCGGCTTGCGGTTCATCGAGTCCCCACACATACGCGGCGGCTTGGAGCGTGAACGGCGCGGGAAAAACGGACAGCGCGCGGAAAAGCAACTGCAGCGCGGCGTCGAGTTGCGCGTAGGTTTGCTCGAACGTCGCTTCCACATTCGCTTCCGCTTCTCTGCCTTCGCGCAGCAATTCCAAACGCCGTTCGCGCAGCTGCGCGAGATAATTTTCCGCGCGCACGTTCTGACGCGCCGCGAGATAACTGCCCGCGATTTTCAACGCCAACGGCAAATAGCCGCACACCTCGCACAGTTTCGCAACAACCTCACCCCCTGCCCCCTCTCCTCCAAGGAGAGGGGAGAGACGCGGACACAACGAAATCAAATACGCCTCCGCCTCGTCCTTTTTCATCACGCCCAAATGGAGTGACCGCAAGCCGCCTTCGGTGAGATTCGCGCGCGCGGTGATGAGGAACGACACATTCGCTTGCAATAAGGGGCGCACCTGCGCGTTGTCGCGCGCATTGTCCAGCACGAGCAGCGCGCGTTGGTTATGCAGCAAACCGAGATACACTTGCGCGAGCTGCGCGTCGGACGCGTCCTTGAGCGCCGCGCCCATTTCGGGGTCGAGCGCAAAAATAATTTCGCGCATCGCGTCGGGCGGCGTTTTCGGATTTTTGTCTGTGCCGTTCAACGCAATCCAAATTTGCGCGTCGGGAAATTTTTCGGCGACGCGATTTGCGACGAACGCGGCGAGCGCGCTTTTGCCGATGCCGCCCATGCCGCTCAAACCCGAAATCGCCGCGCCGTGTCCCTGCGTCAACGCCTTCACGAGCGTTTCGATTTCGTCCGCGCGTCCCGTAAAATCGCGCGGCGGCGCGGGCAATGAAAAACGCGCGTCGGAGAGACGCGCGCGTTCGAAATAATTTTCAATAATCGTTTGCGAAATGTTGCTGCCCGCCGCGACCTGTTTCGCCTGCGCGCCTTGCCCCATGTTGATTTCGTTTGTGTCGCCCATCGCTCCTCCAATAAAACTATCAATCCTAATGGCTCTGATTGTAAATGCAATCGCCGCGCGTTTCAATGGCAAAAAAATAGAGACCCAAAGGGTTTTCAACGCGTCCGCGCCAAACAACGCGTCGTTGTCAAAACCCTTTGGGTCTTTGTTTTCCCAAAAGTTTCTACTGCCTGCCGCTTACTGCCTACTGCTTGCTCGAATCACGGCATCGCTTGTTTCGTCCACTGAATCGGGTCCACATAAATCCCATTCACCCACATGCTCCAATGCAAATGATTCCCCGTCGAAAAACCGGTCGTTCCCACTTTGCCAATCAAATCGCCGGGTTGCACTTGTTCTCCTTCTTTGGCAGCGATTTCGCTCAGATGGTAGAACGCGCTAAAGACGCCGCGCCCATGATCAATGAACACGACATTGCCGCGCACTTGAAGCGGCTGTGCGATAACGACCGCGCCCGCCGCCGGCGCATAGACCGGGGTTCCGCCCGGCACGCCAAAATCTTGCCCTTCGTGTCCACACAAACCCGGTTTGCCGCCGTTGTAGCTGCGTCGTTCGCCAAAGAGCGCGCTGACGCGTGGGTCTTTGACATCGAGCGGCATGCGGAACGCGCCTTGCCACGCCTGCCCGGGTGAATACAGCGCGACGGTCTGCGCGACCAATGCGTTTTCCGCATTCATGATCGCGGGGTCGAGCAGCGCCGACATTTCCGACGTGAGAGTAATGTCTTCGGTTGGAAATGTTCCGGCGTTCACGCGCACATTCAGCTGCACCGGTTTCGGATTGCCGAGATTGTCGCGGAGGGTCAGATTCAACGGAAATTTGCCGATGTAATTCGCGCAGCGCGAAATTCCCGCCAACGCTGCCCAATCCTCGCCCACGCGGTTAAAGCGCAATGTCTGTTGATCGAATTTGCCCAACACTTCCGAAACATTTTCCGCTTGGACGCGAATGGTCAAGGTTTGACCTTGCCGCACCGCTTGAGGGCTCAGCGAAATGCCTTCGGGCAGCGTGACCGCGTTGTTCGTCACCTTGGGAATGATCAAACGCTGTCCCACACTCAACAGATTAGGATTCGCAATATTGTTGATGCGCTGCAATTCCGCGACGATCACGCCAAATTGCGCGGCGATCTGGGCAAGTGTATCGCCCGACTGAACAATGTACGTTTCGGTTTCGGCAGAAGTGGAGGGAACACGCGTAGCAGTCGCTTGCGCGGAACTCGATACGGTGGGAGTCGGACCGCGCGCAGAAGGGGTTGGAGTTACAGCATTTTGCGCGACCGCGCCGGGGATAATGAGGCGTTGTCCAACCGCAAGCGCATTCGGGTCCGCGAGTTGGTTCGCCTCTTGCACTGCCGCAATGGTCGTACCAAATTTTGTCGCAATCGAAAACAGGGTATCGCCCGCTTGCACGATGTAGGCAGTTGAATTGGTGGTGGAAATATGCGAAGGTGTGCTGTTTCCCGACACTGCGAGAATTGCCGCCAAGAGCGCGAGCCGCGCCAGAGCTTGTGGATCCATATTTGAATTATAGCATTGACGCACAGCGCCCACCCAAGTCCGCGTTTGCTATGGCTATAACGTAATCAGATTGGGCGGCAAAAAATCGAACCGATTCAAGTAAGGGAATATGATTTCCTCTTCACGCAGGTCAATGCGCGAGACGGCACAATTGTTCAAAGCGAACCAAACCTTGCGCGGCTCGGGCAGTTGCAAAATGATTGCAAGGAGATGATTGTAAAAACCGCCATGTGTAATCAGTCCGATCGTGTCATCACTTGCCGCGTGGCGCGCGAGCAAATCATTCCACACTCGGCGCGCGCGTTCGGGACGTTCTTCTCTGGGTTCGGCGGGACGATTGTACCAACCTATTTCGCCAACATCAGTGGGAAGTGCGAGGTTGGGATAATGTTTTTCAAAATGGGCGCGGTTCGGTCCGGCGACGCCAAGACGCTCGCCCGTTTCTTCGATTGTGTTGTACAAGCCGCCCGATTCAAACGCGTCGGTCAACGCAACCAGCGGCACATTCAAAGTGCGCGCGATGACGTGCCCCGTTTCGACTGCGCGCGTCATCAAACTGGTGTACAACATTTTTGGACGCGCCGCTTCTGGGTGCGAACCATTCAGCGGCAAACGCGCGTCCAATTCGTCGCGCAAAAATTCAGCGACGCGGTGCGCTTGCGCGCGTCCGGTGGCAGTGAGTTCGGGGTCGTACGAACGACCTTTGTCGGATTGTGTTTCAGTCCAGATGAGATTGTTGACGGATTGTCCGTGTCGGATGAGGTAGAGATGCATAGTGAAAATAAAGGTTGGGGTCTCAATTTAATTTTGTCAAACATTGCGCGAGCAGCTGCTGATTCGTTTCAGCGAAAGGTTGAATTTCCAACGCGCGTTTGAATGCCCGCGCCGCCGCGTCGTATTTTCCCAGCGCAAGATAATTGAGTCCAATGCCATGCCACGCGCCGAAATGATTTGGTTCGAGGCGCGTCGTCACTTCGCAGTCCGCAAGCGAGGCAATGTAGTTTTTCATCAAATAATACAGCGTCGCGCGGCGATTCCATGCCTCGGCGAAATTTGGAAAATCCGAGATTAAATCGTTCAACCAAATTTCCGCCGTATCGTACATGCCGCTTTCGATTGTCTGCTCGGCTTGGAGCAAACGAATTTCTGCTTCGGGTCCTGCCGCGCCAAAATACAATTGCCACAGCTGCGCGGTGGCGTGCTCGCGCACGTGCGGGTCAGGGCTGTGCAGTTGTTGATAAAAAAGCTGTGGTTCGTCTTTCATCAAATTGCCTCAACGATTGCTGTGCTGTAGAACGGGTTTGGTGAATCAGAACAAACGTGCTTTAATGCCGCTCACAGGAAAAGGAAAAAGCGTATGAGTTTTGTTCACGAGAGCAGATTGTCGGATTCGCCGTTTCTCGAAACCGTCACCCGCGGCTATACCGTCGGGAGCGGCTCGGTGATTCGTCCTGCGGAAACCAATTGGCACATGGTCTTTGTTAAGTATCAAGGAATTTCGCAAGCCATCGTCACCGGACCGCTGACCACGTCGGGCGTTGTGTCGTTCACAGAAGGCGCGGAAATTCTTTGGGTCAAATTCAAACTTGGCACATTCATTCCGCTGCTGCCGAGCCGCACGCGTTTGAATGGCGAGATGCTTTTGCCGGATGCGTCGTCGAAATCATTTTGGCTCAACGGTTCCGCCTGGCAATATCCCGACGCGGAAGATATAGAAACTTTTGTTGCGCGCCTTGTGCGCGATCAGCTGTTGGTGCAAGACCCATTAGTGGATGCGGCGTTACAAGGAGAGACGCAGGAATTGTCGGCGCGTACACTGCGCCATCGGTTCTTGCAAGCAACAGGCATGTCGCACAATCACATACGCCAAATTCGTCGCGCCCAGCAAGCCGCCGCGCTCTTGGCGCAAGGCAATTCGATTCTGGATACGATGGATGTGCTCGGTTATTACGATCAACCTCATCTCACGCGCGCTCTCAAACAATGGATTGGTCGCACCCCCGCAGAATTGTGGCAGAGGGATGCCATTGCCCACGCGGTTTCGACAGTAGAAAAATGATTCGTGCCAAAACACGCATTGCCATTTTATACAAGACGGGTCTCGTCGAACAGGTTATAATCCAAATGTTCGATAACATCAAGGAGGAGCAAAATGAACAAGATAACCCCGTTCTTGTGGTTTGATACGCAGGCAGAGGAGGCAATGAATTTTTACACCTCCATTTTCAAAAACTCGCGAGTGCTGAGCGTCCAGCGCGCGGGTCCCGATGGTCCCGTCATGTCCGTCAATTTTGAACTCGAGGGTCAAGAATTCTTGGGACTCAACGCCGGTCCGCAATTCAAATTCAACGAAGCAGTTTCCTTTTACGTCAACTGCGAGACACAACAAGAGGTTGACGAATTGTGGGCAAAACTCTTGGCAGGCGGCGGCGAAGGGCGCTGCGGCTGGATTCAAGACAAGTTCGGCTTGTGGTGGCAAATCATCCCCACCTTGTTGGGCAAGCTGATGGGCGACCCCGACCCAGCGAAAGCACAGCGCGTCGTGCAAGCGATGCTCAAGATGAACAAAATCGAGAGCCGAGTCTTGCAAGAAGCGTACGACCAAGCATAACGTAAATTCCCCCAAATCAAACCACTAGACCTCCGATGTTTCGCATTTAACCTGCCTCTGAACATCGGAGGTCTATTACGTAAATCCAAAATCTCCTCGTTTCACACCCGTAATGTATCCCCACTGCCTGATGGGCGTCTCTGGCATCGAAAAAGGCGTGATTACGCCGAGAACCCCCCCGCCTGATTAAAGACGGACATACTGCCCGTAATCAAGAGGACAAATATACCTTTGCCGCAAGTACCGATGTGGTATCTTGGCGTCATGTCCATGACCGTTCCCACGTGCCTGGATACCACGTCGCCGGCGCTTGCCCAGCTTTCCGAAAGCGAACGCGCGGCGCTGTCTGCTTTGATCCTGACACGCTTTTATGACCGGGGCGAAACCATTCTAACCGAAGGGGAACCGAGCTTGTATTTGTGGTTTCTCGAAAGCGGGCGCGTCCGCCTTTATAAAACTTCACCGAACGGGCATGAGCTCACCGTTTGCATTGTGCGGACGACTGATTCCTTTTGCTTGGGAACTTGCCCGCTTTTTGATGGCGACATTAGTCCCGTCTCGGCTCGGGCGCTCGAACCCTCCAAGCTCAAGATGCTTAACAAGCAAGCTGTCACCACGCAAATCTTGGGCACGCCGCGCGTGAGCATGGCATTCGGCAAAATGATGGCAGACCGTTATCGTCACTTTACGCAACTCACGGCTTTGCTGGCAATGCATTGTATTCGGGTCCGTGTCGCCGACGCGCTTCTCAAATATGCGCACACCCAAGGCGTCACAACACCACAGGGCATCGAAATCGAACTCAATCTGACGCAAGAACTGATGGCTTCATGTGTGGGAACCGACCGCGCGGTCATTGCCCGCACTCTCCTCCAATTCAAGCGCGAAGGATTGCTTCAAACGCTGGGTAAACACATCACCCTCTATGACATTCCGCGTCTGGAAAAGATCGTCAATGCCGAATCCGTGCAGGAGGTGTGACTTTGGTCATAGATTTTAGTCACACCCTTTTCTATACTGATACAAGAAAAGGTAATGGAGCAATGACTAGCCGTATTCGAGCATTTGAAAGCATTCCCCTCTTGGCACAGCTCACCCCCGCCGAACGCTCGCTCATTAGGTCTTGGA
This sequence comes from Chloroflexota bacterium, assembly GCA_004295045.1. GTDB lineage: Bacteria > Chloroflexota > Anaerolineae > UBA4142 > SHND01 > SHND01. Next base: position 12,224 of record SHND01000060.1, on the reverse strand, counting down.
CGAATGAACAAAATTACGGGGCGCGCGAAATTGTGTTCAGAGATGATATGCCCTTTAGCGGCTTGCACATTCTCAAGAGCGGAAATATCAAGCTCTGTAAAACGTGCGGCGGCAAAGAACAAATTCTCGAACTCCTCGGACCGGGCGATGTGATAGACCTCATTCCGTTGTTTGATGGCGGCATGCACGCGGTCACAGCCAAGACCATGACTGTTTGCAGCGTATACCATTTTTCACCGGCGGATGCTCAGCGTCTGATCGCGACGTATCCCCCGATTCTGAACGCGTTGTTGAATCTGACGAGTCTGCGTCTCCGCAAACTGGCAGAACTGGCGAATGATCTTGCTTTCAAGAATGTGAGCGCGCGCGTCTGCAATGTGCTGTTGACGCAGGCGAATAGCGTTGATTCGCCGAACAAGCAACTGTGCCTGGAACGCCCCCTCACTCGCCAAGAGCTCGCCTCGATGGTCGGCACGGCGCGAGAAGTGGCGTGGCGCGCGCTCAAAAAACTGGAACGCGATGGGCTGATCGAAATTCACGGTCAAACTATCAACATTCTCGACGCGGTTGCGCTCGCTGCGCGCACATAGTTTATGCTCCTGTCCCTTTTCTTTGGAATTCAGTCTGTTGCATTTTGCAACAATTCTTGATGCGGGTGTGCGCTTGTGCGACGCTGTCTTGCGCGTCACGCGGCGCATTTACCAAATGGAGTGTCGTATGAAAAAAATAATAATACTCGGCGCGGTTGCCCTGGTCCTGATTGCAATTGTAATTGCGTGTGGTCCCGGTCGCGCAACGCCAACGCCCGCCAACGCGGTTGTTGGCAATAACAATTCTCAAGCCGGTCTGCCCGCCGACGCGGCGCAGGTCGCCGCCGAACGCGGTCTTGCGCCGGATGATATTTATGCCGCGCTCAAGACCTTTACCCCGTCCGGACAGCTCGACCCTTACATCATGTTTGCGTCGGGCGGTCAGGGCGGACAGGTGTTGGTGGTTGGCGTCCCCTCGATGCGCATCCTCAAGCTCATCGGCGTTTTTACCCCTGAACCTTGGCAAGGGTTTGGCTTTGGCGGCGGCGGTAACAATATACTTGCCCAAGGCAAAGTCGGCGAAAATGAAATTTTGTGGGGCGATACCCATCACCCCGGACTTTCGGAAACAAACGGCGAATATGATGGCAAGTTCTTGTTCATCAACGACAAGGCAAATGCGCGCGTTGCCGTCATTGATTTGCGCGATTTTGCAACCAAACAAATCGTAAAAAATCCGCTCGCCATCAACGATCACGGCGGCTCGTTTGTAACTCCCAACACAGAATACGTGATCGAAGGTCCGCAATATGCTGCGCCAGCCGGCTGGGAATATGCTGACATCAAAGATTACAAGGACAAATATCGCGGCTTTATGACGCTCTGGAAATTTGACCGCGCGAGTGGGCGAATTGATCCTTCACAATCGTTCTCGATTGAGCTGCCCCCGTACTTTCAAGACCTGTGTGACGCGGGCAAAAAGGTGAGCGATGGATGGCTCTTTTGCAATTCCTTTAATACGGAGCTTGCGACCGGCGGCGTTGAGGATGGCAATCCACCGTTCGAAGCGGGAACAAGCAAGAACGACACCGATTACTTGCATATCGTGAATTGGAAAAAAGCCGAAGAGGTCTACAAGGCGGGCAAGGCGGAAATGATCAAGGATATGGCAGTGATCAAGCTCGATACCGCCATCAACGAAGGGCTCCTCTATTTCACGCCCGAACCAAAATCGCCGCACGGCGCGGATGTGACTCCGGGCGGAGAATATGTTGTAGTTGGCGGCAAACTCGATCCCCACGTAACCATCTACTCGTTCGACAAAATTCAAAAAGCGATCAGCGCGTTGAATGAAGGCACGGCGACCAAAGATGTGTACGGGGTTCCGGTGCTGTCACTGGATTCGACGAAAGAAGCGCAAGTCGAACTCGGTCTCGGTCCACTGCACACTGTCTATGATGACAAGGGCTATGCTTATACATCCTTGTTCCTCGATTCCGTCGTCGCGCGTTGGACTTTGGGCGGACCTTATCAAGGTTTGCATGCAGAACAGCCGTGGACGCTCGTACAAAAACTGCCCGTGCAATACAACATCGGACACATCGCTGCGGCGGAAGGTGACACCTCATCGCCCGATGGACAGTACGTCGTCGCGTTGAACAAGTGGAGCATTGACCGCTTTGCGAACGTTGGACCGTTGCTGCCGCAAAATTTCCAACTCGTTGACACTTCACGCCCCGGCGACCAGATGAAGGTGTTGTACGACATGCCGATTGGCATGGCGGAGCCGCATTACGCGCAAATCATCAAAGCGGACAAGCTCAACCCGCTCGAAGTGTATCCTATCGGCACAAATCCAGAAACAATGGAGCTGGATCCCAATGCCATTACCTCGCAGGATCAGGCAAGAATCGAACGTAACGGCAACACGGTGGAAATCTGGATGTCGGTCGTGCGCTCACACTTTTCGCCCGAGCATGTGCGCATCAAAAAGGGCGATCACGTCATCTGGCACTTTACAAATCTGGAACAGACGCGCGACGCCACACACGGCTTTGCCTTGCCGGGCTATAACATCAATCTATCGCTCGAACCGGGCAAGACCGAGACGATCGAATTCGATGCCAACATGAGTGGAACGTACGCCTACTATTGCACCGAATTCTGTTCGGCGCTGCATCTCGAAATGCTGGGCTACTTTATGGTGGAACCATAAGTTTAGTCTGGCGCTCTGTCAGTAATCGGTGAATCAGTGGTCAGAATGAATCCGTTCACTCTGGTCACTGGTTTCCGATTACTGACTATAAGGTGCCGGTTTTATATATGAAATCGTTTTTTGCCTCTTTGCTGGGACCCAACATTCACGTCGAGTTGGCGGATGGCACGCGGCGTCCCTTGAATGATTACTTGATACCGAACGCCATCTTTTCCATTGCCGGGTTGATTCTCATCGCGTCTACTTTTTTGCCCTACTGGCGCATGGACATGACTGCGCCCCAGTATCCCAAAGGGCTCTATGTCAATGTCTTTGTCAATCGTCTCGAAGGAGATATGAAAGAAGTAGATGCGCTGAATCATTACTTGGGAATGCCGCCGCTGGATATGGGCGGGCAGCTGGAACGTTCGCTTTCCCTCTTTGCCATCCTCTCGATCGGTCTCATTCTGACGGCGAGTGTGTTTGTTCACAATCGCTTGGCGGTGCTGCTGGCGCTGCCAATGCTCGCATACCCGTTGATTTTTCTCGCCGACCTTTGGTACATTCTTTACACGTACGGACATTCCATTGATCCGCAATCCGCGTTGGGCGGTGCAATCAAACCCTTTACGCCGCCATTGGTGGGAGAAGGGGGCATCGGACAATTCGGCACCTATTCGTCATTGGAAGTTGGGTTCTGGCTTGCCGTAATGGCAGCTATCGTCACGCTGATTGGTCTTTATTTTCACCGCCGCGCCTACAAACCCGTCCTCGAAGCAAAAAAGCGAACGGAGCAGAATGCGGCGGTGCAAGCATGAAATTGAGAGACTCGCGCTCTTTTAGACCTTTACGCGCATCATTCCTTTCGTACAAAGGTTTAAAAGTGCTTTGGGTCTTGCTTTTGCTCGGCGCACTGTTGACGGTCCGTCCGGTGTCTGCCGCCGCGCATCTCGTCGTTTCGCCGCAAGGACCGTACCGCACGATTGAAGAGGCGCTCCGCGTCGCGCACGATGGCGATTTCATCGAGGTCTATGGCGGAACGTATCATGGCAATCTGGTGATTGATAAAGCGGTCACGCTGGCAGCCGCGCAGACAACAGAGGGAGAGCGTCCGGTGCTGGATGCGGGCGGCGTTGGCACGGTTGTAAAGGTCAATGTCCCACACGTCACAGTACGCGGTTTTGAAATCCGCAACAGTGGCAGCGAACCCGACCAAGACCACGCGGGCATCACGGTCAACGCGCCCTTTGCCGTCATCGAACAGAATCGGCTGGACGAAGTGCTGTTCGGCATTTTTGTCGCGCAAGCTGCGGATAGTGTCGTGCGCGACAACGAAATTACCAGTCAGGCGCGCTTTGAGACCGGACGCAAAGGTGATGCAATTCGTTTGTGGTACAGCCCGCGCGTCCTCGTTGAAAACAATCACGTCTATCAAGCGCGTGACCTCGTGCTCTGGTACTCGGAAGGTGTGCATCTCGTCAACAATCTCATCGAGGATGGGCGCTACGGCGTACATTTGATGTACTGCGACAATTCGCTGATTGAAAATAATCGCCTGCTCAACAATTCCGTCGGCATCTACGCGATGTATTCCAGGCAGGTAGAGCTGCGCAACAACGATTTGCGCGGGCAGCGCGGACCCAGCGGGTACGCGCTGGGCTTCAAGGACACCGATGCCGTTCTCGCGCAAGCCAATTTGCTGATTGACAATCGCGGCGGCATATTTTTGGATGGCACGCCCTTTACGCCAAACTCGTTTGCGCGTTTTGAAAACAACATCATTGCTTTTAACGATATTGCGGTCACGATCATGCCCGCAGTCAAGGGCGTTGAATTTTCCAACAATGTTTTTTGGGAAAACGTGGAACAAATGACTGTTCACGGCGGCGGCGGCAAGCCCACGGCGAATATGTGGCAGGGAAATTATTGGAGCGATTACGACGGGTTGGACGCGGACGGCGACGGCGTGGGCGACACGCCATATATTTCCGAAAAATTTTTTGAAAACATGACCGACCGCGAACCGCTGCTGCGCGCGCTGCTCTATTCGCCCTCCGCGCAGGCAATCGAATTTGCTGCCGCTTCATTTCCCATCGTCAAACCGCAGCCGAAATTCAGCGATCCGCAGCCGCAAGTGAATCTGCCGGCGCTCCCCATCGAATCCACGCGCAGGTCGGCGGGCGGAATGATTCTGACCGCTGCATTTCTGCTGGCGCTTGCGTGCGGCGCATTTTTCATCGCATATCGAGAAAAAACTATGGAAAACAAACTTGCGGCTCCCCGTGACGCGGAACCGGTGTCCCCGGTCCAAGTCAGCGTCCGGAACGTGACCAAATCCTATGGCAAGACAGCGGTCTTGCAAGACCTCTCATTTGAACTCGGCGCGGGCAGGGCGCTTGCGCTGTGGGGCGCGAACGGCGCGGGCAAAACTACTCTGATTCAGGCAATGTTAGGACTCGTTCCGTTCGAGGGAACCATCGTCATTGCAGACCAACCTGTCAAGAGCAAAGGCAAACAGGTGCGCGGGCGAATTGGCTATGTGCCGCAGCAAGTCATGTTCTATGACTGGAGCGTGCAATCTACGCTCCAATTTTATGCGCGCCTCAAGCGCGTTTCCGCAGCACGCATTGAAACGCTGGTCGAGCAGATGGGGCTGACGACTCACCGCGCCAAAGCCGTTTCGGCGCTTTCAGGCGGACTCAGGCAACGCCTCGCGTTGGCGCTCGCGCTTCTTTCTGATCCGCCTGTGCTGCTGCTCGACGAGCCAACTGCCAATTTGGACACGCAGGCGCGCGCTGACTATGTAAAATTGGTCGGGGACTTGAAACAACAGGACAAAACAATTGTCTTTGCCTCACATCGGCTGGAAGAAGTGGAAGCGTTGGCGGACGAAATCTTGTGGCTCGACAGCAACAAATCGCCTCGCCATCTGAATCTAGAAGAATGGCGCGCGCAGGTGGCTCCGATGGTCGAATTGACGCTGTGGCTCGCGAATGGACAGCGAGAACGCGCGAATGATTTTTTGAATGCCGCGGGCTGGCAATCGCATCTTAACGGACATGGCACAATCGTCATTCGCACACGCGCCGAACAAAAGCTGAAAGCGCTCCGAACGTTGGCAAGCAACGGTTTTATTGTGGACGATTTTCAGGTTGAACGGCAAAGTGAGGTAGAATGATGGAAGCGGGTTTGGTCATGACGATTGCGCAGCGTGAACTGCGCGAAGCTCTGCGTAACAAATGGCTTTGGTTTTATGCGCTTGGTTTTGGCGCGTTGGCATTTGGTTTAGCGCAGGCGGGAATGAGCGCGGCGGGCTATGCCGGTTTGGGCGGGTTTGGACGGACTGCCGCAAGTTTAATCAACGCGCTGCTCTTGTTTGTGCCGCTGATTGGTCTGACAGTGGGCGCGGGTGTGATTGCGAGTGAACGCGAGCGCGGCACATTGTTGTATTTGCTCGCTCAACCTTTGAACCGCGCTGAAATTTTTTTCGGCAAAGCAATCGGCGCCGCGCTGGCGGTTATTGCGGGAGTCGCGCTGGGTTTTGGCATTGCGGGCATCGGGCTCGCAACCGATGGAGGCGACCCCACCGTATTTCTCGCGCTTTTTGGTTGGGCGGTTTTACTCGCGCTCGTATCACTGGGCATCGGGTTGGTCATTAGCGCGCTGACTTCCAAAGCGTCAACCGCCACAGGCGCGGCATTGATCGTGTGGCTTGTGTTCGTGTTCATCGGCGACCTCGGCGTAATTGGGGCGACGATGACGTTTCGTCCGCCGCCGATGGGCATGTTAACGCTCGTGCTGATCAATCCGCTTCAGGTTTTCAAATTGGGCGCGATCTATTCGCTGCGCGCGACGCTGGATACGCTCGGCGCGGCGGGACAGTTTGCCATGCATGAATTTGGCGCGTGGCTGCCCTTTGTGCTTGCGGCGCTGCTCCTCGGCTGGATTGCGGCAAGCTTCGGCTTGGCGTACTTGTCCTTTGCCAAAAGGAGCACTGTATGAAAACCTTTCTAACGGGTTTGATGCTCCTGCTGTTCACGGTCGCGTGCGCGGCGCAAGAGACAGGCCCTCAACCGCCAACGCTCGCGTACGGACAGGATATTTGCGACGAATGTGGAATGCTCATCAGCGACGCGAGATTCGCGTCGGCGACACTTGACTTGAAGGGAAATGTACATAAATTTGACGACATTAGCGGAATGTTGATGTATCATATGGACCATCCTGAATCACAGGTGCGCGCTTATTTTGTCCATGCGTACGACACTCAAACTTGGCTGCGCGGCGAAACCGCGTTCTATGTTCAGAGTCCACAGATCCAGTCGCCGATGAACGATGGCATTGCTGCCTTTGCTGACCGCGCAACTGCCGAAACGTTTGCCGCGCGCGTGCAGGGCGCAGTGTACGAGTTTGACGAGTTGCGTGTCCAGGTTCATCTCACTCTGCACAGTACAAACTGAATTCATACTTTCACAATTCGGAGGAACAGTGAAACTTTTCTTGATCTTTTTTATGGCGCTGCTCATGCTCGGCGCGGCGTGCGCACCCGCATCACGCAAAACACCCTCGCCGGAAAGCGGCAGCGGCACGCCGGCTGCCACCAATAATACGGGCGCGTCCGCGTCGAATAACGCCGCAAGCGGACAAAATGCGTCAGCTTCTGCGGGCGATGCCGCCAAGGGCAAAACCCTTTTTACTTCCAGTTGCAGCTCCTGTCACGGACCCGAAGCAAAGGGCTTGACCGGTCTGGGCAAAGATCTCACAACCAGCGCGTTCGTCAAAGGCGATAGCGATCAACAATTAATTGACTTTATCAAAAAGGGACGTCCGGCGAGCGACCCGGCAAACACCACAGGTGTAGATATGCCGCCAAAGGGCGGCAACCCCGCGCTCACGGATGCGAATCTGACCGATATTGTTGCGTTCATTCGCTCCGTTTCCCAGTAGCAAAAGAAGGCGGCAAGGCAAATAGTTTGTCTTGCCGCGTCTCAATTTATCATGGAAAAGCAATTTGAACCGCAAGCGCACTCTTCGGCATTTCAATCCGCCGCGCGCGAGTTCGGCAAGCGCAGCGTGATCGTTTTGCTTGTCGGCGACATCGTAACCCTTTTGCTCTTTACTTATATCGGACAGCGTGATCATGAATTGATAGATGCAGCAAATCCGCTCGCTGGTGTCTTGAAAGCGTTCTTGCCATTTCTGCTCGCGTGGCTCGCCGCCGCCTTTGCAATGGGCGCGTACAAGGTAAGCGAACAAGACATGGAATGGCGCACCGCGCTTGGGCGAAGTTTCATGGCGTGGATGATTGCCGCGCCGTTGGGCGTTGTGTTGCGCGCGCTCTGGCTCGACCGCGCGGTAATTCCCACCGCGTTTTTGTTGGCGGCTTTTGGATTTGGGGGCGCGATGCTCTTGACGTGGCGCATTCTCTATATCCTTGTGTGGCACCGAGTCAGACACCGCGCCTAAAGAAACAAACGAAACGCCGCAGCGGAATTTCCTCTGCGGCGTTTCGTTTTATTTCAGTTCGTTCTGTATTGAGAAAGCGGTTTGCACAAGTTTCGCGGCGTTCATCCAACCTTTCCGGATTCGGTTTCCAGAGTTGCTTTGGTTGGCTTGCCAATCCGTACGCGCCAGACCGCCGGTCCGCGTTCGATATAGTCCCAAGTGAACGCGCCCGGCATTTCTGCCGCAAATTGGTAATAAAGTGGTTTGGGGTCGTGGTCATTTACCAGTTCAAATGCCGCGCCGTTGGACAGCGCGTCAAAGGTTTGAAAAATCAGCGTGTGCCGATTCATTGGCACGATGGTACGCACATCAAGCGTTTCAACCGGGGCTGAAGCTGTCTGGGATGAATTAGCGGTTTGTGTGTTTTCACTCATTGTAGGTTCTCCTGGGACGCAGGATCAATTTCCTGCGAAAAATTTTGGATCACGCGTTCCAGTTCCATTGTGAACTGTGCGAGATCAGTCTCATATAACGCGGCGGCTTGCGCGACCGTGTGAAAATCCGCAATCGCGCAGCCAACACATGCCATGCGGTGCTGAAAAAAAACGGAAACGGTGTCAGGATAGCGTTTCAGCAATGCGGTTACGGACATGCCTGCCAGCAAACTGTCGTTCGCCGTACGTATTTCCATACGCTGACTATAGGGGATAAAGACGCGGCTGTCTTTGCAAAAATGCAAACAGCGAATTGTATGCTCGAGCGGTTCTACGAATCCGCAAGTACATCACAATATCATTTTTTGGACGCAGCTGAGCTTGGCTTGATGCGGAAAAAGAAAAACCGTTTTGAAATTCGCGTGCATCCGCGAAAATTCGCGTCCCAATCTGTTGTGCTAGATCAGCAAGATGGTCGGTAAAACGTTTTACGGCGTAGAGGGGAGGTCCTCGGCGATTACCACAACGCGGTGAGGGTCGGACAGCACGATGCGTTCGCGTCCGCCCTCGATGATGCCTTGCTTTTCCCAATTGCTCAGGATGCGGCTGACCGAATAGAGGTTTGTGCCGGTCATTTCGGCAATGTCCTGTCGCGAAAGGGGGAGATCAATCAGAATGCCATTTTCCAATGGCTTGCCCGCCTGATGCGCGAGACGCAAGAGCGCGCGCGCGACTCGCTGTTCCAGTCGTTCGGTTTGCAACTCGCGTACGCGGTCTTGGAGCTGGATGATCGTCTCGGCGGCGTGGTCCATCACATTGAGCGCGAGCTGCGGCACAGAGCGCATCAGTTCGCGCACCGCAACTGCGTCCCAGAGCAAGGCGCGCGAATCCTCCAGCGCTTGAGCAGTGGCGGGATACGATTTGAACGTGAACGCCGCGATGCCACCAAACATGTCCTGCGGGCGAATATAACGCAGGATGACTTGTTCGCCATCCGGTGTAAGCTGCGTCATTCGCACCTGCCCGAGTTCTAACAGATACAAAAATTCGGCAGAGTCGCCCTGTTGGAAAAAAAATTCATCGCGCGCCGCCGCGCGTCGTTTTCCCATTTGCGCCAGCTGCAGCAGTTCCGCGTGAGATAGCTGCTGAAAGAGAGGCACCGCAGTCAGCCAGCGCGCAAGCGCGTCCGAGTTTGAATCTGCCATGCGCCCATTGTACTCGATACATTATGAGGCGTCTATCGGCAAAAGTATCTTTGCAAAAATGCAAAGACATCCTCTACCGCGACTCTGTATAATCAAACTCGTTTCAAAATGAATCTTGCAAACTGGTTTAAACATCCGCACGAACCTTTTATCTATGCGGCGCTCACGGTGGCTCTGACCGCGGGCTTTGGCTATGGGGCGTTCATGGTCGGTACGTTGGCGATGGGTCTGATTCCGGGAACATGGTGGGGCGCGCTCGTTCAAGCGCATGGACATGCGCAGTTGTTTGGATGGATGGGGCTTTTTATTCTCGGCATGGGACTTTATTTTTTGCCGCGCTTGCGCGGTGTGCCATTGCAAAGTGCGACGCGTATGCCGCTTGCGTTCGGACTGCTTGGCGCAGGAATTGGGTTGCGCGTACTCGCGCAACCACTGCTCGCGTGGAATTTTTTTGGCGCAACCGCTCTCCCGTTCTGGCAAATCCTCTGGCTCGTTTCGGCTGCGCTTGAATTGGCGGGAATTTTTGTGCTGGGCTCGATGCTTGTCACCAGTCATCGCGCGGCGAAACCGCTCATCCCCACTTCTCCCGCGTACCCCATCGAACCCTTTCTCCGTATTGCAGTCCTCTCGTTTTCTCTGGCGTTTCTCTTGAATGGACTGGGCATCGGCTATGCGGTGGCGCAAGGCAAGAGCACGCTTGCAACGCCGTTTGAGAATTTGATCATTACTCTGATGTTTTATGGCGTGGCGGTGCCGATGGCGATTGTTTTTGGCACGCGCACCCTGCCGCTTTTTATGCGCCTCGCCCCACCTCCGCGCGAATCGCTGCGCCTGCTTGCGCGCGTTTATAGTGTTGGACTGCTGCTTGTTCTTTTGCCCTCACTGGTCCCGCTCACCGCCATGCTATTTCCCTCGACGTTGTTTCAAAATAGAGTCGCGGAAATATCCGCCGCGCTCAATTTGCTGTGGGGCATCGGCTCGCTTGCGCTCAATCTATGCATCCTGATTTTTCTATGGCAGCTTGACCTGCTGCGCCGACGCTCTTCATGGGTGGCGAATCGCGCCGCGAATACGCGTCCCGAATTGGATGTTCTGCGCAAACCAACGCGCGCCAATTATCCCGATTCCGGCGAATACGGGCGCTTTGAGCTGTTGATTTATGCGGCGTTTGCGTGGCTTGGCTTGACGGTGGTTTTGAATCTTGCGCGCGTGCTTGGTGAATTTACAGATTGGTTTCGCGTTTCGCCCGATACCGCGCGTCATGCGCTCGCGGTAGGATTTGTCACGCTGCTGATTTGTGGCATGGCAGCGCGCATGGTGCCGGGGTTCAGCCACAAAAAGGGACTGGTGTATCCGCAGCTGGTCGCAGTAATTTTTGTGGTGGGCAATCTGGCGGCGCTGCTGCGAGTCATCCCAACGCTCTTTCCCAATTCAGAAATTGCGCTGACGCTCTGGGGGCTTTCGGGCATATTCGGTTGGATGACGATTGCACTGCTCGCGTTCAATCTTGTCACAACAATCCGATCGAATCCCGCGGAATCGCCATTGCCACTTTCCAATCTCCTCCATCGCGGTTAAGCACAATCCTCACTCAAGATCGTGTGATGTAAAGCCGCGTCACATTCCCGCGCCGCGCGCCTCTTTGTGCATTCGGCGCGCAAATTCGTTTTGGCTGCATCCTCGTCAAACTTGTGGATTCGCAGGTCAATCAAGTCAGCTGTGCTTTGAGATTCCGCGCCTCCGTCACCGGCATCTGACACGCGAAATTCTCGCACACATACGCAGTGGCTTGACCGTTCAATACGCCACGATTTTCCAATAATGGAATTTCGGACGCCGCATTCGCTGGTTTGAACGCGACAACTTGATTTGGGCGATATTCACCAAAAACAATTTGCAACAAATTTTCCGCGCCATCGCCGATGATTGCGATCTCTTTCGGCGGCGCGAGTTCAAACTCCAACGCGCATAACCACCACGCAAAGCCCGTCGGCGCTTGCGCCAGCGCGGGCTGTAATGGCGCGAGCGCGCGTTCACCCGCACCCGCATATTTCGCGTCGCCTGTAAATGCGGCGAGTTTGAACAACACGCTTGTCGCCATCGCGCTACCCGAAGGCGTCGCATTGTCCTGCACATCTTTTGGGCGCACGACGAGATTTTCGTGGTCGTCACTCGTATCGAAAAAGCCGCCGCGTGAATCGGAAAAATGTTCGAGAATCTGTTCCGCGAGTTCGCGCGCCGCGACAAAATATTTTTCATCGAACGTCGTTTCGTACAGCGCGAGCAAACCTTCTGCTAAATTTGCGTAATCCTCCAAGTAGCCGTTGAGGCGCGCTTGTCTATCTTTGTAACTGCGCTTCAAACGCATCGAATTTTCGATTTTCGATTTTCGATTTTCGATTGCGGTGTCGTCCGT
>SHND01000068.1 GCA_004295045.1 Chloroflexota bacterium | reverse complement strand
GTCAAGTTGATCACGCCGGTGGCGTTGGAGAATGGGAGTCGGTTTGCGATTCGGGAAGGTGGGCGAACCGTTGGGGCAGGGGTGATTACCAAGGTGATTGTGTAAAAGTTGTTGGTTATTGGTTATTGGTTGTTAGCAAATAGTCGCTAGCCACTCGGACGATGCAGGGGCTGGCGACTATTGATGAATAACGAATAACGAATAACGAATAACGAATAACGAGTATGGCAAAGAAAGAAAATCGGCTCGTGGTAACATTGGCGTGTAACGAATGCAAGCGCCGCGATTACACGACGCAAAAAAATAAAAAGAATACGACAGCACGTTTGGAACTCAAAAAGTATTGCCGGTTCTGCCGCAAGCACACCGCGCATCGTGAGACCAAGTAGGCAGCGGTAGACAAGTAAATGTGGCGTCAGCGGATCGAGCGTGATGGTCTGTCTGTCCGCCAAACTCTTTTACTTGTTGTCCCGCTCAAGTATTATGGCAGAAAAAAAGCAAGCGCGGATGACGCAAGAAGTCCAACCCGAAAATCGCTTTGTCCAATTTTACCGCGAAACGATTGCCGAGCTTCGCAAAGTGGTTTGGCCCACGCGTGAACAGGCGCAGAATCTCACGATCATTGTTCTGGTCGTCGTCACGGCGATGGCGATATTCCTCGGCGGTATTGACGCGCTCTTGACGCAAATTTTGAGATTTCTGTTGGAACGCTAAGTATGAACGAGTTGGAACCTACTTTGTCTGAATCACAACAAGAAGAAACGCGTTCTACGCCTGAAGCGGAAGCGATGGCGGCAGAATCTGTCGCCGCACCCGATGCCGCGCTCGACATTACGATGGGCGATATGGAAACTGATTTGCCGCCTGTCACTGCGGAAGCGCAAACGGAAGCCGCCTCCACTGCAGAGGAGATGGAAATTCCGTGGGGCGATTTGAATTTGGCAGAGGAAAGCGATACAGCGCCGGACGACGCCGAGGAATTGGACGAGACGGAAGCAGCTGTAGAGCCGGTCACTGCCGTGCAGGACGCGGCGAGCGAGGAAGAAACAGAGTTAGAAGAAGAAACGCCGCCTCGCCGCGTATGGTATGTGGTGCATTGTTATTCGGGCTATGAGAATAAAGTGAAAAAAGGGCTCGAACAGCGCATCAATTCGATGGGCTTGCAGGATCGGATTTTCCGCGTGGTCGTTCCTGTTGAACGGGAAGTAGAGATACGTGAAGGGCAGCGCAAAAATATTGAACGCCGCGTCTTTCCCGGCTATATTCTCGTTGAAATGATGGAATTGGTTGACCGTGAGACGTTGACAGCGGATGCCTCCGAACGATTGAAAAAACGCGCGGCTGAGTCGGATGAAGTGTGGTACGCAGTTCGCAATACGCCGGGCGTCACCGGTTTTGTGAGCTCGGGCGATTTGCAGAGACCTGTTCCCTTGCGCCAAGAGGAGGTAGACAAAATTCTCAAGCGCATGGAAAGCGAAGAACCCAAAGTGCATGTCACGTTCCGGGTGGGGCAGACGGTTCACATCATAGACGGACCGTTCGCCGATTTTCGCGGCAATGTGGATGCAGTGGATATGGTCAAAGGCAAAGTGCGCGTCCTCGTTTCGTTCTTTGGGCGCGAGACGCCCGTCGAATTGGATTTACTTCAAGTAGAGAAGGTGTAATTCGTAATTCGTTATTGGTTATTGGCTTGGGTTTGCTTGACTAATAACGAACAACAAATAACAAACAACGCACAATGGCAAAAAAAGTCAAAGCACTCGTCAAGCTCGCAATTCAGGCGGGCAAAGCAACGCCTGCGCCACCGGTTGGTACAGCGCTCGGTCCGCATGGTATCAACATCATGCAGTTCACCAAGGAATACAATGCGCGCACGGCAAAAGACGCGGGAACCGTCATTCCGGTCGTCATTACAATTTACCAAGACCGCTCCTTTTCATTTGAATTGAAATCGCCGCCTGCCGGTGAGTTGTTGAAAAAAGCCGCGGGCGTGGAAAAAGGTTCGGGCGCGCCAAATCGTACCAAAGTCGGCACGGTCTCGCGCAAGCAGGTGCGCGAAATTGCCGAAAAGAAAATGAAAGATCTCAACGCGGTGGACATTGAAGGCGCGATGAAAATGATCGAAGGCACCGCGAAGAATATGGGGATTGAGGTAAAAGATTGAGTGGCAGGTAGACAGGAAAAATGGTAGTCAGGCAAGTGGGTAGCTATGCGCGACCTGTTTACTTGTTTCCCTGTATACCTTATACCTACCCGTGGGAGCGCGAGTACGCGCGATAATTACCACAAGGAGTTTATTGTATGGCACAGCACGGCAAGAAATATCAAGAAGTGGTCAAACTCGTTGATGTAACGAAAGAGTATCCGCCACAAGAAGCAGTTGGACTCGCTAAAAAGACAGCGTACGGGAAATTTAACCAAACAGTTGAAGCCCATTTCAAAACCGGGTTGGATGTAAAACAAGCAGACCAGCAGGTGCGCGGTGTGGTGCTTTTGCCGCACGGCACCGGCAAAACAGTCCGCATTCTCGTTTTCGCTGATGGCGACGGCGCGCGTCTCGCTCAAGAAGCGGGCGCGGATTTCGTGGGCAGCGACGATTTGATCAAACAAGTTGAAGGCGGCTGGACCGATTTCGATGTCGCCATCGCAACGCCGCAGTTGATGGGTAAGGTCGGTCGGCTTGGTAAAGTGTTGGGACCGCGCGGTTTGATGCCCAGCCCCAAGGCAGGAACCATTGTGCCGCCCGAACAATTGCCGCAACTGATCAACGAAACACGTTTAGGGCGCGTTGAATTCAAGACGGACAAAACCGGCGGCATCCACAGCATCATTGGCAAATCCGGTTTCACCGAAGAACAATTAATGGACAATTTCGCGGCGTTGATGGATGCGATAGCCAAAGCCAAACCGTCGGGCGCAAAAGGCGTCTATTTGAAAAAGATTTCGCTTGCCTCCACGATGGGGCCCGGTGTACGTGTTGATGTAAACGCGGCGCAAAATTTGCGCCCCAGCGCGAATTGAATATAATCGCGCCGTTTTGAAATAACAGAATACTGCCATAGACAGCAGGTGAGGCAAACCAAAAGTTTGCAACTTAATTTTCCTGCCGAGGCAAAGAATGAATTTTCCAACGCGTATGCGCGCTGAAAAATTTTGGTGTGTCACAATCACAAAAAGATTGCAAGCACAAACTCTTTGTATCGGCAGGATGATACAAAGAGTTTTTTATTTTCAAAAGAATTACATGGGATGTTTGACGCGTCATTTTCTTCACGTCACCCATCACTTGTCACCTTTACAAGGAGGTGATTTCCATTGCCAGTCACGCGTGAACGTAAAGCAGAATTGGTCACAGAGCTGACCGAAGAATTGAAACAAGCGCAAGCGGTCATCATCACAGATTATCGCACGTTAAAGGTATCCGATTTGCAGGGCATCCGCAATGAATTGCGCGGGATGCAAACGCATTATCATGTTGCCAAAAATACCTTGCTCGAAATCGCGCTCAAGGACGCGGGTTTGCCCGTTCCGGCAAATCTGCTCGAAGGTCCAACCGCAGTTGCCTTTTTGCGCGACGATCTGTCGGGTCCGGCGAAAAAGCTGAACGCCTTTTTCAAAGAAAAAGAATTGCCGATTCGTGGGGCGATCGTTGGGCAAACAGTCTACGACGCCAAAGGCGTAGAAGCATTGGGCAACCTGCCGGGACGCAACGAGATGTATGCCAGCATTTTGGGTTCGCTGCAAGGTCCTGCATCAAGTCTCGTCGGCGTTTTGAACGGCGCACTTTCGCAATTGGTGTACGTGTTGCAAGCCAAAGCCGAACAGGGTGAGGCGCAAGCGTAAAACAGAATTCAAGAATTTCGATTTTCGATTTTCGGTTGGTTCGCATTTCGCTAAATCAAAAATCAAAAATCGTAAATCAAAAATAAGGATCATTCACATGGCTTCCGATAAAGTACAATCCATCATTGACTCGCTCGACACGTTGAGCATTCTCGAAGTTGCCGAGCTGTCCAAAGCATTGCAAGAACACTGGGGCGTCAGCGCCGCTGCGCCTGTCGCGGTTGCCGCGATGCCCGGCGCCGGTGCTGCGGCTGCCGGCGGCGCGGCTGCGCCCGCCGCTGAAGAACAAACCGAGTTCGACGTCATCTTGAAAGACGCAGGCGCGCAAAAAATTCCCGTTATCAAAGTTGTGCGCGAACTCGTTGCGGGTCTCGGTTTGAAAGAAGCTAAAGAACTTGTCGAGAGCGCGCCCGCTGCTATCAAAAAAGGCGTGTCCAAAGACGAAGCTGCCGATGCCAAAAAGAAATTGGAAGAAGTCGGCGCGAGCGTCGAAGTCAAGTAAGACGACAGACGACAGACCACAGAAAAGAGAATCGGTAACAAATTCTCTTGCCGATTCTCTTTTCTAGCCGGGCGCGTAAGAAAGTTGACGCACCTGCACAAATGAATACAATCGTAAATAGTTTGGGGCTGTAGCTCATTTGGGAGAGCGCTGCAATCGCACTGCAGAGGCAGTGAGTTCGAATCTCATCAGCTCCACACCTGTTTTGGGGCTATAGCTCAATTGGGAGAGCGCTACACTGGCAGTGTAGAGGTCGTCGGTTCGAGCCCGATTAGCTCCACCACGGATTTATGATGTTGGATTTGTGATTTTCGATTTCACGAGAACTAAAATGAAATCATAAATCAACAATCATAAATCAAAAATACGAAACGCTTTGACCGGGAGCAGTAGGTCATCTCCGCAGCGAGTTGGGAAAGACTAGGTGCAAGCCCAACACTGGCAGAAATGGAGACTGTCACAAGACCGAACTCGCCCGTGAGCGGCAATTGCGAGATTTCTCACTCTGCTCGAAATGACGAGGACGAGAGTAGTGATTGCCGTGAACGCACGTTACGCGTGTTGAGAGAGTCGGGTAGTCGGCTCGTCGGATTGTCGGTTGGTCGCTTGACCGGCAGATCACTAGACGAACGACTAACTGACTAACTTGGGTGGTACCGCGGAGATTCATGAACCTTCGTCCCAATATGGGATGGAGGTTTTTTATTTTTCTTTGCGCCTTGGCGTCTCGGTGTGAGCAAATGTTAGAATATAAATTCATTCAAACATCCAGAGGAAAAATCCGCGCGGTCGTCGGCGGCGGGGGAAAAGCGCTAATTCTCGTTCACGGGTTTGGCGAATCGAATTCGTGGCAGACGTGGATGAAAAATGTGGACGCGCTTTCGATGGTCGCGCGTGTGTACGCATTGGAATTGTTGGGCTATGGTGAATCAGAAGAACCCAACGAAACTTTGTACTTTGACGGGCACGCGAAGGTGATTATTGAATTGATGGACGTTGAAAAAATTCAGCGCGCGAGTTTTGTTGGCTTGTCATGGGGCGGACAAGTAGTGCAGCACATCGCAGAAAATTTTCCAGAGCGCGTTGAAAAAATTGTTTTGGTGGATTCGTTGTTTGAATCGGATGAACAAGGATTGGCGCAGCTCGCAAAAATTCAGGCGCCGACGCTGATTGTCTGGGACCAAGATGACGAATTGATTCCCGCGCAGTGGGCGCAGATTCTCGCAATGGCGATTCGCGATTCGCGCTTGGTGGTCTTTACGCGCGAGCAGCGTGATCCCGAAATGCTTTCGCACAACGGGCATTGGTCGCAAATGACGCACTCGTTGTGGTTTAATAAAACGGTGACGGAATTTTTATTGGACGCGGATGAACGCGGATAAACGCGGAGAAAAAACAATAATCGGATTGTTTTGCATTGCGAAACGATGAAATTCAAAAATCGAAAATTCGAAACGGAGTATGAAATATGGAAACGCAAGCAACTATCGCACCATCGCACGAACGCACTAGCGCACCAAAATACGTTCCTCAAGAATTCGAGTCGAGTTGGATGCAGCGCTGGGAAGCAGACGAATTGTACAAGACCGCGCCGGCGGATGAACGACCCAAAGCGTACATTCTGGACTTCTTTCCCTATCCGTCGGGCGAGGGGCTGAGCGTGGGACACTGCCGCAATTATGTGCCGACCGATGTATTGTCGCGTTACTTTCGCATGAAGGGTTATAACGTTTTGCATCCGATGGGGTGGGACGCGTTCGGTTTGCCCGCGGAAAACGCGGCGATCAAGATGAAAACGAATCCCGCGAAATTGATTGCCCAGTATTCGGCGAATTACAAACGGCAATTTCGCTTGATCGGTATTTCGTTCGATTGGTCGCGCGAAATCAATTCGTCCATACCGGAATTTTACAGATGGACGCAGTGGATTTTCTTAAAGTTGTACCACGCATGGTATGATCCGCGCGAAAATCGCGCGCGCCCAATTGCAGAATTGGAAAAAGAATTGAGCGCAAAAGGCACGCGCGATATTCCGAACGCGCGCGCCGAAATTTCGGCGGAGGAATGGAAGGCGTTCAGTAAGAAACAGCGCAGTGAATTTCTGTCCAACTATCGTTTGGCGTATCGCAAACCGTCGGTGGTGAATTGGGACCCCGTTGACAAAACGGTGTTGGCGAATGAAGAGGTCGTTGACGGACGCGGCTGGCGCAGCGGCGCGTTGGTCGAGAAAAAAGTTTTGCAGCAGTGGTTCTTTCGCATCACCGAATACAGCGAGCGCTTGATTGCGGATTTGGACACGATTGATTGGCCCGACCACATCAAGTTGATGCAAAGAAATTGGATTGGCAAAAGCATCGGCGCGGAGGTTGATTTCAAAACGGACGCAGGCGATTTGCGAATTTTCACCACACGTCCCGATACGCTGTGGGGCGCGACATTCATGGTGTTGGCGCCCGAGCATCCCTCCGTCGAAAAATTGGTGACGCCTGAACACAAAGCGCGCGTGAATCAATACATCAAAGAAGCAAAGGCGAAAACGGAAGTAGAAAGACAAGAAGAGGGCAAAGACAAAACGGGCGTGTTCACGGGCGCGTACGCGACGAATCCCGTGAACGGTGAAAAAATTCCGATTTGGGTTGCGGATTACGTGATGATGAGTTATGGCACGGGCGCGATTATGGCGGTGCCCGCGCATGACCAACGCGATTTTGAATTTGCGCGCAAGTTTCATTTGCCGATACGCGTCGTGATTCAACCCGAAGGGGAATCGTTGAACGCGGATGTGATGGAACGCGCATATCCGCACGACGGCGTGATGGTCAATTCGGGAATTTTCGATGGAACGCCTGCCGATGTCGCTGTCGAAAACGTAACGCGTTGGTTGGAAGAAAAAGGCATCGGCACAAAACGCATCAATTACAAATTCCGCGACTGGGGCATCAGCCGCCAGCGTTATTGGGGCACGCCGATTCCGATTGTTCATACGGACGAGGGAGAGGTTGCCGTTGACGAAAAAGCTTTGCCCATCGAATTGCCGAATGTGGATTCGTACGAACCAACCGCGACAGGCGAATCGCCGTTGGCGAACATTCCCGAATTTGTGAATGTGACACTGCCCGATGGAACGCGCGGGCGACGCGAAACGGATACGTTGGGCACGTTCGCGTGTTCGTCGTGGTATTACATGCGGTTCACCGACCCGCGCAATTCCAAAATGCCGTTTGATTCCAAAGAGGTGAATTACTGGCTGCCTGTTGACACGTACGTCGGAGGCGCAGAACACGCGGTCATGCACTTACTATACGCACGTTTTTGGACGAAAGCGTTGTACGATTTGGGCATCGTGTCGTTCATCGAACCGTTTCACCGTTTGCGGAATCAAGGCATGATTTTGTCGCCCGAAATAAAAGACGGCAAGTACGAAAAAATGTCCAAATCCAAGGGCAACGTTATCACGCCCGATGAGATGGTAGAAAAATTCGGCGCGGACGCGCTGCGTGCGTACGAGATGTTCATCAGCGATTTTTCGATGGCGACGCCGTGGCAGACCGACGGCTTGGCGGGAACGCATCGCTGGTTAACGCGCGTGTGGAATTTGTTTTTGGAACCCGCGCGCGACAAAAACATGCGCGCAGCAAGCGCCGAAGAAATCAAAACTCTGCGCCGCGCGCTGCATCAAACACTGAAAAAAGTGGAAGACGACATCAACGCTTTCGCCTTCAACACGGTGATTTCGTCGTTAATGACATTGACGAATGTGTTGGTCAAAGCCAAAGATACGGCAATGTATCCCGACGCGGTGTGGGGCGAAACGATGAAAACGCTGCTGTTGATGTTGGCTCCGATTGCGCCGTTCATGGCAGAAGAAATCTGGACGCGCGCGGGCGGCGCGTACAGCGTGCATCAACAAAAATATCCCGTGTACGACGCGGACGCGGCGAAAGAAGAATCGTTCACGTTGATCGTTCAAGTCAACGGCAAGGTGCGCGGCAAAATTGAATTGCCCGTCGGCGTGAGCGAGGACGACGCGAAACAAAAAGCGTTCGACAACGCGAACGTGAAAAAATGGACTGAGGGAAAAACGATTGCGAGCGTGGTGTACGTGCCGGGACGTTTGATGAATGTGGTGGTGAAGTGAAAATAAAAAAATCCGATGCGAAAATTTTTCGCATCGGATTTTTTTCACCGAATTCTATTCATTGAGCGTCAGCACAAGTTCGTGCTCTTCCTCTGTTGTTTCGCTGGCGAGAATGTACACGGTGAGGTACTGTCCCGCGCCATTCGTATAAACTGTGTACGCGACGGAATACACGCTCCGCCAACCCAGCGCCGTCAATTTTTCGAAATACCAACTCCGTACCTCTTCGGGTTTGTTTCCTGTGGGGAGGCGAAAAACCACTTTGGTGTGTGCGCCTTTCCATTTAAAATTACGCGCCAGCGCAGCTTCTTGTTCCATTACAAAATTTACAAAAGAAACGCTCGCTGCATATTCGCCAGAGGCAAGGGGAAGCGCGCCGGGATAAACAGGTATTTGGTCAAGCGTCACGCGCGGCGCGTTGGCGCAGCCGCCAAGGCCGAACGCGAGCCAGAGACCAAGCGCACCCATGCGCGCACAGAGCCAAAGTAGAGATTGCATCTCGCGCTCAATTCTATCCCTCGCGCCGCGCGTGTCAACCGCGCGCAAAATGGCGATGCTGCAATATAATGCTGCCATTCTAACGGGAATGCCACAAATGTTTGAACAGAAAACTCAACCCCTCGCTTCGCCCGCCGTATTTCGCGCGCGCCTCTTGCGCTTTTTTCTCGCCGCATTTGCCATGACGGCTCTTTGGCTCGTCGTTGGGGTGACAGGGTATAGATTCATTGCAGGGCTTGAATGGTTGGATGCCTTTTACAATTCAGCCATGATTGTGAGCGCAATGGGACCTGTTTTTGAAATGCACACGCCCGCCCAAAAAATTTTCGAGGCGCTGTATGCTTTGTTCTCTGGATTGATTTTTACCTTTGCGGTTGGCATCGCGTTCGTGCCGATCATTCACCGCCTTTTCCATCTCTTTCATCTCGAGAACGCGGCGGAGGAAAATCTTTGAGTGCGGCGGTTATTGGCAGTTTGGTGGCTTGCTTTGGCAGTTGAATCAAGGTTGAATCATAAAAAGATTTCACAATGAACGAACACAAATGAACCATCTCATCCGCACGTTTTCTGAAATCAGCGTCACCGACGTTCCGCTCGTCGGTGGCAAGGGCGCGAATCTGGGCGAAATGACGCGCGCGGGGCTGCCCGTGCCGCCGGGTTTTTGCGTCAGCGCGGACGCGTATCGCCAATTCACCGCACCCGCGCAAGAAACGATCGCGCGCAGCTTGAATGAAACGCGCATGGACGACGCGAATGAGGTGGAAACGAAAACGGCGCAGCTGCGCGAATTTCTCATCGCGCAGCCGATGCCGCAAGACATCGCACAGCAGATTCTCGACGCGTACGCAGAATTGCAAAAGCAGGTTTATGGGAAAAAAGAGCCGTCGTCCGCGTTCCCCATCGCCGTTCGTTCCTCCGCCACCGCTGAAGATTTGCCCGACGCTTCGTTTGCGGGGCAACAAGACACCTACTTGAACGTTCGCGGCGATGAACAGTTGCTCGAACATGTGAAACGCTGTTGGGCGTCGTTGTGGACGGCGCGCGCAGTGATATATCGCCACAAGCAGGGCTACGCGCATGAACAGGTCGCGCTCGCGGTAGTAGTTCAAGGAATGATTGAGAGCGAGGTCGCGGGAATTTTGTTCACCGCGAATCCGGTCAACAACCGACGCGATGAGATGGTTTTGAACGCGAGTTGGGGTTTGGGCGAAGCGATTGTTTCGGGGCTGGTCACGCCGGATACGTGGATTGTGAAACAAGGCGGCGAAATTCTTGAACGCGAAATTGCGAACAAGGAAATTGCGATTGAATACGCGGCGGAAGGCGGGACACGCGAAAATGTCGTGCCGCGCGATAAAGCCGAAATCGCGTGCTTGAACGACGATGAAATTTTCGCGCTCGCGCAAATTGGCGCGCGCGTCCAAGAACACTATGCGCGTCCGATGGATATTGAATGGGCATTCGCGCGCGGAAAATTTTACATGCTCCAAGCGCGACCGATAACGACATTGACGACAGACGACAGACCACAGACCACAGCCCGCACAGCTGACGAGCTGTCGTCCGTTACGGGCGAATACAACCGTTCGATGTTTATCGAAATTTTTCCCGACCCGTTGTCGCCCGCGTTTCTTTCCGTCATCGCGCCGTTGTTTGAATCCATGCTCGCATTCACCTTTGAAACGCTGGGTTTCAAGCCGCCACGAGATATTCCCGCCATTGGCATTTTTTACAATCAACCCTATTTTCATCGCGAATACATTCAAGCCGCGCTCGCGCCGTTATCGCCGCCCGTCCAAGCTGCGCTCGTTACGCAAATCGTCAATCCGTTCGGCAGGCACGAACGCAAGTTGCCTACGGAAACGTCCCCCGCGTTTTTAGGAATGGTCACGCGCCTTTTGAATTTCATGACGCGCTTTCCAAAACAACTGCCTCCGCTCCTCGTTTCGTATCGCGCCGAAATTGAAAAATTTAACGCGTTGAAAATGGACAAGTTATCCGACAGCGAACTGTTGTCCCGCGTGCGCGAATTGCTCTTTACACAAGCCAGCAAATTATTGAATTACGATTTCTTGATGATTGCGCTCATCGGCATCACGTATCAAATGCTCGGCACACTTTTAGAAAAATATTATGGCGATGACAGCGAACAGGTGCGCGCGAAATTGATCAGTGGTGTTACAGGCAACGTGACGATGGAGACCAACAAGAGAATTTGGAAATTGGCGCAAGAGGCGAAAGCGAGTCCGACGGTGCGCGAAATCTTGCTGACCGCGCAAGACGAACGCTTGCGCGAACAACCGCGCGTGCGCGAACAACCGAGCGTGCGCGAAAAATTGCAAGCCGATGGCGATGGCAGAATATTTCTTGCCGAACTGGATGCGTTTTTAGAACAGTATGGGCACCGCGAAATTCGCATGGACATTTTGTATCCCACCTGGGGCGAAGACCCCGCGCCCGTTCTGCAATTTATTCGCGGCTATTTTGACGCGGACGAAAAAGCGAGTCCGTTCGCGCAGCAGGAACGTCTCGTGCGCGAACGCGAACAATTGGCGCAGCAGGTGGACGTTCGCGTCGAGCGCGATGTAGCGGGACGGCTCGTGGTGGCGCCGTTGTTTCATTGGGTTTTGAAAAATACACAAACGCACACACGCGAACGCGATACGATGCACTTTGAACTCACGCGTTTATTTCCGCCGTTTCGCCGCGCGCTGCTGGAGCTCGGCGCGCGTTGGCGCACGCGTTCTTTGCTCGCCAACGCAGACGACATTTTCTTTTTGACGCTGGACGAGATGGATGCGCTTGCCGAAAATCCGCGCCCGATGCAAAGCGTTGTCGCAGAACGCCGCGCGGAATTCGAACTGAACGCGCAACGAAATCCTCCCGCCATTTTGCGCGATGGCGTTGGTGTTGAAACAGCGCGCGCTCTCAATGAATCGGCAAGTGGGCAACTGCGCGGCATCGCGGGCAGTCCGGGCGTTGTCACCGGCATCGTGCGCGTGGTACGCGGACCGGCAGAATTTGAAAAATTGCAGCGCGGCGAAATTTTGGTCGCGCCGTTGACGAACCCTGTGTGGACGCCGTTATTCGCGATTGCAGGCGGAATCATCACCCAAGTCGGCGGCATTCTCTCACACGGCGCCATTGTGGCGCGCGAGTACGGCATTCCTGCGGTGATGGCGGTAGCTGATGCGACTCTTATTTTGCGGGACGGACAGCGCGTCACAGTAGATGGAAACAGAGGCGTGGTTGTTTTGGAACAGTGAGGTTGCTATGTCCAAACACAAGAGGAAGCAAGAAGATAATGAATCGAATCGCGATGCGTGGTCAATGCCGGGACCTGCTGTGCCACGTCTGGAAAAGGGGCAAAGTGGATTCGATCCGCTAGGCGCGCGCCAGGAAGCTGCGTTCGCACAAGGATTGTTTATTCGTAATCTTTTTACTCTGCGACTGAGGACGCACAAGCGTTGGGCGTTGGGTTTGATGTTGTTGCTTGGTACTTGCTTGGTCCTCCCGTTGGCACTCTCGGCGCTTGAATGGGTGAACGGGGCGAAACTTTCTGCGCCGCTGCTGCTCGTGATTCCGATAGCTGTGATCGGACTTTTTTTCTTTGTGAATGTGGTCTTGAGCATAAACTCTCGCGGTTCCCATCGGAACCATTCATAATTTTCCATTTATCTTTATAAAAGAATTGAGTTATACTTGCCGCGCCGAAGACAATATACAAGAGGAGGTTCGCGATGGTCGCTGCGGCAATGAATTGGGGCGGAAGAGCCATGGATTGGGGCGAGAGCGTCATTTGGCGACGCGTCGGTGGCTTGTCGCTCGTGAGCTGGGCTTTTGTCATGGCGGGCATGTGCGCCTTTATCGGTTTGTTGTGGGACGGCGCGTGGCATGCCTCTTTCGGGCGCGACACATTTTTTATTCCCCCGCACGATTTGATGTACGGCGGCATTTCGTTGGCGATGGGCATGGCAATCGCGGTCTTGGTAACCGGTTCGCGCCGCCCGCGCGAAAATGGATTCGTGCAAATCGGTCCGCTGCAAGCGCCCCTCGGTATTTGGATCGCAATCGTGGGCATGGCGTTCATGTTCGCTTCTGCCGCGTATGATGATTGGTGGCACATCAACATCGGACATATCGAAGGTGATGTGGTGTTGTGGAGTCCGCCGCATTTTCTGGGACTGCTCGGCGCGCTCGGAACGTTGGGCGGCGCGGTCTTGTTCATCTTGCGCGAAGTTCCCGTTCCGGCGCGCGCCGATGGCAAACCGCTTTGGATTTGGGAACGCTTCAATATTCCCTCGCTCGGGCTGCTGCTCGCCTTTAGTTATCTCGCGTTCATGCTCAGCGCGATTTCGCTGGATCGTTTCGTCATTTACGACCGCCTCCGGTTTGATGGCTCGGTTTATCCGCTGCTCGCGTTACTCTTTGGACCCGGGGTGTTGATCCTCTCGCAGCGCGTAACGAATCGCGCGGGCGCAGCGACATTTTCTGTATTGTTGGGATTCGCTCTCGCCGCGCTCGTTGCCTTTTTCGTCAAAAATATTGGCGGTTTTCCAAAAGCGGCGAGTCTGCCGATCATGGGTTTGGTGGGCGCGCTGCTGCTCGATCTGGCGTTCAAAAAATTTGGACGCGGCTACAAATGGGTGCTGCTTTTCGGACCTGTTTTTGTATTGGTGTTTTATGTGACCGAATATTTGTGGGCGTGGTATCTCACGCGCTATCCGTGGTGGCCCATTGAAAAAACGCTGGTGATGATTCCCGTTGGCATCGTCATCGGTACGGCGAGTCTTGTAGTTGGCGCGTGGCTCGCGGAGCGCATCGAGCGCGCGGGACTCGTCAAACATTTCACTATCAAATAAAAAGAGGAGTAACGTATGAGTAAAATTGCGGATTACACGCAAGATGAAGTAGAAAAATTAATGGCGGCGCCAATGCTCGTTTCGATGTATGTCATGGGCTCGTCCCTTTCCGGTCCGGTGGGATTGGTCAAAGAAATGATGGCGGGCGTGAACACGGCGATGAAAGCGGCAAAAGATTCTTCTCCTGATTCCGTGTTGACCGCGCTCTTTTCCGAAGAGAACATGAAGCAGCAGCAAAATAAGATGCAGCAGGAAACCAAAGAGAGCACGCAGGGCGCCCAAAATATGGACGAAGCAAAAAAGAAAATGATGGACGAATTGAAAGGGTCGCTCGCAATTATTTCGGCAAAAGGTTCGCCTGAGGAAGTTGCGGCATACAAGAAATTGATGGTGGATGTGGCAGAGAACGTCGCAAATGCTGCCAAAGAAGGCGGCTTTATGGGCATTGGTGGCACGGTGGTGAACGACGCCGAAAAAACTGCCATCAGTGATATTCAAAACTTGGTTGCGTGATAAACGAATTTGCAGCTTTTGCTCAACCCCAAGTCATGTATAATGGCTTGGGGTTTTTCTTTTACGCTCCGCGCGTAAACGAGGTTGCGATGCAGTTCTTGTGGTCACCTGTGCTTTGGTTGCTCGCGCTGCTGCCGCTGCTCATTGTGGCGTATGTTTGGTTACAAACGCGCCGAAACAAGTACGCGTTGCGTTACGCCAGTCTCTCGCTGGTCAAACCCGCGCTTGATACGCGCGCCAAGTGGCGGCGTTATCTTCCCCCCGCGTTATTTTTCCTCGCGCTCGCCGTCATGCTTGTCGCGCTCGCGCGTCCCGTCGCGTTGGTGCGAACGCCAAAGCAGGCGGGCGTCATTATTCTCGCGCTTGATTCGTCCTTGAGTATGCGCGCGGAAGACATGCAGCCCAATCGCTTTGAAGCGGCGCGCACGGCGGCGCGTTCCTTTATCGAAAAACGCGGCGAGGGCGCGGAGATTGGTATTGTCGCCTTTGCAGGCAACGCGGCGATTGTGCAAATGCCGACGACGAATCAACGCGAACTCTACGCGGCGATCAACACTTTGTTTTTGCAGCGCGGCACGGCAATTGGCGAAGGGATTCTCGCGTCATTGGACGCCATCGCGTTATCAGACCAAGATTTAGGCGCGTCCATTTCCTCCACTCCCGCGCCGCAAGCCGCGCCGACCCTCGCGCCTGTTCCGCCCGGCACGTACATTCCCGCGATCGTCATACTTTTGACCGATGGACAAAATCGCAACGGCATTGATCCACTGAAAGCGGCGCAAATGGCATCTGAGCGCGGTGTGCGCGTGTACACCGTTGGTATCGGTTCGCGCGAAGGCGGTGTAATTCCCGGTGGATTCGGCGGTTTTGGAGGCGGCAGAAGTTTTCGTCAGGAATTGGATGAGGACACTCTGCGCGCGATTGCGGACGAAACGGACGGCGAATATTTGTACGCGGCGAACGCGGCGGAGCTGGAAAAAGTGTACAACAATCTCGGTCTCGATATTGTGCTGAGATTGGAAAAGACAGAGTTGACCGCTTGGTTCACCGCTGCCGCCGCGCTATTGTTATTCTCTGCGGTCGCGCTGTCGCTTGTATGGAATAAATTGAACTGATGACTGACCGGACACCAACCTTGAAACTTTTTTCACCACTGCTTGCCATTTCATTCCTGTTTGTTTTTTTTACAATCGTTTTCTCTGCGCCGCCCGCTCAAGCGCGCGGTGAAAATTTTGAAAGTGTGCCATGTTCCACTTTTAAAATTTCGAGCGACGAATTTCAGTGCGGTTATGTGACCGTTCCCGAATTTCACGCGCAGCCGAACGGGAAGCAACTCAAACTCGCCGTCGCGATCTTGCCGAGTACAGGTTCGTCACCGACGCGCGATGCGTTCGTCGTCGCGCAGGGCGGGCCCGGCGGCAGCACGCTCGACACCTTTGCCTCTTTTTTTCAGCCAAGTTATTTCCCCGCACTCAAAGACATTCGCGCAGAGCGCGATGTGGTGTTGTACGATCAACGCGGCACACTCTACTCGCAACCCGCGCTGCTGTGCCCCGAAGAATTGCAAAATACTCTTGCGACCATCGCAGAGGAAATTTCTCCGCAAGAATCGCTGAATTTATCGGAACAAGCGGCGCTGGCATGTCGCGCGCGTTTGGTGCAAGAGGGCGTCAATCTCGACGCGTACAATAGTTTTGAAAACGCGCTCGATATTGAAGCTGTGCGCCGTGCGTTGGGGTACGACAAGTTTGATTTTTATGGCGTCTCGTACGGCACGCTCCTCGCGCTGCATGGCTTGCGCGAAGCGCCCGACACATTCCGAAGCGTGATTCTCGACGCGGTGGTGCCCGCGCAAAAAAATCCAAATTCGTCCGTCGCCGAATCGCAGAACCGCGCGTTCGAGCAGCTCTTTAGCGCGTGCGCGGCGGATGAAGAGTGCAATCGCGCCTATCCGAATCTAAAGCAGGTGTTTTACGCGCAAGTGGACGCGCTGAACCAAAAGCCCGTGCGCATAAATCTCACCGATGCGAAAACCAAAAAAACGTACAATGCGGTGATTGATGGCGATTCGTTCATGGATTTGTTGTTTCAATTCATTTACAACACAGAGCTTGTGCCCGCGCTTCCGCAAATGATCTATGACGCGCGCGGCGGCAGCTATGGCTTGATCGAAACTTTTTATCCGCTTCTTTTGTTTGACCGCACGTTTGCGAGTGGGATGTACTATTCCGTCATGTGTTCCGAAGACACGGATTTTACCGTGAACGACTTGGAACTCGACGGCGTTGATCCCCACATTGCTCAAGCGCAGACGCGCGACACCGCCGCGTTTTTGCAATTGTGCCAAAAATGGAATGTGCCGCCGCTCGGCGCGCGCGCGGATGAACCCGTGACCGCGCAGGTGCCAACGCTCGTTCTCTCCGGCGACTATGATCCGATTACGCCGCCGCCGTTTGGGCAAGCCGCGGCGGAAACAATCACGCCGAGCTATGTTTATGAATTTCCCGCGTACGGACATGGCGCGATGACGAGCGGCAATTGCCCGAACGAGATGATTGCTGCGTTCGTGCAAAATCCTGGAACTGCGCCGAACGCGAGCTGCATCAAAGAGGACGCAACCCGCGTCACATTCATCACGCCTGTGAATTGGATTCACGCGGCGGGCATCGGCAAAATGAATCTTGCGATATTGCAAGCCAATCTCGAATTCTTTCTGGCGCCGATTTTCTTGCTCGCGTTCCTGCTGACGATTTTTGTGTTGGGACCTTTGTTTTGGCTGGTGCGATATTCACAAAAGCGCCCGAGCGAGCCAAATTTGTTCGCGCGGCTTGCGCCGTGGCTCATCGCGTTCGCGTCGCTGATCGCCGCCGCGTTTTTCTTGAGCGTACTGGTGTTGTTGATTGTTGCCGCGCTGCAAAATGAGAATACGATTGGTCTGGCGTTGGGCGCGCCGCGCGCGTGGTGGGTGATCTATTTGATACCGCCAAGCTTTAGTCTCTGTGCAATCCTATTCACTCTCGCGATCGTTCTGGCATGGCGGCGCGGAAATTGGATCGTGCCGCAGCGGGTGTATTATTCGATGCTGGCGGTGGCGGCGATGGGCATGGTCGTGTGGTTCGCGTGGCACGGATTATTGTTCGCGTTTGTGAATTGATTATGTGGCGTAAAAGCGTTGCGATATTTTTCCTCTTACTTTTTGTCGCGTGCATTGCCCAAACGCCGAATCCGTTCGCGCTTGCCGATACCAAGTGGGAGTTGGTGAGCATCACGGAAAATGGCGCGACGAAAACGCCTGTGCCGGGAGCAACCGTAACCTTAAATTTCGCGCGCGACAATAAAGTGAGCGGCAACGCGGGTTGCAATTCGTACAATGGCGCGTATGAGGCGCAAGGGGAAATTCTGAAAATCGGAACGCTGGCAGTAACCGCGATGGCATGTCTGGAAAATGACAAGATGGAAATGGAGGCGGCATTTCTCACGGCGCTGCAAGACGCGCAGTTGTTTGAAAAGCGCGGGAATGAGTTGACGATTACGTTTGCAAATGGAAATGGCAAATTGAATTTTACGAAAGGACAATGAACATGAGCGAAAAAATTATCAAAAGCGATGCGGAATGGCGTCAGCAATTGACGCCCGAACAATATCACATCACGCGTGAACATGGCACCGAACGCGCTTGGACGGGAGAATACAACAAGACCAAGACGCCGGGGACGTACGTTTGCGTTTGCTGTGGCGCACCTCTCTTTTCGTCCGACACAAAATATGAATCGGGCAGCGGTTGGCCCTCGTTCTATACTCCCATTAACGACAATGCGATTGATGAGGAACGCGATGATTCGCACGGCATGATTCGCGTCGAAACGCGCTGCGCGCAATGTGATGCGCATCTCGGACATGTGTTTGAGGACGGACCCGCGCCCACCGGCTTGCGCTATTGCATGAATTCCGCGTCGCTGAAACTGATTCCCAAAACAGACGAATGACGGAGCAGAATGCAGAATGCAGAATGCACAATGCACAATACAGAATGCACAATGCACAATGCACAATGATTCTCAACTCTCGACCAGCGACTAACAACTAAAAACTATGCCACTCCATCCTGACGCGCAACAAAATTTAGATGAACGCGCCGCCCTCGGCGCGCGCAATGTCCAAGAGCTGTCTGTCGCAGAGGGGCGCGCGCAATCGTTACGTCTCGCGGCGACCGCGCCGCGCGAACGCGTCCCGTTGATTCGAGAACTCAAAATTCCGGGCGCGTACGGCACGATTCCTCTGCGCTTGTATTATCCGAACGAAAACAAAATTCTACCCATCATCGTATTCTTTCACGGCGGCGGCTGGGTGCTTGGAAACTTGGAAACGGACGACGCGGTGTGTCGGCAGTGGGCGAACGGTGTGCGGGCGCTCGTGGTTTCGGTAAATTATCATCACGCGCCCGAAGACAAATTTCCGGCGGCGGCAGAGGATGCGTACACGGCGACGCGCTGGGTGAGTGAACACGCGGCGGAAATCGGCGGCGACGCCTCGCGTCTGGCGGTTGCGGGCAAGAGCGCGGGCGGAAATCTCGCGGCGGCGACGACGTTGATGGCACGTGATCGCGGCGTGCCGCCCATCGCCTTTCAACTCTTGTGGGTTCCCGTTTTGGACCACAATCTTGAAACGCGTTCGTATCACGACAACGCGGAAGGTTACGGTTTGACGCGCGCGGACATGACGTGGTTTTGGAATCAATATTTGGCGCATCCGAGCGATGGCGAAAACCCGTACGCGTCGCCGCTGCGCGCGAAAGATTTGTCCAAGCTGCCGCCCGCGTTCGTCGTCATCGCGCAATACGATCCTCTGCGCGATGAAGCTGTGGCGTACGCGGAAAAATTGCGCGCGGCGGGCGTGGCGGTGGAATCGCGCTGCTTTGAAGGAATGATTCATGGGTTCGTGGGTACGCAAGCGCTTGAGGATGCAATGCGCGAACTCCGCCGCGCGCTGGATGTGAAATGAATTTGCATCCCTCGTCTATTTCACCACGTTACAACGGACATTGTTTTGCCGATTTGCCCGCGACGATTCGATATTGGTTGACGGGCAAAGGCAAGCCCGCGTTCGCCGCCGATGTATTGTCGGATAAAGGACATCCGCGCGCATACGCCAAACAATATGATATTGTCTTTTCGTTTTTCATTGATTCGCTCGGCTGGGAATTGTTTCAAACCTACGCGGACGAAAATCCGTTTCTGAAAACGCTCACCCAAAATGGGCGCGTCGGGAAAATCACCTCGCAGTTTCCTTCGACCACCGCCGCGCATGTGACGTGCATTCACACCGGTCTGCCGGTAGGACAAAGCGGCGTCTACGAATGGCAGTACTATGAACCAACTTTGGACGCGTTGATCACGCCGTTGTTGTTTTCGTGGGCAGGGACAATGGAACGCGATCAACTCAAGGACGCGGGCGTTGATCCCAAAACGTTATTTCCCAATCAAACGCTGTATGCGGATTTGCAGAAACAGGGGATAAAAAATTTCGTCTTTGGCTGGCGTCCGATCACACCTTCAACCTATTCGAGCGTTGTGATGCGCGGCGCCGAGATGCGCCCGTTTCTGCCTTTGCCCGAAGGATTGCTCGATGCCGCGCGTCACGCGCGCGCGGCGACCGCGCCAACGTACATCTTTTTCTATTATGGCGATATTGACACCATGTGTCATTATCACGGACCCGCTTCGATAGAAACGCGCGCGCAAATCGAAACCTTTGCGCACGCGATGGAAAAATGGTTTTTGCCGTTCGTACAAAATCTGGGCAAGCGCGCCTTACTGGTCATGTATGCGGATCACGGACACATGGGCGTCACGCCTGAAAATACGCGTTATCTCAACACGGCGCGCGATCTGAAAAAAATTGTGCCGATGCTCAAAACAAATCGGCGCGGTGAGGTTTTGGTTCCGGCGGGTTCGCCGCGCGATCCTTTTTTGTACGTGCGCGACGAACGTTTGGATGAAGCGCATGCGTTTCTTGCCAAGCAATTGGAGGGATACGCGGACGTGGTAAAAACAAGCGATTTGCTCCGCGCGGGCTATTTCGGAAAACTGCCCGTTTGTGCAGACTTGCTTGCGCGCTTGGGCAATCTCACCATCTTGCCGCATCCGAACAATTGCGTGTGGTGGTACCAAGAAAATAAATTTGTGCAAAAATACTATGGTCACCACGGCGGTCTGACGGCGCGCGAAATGGAAATCCCGTTAGCGTTAATGGAATTGTAGAGAACGTTGTGTAAAGGATGAAGGATAAAAAGGCGACCACGCGCAGCAGGCGTTCTCTAACGCCGCTCGAACCAATCAAGAAAACAATCGGCGTTTTGCAGGAACGCTCGCTCCACGCCGCGTTAAAAAAATGGTACGCGCGCAAGGGCGACAAACTCGAAGTGCCGCTCGAAGGGTATCACATTGACATTGTGCGCGGCGACTTGTTAATCGAAATTCAGACGCGCAATTTTTTCGCGTTGAAAGAAAAACTCCCCAAATTGCTCGAACATCATCGCTTGCGGCTCGTGCATCCGATTCCGGCGGAAAAATGGCTCGTGCGCGTCGCCGCCGATGGCGTCACAGAAATTTCGCGGCGGCGCTCGCCGAAACGCGGAACGTTTCTCGATATTTTTGACGAACTCGTTCACGTCCCCACTCTGCTCACACATCCCAATTTTGCGCTCGACATTTTGCTAATTCGCGAACAAGAAATTCGCCGTGTGCGCGCCGCGCATGAAAGACCCGCCAAACGCACACGTTTCCCGCGCGATTGGGACCGGCACGATCATCAATTGCTTGAGGTGATTGACTCGTGTTTGATCGAGTCGCGCGCTGACCTCCGCGCGTTTCTGCCAAACCATCTCCCCGCGCAATTCACTAACCGCGAATTGGCGCGCGTCCTCGACAAACCCTATGCGCGCGCGCAAGCCATGACGTACGTGATGCGCCAATGCGGCATCCTCGCAATCGCGGGAAAACGCGGCCGCGCAATTTTGTATCAATCGTCCTGAACAAGACCGATGCGTTTTACAGAAACCTCTACACAAACCGCGCGATTTGTTGTAAAGTCGTTTTCACGGAGGCAGCCAGAATGGACCTCAACCAACTTCCCCATCACATTTTCGGTTTGCACGATGAGGGCGGCGAACAATTTTTCACTGACGCGGGCAAGCGCGGATGGATTGTGGTGAGTCGCGTGGCGAGCGACGCGCCGGATGATTTTTCCGCGTTGGCGGATGCAGGACACGGCGTCATTGTGCGTTTGAACAACGGTTACGGCTCGGCGGGAACCATTCCGTCACGCGCGCAGTACGAGGCGTTTGCTAATGCGTGCGCGCAATACGTTGCCAGTTCGCGCGGCGCGCATATTTGGATCATTGGCAACGAAACAAATTTAGCGGCGGAACGTCCGGGCAACGATAATGGGCAGGGCGGGGAGCCGCTCACTCCGCAACTCTACGCCGAATGTTTTTCCAAATGCCGCGCGCAAATCAAAAATGTTGCGGGTCATGCGGACGATTGGGTGATCCCGTCGCCGCCGGGTCCGTGGAACAATCAAACTGCGTATGACGGCAATCCCGCGGGCGATTGGGTACACTATTTTCGCGATCTGTTAAAGGAATGTGTGAAACGCAATGCGCCGCCCGACGCGCTCGCGCTGCACACCTATTCGAATCACGATGCGCCGATGGATGCAGCGCTCGTTGAAAGCGAAGAACGCGCGGGCGCGCCCTTTCAAGCATGGCATTGGCAATTTCGCGCCTACCGCGATTTTTTGGATGTGGTACCTGTTGCACTGCGTAAACTGCCGGTCTTGATCACCGAGGCGCAGCACCTGCCGTGGGAAAATCGCGATGTGAGTTGGATCCAAAAAGCATACGCAGAGATCAACGCGTGGAATGCTGTTGCCGCGAATCAACCAATTCAGGCGCTGTGTCTTTTTCGCTGGCAGCACAAACGGGACGATCCGCCCGGCTGGAGCATTTCGGATAAAAAGAATTTGCAGAACGATTTGCGCGCCGCATTTCAGAATGATTATCGCGCACGGTGGGCAGCCGCTGCGCATCCGCCAATCGTCCCGAAACCGCCCACAGAAATTTTGCCGCTCGCCAAAACGCGTTGGTTTGTAGAGGAAGCGATACGCCAGCTGGAAGCCAAGCATGGGGACGCCGCGCGCAAAATTTTGAGTGAAACGGTGACGCCGTGGTTTTACGCGTCCGCGCCGCAGAATTCCGACAGTTTGCCGAACGCGCAGGCGCACACCACCGCGCGCTGGTGGTGCGAAGAAGCAACGCGACGCGTTGAAGCGGGCGAGTTGAACGAGGCGCATGACATTTTGCGCGATAGTGTGCTTGCGTGGCTCACCTCACCGGGACCGCGCGCGCTCGGCATCTTGATTGTTCAAGAAAAGCACAAACCCAAAACGCACAAGAAAAAAACCAAGGTCAAAAAATCCAAGTCAAAGAAATCTGCGGCGAAAAAATCCGGCACCAAAAAATCGCGCGCGAAAAAACCGAAACTACGCCTGTTGATCGTTGAGGAACCAAAAAAGAAATCGGGGACCAAGCATAAATGAAGGAGCGAACGCGAAAAACGCCGTCGAAAACTCCGCGCGTCAGAGCGACAAAATCCTCATCGAAAAAAACACGCGCCAAAAAAATAGAGCCAATGGTGTTGAGCGTGCAAGAGGCGTCAAGCGAAACAACCGCCGCTCGCGTCGCTTCACTGCGCGACATTCTGCTCAGCGCCGGCGACGCGCACCAAATTCTCCAATTCAACACCGACGCAGCGCTGCAAAAACGGATGTTCGCGGATGGGCTCGTGCCGAACTCTGCCGAATTTCAACTCACGTTCGATGAGCGCGCGTACGTGGCACAGCGCGCGGAGCATTTGCTCACGGGCGAAGTGCGCGTCTATTACGCGCCAACGACGAATGTGAACGACGTCAAATTTGTCATTCGCGGCGGCGCGCCCGCGCGCAATACGCCTTTCAAAGGCAGCAATCGCGTCACCCAGAACTTTGGTGAACGCCCGGAATACTATCGTCAATTTCATCTCGCGGGACATGAGGGCATTGACCTCGTGCCGTCGGATGGCGACCGCGATATTTACGCGGTGGAAGAGGGCATCGTCGTCAGAGATGTTGACGTGCCCGGCGATCCGAAAGTGAACGCGTACGGCATCTTTGTGGTCGTCTATAATCGCGCGAATGGGCGGACATGGTATTACTGTCACATGGTCGAGGATAACGTTTCGCGGAATCAAAGCGTACGACGCGGCGACAAGCTCGGTCGCATGGGCGGAACGGGCAACGTGCAAGGCGACCATTTGCATTTGGGGATGCGTCCCGTGGATGGCGTGGGACTGCCGCTGCATCCGAACAATGGGGAAAAAGGTTTTCAAGACCCAACGCCGCTTTTGGACGCGCTGAACGCGCAAGACACAAATCCCACATTGCGCGATGCGTTATTGCAGCAGGGCGAGACGAGCCAGATGATTGCATTCAACACGCAAGCCGCATTACAAAAACAAATTTTTGCAGACGCGTACTGTCCTAATTCCCCCGAATTTGAAATCACGCTGGAGGAGAGCGCGTATGTGGCACAGCGCGCAGAGAATTTGAAAACAGGACAGGTACGCGTCTATTACGCGCCGACGAACGATTTCAACGACGTAAAATTTGTCATGCGCGGTGATGCGCCAAATTAAGATTTTAGAAATTGTGGGGAAACGCGGGCGCGCGATTTTGTATGCGGTCCCCACTGCAGATTGATTTATCATCCATTTGAGATACAATTTCGCGGGAATGATGCACGATTGAGAAAGTGGGTAGCAGATGATTAACACACCAACGCGAATTGCAGACGCGATGCAAGACCAAGCGCAAGTCACAGCGCCAAGCGCGCGGCTTTTAGAATTGTGTCGCAAATATCTTGACGTGGTAGACAATGGAGCGCCGGAACAACAAGGCGAAGAACGCACGCGGGCGCACAATGCGTTGATTGAACAAATGGTGCAAGAAAAAATTGTGTCACCTTCGCCGCATCGCGTTCTCGTTCGTTGGCTCGCGCGCTATTTCACCCAAACCGATTTTTTACAACAGTCACAACCTGAACCGCGCTCGTACGTGATGTTTTTGCGCCGCGATACCGTTCCGCCCAAGTTGGAAAATCTGCCGCCGTTTTATGAACAAGAGGAACAATCGGCGCTCACGTATTATGTTCCCGTGCGTGTGACGATAGAGCCATTATTGGAGCAAGATGCACATGTGGGATTTGAATGATGAAATCATCGAAGCGGCGCGTGTGTATGTGGCAGCTGTTGAGCGTTGCGAAGCGACAGGTAAAGGTTGGCATGATGAAAAACGCCAACTCGCGCACGACGAATTGATGTACGCGCTAATGCGCAAGAACCCCGAAATCAATCCGAACGATTACGACACGCGGCAGCAAGCGAATGAACTCGCGTTCAAGATTGTGCGCTGGCATGGGCGATGAATTGAACAGAGCGGCTCCAGTCGCTCTGTTTTGTTTGTGATTACGCATGGTGCGCCAAATCCTCCACCTCGATCTCGACGCGTTTTATGCCACCGTCGAAATGCTGCTCAATCCCGCGCTGCGCGGCAAACCGCTCATCGTCGCGATGGGGGATGTGAACACGCGCGGCGTTGTCGCTACTGCGTCGTACGAGGCGCGTAAATTCGGCGTCCACAGCGCGATGGGTTTGCGCGAGGCGAAACGCTTGTGTCCGCAAGCCATCATCGTTCCCGCGCGTCATAAAATTTATTCTGAACATTCCGCGCGTGTGATGAATTTGCTGCGCGAAATGTCGCCGCGCGTCGAACAGGTTTCGATTGACGAAGCGTACTTGGAAATTGAAGCGGAACGCGATGGCGTTGCCGCCGCGCGCGAAATTCAGCGCCGCATTCACGAGGAATTGCAACTCTCTTGTACCATTGCAGTCGCGTCCAACAAACTCGTTTCCAAAATCGCGTGCAACACCGTCAAGCCGCGCGGATTTATCGTGATTCCAAACGGCGACGAGGAAAAATTTCTCGCGCCGCTGCCCGTCGGCAAAATTCCCGGCGCGGGACATGTCACGCGCGCGAAGCTCAAAGCAAAGTGGAACGTGGAAACGATTGGCGATTTGGCGCGCGTGCCGATAGAGGAACTGCGCGCGGAATTTGGCAAGAACGGCGCGTACTTGGCGGACGCGGCGCGTGGCATGGACGATTCGCCCATCATCACGGACCGCGCGACGAAAAGTATCAGTCAGGAAAATACGTTTGACCGCGATGTGCGGACGCGCGATGTGTTGGAAAAATATCTGGATGAAATGTGCGCAGGCGTCGCGCGCGAATTGGTGGCAGAGGAATTAAAAGCGCGCACCATCATTTTGAAATTGCGTTATGAAGATTTCACGACGATGACGCGCCAAGTCACGCTGCGCGCGCCGATGGCGGACGAAACCATCATTCGCAAACACGCGCGCGAATTATTGCAACAACATTGGGATACGCGCCGCGCGGTGCGTTTGCTCGGCGTTGGTGTTCACAATTTGGTCGAAATCGAGGGAACGTGGCAGATGGAATTGCAGATGGGAGAATAAAAGATACGGGACGATGCCTCGCAACATCGTCCCGCAATTTTTTCCGCGCTGACTGTGAGGGCAATCCCTCGTGGTTGTCCACTAAAACAAGCCGCGCACAATCAACGCGAATCCCACAATCAAAATTGGTATGCCCACAATCGCGCCGATTATGGTCAACGTGAACAGCAAACCAACAATCAACAGCGCCAAACCCAAAATCACTGCGAGCAAGCGACCAGTCAATCCTAAAACAAATGTGACGAGTTGCCACAGCCATACAAACGGCTCAAAAAGAAGGGGAGTTGTTTTTGTTCCGACAGCCATCTTTGTTTTCCTTTCTGCTTCATTCTACGTTGTTGGACGTGACGGGTTTCAAGGACTTTCTCATTGCAACTTTTTCCTCTGGCATTGTGTATATTGAGTAATGATGCACAAAGCAGCCGCCTTGCGCCCGTCACCAGCTTGGACAATTCGCGCAATCAATCGTGTGATAGACGCCCTCTCAAAACAATCCGACGCGCAGCTCGTCGCGCTCGCGCTGCAAGGCAACCGCGACGCGTACGGTGAATTGGTGCGCCGCCACCAAACCTCGGCGTACAACACCGCGCGCCGCATCGTCGGCGACTCGCAGGACGCGCTCGATGTGACGCAAGACGCGTTCGTGCGCGCGTACGACGCGCTCGCCTCGTTCGACCGCGCGCGCCCGTTTGCGCCGTGGCTGCACACGATTGTCACGAACCTCGCGCTCAATTTCGCGCAGCGCAAACGCCCTACCCAAGCATTGGATATTGAACTGAACGCGCCGGACGCGAACGCCAATCCCGAAACGCGCGCGTTAGCGTCGGAACAACAAGCGCGTGTGCGCCAAGCATTATTGCAACTGCCGCCCGCGTGGCGCGCCGTGGTTGAATTGCGTCACTTTCAAGAACTGTCGTACGAAGAAATTTCCGCCGCGCTCAATTTGCCGGTCAGCGACGTGAAAAGCCATCTCTTTCGCGCGCGGCAAAAGTTGAAAGCACTTTTTCAAGAATCCGAATGAATCATCTCGATAACGACACGCTGAATTTGTATCTCGACGACGCGTTGGATGAAAAAACGCGCGCAGAGCTGGACGCACATCTCGCCGCGTGCGAAATGTGCCAACGGGAATTGACTGAATTGCGCGCGCTGCTTTCGACCTTTGACGCGTGGCGCAACGAACCAATTCCGCGCGATGTTTCGCGCGTCGTCGTCACGCGCATCGCTCAACGGCCCGCGCCGTTGCAGCGCACGCGTTGGGCGGCGGTGTTGTTGGGCGCGCAAGCGATTCTCGCCGTCCTGATTCTGATGTGGGCATTACCCATCGTTTTGCGCGCGGCGAATGGTTTGCCATTCCAAATTGTGCCGACCTTCGATTTTGGTTTTTCGGCGAACTTGTTCGCGTGGAGTGAATCGCTCACATTGCCGAGCGTGGCGCTGTGGATTTGGGCAGCAGTATTGGGAATTGGCGTCATCGTTTGGTTCGTCGCAAATCGTTTGCTTTTGCATTCGCTCGAACAAAAACAGGAGACCTCGCAATGAACGTGGGCGAACTATTGGTCATCGTCACCGTACTCGTACTTTGCGGCATCGGCATCGCCGCGCTCGCGCTCGTTTTGGATGTGATGTTTACGCGCGTGATTCGCCGCGCGCGCAACACGGCAGAACGAATGCCTTTCCGCGCGGCTGGCATCGGGTTCATCAACCTCTTGTTTTTTTCCATCATCAGCATCGCGCTGTTGAGCATCGCGCAAGAGGGGGCGAGCGATGAAGGATTCGCGGGCTTGCTGCGATTGATTGCCGCAATCATTTTGCTCGTGTTGTGCGCGTTTATCGCGTTTGGAATTGCCGCTATCGCGCGCTGGGTTGGCGAACGTCTCTCGCCCAATGCAACGACGACGCGTCAGATTGTAAATGGCGTTGTCGCGCTCGAACTCGCCTCCCTCGCGCCTTTTGTCGGATGGGTTCTCGTGCCGCTCGTCGCGATTCTCGTCGGCTATGGCGCCGTCATCATCGCGCTCGTCTGGCGC
Source organism: Chloroflexota bacterium (assembly GCA_004295045.1). Taxonomy (GTDB): domain Bacteria; phylum Chloroflexota; class Anaerolineae; order UBA4142; family SHND01; genus SHND01. The sequence goes on along the minus strand of SHND01000068.1, from coordinate 41,027 downwards.
AAAGATACGTAATTCAAAATTCAAAATTCAAAATTCAAAATTCAAAATCTCTAATCTCCAATCTCCAGTCTCTCAAATCGAAAGGAGTTTCACATGGGAATCGGAATCGGTGATGTTACAACTGTGTTTGCTATTCTCGCGGCAGTGGGAATTGTGTTTCCCGGCTTGCTGCTCGCGTGGTCATTGCTAATGCCGGGCGTCGTCGAACGCGCGCGCGAACGCGTTTCAATAACACCCTGGAAATCATTTTTCGTCGGCGCGTTCTTGCTGCTGCTCTTAGGAATCCCCACGTTCTTACTCATTTCTGCCGCAGGTCCTTTGCAATTCATGGGGTATGTGAGCGTTTTCCTCTTGCTCACACTTGCAAGTTTTGGTGCGGCAGGCATCGCGGCGTTGATGGGCGAACGTTTGCGCGGGCAAGGCATTCAAGCCACCACGCCCGGCGGCTTGTTGCGCGGCGCGATTGCGTTGGAATTCGCGGTCATGTTTCCAATCATCGGCTGGTTCGTTCTGTTTCCGTTCGTCGTGATTGCCTCGTTCGGCGCGGCGGTGTTGGCGTTGATGCGTTGGACTCCAAAACAGCCGATCGCCGATAACCGATTGCAGATAGCCAACCCTATACCATCTGCCATCAGCCATTAGCCATCTGCCATCAGCCATCTGCCATCAGCCATGAACCGTCGTCAATTTCTCACCTTGAGCGGAATCGCCACCGCGTCGCTTGCCTTGAGCGCGTGTGCGCCCGCGCGCGAAATCATCAAGCAAACGCGCGGGGATGCGGTCCCGTTCCGCGATGCACCAATCGTAACCGATGAATTGTGGCGCGCGCTGAATCGTATCACGTTTGCGCCGCGTTGGGATGAACTCGCCCGCGCAAATGAAATCGGACGCGACGCGTGGCTCGAAGAACAACTCGCGCCCGAAACGATTAATGATTTGGATTGCGAACTGCGGACGCGCGGACTCGATACGTTGTGGATGGACCCCGATTTGATTTTGAATGTGCGGCAGGATGCGGCAAAGCAAGAATTACAGCAAGCGGCGCTGCTGCGCGCAATGTACTCGCGGCGGCAGTTGTACGAAACGGTGGTGGAATTTTGGGGCGACCATTTCAACATCGAGCAAGATAAACTCGATTGCGCGTGGCTGAAAACGGTGGATGATCGCGCGGTGATTCGTCAACACGCGTTCGGAAATTTTTTCGATTTGTTGTGGGCATCCATGCACTCGCCCGCGATGCTGCACTATCTCGACAATCACGAAAATTTTGCACACTCGCCGAATGAAAATTACGCGCGCGAATTATTGGAACTCCATTCGCTCGGCGTGGACGCGGGCTACACACAGCGCGATGTGCGCGAGACGGCGCGCTGTTTAACGGGCTGGACAGTGAATCAAGGATGGACGCGCGGACGTTTTGAATTTTCGAGTGACCATCACGACGAAAATGAAAAAATTGTGTTGGGCGTAAAAATTCCCGCGCACGGCGGCGAAAGCGATGGGCAGCGCGTCTTTGACGCCATCTCGGCGCATCCCGCCTTGCCAAAATTTATCGCGCGCAAAATGGCGCGGCGTTTTGTGGCGGACGAACCGCCCGCGTCGCTGGTGGAAAAAACGGCGCGCGCGTTTTCCGATTCGCGCGGCGACATCAAAACCACTCTGCGCGCGATTTTATTTTCCGACGAATTTCGGAACGCGCCGCCGAAATACAAACGTCCGCTTCAATTTGTCGCGGGCGCGCTGCGGCAGTTGAACGTTGAAACGCGCGTTGACGCGGAACTCCTACAGTACTTGGTAAAAATGGGGCAGCCGTTGTTTCAGTGGGCGATGCCCGACGGTTTTCCCGACAGAGCGAGCGCGTGGCAAAACAATTTGCTGCCGCGCTGGCAGTTTGCGTTGGCATTGGCGAACGATGAAATCCAGGGAACGCGCGTAAATTGGGAACAGTTGCAAAACAGCGCGGGCGATGGTTCGTTACGCGACGCGTTGAAACATTTTTCCGCGCGCTTGCTCGGTTACGAGTTACCCAAGATAAATTTGGGCGCGGCGGTGAAAAATTTGCGCGGCGTCCCGCCCGAAAAAAATACGCAGACCGCGCTTGCGTTGATAATCGCGTCACCGCAGTATCAGTGGAGATGAATTTTCGATTTTCGATTTGTGATTTTCGATTGCCGCGTGAAATTGAGTTGGCATGAAACTCCAAATCGAAAATCGAAATTAGAAAATCGAAAATGGCTCTTACTCGTCGAACATTTCTCCAATCCGCCCTCGCGGGCTTGACGTTCAGTGTGTTTCCGTCGTGGATGCCGCGCTTGGCGTTCACGCCAAAAAATGCGGCTGCACGCGGCGATGTGTTGGTGTGTTTGTTTCTGCGCGGCGCGGCGGATGCGTTGAATATCGTCGTCCCGTTCGGCGAAGACGAATACTATCGTCAGCGTCCGACGATTGCGATTGCGCGGCCCGACGATGGGCGAATGAATTCGCCGCTGCGCGCAATGGATTTGGATGGTTTTTTTGGATTGCATCCCGCGTTAGAAAAACTGTTGCCTGCGTGGCAGGCGAAACAACTCGCGTTCGTGCACGCGTGCGGCGCGCCCGATGAATCGCGTTCGCATTTTCAAGCGATGGAGTTGATGGAACGCGGCTGTGAAGCGGCGAGCGGACCCGGAACGGGATGGCTCGGACGCCATCTCGCTTCACTCGACACCAACAATCATTCGCCGCTGCGCGCGGTGGGAATCGGCGAACGTGTGCCGCGCATGTTGCAGGGAACGATTCCCGCGTCCGCGCTGCGTTCGATTGCGGACTTTCATTTGCGCGGAGATGCCGCATCCGTGCAAGCGATGCAAAACGCGTTGGGAAACTTGTACGCGAGTGACGCGGCAATGGGTGAGATCGGCGGCGAGACGATGAACATGCTGGCGATTTTGGAAAAATTGAGCGCGACAGGATATATTCCGCGCGCGGGCGCGACGTATCCCGAAAGTGAATTGGGGCTGGGGCTGAAACAAATTGCCGCGTTGTTGAAAGCGCAAGTCGGTTTAGAAATCGCGTGCGTGGATGTGGGCGGATGGGACACGCACATCGCGCAAGGGGGGGGTGAAGGCGGCATGGCGCAACTGCTGCGCGACGTGGGTGATTCACTCGCCGCGTTTTATCACGATGTTGCGGATTATTCTCAGCAGTTAAGTATTGTGGTGATGAGTGAGTTCGGGCGACGCGTGCAAGAGAACGGCGGACTTGGCACCGACCACGGACACGGCAGTGTGATGTGGCTGCTTGGTGGGAATGTGCGCGGCGGACGCGTACATGGCGAATGGCGCGGGTTACAGCACGAAAATTTATTTCAAGGGATGGACGTGGCGGTGACGACAGATTATCGCGATGTGTTGAGTGAAGTGCTGGTGAAACGCTTGAACAATCCGAATGTGGTGGATGTGTTTCCGAATTATCAAGCGACAATGCGCGGGGTCGTCAACTAAAAACCTTCGAGGATTCAAAATCCTCGAAGGTTTTTTTATTTGAAACTGCCCGCTGTATACAGTCTTTCATACCAAAACAATGAATTGTCACCCATGAGCTTTGTTACTCACCGCCGCGTCAACTCCATCGGCAAACCATTTTTTACGCGTAGTGTAATTTGCGGTTCCATTTCGACGCGCGTATTCGGCGCGAGCTGCAAATGATAACGCTGAATAATCGTCGCGAGCAGCAACGTTGCTTCGGCTAGCGCGAACGGCTGTCCGATGCACAAACGCGGTCCTCCGCCGAACGGCATGTACACAAAACGCGGCGGCTGTTCGGAAGAAAAACGGTCGGGGTCAAACATCTCGGGGTCGTGCCAATAGCGCGGATGCCGATGCATCGTGTACGGCGAAATCAAAATCGTCGCGCGCGCGGGCAAAGTATATTCGCCCAACGTATCCGCTTTTACCGCGATGCGTCCCAAAATCCACGCGGGCGGCGCGAGCCGCATCGTTTAATCCAACACGCGGCGCGTGTACGTCAACTGCGGAATATCTTCCAACGACGGCGCGCGTCCTTGCAAAACAGAGTCGAGTTCCGCGCGCAGTTTTCTTTCCACGTCAGGATGCTGCGAAATAAAATAGCACGCCCACGTCAGCGCGTTCGATGTCGTTTCATGCCCGGCGAACAACATCACCAACGTTTCGCGGTACAATTCTTGTTCGGTCAAACCCTCGCCCGTTTCCTCATCGCGCATTGCCATCAACAGTGCTAACAAATCGCGCTGCGGCGCGCCGCTTGCTTGACGCTCAAGGATGATTCGCAAAATAATATCGCTGTTGATTTGACGCGCGGCTTGCGCGCGCCGATTGCGCGGGGTTGGCACAAAACGCGGCGGATAAAACGGATGTCGTATGCGAAAAGTCAAATCTTCATTGCCGATGGAAAAATTTTCGCCCAACGTTTCAATCTCGGCGTTGAAATCTACGCTAAACAACGCGCGCCCGACAATTTTCAACGTGACGCGCATCATTTCCGCATCCACGTTCACGATAGAATTTGCGCTCGCGTCCCATTCATTCAACAATTCTTGCGCCGCCTGCTGCATGACAGTGCCGAACATGACGATTTGTTGGCGGTGAAACATCGGCTGCATCAAACGACGGCGCTTGAGCCAAAACTCGCCTTCACCCGTAAAGATATTTTCGCCCGAAACCTGTTTAATCATTTTCAGCGCGCGCGTTGCTTTGCTGTAATTGCGGTGATTGTCTTGCAGGATGCGTTGAATGGACGCGGGTTCATTCACAACATAAAAAGATTGCGGACCCATCGGCAAGCGCACTACGTCGCCGAATTCACGCGTGCGCGTCATTACGCCAAGCGGGTCGCGGCGAAATTCACCAAGCCAGCCGAGCAAGCTGGGCGGCGCGAGGGTGGGGATTTTGTTTTTCGTTTTGACCATGTTTGTAACGTTAATCGTTTGTGACATTGATTGCCTCGCCAACGTATGTTCAACAATTATGGCTTACAATATATATTGTACCTGTAAATATGAATTCGATATGAATGATATGGATGGGGTTGATGTGTAGTCTGCTGTCCAGAATATCGGTTTCAACGGATTTCAAAACCATAGGAATCAAACTTTGCGTTTGCGGAACTATTTTCAAGTATCGGGCGTCCTGAAATTGGAGGAGTTTGTTGCGTTCTGCGAAAAGTAGTTTGGCAAAGGAACGCCGCGCTCCTTTTGTGCGTACATGGCAAATCCCCCAAACCCCTCACCCCCAGCCCCTCTCCCAAAAACGAGAGAGGGGAGAAAGCCGCAGCGTTGGCTATTGATTCCCGTCGCACTGTTGGGAATCGGCATCCTCGCACTGGCGATTTTTTTGTTTGGCGATTTGCCTGCGTCCGACGCGCTTCTCACGCGCACCTCTCCCGACACGACAAAAATTCTCGACCGCAATGGCAAACTGTTGTACGAAATTCTCGACCCGCGCGCGGGGCGACGCACGCGCGTTGCGTTGAACGAAATGCCCGCGCATTTCAAAAATGCGGTGGTCGCCGTCGAGGACGCAAATTATTATAAACATCCCGGCGTGGACGCGGTTGGCGTCGCGCGCGCGGTGATGCAATACGCGCAACAAGGGCAAATCGTTTCGGGCGGAAGCACGATAACGCAGCAGCTCGCGCGGCTCGTATTGTTGTCGCGCCAAGAACAAGAATCGCGCACGATGGCGCGAAAATTGCGCGAGATGGTGTTGGCGCTGCGACTCACGCAAACATATTCCAAAGAGCAAATTTTGGAAATGTATTTGAACGAAGTGTATTTCGGAAATTTGGCGTATGGCGCGGAAGCGGCTTCACGCGCGTATTTTGGAAAACCGGCGCGCGATTTGGATTTGGCGGAAAGCGCGCTGCTGGCGGGAATGATTCAATCGCCATACGCGTATGACCCGTATGTGAATCCCGACGCGGCGCGCGCGCGTCAAAGAATTGTGTTGGACTTGATGGCGAAAAATAATTTCATCACGGCGAACGATGCAGACCTTGCGGCGAACGAGGACTTGCATTTCAAAGCGACGGACAAACGTGAAATTATTCGCGCGCCGCATTTTGTCGCATATGTGCGAAATTTGTTGGAACAGCGGTATGGCGAAGAGGCGGTGAACGCGGGCGGCTTGACGGTGACGACGACGCTCGACTTGAATTTGCAGGAACGCGCAGAGGAAATTGTTTCGCGTCACATTGCCGATTTGAAAAATCGCACGCGCAACGAGAATGCGCCCGACTACAATTTGAACGACGCCGCGCTCGTTGCCATCGAACCCGCGACGGGTGAAATTATCGCGATGGTCGGCAGCGCGGATTATTTTGATGAAAGCATTGACGGCGCGGTGAATGTGGCATTGTCATTACGCCAACCGGGTTCTTCGATTAAACCGCTAACGTACGCGACGGCGTTCGCGCAAGATTACACGCCCGCGACAGTTTTGACCGATGTTCCCACAACATTTCAAACCAAAGAGAACGAACCGTACGCGCCCCAAAATTTTGATCGGCAATGGCACGGACCGCTTGCGTTACGCACCGCGTTGGCAACGTCATCGAATATGCTCGCGGTGAAAGTGCTTGACCATGTTGGACTCGACGCGCTGATTGCGACCGCGAAAGCGTTGGGCATCACAACCTTTGACGACCCTGACCGTTTCGGGCTCGCGCTCACGCTGGGGGGGGGTGAAGTGAAACTCGTCGAACTCACGGCAGCGTACGCGGCGTTTGCAAATGAGGGGAGGCGGGTCGAGCCGCGCGCGATTTTGTTCGTTAGCGGATTGCAGATAGCAGATAGCAGATGGCAAGGAGACGCGGCTATCAGCCATCAGCCATCAGCCATCAGCCCCCAAATCGCCTATCTCATCACTTCTATTCTCTCCGACGACATTGCGCGGATTCCCGCATTCGGCGAAGACAGTGTTTTGAATTTGTCGCGTCCGGCGGCGGCGAAAACGGGAACGACGACGGATTTTCGTGATAACTGGACGATTGGCTACACGCCCGATTTAGCCGTCGGCGTTTGGGCGGGGAACGCGAACAATGCGCCAATGTATCGTGTGAGCGGTATCACGGGCGCGGGTCCGATTTGGCACGATTTCATGGAAGAGGCGTTGCGCGGAATTCCCGAAAAAAAATTTGCGCGTCCCGATGGAATTGTGGAAATGGAAATTTGCGACGCGTCGGGCTTGCTGCCAACAGCGGATTGTGCGCGCGTGCGCCGCGAAGTTTTTATCAAGGGAACGGAACCGAAACGAACGGATGACGCGTATCAGAAATTTGAATTGGACGCGGCGACCAATTTGTTGTGGACGGATGGCTGCCGCGGACCAAAAATTTCGCGCGTCTTTCGCGTGTATCCACCAGATGCGTTGGACTGGGCAAAGAAAAAGAGTTTGACGCTGGCGCCGGAGATGGATTGTATGGGGCGGGGGACGGGGGATGGGGGACGGGGGATAGGGGACGAGAGTAATCAGCCATCAGTAATCAGTCATCAGTCGTTGGAGATTGTATCGCCTGCAAACAATTCGATTTTTGAAATGAGTCCGCAAATTCCTGCCGAGTTGCAAAAGATTGAAGTGAGCGCGCGTTTGAATCAAGCCGTGCGTTTGTCAAGGGTGACGTTGTTGATTGATGGCAACGCGATTGGAAATTTTTCGAGCGTGCCGTATCGCGCGTTGTGGAAATTGTCTGCGGGTACGCACACCGCGCAGGCGATTGGAACGATGGCGGACGGAACGCGTGTGGAGAGTGATGTGGTGAGATTTCGGGTGATTGAATAGAGAGGTGATTGGGTGAGTGGGTGATTGGCTATTTGCCATCCGCTATCTGCTATTTGCCATCTGCTAACAACGAACATGCTAATCAAAACGGAACGGTTGCTCTTGCGCGAATTTGTCGCGGAGGATTGGCGCGCGGTGTATGCATATCAGAATGACCCGCGCTATTTGGAATTTTATGAATGGGAACATCGCCGCGAACAAGATGTGAAAAGTTTTGTGCAGCGGTTTATTGAGCAACAACAAGAAGCGCCGCGCCTCAAATATCAACTCGCCATCGTTTTGCCGAACAGCAACAAAGTAATTGGCAATATCGGGATTCGCAAACGCGAGGTAAAAGCGTATCATGCGGAATTGGGCTATGAGCTTGACCCGCGTGAATGGCACAATGGCTACGCGACGGAAGCGGCGACAGCAATGTTGAAATTCGCGTTTGAGGAACTGCATTTGCATCGCGTCATGGCGCGCGTGAACGCGAACAATCACAATTCGATTCGACTGTTGGAAAAATTGGGGATGCGGCAAGAGGGGCGTTTGCGCGAAGAGGAATTTTTCAAAGGACGCTATTGGGATACGCTGGTGTATGCGATATTGGAGGAGGAGTGGCGGTGGCGGATAGCAAATAGCGGATAGCAGTTGGCAAATCGCCAATCAACTATATGCTATCAACTATCTGCCATCGGCGGTGTTTATCATGCTCAACTGGAACAATTTTCGTGTGCTGACGTTTGATTGTTATGGGACGCTGATTGATTGGGAAAGCGGGATTTTGAATGCGTTGAAACCGGTGTTTGTGACGCATCACGTCAAAATTTCGCAGGACGACGCGCTGGAATTGTTTGGCGAACTGGAAGCGGCGGAGGAACGCGAATACAAAAAATATCGCGCGGTGTTGGAAAATGTTTTGCGCGCGATGGGCAAGCGGTTGGACTTTGCGCCAACGCCAGATGAAATTAGCGCGTTCGGGCAATCCGTCGCCGACTGGCAGCCGTTTCCTGACACGGTGGACGCGTTGTTTGCGCTCAAGCAAAAATACAAACTTGTCATCCTCTCGAACGTGGACGATGATTTGTTTGCTCATTCCGCGAAAAAGTTGCAAGTTCGTTTTGGCGAAGTCAAAACATTCGACGACGTAATCACCGCCGAACAGTGCCGCTCGTACAAACCATCGCTCAACAATTTTCGCATCGCGGAAAGACGCGTTGGCGTTCCAAAAAACAGATGGCTGCATGTCGCGCAAAGTTTATTCCACGATATCGCGCCGGCAAAAGAAATTGGTTTGAACACGGTTTGGGTAAATCGCCGTTGGGATAAAATGGGCGCGGGGGCGACGCCGAATGTGAGCGCGATTCCTGATGTGGAAGTGAGAAGTTTGGGGGAGTTGGCGGAGATGGTGGACGGTAGGCAGTAGCAGGTAGCAAGTAGTAGGTTGTCATTCCGAACGCAGTGAGGAATCTCTAATGCACCAACACACAATTTTGGACCCTACGCTTTAGCGGGTAGCTAACTCGGCTAATGAGCCGACTAACGTCTCGAATTCAGAAACGCGTTGCAGACGAGAAAATTCATGGTCAATTCACAAACACAAATTCGCAATTTCCAATTCACATTTCGCAACGCTTCCATCATCACCGCCGCGTTGCTATTAGCTGTCGGTTTTGTTTTATATGTTTGGATGGAAGTGGCGACACATTCGATGTTTTATCCGCTTGCGGCAACGGGCGCGTTCGCCGCGTTTTTTGACTTGCCCGCGCTGCTGTTGTTGTGGCGCGCGCCGCTGCGCGTGAAATTCGCGTTCATCAGCACGTTTCTGCTTTTGATTTTGGTTGTGCGAAATGTAGAATGGAATTCAAGAAAACCATTTTTGCGCGCGTTGGACGCGGTACAAGTTGGTATGACGACGGAACAAGTGGACGCAGCGATGCGCGGTTTTGTGCGCGTACTGCAAACGGGAATTTCGGATTACGGCACGGTGAATTTTCGGCACACGGATGAGGGATGGGGAAACGCGGATGTGGGGGTGGTGACGTTTCGAAATGCGCGCGTGGTGAGAGTGGAGTTTTTGGGAGATTGAGTTGAATTTGACATGGAGGCGCTATGACCCAATTCAAAGAATCAGAATTGAAAAAACTTTTACATTTCGTTGGATATGGTAATCGGAATGCTCCATTTTGGTTTGTTGGAATGGAAGAGAGGGGTAGCAAAAAGCGACTACGAAGGCGTTTGAAATTCCGTAGATTTGAAGACCTGAAAAGGGCGCATAAAATTCTTGGCATAAAAGACTATCACTGGACAAAGAGCAAACTTCAGCCGACTTGGAAAAGAATGTGCTGGCTTATGCTTGCGCTGAATCACCAAAATTTCGATGACAATCAACTTGTACTTGATTATCAAGCAGAAAGACTTGGACGAAAGAAAGATGAAACATTTTTGCTTGAATTGATGCCGCTACCTGCAAAGAATCTAAAATCCTGGGATTTGCATGAGCTTTTCAAGTCTCGTTCTGAATACAAGAGAAAGGTACGTCCAAAGCGCATTAAGCTTCTCAACCGTTTACTCCGCAAACATCAACCGGAAAAAGTCGTTATATGTTATGGACGATGGTGGGGAAGGCATAAAGAGATTTTCGAAAATGCTGACTTTCATTCGACAGGCAAATTCGCTGTCGCCAAAACGGAGTATGGACTAATAATACTTTGCGATCATCTAACAATGATTGGAACAGAGAAATTAATGGAAATGCAAGAAATCATCGAGGCAAATAAAGGCTGATTTTATGTCGGACTCTTACTCCAAGGAGTTATTTCTATGTCTTATCATCTCAACTTGATCCTCATCCTCTTTCTCGCGCTCATCGCCGCGTGCGCGGCGCCGCAGTCCGTCAACGTGCAAGGGGCGCAAATTCAAAACGCCGCGCAGTCTGTGGCGCAACAAACATCGCAGCAGCAGTCCCCCAACGCGCAAGCGACGGTGACACCTGCGACTCAAGTCGTCACTACGACCGCGTTGTTTCCCGCGAACATTTCCAACGCGCCGCTCGAAGTGATTTCTACTTCACCGGCAAAGGACGCGACGGAGATTGCAGTTTCTCAAGACGCGACAAAAATTATTGTCCAGTTCAATCATCCTGTCGTGCCGCTCGTTTCGGTGAGCGAACAAAAAAATCTGCCGCAGCCGTTGACGATTGCGCCGACGCTCGCGGGCAATGGCATTTGGATTAACACGTCAACGTATTCGTTCACGCCGTCGCAAAATTTGCAGGTGGCGACGGAATATACGGTGAATGTTGCGCCGCTGACGGACATGCTCGGCGCGAAATTGGATGGCTATACTTGGAAATTCAAAACTGCGTCACCCGAAATTATTTTGACGTATCCCGAAAGTGGCACGCAAAACGCGGGCGCGAGTGAACCAATCTCCATGACGTTCAATACTGAAATGGACCGCGCCTCCGTCGAAGCGCGTTTCAATGTTGCGGCGATTTCGGGCGGCGCGAACGTCGCGGGAAAATTTCAGTGGGACGGCGCGCAGGTGAAATTTATTCCCGACAAACCATTGGTGTATGACGCGCAATTTCGCGCGACGTTAAAGGCGGGCGCGCAAGACATTAACAAAAAAGCCGCGACCTTGAAAGATGTAACGTGGAATTTTCGCACTACGCGCGCGCCCGGCGTTACGGGAACGCTTCCCGCGAATGGCGCGCGCGACGCGCTTTCGATTCGCAATGGTTTCCAAATCACCTACGCGTCGCCGATGGCGCAAGACGCGGTGACGGTGACGATTCAGCCGACGATTACGAATCAGTATGCGTATTGGAATCAAGAGACGCAGCAAACGATTTCGGGCGGCTGGCTCGCGTCCGAAGCGTACACGGTGACGATTAGCGGCAAGTCGAAAACGATTTTTGGTGAAGAGTTGGGCAAAGATGTTGTGGTGAAATTCACCGCCGCGCCGCTCGACCCCGAAGTGTATTTGAACGTGAATCAAAACATCGGTTTGTACGATGCGAACGCGCCGCAAATTATTTACACCACGTATCGTAACGTGAACGCGATTAACTATGCGATGTATTCCGTGCCGCGCGCCGATTTGCTGCGGCTCGTCGGAACGGACCGCTATCAGTATTGGGATGATTACAAACCGAACGCGAATAACTTGCTCCGTTCGTGGTCGCAAAAGGTGAGCGCGCCGTTGAACGCATCGCGCGTGATTTCGACCTCGCTCAGCGGTGACACGCCTTCGACCTTTTTGAAACCCGGAGCGTATTACATTGAAGCGCGCGGTGAAAAGAACAATACCCTCTTCAATCGCTCGCGTCACATCCTCATCGTCACGCCGTACAATCTCGCGCTGAAACGCGGCAATGGCGAAGCGTTGGTGTGGGCGACGAATCTTTCGACGGGCAAACCTGTCGCCGATTTGCCGATTACGCTTTATGGGGTGAATGGGAAAGCGTCCTCTTCCGGCAAAACGGACAAGGATGGAATTTTTCAAGGCACGTTCGGCAAGCAAGAATATTACGAACCGATTTTCGCGGTGAGCGAACAGGACGGCAGTTTGCTCGCGGCGGTGGGCAGCGATTGGTCGGAAGGGATTCAGACCTACGATTTCAATTTGAATACGCAGTACGGGGCGCAAGAATATTACGCGAACATGTACACTGACCGCGCGATTTATCGTCCGGGGCAAACGGTGTTTTTCAAAGGGATTCTCCGCAAAGACAATGATGCGCGCTACACGCTGCCGACGGAAATGAAAACCGTTCCGATCAAAGTGATTGATTCGAACGGTCGCGAAATTTTGAAACAGGATTTGCCGCTCAACGCGTTCGGAACGTTCAACGGCAAGATTGAATTGAACGCGGGCGCGACGCTCGGCTTTTACAACATTGTTCTCGAATTTGGACCCGACAGCAATCGTTTTTACAACAGCGTTGATTTCCAAGTTGCAGAATACAAAGCGCCCGAATTCCAGGTCGAGGTGAAAACGGACAAAGATTCGTACATCAATGGCGAAACGATTCAAGTGGATTCCACGACGACATTCTTTTTCGGCGGCGCGGTTTCGAACGCGGACGTGCAGTGGCGTTTGTTGAGCGACGATTTATTTTTCTCGACGGACAAGGTAAAGGGTTATTGGGATTTCACCGATTTCGATTTGACGAACAATCGTGAACGCACCGGCGGCGTCATTAGCGAAGGCAAAGGCAAAACGGACGCGCAGGGAAAATTTTCGTTCACCGTTCCCGCCGATCTAAAAGATTTTCCGTTATCACAAAACTTTACGATTGATGTACAAGTGACCGACATCAACAACGCGGCAGTATCGTCGCGCGTTGTCGTTCCCGTACACAAAGGCGATTTCTACATCGGACTCAAACCGCAGTCGTATGTGGGACAGGTGAATGAAAAGCAGGGCGTTGACATTATCACCGTCACGCCGCAAGGCGACCCGTACCCCAATCAACCGCTCACCATTTCGGTGTACGAACACAAATGGTTCAGCGTGCGCGAAAAAGATGCGAACGGAAATTTTTATTGGAAGAGCTCGTTCAGTGATACGCTGGTAATCAGTGACACAGTGAACAGTAATCAGTTGGGAACGGCGACGATGTTTTATACGCCAACCGTCGGAGGAGTTTATAAAATTGTTGGCGAAGGACAGGACAAAAACAAAAATACGATTCGCAGCGCGACGTATCAATGGATTGCGACGAACGAGTTTGTGAATTGGCGCGTCGAGAACAATGACCGCATTGATTTGGTGGCGGACAAAAAAGAGTACAACGTCGGCGAGACGGCTAAAGTTTTGATTCCCGCGCCATTCAAAAACGCGCAAGCGTTGATGACGATTGAACGCGGCAAGATTATGCAAGTGCAACCGCTCGGCGTGATCGGCAACAGCGAGACGCTGGAAATTCCGATTACAGAGGATATGCTGCCCACTGCCTATGTCTCTGTGATGTTGGTCAAGGGGCGCGAAAAAGATTCGCCGACGCCGCAATTCAAACTCGGTTACGCGGTTCTCAACATCAATCCCGCCGAAAAGATTTTGGATGTAAAAGTGACGGCGGATAAAAAAGAGTTTCAACCGCGCGACAATGTGAAATTCACCGTCGAAGCATTGGACGCGAACGGCAAGCCCGCGCAAACGGAATTTTCGCTCGCGCTCGTGGACAAAGCGGTTCAATCGCTCGCGGATGACCGTTCGACGCCGCTCGAAAAAACTTTTTGGGGCACGCGCGGGATTGGAATTCAAACCGCCGCGTCGTGGGTTCGTTCCGTTGAACGCATCAACCTTCAAGTGCAAGCGGACGCGAAAGGTGGCGGTGGTGGCGCGCCCGAAGAAGCATCGTCACCCGTGCGGCGAAATTTCCAAGACACCGCGTTTTGGAAAGCCGACGTGGTAACCGATTCATCGGGCAAAGCGCAAGTGACGGTGACATTGCCCGATAATTTGACGACGTGGAACATGACGGCAAAGGGTGTCACAAAAGAGACGCTCGTCGGCACGGGCAAACTCGACATTGTTTCGACGAAACCGGTTCTCGTGCGTCCCGTGGTTCCGCGCTTTTTTGTGCCGGGCGATAGCGTTGTGATTGAAGCGGTGGTGAATAACAATACCAAAGCGGATGTGACGGTGGATGTGACGTTCAAGGTTGAAGGTTTAACGTTACAAGGAAACGCAACGCAGCCGTTGACGGTGAAAGCGAATGACCGCGCAAAAGTTTCGTGGCAAACGACGGTGAACAAGGACGCGGAAAATGTCCAAGTGAAATTCAGCGCGGAGGGCGATGGCTATTCGGACGCGCTGGAAGCGACATTGCCGGTGGTGCGTCCCGTTTCGCCCGAAGTGGTCGGCACGTCGGGAACGGTTGACGCAAAGGTGGCGGAACAAATCAAGGTGCCTGCGAACGCGGATACGAGCGTCGGCGGTTTGCGTATCACGACGAGTCCATCGCTCGCCGCCGCGTCGCTTGAATCGCTGTACTTTTTGCAGGCGTATCCGTACGAGTGTTCGGAACAGGTCGTTTCAAAATTTTATCCGAACGTGGTGATGTATCAAGCGTTAAAAGAATTTGGCGTCGAGGATGAAAATCTCGAAAAAAATCTCACCATCAATATCAGCCAGCAGATTCAACGCTTGTATCAATTGCAGCACGGCGACGGCGGCTGGGGCTTGTGGGCGAATGACACTTCGATTCCGCACACCTCCGCCTACGCGCTTCTCGCGCTCGACGCGGCAGATAAAAATGGATTCGCGGTGGATGAAAATGTGATGCAGCGCGCGCAAGATTATTTGAATCAATATCTTGACGAACCCGTGAACGCGAGCGCGCCATTTTCGTACGACCAACGCGCGTTTGTGATTTATGCTTTGAATGCGGTCACTGACGGAAAAGAATATGGGGCGCGCGCGTTGAATCTCTATGAACGGCGCGCGCAGTTGTCGAATTTCGCCAAAGCGTTGTTGATGGTTGCGCTGTATGATTCCAACAACAAAACACAAGCGAGCGCGCTGGAACAAGAACTCACCGCCGCCGCGATTCCGAGCGCGACGGGAACGCATTGGGAAGAAAAAGCGCCGAATTGGTTTATGATGAATACCAACACGCGCACGACGGCAATTGTGTTGTACGGCATTGCGCGTGTGAATCCGCAAAACGCGCTGTTGAAAAACGCGGTGCGCTGGCTGATGACGATGCGCGCGCAAGGGCATTGGGAGACGACGCAAGAGACCGCGTGGTCTGTGTTAGGGCTTACAGAATTCATGCGAGCGAGCGGCGAACTGAATGCCGATTACGCGTACCAAGTCGCGTTGAACAATAAAACGCTGACCGAACAAAAAGTGACAAAAGAAAACGTCGCGGAAAATCAAACGCTCAATGTGGCGATGCAAGATTTACTGCTCGACACTGCGAACGAACTCTTGTTCACGCGCACCGACGGCGCGGGGAATCTCTATTACAGCGCGTTCTTGAATTACTATCTGCCCGCCGAAAATCTGCCCGCGCTGAATCGCGGCGTCATCGCCGCGCGGCAATATTTTAAGGTTGACCAGGCGACACTCAAGCCAACCAATGAATTGATTACTACGGCGAATGTGGGCGATTACGTTCAAGTGAAACTCACCATTGTTGCCAACACCGACTTGAATTATCTGCTCGTCGAAGACCCGCTGCCGAGCGGTTTTGAAGCGGTGGACACCTCCTTGAAAACGACGTCGGCAGGCGCGAGTGCGCCCGAACTGGAAAAGCAGCTCAGCGAATGTACGGACTGCGCCGAGTTTTATCATCCGTACTGGTATTATTGGTCGAACAGCGAACTGCGCGATGACAAGGTCGCGTTGATGGCGAATTTCCTCTCGCGCGGCACCTACGAATACACCTACTTGATGCGCGCGAGCGTCAGCGGCGATTTCACTGCGCTGCCCACGTTCGCGCAGCAGATGTACGAACCGGATGTGTTTGGGAGAGGGGCGGGGAGTGAGTTTGAGGTGACGCAGAAATAGAAACAAATCCCAAGTTCGCAAGAACTTGGGATTTTTCATCTCTCTTTTATCTTGATCGAATAAAATAAATACTCCGCTTGAAAGATCCTTGTTCACATGAAATCTTTACGCATAATTGGCATCATCATCTTCTTGTGCACTTTTTTAGCTGTAAATATCGCGTGCGGCGCTGCGACAAGTACGCCCGCGCCGACGCAAACAAACGCGACGATTGCGCCCACACGCGCCGCGACGAGTATTCCGACAACCGCGCCAACCAATGCGCCGACTGACGTGCCGACGCGCGTCGTGGCAACAAACACACCAACGGTAATCCCAAGTTCGCCGACAGCAGTCCCAAGTTCACCAACAGCGATGCCTCAGCCAACCAGTACGCCTGTTGTGTCCACGCCCAACGATTCGTTCACTCTCGACATTGAACCGATTGTTGACGGGTTGCGCCGTCCGATTTTTGTCGGCAACGCAGGCGATGGCTCGAATCGCTTGTTTCTCGTCGAACAGCCCGGACGCATTTTTGTTTTCGAGAATGGCAAACAACTTGCCACGCCGTTTCTCGACCTTAGCGATAAAGTGACGACGGACGGCAACGAAGAAGGATTGCTTGGACTCGCGTTCCATCCCGATTACAAAAACAATGGATTGTTTTTTGTAAATTATTCGCGCAAGGGGGATGGCGATAATGTGATCGAGCGCTATCAGGTGTCGAGTGATCCAAATGTTGCGGATGCGAACAGTGCAAAAACCATCTTGACAATTCCGGGACTGGAGCCAAATCACAATGGCGGAATGCTCGCGTTTGGGCGCGACGGATACTTGTACATTGCGACCGGTGATGGCGGCGGCGCGGGTGACAAGCACGGAACGATTGGCAATGGACAATCGCTCAACACATTGCTCGGAAAAATTTTGCGGATTGATGTGAATGCGGACACGTATCGCGTGCCTGCGGACAATCCCTTTGTGAACACTCCCAACGCACTGCCGGAAATTTGGGCGTACGGCTTGCGTAATCCTTGGCGTTTCTCGTTTGACCGCGCTACGGGCGATTTGTACATTGCAGATGTGGGACAGAGTTCGTACGAAGAAGTAAATTTCCAGCCCGCGTCATCAAAGGGTGGAGAAAATTATGGCTGGCGCATCATGGAAGGCGCGCATTGTTACAACGAAACCGATGGCGAGTGTGACACCACCGGCTTGGTGCTGCCGATTGCGGAATACACTCACGATCTTGGTTGTTCGATCACAGGCGGCTATGTTTATCGCGGCAAGCTATTTCCATGGCTCGTAGGACAATACATCTTTGCCGATTATTGCACGGGCGTTGTGTGGGCGACCGCGCGTGACGCGAATGGGGTATGGCAAACGCGGCGGGTGACCACGTTTGACGATACGATCAGTTCATTCGGAGAGGATGAACTGGGCGAATTGTACGTCGCGGGGCACAAAAGCGGGACGATTTATAAATTGACCTCGGCACAATAACGTAGAGGCGACCCATGGGTCGCCTCTACAAAATTACCGTTCCTGAATTTTGTACGGGAATCCGTAGCCGCGCATTCGTTTCATAAAGGGTACGGGATCGAAAGCTTCGGGTCCGTGAACGCCAACGCCTTGCCAGATTCTCGCCTCCAATAGTTCCATCGCAATGACGGGATTGAATGCAGTTTGCGCGACGACGGCTTGCGAGCCAAACTTGCGCATACAGGTCTTGTTATCTGCCGTTTGGTAAATATAGACGGCGCGTGATTTTCCATTCTTGGTGCCGGTGACCCAAGTGCCGGCGCACGTCTTGCCGACCATTTTGTCGCCCAGCGACGCAGGATTGGGCAAACAGGCAGCGACGACATCACGCGGCGCGACCTCGACGCCTTTGACGCGAATTTTTTGCTTGTTGTCCAAGCCCATCGCGTGCAGCATTTTCAGATAGGCGATGAATTCGTCGCCCAAGCCATACTTGAAGGTCACGCGTTTGCATTTCAAATAGCGCGGCACAAGCAGCACTTCTTCGTGTTCCACATTCACGCACTCGACCGGACCAATGCCGTCAGGGAATTCGAAAACTTCGGGTTCGGAAAAGGGGGGGGTGGTGTACCAGCCGCGCTCCTTTTCCCAAATCACGGGTGGATTCAAACATTCCTCGATCGTCGTCCAAATGGAAAAGGTCGGCGCAAAGGCATAGCCGCGCACCACCAGATTCGCACCGTCGCGCACGCCAATTTCATCCACCTCGTCGAACAAATAATCACACGCATAACGCGCAAAGATGTCTGCCATTCCGGGTTCGACGCCCATTCCCAAGAGCGCGAGAATCCCCTTCTTCTCCCACGCTTTTGCGCGGGCAAATTGATAATCGCCGAGTTTGATTCCCGTTTTTTCGTGCGGCTTGGCGGGATGCGGCACCGATAACGTCATTGCCATGTCCATATAGTTTTTTCGCGCATCAAACGCCGCGTCGAAAAGCGTTTCGTTAAATTGTGGGTCCACCGCGTTCATGATCCAATCCACATCATATTTTTTTGCGAGGGCAACGATGGCGCGCCGGTCGCTCGCATCAATCTTTACAGCGGGAAATCGTTTTGGATTACCCAATTTTTTCTGTACCTCTTTGGCGCGCGCAAGGTCATAATCCGCGAGCACCAGCTGTTTCATCCAGCCGCGCGGTTTAGCAATGGCTGCGATTGCTTCACCAACACCGCCGACGCCGACCAATAACACTTTCATCTGCTGCCTCCTTGAAGCATCTCTAT
This sequence comes from Chloroflexota bacterium, assembly GCA_004295045.1. GTDB lineage: Bacteria > Chloroflexota > Anaerolineae > UBA4142 > SHND01 > SHND01. The sequence goes on along the minus strand of SHND01000068.1, from coordinate 21,976 downwards.
TCTTGGATTGACATTGTAATGTGCCTCTCGTAAAATTTCCACTGCGCGGTTCGCGGCATGACGCACCGCGTCATAAATTTCTCTGCCGCGTCAATCCTGTGTATAATTTAGCAAGTATGACGCAGTGCGTCAATTGGACGCGGCGTAGACGAATTTCAGAGGAGGTTGGTCATGGCAAAAAAAGGAACATCCGAACACGCTACAGAGGAAGCGAAAAAGGAGGGGAGCCGCATTGCGGGGACATTCCGCAAGATTGTGCTGGCGAGCGTTGGCGCCGTCGGCGTCGCACAAGATGAGGTGACGCACTTGATTGATCGCATGGTCGAGCGCGGCGAAATCACCGAAAAGGATGCGCGCAAATTGGTCAACGATGTGCAAAAAGAAGTGAACAAGCGCCGCAAGGGCGGGCAGACCAAAGCGGAAAAAGAAATGGAAGGCATGATGGAAAAATTGAACGTGCCCTCCAAAGCGGACATCGAAGACTTGACCAAACAAGTCACGGAGCTGTCCAAGCGAATTGAAGAATTAAAAGCCGGGATGGGCAAATAGGACACGGCGAGCAAGGAGCATGGAAAGAAAAGAACGAGTCTTTTTTACATGCTCTTTGCTCCTTTATATTATGTGGCAATTCAAAAGTCCCTTTATCGTTTTCGGCGAAGATGCACTCGACTATCTCGACAGTGTGAACGCGCGCGCGTTTTTTATCGTCACAGATGCAAACATCACGCGGCTTGGTTTGGTGGATGTGATTGCGCGGCATTTGAACGCGCCGCATACGGTGTTTGATCGCGTCGAACCGGAACCTTCGCTGCAAACGGTGCGTGCAATCGCGCGCGAGATGACCGCCGCCAATCCCGATTGGATCATTGGCTTGGGCGGAGGTTCGAGCATGGACGCCGCCAAAGCCGCGTGGTTATTGTACGAAAAACCCGATGCGGAAATCGGCGCAATCAATCCGATGGAAAATTATGGCGTGCGCGCCAAAGCCAAGCTGATTGCTATTCCCACCACTTCCGGCACCGGCTCGGAAACAACCCTCGCGACGGTCTTGACGGACACCGAAGAACATCGCAAACTGTCGCTTGGCTCGTACGAGCTCGTCCCTGATATTGCAATTGTTGACCCCGCGCTCGTGATGAAACTGCCGCAAGTGATTACGGCGGATACGGGGATGGATGTGTTGACGCACGCTGTTGAGGGCTATACGAGCCGGATGCACAATGATTTTTCCGACGGTATGTGTTTGAAAGCGGTGGAGCTCGTGCTCGCGTATTTGCCGCGCGCCTACGCGGATGGAAATGATGTTGAAGCGCGGACACACATGCACAATGCTGCGACGATTGCCGGTTTGGGTTTTGGCAATTCGCAAGCCGCGCTCGCGCATGCGATGGGACATTCGCTCGGCGCGCTGTTCAAAATCGCGCACGGCCGCGCCGTGAGTTTGTTCTTGCCATACGCGATTGAATACACGGCGAATGGCGGCGGCACGCGCTATGCCGACATTGCGCACATGATGAAATTACACACGCACGCCGAACTCGAATCAGCGCGCGCGGTCGCCGATTGCATTCGCGATTTGGAGCGGAATATGCAGATGCCGACAACGCTTTCCGAAGCGGGGATTACGCGCGAACAGTTCGTTGAGGCATTGCCGCGCCTTGTCGCCAATGCGAACATGGATACGCAGCTGGTAATGAACTTGCGCGTGCCGGAGAGCGCCGAGTTGGAAAAATTGTTTGAATATGCGTTTGAGGGACGGCGGGTAGATTTCTAAGTGGACACGCTCACGCCGCGCAAAACGATTGGACTCGCTTTGAGTGGCGGCGCCGCGCGCGGCGCCGCGCATCTCGGCGTCCTGCGCGTCCTCGAGCGCGAGAAAATTCCGATTGATGTGGTCGCGGGCGTAAGCGCAGGTTCCATCGCCGGAGCGTTGTATTGCGCGGGTGTTCCGTTGGACGATATGGTGCGCGCGCTGGATGAGTTTCGTTGGCGTCACGTTGCTTCGTTGACATGGCCCCTGCGCGGACTGCTGTCGTTCCAAAAGTTAGAAAACTATGTCATCAAGTGGATTGGCGACGCGTGGTTTAGTGAATTGAAAAAGCCGTTCGCGGTTGGCACAACCGATTTGTTGACGGGGCGCGCAGTCATTTTTACAACGGGAAGGGTGGCGCCACTCGTGCGCGCAAGTTGTTCGATTCCCGGACTGGTGGTGCCGCTCAAGTATGGCGAGTATTGGTTGTGTGACGGAGGAGTATCCGGCAATTTGCCCACGCAAGCCGCGCGCGCGTTGGGCGCAGACATCGTCATCGGTGTGGATTTGATGAAGCCGCATGTGCGGAAAAATTTCGGCGTGCCGGGCATTGGGATGACCGCGCTTGAAATTCTGGTGCGCAGCTCCGGCGGCGGCGTGGAGAATGCGGATGTGGTGATTGCGCCTGCGCTGGATAATAAAACGTATTCGCGCTTTAGTCGTTACAAGGAGTTGATGGCGTTGGGCGAGCAGGCAGCTGAAGTGATGCTGCCGAGACTGCGCGCGGAAATTGAGACCCTGCCTTTGCCGGCGCGCGCCTCGCCGCACGATAACGACGCGCGCGTCTAATTTCCATTTTTTGCGCCGCGCTTTTTCCTTTTTGTTTTTGCGTTCAAGGTTTCCACTTGCTGCTTGAGTTCGGCAAGCTGAGCGGCAAGGTCCTCAATTTGATTGCGGGTAGGCGTGCCGCGTTTTTCCAGCGCGCGTTCGATTTTCAATTCTTCGGACGGATGTGGTTCGGGACGCGCGGCGAGCAATTTCTCCAAAATTTGCATCCCCTGCTTTTTGCTCACGTCGCCGCGCTCAATCAACAGCATCATGCGCCGTTCGATTTCTGAATCCATGCGCGCGGTCGCGTCAAAGGGCAAAACGGTATTGCGTAATTGTTTGAGGGTTTGATTGCTTGCTTGAATAATGTTGGTGAGAACCGTGTTGGGCAAGCCGCTGCCTTCTTGACGTTCCTGCTCAAAAATGATCTGCGCCTGAATTTGTCCGCTGATGTCTTCGCCGCTGGTGTGATCGAGAACGGTAATATCATCCCCGCGCCGAATCATATCGGCAAGGTCAAACAGGGTGACATAGCGCTTGGCATGGGTGTCATACAATTTACGATTGTTGTAGCGTTTGATGATTGGCATCGCTGTCCCTCACTTGTCGTGCGTTTATGACGCATAGCGTCATAATTCCTAGTATAATCGTTGTTGCGCGGAAAAAAAAGGGGAGCAGCGTAGCGATAGGATGTATCGTCCGCTGCTCCCGGAAAAAAACCGAAGTGGGTCACGCCTCTGGCAACCGACACCTCGCGCGCTCAAAAATTATGCCAGCGCGTGTTCCACGCGTTTACTGGCTTTTTTCACCGACTTGGTGACTTTGGCGACGGTTTGTTTTTGTTCCTTTTGCATTTCTTTGGCAAATTGATTGACCTCTTTGCTGTTTTGCTTGACGATTTTGCGCGCATCTTTTTCCATGCGCTCGCCGCGTGTCACAAAGAGTTCAAAGAGTTTGCCGAGTTCGTCCGCCGCGACGCCGAAAGCGCCGACATACGCCAATGCGACTTTGCGCATCACTTCGCGTACATTTTTTTCCTTGTGTTCCATCTTTTTGGCAGCCATGTGTATCACCCCTCTGTTATAATTCTGGTTTATGACGCACTGCGTCATAACTGTCAACATTATAACGCAGTGCGTCATAAATGTCAATAGTGGATTTGCGCGCCGCCGGAGGGCGGGCTGAGCGCGCGGCTGTGCTACAATAGCCCCACTCTTTTACAGAAAGGAATCCTCTCATGGCAGTCTTCAAGGACAGTCAACAGTTTTACGACACCGTCGGTGAATTGATGCAGCGCGCCAAGACCGACCCCGCAATCGGACCCAAAATTGCCAAGTCGGGCGTGATCATTCAATTCAAGTACACCGACCCCGAGGCGATGACCACCGTCAACGCCAAAGCCAAACCGACGCAGCCGGGCGCGTTCGTGGATGTCGTCAATGGACCAACCGACCTCAAGCCCGATATTCAAATGACGATGCAAGCGGACGTCGCGCATCAATTCTGGCAGGGCAAACTCAATCTGGTCGAGGCGCTCGCCAAAAAGAAAATCATTTTAAAGGGCAACCAACTCAAGGTGTTGGGGCTTTTGCCCGCCGTCGAACCGCTCTACAAAAAATATCCCGAACTCTTGAAAGAAAAGGGAATGGAAAATCTAATCAGCAACTAGCAAATTTGCCGCGTTTTGGGAGGCAAACTGCAGCGCAAAGGATGAATGACCAATCACATCGGGGTCATTCGTCCTTTGTTTTTTTGCGCGCGCTGAGGCATCATAGCAAAAGCGAGCTATTTGTCTCGACAATCGCGAAAGGTTAGACCCATGAAGCATATTCTCGTTATTGATTTGGAGCGGGGCGAAACAACTCACAATGTTTCGTTTGCAGACCAAGACATTGAAATCAAACGCATCGGTTCGGACGGCGATGTGGAATGCGCGCGTCAACTGATTGCGCAATACGATGGCGCGGTGGATGTGATCGCACTCGAAGGAATGTCCGCGCAATTGAAACTCGGCAGCACCACGCATCCGTTTGAACCGGGCGCACAGCTGCGCGCGGCTGCCAAACAAACGCCGGTCGTTGACGGCGCGGGCGTGCGCGACGGTTTGGAACGATGGGCAGTGATGCTGGCGAACCGCGCGCAGCCCGGCATCTTTGCTGAAAAATTTGTTTTGATGGTGCCGGGCGTCAATCATTCCGGACTTGCCGACGAACTTGCCAAGCACAGCCCGGTGCTGCGTTACGCCGACCCATTCGTGTTTTTCAATTTGCCCGATTTTCCCGGCGTGGGCAGCAAGCAAACATTGGAACAAGCGGCTGTCCCGACGCTCGAACGGCTGGCGCGTTTGCCGTTCAAACGCGTTCACGCCCTTGCCGGCACGCCGCACGCGCATCGCGCGGCATCGCCGTTTCAACATGCGGATGTGTTGGCAGGCGACATTGGCGCGATTCGGCGCTACGCGCCGCACGAATTGAAACGCAAGACAATCGTGGTGGAATACGCGACGGAACAAGATGTCGCGGATTTGAAAACGCGCGGCGCATCTATTGTCGTGACGTTGATGCCCGGTGTGCCGCAAAAGGGGCAGCGCGGCGAACGCGGCGCGTTGGGTAATTTGCCCGCGTCGGTCATGGAAGCAATTTTTGTCGCGTGCCGCGCAAACACGGATTTGCCAATGAATGAAAACACATATCTCGATCTGATGGCGAATTTGGATTGGACACCGCACATTCGCTATCTGCGTCCCGAAGAAGCGGGCGTGAACAAGTTCGCATTTGTGATCCATCCGCTCCAGGTAGATTTCATTCGCAAACACAAAATGTTGAAATGGACTAAATATCTCCCTGATGATTTGGTGGAAACAACCGCCGCGTATTTTCCGCCGCTGTATCTTTCCAAAATCACGGGCGCGCAATCTCCGACGACGGGACAGCGCGTCGAAGGATATTTGTATTCACTCGGCGCGACCCCGCGTCAAATGATGCAGCGCGGCGAGAAATTTACGTACATGCGTTTGAATCAAGCGGCGCGCATGGCAGAGCGCAAGGGCGCGCGCATCATGGGACTCGGCGCGTTCACCAGTGTTGTGGGCGATGCCGGAATCACTGTCGCAAACGAAGCCGATATTGCAATTACGTCGGGCAACTCACTCACGGTGGCGGCGACATTGGAAGCGGCGAAACAAGCAGTGATTCAAATGGGCGCGACGGATTTGACGCGCGGCAAAGTGATGATCGTTGGCGCGACCGGTTCCATCGGTTCCGTCTGCGCGCGCTTGCTCGCGCAGGCGATTCGCGATGTGGTGCTCGTCTCGATTGAACCCGCGAAATTGATTGAACTGAAACGTACGATTCAAGCCGAGACGCCTGACGCGCAAGTGACCATTGCCCTGCATCCAAACGAATTGCTTGGCGAATGTGATTTGATCGTGACCGCGACCTCTGCGTTCGGACAACGTGTGGTGGACATTACGCAATGCAAGCCCGGCGCGGTGATTTGTGATGTGGCGCGCCCGCCCGATATTGGCGCGGCAGAAGCGGCGCTGCGTCCCGATGTCTTGGTGATCGAGAGCGGCGAGGTGCTAATTCCCGGCGATATTGATTTTGGCTATGACATTGGTCTGCCGCCGAAAACGTCATATGCGTGTCTCGCGGAAACGTGTCTGCTGGCGATGGAAGGGCGTTTTGAAGATTACACGTTGGGGCGCAATATCGAGATGGAACGGGTCAAGGAAATTTATCGCCTCTTCAAGAAACACGATTTCAAACTCGCGGGGTTGCGCTCGCACGGCGAATACATTACGGAAGCGGACGTGGCGCGCAAGCGCGCGCTGGCGGAAGAATTGCGCTCGAGTCCACAAAAGTTTGCTCAAGTGAAACGTGAAACCGCATTGCAGCTCGCCAAAATTCCGGCGTCTTCCAAAGGCGTGCGCGCGTCAAAGGGCACGTGGAAAAAATGGTTGGCAATCGCCGCAGGTGCGGGTATAATTGGGGCGTTCGCGTGGCGGACACAGCGCTCGCGGCCATCGCGATAGTTTTGTGCGCACGCGAAACGATTGCAATCGCGAATTGTTGCAAAGCACAAGTTCCACAAACTCGCAAGAAAATCTCGAAATTGTTGATGTTGATTCATGTTGTGTTGCAAAGGATTCGCGTTTTTGCCTGCTCGCAAACATAATACCCATCTCGAAAAAAACAACCGAAGGGTGAATCCATATGGCTGATGAACGCGTCATTCTTGTCACCGGCGTCGCGGGATATTGGGGCAATCGCGCCGCCGCAAAACTTTTGGACCAAGAAGACCTGCATGTGATCGGGATTGACACCGAAGTGCCGAAAACAAATGTGGATGGGCTGGATTTCGTCCAAGCCGACGTGCGCAATCCCGTCCTCGTTGAACTGTTGCAGGAAGAAAGAGTGGATGCGGTTCTCCATTTGCAATTCCGCGAAACGCTGACTCCAAGCGAAACATCTTTTGATCAAAATGTGATGGGCACTGCCAAGCTGCTCGCCGCGTGCAGTGAAGCGGGCGTCAAACAGATCGTACTAAAAAGCAGCATCATGGTGTACGGCGCGCGTCCCGACAATCCGATGTTTTTACGCGAAGAGCATCCCCTGAACGGTTCAAAAAAATATGGCTATATTCGCGATTGGATTGAAATGGAAAAGTACGCCGACAGTTTCCGCGATCAAAATCCTGACATGGCGCTGACCGTTTTGCGTTTCGGTAATATTGTCGGACCGAAAGCGGATACGCCGCTGACGCGTTTTTTGCGCGAAGAAGAAGCGGTCACGCTACTTGGCTTTGATCCAATGATGCAGGTGATTCACGAAGAGGATGTTCTCGCCGCGCTTGCTCATGCCATCAATGGCGGCTATCCGGGAACGTATAACGTTGCACCGGAAAAAGGGATGCCGCTGTGGAAAATGTTGGGGCTTGCGAGCAAACTCCCCATTCCGGTCATCCATCCGCTCGCCTATTGGAGCGTGTCACTCGGTGGTCCTCGTCTGGCGCCGATGCCGCTCGATTATCTGCGTTATCCGTGCATGGGCGACATGCAAAAAATGCGCGATGATTTGGGATTCACGCCGCAGTTCACACCAGAGGAAAGTGTGCGCGAACTTGCGCCGCAGCAGCGTGTGCGAAAACTTTTGGGTAAAAAGGGCGCACAGTCGCTCGACCAAGACCGTTTGCGAGACACGATTGAGCGCCGTAAACGCGCGCGGGCGCGCAAAGCCCAAGTGGAGGGATGAGACTCATGGCGACGAAACAACAACTGACAGAGTTGACGCAAGAGGCGCAAACGGTGGCGACCGACGTTTTGGAACATTCCACCAACGGCGATGCGATGATCGCGGAGGTTCAAGAGCTGGCGGATGAGGTGACCCAAGCCGCGCCCAAACCGCGTAAAAAGAAAACCACCGCAAAAAAATCAACCGCGAAGAAAGTGCCCGCAAAAAAATCCACGCGTAAAAAATCGGCGCGCGCGCGGATCCGCGAACAAGCTATCGTTGATGAGGTTTTATCGGATTTGCCCGATGTGCAGGCGGAACTCGAAGGGAATCCCACTTTACAAAAACGCACCAAGCAGCTGGGCGAAGAATTCATTCACCAAGTGGAATTGACTGTCAAGCGCGTCATGCGTTTATCGCCCGCGTACAAGACGAATCTTTCTCTGCCGGGTGAGGTAGGCGGTGTTGTTGGTGACAATGTGGAAGCGGTTCTAAACGGCGCGGGCGGTGCGAGCGTTTTGCATCGTCTGCAAAAATTGCTGCCCGGCGAAATGGTGGATGCGGACACGTTAAAGGGCATGTGGACAATGTTGAAATTCACCGGCGAATATCAAGCCGATGTGTTAAAGCGCCGCATGCGCGGTGATTACGAGACCGACGAGTGGGGCATGGATCAAGAGTTTATTGACGCGGTGCTGCCATTTCTCGATTTCATGTATCACAAATACTGGCGGGTCACTTTGGAAGGGCACGAAAACATTCCCGATGACGGGCGCGCGTTCCTCGTCTCTAACCATTCGGGGCAATTGCCCTTTGACGGCGCGATGATTGGCGTGGGGCTTTTGCAAAACCATTCGAGCGCGCGTTTCATGCGCGCCTTGTATGCCAGTTGGTTTCCAACGTTGCCGTTCGTTTCCGATATTTTGACCAAAGCGGGGCAGGTGATGGCGAATGACGAAAACGCGCAGCGTCTGCTCGAACAAGAACAGCTGGTGGCTGTTTTTCCCGAAGGGTACAAAGGCGTCGGCAAATTGTACAAAGACCGCTATCATCTCGCGCGTTTTGGTCGCGGCGGTTTCGTGCGCGTCGCTTTGAAAACTCAAGCGCCCATCATCCCCGTTTCCGTCGTCGGCGCGGAAGAAACCTACATCTCGCTTCATAAATCGCAAACGCTCGCCAAACTCGTTGGTTTTCCATACTTTCCGATTTCGCCCACGTTCCCGTGGCTTGGTCCATTTGGGCTGATTCCACTGCCGACGAAATGGTACATTGACGTTGGCGAACCCATTCCTACGGATCATTATCCCGAAGGTTCAGAAAGTAATCTGATGCTGATTTCGCAATTGACTGACCAGGTGCGCGATACGGTGCAGAATATGATTAACGCGCGACTGCGAATGCGGAAAAGCATTTTCATGGGATAATGAACGATAGCCCACCAAGTGAAACAGATGATTCGGTATGAAGTAATCATTTACTGGAGCAGTGAAGACAATGCATTCATTGCAGAGGTTCCCGAATTGGCAGGCTGCATGGCGGATGGCGCAACCTATCAAGAAGCGCTTGCCAACGCACAGGTCATTATTGGAGAATGGCTCCAAACAGCGCGCGAATTGGGACGTCCGATTCCCGAACCGCGTGGCAAGCTTGTGTACGCATGAAACTCTATGGAGGCGGAAATGCCAATATTTTCAAATACTGACACATTGTATGCAGTGATGCGCGATATGTTCACTCAAGTCGCCGAAAAAAATCCGAAAGCGTTCGACGATATGGTCAAATCGCGCTTGACGGTGCGATTCAAAGTAAGCCAACCGAGCGGTGAGATTACGATCGACGGCAAAACGCGTCCGCCGAAATTGACGTACGGCGCGTTCAGCGGACGCCCGGATATTGATTTGGATTTAACGGGCGATGTCCTCGACAAACTGCTCAAGCACGAGATTTCCGCGCAGAAAGCGGTAATGGATGGCACGATCAAATTCAAGGGGAATCCATTGAAATTGCAAGGGATGCTCAGTGTGCTGAAAGCGAGCAACGCGGTGTATCCCGACGCGTACAAAGCACATGCTCAATAAAAATTCACGGCAGTGCGAGGAACGAGTTTGAAGACGAAACAGGACAAGCGATTTGTGCTTGTCCTGTTTTATTTCTAAAAAGGGTTTGGATCGTTCGCGCGAATGCGCTGTAGGATTTCGAGCTCGCGTTCCTGAATGGCGCGCAGAAATTTCTCTGGCTTTTTCACCTTGGCAAACGCTTGATGTCCGCGTTCGAGAAAATCATACATCTCGTGCCAACCCGCCGCGTGCGCGGGCGCTTTTGCCAGCCGCAGCGCGGGCGCGGTCAAACGCATGTGCGCGGTTTCAGCGGAATCGCGCATCACGCACACCAACAATTCAATTTGGCGGGCGCGTTCGGGAAAATTGTCACAGCGGCGATAGACTTGGGCGTACAGCGCATTCGTCAAAACTTCCGGCGAAGCGTACTCGCGTTCAAGTGCGCCGACCATCTTTTCATCCAATGCGTTGCTCAGCTGTGTCAAAGCGATGGAATCGGCGGCGAGTTTTAACATTTCGGCTGGCAAAAATCTTTTCAGAAAATTATAGATGCGCTCCGCGTCGTAATCGCGCTGGGCAAAATCACGCGGCGCATATAAATCTTCCAGAAAAAATTTCAACGCGGGCGCGTATTGCGACTGCGCCGCAAAATCTTGATACGTGCGCGCGATGCGCCGATTTTGAAAGGCGCGCACTTGGACAAGGCGCGCGTCCAGCCCCGCACTGGTAACGCGGTGATGTTTGTTGTCGTCGCTCTTTTGGGCGTGATGCAAAACGTCTTGAACGACGCGCAACGGATTTACACCCCTCATTTTTTGATTGCCCTTCGCAATGGCGCGATTTTGACTCCCTCTTCCGAATCTTGAATCAGCATCGCCAAACGTTTTGCGCGCGTCGCTTCTTGTTTCGCGCTGATCACCCAAAAACTCGCGGTGTGTTGATAGGACGGCGCTTGGGCGGAAAACCACGCCCACGCTTTTTTGTTGGCGCGAAACTGTTTCTCTTGCGCCGCATCCAACTTGCGCGCTTTGTTTTCAAACGAATACAACATGGCGCGCGTTTCATTTCGCCCGTGAAATGTCGCCAAACCCGCCGCGTGCATTTTGCCTTCTTGTTCCAAGCGTGCGGCGTGCTTGAGATTCACTTGACTCCAAATGCTGTTCTTTTTGCGCGGTGTAAAACGAATCGTGTAACTGTGTTCGTCGTATGATTTGCGTATCCCGTCAATCCAGCCAAAGCACAACGCCTCGTCTAACGCCTCTTGGTAGGTGACGCCGCCGCGCCCCGAATCCTTTTTATACAAGCCAATCAAGAGTTCTTGTTTGGTCGCGTGATTTTTTTCAAACCATGCGCGCAAATCGCTTTGAGATTTAAAAAAAGTAGGTTTCATTTTACCTGCCTGCATTTCCAGCGTTTGGCGCGTTCCACTGTGTAACAAGATTTACATCGCGGTAGGGAGTTGGCGTTTGAGAAATTTTCATCATGCGTTTGCGCGAAGGAGTATAACAAGGCGCGCTCTTGTGTCAAACGTCGCGCGGCGATTGCCCAAATAAGAAAACACCCGAGTCGAGAATCGGATGTTTCTATATCTTGCGATCATATTTCATCAAAAGCATCAGCCGTCTTTCCTGCCGCAATATCTTGTTCTGCTTGCGCCCACAATGCGTCGAATTTATCGGCATGGCGCTTTAGCGTTTCCTCCCACATGCTCATCCGTTGGCACATTCGGCGTTACAGGTTCGTCCAAAATCACGACAAGCGCGCGGCGCGGACTGGAAAGTGTTGCAGGCTCAAGCTGTGTGACATTTCGCTTTTCATCATTTTTTGCTTTTAGAGTGATTATTTGGTTTGCCTTTCTACCTTCTGGGCGTAGAGTTTACGTCAATCTACTCTGCGCGCAATCTCTTTGCCTCCGCGTACGGCACAATATCAATCACCTCGCCGCCGCGAATGCGCGTTTGCACGTCGTTCCAAAACGGCGTGTCGAACAAATCCGCGTGCTGCTGCATGAAAATTTCTTTCCACACAGGCGCGAGCCCGAGCCATTTCCCAAATTCTTGCGGAAAGAAATCGTTCGCGCCCACATAAAACCACGCTTCGCCGTACAACTCTTCGTCCTCATCCCGCGCTTGAGGCAATTCTCGAAAATTCAAATCGGTGATTAAACACAACTCGTCGTAATCGTATGAAATCACGCGCCCGTGCCGCGTCACGCCGAAATTTTTCAAAAGCACATCGCCGGGAAAAATGTTCGCTTTCGCCAAATCTTTGATGGCGTTGCCGTAATCGGTCACCGCGCGTTTCACTGCGTCCGCATCAGCGTAGCGCACATACAAATTCAACGGCTCGACGCGGCGTTCGACGTACAGATGGGAAATCACGACGCGTTCATTTTCCACGCGCACCGTGCCTCCCGCCAACGCCAACATTTCCTCCAACAGTGCGGGCGAAAAACGCGCGCGGTCAAACGCGAGATGTTCAAATTCCTGCGCGTCAATCAAGCGTCCCGCGCGGTCGTGCTTGAACACCAAATTGTATTTTGCTTTGACTTGCGCGTGCGTCGTCTGCTTGGGTTCGTCGAATTTGTCTTTGATGATTTTGAACACTGCTTCGTATGACGGCAAATGAAACACCAACATCACCATCCCGCGCTCGCCCGGCGCAATTTCAAATTGGTCGTCCGACAGGGCGAGATGCTTCAGAAAATCGCGGTACAGTTCCGTCTTGCCGTGCTTGTGATAACCAATCGCCGTGTACAGCTCGGCGATGCGTTTGCGCGGCATGAGCGATTGTAAAAAGTGCACGAGGTCATACGGGCGTTCCGCCTGCACAAAAAAGTACGAACGCGTGAACGAAAACAAAATGCTAATGTCATCTTCGTCAATCAACACCGCGTCCACATAAACCCCATGTTCCCCATTTTGCAGCGCGAGAATGAGGGGCAGGGTGTGCGCGCCGCTGTACATTTTGCCGACGAGATAGGCGCGCCGCCCGCGATAAAAAATTTGTGTGACAATTTGCGCGCGCGCAATCACCAGCGGCGCGCGGCGTTCGCCCAACTCGTTTTCAATCACGCGCGCGACGCGCTGCGCGTCGCGCGCGCGGTCTTGATACGGAAGGTCAAACGCAAAATCGGCGAGAATGCGTTCCACCAAAACAGAAATCGAACTCGCCTGCGCGTAACTGCGGACAATCGGCGCGCGCGGTTCGGTTGGCGGCGCGTCGAAATCGGTGTCCACAAATTCGATTTGCTCTTCCACGCCCACGGTGGCAAAGATGCGCCGCGTCACGCTGTTGTAAAACGTTTCCGCAATTTCCCAATCGTCGCGATTCGCAATGAACGCCGAATACACGGCTTTGATGCCCACCCAAACATCGTGGTCGCTCACGCGTTCGCCCAACAATTCGCGGATTGCTTCTACGGTGCGCGCCAGAATTTTCGCGCGCAACTCCAGGCGTTCGGCTGAATCGCGTTGAATCCCCTGCCAATCGCAGTGTTCAAATTTTTCTTTGGCGCGCCGCGTCACCGCTTTGAATTCATTGTGATACGCGTCAAAGCCGTTACGGATCGCGGTGGCGCCAAGATTGGCGAGGCGAGAATCGGAGAGGGGGGGTGTCATAAATTGCGTAGGGGCGCAGATTTCTGCGCCCCTGTGTTTAAGCGATGCTGTGTTCCGGCATGGCTGCGTGAAACTGCGCTTCTTCCGTCGAACCGCTTAGCGCTTTGGTCGAAACGCTCTCGCCCGTGATTGCCGTTTGCACCTCGTCAAAATAGCCCGCGCCGACGAAACTCTGATGCTTGACCGCTTTGTAGCCGTGCTCGAATTCCATTTCAAATTCTTTTTCCTGCAAACGCGAATACGCCAACATTCCTTCTAGATTGTAATTGTGCGCGAGGTCGAACATGCTCGCGTTGAGCGTGTGAAAACCCGCGAGGGTGACGAATTGAAATTTGTAACCGAGTTCGCCTAATTTTTCTTGGAACGTCAGCATCGTCTTTTCGTCGAGATGTTTTTTCCAATTGAACGACGGCGAGCAGTTGTACGCCAGCCATTTGTTTGGAAATTTTTCATGAATGCCTTGCGCGAATTCGCGCGCTTCACCCAAATCGGGTTTGTTCGTTTCGCACCACACCAAATCCGCATACGGCGCATACGCGCGTCCTTTGGCAATCGCGAGTTCCAAACCGCCGCGCACTTGGTAATACCCTTCCACCGTCCGTTCGCCCGTCGCAAATGCTTCGTCAATGGGGTAGTTGATGGTGTGCATCAAATTCGCGCCTTCGGCATCCGTGCGCGCAATGATGAGCGTTGGCACGCCTAACACATCGGCGGCGAGACGCGCGGCATTTAATTTTGGAATAAATTCGTGGACGCCCACCAAAACTTTGCCGCCCATGTGTCCGCATTTTTTCAACGCGGCAACTTGGTCTTCCAGATGAATCGCCGCAGTGCCTGCTTCGATCATCGCTTTGACCAATTCAAACACGTTGAGCGTTCCGCCAAAACCCGCTTCCGCGTCGGCGACGAGCGGCGCGAACCAGTACGTATCGTTGTCGCCTTGGAGATGATGAATCTGATCGGCGCGCAACAAGGCATTGTTGATGCGTTTAATGAGCGTTGGCACACTGTTGACCGCATACAACGATTGGTCGGGATACATTTGCAGCGAATCGTTCGCGTCGCCCGCGACCTGCCAGCCGCTGACGTAAATCGCTTGCAAGCCCGCCGCAACCATCTCGACGGCTTGATTGCCCGTCATCGCGCCGAGCGAACGCACAAATGGCTCGGTTTCCAAAAGTTTCCACAAACGGCGCGCGCCCATTTCGGCGAGCGTATGCGCGATTTGAACCGAGCCGCGCAAGCGCACCACTTGACTTGCACTGTAGGTACGATGAATGCCGCGCCAACGCGCATTGGTTTGCCAATCGCGTTCGAGCGCGAGGACTGCTTGTTCGTGCAACATGGTAAGGTGTGCCATTTTGGTTCACACGGAAACAGCCCGGTGAACGAAAATGGATTTGTGCGGCAACGCATTAGGAAAAGTACGGGCTTGCCCGGCTCTATGCGATGCGTTGCAGGAATTATTTTTGGACCCGTTTCTCGCTCTCGTTGTGGCAAACAGTGCCACGCAAGGAAAGGTGTCCCGAATTCAAAAAATCAAATTTCACCGAAATTTGATTTTTTGAATATCAATCTAGGTACTGATACGCGGGCAGTGTCAGAAAATCCGACAACTGTTCCGCCGTGACCAATCTATCAAACAACAGCGCGGCTTCGGCTAATTTCGATTTGGCAACGTTTTGCACGCCCCAAAGCTGTTTAATTTTTTCGACCTCTTCGTCCAAAAGAACGCAATACAAATCGTAATCAATTTTTCTGCCGTCGTCGAGAACGCCGTCGTGGTGTAACCACTGCCACACTTGGGAACGCGCGATTTCTGCCGTCGCCGCATCTTCCATCAAATTGTTGAGCGCCACCGCGCCGTTGCCGCGCAGCCACGCTTCGGTATATTGAATCCCGACGCTGATATTGTTTCGCAATCCCGCTTCGGTGATTGTACCATTCGGCACGCGGAAATCAATGAGATGTTCGGCGCGCACGCTCACATCCTCGCGCATTCGTTCTTTTTGATTCGCTCGATCACCGAGCGCGCTGTCGAATACCTCGCGCACGGTTGGCACCAGGTCGGGATGCGCGATCCATGTGCCATCGAAACCATCTTGAGATTCGCGCAATTTGTCTTCGCGCACACGCGCCAACGCCGTCGCGTTCACTTCGGGGTCTTTGCGCGAAGGAATGAACGCCGCCATGCCGCCCATCGCGTGCGCGCCGCGCTTGTGACAGGTGCGCACGAGCAATTCGGTGTAGGCGCGCATGAATGGCACGGTCATTGTCACTTGCGCGCGGTCGGGGAACAAAACATTTTCGCGGTTGCGGAATTTTTTGATGCACGAAAAAATATAATCCCAGCGTCCCGCGTTCAATCCCGCAATGTGATCGCGCAGTTCGTACAAAATCTCTTCCATCTCGAACGCGGCGAGAATGGTTTCAATCAAGACCGTCACCTTGATCGTGCCGCGCGGCAGACCGAGATACCCCTGCGCGAATAAAAAGACATCGTTCCACAACCGCGCCTCGCGATGCGACTCTAGTTTGGGCAAATAAAAATATGGACCCGTGCCTTTATCGAGCAGGCGGCGCGCGTTGCGGAAAAAATACAGACCGAAATCAAACAGCGAAGCCGACATTTGTTCGCCATCCACGCGCAAATGTTTTTCTTCCAAATGCCAGCCGCGCGGGCGCACCATCAATGTGGCGACTTGGTCATTCAACAAGTATTCTTTTTCGGGCGTCTGGAGATAAATGGTGCGCTCGATCGCGTCGGTGAGATTCAATTGTCCTTGAATCATATTGTTCCACGTCGGCGCGTTCGCGTCTTCAAAATCCGCCATGAACATGTCGGCGCCCGAATTTAGCGCGTTGATCAGCATCTTTTTGTCGGTCGGACCTGTGATTTCAATGTGGCGCCGCTGCAAATCGGCAGGAATCGGGGCGACCTGCCACGTCTCATCCTTGCGAATGTATTCTGTTTCGGGCAGAAACGTTGGGTCTTTGCCCGCATCAATTTCGGCTTGGCGCGCGCGACGCATTTCCAGCAGTTCCAAACGCCGCGCATTGAATTCGCGCTGCAGCGCGGTGAGAAACTCCAACGCGTCGGTGGTCAATACTTGTTCAACGTTAACTGTGATGGGCGCGAGAATCTCGACGCCATCGGGCAGTGTGGGATGATTCATGCCAACTCCTTTGTCGCAAAAGTGGGATTGTGGTTTTCGATTAGTTCCAGCGTCTTGTCCAGGTCATTCAACGCGCGACGCAGCGGTCGCGTGGTGGCGCGGCGTTTTTTCAAACGCGGAGCGTGGCGCGCGGGTCTTGCCAGAATGCGGCGCAGAGACTGCTGCGAGCTACCATCGTGCTGCAGCGCGTGCAACTCTTGCAGCAAGACGCGGCGCGTGATTTGAATCCCATGCCGTTCCAGTAAATCTTTGTAATGCGCATAATCCTCGGCGATATTGAGAGTGACACTTTCAAAACCGTGCCGCGCCAAAATGGAGCGCGCCGAATAACGCATTGCGTTATAGAAAAACATTTTGTAATCGTGGCGCGAGGGTTCGATCAAAATAATATCAACGTCGGGATGCCGTTTGTGCAGCTGCTTGATGTGATAATGCAGCGCGCTGTGCGCGGTGATGCGCGTGATTTGCTGGGCGATGGCGGACAGCCCTTTGTCGCTCACATACGCGCCGTCAGGTCCGAGAATCGGAATATGACTGTGTTCGCTGTTGTCGAGCGGAACCATGGGGTTGATGCACACGATTAGTTTTGCGCCGTGTTCGACCGCAATATCGAGCGACGCATTGCCGCGCGCCGCGCCGTCCACGAAATCGTGTCCGTCAATTCGGACCGGTTTGTACAACAGCGGCACAGCAGCCGACGCGGCGACGGCGCGTGTAATCGGCACGTGCGCGAAATGTTCTTTGCTAAAAACGACGCGCTGTCCGTTATCCAAATCGGTGGCGATGATATACAACTCGCGGTCGAGGTCTTCAAAGTGGGTGCTTTTGCCTTGCAAAGCCAGCGCGTGTTCGAGATATTTTTCGAGCGCGTGATTGTCGTACACGCCTGCAGGCAGCGCTTCGAGGAGCAGCCACACGACATCGAAAAAAGTCATATCGCTCGCGTGGCGCACGTAATGCGACGCCGCGCCGAGCAGCGTGCGCGGCACGCGGATGCCCCATTGTATCAAGTCGCGCAGATTGACAGAAAATAGATCGCGTGGTCGAATCGGCGGCACAGTGGCATGTTCGCCCGCGAGCGCGTCCATGATTTCGTGCGGGCTGATGCCTTGGGCGAGAAAAGTGGAAACTAACGCGCCGGCGCTCGTGCCGACGTAAATATCAAAATCATTGACGGTGCGGTCAACTAACAAATCGTCAATCGCGCGGAGAGCGCCGATTTCGTACACCGCGCCCGTAAGTCCGCCACCGGCGAGGACGAGCGCAGTTTTGGTGCGAGGGGAACGCTTCGTAGCAGTCATCAACAGGTCCTTGTTGTTGCAACGATTTCTTGCCGCGCCAGACAGCGTTGCGGCGAAAAGCTTGTGCGGTACGCGACATTGCGTACACTCCTAGTCTAATCCTTTTTTGATGTTTTGACAAGATATTTATGACGCACTGCGTCATGCTTTATTGCGCCGTTAATGTCTTTTGCTACGAAGAACCGAATGGATTTGCAAACGCGTCTGATGATACTGCTCAAAGAGGCGGCGGTGCGTTCGCCATGGCGGCGGCGCGTGCTGCCGCGCTATGTCTACAATTTCGATGCCGCACAGCTCTGTTTTTTGTGCGAATGTTTGGAACGCACACGAAACATCGCGGGCAGTGTTGTCGAAGTCGGCGTGGGCGGGGGCGAGACAACTCTCTTTTTGAACAGTTATTTGGACGCGTCGGGGATTGATAAAAAATATTTTGCGGTGGACACTTTTGCTGGTTTTGTCGAAAAGGATATTGCGCTGGAAGTGACGCAGCGCGGCAAGCGCGAAACGGATTATCAAGGCGTCGCGGGTTTTCGCGTCAACAAACAAACGTGGTACGACGCGACAATGCAGTTGAGCGGCGTGACGCGCGTTCAGTCAATCCGAGCCGATGCGAATGAATTTGATTTACGTTCGCTGGGCGCGATTTCCTTTTGTTTGTTGGACGTAGATTTGTATCGTCCGAGCAAAAAAGCGTTGGGCGAACTGTACGACGCGTTGAGCGTGGGGGGAATAATTGTGGTGGACGATTGTTCGGCGGAAGACGCGCGGTGGGACGGCGCGCTGCAAGCGTATCAAGAATTTATGCGCGAAATTGCCAAGCCCGAACAAATTATTTTCAAAAAATTGGGTGTGTTAACGAAATGAGTGAAATTGTTTTGGACCGCTGTGAGTGTGGCTTGGAACTGCCGCGCGCGGATACGCTGCTGCCGACGCACGCGTACATCGGCGCAACGGCGGGCTGCTGGGCGTTGTATAACGAACTGCACGCGAAACAGTACACAGGTTTTGGCGCGCTCACGCCGATTCGGGTGATTGACGCGTACGCGGTGCAACATCACGGCAAAACTGAACGCCGCGCGATTCAATCGGTGAACGCGCATTTGGTAGCGTTGTATCTGCAATTGGAAAAGGGATACAAGGGCGAACAGGTGAACGTAGCATTGCAGCGCGTTCTGAAATTTGCCGATGAGTTTGTGTGGCTTGAACCGCCGACGCCGAATGGAACGCTGACGATTGCTGATGTTTTACGTGCGGAAACGTCAGAGGAACAAGCGAACGCGATTGAAAATTACGCGCGCGATATTTGGCGCGCGTGGAAAGTGCATCGCGCGGCGGTGGTGAAATGGGTAGCGAAAGCCGTGGAGAGATGACAGCTCCATGTAGAATCTCCTGCAAGTCGTTAGTGATTGTCAGATACTAAAAAGTATCATAGAATTTTATGTATGAAACGACGTAAGAGGACAGAAAAACCACTGATTGAGTTCACAGAGCTAAATTCTACAGTAGCTGGCGAAGGACTTGAAGAATTGGTTCGTCACATTGGTCGCCGTAAGGGGCTGTCACCAAGTTGGTCTGGACGTGGCTCGGACGGTGGTCGTGATTTGCTGTTCGAGGATATTCAAGCTGGCTTATTATCTACGGGAAAGATAAGATGGCTGGTTAGCTGTAAAGACAAAGCAAGAAGCCGACAATCGGTGACCGAAAAGGATTTTCCACGGTCAGGGATAAAAGATAAAATTTTACAACACAAAGCGAATGGCTTCTTGCTCGTAACAACAACTACAGTTAGTAGTGGCGCAAAAGCACTATTGGATAGTCTTGATGTATCAAATGGTGGAGACATTCATACCAAAGTCTGGGATTCGTCAGAACTTACGTCTTTCCTTCTAGAGCCAGCGAATGAAGATTTTCTCAAGCAGTTTCTTCCGATAAGTTACAAGCGAGTAAGGGCTCTTAATTCGTTAGAGAGTACGATACTCCAAGCTCGCGGGACTCTACCAGACCTTGTCTTGGCTAAAGTATTGAACTTGGTCAATCTAAACTCTGACATCTTGTCTGGCTCAATGATCTGGCCGTTCGACCCTGCACAAGCCAAAAAAATTAATGAAATAATCAAGCATGTCGTCAAGGATAATAATTTGGAAGAAGCAGCTCGCGCAACGCAAAAGATTGACTCTATTGCCTTCTTGACTTTCGTTGAACGGTTACATGAGAATTACTATGATGAGTGTCATGAATATCTGTCAGCGATAATATGCGGGCTTCAAAACAGAGTGCTAAAAAATCATGCAGCACAATTTCTCTTTGACCATTACGTGATTGAAGCCGCCGACTTGATCCGGTTCCGACCGCATCTTTCTCATGAGTTGGTTGAGGAATTGTTCTCGTTCGAAATCGAGACATTTATTAGGAACGAGTTATTACTTAACGCTTCACAATATGATCTTTTGGGATCAGCGAGAGAGCTATCAAGTATTTTTAGCTTTAAAAATCTGACAACCAGCGATACCACTGTAAGGTCAAGCAACACCACTCGAATTGACTTTCACGGGCGAATCTATGCGGAAGTGTCATTAGACGTGAATGATGAGTTGATAGGCACATATCTTGTCCCCGGTAAGTTTTCGGGCTACATAGATGAAGAAGCAATGCATCTTGTAAAGGCAAAATTAGATACCAGAAGTCTATATTCTTGAGCAATTGGAAACAATGAGTGTGATGACCAAAAATTTACAATCGCAATGGGCAGCCGTTGCGCCGATTCTTTCAATTCGCAACCAAAGTGAGTACGACGCGGCAGTGAATATGCTCAACGATCTCTTGGATGAAATTGGCACGAATGATTGTTTCGCTCAGCGAAACGAGCATCCGTTGTATAGTCTCTTGGATACGCTTGGCACCTTGGTTCATGCGTACGAAGAAAAACATTATGCGATGCCTGAAGTAAGCGGCGGAGAGATGCTGCGCTATTTCATGGAAGAGCATGGCTTGCGCCAAAGCGATTTGTCCGAAGTAGGTTCGCAGGGTGTTGTTTCGGAGGTTTTGAACGGCACGCGCGAGTTGAATGTGCGGCAGATTCGCGCGTTGGCAAAACGTTTTCATGTTTCACCAGCAGTTTTTGTGTAAGAAAAACAACGGGCGCTGAAAATTTTCAGCGCCCGTTTCATTTCTTTACGGTTTCAACACCGCTCCTTCATTCGCTTGACTCACCAACACCGCGTATCTCGCCATGACGCCGTGCGTGTAACGCGGCGGCGGCGCGCTCCATTCACTCTGACGTTTTTGAATTTCTGCATCCGAGAGTTCCACATTCAACGCGCGCTTGTCAATATCAATCACAATCGTGTCGCCCTCTTGCAAAATTCCAATCGGTCCGCCGACGAACGCTTCGGGCGCGATGTGTCCAATCATCAAGCCGCGCGTCGCGCCGCTGAAACGTCCATCGGTGATGAGCGCAACTTCTTCGCCCAAACCTTGTCCCACAATCGCGGCGGTCACACCCAACATTTCGCGCATCCCCGGTCCGCCGCGCGGTCCTTCGTAACGAATCACCACCGTATCGCCCGCCTTGATTTTACCTTGCGTCACCGCGTCCATCGCGTCTTCTTCGCGATTGAAAATGCGCGCGGGTCCGCGATGATACGGACGCTCGTGTCCTGCGACTTTGACCACCGCGCCGTCGGGCGCGAGATTGCCCTTCAAGATGACGAGACCTCCCGTCGGTTTCAACGGCTCGTTCAACGGGCGAATGACGACTTGTCCCGCGACTTCGTGCGCGTTGTTGGCTTCCTGTGCGTAGGTTTTGCCCGTGACAGTGAGCGTATCGCCTTGCACATAACCGCCATCGAGCAAGCGTTTGGCGATAACGGGAATCCCGCCCGCGCGGTCCACTTCAACCGCCGTGAAACGTCCGCCCGGCACGAGGTCGGCGTACAACGGCGTGCGCGTGCTGATGGGGTCGAAATCGTCAATCGTCAATTCCACTTCGGCTTCACGCGCGAGCGCGAGCAGAT
>SHND01000010.1:76870-79490 GCA_004295045.1 Chloroflexota bacterium | reverse complement strand
AACACGTGCAAGCATCGCGTACTCTTGCCGCGCCGCGAATTTGAAAAGCGCGTCAAGAAATTTGTTTGGAAAGCGCCACGCGCAAACGCGCCTGATTTGGAATCGCAATGAATCAAAACCAGGGATATCGTCCCGTCCTCCGCAATCTCAATTTTTTGAAATTATGGTTCGCCCAGATTTTGTCGCTGATGGGATTGCAGAGTCTGCTCCTCCTTTCTGTTATCCTCATCGAAGATGTAACCAAATCGGGAATTCAGACTGCGGGCGCGATTGTCGCTTTTAGTTTGCCTGCCGTCATCTTTGGACCCATCGCGGGCGTTTTCCTTGACCGTGTTTCCAAAAAAACCATCCTCGTCGTGTCGAGCGCGGCGCGTGTGGCAAGTCAAGCTGTCCTCGCGCTCTTGGCATATCTTGGAATCAACCGCGGAATTGATCCATTGTTGTTCGTCGGTTTGGTCTATGTCACCATCTTTATCACCTCCGCGATTGGACAATTTTTTTCTCCCGCCGAAGGCGCGACGATTCCGCTGCTTGTCAAGCGCGAAGAACTCTTTGCTGCCAATTCGCTCTTTACCTTGACGATTGTGGCGATTCAAGTGGTGGCATTGATTGTGTACGTGCCTATTAGCGTAAAGTCCTTTGGCATTTTCGGCGCATTCGTTTCGCTCGTCGTTTTTTATCTCTTGGCAACCCTCTTGCTGCTTTTCTTGCCAAAAGATCAGGCGGCGCATCGCGTTGCGCTGGACGGCGAATCGGCAGTCCGTCGTGGATGGCGCGAAATTGGCGAGGGCTGGCGCTTTTCGCTGGATCACAAGGTGGTGCTGACCGCCATTCTGCAGTTCTCACTGGTCTTCACCATCGTGTCCGTTTTGGGCGAGCTCGCGCCCGGATACGCGAATCGCGTATTGGGTCTGGCGACCGAAGATGCTGTGTTTGTCTTTGCCCCGGCGGGAATCGGCATTGTGCTCGCGAGTCTCTTTGTCGTGCGTTTTGGGCAAAATTTGCCGCGCTATGTTCTGCCTATCGTGGGCATGTTCACCATCGCGCTGGGCTTGCTCGGATTGGGCTTGCTCGGAATGCACGGCGAAAGAGCGTTGAATACCCAATTCCAGATTTTGGGAATCACATTGAACGCAACCTTCCTCGTCGGCATCGCGGCGCCACTTTTGGGAGTGGGCATCGCGCTCGTCTTGATCCCCGCGCAAACTGCCATTCAAGAAGGTGCGACGGATGTAATTCGCGGGCGCGTCCTCACCGTGCAGCTGACGCTTGCCAACGCGCTGAGCATTCCACTTTTGATCGCGGTGGGTGGTCTCTCTGATGTGTTTGGCATCTCTGAAATTATCATCGCGTTGGGCGCGATGGTGATTCCATTGACGCTGTTCAACTGGGTGTACGCGCGCCGTTTGCCGCCACAGTCCGCTACCACGCCGCTTCATTCGCAACCGATTCCTCTGGCGGGTGAAACTACCTCGATGGTGGAGGACACGAATGAACGAGCACACGTAGGGGAAAAGCTAAATGCCTGAGTAAAAAGTAAAAAACTAAAATAAATTCACTCTTAGTTTTTTACTTTTTTTACTTTTTTCTTGTACTTGGAACGCATTCTCATCTTTTTCTCCGACACCGGCGGCGGACATCGCGCGGCGGCGAACGCGCTCCGCGATGCGTTTCATTATGCGTTCCCAAAACAATACGAAATTATTTTTGCCGATGGGTTCAAAGAGTACGCGCCCTTTCCCCTCAATCATATTCCCGATACGTACTTTCCGTTGACCACGTACGCGCCGTGGCTTTGGGGCGCGATGTTTCATTCGAGCAACGCGCGGTTATCACTGCCGCTCTCTGCGCATTTGGATGATTTCGTGTTGCGGCGCGGCTGTGCGCGCGCGATCCGTCAACACAATCCCGACCTTGTCATCAGCGTTCATCCGCTCATCAATCGCGCGGCGTGCAATGCATTAAAAGAGCTCAAACCGCAAGTTCCGTTCGTCACCGTCGTCACCGACCTCTTTGACGCGCATGGCATGTGGTTTTCCGCCGCGTCCGATTTGGTAATCGTTCCCACGCAAGGCGCCTATGAACGCGGCTTGAAATGGAAATTTCCGCGCGAAAAACTGCGTGTGATTGGACAGCCGATTTCGTTAAAGTTCGCAACGTCACTGACGAACGAATCGCAGAGCGAACTGCGCGCGCGCTTGAAATTGCGCGCCGACCTTTTTACCATTCTGCTTGTGGGGGGGGGGGAAGGCATGGGACCACTGCGCGCCATCGCGCGCGCCCTAGACCATTCCAATCTGCCCATTCAACTTGCGATTATCGCAGGACGAAATGTGAAATTGAAAAAGCAGCTGGAGCAGCTGCCATGGCGTGTGCCTGTAAATATTCAGGGATTTGTAGACAACATGCCCGATTGGATGCGCGCAAGTGATTTGGTGATCACAAAAGCGGGTCCGGGGACGATCATGGAAACGCTTGCGGCAGGCAAACCGATGATTTTGAGCAGTTATTTGCGCGGACAGGAAGAAGGTAACGTCAAATTTGTCGAGGAAACGCGCGTAGGCGTACTGCGCGCGTCGCCACATGCGATTGTGACGCAGCTGCGCGCGTGGCTGGATGG
>SHND01000010.1:0-76770 GCA_004295045.1 Chloroflexota bacterium | reverse complement strand
TGATTTTGAGCAGTTATTTGCGCGGACAGGAAGAAGGTAACGTCAAATTTGTCGAGGAAACGCGCGTAGGCGTACTGCGCGCGTCGCCACATGCGATTGTGACGCAGCTGCGCGCGTGGCTGGATGGAAATCATGATCAATTGGCAGAGATGCAAGTAAATGCCAAGCGTGCCGCGCGCCCGAACGCGGCGGTAGAAATTGTGCAAGAGATTGTGAAATTGTTGTCCTGAAACTTTTATCCCGCATCTTCAAGTAGTGTATAATTCTGAAGATTCTTTTTTAGGAAGATTTTATGACAAACGAAACCAAACCGGCGGCGCAAGCTGTCCCACAGGATATGATGGGACGCGCACGCCGTGTCTTGCGCGGACCCGTTCTCATCGGCGTCATTGCCGCGCTCATCGCGATTGGCTTGTCACTCTACGGCATGTTGACGAATCCCAACGCGACGCCACTCACTCTCCGCTCCTTGCTCCTCGTCGTCCTCATCGCCGGCGGCTCGTGGGGACTGATCGCGTGGGCGATTGCGACAGCGGCAGTGGAAGCGGGAAAGGATGGCTGATGGCAAATAGCAGATAGCAAATAGCGAACCCGCTTTTGAATTTGCTATCTGCTATCCGCTATCTGCTATTCGCTACGTGCGATGAAAGCTGTTCTCATGGCGGGGGGCGAAGGGTCGCGGCTGAGACCGCTGACGCTGAATCGTCCCAAGCCGATGGTTCCGCTGGTCAATCGCGTGGTTGCCGCGCATATTACCGAGCTGCTGCGCCGCAACGAGTTCACCGATGTTGTCGCCACTTTGCAATATCGCGCGGATGATATGCAAAATTATTTTGGCGAAGGACAAGGGTTTGGCGTCAATATCCATTACTCGGTGGAACCGCAGCCGCTCGGCACCGCCGGTTCGGTAAAGTACGCAGCCCAGCATTTGCAATTGTTCGATGATGAACCCGTTCTCGTCATCAGCGGCGATGCGCTGACCGATTTCAATCTCAAAGAGATAGTAGAATTTCACAAACGCGTTGGCGCGCTTGCAACTCTCACCCTCACGCGCGTCCCCAACCCCCTCAATTACGGTGTCATTACTTTGGATGACGATGGACGCATTCAAGCATTCATCGAAAAACCTTCGTGGGGTCAAGTCATTTCTGATACAGTCAACACGGGCATCTATGTCCTTTCGCCCGAACTGCTGGATGAAATCGAACCCGATGTGCCGGTTGATTTTTCGCGCCATGTCTTTCCGAAATTGTTAGAGCGCGGCGCGCCGCTGTACGGCTATGTGGCTCAAGGATATTGGGCGGATGTAGGCACGTTTGAAGAGTACCACAAAGCGAGCGCGGATATCCTGACCGGCAAAGTAGATGTCGGAAAAATTGGTGAGGTGTACCGCGAAGGAATTTATATCGAAGAGGATGTGGTGATCGCAGAAGATGCCGAATTGTATCCGCCCATTTTCATCGGACGCGGCGTGCGGATTCGCAGTGGCGCGGTGATTCACGGTCCGACCGTGGTCCGTCCCCATGCGCTTGTGGATAATCGCGCACACATTGATCGCAGCATCATTTGGCAAAACGTCTACATCGGTCAGGCGGTAGAATTGCGCGGCGCGATCATTGGCTCGCGTTCCAGCATCGGCGCGCGCGCGGTCATTTTTGAAGGCGCGGTTTTGGCTGATCAAGTGAATGTGGGGGAAGGCGCGGTCATTCATCCCAACGTCAAGGTGTGGCCCCAAAAGCGCGTCGAAGCGGGCGCAACGTTACGCTCCTCTTTGATCTGGGGCTCGCAGGCGCGGCGCACCTTGTTTGGACGTTATGGCGTAACGGGTGTTGTCAATGTTGATTTGACCCCCGAATTTGCCACACGGCTCGGCGCGGCATTTGGCGCAACGCTTCCGAAAAAACAAAAGGTCGTCATCAATCGCGATCCGCATCGCAGTCCGCGCATGATCAAACGCGCGCTGATTGCGGGACTGCCTTCGTCGGGTGTGGATGTCATTGACATCAAGACTACGCCCATTCCCGTCGCGCGCTATTTTACGCGCACCACCAATGCGGCGGGAGGGATGCACGTGCGGCTTTCGCCGTACGATCCGCGCACAGTGGACATCCGCATCTTTTCGCACGAAGGGATGAATCTTTCCAAAGCGACGGAACGCGATATTGAAAGTATTTTCTTTCGCGAAGATTTTCGCCGCGTCTTTTTGGATGAAATCGGACGCATCGAGGATGCGCCGGGCGCTGCGGAAAAAATTTACAGCGACGATTTTTTCAAAACTCTCAACGCGGCGGAAATTGAGAACGCGCAGTTTCAAATCGTTATAGATTATGCCAACGGACCCGCGTCGTCGGTCTTGCCCTCTTTGCTCACGCGTTTGGGCGTGGATGTCGTTGCGTTGAACGAACGCATGGACGAGACGAAAATTTCGCTAGAGCAGCACGAATTTCAACGCGCGCTGGACCGCCTCGGCGCGATTACAGCTGCGGTGGGCGCGCAGTTAGGTGTGCGCATTGACGTCGCGGGCGAACGCATTTGGCTGGTGGATCAAAAGGGCAACAAACTTTCGGGCGGCATGACGGCAGCCGTCTTGACCGACCTCTTGCTGCGCGATGAAAAAATGCGCGGCGGCGCGATTGCGATGCCCATCAATCTGCCGAACTTGTTTGAACCGCTGGCGGAAAAATATGATACGCGCGTCGAACGCGTCAAAAACGATCATCAAGTGTTGATGGAAGCGGCGCAAGAACCCGATGTGCGGCTTGCTTTTAGCGGCGCGGGCGATTTTCTTTTTCCATGGTTCCAACCCGCGATGGATGGAATGCTGGCGCTCGTGAAATTGTTGGAACTGCTCGCCGTGCATCGCACCACTGTACATGAAGTTGTGCGCGGCTTGCCGAGTTTTCATCTCGCACAGCGGCGGGTCTATTGCGCGTGGGAAAATAAAGGCACCATCCTACGCGTGCTCAATGAACAATATCACAAGCGTATCATTAGCAACGCGGATGGCGTGAAATTGAAATTGAGTCCGACGGACTGGGTGTTGATTGCGCCCGACCCGGATGGTCCGTTTTTTCAGGTTCACGCGGAGGGCAGTTCGCGCGAAAGCGCGAATGCAAATGCAGACCGCTATGCGCGGATTGTGGAAGGTTTGCGCACTTGACTGTTTCCTTTTCCGATATCGCCGACGCGCTGCGTTGGGTCTGGCTTGTGGCAGGAATTGTTTGGATCGCGTATGCGTGGCTGCACCGCGTTTCGTACACACGCGTACTACTAGGACTTGGCGCGCTCATCGCGCTCGACATCCTATTGCACGCCTTTGCCGATTTTGCCGAGCGTCCCGATTCCAACATCCCTTCCGATTTCGCGTTGTATTCGGTGATGATGCTGCTCGCGGCGATTGCGGGCTTGAGCGCGACTTGTTTGTATGCGCGGTGGCGCAAGATGAATGTGTGGACTATTATTGACGCGGCATTGGTGTGCGTGATTGTTGGCGGCATTGGCGGACGGCTCTATCAAGTGGCGATGAACTGGAATTATTATTCCGAGAACGCGGATGTCATTACAGATTTGGCGCAAGGCGGATTTGGGATGCGCGGCGCGCTCATTTTTGGATTCATCGCGTTGTTTTTATTTGCAACAATTACGCACAATTCATTTTGGAAACTCGCGGACGCGGCGGTGATCGGTTTATCTCTCGCGCAAAGTATCGGTTGGTACGGCGCGTATCTGACGCACACGCATTACGGCATCGCGCTCGATGCTCCACCCGTGGTGGGCATTCTTGCGCCCTTTGCGCAAATGGTTCGCGCGTTCGGGTATAATTTCGTTCAAGATTTGCCGGACGCATACAATCTCATCGCGTTTCGGATTCCCATACAACTTTTTGCCGCGCTCTTTTTTGGTGCGTTGCTTGTCGCATTACTTTATCTTGCGCAAAAGCATCCCGGCCGCGCGGGCTACGTATTTACGTGCTATGTTCTGCTTGCTTCCCTCGCCTCTTTTGTTTTCGGCTTTTGGCGCGGTGACGAAACTTTAATGTGGAATGGACTGCGCGTGGATCAATGGTTTGATATCGGCATCTTTATTTTTGGACTCGCGCTCTTGTGGCTCCAGTTTGCGCGCACAAAAATCTCGCCGCCGAGAATGGTTCAACTTGCATGAGCCGCCGTTCCCCGTATCTCGTCACCAATAAAACGGCGTTTGAAGAAATGCTTGCGCGCTTGCATGATCAGCCGCGCATCGCGGTGGATACGGAAGCCGATTCACTCTATTCGTATTACGAAAAGGTTTGTCTCATCCAATTTTCCATCCCCGATTACGATTTTATCCTCGATACTCTTTCATATAAAAATATCGAACCTCTTGGCGATTTGTTCAGCGCGCCTCATATCGAAATTGTTTTTCACGCGTGCGAATACGATATTCTTTCGCTCAAGCGCGATTACAATTTTCGCTTTGAAGGCATCTTTGACACGATGGTTGCCGCGCGCATTCTAGGGTGGAAGCAGGTGGGATTAGGCAGCATTCTTGAACAACACTTTGGCGTGAAATTGGACAAACGCTTTCAGCGCGCGGACTGGGGCAAACGCCCACTCGCGAGCGAATTGATTGAATACGCGCGTGATGACACGCATTATCTTTTGCGTTTGGAAGATTTACAGCGCGCGGAATTGGAAAAGGCGCATCGAGCGAATGAAGCGCGCGCGGAATTTGAACGCCTCACGCAGGTGAGTTGGAGCGAACGCGAATTTGATCCCAATCGTTACAGCACGCTTGAGGGCGCCAAAGAGCTCGACCCCGCGAGTCTCGGCGCGTTGCGCGAATTGTACGCGCTGCGTGAAGAACTCGCGCGCAAACAGGATCGTCCGCCGTTCAAAATTTTGTCGAATCTCGCGCTCGTTCGCATTGCGCGCACACAGCCGCGCACCCTCGCGGAATTGTCCGCGCTGCCCGGGATTGGTGAATGGTTCATTCGCCGCTATGGGCGCGAAGCATTGCGCGCCGTCGAACGCGGGCACGCGCGTCCACAGCGTCATTTACCAAAACCGCCGCGCGGCGAGCCGCAGTTGAACGACAATGCGTCACGCGAACGATACGCGAAATTAAAAGAATGGCGCAAACAGCGCGCCGAAGCGCGCGGCGTCGAAAGCGATGTGATTGTTTCCAACGATGCGCTGATACAAATCGCGCGCGCGTATCCGAAAACAGTACAGGAATTGGAAACAATTTCCGAATTGGGCGAATGGAGAGCGCACGAGTACGGCGAAGAATTATTAGGGGTGCTGAATGGGGCAAAGGCATGAAGCCATTTATTGCGGCGAGCGGGACGCTTTTCCTCTTGTTATTTATGTTGGGATGCACTCTGGAAAATAATAAATACACTCCATTGTCTTTGCCAGATTCGGAACAGCTGCAGCGCGATTTGGCTACCTTAGATTGGGTCTTTACTCCTGTAGACCCAAAGAACACAACCGAATCTTTCGCGAGTGCTCAGAAATCCATTGATTCTCTCAAGAGAAGATTTCCAGAGATTTCACAAGCATCAAACGTTAGCGCACATCTTGGATATTTGAGCAAGCCCGTTTTGAAGCAATCCGCAGAAGTGGGCAGTAAAGTTGATCAAACATTTACCAATCCGCGCCTCGTATGGATAATAACTTTGTCGGACATCGTACGGCAGTCATCTGGACCGCCTGGAGCGCCACGCAAACAGAGTAATGAGCTCAACATCCTTGTTGACGCCAAAACCTCAGACTACTTGATGGAATTTATCTGGACGCGTTAATTTCAATATCAAGCAAAAATCGGTGCGCCGCACCGATTTTTTATTACCAAGCATTAATTCGACGCTTTGATTTTGTTCAGATAACGAAAGCTCGCAATCACCATCGCCGCCATTGCAATTCCAAAGACGATTAGAAAGGTCCACGCGTACGCGTTTACGCTAATGCTCGGCACAAACGCTAACGCAATCGCCGTGACAAGTCCCACTGTGCCAACTGCAAGCAGCCACCGCCCCGCATACGCATTCGCGTCATACCAAATCGCTTCATTGCTCAACGTCGTCGGCGTGCGAAAGCCGTACCACGAATTCGGTTTGACGCGCCGTTGAATCAGCGGAATCGAAATTGCGATGAGCAGTAAACCTCCGCCAACAAAAAAAAGCGCCAACAATAACAAATCGTTCATGTGAATTCGCGTATCGCGACTCGCAAAAAAAATCGCCTATCGCACATTATTCGCGATAGGCGATTGCGCTGTAAGCAGCGCCGCTATCTCCCAATGTGCATCGGCATAATCACATGCGTAAAGTCGTCGCGTCCGACGGCTTTTACGACGCCGGGACTCGCGGCGGTGCTGGTTTCCAACGCGACTTGGGGAGAATTGAGAACGCCCAACACATCGGCAAGAAAACGCGCGTTGAACGCGATTTCGATTGGCTCGCCATCCACCGTCGCGTCAATTTCGCCGACGTTGTCGCCCGTTTCTGCGCTCTGTGCGGCAATCACGACTCGACCGCCACCCATGTCGTTGCCGCTCGAAATGTTGAGGCGCACAATGTTCGATGCTTCGCGCGCAAACACGCTCGCGGCTTTGACCGCGTTCTGCAATTCGTGCGTGTTCATTGTCGTGCGCGTGCTGTACGATTTTGGAACGATTTGATTAAAGTCGGGGAAATTGCCGTCAATCAACTGCGAAACAATGTCGGTGTTTTCGAGATGGAACAACACCTGCGAACGATTTTCGGTAATCGCAATTTCAACGGGCGCTTCTTGATCGCCAATGACGCGCGCAACATCTTGCAACGCTTTCGCAGGAATAATCACGCTCACGGGCGCGCTCAATTTCGTGCCCAACACTGCGCTGCGGACGGACAAGCGAAAACCATCCGCCGACGCGAACGTCACCGCGTCTTTGTCGAATTTTGCAAGGATTCCCGTCAGCACCGGACGCGAATCATCTTGCGCGGCAGAGAACGTGGACTGCGCGATCAATTCCTTTAACGTATCCGGTTCAACCAAAATTTTGTTGTTCTCGCCAATTGTCGGAATGATGGGAAATTCGCTCGCGTCCACACCTTTGATATTCGCGTCATAGCGCGCGCATTTCAAATGCAGCGTTTGTGTTTTCGGATTCAATTCCATCTCGACGCGGTCAGGCGGCAGCGCGTTCACGTAATCGGCGAGTTGCCGCGCGGGAACGGTGATGGCGCCTTCGGTCTGCACTTGCGCGCCGCACCAATGCGTGATGCCGATTTCCAAGTTCGTCGCGGCAAGTTTCAAACGCCCGCCTTCGGTTGCGAGCAAAATATTTCCCAGCACCGGCAATGTCGAACGGGTAGCCACCGCGCGGTTCACAATCGAAATGCCGCGCGCGAGATTTTCTTGAAGCACACTCAATTTCATAACAGACCTCGATGAATCGCGTGTGGCGAATCGCAAATCGCGTATCGCAACACACACATTTTATTTTTGCTTGCTTGTGGCGACATTCTACAACAATCAAACGCGAATGACAATGTTAGGGGTTTAACATAAAAAAAATTTCGAGAATCGCGCCGTAAATCACTGCGTCACTCCCGAAATCGGAATTCAAAATTGAAAATTGAAAATTGAAAATTCAAAAATCAAAAATCGAAATTCAATATCACCCAATCACCTAATCACCCAATCCCCAACCCCCAACCCCCAACCCCCGCTCCCCATCTCTACTCACTCACCCGCAGCCTATACCCCACGCCCGGTTCCGTCACGATATAACGCGGACGCGTCGCGTCGGGTTCGATTTTTTTTCGCAGGTTGCTGATGTTGACGCGCAGCATGTGCATTTCCTCATCGTAGCCAACGCCCCACACTGCGCGCAGCAAGTGATGATGCGTCAACACTTTGCCCGCGTCGAGAGCCAACGCGCGCAGTAAATCATATTCCGTCGGCGTGAGTTGAATTTCATTTTCATTCATCATCACGACGCGTTTCGCAAAATCTATTTTCAACGCGCCTGTTTGAAAAATTGGTTCGTTCGCGTTTTTTGCCGCGCGTCGCAAGGCAACGCGCAAGCGCGCGAGTAATTCGCCCGAGCCGAACGGCTTTGTCAAATAATCGTCCGCGCCCGCGTCGAGCGCGGCGATTTTATCCACTTCACTGCCGCGCACGGACAAAATCAGAATCGGCGTTTGCAGCCATTCGCGCAAGACGCGCGTCACTTGCACGCCGTCCATGTCGGGCAAGCCCAAATCCAAAACAATCGCGTCAGGACGCTGCGCGGTGACTTGGGAAATCGCTTCTTCGCCGCGCGTCGCTTCGAACACGGTGTAACCGTGCGCGGTTAACACCGTTTTGAGAAAACGGCGGATGGCAGGTTCGTCGTCTACAATGAGAATGCGCGCGCCTTCAGCCATACGTTAAATTGGACGCGGATGAACGCGGATTTTCGCGGAAAAAGATTTTTGCTTTCGCGTTCATCCGCGTTTCGTTGCGTCCGAAATGTTTTTCAGTGGCAGCGTGAACGTAATCAACGTGCCGCCGCCCAAGCGATTCTCTGCCGTAATCGTTCCGCCGTGCGCCTCGACAATCCCTTTGCAAATCGCCAGCCCCATCCCCGTGCCGCTCACCATTTCGGGACGCTGCACGCGATAGAGTCTATCAAAAATATATGGCAATTCGGCGGAAGGAATTCCGATGCCGCGATCCAACACTTGCACCTGAATTTGCGTTGATTGCGCGTGCGCGCGAATTTCAATCGGCGCCTGCGAGTATTTTAACGCATTGTCAATCAAATTCACCAGCACTTGCACAATCAAAGCAAAATCCATTGGCACGAGCGGCAAATCTTCCGGCAGTTGTACGCGCACCTCGCGTCCCTGCAAACGACGCTCCAACTGTTCGAGCGCGGAACCAATCGCATCTTGCATATCCGATGGTTCGAGTCGCAAATGCAGCGCGCCCGCTTCCACGCGCGTCATGTCCAACAAATTGCCGACGAGCCGATTCAAGCGTTCCGTTTCGCCGCGCGCATTTTCAATCAACGCGTGACGCGTCGCGTCATCCAGCGCGGCGTCCTCTTGCAAACTCGTAAGCGCGCCCGTAATCGAAACCAGCGGCGTGCGTAAATCGTGCGAAACCGAATTGAGCAGCGCGTTTTGCAATTCCTCCGTCTCTTGTCGCACCTGCGCTTGCCGCGCCGTGTCCGCGAGTTGAATGCGTTCAATCGCGGTTGCGACGAGCGAGGCGAACGTATCAAACATGCGCCGCTGTGACGGGGAAAGCGGTTTGCTTTCATCGCTGCGCGTTACGCCAATCACGCCCAAAATCCCGCGCGCGGTTTTTAGAGGCACGAAACGCATTTTCGCCGCAGGCAAAGTGTCCGTATCGCGCCCGGCGGTTTGCCCATGTTCGTACGCCCAAAGTGCGACGCCATATTCGTTTTCCGCCAACTCTGCGCCGTCACCCGCAATGGGCTTGAGCTCTTTGCCCGTTTTGCCCGGCAGTAAAATAGTGACGCGTCGGTCAAAAACGAGCGCGGCGTTTGTTTCGAGCGCGCGCAATATGTCTTTGCTGTTGGCGGTGACCGCCAAATCGCGGCTCAAGGCGTACAGCGCCGCGTTGTCTTGTTCGCGTTGGCGCGCCGCGTCCGCTTGTTCGCGCACGCGCGCGGTGAGTTCACTGACGACGAGCCCAACCGCAAATAACGCGATAAAGGTGAGAACATATTCCGTGTCATTCACTGCAAAGTTCAAAAGTGGCGGCACAAATATAAAGTCAAACGCCAAGACGCCGAGAACCGAAGCAAAGACTGACGGACCGCGTCCGAGAAATAGAGCTGCAATGACAACCGCGAGCAGATAAAACATCGCCAGATTCGTGTTTGAAAGAAATGGGTCAACCAGCAAACTGAGAATCGTTGCCGCCGCAATCAACAGCGCTGCATAAACATAGCGAATGAACGGCGCATGCGGACGCCAACTCGCGCGCAATGACTGCGCGGCGGATTCGGCTTGCGCGCTGACGACATATACATCAATTTCGCCGCTGGCGCGAATGAGCTGCTGCACCAGCGAGCCGCGCAAAAATTCTTGCCAACGCGGCCGCAGCGGTTTGCCCGCGATGATTTTGGTAATGTTATGCGCGCGCGCAAAATCCATGAGCGCGGGAACAATCTCATTCGCCGCGAGCGTTTGCGTTTGCGCGCCCAGTTCTTCGGCGAGATGCAGTGTGCGCGCGAGTTGGTCTTGCTGTGATTGCGACAAACGCAATTGTTCGCGCGTTTCCACAAAGACGACGAACCACGCGGCGTTCAATTCGTCCGCGAGATGCCGCGCGCGGCGCACCAATTTTTCACCCAACGCGCTCGCGCTGACGGCAACCATCAAGCGTTCGCCCGCCGCCCAGGGTCCCGGAATCGCGCGCGTCCGCATATAGTCGCGCATCTGGTCATCCACGCGCATCGCCGCGCGCCGCAGCGTCATTTCGCGCAGCGCGGTAAGATTCCCCTGACGAAAAAATTTATTGAGCGCGCGCTGTGCCTGTTCGGGAACGTACACTTTGCCGTCGCGCAAACGCTGTAACAATTCTTCAGGCGGCAAATCAATCAGTTCAATATCGTCCGCCGTGTCGAGAATGCTGTCGGGCAGCGTCTCGCGCACATAGACGCCCGTGATTTGCGCGACGACATCGTTCAACGATTCGAGATGCTGAATGTTGAGCGTGGTGTACACGTCAATACCCGCGTCGAGAATTTCCAGCACATCCTGCACGCGTTTGGGATGTCTCATTCCTTCCGCGTTTGTGTGCGCGAGTTCGTCCACGAGCGCGAGCTGCGGCTTGCGCGCGAGAACGGCGTCCAGGTCCATGTCGGACAAGGTGACGCCGCGATATTCGATTGTTTTGCGCGGGAGAATTTCCAGCCCTTCGAGAAGCGCGTCGGTTTCTTGGCGTCCGTGCGTTTCCGCGTACGCGACGACGACATCAATGCTTTGTTCTTTGCGTTGACGCGCGGCTTGTAGCATCGCGTAGGTTTTGCCGACGCCTGCCGCATAGCCGAGAAAAATTTTCAATTTGCCGCGCGTGCGCGTGGACGTTTCACTTTGTACGCGCGCGAGCAAGGCATCGGGGTCAGGGCGATTCATTGGAATTTATTTTACCGCGTCCAACGCGAGATTCAACTGCAACACATTGACACGCGCCTCGCCGAGAATGCCAAAGGTGCGTCCCTCGGTGAACTGCGCGACGAGTTGCTGGACGCGCGCGACATCCAGATTTCGCGCCCGCGCGACGCGCGCAATTTGATAATTTGCGGCCGCGACGCTGATGTGCGGGTCAAGTCCGCTGCCCGATGCCGTAACGAGGTCAACGGGAATCGGCGCGGTGTTGTTCGGGTCTGCCGCACGCAATGCTTGCGCGCGCGCCTGGACTGCTTCCAGCAACGCGGGATTCGTGGGACCGAGATTCGAGCCGCTCGACGCGCCTGCGTTGTAGGCGAAGGGTCCTGTCGCGGAAGGACGACTCCAAAAATATTTTGGCGCGTCGAACGATTGACCAATCAACGCGGAACCAACAACATTTCCGTTTTGCACAATCAGCGAACCGTTCGCCTGCGATGGAAACACAATTTGCGCGATGAGCGTGATGGCGAATGGATAGAGTACGCCGGTGATAATTGTCAGTGCGATGAGCGCGACGAGCGCGGGTCTGAGTTGAGAGAGCATTTTTCTCCTTGTAGAACAAATTTGTAATTTGTTCATGATAGGCAAATTATAAATTTGCCCTACGCGCCTGTAGCACAAATTTGTAATTTGTTCATGGGATGGGCAAATTACATGCGATGCAGTTCATCGCCTTTGCCCTACGCCAAACGCAGCGCCACCAAAAGCATGTCAATAATTTTGATGCCGATAAAGGGCGCGATCAAGCCGCCGACGCCATAGATCAATAAATTGTCGCGCAATAGTTGCGCCGCGCCCACCGCGCGATACGGCACGCCGCGCAGGGCGAGCGGAATGAGCGCGATGATGACGAGCGCGTTGAAAATCACCGCCGACAAAATCGCGGACGCGGGCGTGGCGAGTCCGAGAATGTTTAATGCTTGCAATGCGGGATACGTTGTCGCAAACGCGGCGGGAATGATCGCAAAGTATTTCGCGACATCATTCGAAATTGAAAATGTTGTGAGCGCGCCGCGCGTCATTAACAACTGTTTCCCGATCTCGACAATCTCGATGAGTTTTGTAGGGTTGGAATCCAAATCAATCATGTTCGCCGCTTCGCGCGCGGGCTGCGTTCCCGTGTTCATTGCCACCGCAACATCCGCTTGCGCGAGCGCGGGCGCGTCGTTCGTGCCGTCGCCCGTCATTGCTACCAATCGTCCGCCCGTTTGATAGCCGCGAATGAGCGTCAGTTTTGTTTCGGGCGTCGCCTGCGCGAGAAAATCATCCACGCCCGCTTCCGCCGCAATCGCCGCCGCCGTGAGCGGATTGTCGCCCGTAATCATTACCGTCTTGATGCCCATTTTGCGGAGATGCGCGAAACGGTCTTTGATGCCGCCTTTGACAATATCTTTCAAGTGAATCACGCCCAGCCCCTTGCCATCTTGCGCGACGACGAGCGGCGTGCCGCCATTTTTTGCAATGCGCTCAACGGCGGCGTTCAATTCAGTTGGCACATTGTTTCCGCTTGACGCGATGTATTGAATCATCGTGTCGGGCGCGCCTTTGCGGATTTCGATACCCCCCCCTCGTTTCCCCCTATTGGGAGGGAGGTTGACGCCGCTCATGCGCGTCTGCGCGGTAAATTCGATAAAGGTCATTCCTTCCGCGCCGCCGTCGCGTCCGCGCAAATTGTATTTTTCTTTGGCGAGAACGACGATGCTGCGCCCTTCCGGCGTTTCGTCGGCGAGCGATGACAACTGCGCGGCTTGGGCGAGTTCGCGTTCCTGCACATTTCCCACCGCGATAAATTCCACCGCTTGCCGATTGCCGAGTGTAATCGTTCCCGTTTTATCGAGCAGCAAAACATCCACATCGCCCGCCGCTTCCACCGCGCGCCCTGACAACGCAATCACGTTGCGGCGAATGAGACGGTCCATGCCTGCAATCCCAATCGCCGGCAGCAAGCCGCCAATCGTCGTGGGAATTAAACAGACGAGCAGCGCGACGAGAACCGTGATTGTGACGGGCGTTCCCGCGCCGTTCGCGTTCACCGCATAAATCGAATACGGCAGCAGCGTGATGCACACAATCAAAAAAATGATTGTGAACGCGGCGAGCAAAATGTTGAGCGCGATTTCGTTCGGCGTCTTTTGACGTTTCGCGCCTTCCACCATCGCGATCATGCGTTCGAGAAAACCTTCGCCCGGATTCGCCGTGACGCGCACGACAAGCCAATCGGAAAGAATGAGCGTGCCGCCCGTGACTGCGCTCCGGTCGCCGCCTGCTTCACGAATCACGGGCGCGCTTTCGCCTGTCACCGCGCTTTCGTTCACCGACGCGACGCCCGCAATCACCTCACCATCCGCCGGCAACACATCGCCCGCTTCGACGAGATACACATCGCCTTGACGCAAATCGCTTGAAGGTGTGAGTGAAATTTTTGCGTCACGCGTTGGCGCAGCAAGTTTTTTCGCTTGCGTATCTTGACGCGCCGCGCGCAATGAATCGGCTTGCGCTTTGCCGCGTCCTTCCGCGAGCGCTTCGGAAAAATTCGCAAAGAGGACAGTGAACCAGAGCCACAACGCGATGGCGCCAATGAACGCGGGATTTTCTTGTCCCGCGCCAAACCCTGTCCCGAGCAAAGACGAGGGAACTGCTTGAATCAACAACAGCGTCGTCAACACACTTCCGATTTCGACGACAAACATCACCGGATTGCGCGCCATCCAACGCGGGTCAAGCTTGCGAAAGGAATCAAACAGCGCGCGTTGATAGATTTGTGATTGCGATTGAGTTTTCATTCGTGGCTAATGTAGGGGCGAAGCATTTGCAGACGCGTTTATGAATCGAGTCGCGGCTGTGTGAGCAAATGCTTCGCCCCTACCGTTCATTTCATCATCAACTGTTCCACCACCGGTCCCAACGCGAGCGCGGGAAGAAAATTCAGCGCGCCGACGATGAGGACAACGGCGATGAGCCAGCCGATGAACAAGGGCGAGTACGTTGGCAAGGTGCCGGCGGATTCAGGGACTTGCTTCTTTTTGACGAGCGACCCCGCGAGCGCAAGCGTTGGCACGGCGAGCCAAAAGCGCGAAATGAGCATCGCGATGCCGCCGAGAATGTTGTAGAAAAATGTATTCGCGCCGAGTCCGCCGAACGCGCTGCCGTTGTTGTTGCCTTGCGAGGTGAACGCGTACAACACTTCGCTGAAACCGTGCGCGCCGGGATTGAAAATGCTTTGCAAACCGTCGGGATGCACAACGGCAAACGCGGTCATGCCCAACACGGTGAGCGGCATAATCAAAATCAAGAGCGCCGCCATTTTGATTTCGAACGGTTCGATTTTTTTGCCGAGATATTCGGGCGTGCGTCCCACCATCAAACCCGCGATAAAGACGGCGATGATGACAAAGACCAACATGCCGTACAAACCCGAACCGACGCCGCCGAGAACCACTTCGCCGAGCTGCATCATAAAGAGCGGAACGAAACCGCCGAGCGGCATGTACGAATCGTGCATCGAATTGACCGCGCCAGTAGAGGTCGCCGTCGTCGCCGTCGCAAAGAGCGCGGAACGCGCGATGCCAAAGCGCACTTCTTTGCCCTCCATGTTGCCGCCGGGATTCGCATCGCTCGCGGTTTGGTCAATCCCAAATTGCGCGAACGCGGGATTGCCATTCGCTTCCGCCCAATACGCAACGAACATGAACGTCGTCAACAAGATAACCATTGCCGCGAGAATTGCCCAGCCTTGCCGCGTGTCGCCAACCATTTTCCCAAACGTATAACAGAGCGCGGCGGCAATGACCGATTCGGCAAGAATCAAAACGAAATCGGTGAGCGGCGTTGGACTTTCAAACGGATGCGCGGCGTTCGCGTTAAAGAAACCGCCGCCGTTCGTGCCGAGATGTTTGATTGCGACTTGCGACGCGGCGGGACCTACCGCGATCGTTTGCGTTGTCACCACTGCGCCGTTGGAATCTGTTGTGGGCTGCAACAAATTCGCGGTTTGATACGCCGTCAAGTTTTGCATCGCGCCCTGTGAAATGTTCACGAGCGAAACGAGAATCGCAAGCGGGAGCAAAATGTAAAGTGTGCTGCGCGTCAAATCCACCCAAAAGTTGCCGAGACCCTCACCCCGATGCCCCTCACCCCTAACCCCTCTCCCAGAGGGAGAGGGAGATTGGTGGCGCGTCAAGCCGCGAATGAACGCGATGAGAATCGCCATGCCGGTCGCGGCAGAGACAAAATTCTGTACCGTCATGCCAAGCATCTGCGTCAGATAACTCATCGTCGTCTCGCCCGCGTAACCTTGCCAATTCGTATTCGTGACAAAACTCGTCGCCGTGTTGAACGACGAATCGGGCGACACCGCGCCGAACGCTTGCGGGTTCAATGGCAAGAATCCTTGCACGCGTTGAAGCGCATACAAAAAAAGTACGCCCGCCGCGCTGAACAGCAACGCCGCCACCGCGTACGTTTTCCAATCCATCTCGTCCGTCTCGCGTGTGCCGAACAGGCGATAGAGAAATTTTTCGACCGGTTTTAGCGCGGGGTCAAGAGATGTTTTTTCGCCCTGATACACGCGCGCCATGTACGCGCCGAGCGGTTTTGCCAGCGCGACGAGGACGACGACGAATAACACGATTTGTAAAATGCCGATGATGGTCATGCGAACCACTCCGGTTTCAAAAGCGCGACAAAGAGATACACGAGCAGCGCGAGGGCAATGATTCCCGCGAGCAAATATAGCAAGTTCATTTTGCTTTTTCCTCCGTCATCAAGCGTTCGACCAAAAACAATAACGCGAATGTTGCGGCGAAAAAGAGAACGGCGAGCAAGAGCATGAAAAAGTCAAGCATGGTGATTCCTCGAACATGATTTGCGATTTGTGATACGCAAATGACTATAGCGAGAAACAGGTCAGACGGGGGACAAGAAAACGCGGGGGGAGGTCAAGAAAAGGTCAAGAAAAAAAAACTGCGTTGGCTGAAGTTTGCAGCCAACGCAGTTTTTGGAAAGAAGAAAACTTTAGTGGAGCGGCACGCTCAAATGAACGATAGTGCCTTGACCGACGTTCGAGTAGAGGGTTAGCTGCCCATGAATTAATTGGGCGCGCTCGGACAAATTCAACAAACCCAAACTTTGGCGATCGCTGTAATTGCTCTGCACTTGGGTGAGATCAAAACCCTGACCATCATCACTGATAAAAACTTGGAGTTCATCGCCCAACGTGTTGAGCGCGATGCGGAGATGATTGGCGCGCGCGTGTTTGAGCGTATTCTGCGCTGCCTCTTGAATGATATAGTAAAGGTTTGTTTGAACGACAGGGGGCAAATCCAAATCCAAGACGGCAGCATCAAATTGAATATCAATTTCATGGCGTTCGCGCAGATGACTGACGAATTCGCGTAGGGCAGGGATCAGCCCATCACGTTCTAGGGTGAGTGGGCGCAGCTCGGACATCATGCAGCGCATTTCTTTGACAGCGCGCTGCATGGAACCGATTACGTTCTGGAGTTCTTGCTGCGCGGCGCGCGGATCGGCAGTCAGCTGTTTTTGCAAGACCATCAGCTGCATCGTTACATTCGACATTGTCTGCACAGGTCCGTCGTGCAATTCACGCGCCAACTGTTGACGCAGCTGTTGTTCCAAAAGCGGCTTGTTTTGCCACAGCTGTTCGTAGGATGCGGCGTCGCGCACCGCGATTGGATCGAGCATTACCGCATTGGTTGAGAGAGGGCGCTTAAATTCCCATGGCGAATCAATTTGCCGGGTTACCATGTTTGCTCCAAATGTGCCTTGAGTTGGCAGTTAGGTATTGCCGCAACCCCCGCTGCGGGCAGCACTGTTGTACAATCTCTCCAGCAGTATATAGGAAAAAGGTAATGGTTTGCATTATGACGAGCGTTTGTTATCGAATTGTAATTTTGCCGAAACGGGCAAACAAGCATATTATAGAAATCTGTTCCTGCATTTCAAGACGGCGCGCCAATTAGTCCAACACCTCACTCGCCAGCGAGCAAGCGCCGTTGTAGAAATTCCGATCAAGTTACAAATTGATACCCAAAACCTCTTGACAAGGTTACATTTTGTAGTAATCTGTTCGGGAATTCGTGACCCACGTCGCATTTCACGGCAAAACACTGAGCCGCGGTTTCCGGCAGAAACACCTACTCACCTTTGCTTGAAATGATTACAAGACGTAGCAACACGAACAGGGGGAAGTTGCGTCAAAATCTCCACGTATGCTTGCGTGGAGAACGTTGTTTGTTGCTGACGCGTGCGACCGCCCAACAAAGTTTTAATTTGGTCGGTTTTTTTGTTTGTGCCAGAATAATTTGGTGTAACGTATTGTGTCCAAGCTCCGGTGGGCGAGGACGCCATTTGATAGCAATCGTTTAAGAAAAATAATCAATGGTCTTGGCTAGGGATACAAATCCGATTGGTTGAGTAAAAACATGCATAGAGCGAATGATCCTTTACCTCAAGAGCGGCGCCGAAAGAGGCGCTTTGGCATACTTTCGCGCGCTTGGCTTTGGCTGGCAATTTTTATTCCTCTCGTCTTGCTCACTGCTTTGATGATAGTCTGGAGTCAAATTAAAGCACAAGAGCAGCTCATCCAAAATGAGATTAATAACGCCCTAGCACAGGCAACCGAACTCTATCAAGCCCGTCAAAATCAAATCGAATTCATCTCCGAGATGCTGTCCGGAAATGCAGCGTTTCTCTCGGCAGTCCAAGCGCGCGACCGGAAAGAGGCAAGCAATCTCATTGCTCCGGTTGGCAAGCTGGATGATAGTCTGTTCCTCATCGCGTGGGATGCCGATAAAGATTTGCTTGCAGAACTCGGCAGCGATGCTGCCTTTGACTCTTCTCACGAGTCGCTGGTTCGTCAGATCAATACGGCGCTTTCGGGACAAAAAGTGTGGAGCGTGCAATTCGATTCGACCGGGCGCGCCAGCCGCATACTGGCGGCACCAACATATGATTCGAAAATGGAGCACGTTACCGGAGTGCTCGCGGTTGGTTTCTTTTTCGATGATGGATTGTTACATCGGCTCCCGACACTGGATAAAGATCAGCGCGTCGTTTTCATTTCGAATCAAGGTTATGCGCTCATCCAACGAGACGGTGTGCAGGACCTACCGCTCTCAGACAATCCGCTGCCTGCGGAGTGGACCCAAGTGGCGCGCAATAGTCCAAATGAGTTTCTAGTGCTTGACACGCCACAGGGACCGTTTAATTTCAAATTCATCCCATTGCCGGGCAATTCGGACACAAAGACATTGATGATTGGAGTTGGCGTCCCAACTCTATCACTGCGAGACCGCGTCGGCGCTCTGTTGGATCCGCAAACGATTCCATTGCTGCTGCTCATCGCAGGATTCAGCGCCGTCGGCTTTTGGTATATTTTTGGTCTCCGTTCCAGTTTGCAGAAATTGCGCGCGGCGATGCAGCGCATGGAAAGCGGCGATCTCGAGACCGGCATTGATATAGAACGACGGGATGAAATCGGCGACTTGGCTGGCGACTTGGAACGAATTCGAAAGCAATGGTTCTTGGAGCTCAAGCAAGCGCGCGGCAGCGAGGAAAATTTTGTTCAGCTTGCCAATTCGATTGGTGTTGCGGCAATCCAAACCGATCCGGCTTTTTGCATCATGTGGGCTAACCCTGCCGCAGAGACTTTATTATCGCAAAGCGGCAGCGAATTGGAAGGCAAGCACTGGGATACCTTTTTCATTCTGGATGAAACGTTTGTGGGCGCGCCCACCTATGTACGTGAAATTGCTTTGAGTCATCAGGGGAGTCAGCCCGGTTCTCCGATGCAATTTTCGAGCCAGCTTCAAATTCGAAACCAGCCGACCTTGAACTTTTCCGTTATCTCCAAGCCAATTATGACCGAAAATAAGATAACGAGTTTCGTGCATGTACTGCTCGATACGTCAGCGCAGGCGGAAGTGGTGCGGTCGAGAGATGAATTCTTGACCCATGTGTCGCACGAGTTGCGCGCGCCGTTGGCTAAATTCAGGGCGTCGCTCGAACTGTTCGCTGAAGCTTTTGATGAGCGAAATTGGGAACAAGTGCGCTCGCTGTTGGACAATATGAAGCGCTCAATGTTCCAGTTTCAATTTTTTGTCGAGAACCTTATTGACATTGGTAATTTTCAGGCAGGTCGTTTTCGGGTGCATCGCATCAGGACCGAATACAGCAGAATTATCGGATCGGCGCTTGATCAGTTTGATCCAATGCTTCATTCGCGGTGGAAAGAGATAGAGTTGGAATTGAACTTGCCAACACCATGCCCCGTTATGGCTGACCCGACACGCGTTGTGCAGGTGATTACGAATTTACTCATAAATGCCATCAAATATGGCGGTGAGGGCAAGCCGATCATCTTGTCCGCTCTAGTCGAGGATGGATGCGTAGTTACCAAGGTCACGGATTTTGGTCCCGGCATTGCTCCGGAGGAGATTGATAAGATTTTTCAACGATTTTATCGCGGTAAGCGAGTTGAAAGCGAGGGCTTGGGCATTGGCTTGGGGCTGGCGATTGCGCGCGAAATCATCGAGCAGCACGGCGGTCAAATTGCTGTATCAAGCCAGCTTGGGGTGGGCACCACATTCTGGTTCAGTCTGCCACTGGCAAGTTGAGCAAAAGAATCGGGGATGCACAATGGGCGGAAACGGAATTTTTTGTTGAGGAGACATCATGAAAATTCTCGTAGCAGATGATGACCGCGATCTGGTTGACTTGATCCGATACGCATTGTATCGTGATG
Organism: Chloroflexota bacterium; assembly: GCA_004295045.1. Classification (GTDB taxonomy): domain Bacteria; phylum Chloroflexota; class Anaerolineae; order UBA4142; family SHND01; genus SHND01. The sequence continues at coordinate 56,845 of SHND01000010.1, read as the reverse complement.
GCTACACGGTTACAACCGCATTTGACGGCGATGCAGCCCTCCGCGTCTTTCGCTTGGAACGACCCGACCTTGTGATCTTGGATCTGATCATGCCAAAACATAGCGGCATGGACCTGCTGCAGGAAATTCGAAAAGAAACGGACGTTCCGATTCTGATTTTGAGCGCGCTCAGAGATGAAGAGCATGTGGTGAATGCGCTTTATAAAGGCGCTGACGATTACATGACCAAGCCGTTTGGTCCGCGTGAGCTGACGGCTCGCACAAGAGCATTGTTGAGAAGAACCGGACAGAACAACAAAAAGTCAGATGCTTTCATGGAACCATTGGTCTTGGGACAAATCACTCTGCGCCCGGATACGCGTGAGGTCTTGGTGGGTGAGGACAAAGTTCGATTGAGTCGAACCGAGTTTGAATTATTAAAGTATCTGATGATCAATCACCGAATGGTTGTGGGTTTTCAGGACATCCTGTCTCAAGTATGGGGCTATGATCGTGAACAAAACATGGAGGTTGTCAAAGTAACAATCTCGCGGCTTCGGCAAAAAATCGAAACGAAAGCCGGAGTGCCTCGCTACATTGTGAGCGTGCCGGGAGTGGGCTATCGCTTTCTGTTGGAAGATGAAGACCAATAGATTTGCACTTTGCTTCCATTTCGCAAGTAATTTGTCTTCGCGGACGATTACATTTGGAAACTTTTCGAGCCAGTTAGAAATGCAAACTTGGATTTTGAACTTATAACTTTTAAATTGTAACCTATTTGTAATGATCTGATTCGTCACAAACTTTTGGCGCAACTTTTTTATTCCTCGATGATTCTGGTTCTCCGGTTAATCTCATCTCTTCAGCGCTCTAGCGCTCTCCCAGTAACTCGAATCTCTGCCCATTACCAATACCGTTGCCAATTCTCAAATCGTCCCGCACCTGCGTAGGGAGGCGTTCTCTAACGCCGCAAATTCCCGTCATTTTTGGCACACCGCGCTAGTGAGCGCTTGCTGCGCGGATCTCATTGTCAATTTGGCGAAGGTATTGGTTACGCGACGCATTTTTTCAAGCACAAGTCAATTACATCAAACGGTCAGCAATTTCTGACCAACTCCGCCGATTTGATTCGTACGCTCTCCATCCGCGCTGGCGGCATGCCACGCTGTGTATAGAATCCGCCTTGAATTGCTCGCGTTCGCCTCTTGATTCTCCTTTCCAAATCCTCTTTCCGCCCTGTCCCCCAAAAATGATCTCAGTCGGAATGTTGGGCTGACAGCGTTGAATGTCTAAACATGCTTCGGTGTGGGCTGTTTTCGGCTGAATAACTTGTTACCGGAATGAAACCCCGCCCGTTACCGTTTTTTTCCTCGCACCAGTTACTATATTACAAGTCTTGATTTCCAAAGACGAACCGTTCAGCTGTTTGAACGAGCCTGCATAATACACTGTCAAATCCATGGAACCCATAATGTTAAGCGCATCTTTCAACGCCGAAAGACCCGCACCAAATCAGGCGCCAAGTGAGAAACCTGCAAGCCAAATGCGAACTGTTGGAACGACCAATGTTCTGATCGTTGATCCGGACGCCCAAGCCGTCAGCCAGTGGGTCCAAGTCTTTACCGAGCGTGGTTGGCGGGTCGAACATGCCCACAGCTTTATGGAGGCATTGCGTGTCCTCGAGGGACCTCCATTTGATGTCGTGCTGATCGAGATGGCGTTACCCGACATGCTTGGCACGGAAGCTTGGATGTTCATTCAGAAATTAAACCCACTCGTCACGGGAATTATTACCACCTCTTCTGCTTCGTTACATCGAGCGATTGATGCGGTTGGTGAGGGTGCATCAGCGTACTTGCTCAAGCCGATGGAGGCACGCGACCTCTTTGGTCTCATTCAGGAACTTTTACTGAAACAGCATGCCCAAAAGCAATTTAGACCGCTTCAGCAGCAGTTATTGGGATTGTTCAATCTCTTTTCAACGCTTGCCGATTCTAACAGCCCGGAGCAGGTGCTGGACAAAGCCCTCGCACATCTTAGGGTGGTTCTCCGATATGACATCGCACAAGTCTATGTTCCAAGTTCGGACTGCACCCGATTTGTGCGACAGACTTCGGATGTCGTTTCACCGTACTTTACCGAGCTGAGCAGCGATCAATCGGAATATATTGATATCCTCGTCAAGCGGACAATGGAATCATTGCAGCCGTTGGTCATTACGGGACTCGCGCCCAACACTGCCAAAGAAAAAGCGAAAATTGGAGCCCTTGGGTTTGAATCTTGCATTCTTGTGCCAATCATCGGACAAAAGTCAGTCTATGGGGCGCTTGTTGTGATTAACGCTTTCGAAGTAAAGCATGAAGAAGAGCCGGTGCGCGTCGAGATGCTTTCCGCTTTATGTCAGGTGGTGGCAATCGCTTTGGATCGGGCTTATCTAGCCCAAGAACTGAACTTGCTTGGGGGGAATGGTCGAGAGCGTGCGCCCTCGAGTACGCGCCATTAAATCGAACGTACAATCGCTTCAATGGTCTCTACATTGCTGCTAACTTGAGAAGAATCCTGATGGTGTTGGACTTGCTCAAAACTGCGATTTTGCGAAATGTTTGGAACCTAACTTTTGGGGGAATGGTTCATGGAAAACTGGTATGTCCTGAAAACAAAACCGAATCGCGAATTTTTTGTCTGCGACCAATTGAGTACGCGAGCCATAGAAACCTACCTGCCGGTCTCGCAGTCAACCGCTCTCAATTCAAATAAACAACCTCGCCCCTACTTTCCTTCGTACTTGTTCACAAAAGTAGACTTGCAGCAAGTGAGTCTATCCAGCTTGGTCTATATGCCGGGCGTGAATTATATGCTCATGTCCGATGGCAAACCCACTCGCGTCGAACAATCCATTATTGATTCGATTCGCTCGCGCATTCTTCTTTTGGAAAATAGCGCATTGGATTCGATGGGGCAAAACCTCGCGCGCGGCGACATGATTCGAATTACCGGCGGTGTTTTTGAAGGATACGAAGCAATCTTTGACAAGCGTCTCTCGGGCGGCGATCGGGTACAAATCTTGATTGACTTTTTACAAAAGCAAAGACCTGTGGCGATTGAGCGCAACTTGATCGAAAAGCAGCTAAAAGGCGTGACAGGTTTCTCGTCGCAGCAGCTGCATGCGCGTTAATGGCGAATTGGATTTTGTTACGCAGGTTTGTTGGAAAAAGGGAACACCAGGTAAGGACAAAAGAGCGCGGCTTGACTGAAAATTAATTTCGGTAAAGACAATTCCATAAGCGTGCGATTACGGTTGACCTTGACAGAGGTGAAAAATCTCGAAGGTCAATCGCCTTGTTAGAAACATGTAGATTTTGTTTGGGTTGTTTTGGGATTGAATTGACGAGGGGTGAGGAATCTTTCCACCTTGAGCTCCTTGTCACGATTGGATGAGTTTCACTATCCATCTTAATGAAGAGATGGACCATCTCTTTGCTCCGAGCGAAAGAAAATGCAGAACGAATGCATTCGACTTGCGCTCCCGGGCAAGAGCAAATTACGTTTTTAAAACCTTCAATTCACCACTCGAATTGTTGGGTGGCGGAGCATTCCTAGAGTTTGCGGCTTTACGCCCGATTATTCCGTTTCACCAAGTTTCTTGGACTTTTATATGATTATTTCCCGAACCCCTCTCCGAATCAGCTTTGTGGGTGGCGGCAGCGATTTATCCGCCTTTTATTCTCGCGAACCCGGAGCTGTCGTAAGCACTGCCATCAACAAATATATTTACATCACGGTCAATCCCAAGTTTGATCACCGTATTCGCGCGAGTTATTCGGTGACAGAGATGGTTGACACACTTGGAGAGCTCAAGCACGAGCTGATTCGAGAATCATTGAAACTCGTGAATGTTGAAAATGGCATCGAGATTACTTCCATCTCGGACATCCCTTCTCAGGGAACCGGGCTTGGGTCTTCGAGCTGCTATACGGTTGGTCTCTTGAACGCGCTCTACGCGTACAAGGGACATCATGCTGAACCGGAGCGTCTCGCACGCGAAGCATGTGAAATTGAAATTAATCGCTGCGGCAAGCCAATCGGCAAACAGGATCAATACATCTCTGCCTATGGCAACATGCAGTACATGCGCTTTAACCCCGATGAGACAGTGTATGTTGATCCGATTATTTTGCATGGCGAGACCAAGAAAAAACTCCAAAGCAGACTTCTCATGTTCTATACGGGATTGACCCGTTCGGCAGACCGAATCCTCGAAGAGCAAAAGAAAAATTCAGAAGAGAATCAGACAACGCAAGCAAGTCTCCGCGCGTTAACTCATCTCGCCGCCCAAGTGCGTGAGACCTTGCAGCAGGGCGAATTGGATTGCTTTGGTGAATTGCTGCATCAGGGCTGGAACGAAAAACTAAAGCTCGCCTCCACAATCAGCAACAGCAAAATTAACGAATGGTATGCCAACGCACGCGCCGCCGGCGCTATCGGCGGAAAACTTTTGGGCGCGGGTGGCGGCGGCTTTTTATTGCTCTATGCTCCGGTGGAACGCCATGCTGAAATCATCAACGCGCTGTCGGAACTCCGTTTGATTCCGTTTCGCTTTGAGCCGCAGGGCAGCAAAATTATTTTTGTGGAAGAAAATCAATAACCAACGTCCGCGTCATCTTTCGATTCACCTGACCTTCAAATGGAACTCGCATCAAATTCTATTCCCACTGCGCAAGAACAAGAGAATACGCAATCATCAAGTCGCTTGCGCCTTTACCTCGGACGTCAGGCGTCCAGCCCTTGGCGCTATTGTTTGGAACAATTCGTGCTTGCGCTCTTTGGCTGGATACCGACGATTGTGGGCATCGGGCTGCGCGCGCTGGTTTATCCGCTCATTATGAAAATGGATGGCGTGGCGGCGATTGAAAATCATGTACGCATTCGCTACGCAGACCACATTCGTCTGGGCAAGAATGTTTATCTCGACGAGTCGGTCTACTTGCACGCGATGCCCGCCGGAATTGAAATCGGCGACAACACCTACGTAATGCATCACGCCGAACTTCATGTGTTCAATTTCCGCGAGCTCCCGAATGCGCACATCAAGATTGGCGCGAATTGTCTCATTAGTGAATTTAATGTTTTGCGCGGACAGGGGGGCATTACGATTGGCAATAATGTTTATACCTCTCCCTTTGTTCAAATGGTCGCGGTCAATCACGTTTATACGGACCGCGAGCAGCCGATTATTGCACAAGGCATCACGGCGCAAGGCATCACGATTCAGGACAATGTTTGGATCGGCTCGAGCGCGATTATTTTGGATGGAGTAACGGTGGGAAAAGGCGCGGTCGTCGCCGCCGGCGCGGTGGTGACAAAAGATGTTGCGCCCCACACGATTGTGGCTGGTGTGCCGGCGAAACTTGTTAAAGAAATTTCTGGTGAGGAACGATTGCCGCCCGGTCTGCCCATCTACATGGGCGGCGGGTGAATTGAGGTAAACTTATGATTACACTTTCTGTAATTATCCCTGCGTACAACGAAGAAAATGGAATCGAAGAGGTCGTACAACGCGTCCTCGCGATCCGACCCGCGCTCAATCAAATGAACGCGGCGCTTGAATTTATTATCGTGGACGACGGTTCGCGCGATGGAACGGTTGCGCTGCTCTCGAAATGTCCCGACGTGCGATTGATCAAGCATCTGAAAAATCGCGGTTACGGCGCAGCGATCAAAACCGGCTTTCGTCATGCGACGGGAGAATATTTGGCATTTCTGGATGCGGACGGAACGTATCCACCCGAAAAACTTCCTGAAATGCTGCGCGTTGCCATCAATGAAAAAGCCGACCTCGTCGTAGGTTCGCGCATGAGCGGCGCCAAGTCCGAGATGCCTCTCACGCGGCGCGTCGGCAATTTTGCTTACGCGATGCTTTTGAGTTTGATCGGGAATGTGGCGGTGCGCGATACGGCGAGTGGGATGCGCATTCTGCGTAAAGATACACTGGAGCGTTTGTATCCCTTGCCGGATGGTTTGGAATTCACCCCCGCGATGAGTACGCGTGCAATTCACGAAAATCTGCGCGTGGTCGAAGTGCCCATTCCGTATGCCGAGCGCGTGGGGCGTTCCAAATTATCTGTCGTGCGCGATGGCTTTCGTTTTACCAATGCAATTGTTTGGACCGCGCTCGGTTACAATCCTGTCCGCATTCTTGGGCTAACGTCGCTCGCATTATTTGGCATTGCCTTGGCGATTGGCTTGTACATCCTCGCTCTCCGTCTCGGCGGTGTTACAACTTTGGAGGCGTGGCAGGTCTATGCGCTCTTTGCCGCAACAATACTGACCGTTGTGGCAATGAGTCTCTTTTTGCTCGGCACGATGTTCAATTATCTTGTGGCATTGTTTCACAAACATCCAATGCGGCAAGGTCTATTCGGCAAACCAATTTTCAATCCGTCCCTCGATCATTATTTTGGGTGGATGGGCTTGGCGAGCGCGGGCGTAGGAATTTTCCTCAGTGTCGTTACACTTGGATTGAGTCTAAGTGGTTGGGAAATTACGCGCCTGTGGTTTTATCAGCTTGCGAGCGCAATGTTTGTGATTGTTGGCGTGCAGTTGGGCATTGCCTGGATCGTCATGCGTGTGCTTGAGGAATTGGCAAAACGCGAAGGCGAAGCGCGGCGTGACCTTGTTGAAACGGACGCGGTGGATATGAATCGGTCGGTCGAAGCAATTCCGGGCGTGGAAACGCGATAACGGGCTTGAACTTTCATTAACGAGTGGGGGATTAATACAATGTCGGAAAAAATAGAATTGACGGAAACGAAACCAATGAATTTGGGAACACGAACGCGGCAGATCATCTCGCCACCGCGCTTTCCCGATGCCGGCGCGGCAGTAAAGCAGCATATTCAACCGCACGAACGTCCTGTAGGTGCGGTTGATGTGCTGCTCGTAAATCCGCCTTCACCGGATGGAGGCATTTGGATTCGCAGTCAGCATCGTGTGGGGCGCAAATCGCGCGAAAACATGATTTGGCCCCAAGTTTCGCTCGCGCAAATGGCAGCGCTCCTCTCGCCCGATTATTCGGTCGCGATCATTGACGCGATTGCCGAACGCATGACGTGGAGCGAGTTCGAGAAACAAGTGCGCGCCAAACAGCCAAAATTTTATATTACGCAAGTGACGGCGCCGACACTGCAAAATGATATGTACGGCGTGTTCCTTGCCAAAGCCGTTGGCGCCAAGACGATGGCATTCGGCACGCACGTTACGCCGATGACGCGCGAAACGATGGAGCCATTTCCCGCGTTGGATTTTGTGCTGCGCGGCGAGCCGGATGTGACGCTGCGCGAACTGGTGGACGCGTTTGAAGAAAAACAACCAACCAACGCGCAAGTGGCGAAACTGCTTCACGATACACAATCGGAAGTGCCTGTGCGCTTTGTGTCCGAAACAAATGGCGATCTTTCGCACATCAAAGGCATGGCGTGGCGCAAGGATGGAAAGGTTGTAGTGAATCCGGACCGTCCGTTCATTCCTAATCTCGACGACCTGCCGCTTCCGCTTCATCATCTTTTGCCGCTGGACAAATATCGCGTGCCGATGATGAAAACGCCTTACACCTTTATCGTTTCCAGTCGGGGCTGCAGCGCGGGCTGCACCTATTGTATCAAGCATGTGAGTTACCAATGGTCGCTGCGCTTGCGCTCTCCCGAGAATATTGTTGCCGAACTCAAAGTGCTCAAGAAATTGGGGATTGATTACATTCACATGTACGCCGACCTGTTTACTTTGTCGCGCGATCAGGTGGTGGGATTGTGCAAATTGATGATTCAAGAAAATTTGAACATCAAATGGACGTGCAACAGTCGCGTAGATTATGTGGACGAAGAGATGCTCGCGCTGATGGGCAAAGCGGGTTGTTGGATGATTGCTTGGGGCATCGAATCGGGGAACTATGAGATTTTGAAACACGCGCGCAAAGGAGCCGATCCTGCCAAAGCCGCGCGCGCTCTCAGCTGGTCGCACAATGCGGGCATGAAGAATTGGGGCTATTTCATCATCGGGCTGCCCGGGGAAACCGAAGAGAGCATTCAAGAGACCATCGAGTTTGCGAAAAAACTGCCGCTCGACATCGCGCTCTTTCATATCGCGGCGCCGTATCCCGGCACGCCCTTTTTCTTTGAAGTGGTCAAGAATGGCTGGTTCCGACCGGGGACGCGTTGGGAAGAAGTGGACATGGACCGTTCGACTGTTTTGGATTACCCGCACTTGCGCGCAGAACGCTTGGAATATTGGCAAAAGCGCGCGTTTCGTGAGTGGGCATTTCGCCCCGGTCCAATCTGGACTTTTGTCAAGAGTTTCAACAGTTGGGAAGGAATCAAATCCGGGTTGGACATTGCGCGACAGCATTTGAATTGGGTGAGTGAAACACCACTGGCAGGGGAATCTGGCTAGGCGCGGGACCGAGAAATCAGCGTAATCGGAATGGCGTATTCAAGAAAAACCAACATCCCGCTTGTTCTGCCTCTGACGTTGTTTCTGATCAGCGCGCTTGTTGGCGTGTGGGCTTCGTACGATCAACGGGCGAGTTGGATCAAGTTCGTATTGATTGCGATTGGAGTTGCTGCTTATATCTTGATCGTCGTCGTTCTGGGTCAGGTTGGCGCGCGGCGGACATCGCGCGAGGATAGTGAACCGAATCGCTGGCTCTCAACCTTTGTGTGGGTTTTGGTAGCTGTCAGCGCCGCCCTGGCAGTCTTGTATGTGACACAATACGATTTTGGCGCCAAGCCCACCAAAATTGCATTTTTGACAGAGATAGGTCGTTTGCTCAACGCGGTAACGCCGAATTTGAGCGCACTTTCACTAGAGCGCGATGGGATTGTTGGTACCCTCGAAATCACCTTTCCCATTGCGCTCGTACTTGCCTATCACACTCGCCACAAAACACCGCGCACTAGCTTTATCGCCGCGCTCATTCTTACGTTACTCATCGGCTTTGGCTTGGCGATGGCGAGCTCGGTGCGGACCTGGTTCGCGTTGGGTGTTGTCTTCGGCGGCGTGTTTTTGCTGGAGCGTGAGCGATTGCGTGGGCTGCTCCCGTTGTGGCAATGGATTCTGATTGCTTTGGGTGTGGGCTTGGTCGTACTGGTTGCTGTGTTCTTGGCGGCGGGACCGAATAGTGTCAACTATTGGTTGAGCGGGGTCCCTTTTAGAAATCGGCTGTTCGGGTTCTTTGAATCGAATGCGCAAACTTGGCGATTGATTCATGCCTATTTCTTTACGGGAAGTGGGCTCGGCGTCTATGCGATGGTGCTTTCATCGTACGATCTTTTGTACCAAGTGCCGTTCTTGTATCACACCAATAACACTTTTTTGCAGATTTGGATTGAGCAAGGAATTTTAGGAATCATTGGATTTGTTTGGTTGTGGACTGCTTTCTACTATTACGCTTGGATGTTTCGCGCAGATTTGAATTGGTTAGCCAAAGCCGGGCTGCTCGCCGCGACGGCTATGTTCGTCCATGATCTTGTTGATGTACGTTTATATGCGACCAAAGCGCTGCCGATGATGTTTGTGCCGTTGGCGCTGACCGTTGCGGCAATATGTGACGTGCGCCTGCGCCGCGCCGCTGTGACAAAAGTGAATCGCTCGCGGCTTGTCCTTGTGGCTCCGCTAGCGTTTGCGGTGATCTTGGCTGGACTTGTTTTGATAAATAAACCACGCGCGCTTTGGTACGTGAATCTCGGCAGTGTATCTCAGACGCGCATCGAACTGGGGCAATATAGTTTCCCTGAAAGATTGCCAGAGTTTGTGCGTCGCGATACAGACCTCTCGCAGGCGGAATCGTTTTTTCAACAGGCGTTGGCTTTGGATCAAGGCAATGTGGTGGCAAATCAGCGGCTTGGAGCAATTGCATTGGCGCGCGGAAATTACGAACTTGCCAAAACCTATTTCAAGTCGGCGTATCAACGTGATGCGACGAATGGTGTAACCCAACGCTTGCTCGGCGACGCGTATTTGGCGTTAGGGGAAATGGAGCAAGCGCGCGCAGTTTGGTCGCAGATCGGAGACGCGTCCATAAAACTGCAAATAGATGGGTGGTTGTACTTTCAAACGCGAGGAGATCAAGAACGCGCCGCCCGCGCGAGCGAGTTCGCCCAGCAGATTACGCCGGGCGGCGCGACTCAGCCATAGTTCTTTTTTTACGGGTCGCCCCAAATCACTTGGAGCGTGGGGCGCCCTTCCGGGTCTGCATCGGAAGAATAGAAATATTTGCCGCTGTGCATTGGTCGGTCTGACGAATACAAGACCAAGCGTAAAGGTTGTCCTTGAGCGTATGCCTTTGCAGCCGCAGAGCTGACATCCCAATTCACAGATATGCCGGGCCAGGGCGGCACAGTCGAAAGCGGGTCGGCTTGAGCGCCACCGAAATCTTGTTCCGCCAGCGGCGCATTATTCCAGTTCAAGGTGCTCTCATTCCAATTATCTTTTAGAGTGAACACCTGAATCCATGAAGGATATGGCGGCGGATTCCAACCTTGACCGGCATTGCCGAATTGATGCATCGTAAGTGAAGCGGAAACGATGACTTTGTTAGCAGGGACTGAATTCAAGGGAAAAGTAATATAGTACTTGGAGAAGCAGGGCCAATCTGCGACGTCGTCCTGATTTTGGATGTTGATTTGCTTCTCACCCATATAATTCTTTTCACCCCATTCAGACCAAACGTCTAGCCCATTCCCGCATGTCGTATGACCGCCTACTTCACCATCCTTTACGGTCACACCGTTGAGCCCGTTGCGGATGGTTGTGGTTGACTGAGAGGAGCTGGGCGGCGAGGTATAAGCAGGTGGGTCTCCGAAATACACCTGTCCCCAAGTTTCGGGACTATCCGTTACCAAAGTTTCGGGCCATATTTTCACGGGTATTGCGGTTCCATTTGCGTCATCCCGATCGTGCAGCGTCATCCCAAGTCCCCAAATCGCTCCATCCGGTGGTCCCGAGAGTCCTAGACTTGAGAATGGAATATGAAACGTTGCGACCCAGCCGTGATCGTTCGTGTTGTCGTTGAGACCCGCGCCGCGCCACGTTGCTTCACTTGTAAAGGAGGTTGAGGAAGCGTTCCAACCTGTCCCGTTGCCTTGATAGGCGGCTTGCCAGTTGGAGCGCGGACTTTCCCAAGCATTCATTTGCGCGACGAATTTGTAGGCATGTGTGCTTGGTTTGTTCCCCGTGTTGCCGTCAGTATTCAAATAGAGGGTGACGGCGTCCCATGCAGTCAATGCGCTGCTCGATGGATTGGTATTGTACCAGAGACGACGATCAATAATGTTGGCGGAGACATAGAGTTCGCTATCGGTATAACCAACTCGCACATCCGAATAATTCTCGCTTGAGGTGACTTTTCCAAACCAAAAGATTCCGCCAAAGTACAAAGGTCCACCGTCATAGTGAGGCGCGTTGACCCGACGCGCACCGTTTGATGGAATCTCGGTTGGGGGCGGGGTTGATGGGGAAGTGGTTGGGGTTGGAGTCTTGGTTCGGGTGGGCGTCAAGGTTGAGGTTGCCGTTGCAATTCCCGTAGGTGTTGCTGTGGCTGACGGGACGGTCGAGCCACTGCCAAAGAGCAAAGGCAGATAGATCGTCTTTCCGCCAGCCGCAGAGACGCTTTGCGTCGAGATGTCAGGAAGGATGCCGCTGTAAAGAGAGATTGCACAAACAACTCCGAGCGTGGCGAGCAAGCTCAACAGAGCGAGGCGAAATCGATTTAAAGAATTGCGCATGATGCACGACCCGGCGGATGTCTATGGTGTAGCGCCCAAGGCGGCGACGACATTCTGAATATAGAATAGGTCGCCCCGACTGAAAGCAGGAACATCTAACCATTTCGCAAGTTCGTTGTACGATTGTTTGAGGACCCAGGCTTTGGCTTGGTAAAGAGCTGGAGGATCATAAAGCTGCTGCATCGTTCCTTCGCCAACCTCCGCCTCAAATTTGGGCACAAACCAATACGGGGCGACATAGCTATACTCGTCCACTGCTCCCTGAACCTGCGATTTGATATTCTGATTCATATAATCCGCAATCTCCGGCGTCAAGAACATAAAGTTTCGCGCGACGCTTAGACTGCGATTATAGTCCAGTCCCGGCAGACCAAGCTGGTTCGAATCGGTATTCCAATAGGGAGTATCCTTGGAAAAGTTGTTGACTCGCAAAGATAACATTTGATTATAGTAGCCGCGCACTGTAGCATCGTCACCCAAGCCCGCGAGCTGCTTGAGATTCAGATAACCAAGATACCCCGCCGCATACAGGTTGATAAAATACGGCTTTTTGATTAGATTCGCATTCGCCGGCGGCGCTTCAATCTTGCTGCTCATCGCATTAAAAATGCTTTTCGCGGTGTTCGGATCATTGTTACCCACAATTTGGGCATACTTCCACGCCGCGTAAAAAGAGAACGGCGGAAAATATTTCCAATAGACTTGGCTGTTGCTGTTGACAATGATTGGCTGGGTTGATGGATTCAGCGGCGACTCGTACGGAGTTCCCCATATTTGCCACACTTCTGATGGAAGCTCAAAAGATTCTCGCGCGGCGCCGCTGCCCCATCCGATGTGGACGATTTTCGTAAAGTCGTAAGTGGACCCGGGACCATAATTGTTTTGAAGATAGGTTTTGACTTGGGCTTGCGTCCCGGCAGACAGCTGCGGATAGGCGAGCAGCAGCGTGTAGACTGTGTCGGACGGGTTCTGGAAATAATCAAAGATTTCCCCAAACTCTTGATTTGAATCAAAGTGCCCATGACCATACAAATCGATGAACCCTGAAGAAAAGTAACCGGGGCGCAGCGGACCCGCCGCAATTATTTTTTGCACTTCGCTTTCTAGTCTTTGCTTGAGCTCTGCTTTCGTTGGCGGTGTGGGCGCACTTTGATCAACAATCATGTTTGCCAACGCGAGTTTCGTCGGACTGCCTCCGGGTGGGTTCGGACTCAGCGCCATAAGTGCATTTCCAATCAGCATATAGACTTTGCCTTGATAAGGAATTGGCGGCGACTGAGCAGTGCCATGTTTGCCATAAACACCGTTTTTGCTTTGGTTCTTGCCGCTATACACTTGCCATCCATTAATGTTGTTGTACAGCGTGCTGTTTCCGTCGTTATACATTGCTCCGTAATCTGGAGCTCCGCCATTGATGCCGGCGCCCCAGTATTCCCAGTCTCTGTTCTGTTGACCATAGGGAATGGTAACATCAAAAGCTCCGGCTTGGCGGTCACAGCATACGTTCCAGTAAATTAGTTTGCCGCCGGCTGAATATGCCATCGGCTCGTCTACGGCATGGTCAAATTTCACTTGACTGACGATATTCGTGCCCCACTTCCAGCCGACCGCGTTTCCGCCGGAAATCCAATTATTTCGCCGAAAGATTGTATTCTGATAATAGACATCATCAACGCCGTTGATAACCGGCGGATATTTATTTCCGGAACTGGTGATGCCTGAATAGGTGAACGGAGCATATTCCGCTTTGCCATTGCCATTCGAATCAAACGTATATTCTTTGCCGTTGGCTGCGTTGAGAACAAAGACCATGCGATGTGCGGGAACGTTTTCGTAATAGTTGGTGATGGCGTTGACGTTAAGCGTGGCAACGCTGTGTCCCCAATATGTTCCGGTTCCAGTTTCCGAACCAGTGGGCCAAATAATGCCACCGCTGCAACTATTAGGCCAGCAGCTGCCCCAGAGATATTGTTGATCGAGTCTCGCCAAATCGGGCCATAATGTTCCAATGGCGCCGTTTTGATCCATAAACCGATAGTTTTCCTGACCCGTAAAAATCACATAATCTTTGCCTGATTGCTTTTCGGTGTAAATTACGGGCCAGAATGAATGGAAACCGGCGCCCAGCAGCTTTTGTGATTTCCAGATGAGTGAGCCGTCGCTCGCATTCAGAGCATAAGCATACGAATCGTTCGACGCGAAATAAAGTGTGCCGTCCTTGTAAGCAGCCGAAAAGAGAATCGGTCCGTCCGTTTTGAATCTCCATTTTAGCGCGCCCGTAACAGCATTCAGAGCATAGAAATAGCCATCCCGATTCCCGGCAAAAATGGTGTTTGCCACATTTGCATCGTTGATGACCAGTGGGTTTGTATCAAATCCTGCGTCCGCCAGATACGGCGTATAGCCACCAATAGCTGCTCCCGTACTTGCATTGATCGCATGGATCTTTCTATCGTATCCGCCAACATACGCGATGGTATTTCCATTCACTTTGGCGATGGTGGGCGAATGACCCAGCGGTAGTTGTGTGGCGTACACCCAAAGTTGCGCGCCATCACTCGCACGAAACGCATACAGTCCACGCGCGGTCGAGACATAAATATTGCCGTTCGCGGCGATTGGTTGGATCTTGTATGAAATGTACGGCTCGATTGGTCTGTACCATTGGACGCCAAGTTGACCTCGCACCTCTTCGGGTGTCCACGAAGTGCGCTGAGGATTTGCGGCTAGCATTGCCCACTCATTGGACGAAGGTGGCGGCGTTGCAGAGGATGGGGTGGTTGTCCGCGTAGCCGTAGCGACATTCGTAGGCGTTCGGGTTGCTGTAGCAACCGATGTCGGTGTGCGGGTAGCCGTAGCAATTGTGGTCGTGGTCCCTGTAGGTGATGGAGTTACAGTAGCCGTTGGCACGCTTCCGGAAGCGCCCAGAAGCAGAGGCAAATAAACACGCGGTGTAACTGGACCTTGTGCGGGTGGCGCTGCCTGAACAGTGTTGGTTTCTTTCGGACTAATTCCAAACGCGATCAGCCCCAAGAGAACTACAGAGACAAGTGCGATAATAAATTTGCGATGTGATTTCGGGCGCGCGGTGAAATAAGATTTGATCATGAGCTCGGAGGTCGGGTGCAACCACTACGATTCAAATGGCGCCGGCACGGGGAAGAGGGGTAGCCGAGCGCGCGTGAGATTGGGAGCGGAAAGTAGTGGGCGGACGTGCTATTTTCGAGTGAAGCAACGACAGTTTACCTGAAATATGCGATGACCCAATACGCTTATAGTCCCATTGACATAACTCTATCCGATCAGCAGCAAACTTCCTAACTTGATTATGTCGTAAGCGCACAGAATATTTGCCTCACGATTGCTGCGTTAGTAGAGGCAACGATATTATGATTACACAGAACGAGAGCTTTACCAAAACAGAAAACACAAAAGCAAGCCACATCATTCGAATCCCTTGGTTGGTGCTGGCGGCACTGATCATATTGATGCTTGCGCCATTGTCATTGTCTGCACAATCTGCGTTAGAGTGGTCTATTGCAAGACACATTCCCGGCATTGACGATGATACAGATACACCTTATTTGATAGCCGATCAAAATAGAACAGTGCACGCCTTTTTCTCTCAGGTCGCCGGAGGACAGCTGGGCGTCTTTTATGCTTATTGGACGTTAGAACATGGCTGGTCCAAGCCGGTAAATATTCTGCTCTCCCCCAATCAGAGGCGCGCAACCGTACTGGGCGCTTTCCTCGATGCAAAAGGCATTATGCATTTGATCTTTTTAGGGGGCGATCAATATAGTTCAGAGATCTATTATTCGCAAGCGCCCGCAGTCAACGCAGGTGAAGCACGCGCATGGTCAACGCCAAAAATGGTTGGAAATCGCGCAACATCCCCGCCTTCGGCTGCCTTGACGGGCGACGCCAAAGGCAACCTCTATGTCATTTATGGTGGCAATCGGGATGGGAATGGCATTTACGCCGTTCGTTCTGTTGACGGTGGTGAAATCTGGTCAACACCGATTGCGGTGTTCCAAACGGGCAAGAAATCGCTCACAAATGCATGGCCCCAGCTCGTTGTAGATAAATCGGGATGGCTGCAAGCAATCTGGACTGTGATAACGACAGCCGGACAAGGCAGAGGAATTTATTACAGCAGGATGAATCTTGGAAATGGAGAGTGGAGTCTTCCGATTGCGCTCGCAAACACCCCGGGGGGGCTCGGGGTTCGGGATCCGGCTCTCACTGAGCATAATGGTCGCCTCCTTGCCGCGTTTTATGATGCGAATTTGGACGGCAAATATGTAATGCGTACCTCGGATGATGCCGGTCAATCTTGGGCGGAACCGATTGTGCCTTTCCCCGATCATGTGGGGGCAAACGGGTCCGGTTCGTTTGTCGAAGATGCGAATGACGACTTGCATCTCTTTTGGGGGCAGCGCATTCCCAGCAATCCGGATATTCATGGAATGTGGCACAGCACCTATCAAGGCGATCAATGGAGTGCGCCTGACCCCATTGTCTCGGGACCGCCGTCAAGTGAATTTGATCCATCACTGCCGCGTGCGGTGGCAAGTCAAGGAAACAAGTTATTGGTGCTTTGGCGTCAAGACCCCGGTTTGGCTGGAAATGGTTTGTGGTATTCGTACGCGACCATCAATGCAAAGGAACTTCCGATTGTTCCGCTTCCGGTTCCAACAGCGAGTGAAATTTCTGCGCCGACACCCGCAGCCACCCAAGTGGCAATCGAACCGACGCCAACCGTTTTGCAGCGAGCAACTACTTTGCCCAAGCCAACGCCGACTTTACAGCCCGTTGATCCTGCGGTCAAAGCAGAAAACAATCCGAATCTGAATATTTTGTGGGCGGTGATTCCTGTTGCGCTGCTCGTCATATTTGTAGTCGCGCGAAATCTCAAGTGAACGGCAAACCATCCTCACTCCGAAAGCGCATCGTTACCCAGACCGCTTGATCATCCACTACTCTCGAGTACCTAATTCATGACACCAACAATCCAATTTGATCGCGTATCAAAGCAATATCGGCTTGGACTCGCGCGAACGAGTTTACCAAGCGTCATCTCCCAATCTATCAAAGGATTATCCAAACCTGCGCCAAAAGAATCGGCAGATTCAAAGATTCTTTGGGCGTTGCAGGATATAAGCTTTGAGCTCGGACAGGGACAATCTCTCGCCCTTGTCGGCTCCAACGGAGCTGGCAAAACCACGATCCTCAAGCTCTTGGCTAATATTATCAAGCCAACTTCCGGGCGTGTTACGTTGAATGGCAAACTATCCGCCCTCATCGAGCTGGGCGCGGGGTTCCATCCTGATCTGACAGGACGCGAGAATATTTTTCTGAATGGAATTATTCTCGGTCTGAGCAAAAAAGAAATTGAGCGCCGATTTGAAGAGATCGTAGATTTTTCTGAAATCTCGCGCTTTATTGACACGCCTGTGAAACGCTATTCATCGGGCATGGTCGTGCGCTTGGGTTTTGCTGTCGCCGCCTGCATCAAGCCCGATATTCTGCTGGTGGATGAAGTGCTCGCGGTTGGCGATGCTGCGTTTCAAGAGAAATGCTTGAAGCGGATTCGATCTCTCGTCCAAGATGGCACAAGCATTATCTTTGTTTCACACAACTTTTATCTTGTTCGGGCGACTTGTGACTCGGCGCTTTATCTTGAGAAAGGCAGAATCGTTGATCGCGGTGAGACGCTCAATGTAATTGCGACCTACGAGCGCGCGCTTCATGCCGAACGCGCCCGCAAGCTCGAAGTTGCACAATCGGAGCAGATTACAAGCGGCGCAGACATTGAAATAACTAGAGTTGAAGTTTTGAACGAAGATGGTCAAGCCGCATCTGCCTTGCTCAGCAATCGCCCTGCCCAAGTCAAGATTCACTATAACGCCTATCGTGATATGGGCGTGCTGAGCGCATCAGTTTTTATTATGCGCTCCGATGGGCTCACGTGCTGTGAGATGCGCACAAGTCTCGACAATGTGCGCTTTACAGTGAATCGAGGTGAGGGTGTAGTTTGCGTCACGCTTGAACCGCTCCAATTGATTACGGGAACTTATATTATCGAAGGCGGGTTTTTGAACGAGAGCGACTCGATGGGAATTACTGTGAAACGCTCAGATTGGTTTTTTGTCAAGGGAGAAGGGTTGAGCTACGAAGAACGCAACGGCGTTTTCAGACCCAGAACGCACTGGGAACATCAACATAGTGGGAACGGGATCGAAAACATCAAGATAGGAGGCAATGGCAAATCATGGTCGTAGAAATGCGGCAACTTTACAGCGCAAGAGAATTGATCTGGGCTTGGACGAGCCGCACGATACGAGCTAGATATCAACAATCCGCGTTGGGCTGGCTCTGGGCGATCATTCAACCGGCAGCAGCAGTTGCAATTTTTGCGGTGATCTTTACCTTGTTCGTGCCCGTGAATACAGGCGACACGCCATACATTATTTTTTCGTACGTCGCCATGGTGCCTTGGACCTTTTTGGCAACTTCGCTTCCGGATATGTCCAACTCTATTGTCGGAAACATGAGCTTGGTGACCAAAATTTATTTCCCGCGCGAAGTGCTCCCAACTTCTTCAATGTTGGCGCGATTGATGGATTTTGGACTGGCGGCGAGTTTGTTGGTCGTTCTGATTTTGTATTATCAGGTGCCGATTGTTTTCACAGCTTGGATGTTTCTGCCGATTATTCTTGGCGTCCAGCTGATGCTCGTGCTCGGTTTGGGTATTGGATTGTCTGCGGCAAACGCATTCTATCGAGATGTCCAATCGGTACTCGGTCTCGGCATTCAACTCTGGTTCTATGCCTCGCCGATTATTTATCCTGTGACAATGGTTCCGGAAAATCTTCGGACGCTCTATTTTCTCAATCCAATGGCGGGCATCCTTGAATCGTACCGCGCGGTGATTCTCTATGGACAAATCCCGGGTCCTTATCTCATTGCTTCGGCGGTCGAGTCGTTGATTGTTCTGGTAATTGGTTACTGGTTTTTCAAGCGCGTCGAGTTTCGCATTGCGGATATTGTCTAGCAAAGGAATCCTTGATGTCTAACGCTAAAGTCAGTGTGATAATTCCTGCATACAATGGCGCAAAGGATCTGGGCGCTGCCATCCAGAGCGTTCTTGTACAAACGTATCCGAATTTTGAGCTCGTGATTGTTGACGATGCGTCAGTGGACAATACTGCCGAAATCGTTGCACAGTTCGATGACTCGCGCATCAAATATATTGTCCAAAAAGTGAACAAGGGCGTAGATGCCGCACGACGTTTAGCAATCGAATCTTCCGGCGGTGAAATTCTGGCGTTCTTGGATCAAGATGACCTTTACCATCCGGAAAAGCTCGAGGCGCACGTCAACCTTTACGCGGCACATCCCGAAATTGGTTTTTCATACAACTCGCGCTTTGAGCTCAATCATTCGGCAAACAGCATTCGGGGAATTTGGCGTCCTCCTCAAAAAATTACATTGGCAGACCTGATTCTTGGCTTTCCGATTGCGCCAAGTGAAATGGTATTGCGCCGCAAATGGGCGCCTTTCATAGACCTGTCTGCTGAACCCACGTTAATTCACGGTGGCGAGTACGTAATTACGGGGCGTCTCTTTCTCAGTGGATGCCAATTCGGCAGCATTGACCGCGTCTTGAATTATCGTCGCCACCACGCGCAGCGAACTTTTTCAAAATTAGCAGTGCGCTGCGAGTCCGAACTTGAAGCGCAACAAAGAATCTTTGCGGACACACGCTGCCCTTCCGACGTAATGGCTCTCCGCAACACAGCATTCGCGAACACGTACAAGCTGTGGGCATACGTTGCGTTATTGCAAAATGAGACCGCGTTGGGTCAGCAATATCTGCGCGAGGCGATTCGACTCGATCCGCTCATTCTCAAGGGAAAACACTGTGAGTTGGTCAACTTTTTTTTGATCTGGAGCATTGACGACGAGAATCACGATCATGCAGCTCTCTTGAAGCAAATCTTTGCGCAGCTGCCGTCCGAAATTGCTTATCTCTCGAAAGAGTATGATTGGGCAGTTGCCAGAGGATATTTGCTCAAGGGTGTGCGCGCAGTAATTTGGGATCGTCCCGCAGATGCAGACCGACATTTTGCTCGAGCGGCAGAATTGGGCGCCCGATTCGACGAGTCTCTGGTGAGCCAGCTCACGCGCGATCTACTCAACTATGAAACCGCATTCGGCGAAGCAGCTGTGCAACAGAAAATCCGCGCGTTGTCGCCTTACCTTGCAAAGCTTGGCGGGTCTGCTAATGTGCGCAAGTTGAGCGGACGTTATTCCGTCAACCGCGCGTTCCAGAGTTACAGCGTCGGCGAATACGCTCAAGTGCCGAGATGTATTGTGCCGGCGATTGCGAGCGATCCGCGTTACCTGACAAATCGCGGCGTATTATCAATCTTGATTCACTCGATTTTCGCCTCGGACGCTCAGTCAACTCAAGACAGATCGGGACTCTATTGAATGGCAACAGAGGGTCGGCTCGACGTCATTTTGTTTGCTCTGACAGGTTTCGGCAATCCTGTCCTGGAAGCGTTGCTGAAGGATAACCGGGTCAATCTACAAGCTGTTTTCACGATCAAGTACGATACTCCGTTTCCTCATTATGCGGAACGCCAGCTGCTCGAGCTCTGCCAAGAAAAGCAGGTCGTTTGCTACCACAATGTAAAGGTGGGAAGTGAAGAGGGCATCGGACTTTTGCACAAGCATTCGCCGGACTTGATCATTGTTGCAACCTTCAAACAAATCCTCAAGCGCAATGTCATTACTCTACCATCGCTCGGCATCGTCAATCTTCATCCTTCGCTTCTTCCACATTATCGCGGACCATGCCCATCCAATGCCGCGTTGTTGAACGATGACGCGGTAACCGGCGTGACAGTGCATTATGTTACGGAAGGACTGGATGAAGGCGACATCTTGTTACAGCGCTTTCTTGACATTGGTGAACAAGACAATGATGGCATTTTGCGAAAAAAATTAGCAAAGCTATCCGGTGAGATGATTCCGGAGCTGGTAGATTTGTTTTCAGGTTTTACCAAGCCGATTGGCATATCTCAAGCTCACGCGGCGGCAAGTCTTGCGCCCAAACCAACAGTCGAAGATGGATATTTAGAGTCCACCAGCGAGATTGAGAACATTCGCAGAAAAATGAGAGCGCTTAATCCGCTGCCGGGTACCAGCATTCAGGTTGGCGCGAAACGAATTCCCGTAGACCGATTCGATTTATCCACCGACAGTAGATTGGATGGGCTTTACGAGAGCGAGACGGCGGTTGATATTGTTAGAGCATCACATGCAATCAGGTTATACAAGCAAGCCAATTGAGAAAATATTGTGTTTTGGATTTTTGTTGGAGGATGACAGTGAAAAAGGTCGCGATTATTCAATCGAACTATATTCCATGGAAGGGCTATTTCGACATCATCCATGATGTTGATCTTTTTATTTTTCTCGACGACGTTCAGTACACAGTCAGAGATTGGCGCAACCGTAACAAAATCAAAACGCCGCAAGGTCTGCGCTGGTTAAGTGTTCCGGTTGGCGCGGATCGAGATCGGTTAATCCATCAAGTCGAGATTGTTGACGATGGCTGGGCAAAAAAACATTGGGAGACGATTAAATATTCTTATTCCAAGACGCCGCATTTCAAGAAATACCGCGAGTTCTTTGAGTATGTTTATCTGGATTCGGCTTGGACGAATCTTTCGGAATTGAATCAATTTCTTATCAAACGAATCAGTCAAGAGTTTTTAGGCATCGAAACAGAGTTCAGGGATTCGCGAGAGTTTGCGGCGCAAGGCGAGAAAACCGACCGCCTGTTGGATTTGCTGGTCAAAGCCGGAGCAACCTCCTATCTTTCCGGTCCATCAGCAAAATCCTACATTGATGATTCTAAATTTCGCGCAGACGGAATCGAACTTGCTTACAAGGACTATTCTCACTATCGCGAGTATCCGCAGCCGTTCCCGCCCTTTGAACATGCGGTGTCTATCCTCGATCTGTTATTCAACTGTGGACCCGACGCACCCAACTATGTATGGGGCTCGCGGAATCAGGAACAACAATTAGAAACGAGCATTGTCTATGAGCCAGCAAGCGCCACATAAAATTCCTTTCAATCGTCCAACCATCGTCGGCAAGGAACTGTACTATATTTCGCAAACCATCTTGAATGGTCATTCCGCGGGTGATGGGGCGTTTACCAAAAAATGCAATCGCCTGCTCGAGGAACGTTTGGGCGCGCGCAAAGTTTTGCTCACTACTTCATGCACGCACGCTCTCGAAATGGCGGCGCTGTTGTTGGATATTCAGCCCGGCGATGAAGTGATCGTTCCCTCTTTTACTTTTGTGAGTACGATCAACGCGTTTGTATTGCGCGGCGCGAGACCGGTGTTTGTGGATATTCATCCCGACACCTTGAACATGGATGAAACACAGCTGGAGGACTTGATCACGCAGCGCACGCGCGCGATCCTGCCCGTTCACTATGCCGGTGTGGGTTGCGAGATGGATGCCATCTGCGAGATTGCCGTCAAGCGCAATATCCCCATCGTCGAGGATAACGCGCACGGCTTGTTTGGCAAATACAAGGGGCGTTATTTGGGCACGTTCGGCACTTTGGCGACGCAGAGCTTTCACGAAACCAAGAACGTGACGTGCGGCGAAGGCGGCGCTTTGATTATCAACGATCCCGAGTACGTCGAGCGCGCCGAAATCATTCGCGAAAAGGGAACGAATCGCAGTCGCTTTTTTCGGGGACAGGTGGATAAATACACTTGGGTAGATGTCGGCTCGAGCTATCTGCCTTCGGATATACTCGCCGCGTTCCTCTATGCGCAACTCGAAGCGGTGGATGATATTCAAACAAAGCGGCGCAACATTTGGGAGTACTATAATCAAGAGCTAAGCGGCTGGGCGGAAGAGAATAGTGTCAGCTTGCCTGCGGTGCCTGCGCACTGTGAGCAAGCGTATCACATGTTTTATGTGCTGCTGCCTTCGCTGGATTCCCGTCAGGCATTGATTGCTCATCTAAAAGAGCGCGGCATTCTCAGTGTGTTTCACTATCTGCCATTACACCTCTCCGAGATGGGGCAACATTTTGGCGGTCAAAGCGGAGATTGTCCGGTGACGGAGGATGTGAGTGATCGGCTGCTGCGATTGCCCTTTTATAATGACTTGGATGAAGCAGATCAGGTGCGTGTGGTTGAGGCGATTCGAGAATTCAGTCCCATGAAACAGTTTGTTGTAGCATCCTCGCTCTCGGACGGGAGAAATTGAGCCAAGCGTTAGGCGTCGGTATACAAACACTTCCAAGTGTATCAAGGGGGGATTCATGCTTGCGAAGCGCATCCACTTTAGTCTAACAATTTTATTGGGTTCGTTGATCCTAATCGTGCTGTCGGTTGGTACGACGACTGCGGCTGACCCAATCCCCGACTATATTGCGCAGGTGAATGCGACAAATCTGACAAATGTTGCGAGCGATCTTGTGACGCAGTTCGGACCGCGTCACTGGAATACATACAGTCCGTATGTTGGTTCCAATTGCGCTTGGAGCAACATTGCGTACCCCAAGAGTAACGTCGATATGGCGGCTGACTATATCAAAGCCCGTTTCGAGGCGATGGGTTATCCATCCTCCGCCATTACGATGGAAACATTGCCGCGCAATGCCGGGCGTAATGTGTATGTGACAAAGGTCGGAAGCGCCTATCCGAATGTTTATATTGATTTCGGCGCGCATTATGATTCGGTGCCGGGCGGTCCCGGTGGTTCTGACAACGCTTCGGGTTCCACAGCTGTCATTGAGTTGGCGCGCGTACTCAAAGATTATCCCAACCGCTACTCGATGCGTTTTATCCTTTACGCTGCCGAAGAATATGATATCCAATACGGCGCGACCTACTTTGGCTCGAATTACTATGTACAGCAAGCGTTAGCACGCGGCGAACAATTCAAAGCTGCGTTGGTTATGGACCATATCGGATGGCAAAACTCGGCTGACCCAAACGACTTGGTGAACGAGATCTCTTATGGCGATGCCGAGTCACAACGCATTGCAGGTATATTCAATCAAGTCCGGTCTGATTATGGTATCAACATCGGTTTTCGAACCGACAATTGGCTTTCCAATTCGGATACAGTTTCCTATTGGAATTTTGGACAAGTCTCCGTCCAAAGTGAAGGTGGGTGGAGAACCTACAGACCTAATTATCACAATTGCGGCGACACGGTCTCGAATATCAACTTTACAAATGTTCTGAGGATAGCACAGCAGAATTTGGCGGTGGGACTAAAGCTGGATGCCGAAGGAAGCGGAGCGACAAGCACCCCCACTCGAACGCCAACAGGTCCATCGGCGACGCCGACGAACACGAATACACCTGTTCCTCCGCTGAGTTTCCCTTCGACCGGAGTCATTGATGCCTTTAATCGCGCGAATGGGGCGATTGGCACAAGCTGGTCAGGACGTACCTCCGGTTACAGTATTGCCTCGAATCAACTGCGGCTTAATAGTCAAGGTGAGCAGGACATTTATTGGAATGCGACCACCTACGGCGCAGATCAAGAAGTCCATGTGACTTTGACCACGATACCGTCGAATGGGACGGAGATGGGGCTTGTGCTCAAGTCACAAAGCAACACGGGAGTCAATCCGGGTCTGATCGAGGTGCTTTACAAGCCGGTGAATAAAGAGGTTCAGGTCTGGACGTTCCAGTCAGCACAAAGCTGGGTTCAGCGTGGCGGTGGCATCCCGGTTACATTTGTGAATGGAGATCAGTTTGGCGCGCGGGCGCGCGCGAATGGACAAGTGGAGGTATATCGCAATAGTACGTTGCTGGGAACATTTAATGTAACGGGCTGGCCGAATTATTCGCAAGGTGGTTACATCGGGTTGTTTATGTACGACTCGAACAGCGCGGTTCTGGATAATTTTGGTGGGGGAACGATGGGTTCGTCTCCCACAGCGACTAGCACGGCGATTTCTCCGACGCCGACCAACACAGCAACGAATACGCCGACCAACACAGCAACGAATACGCCGACCAGCACGCGGACGAACACGCCGACCAGCACGCGGACGAACACGCCGACCAGCACGCGAACCAATACGCCGACGAACACAGCAACCAACACGCCGACGAACACATTGACTAGCACACCGACAAACACTGCGACGGCTACAGTGACTGCGACAAACACACCGACAAATACATCAGTGCCGCCAACGGCTACTGAAACATCAACGGCTACACCAACCAATACATCACTGCCGCCAACGGCTACTGAAACATCAACGGCTACACCAACCAATACATCACTGCCACCAACGGCGACTCAAACATCAACGGCTACACCAACCAATACATCAGTGCCGCCGACAGCGACTGAAACATCAACGGCTACACCGACCAATACATCACTGCCGCCAACCGCGACGAACACGTCGACGGCTACACCGACCAATACATCACTGCCGCCAACCGCGACGAATACATCAACGAATACGCCGACGAATACATCACTGCCGCCAACCGCGACGAATACATCAACGAATACGCCGACCAACACGCCCGTGCCGCCAACCGCGACGAATACATCAACGAATACGCCGACGAATACATCACTGCCGCCAACCGCGACGAACACGTCGACGGCTACACCAACCAATACATCAGCGCCGCCGACAGCGACTGAAACATCAACGGCTACACCAACCAATACATCAGTGCCGCCGACAGCGACGAACACGCCGACGAACACATCGCTGCCGCCAACGGCAACCTACACACCGACCGCGACGAATACACCTACTACCGGACCGACAACTCCCGGTACTTTTACGATGGGTGAAACCAACATCTTGAGCGGCGACGACTCTGGAAATGGAAATTTGATCATCGCACAGCAGACCAATCTTCCCCAGAGCGGAGCAATCCAGAGTTTGAGTTTCTATGTTGGGACGGCAAGTGGACGGTTGCGACTTGGGGTGTATAACAATGCATCAGGCAGGCCCGGAACGCTCATGGCACAAACCGCAGAATTTACTCCGACGGTGGGCTGGAACACGCAAAATGTGATTACACCGGTGCATCTAACTGCAGGCACATATTGGTTGGTGTTTCTTGCAGAAAACAACAGTTTACATATGCGGGTTCAACAAACAGGTACAGCGTGGGATTATAGCTATGCCTTTGGCGCACTGCCGAATACGATTCCGGGCTCACCGGCGAGTGGGAACTATCATTTTTCGCTCTATGCAACTTTGACGGAAGGGGCAGCGCCGACAAGCACGCCAACGAACACGCCGGCGCCACCAACGGCGACGCACACACCAACGAATACATCGGTGCCATCTACGGCAACGAACACACCAATCAACACACCGACGAACGCTGCAACGGCTACACCCACAAACACATCAGAGCCGCCAACCGCGACAAGCACGCCAACAAATACTTTGGTGCCGCCAACGGCAACGAACACTCCGGCAGTGGGGAACACCGGTTGGTTGAGTCCCTCTGCTGACCAAGCCCAAACGGGCGGCGATGGCAACGGCTATCAAGGGAATCCAGCCAATGCCTACGCCAGTGATGGACTCTTGGCTGTAGATACCAATAGTGGGACCAACACCAGCACGAGCTGCACCAGCACAGGCAAAGACAAACACAATTTCTACAACTATAATATCTCGATTCCCGATGCGACGATTGATGGCGTTGAGGTACAACTGGACGCCAGAGCCGATTCGACCAGTCGCACTCCTCAAATTTGTGTTCAGCTCTCTTGGGATGGCGGCGCAACATGGACGAGCGCCAAGACCACACCAAGACTAATCACGAGTATAGCAACATACAGTTTGGGAAGTGCGAGCGACAATTGGGGTCGTACTTGGACGACGAACGATTTCTTGAACGCGAACTTTCGCGTGCGCGTCATTGACATAGCCAGCAGCGCCTCGCGTGATTTCTCGCTCGATTGGATTGCCGTCCGCATAACGTATCACTAAGCGCGTCTGCGCGAGGACGCAATTGCAAGATCGTCTCGGGGGGGGCGAGTGTGCTAATCCAGAAATGGATTGGCACACTCGTTTTGGAGGACGAGTGCAAAGGTGATTGCAAACAAGCAGCGATCTCTTGAAACCTCTGCTCGCGGCACGATGTCCTTTATTTGGAGAAAACGTGACAATTGCTTCTAACGACATAATCGCTCAAGATATCCGATGAAAATTTGTATGGTGCTGTATGACATGCAGGAATTTGGTGGCTTGGAGGAATATGCGACGACGCTGGCAATCGGACTTGGTCAGCAAGGTCACCAAGTCAGTGTTCTGTCTACTGCCTGGGTAACGCCCAATAACCAATACTTGCGTCGGCTGCAAGAGCACAAGGTTCCATTTCTCCAATTACCAAGATGGCTTTCCCTCCCTGCATCGGATTGGGAAACAAAGGAGAGAATTCTTGCCGCGATTATCTGGCTTTTGACTCCGCTGATTTGCTTGTTGGCTGGTGTCTTATCTCTCGTCAAAAAGCGCTCGTGGAAAAAATCTTTAGAAAGCGCGCGGGGTTGGGTCCGTCTATGGTTAACTTATGGAATCGTTGGACGTGATTGGCGCAAACCATTCGTCCGTCTTTTGTTGCAATGGCGGCAGCTGCGCTGGCGTCCTGACGTTTTTCATCTGCAAGGTTATACACAAAATTTATTGTTTGTCATTGACTGGGCATCTTCTAAGGGGCTTCCCGTTGTGTACGAAGAACACCAGACTCCTGATGCCCAATTTGGTTGGTGGGAGGATTTTGCCCGGAGCGTCAACAAGGCAACGACGGTAATCGCTGTGTCCGAAAAGAGCGCTCAAGCCCTCCGCACGGTATGTGGTATTACACAGCCCATTGTGGTGCGAAGCCCACTCTTGCCTGATCCGCTTGCATCGGGCTGGCAGAGAGACGATAAAATGCGCGCAGGCGATGACACGATCCGCCTCACAACGGTTGCGCGTCTCTATGTCACAAAGGGACTCGAATATCTCCTCGAAGCGTTTGCGAGTGTCAAGAAATCTTTTCCGCGCGCCCAGCTTGGAGTTTATGGGGATGGTCCACTTCGCGCCGAGTTGTTGGATTGCGCCGCGCAGCTGGGCTTGGACGGCGAAGCGATTTTTGTTGGCGCCTTTACATCGAGACAAGAACTGTCCCGTATCATGGCGCAGACTGACATCTTTGTAATGTCTTCGGTTCTGGAAGGACAGCCCCTCGGCGTTGTTGAGGCGATGGCGTACGGATGTCCAATCGTCTGCACCAATGTCGGGGGAATTCCTGAAATCATCCAAGATGGAATCAATGGGATGTTATGCGCGTCAAAGGACCCGGAATGTTTGGCGCAAAAGATTCGCATCTTGATTCAAGACCCGGCGCTTGCAACAAAGTTAGGACAAGCTGCGCGTGCTTCGTACGAACACGGACCGTACCAGCCGCAAGCCGTATGCGAGCATTTTGATTCAATCTATCGCGAAGCCATCCAGCGAAACTATTCAATTCCCACAATTGCACCACTCTCGAATCCGTCATGAGCATTGTTGTCAATAATTTTCAAAACCTGACGTTGAAAAACGTTAATCCCAATTCGTCTTGCATTAATCCTTTGCAAATTGTAATCTGTCTTCAAGAACTTGAATCACTGCGTCAAATGTTGAACGGCAAGTCGGTGGCAGATGGAACTTATATTGTTCAAGGTTACATTGCGCGTGGATTGCAAGAACAAGGTCATCGGTTGACCTTTTTGGCGCCGCATAATATCGGTGAGGTCGAATGCGACACCGATCTTCAGAAACCAACAATCGCGCCAAGGAGTTGGTCGGCGTCAAGCGCGTTCAAGCTTACCAGCAAGAGTGCCTGGCGAATTCAAAAGCTGCTTCGAGTCCCTTATCTGAATGTATTCTCAAACTACCGCCTTTATGATGCATGTCTGCAGTGTCTGCCCGGACACGATGTGGTGTACGAACGGAATGGACTTTACAATGTCGGTGTTGCCAAGGCGTGTAAAAAACTTGGAATTCCCTATGTGATGTTTTTTGAAGCAGACCAGATCTTGGAACACGAATATATGGGCAAGCCGATCAAAGGGTTGCTGCGTCAGCGCGCCGAGAGTTTGCTTCGTTATAATCTGGACGCGGCGGATTGCATCATTTGTGTTTCTGAACCGGCGAAAGCTCATTTGGTATCTACGCGGAACGTGCCAAAGGAAAAGGTTGTTGTACTTGCCAACGGGGTGAACGTACAATTATTTCGTCCATACCCGGAAGCAAGAGCTCAAGTCCGCGCCGAATTAGGGATTGGCGCGAATCCATTGGTTGTGTTTGTTGGCAGTTTTTTTGAATGGCATGACGTTGCCACACTTTTGGATGGATTTGCCAAGACTCTGCGCTCGTATCCAACTGCGCGGCTTGTGTTGGTGGGCGAGGGGCATCAACGTCAGGCGATGATGCAACACGCGGCTGCGCTTGGTATTCAAGATGCTGTGCAATTCACCGGTTTGATCGAGCACAGCCAGGTCCCGCCATTGGTGAGTGCGGCGGATATTGCAGTTGCGCCGTATCCGCTGATGAAACACGAGCTGTGGTTATCGCCGCTCAAACTTTTCGAATATATGGCTTCCGGTACCGCAGTCGTTGCCTCAGAGGTTGGACAGGTGGCGCAGGTGATTCGAGACCAGAGCAATGGTTTGTTGGTGCCGCCGGGCGATTCCTCTGCAATGATGGCTGCGCTGGTGCGGCTGCTTGATGATGCGCCGCTGCGCGCGCGTTTGGGCAGACAAGCCAGAGATGATGCGGTCCAAAAGCATTCGTGGAATCAATATATTTCTCGTTTGGAAAAGATTTTTACGGCTGTGATTGGCGGCGAATCTCTGGCTGCGTTGTGAGGGTCGTGCGCACGAGGCAATTCGTTCTTGAGACTCTACTATTATAAAACTCCAGCCGGCAATTTTGGCGATGACCTGAATCAATGGCTTTGGCGCCAGCTCTTCCCAATTCCAATCGAGCAATGTTTCGATGACGAAACGCTATTCTTGGGGATTGGCTCAATTCTTAATTCCGAGATTCCTGAATATCCACCGAAAAAGATTATTTTTGGCACGGGCTATGGTTATGGTTCGCTGCCGTCGGTCACGGACGCTTGGCGTTTTATTTGTGTGCGCGGTCCATTAACCGCGCAAGCGCTCGAGTTGCCGCCAAGCGCCGCCATTTGCGATAGTGCGTTGCTCGTCCGTGAGTTGGTTGAACCGGCTCGGAGCGCTGAACACAAGATCGCTTTCATGCCGCATCATCGAATGATCAACGCGGATGATTGGCAAAGCGTCTGTGAATCGCTTGATATTTGTTACATTGATCCTGCTGCTCCGATCCAAAATATTTTGGACAAAATTCGGTCAAGTGAGCTCGTTATTTCCGAGTCATTGCATGGGGCAATTATGGCAGATGCGTTTCGCGTTCCTTGGATTCCCGTGCGCACGAACTCTTTTATCCTGGAGTTTAAATGGCAGGATTGGTGCGCTTCGATACAACTCGAACACAATTTTGAATGGCTGCCTTCGATTGCAATTGAGACCGATTCTGATTTTAAACGCAGGCACCGCGGGCTTGCCCGTTTTGGCAGGGGAAGAATGCGTCGCTCGTATTCGATTGCGCTCGCGCGCAGCCGACTCCGCTGGCTTGCTCGTTTTGGCAAGCGGAGACTGAGCAGTGAAGTGGTATTCCAACAGGTCTATGCGCGGCTTTACGATACGTTCGGCAAACTTGTCGAGCAAGTGATTCAAACACAGGCAGTAAAGAATTGAAGATCCAAGAATTGCACTCGGAGACAAGAAAAGATGTCGCGCGCATCGCAGCGACAGTGATATGGGAAGATTGTGACCGTCCCGCGCGCGAAATTTATTTTGAGACGGATGCTCGTTTCGCGTCGGATTTAGTGTGTAACCCCCATTCGTTTCTGCTTGCGGCGATCTTGCCCGCGATGCGTCACGGCGAAGCGCGAATCGCGATTGATGAAGAGATTTGTCCAGAGTTGCGTAATGGTTTGATGACCGTCATGGGCTGGCTGCGTCAGTGGTATGGTCCGCCGCGAAACCCTGTCCGAATCGAATCAAGAGTACAAGCCCGCCCGCCTGCAAATTCAGTTCAGCGCGCCGGTTCGTTCCTGTCCGGTGGGATTGATTCTCTCGCAACGCTGAGATCCAATCGTCTCGATTTTCCGTTAGCTCATCCACTCGCAATCAAGGACTGCTTTATCGTACATGGGTTTGATATTGGCGGGTACGAAGGACCTGAAAATGAAATAGAGCATTTCGAACTCGCTGCCGCGGCATTAGCGGCGGTGGCGCAGGATGCCGAAATTACTTTGATTCCCGTACATACCAATATCAAACATCTTGATGATGACGTAGATTTTTGGGAATACGAGTTTCACGGCGCGGCGCTTGCCGCCATTGCACATGCCTTTTCGCGCAGACTCAACGTGGTATCCATCGCGGGCGCTGACAATATTCCCAATTTATCGCCCAATGGGACACACCCATTGTTGGACCCGAACTATAGCAGCGCTAACCTGCGGATGCGGCACGACGGCGTGCGATTTTCCAGACTGGACAAAGTGAAATTGGTTAGTGAGTGGGCACCTGCTCTGCAAAATGTTAGAGTTTGCACTTCCAATGTCAGCGGCAAACTAAATTGCGGAGAATGTGAAAAATGTGTGAGGACAATGCTGGCGCTTGTCGCAATCGGTAAACTTGACCAGACCAATGCATTTCCTTTCAAAGATTTGTCGCGAGCGAGCTTGAATCACATCGTTCTCAAGGATGTAACCGCGCCCTATTATCGTGAATTAATCGCTCCTCTAACCGACATTGGTCGCCTTGACTTGGTCGAGGCGATTGAAGCGAAAGTAGAACACTTTGACCGGTATCTGGCATGGAAGGAGGAACGAGATTGGAAAGGAAACATCAAGCGGTTTGATCGTAGGTATTTGGGGGGTAATGTTACAAGAGTTCGAGAAAAAGTTCGCCGGAACAAGCAAGTCAATCATCAACATGATGAGCGTACGGGATAGATTCCAAGCCGGACTTTATTTCGTTCCGATAAATTTCTGTAGGGGCATATTTTTTATGAAACTCGCTAGAAAAAATCACTGCGACGCAAGCGTCAATCAAAGTTTGGTAGAGTCCATTCGTTCGACGCCAGCCCGGGGGCACAAAGATGCACAGTGGACTCGTTAGTGTGTTAATGCCGGCACACAACGCGGAAAAATTTATTAGTCAAGCCATTGAGAGTGTAATTTGCCAAAGCTATCCTCATTGGGAGTTGATCATTGTCAATGATGGCTCGACGGATCAGACCGGTGAAATCGTAAATCAATGTGTGGACAAACGCATCCGGGTCATTCACCAGGAGAACGGCGGCGAGTCGGTTGCGCGCAATACGGGACTGTCGAACGCGCAGGGCGAGTTTGTGGCGTTCCTCGATGCTGACGACATATACCTTCCTGATCATTTGCAGGTCGCTGTTGGCTATTTGCAGAGTCACCCCGCTTTCGATGGGGTGTACACAGATGGTTATTATTGCGATGAAAAAGGAAATCGTTTGCAGACGTTGTCAAGTCGGCGGGTCGGTCCATTCGAAGGTCAGATCATGGATCAAGTTGTGCGGTCTTCTGCGGTATTCGGTCCCCCAATTTCGGTTGTGCTGCGACGCAACAACATTGAAAAATATCATCTGAGCTTTGATCCGAATATCATCATCGGACCCGATTGGGATTTCCTTACACAATATGCCGAAGTAGCGCAATTTGGATATGTCACCGCAAAAACGGTTGAGTATCGGCTGCATCAAACCAGCATTTCCTTCCGTGTCGTGATGCAAAAGCGCGCGTTAGAGTTAGCCAAGTGTCGTACGAATGTGATCAATCGAAAAGCGTTTGAAAGATGTTCACCCGAAACTCAGGAATATGTATTTTATGACTTGCTTGTCAATTCTTTGGCGGATTTCCCTGAACGAGAGTCAGAAGTAACACACTGGGCTCAATTTCAAGCGTTGGAACCATCACAGCAAGCGCGGTTGCTGCGCTTGATGGCTAGCAAAGAAATTATTCGAGATAGCGACAGCAAATATATTTTGGAATGGCTTGGCAGATCGCGGCAAATGAATCCTGCAGATATGCGCGGGTTACTTCTCTATTTCCTGTATTCATCAAGCCCGTCACTTTGCAAGATCGTACTGCAAATCAAGTTGGCGCGCGGACAGGAGCGTGACTGCATCTCTTCATTGTCAAGCCTGGAAAAGATCGTCACACTCGATGAAAATCGCGCTGTTTCATAATGCGCCCTGCATACTCACCGTATGTTTCGATTGTTATCATCGTCCTGAATGGAGCCGAGACCATTCAGGCATGCCTCAACTCGTTAGCCGCTCAGACCTATCCTCAAGAGTGTTTCGAGACCATTGTGGTGGATAACGGGTCGGATGATGGGACGATTGATGTTGTTAGACACTATCCTGTCAGACTCGTCTGTGAGCCCGTACACGGCTATTCGCGAGCTCGCAACGCGGGGATAGAGGCAGCACGCGGAGAGATCGTTGCGTTCATTGATGCGGATTGTGTAGCCGATGCGGATTGGTTAACCGAATTGATCCAACCGTACAGAGATTGCCGCATTGCGGGCGTCGGCGGCGCTGTACGGATGCTGCCCTCGGCGAATCCGACATTGGTGGAACAATTTGTTGATGAATCCGGGTTTGTTGAAACACTACCCAGCCCCAAGGCGAATGGGATTCTGCCGCATATCGTCACACGAAACGCCGCTTATCCAAAAAGTATCTTGCAGCAAGCCGGACTTTTCGATCTGTCGTTAAAGGCATGTGAAGACGTTGACATCGCCCGTAAGGTGCAGCTGGACCTTGGCGCCAAGATTGTGCTTGCGCCGTCGGCTGTCGTGTATCACCAGCACCGCCGCAGTGGGAAAAGTCTGATGAATTTCATGCGCCGGGATGGCTATGGCGAGATTCTGATGGCGACGCGCTGGAAGAACTATAGCGACTTTCAAACAGACCTGCCATCCGAACTCAAACGGATGGCGCAGCAAAGCATCACACTTTTGACGTATATTCGCTCCTTTCTATTTCGTTCACTCGTCACGAGAAAAAAGGATAGACGATACAAAATCTATCCGATGTTGTGGTTCTTGGCAGAGAGTGCGAACATCGTGGGCAAAATTCAAGCGCTCGTTGACACAAAAATGTTACGATGTATTCCTACTCAAAAAGGCGCTCTCAAGCGGTGATTGGCTGTGACAAGCTGCGCGTCACAAAATTGAATGCGCAAGATTCAGCTCATTCTTTGATCTGTAAATCTGAACATGACTGCCCTCTTTAATGAAAATCGCATTGTTTCATAACGTTGGGAGTGGCGGCGCAAAGCGTGCAATCTTTGAGTGGACCAAGCGTCTGGTAGCAAACCATCAAGTTGATGTATTCACTCTCAATCGCGCCGACCACGCTTTTTGCGATATTCGCCCCCTCGTACACAAACACATACTATTCGACTTTAGCCCGCAAAAGCACTTTAACAGTCCTTTGGGACGCTTGAATCAGCTACAGCGCTGGCGGGACCTTGGGGAGCTGACACGCATCGGTCAGAATATTGCGCGCGAGATAAATCGTGGAGACTATGATGTCGTCTTTGCCAATACCTGTGTCTACACCTTTATTCCCGCGCTTTTGCAATTTGTAGAAATACCTTCGGTCTACTATCTCCACGAGCCGTTTGGAAAAAGATTCACTCGCTCCATACAGCGCCCATATAGCCAGAATAGCCCTCTGCGCGAAACGGTGAACCGCTTTGATCCGCTGATTCATCTCTACAATCAACGGCTTGACGCCATACAAAACAAGAGTGTCCGCCGAACCAACCGCTTGCTTGCGAATTCGCAGTTCACGCAAGCCGAGATGCAATCTTCTTTTGGCGTAACCAGCCCGGTTTCTCATCTTGGCGTATCCACTGACTCTTTTCAGCCGATGGAAAAGGTGGCGAAAGAAAATCAAGTGCTTTCGGTTGGTGAATTGTCTCCGCGCAAAGGATTTGACTTGATCGTTACGAGCATCGGGCAGATTCCCGAACGCGAACGCCCACAGCTCAGGATTGTTTCAAATTCTGTCATTCCGGTGGAGCGAACTTTTATCGAAAATTTGGCTGAACAACAGGGCGTTGATTTGCAGCTGTTAGTTGGACTAGATGTTAATGAATTGAGGCTCGAGTACAACAAGGCGCGCCTCTGTGCCTATGCTCCGGTTATGGAGCCCTTTGGACTCGTTCCATTGGAAGCAATGGCATGTGGCACGCCCGTCGTTGGAGTGCGAGAGGGCGGGGTGCCCGAGAGTGTTGTGCATGAGCAGACCGGTTTGTTGGTCGAGCGAAATCCGAGCCAATTCGCGCAAGCCATTCAATCCTTGATGTCTCGTCCAAACATCGCCGCCGAATACGGTCGTAATGGGCGCGAGTACGTTTTATCCAACTGGACGTGGGACCAGTCGGTAAGTTGTCTGGAAAAAAATCTGATCCAAGTTTCAAGCAAAAATCGAAATCATAGAGGAACATAGCATGTCGAAAAAAATTCTCGTAACAGGTGGTGCAGGATTCATTGGTTCACATTTGGTGGACGCGCTTTTGGCTCAGGGACATGAAATTCGCGTTCTCGATACGTTGGTGCCGCAGGTGCATGGACAAGGCGCGGATTGGCCCGCGTGGCTGCCGGCGCAGGTCGAAAAGATTCGCGGCGAAGTATCCGATCCTTTGGTTTGGGCAAGAGCGCTCAAAGGCGTGGATGTTGTTTATCACCTTGCCGCTGAAGTGGGCGTTGGACAATCCATGTACGAGATCGTGCGCTACATGAATGCCAATACTCTGGGCACCGCGCATTTTTTGGAACTGCTCGTACACGGCAAACATTCGATTGAAAAAGTAGTTGTCGCGTCGTCAATGTCCATCTATGGGGAAGGAGCATATCAAACGCGCAGTGGCAAAAAGGTGTATCCGCAATTGCGTCAGGTGAAACAACTTGAGCAAAGACAATGGGAGTTAATTGATCCCGATTCGGGCGAACAGCTTGCGCCAATTCCCACTGCCGAGGACAAGCCGCTTTACCCAACATCCATTTACGCCATCTCGAAACGCGATCAAGAAGAAATGTGTCTCTCTGTAGGACGCGCGTACAAGATTCCAACGGTCGCGCTCCGTTTCTTTAACGTCTACGGTCCGCGTCAAGCTCTGTCCAATCCATATACCGGCGTCGCCGCGATTTTCAGCGGGCGTCTGCTGAATGGCAACTCGCCACTCATTTTTGAAGATGGTTTACAGAGCCGCGATTTTGTACATGTCAGTGATATTGTGCAGGGCTTGGTGTTGGCGATGGAACGCGATGCCGCAAATTATGAAGCGATTAATATCGGCACCGGACGTTGTATTTCGATTCTCGAAGTCGCGAACGCATTGATTCAAGAACTACAAGTTTCTGTAGAACCACAAATCAATCAGCAATTTCGCGAAGGTGACATTCGCCACTGTTATGCCGACATTAGCAAGGCGCAGCGCTTGCTCGGGTACCAACCCAAAGTGAAATTTGAGCAGGGCGTGGGCGATTTGGTCGAATGGGTGCGACGGCAAAAAGCTCAAGACATGGTGGAAGCTGCGACAGCAGAATTGGTCGCGCATGGCTTGACCCGCTAAAGCGAGTGATTGTCTCGATGAATCAGCCACACGTTTTCACTGTTATCCTCAACACCAATCGGCGCGCGGACACGCTGGAATGTCTCGCGTCGCTCGCCAAGAATAGTTGGCGCAATAACACGACCATCGTGCTGGATAACCATTCCACGGATGGCTCGGTGGATGCAATTCGTTCCGCGTTTTCAAATGTTCAGGTGATTGAGCTCGCAGAGAATCAGGGCTATGCCGGAAACAACAATGTGGGCATTCAAGCGGCGATGGCACAGGGCGCGGACTGGGTGCTGGTGTTGAATGAGGATACGCTGCTCGATCAAGAGTGTCTGGCGCAATTGGTTGCGGCGGGCGAGAGTGATCCACGCATCGGTATGGTGGGACCGCTGGTTTATCATTTTGATGAACCGTCAGTAATTCAATCCGCGGGCGGCGTGTTACAGCGCGGCTGGGGCTCTGACCATTTGGGAAAAAACGAACCCGATCATGGTCAATTTCCTGCCGCGCACGATGTAGAATGGTTGACTGGCTGCGCCATCATGGTCCGCCGCGCCGTAATTGAGCAAGTTGGGATGCTCGATGTCAGTTTGTTTATTTATTACGAAGAGACCGAGTGGTGTTTGCGCGCTCAGGCGGCGGGCTGGCGCCTCGTCAACGTACCGCAAGCAAAACTGTGGCACAAAGGCGTCAAGCGCGACTATTCGCCCAGTCCAAATTTTACGTACTATATGACGCGCAATCGGTTTGCGATGCTGTCCAAACATCATGCGCCCGCAGGTGTTTGGATGTGGGCAGGGTTCGACACCTTGCGCACACTGACGAGCTGGACAATCAAACCGAAATGGCGTACCAAACATGAACACCGCGACGCGATGTGGCAAGGCGTTGTGGATTTCTTGCACGGGCGCTCGGGGATGCGCACAGTGTGAGTCGAATTCTTTTTCTCTCCGGCTGGTTTCCCGCACCGGCAAACAACGGTTCCAAAATTCGCATCCTCAACTTGCTGCGTGAGCTCTCAAAAAAGCACGAACTCTCACTCGTCAGTTTTGCCGATGAGCCGAATGCGAATCCGAACGCCGCTGAACTCTATTCGATCTGTCGAGATGTTCAGGTCGTTGCTCCTTCCCAATCTGAAGCAGGGCGGCGTTATACCGTCTCCGGTTTGTGGTCACGCACGCCGCGTTCATTGTCGGCGGCGTACTCGACAGAGATGGCGGCGCGCATCAAGCAAACACTCGCGGCAAAAAAATATGATGTTGTGATTGCCTCGCAGCTCACCATGGCAAGTTACAAAAGCTGCTTTGGCGGACTGCCCGCGTTGTTTGAAGAAGTAGAAGTCGGCGTTTTGTATGATCAGTTTATCAAAGCATCATCCTTGAAACAGCGGGTGCGTTATGGCATGACGTGGAAGAAACATCGTCAGTATTTGGCATGGCTGCTGCGCCAATATCGCGCCTGCACGGTTGCCTCGGAGCCCGAACGCGAGCTAGTGAAAAGTTTGCTTCCCGAATCGCGCACGGTCCAGGTCATCCCTAACGGTCTTGACCTTGATGCGTATGCTGACATCCCGCGCATGGAACAGCCCAATACACTTATCTTTACCGGCTCTTTCCGCTATTCGGCAAATCATGATGCGATGGTGTGGTTTCTAAAAGAGGTCTATCCGGAGGTCACAGCCCAACTGCCGGATGTCCAATTGAAAATCACCGGTGAGCACGCGAATCTGGAGCTGCCGACTGCCAAGAACGTGACCCGGACCGGATATGTGAATGATGTGCGCCCGCTGGTCGCTTCGGCGTGTGTGAGTTTGGCTCCGCTGCGCGTGGGCGGGGGAACGCGGCTCAAGATTTTGGAAGCGATGGCGTTGCGTACGCCGGTGGTTGCAACGACCAAAGGCGCGGAGGGATTGGCTGCGCGAAATAATGAACACTTGCTCATCGCCGACACTCCCGACGAATTTGCCCGCGCGGTTATTCGTTTGCTGCAAGATTCACAGCTGCGGCGACGCCTCGCAAACAATGCATATCAGTTGGTTCAAAACAAGTACGATTGGGCTGCCGTGATGCCCCAGTTCATGCATCTGATCGAGCGGATTACTTACAACTAGAGTGCCTCTTTAATTTCAACCATGAATCATACTTTTTCAATTCGCCTGCCGGGTGGGCGGCTGGACTTGGAAGTTTCCACCCTCGTACGCGTAGGAATGATCCTTGGCGTGCTGCTGCTCAGCGCATTTCTCGCCATGCGCGCCCAAGTAAATTTCCTTTTCTTGCTCATCGGTATCGGCGGACTGTTGGTCCTTTTGCAGGCGCCCCGATTGGGCTTGATCATCCTTTTGGTTGGGTCGCTCGTCCTGCCATTCTCCATCGGCACCGGAACACAGACGCCGATCAATATCACCGTCATTCTGATTCCGGTTTTACTCGGTGTGTGGGTGGCGGACATGATGCGCCGACGCGAGCTCAAGCTCGCATACTCGCGGACGATGTGGCCGTTGTTCGCATTGGCTGCCTCGGCGACGGTCTCGCTGCTTGCCGGCAGCTTGCCATGGAACCTCTTTGCCAGGACGGCGCCAGTTAACACTCAAGTGGCGGGTTGGGCAATTTTTATCTTTTCACTTGGCATCTTTTTGCTGGTTGGCAATCTGGTTGACGATGTGCGCTGGCTCAAGATTCTTGTAGTGCTCTTTCTGGGTATCAGCGGCTTGTACATGGCGAGCCGTATCGCCGAACTCCCATTTTCTGCGCTGATGAATTATCTCCATTCTGATGGCAGCATGTTTTGGGTCTGGACGGTGGCGATGGCGGCGGGGCAGTTGCTGTTCAATCGCAATCTCGGACGCGTTGGGCAGCTCGCGCTCGCTGCCCTGATTCTGGCAACGATTGGCATTGGTTTTTTTCAAGCGCGCGACTGGGCGTCGGGCTGGGTGCCGCCGATGATCGCGCTGGCGACAATTTTGACCCTGCGCTCATGGCGTTTGGGTATCGTGGTGATTATTGCGGGCATCGCTTATGTGGTGTTGGAGCGTCCCGAGATGTTCGCGCTTGAAACCGGAGTTGAATCGTATAGCATCCTGACGCGTGATGTCGCGCGCAATATCTTGGTGCAACAGGTTTTCCCGCTCAGTCCAATCATTGGGTTGGGTCCGGCGAATTACTATTGGTACACACCGCTCTATCCAATTTTG
The DNA here is from genome assembly GCA_004295045.1 of Chloroflexota bacterium. Taxonomy (GTDB): domain Bacteria; phylum Chloroflexota; class Anaerolineae; order UBA4142; family SHND01; genus SHND01. The sequence goes on along the minus strand of SHND01000010.1, from coordinate 17,108 downwards.
GGTTGGTACGTCAATTTTAATTCGCACAACAATTATGTGGACATTTTGCTGCAGCTCGGAGCAGTGGGGATGCTCTGTTTTATTTGGTTAGTAACAGAAATTGGGCTGCTCGGCTGGCGCTTGCGCAATCGTTTCAAAAATAATTTTGCGCAGGGCTATGTGTATGGCTGCATCGGCGGATTGGTGGGTTCGCTGGCTGCGGCGTGGCTTGCGGACTGGCTCTTTCCGTTTGCTTATAACATTGGGCTGAGCGGATTTCGCGCGAGCATTTTGGCATGGCTCTTTATGGGCGGGCTCGTCGCTCTGGAACAAATCGCGCGTCGTTCAGAAAGCAAGAACTCGTAAATCAAATTTTCTCGGAGAAACGCATCGTGAACACAGACTTGATTGGGCTTGTGCCCGCGGCTGGCAAAGGAGTGCGGCTCGGTTTGCCGTATCCCAAAGAACTTTATCCGATCATTCGGAACAATCGCTACAAACCTGTAGCTCAGTTTGTGCTTGATAATTTGAGCGCGGCGGGCATCGAACACACTGCGTTGGTCGTCAACGAAACCAAACACCAATTGCTCGGTTACTTTGGTGATGGGCATCGTTTTGGCACGCACATCAGCTATGTCGTACAAGAATCGGTGAATGGTTCGGACGGTTCGACTTCACCCGGGCTTGCACATGCGCTGAATGCGGCGCACCATCTCACACGCGGCAAAACAGTTTTTTTCGGGATGGCGGACACGATTATGCAGCCGCGCAATGTTTTTGCGTGCGCGCACCAAACCGCCCAGCCGGAGGATGATGTAATTTTGTGCATGTTCACGACGCAGCGTCCGGAAAAATTTGGTATGGTGCGCCTCGCGTCGGACAACACGGTGATAGAAATTGTGGACAAACCAAAGCAGACCGACCTGACTGAAATGTGGGGCTGCATTATTTGGCGTCCGCAATTTACCGAATTCCTTTACGACGCGGTGATGCGGCAGGGAAAATCTGATTTTGCGCGCATTATGAATGACGCGCTTGTGAGTGGCTTGCGCTTTCGCGGCGTCCACATGGTCGGCGGGACTTATATAGATTTGGGAACGTACGAAGAAATCGAAGAGATGGACCGACGCTTTCGAGAGGAATAAATTCAACCGTGATCACGCCTTCAACTACTCCCGTTTCCACAAATACGACGGTCCAGCCCGATATGTCCATCGTGTTGGTCTGTTGGAACAACAAGACTTATTTGGAACAATGCTTGATTTCACTTTATGAAGGTCGGCTGCAAAGCAATTATGATGTCGTTGTCGTTGACAATGGTTCAACCGACGGCAGTCAAGCAATGCTCCGCGAGCGTTTCCCGCAAGTGCAAATTATTCAAAACGACCACAATGTGGGGCTGGGCAAAGCGAGCAATCAGGGCATTCAAGCTACGCACGGACGTTTTGTGCTGCTGCTAAACAACGATACGTTGGTGAATGGCGCGTCGCTCGATGCGATGGTAGAGTTCATGTCCAAGACGCCGGATGCCGGCGCGGTGGGTGGACGCCTATTGAACCCGGACGGAACCTTACAGGCGGCAAGCAATACATTTTCGTCTCTCACTGAAGAGTTTCTCATCACCACGCGTCTGGGAACGTTTATTTCGCCAAATTATCCGGATCGCGGTTACTCGGACAAGGTTGAGTGTGTGGATTGGATTGGTTCTGCTTGTCTGCTCGTTCGGCGCGCCGCATTGGATCAAATCGGATTGCTTGATGAAGAATATTTTATTTATGGCGACGAAGCCGATTTGCAGTACCGCCTCAAAAAAGGGGGATGGAAAGTGTATTATCTCCCCAACGTAACGACGATCCATTACGGCGGACGCAGTATGAATCGGTGGAGTCGGCGCAAGATGGTCTATCGCGGCAAGATGCTTTTCTATCAAAAAAATTATGGTCCTTGGCGAACCGGCGGCATCCGCTGCATGATGGCAGGATTGAGTTTTGCAAAACTCGCGGCGTGGGGGATTGCCTACCCACTACCGAACATGCGTGAACGCGCCTCTAAAGAGCTGCAATCCAATCTTGAAGTCATTGATTTGTGTTGGAAGTTGGAGTGAGACCGTACAAATGAAAGATAACCCAAAAGGGATTTTTTGTTCTACGATCATTCCAACAATCAATCGCGGGACTTTGACGACCACCGTTCACAGCGTACTGGACCAAGCTTTCAAAACGGCAGAGCATCAAGTCATTGTGGTCAACGATTCCGGTACGCCGCTGCCGTACATGGAGTGGCACAGCTGCGAGCGCGTGCGCATTGTGGATACGAATCGCCGCGAACGCAGCATCGCGCGCAATACGGGCGCGGCGGTGGCAAAAGGCGACTATCTTCATTTTTTGGATGATGATGATATTCTCCTGCCCGGCGCCCTCGAAGTATTTTGGCAGCTTGCCCAAAACGCGCCGAGCGCCGCATGGTTGTACGGAAGTTACCGAAATGTAGATAACGAGGGCAGACAGGTCCATGAATTTCATCCCGCGATCGAGGGAAATCTTTTTCCCCTTTTAGTTTCCGGTGAAGGCATTCCGCTTCAAGTTTCATTGTTGCGCGCGAAAGAGTTCCGCGCGGTCGGCGGCTTTGATCCGAATCCCGTTATCACGGGTGTGGAAGACCGCGATCTGGGACGGCGCATTGCTTTGATTGGGACAGTTGCGTATTCGCCAACGGTTGTTGGACAAATTCGGATTGGGGAGCAGGGCAGTACTACGAATTGGTCCAAGATTGCCGAAGGGGATCGCGTCGGACGCGAAAAGGCGCTTGGTGAGCGGAACGCATTCAGCCGCATACGTAGCGGCATAACTTCTGATTATTGGCGTGGGCGAGTGAGTCGCGCGTGGTTTGCCTCCGCTGTCTGGAATGCCAAGCGGCGCAATATAGCTACGGCTGCGAGTAGAGGCATCAATGGTTTGGCAACTGCAAATTGGCATTGGATTGCACCATCTTTTTGGAAGGGCTTGAAGACCAAAATCGTATGAAGATTGGAATTGATGCGCGTTTCTTGACGCATCCGCAGCGCGGCGGTTTTAAAACCTACAGCGAAAATTTGATTGCGGGTTTGGCGCAAGTGGATGCGAAAAACGAATACATCCTGTATCTCGACCGTCCGCCGGACGAAACGACTCTGCTTCCCAAACGTCCCAACTTTCGTACTTGTGTCGTTGCGGGGACTGCGCCGGTTTTTGGAATGCCATGGCGCGAGCAGGTCAAACTGGCGCGCCAAGCGGCGCGCGATCGCGTGGACTTGATCCATTCACCTTGCTTGACGGCGCCACTTTTTTCGACTTGTCCTTTGGTTGTCACAATCCACGACACGATCTGGCTCTTTCCCACAAAATTTTCAAGTGGCAAGCCCATCGCGCGGTCGCGCAAAATGATGGAATGGTATTATCGCTGGGTCCCCCAATTTGCCGCGCGCAAAGCGAATGCGATTTTGACCGTTTCCGAAGCCGCCAAAGCATCCATTGTGCAAAATCTGGATGCAGCGGCAGAGCGCGTTTGGGTCACACTGGAAGCCGCCAACGCTAATTTCAGACCCATTGACGATGCGCGGCAGCGTGAGGAGGTGCGGCGCAAATTCAATCTGCCACCTGCGTTTATTCTGGCAATTGGTTCCGCCGACCCGCGCAAAAATCTTTCGACTTTGATTCAAGCGTATGCGCGTTTGCCAATTTCCCAGCGCGACGCGTATCCGCTCGCGATTGTTTGGACGCACGATTTACTGGAAGCGGAACTTGCAAATCAGATCGCGCAGCTCGGCTTGCAAGACAATTTGCATTTCTTGAAAGGGGTTACAAATAACGACTTGGTCTTGTTGTATAACGCGGCGGCGCTTTTTGTTTTTCCGTCGCTCTATGAGGGATTTGGTTTGCCCGTGTTGGAAGCGATGGCGTGCGGCACGCCCGTTGTAGCATCCAACAATTCTTCGATTCCTGAGATTGCGGACGATGCGGCGCTGCTGGTGGGCGCGGTGGATGTTCAAGGCATGGCGGAAGCAATGACGCGCGTTTTGACGGATGAAAGCGTGCGCCGCGCGCTCAAGCAAAAAGGTTTGGCGCGCGCGGCTGGTTTCTCGTGGGAACAATGTGCCAGTCAGACGATTGCGGTTTATACCAAGACGTTGACGGCGGGTCGGGCAGCCAAGTGGAGTCTTGATGCGTATCCTTCTTGATCAAGCCGTGTACGATCAGCGCAACAAAGGGAATGTTGCGTTACTGCAAGCTGCGATCGCCAGATTAAGCGAACTGTGGCCCGGGTCCACGATCCAGGTGCTCACAGAGGCGCCCCATCTGTTAAAACTCTATTGCCCGAACGTGCATCCGGTAAGCGTACATCCGTCAAAGGATTGGTCCCAAAAGCAAACACAAATCCACAAACTGCATCGGTTTATTCCGCCGGTTTCTTGGCAACTCGCATTCGAGTTACGGGATGAAGCGAAACATCGCCGCACTCATTTCGCCGCGAGCAGATTCGAGCGAGTTTCGCCACACGAAACTGCTGTGAATGCCAATCAACAGCTCAATGAAGGCACCGCCGAACAGCGCATCCAAGCTGCGCAAGAGATTGCGCAAGCGGAAGAGAATAACCGGGACTTGATGCAAGCAATTGAGAAAGCTGATTTGATTGTGGCAACCGGCGGCGGCTATTTGTGTGATGCGGATAAAGAACATACGCCGCAAGTTTTTGAAACTTTGGAGATGGCGGTGCGCTTGGACAAGCCAGCCGCGATGGTGGGGCAAGGAGTGGGACCGCTTGATGATCCTGACTTGCGCGCAAGACTGGGAAAACTCTTGCCCAAATTGGATCTGATTCTCATTCGGGAGCCAAAGTTAGCGTACCCGCTGCTCGAATCGCTTGGCGTGGCGCGCGAGCGTGTGATTATGACCGGTGATGATGCGATTGAAATGGCGTTTAACGCGCGTTCAGCGCGCATGGGGGATTGCATCGGGGTCAACTTGCGCGCGGCGCGTTACACCCAAGTAGATCAGAAATATATTGACAAGGTTCGCCCCGCATTGCATCAGGCAGCGCGCAATTATGGCGCAACCTTGTTGGCGCTGCCCATCTCGGTGCATCCGCAAGAAGATGATTTGGGAGTCATTCGGCAGCTCTTGAGCGGATATGACAAGGTTTCGATTGACTGGCAGCGATTTGATCTGCCGCTCAACGTGATCAAGAAAACCGCTCTCTGTCGGCTCGTGGTCACCGGCTCTTTTCATCCGGCGGTGTTTGCTTTGGCTCAAGGGATTCCGGTCGTTGGGTTAGTCAAATCCATCGCCTACAAGAATAAATTTGGCGCCCTGCGCGATGAATTTGGTTCGGCTTGCCAACTTATTGATTTGGATGACGAGTATCTGGGTGACAAATTGGCGGCAGCCATTGATACGGCTTGGACATCCGCAAGAGGGGTGAGACCCCAACTTTTGCAGGCAGCGATTCGGCAGATCGAATGGGGACGCGCCGGATACCGCAAATTGTTTGATCTGGTGCTGGAAAAAAAGGCGGCGCGCCCAAACGGGTCCGCCGCCGTAATGACTATGCCCAAACCGGCTTGGGCAACTTTGGAGTAAAAATGTGATGTGCGCTCCCTCCACAAGCATTGTCATACCAACATACAATCGAGCCGATGTGCTCCCTATCTGTCTTGAAACGGTTGCGGCGCTTGAAACGAATCTAACGAGCTGTGAGCTCATCGTCGTTGACAACAAGTCAACGGACGCAACGCGCGAGGTCTGTGCGGATTTTGCCCGAAAGCATCCCACTTGCAGCTTTCGTTATCTGTTCGAGAAAAATCAAGGTGTTTCGTATGCCCGCAATCGCGGCATTGCCGAAGCTTGCGGCGACATTATTTGCTTTCTTGACGATGACTCGCCGCCAAGTCCCCGGTGGCTCGATTTTTTGTTGGCGCCATTCAGCGACCCGACCGTTGGCTGCGTCGGGGGACCGTCTGTCCCGGATTACCAAGGGCAAGCGGTTCCTGATTGGCTCACCGGTGACTTGCAAGGTTTGCTGAGCGGATACGGACTGCCTTTTTCTGTGCCGACTGCGGTTTCGAGATGGGACCAGTTTCCATTATCGTGTAATCTGGCAATTCGGCGGAGTCTCTTTGACCGGGTGGGCTGTTTTCGTACAGATTTGGACCGTTCGGGCAATCAAGTCCTTGCGGCTGGCGACACAGAGATGGTGGCGCGAATTCACAATTCGGGATGGAAAGTGATTTATGTTCCCGACGCGACGGTTCGACATCTTGTGCCTGCCGCGCGACTCACCAAAGCGCATATCTATCGCATTGGCAAGGGCTTGGCGCAATCACATATCATTCTCACTTCGGATCCAAGCCCGCCCTTGATTTTGCGATGGTTTGTTAGCGATGGATTGTATACGATTCAAATGTGGTTTCGGTTGATGATCGCTCTGTTGCAGCGCAAGCCGCTCTGGTTTGATGACTATATGCGTTTTTGGATGGTTGGAATGCGGATTCCATTGCGCGTCAAGGCGCTTTTCAATGGTTATGATGTGGCATGAATTACGACAGGGCAGTGCGCTTGCCCGTGTGAATGAAATGTAAGAGGGTTTGGTTAATGGAAAACTATCGTCCCCGGGTTAGCATTGGCTTGGCTGTGTTTAATGGAGAGCGTTATCTCGCGCAGGCAATTGATTCGATTCTTGCTCAGACCTTTACCGATTTCGAGTTGATTCTCTCTGATAACGCTTCAACCGATCGAACTCAAGCAATCTGTCGCAAATATGCAGCGCAAGACAAGCGCATCCGCTATTATCGCAATGCGGAAAACATCGGCGGCGCGAACAACGAGAACCAGACGTTTAGATTATCAAAGGGCGAATTTTTCCGTTGGGCGGCGGATGATGACGTTTGTGCGCCCGAGCTCATTGAGCAATGCGTAGAGGTGTTGGATCACAATCCGGCGGTCGTTCTCTGCTACACAATGCTTACAGAGATTGATGAACAGGGCAAAAGCATCAAGACGCTTTCTCAAAAAAAAGGCATGTCACCGAGCCCTGCGGAACGCTTGCGCGACCTCAGCGCGCCGGATCATAATTGCGAAGCAACATACGGCGTAATTCGTGCAGACATTTTGCGCAAGACACGCCTTGAACAGAACTATACCGATTCGGACCGCACCTTGTTATGCGAGCTCGCTCTTTATGGTCAATTTTACGAAATTCCTGTACCCTTGTTTTACAAACGTTACCATGCGCGGAACATGTACCTCGACATGCGCGCAAGAATGGTCTGGTTTGATCCCTCTTTGAAAGGGAAAATTGTTTTACCCTACTGGATGCAGTTTTTCGATTATCTGGGAACCATTCAGCGTGTCCCACTCTCGTGGCAAGAAAAAGTAAAATGCTATATCAATCTGCTTCCTTGGCTGCGGCTTCGCGGCAAGCGGATGGTTAAAGATTTGTTCTTGGCGCTCTATGCCTTGATTGATCCGTCGGGATGGCAAAAGCGAAATGAGCGTTTGTACAACTGGGAGTGAATCACGACCGACAAGCTGCATCATCTTTACGGAACTCATGGAATTCATTGGGCGGTATGTCGCCTTGTGTGTAAAATCCGCAGGTTAAAACCCTGCTGGCAAAAGAGGCAGCATGAATGCGGCAAAGTTCCCTTGCCTTGAGTTTTCAAACTCGGGACGCGAAATTTACACAATTTTCGGGATACTGCTATTCATTGCGAGACTTGATTTTCAACGTCACATTTGCAATGGCTTGACAAAAAATTTGTTACATTTTTTTGTTTTGCAAGAGTATCAAAAGGTCAATCCGCTCATCCTTCTTCAAGGAATAAAAAGGTATGATTCATCCTCGTCGCAGTTTACGAAACCTATCATTTACACTGAATGGCTATATCGGCCGAAAAATATCAATTGATGGTCCCCAAAAGGTCACCATCCTGCTCACCTATTACCATCCCGCGCGGATGATTCATATTGATTCTGTGGTGCGCAATTTCTTGAGCTGTACATTTGTTGACAAGATCGTCATTACAAATCATAACCCGGAAGTAAGGATTCAAAACAAGGTCAAGCTGCGTGACGAACGCTTGATCCTGATCAATCAGGATATTCAGCGCGGAAGCGGCTACCGGTGGCAAGTTGCCAGTGCAATTAACTCAGATTACTTCATTGTCATTGATGACGATATTTTTCTGTTTCCTTCGCAATTAAAAAATTTGTTTGAACACTTGTTATCTGAACCTCTCATTCCGCACGGATATGCGGGTCAGCTCCATTTGAACAATGACACGTTCGAATATCGAGAACGTGAAGACGCTCAGCTGGACTATTTGTGTGAGCTTTATGCCGTTACAAAGGATCACGTGAAACGATTTTCGGAAATCGAACAGTGTCTTTTGGAACAAGACAAGACTCTGTATGATTTTGTCGAGCAATTCGCAGATTACATTGTGATCAGTCAGAGTGGTGCTCAAAATCCCAAGATTCACAAAACGGACCGCTTGTTGCGAAGCGACACCTTCAAAACACCCGGCATCGCAGCTCACAAGGGTGACTCTTTCGCTGAAGGCGTTATAAAAGTTTGTCACACCGTGAAAGAAATTCAGACGCCAACTCTCGTTTGCGATCCATTGCCAACGCATGAACTCGTCGAGGCGGCTCCATGAATCTTCCCACGCCTCCGCTAAGCATCGGTTTGCCTGTGTTCAATGGCGAGAAATATCTTGAAGCGCTGCTTGACTCTGTTTTGGGACAAACCTATTCGGATTTCAATCTAATCATTTCAGATAACGCTTCAACCGATCGGACACAAGAAATCTGCCGTTCGTACGCGGCTCAAGAGCCGCGCATTTGTTATCATCGCAATGAAAAAAATATCGGCGCGACGCAGAATTGGTATCGCGTCTTTGATTTATCCGCGAGCGAATATTTTGCGCCGGTCGCGCACGATGATTCATACGATCCCGAATACATGCGCAAATGTCTTGAGGTGCTTGCGGGTGATCCGTCTGTGGTGGTCTGTTACTCCAAGACCAAGGTGATTGATGAGAACGGAAATTTCGTGGGCAATTTTGAGGTGGAAGTGGACACCACTTCGCCGAGTCCGCATGAACGATTGTATCGTGTCCTTACAACCGATTATCTTTGCATTCAACTCTATGGTGTGATGCGCTCGAACGCGTTACGCGCAACGCGCGTCTATGCGGGATACTACGGCTGCGACAAGAATACACTCTTTGAATTGTGTCTCTTGGGCAAAATGCAGGAGCTTCCCGAGTACTTGTTTTATCATCGGCTCTATCCCAATGCATTGGGGGCGGCGATGAATTCGGGCAGATCATTGGAAGAGCTTTTGTTTCTGGATCCGGGCACGAATTGGGATGACCGCTTTTCCGCGGTCAGCGTCTACCGCAACTATTTTTTGTCTGTGCCGCGACTGGTCCCTTCGCGCGCCGAACGTCTTCGCTGCTATGTGCAACTGCAGCGCGTTATGCTTGACAAATCGGTCAAACGCACTCGGCGTTTGCTGCGCCACAACTAACGAATGGAAAAACAGCGCATCGTACTTTTTGGACATTTCGGTTCGGGCAATATCGGAAATGACAGCACCCTCGAAGCCGCTATCCAAAACATCCCCAAATACCTCCCTGATGCAGAGATCATTTGCGTCTGTAATGGACCTAAGGTAATTGCCGAGCGTTTTCATATTCCTACACTGCCCTTTGATATTTCCGAATCAAAAAACGAGATCAAATCTGCCAACCGCAGCGTCGCCCGAGTCAAACGGCTCTCTAAACGGGTCGTTGATGAAATTCAATTTTGGCTCGACCGCCCGGCGTGGTTTCGAGGCGCGGAACAATTTATCGTGGTTGGTACGGGCGCGGTGGATGACATGGGTGTGCAACGCGCATGGAACGCGCCATACGATCTTTATAAATGGTGCAAGTGCGCCAAACTGGGAGGCGCAAAGGTAATCTTTTTGAGCGTCGGCGCGGGACCGATTGTTGATCCACTCAGTCGGATACTGATGTTGCGCGCGCTGCGACTGGCGGATTATCGCTCCTATCGCGAAACGTTCGCGCTCGATTATCTGCGGAGCGTCGGCTTTGATACAACCGGGGATCAGCTGTATCCTGATCTCGTTTTCAGCTTGCAGGGCTATTTCTGTGGTTCAATACCCAAACCCGCAACTCCTGCGAATACGGTCGGTCTCGGACTGCTCAACTATTATGGCTGGAGACACGATCCTTCTATCGGCGAACATATTTATCAAGAATACATTGGCAAGATCAAACAGTTTGTCGCCTGGCTGCTGGATCACGGCAAGACGGTGAGACTCATCGTCGGCGATGATACGGATCGCCGCCCATTCGATGAGATTGTCGAGTACGTGCGCGGTAGCAAGAACGATGCATGGCAAGGGCGATTGATTGCGCAAGAGTGCTCAACGGTCGGCGAACTCTTTGACCAACTGGCGCAAACCGATATTCTTGTCGCCAGTCGTTTTCACAACGTATTGTCCGCGCTGATGTTGGAACGCCCGGTGATTTCGATTGGTTACCACGAAAAGAATGTGGCATTGATGCGGGAAATGGGATTGGACAAGTATTGTCAACATATCGAGCAGTTCACCGTCGAATCACTAATTCAGCAGTTTCAGGAATACGAGGATGCGGGAGATCAAACGATCTCGAAAATTCACGCGCAACTCGAGAATTACCGTCGTTTGCTGGATGAACAATATCAGAAAATTTTCTTGGACGAAAGGAATTTCAAGTGAGAATCCTCGTTACCGGTCATAAAGGTTATATCGGCACGGTTTTGGTCCCCATGCTAATTGCAAATGGGCATGAGGTTGTAGGTTTAGATTCGGATCTGTATCAACGCTGTACGTTTGGCGATGATTTGCCTGAAATTGATTCGATTCGCAAAGATTTGCGTGACGTTCAAGCCGCCGATGTGGAAGGTTTTGACGCGGTGATGCACTTGGCGGCGCTCTCTAATGATCCGCTCGGCAACCTGAATCCAAACTTGACGTACGAGATCAATTACAAGGCGTCGGTGCAGCTCGCCCGCTTGGCAAAACAGGTTGGGGTGCCGCGTTTTCTCTTTTCCTCCTCTTGCAGCACCTACGGCGCGGCAGGCGATGATATTTTGACCGAAGAAGCGGAATTTAATCCCGTGACGCCGTACGGGCATTCCAAAGTCTTGGTCGAGAGCGAAGTTGCAACGCTTGCGGACGAAAACTTTAGCCCGACGTATCTGCGGAACGCAACCGCGTACGGCGTTTCGCCGCGTCATCGCTTTGATATTGTGTTGAACAATTTGGTCGCATGGGCTTGCACCACCGGACTCGTTTATCTCAAGAGTGACGGCAGTCCGTGGCGTCCGATCATTCACGTGCAAGACATTGCACGCGCGTTTATTGCGATGCTCGACGCGCCGCGCGAGGTGGTTCACAATCAAGCGTTCAATGTCGGGATTGATGCGGAGAACTATCGCATTCGCGAATTGGCAGAAATCGTTCGCGAGACGGTGCCGGGCTGTCGCGTCGAATATGCTTCTGATGCCGAGCCGGACAAACGCAGCTATCGCGTGAACTTTGGAAAAATTGCGCGCTTGGTCCCGGAATTCCAACCCGACTGGAATGCGCGGCGCGGCGCGCAAGAATTGTACGCCGCGTACCAAAAATACGGCGTCAAGTTGGACGAGTTTGAAGGACCGAAATATAAACGCATTGACCACATCAAACAATTGTTGAGCAGCGGCGAATTGGACTCGACGTTACGCTGGACAGAACGAGTTCCGGCTTGAGACAACCAACTTTTTCATTGAGGATAAATCATGATTGTTGAAACTGAAATGGCACCCACGCAACTTGCTATCCCGGTAGAACACGGGCGCTGTCGTTTTTGCGGCGCGCCGCTGCAATACACGTTTGTTGATTTGGGCATGTCGCCGCTGTGCGAGAGCTATCTCGCTGCCGAACAGCTCAATCAGATGGAACCCTTTTATCCGCTGCACGTCTTTGTTTGTGACCAGTGCTTTCTGGTGCAATTGGAACAGTATGTCAGCGCGGAACATATTTTTACCGAGTATGCGTATTTTTCTTCCTACGCCACATCGTGGCTCGAACATGCCAAACGTTATACCGACCTCATGGTTGCGCGTTTTGGATTGAATCACGACAGCCGCGTGGTCGAGGTGGCGAGCAACGACGGCTATCTCTTGCAATATTTTGTCGAAAAAGGAATTCCCGTTTTGGGGATTGAACCGGCGGCGAATGTGGCGCGCGTCGCGATTGATAAAGGCGTTCCTACACGCGTTGAATTTTTTGGCGTAGAGAGCGCGCGGAAATTGGTTGCCGAAGGAATGCAAGCGGATTTGATCGCGGGCAACAATGTGTTGGCGCAGGTGCCGGACTTGAATGATTTTGTCGCCGGGCTCAAAATTCTGCTCAAACCGCATGGCGTCATCACCATCGAGTTTCCGCACTTGATGTGTTTGGTCGCGGAAAATCAGTTCGATACGATCTATCACGAACACTTTTCTTATTTCAGTTTTATCGCTGCCAAAACAATTTTTGCCGCGCACGGGCTCGCGCTCTTTGACGTTGAAGAATTGCCGACGCACGGTGGTTCACTGCGAATCTATGCGCGGCATGAGGACGATGAATCGAAACCGGTGACGGAACGCGCGAGGGAACTGCAGCAGCGCGAGTTGCGCGCGGGGCTGACAGAGCTGACGTACTATGCTGATTTTGCAGAGCGCGTCAAAGAAACCAAACGCAAGCTGCTCGAGTTTTTGATCCAAGCGCGACGCGCCGGCAAGACGGTGGTGGGTTACGGCGCCCCGGGCAAAGGCAATACGCTGTTGAATTATTGCGGCATCCGCACCGATTTCTTGGATTACACCGTTGACCGCAATCCGTACAAGCAAGGGAAATTTCTGCCCGGCACGCATATTCCGATTTATGCGCCGGACAAAATCGCCGAGACGCGTCCGGATTACGTGTTGATTCTACCTTGGAATTTCAAGGACGAGATCATGCAGCAGATGTCCTACATTCGCGAATGGGGCGGACAGTTCGTCGTGCCGATTCCCGAAGCAAAGGTATTTGCCTGATGCGGTTTCTCGAAACGCCCTTGCGCGGCGCATACGTAATTGAAATTGAGCGGCGCGAAGATGAGCGCGGATATTTTGCGCGCGCGTGGTGCGAGCGTGAATTTGAGGAACACGGGCTGAACCCGCGTCTGGCGCAGTGCAACATTTCGTACAATCGTCGCGCAGGGACACTGCGCGGAATGCACTATCAAGTCGCGCCTCATCAAGAGGCAAAACTCGTTCGCTGCACGCAGGGCTCGGTCTTTGATGTCATCATTGATTTGCGTCCCGCCTCTCCAACCTTCAAGCAGCATTTTGGAATCACGCTTTCCGCCGCCGCGCACAATATGCTTTACATCCCCGAAGATTTCGCGCACGGTTTTCTCACGCTGCAAGATGATACCGAAGTTTTTTATCAAATGTCAGAGTTTTACGCGCCGGACGCGGCGCGTGGTTTGCGCTGGAATGATCCCGCGTTTGCTATCGAGTTGCCCGCGCCCGTACAAGTCATCTCGGAGCGTGATGCCGCGTATCCCGATTTTGAGAACGCGCTTGTTGCAATCTAACTGTATTGTGTTATGAGCATAAATAATGCCGGCTTGCTGATGTACGATTTGATGTCAGAGTTGTATCCGATTTGCCGCAGCATCACCGGCGATGGCTTTCGTGAATCGCTGAAAATTCTTCAGCGTGAGATTCCGATTGAAATCCATGAGGTGCCGACCGGAACGCAGGTCTTGGATTGGACTGTGCCGAACGAATGGAATATCCGCGACGCGTACATCAAAAATTCCGCCGGTGACAAGATTGTTGATTTCAAACAATCGAATCTGCACGTCCTCAATTACAGTACGCCGATTCATGAAAAAATTTCGCTCGCAGAACTCAAACAACATCTCTTTTCCATCCCCGAACAACCGAATTGGATTCCGTATCGCACCTCGTACTATCGCGAGAATTGGGGTTTCTGCGTAACGCACCGCTTGCTCGAAAGTCTGGCAGAGGACGAGTACGAGGTATGCATTGATTCGACGCTTCAAGCGGGGCATCTGACGTACGGCGAATATTTTTTGCCCGGCGAAACCGCCGACGAAATTTTGATTTCGTGCCATAGTTGTCACCCCTCGCTCTGCAATGACAATCTTTCGGGGATGGTGTTGGCAACCTTTCTGGCGAAATCGCTGCAAGCCGCGCCGCGCCGTTACGCGTATCGTTTTTTGTTTATTCCGGGAACGATTGGTTCGCTTACGTGGCTGAGCCGAAACGAGGACAAGGTTCAAAATATCAAGCATGGACTAGTCGTCGCGTGCGTGGGCGACCCGGGAAAATCTACGTACAAAAAGTGCCGACGCGGGAATGCCGAGATAGATCGCGCGGTCATTCACGTCTTGCAGCATTCCGGACAAGCGTTTGAGATTCAAGAATTTTCGCCGTATGGTTATGACGAACGCCAATATTGCTCACCCGGATTCAATCTGCCCGTCGGCAGTTTAACCCGCACGCCGCACGGACGTTATCCCGAATATCACACTTCGGCGGATAATCTCGATCTGGTCCAGCCCGAATATCTTGCCGATTCTCTGTCCAAATATCTGGCGGTGATGGATGTATTGGAACACAACAAAAAGTTTTTGAACACGAACCCGAAAGGCGAGCCGCAGTTGGGACGACGCGGTTTGTACAGCGCCTTGGGTGGCAGAAAGGACTCGAACCAATATGAAATGGCGATGTTGTGGGTATTGAATTTTTCGGACGGCGAACACTCGCTGCTGGATATTGCAGACAAGTCCGGCATTGCATTTTCCGCATTGCGGGAAGCGGCAAAGGCATTGTCCGATTGCGGTTTGTTGATTGAAACATAAACGAGCTTTCGCCATTTGAAAGCTCGTTTGAAATTACTACATTGCAGGAATTGGGGGGGCTTGCAGGTAGCGGAGTTGAGCGGATGAACAGTGGAGCGTATGATGTATTTACAGATTTCTGTTTTCAAGACTTGTTCGACGCGCAGGTTGACGCGTCACCGGACGCAATCGCCGTCATCTACGAACGGGGGCGATTAACCTATCGAGAGTTGTGCCGTCGCGCCGATCAATTGGCGTGCCACCTGCAAAAACTTGGAGTAACAGCCGATGCGCCGGTTGGAATTTGCGTAAATCGGTCAATCGAAATGGTCGTCGCCATTCTTGGCGTCTTGAAAGCAGGCGGCGCGTTTATTTCGCTCGATCCTTCTTATCCGCGCGAGCGTTTGGCGTTTATTCTGGATGATGCAAATGCCCAAATTGTCGTAACCCAAGCCGCCTTGCTCGACGTACTTGGCACGCACGCATCGCGTATAGTTTGCCTCGACCAAGACCGGCGCGAGATTGCGCGGCAGCATGACAGCAGTCCAAAACAAATTGCATCCGCCGAGAATTTGGCGTATGTGATCTACACCTCGGGGTCAACCGGGCAGCCGAAAGGGGTAATGATCACACATTCGAACTTGTGTCACTTTGTGCGCAATGCCGCGCTGGCATTGGATGTGACGCGAGACGATGTGTATCTTCAAACCGCTTCGATTTCCTATGCACTCTCCATTCGCCAACTGATGGTTCCGCTCGCGCACGGCGCGACGATAGTGCTTGCGACTTCCGAGCAAGCGCGCGATCCGATTCTGCTGTTTGACTTGATCAAGCGGCAACAGATTTCTTTGATGGACATGGTGCCATCCTTTTGGCGGACTTGTCTTCAGCGCTTGATGACCCTCGCGCCGGAGGAACGTCAACACTTGATGGACAATCGCTTGCGGCGGATTGTATCTGTTGGTGAGCCGCTGTTGTCGGATATTCCTCGAGACTGGCGATGCAAACTCGAACATCACGCTGTCTTGGTAAATATTTTTGGACAGACGGAAACAACCGGCGTCGTAGCCACTTTTCCGATCCCTGAGCTTCAGAACGACTCGATCGAAACGATTCCCATCGGTACAAGTGTGCCGGGGACAGTGTTGTACATTTTGGACGCCGATTTGCAGCCCGTACCTGTGGGGATTGATGGAGAGCTGTACGTTAGCAGTCCCTGTCTGGCGCGCGGCTATCACAATCGCCCGGAGCTGACGGCGCAAAAGTTTATTCCGAATCCATTTCATGACGAGGGCGGGGCGCGGCTATATCGCACCGGCGATAGGGCGCGTTATCGGGATGATGGCTGCATCGAATACCTCGGGCGCAGCGATTTTCAGGTCAAAATTCGGGGACAGCGCTTGGAATTGGGCGCAGTGGAGGCGGTACTCGCGGAACATTCTGCGGTGCAGGCGTGTGCGGTGATTGCGCAGGGCGAGCGCGCAGATGACAAATCTCTGGTCGCTTTTATTGTGCCTGCTCCAAACCATCAAGTTGAAATCTCTGCGCTGCGGCAATTTATGGGGCAGCGGGTGCCGGACTATATGGTGCCCTCTGCATTTGTCTGTTTGGAAGCTCTGCCTCTGACACCGAATGGCAAGATAAATCGTTTGGCGCTGCCTGACTTGGCTTCCGCCAAAGCGAAATCTTTGTCGGGCGACTCTGTCTTGCAGCCGTTGAGAGTGGATGCAACTAGCCCTCAGTCGCCTCCAGCTGGGTTTGTAGCGCCGCGCACTGAAACAGAAAAAAAGATTGCAAAAATATGGCAGGACCTTTTTGCCGCTGACCGCATCAGTGTGAATGATAATTTTTTCGAGCTGGGCGGACATTCATTGATGGCGGTGACAATGCTGGCGCGGATCGAAAAGGATCTCGGAGTCAGATTACCGCTAACCACTCTCATCCATCATGCGACGATCGCGCAAATCGCCGAGCGGATACAACTTCGAGATGCCGCGACATTGACTTGGTCGCCGATCGTTCCAATTCGAACCGAAGGGAATAATCCCCCGTTCTTTGGAGTTCACGGTCAAGAGGGCGGCGTGCTCTTTTGGCGCGGACTGGCGGCGGCATTGCCGCCTGACCAGCCCTTTTACGGAATACAGGCGCAGGGCGTAGA